>JAOUNS010000002.1 GCA_029880855.1 Gammaproteobacteria bacterium
TCGGGCCGCCGTCGCTTTGCGCCGGCGTTCGCCGCACTTTCAGTGCGTCGTCGAACTACCCATCTATCCTTCGGGAGTTCTCATCTCTGCTCCGCCCTAACACTAATTCTGGTCGGGGTGGAGAGATGACTCGGGCTTTCGCCCTCGCCCTTCGGGCCGCCGTCGCTTTGCGCCGGCGTTCGCCGCACTTTCAGTGCGTCGTCGAACTACCCATCTATCCTTCGGGAGTTCTCATCTCTGCTCCGCCCTAACACTAATTCTGGTCGGGGTGGAGAGATTCGAACTCCCGACATCCTGCTCCCAAAGCAGGCGCGCTACCAGACTGCGCTACACCCCGTTTCCGCCGTCATCCGGCGACAAGGAGCGGGATAATACGCGTCTCGCCGATTCAGGTCAAATATCCTGACAATCTGCTTGGCCTTGTTACCGCTTCATGCGATCATTGCGGCCCAGTTTTTTTACCGGATTTTCATATCGCCATGACAGCCCAGATCATTGACGGCAAGGCCGTCGCCGCCCAAACCCGGATGAAAGTCAAACAGCGCATCGAGGCGCGAATCGGCAAGGGTCAGCGAGTCCCCGGTTTGGCGGTAATTCTGGTTGGCCATGACCCGGCTTCCGAGGTCTATGTAAAAAACAAGCGCAAGGCCTGTGATGAGGCGGGGATGCTCTCTTTTTCCCACGATTTGCCGGACACCATCAGCCAGGCGGAGTTACTGGCGCTGATCGATGAGCTGAATGCGGACGAGAAGGTGGACGGTATTCTGGTGCAACTCCCCCTCCCGGCTCACATCGATACCGAGACAGTCATTGAACGCATTAAACCCGATAAGGATGTGGATGGTTTCCACCCCTACAATATCGGACGCCTTACCCTGCGCATTCCCCTGCTGCGCCCCTGCACGCCCCGCGGGGTCATTACCTTGCTGGAAAGCACGGGTCAGCCGGTCAAGGGACAAGATACACTGGTGGTGGGTGCCTCGAATCATGTGGGACGCCCGATGGGACTGGAACTGCTGCTGGCCGGGGCAACCGTAACCACTTGTCACCGCTTTACCCGGAATTTGGCCGAGCATGTCGGGCGTGCAGATATCGTCGTCGTGGCGGTAGGTAAACCCGGAATTGTTAAAGGTGAGTGGATCAAGCCCGGCGCAATCGTGATTGATATCGGTATCAATCGCGGCGCCGACGGTAAATTGGTGGGCGATGTGGACTTTGAGGTCGCCAGAGAACGGGCTGGCTGGATTACTCCGGTACCCGGTGGTGTCGGTCCTATGACAGTGGCCACCTTGCTGCAAAACACGGTCGACGCCGCCGACCTGTACCACAGTTAGGTATCTCCCGCCCTGCCAAAGATTAGTGGGGCGTCCGGTATTTTTCTGCCCTGACCGGCAGACCTTTCACACAGTGCTTGTAGTATGGTTCCAGACGCATGCCGTCCAGTTCCGCATAGAGCTCATCCTCATCCAGCAGGATATTGATCTCTTCCCCCTTGTAGTTTCCGGTACAGCGGTCAAGTATGTGATCACCGGTTGCATCAAAACTGCGAAAGGCATGGGTCTCGCCATTATAGGCATGGAGATTGATCAAGGTCTGGGTCGGCGCATTGCGATAGGTCGGTAAATAGGCCGCACTATAATCACGGATAACCCGGTTCTTGTCATCATAGACATACACCTCAATGGTGTGCATTCTGTCCGGATTAGCCTTTTCCCACTGCACACGGCTGATCAGTTTTCCTGTCTCTTTATGGTAAAACGACTCTTCGGTATAGAATTCCGGCTGATCGGCATAGCCGCCGGTTTTGGTCTTGATAATGAGGGGATGTTGTTTGACCAACTGTTGGTGCAGGACCAGGAGATTATTGGCGAAATTATTCCAGTTATGGACATGTTGGTTGTCCACTTTAATGGACCCAGGGTTCTCGGCAGCTTGTACCGTGAACCCGCCGGCCGGCAACAGTCCGATTAGCAGTATCAGGACTTGTCTTGTCGTTGTCATCGATAACTCCCTGGTGTTTTGCCAATGTCACAGTCTGTGGGACTGGTGGTTATCCGACTGGTTCAATCACGGGCGCTTTCGATTCATTTAGGCCCGTCGCCAGCCTGTCTTGCCTGTCCCATCCTCCAGAATGATCCCCTGCTCTTTTAGTAAATCGCGCAGACGGTCCGCCTCCGCCCAGTTTTTGTCAGTCCGGGCCTGTTCCCGTTGCGCGATGATATCATCCACTTCGGCATCACTCAGACCGGACTCGCCGCCGGTACGGGCGCGCAGGAACTGTTCCGGATCATCCTGCAACAGCCCCAACAACAGGCCCAGATGCCGCAACTGCCCCGCCAGTTGGCCGGCCTGGATGGCATCTGTCTCTTTCACCTTGTTGATTTCTTTGGCCAGTTCGAACAGCACAGCCAGGGCTTCCGGCGTGTTGAAATCATCTTCCATGGCCGAGGCAAAGCGTTCTGCATACTCATTTTCCAACGGTACCGGTGCCGTATTAATGCCGCGCAGGGCCGTGTACAGGCTGGTCAGGGCGGATTTGGCATTGTCCAGATGCTTGTCTGAATAATTTAACGGGCTGCGGTAATGGCTGGTCAGTATGAAATAGCGGATCGCTTCCGCCGGGTATTGTTCCAGCACTTCACGGATCGTGAAAAAGTTACCCAGTGACTTGGACATTTTTTCATCGTCCACACGGACAAAGCCGTTATGCAGCCAAAAATTGACGAAGGCATCGTCGGTGGCGGCACAGGATTGGGCGATCTCGTTTTCGTGGTGGGGGAACTGCAGATCCAGACCGCCGCCATGGATGTCAAAGTGGTTACCCAGGCAGTGAGTGGACATGGCCGAGCACTCGATGTGCCAGCCCGGCCGGCCCTTACCCCAGGGCGAATCCCAGCTCGGCTCTTCCGGTTTGGCCATTTTCCAGAGCACAAAATCCAGCGGGTCCTGTTTGGCCTCGGAAATTTCCACGCGCGCCCCGGCCCGCAGGTCTTCCGGCTGTTTCCCGGAGAGCTGACCATAATCTTCAAACTCGCTGACGTCGTAGTAAACGTCGCCGTTCCCGGCCTGATAGGCATAGCCCTTCTCCACCAGGGTTTCAATCATCTGGATTATTTGATCCATATGGACGGTGGCGCGCGGTTCCTCATCGGGACGCAGCACCCCCAGACGGTCTGCATCCTCATGCATGGCAAGAATAAACCGCTCGGTAAAATCACCCAACCCCTCACCGTTTTCGTTGGCGCGGGCAATAATCTTGTCGTCGATGTCCGTTATGTTACGCACATAAGTGACGTGTTCAGGCCCGTACAGACGGCACAGGTAGCGGTAAATAATATCGAACACGACCAGAACCCGGGCGTGACCGATGTGACACAGGTCATAGACCGTCATGCCGCAGACATACATCCGGACATTTTTCGGGTCAATGGGCTCAAACAACTCTTTTTGTTTACTCAGATTATTGTGGACGTACAACATCGGCCGAAGCTACCTTTCATGAATGGCTGACTGGTGGGGCGTAGATTAGCCGAAATGGACCGTTTCCACAAAAATTTGCGCCAGTGCCGGGGATGTACTTTGCAGTCGACGCAAAACCCCTCTATCATTCGAGCAAAATATTAACCCGACAGGACGCTCAACATGAGAAAAATTCTGCTCAGTCTGACCCTATTCTTGCTTGCCTCCACCACCTGTACAGCGGCCAACACCGTGCAGGTCGTGATGGAGACCAATAAAGGGAATATCACTCTGGAACTCAACCCGGACAAGGCACCGAAAACGGTCGCCAATTTCCTGCAATACGTTGACGAAGGCTTTTACGTCAACACCATCTTCCACCGTGTGGTGAAGATGAATGAAATGAAAGTCATCCAGGGCGGTGGCTTTGACACCAACTATCAGTACAAAAACACCCGTCCGCCGATTATCAATGAAGCCGACAACGGCCTGAAAAATGAACGCGGCACGATTGCCATGGCGCGCACGCTGGACGAACATTCCGCCACCTCGCAGTTTTACATTAATGTTATGAGTCACAGTTTCCTGGATCACAGCGCCAAGACACCACGCGGCTGGGGCTATGCGGTATTCGGCAAAGTCGTGGCCGGTATGGACATCGTTGAGGCTATCTGGGCTATCCCGACGATTCCCGCCGGTCCCTTTCCCCAGGATGTACCCCGTGACCCGGTCATCATCACCCGCGTCTATCGTGCAGCCGCACAGCCCGCTGCAAACTAGCTGACCACCACTGGAGTTGAACAATATGGTCAAGATCAATACCTCTATGGGTACCATTACACTGCAACTGTTTGCCGACAAGGCGCCGGACACCGTCGCCAACTTTCTGGACTATGCCAAAGCCGGCTTTTATGACGGCACCATTTTCCACCGGGTCATCGACGGCTTTATGATCCAGGGCGGCGGTATGGAACCCGGTTTGAAAGAAAAACAAAACAAGAGTCCGATCCAGAACGAGGCGCACAACGGGTTAAGCAATAAACGCGGCACCATCGCCATGGCCCGTACGCCCAATCCCCATTCCGCCACCTCGCAATTTTTCATCAACGTCTCGGACAACACCTTCCTGGACTTCAAGTCACCCACCCCCGATGGCTACGGCTATTGTGTGTTCGGTGAAGTGACAGATGGTATGGATGTGGTGGACGCTATCAAGAAAGTCGCCACCGCCGGCCGCGGCATGCATCAGGACGTCCCGGTTGAAGATGTGGTGATCATCAGCGTCGAGGCAAGCTGAGCGCAGCCCGATCACATGCCCACCCTTTTCATCTCGGATCTGCATCTGAGTCCGGAGAAGCCGGGGATCACCCGGCTGCTGCTGGACTTTCTCAGCGGTGAGGCCCGTCAGGCAGACAGGCTCTACATTCTGGGTGATCTGTTTGAAGTCTGGTTGGGTGATGATATGGTGCTGCCGGATTATCAACCGGCGATAGCACAGTTGAAACAGCTGAGTGAAACGGTGCCGATCCAGGTCATGCATGGCAACCGTGATTTTCTGATGCGTGCCGGTTTTACTGAAATGTCCGGTTGTCAGTTACTCTCCGATGCGGAAGTGATTGACCTCTACGGCAAGCGCACTCTGCTGTTACATGGTGATACCCTGTGTACGGATGACACCGCCTACCAGGACTTTCGCCGCATGGTACGCAACTCCGCCTGGCAGGATCAGTTGCTCTCCAAATCTCCGGCGGAAAGGCTGGCCCTGGCCAAACAATATCGCGAGGCCAGTAACAAGGCCAATCAGGACAAGAGTGATGAGATCATGGATGTGAACCGGCAGACCGTTACGGCTGTGATGCAGGAATTCGGCGTCACCCATCTTATCCACGGCCATACCCACCGTCCCGCTGTACACAACTTTGAGCTGAATGGTCAGGTTGCAGAGCGCATTGTGTTGGGCGACTGGGGCGAGACCGGCAGTGTGCTGGTTTGTGACGCAGCAGGCTGCCGGCTTAAATCCATCTAGTCTTTATCCGCTTACTGGATAAATTTTCCGGCTGCACCGCTGCGCAGTTCCGTGATGCTGGTAGTCTGATAATCTTTCGGTAACTCAAACAACAGTTTGTCGGCTTTATAATTTTCCTTGTAGTCGACCAGTGTGTTGACGAATACACCCTTGTGCCACAACACCACCGGTGTTCCATGCTGTAAATGCCGGTTGGGTGCAAAAGTATGTCTGGCCATATCACAACCGTTGCGCAGATCCGCAGGCAGGCTGGTAAGTGCTCCCACACTGTCTCGCGCCAGTATCAGGTTGTACTCCTGCATGGCCTGGACATAACCGGGCAATAAACCCTTGATGCTCATTGACTCGTAACACAACTCATCACCTGACTTGTATTGATAGTGTTGCGGTTTTTTACCACCGATGGCGGGCATATCCTGTGTGCTGTCCACCTTGATCTCACTGAGTTTGAGATCAACGGTTGGCTTGAGTTCTTTGCCACTATCACTGATGGTAATGATCTGACGATTCGTGCGATCAACGCTGTAGATAACCTTCTGTTTTCGATCCAGCAGGATATAACCTTCGGCGTTCTCGCCGCTGTCCATACGCATATAATCGGCAGACACAATCACCCGCACAGTGCCTGGCTCAACCTCGGCATCGGCCTCGGTAAAGAGCAGTAAATGATCAGTTGATTTTTGTTTTTGATCGCATGCGGTCAACGGAGACAACAGTGCAACCAATACCACACCATATACAGATTTCATTACGTCACCATTTTTTATCATTCATATTGCGCCATCAAGATAAGCAAGTTCCTGTTCGGTAAACCCTGCCTTGCGGCGCACAGCCAAATCAAACGGTCCTTTTAGTTTGCCTTGCATATATTGCTCAATCAATGCTGCAAACGTATCGTCGGGTATCAGGCCGCGCTGTTCACACAAATAACGAAACCAGCGTGAACCGATTTCCACATGCCCCACTTCATCCCGATGAATAATTTTCAGAATCTCCACCGCAGCCTGATCACCACACTCGGCCAATCGCGCCATAATACCGGGGGTCACATCCAGTCCTCTCGCTTCCAGTACTCTGGGAACCAGCGCCATGCGCACCATGGGATCAAAGTCTGTCTTGACCGCCATCTCCCATAAACCGTTATGGGCGGGAAACCCGCCGTAATCATACCCCATTTGCCGCAAGTGGTCGCGTAACAGGCTGAAGTGATACGCCTCCTCCACGGCCACCTTGATCCAGTCACTGTAGAACTGATCCGGCATGGACTGAAAACGATATACCGCATCCCAGCCGAGGTTAATCGCATTGAATTCAATATGGGCCAATGCATGGATCAGGGCCGCCCGACCGATATCTGAACCCAGACTGCGTTTGGGGAGCTTGCGTGGTGAAACCAGCGCGGGTTGAGGGGGACGACCGGGGATATCAATCCGCTGTATGTTGGCTGACAACAAGCGGTCCAGCTGACCGTCAACCCATGCCTGTTGGACTGAGTTGGTCAGGGCGATTTTTTCATCCGGGTCTTGCGTCATGAGGCAGCCAAGGGCTGCCTCATATAGGGAGTGCGGGTTACTGCTCATGTGGAACAACTACATCATATCAAGCAACAGGGAGCGTATCCTGTTCAGAACCGGGCTGATAATCAATCCTGTTCCTGCTCTTTTTCTTTTTCCTTTTCAGCGTCTTCATCCGCCACCTTGCGATAGAGCATTTCCCCAATAATGGCGTGAATTCGCGCCGTGGGATGGATTTCATCAAAGAACACATATTCGTCAATATTTAACCCAAAGTTACAACCCGGCGTATATTGTCCCAGGTTGGTGCTGAAGCAGGGATCGGTGTTATTACTGAATCCCAGTTTCAAAGACTTGTCAGCAATTTTGTTGAATTTTTTTAACAGGTCGAACCGCTCCACTTCAATATCCATGTCTTCCTTGACCTGATTAACCCTGGCCTTCAATTCATTATTGAAGTAGAGGCTCAGGGCGGTGGCATGGTTAATCAGTCCCGGCAGTCCCAGCGCCTGGGCAATCAGCCGGGTCTCGGGAATATTGCCGATATCAGGTGCATTTATCACCAGCCAGTTACGGGCACCGGCCATGGATAAAACCTGGATCTGGTCGGCTATCACGACGGCCGCATCAGTCAGGCTTTGATAGGCTGCAATCGGGCTCGGGTTGTCTCTTGCGTAGCGCACATCATTACCGCCGATAAACATCACATAGAGCGCATTTTCCGGTGCGACACCGCCATGGTTGGCCAGAAACAGGGCCACCTGGGTGGCCAGATCCTTGGGTTCATTACTGTTGGCACGGGCCGCGACGACAGAATAGTTGGTACCCTGGGCAGGGCCGATGAGGTGCAAAGACGGTTCAAGGGTCAGGCCGAGGCGATTTGCCATCACCTCCACGGCCAGCAGGCCGTTACTGACCCGATTTTGATAATAAGGTGGTTGTGGAAATGGCCCCACCACTGAGGCCAGGTTACCGCTGTCCGACAGGCTGTCCCCGAATACATAGACCTTGTCAAACTGGCCGGCATAGAGTGCTGTCGGCAGGAATAACAACAGCAGGAAAAATTTTCTGATTAATTTACTCATGTTCCATCCCCTTTCAACTGAGCGCCTGATCACGATTTTTTGTCGTTATGTGATCAAACAATAATCATCAAAGTATAGCCAGATACAGCTTAATTAACTATTAACAAATTTCACAGTTTGATCACAATCACCAGATCCATGACGTTGGTGCCGGTCGGCCCGGTACTGACCAGATCGCCCGCCGCGGCCAGAAAACGGCCTGCATCCGCCTGTGCCAGACATTCTCCGGCTGAAAGTCCCTCCGCTTCTCCCCGAGCGATACTCCCCCCATCCACCAGCGCCCCGGCATCCTCGGTCGGACCATCACTGCCGTCTGTCGCCGCCACCAAAATGCGGTATTCAGGTCTATCCCGGATCAACAACGCCAGAGCCAGGGCCAGCTGCTGGTTCCGGCCACCCCGGCCGGGATTGTCAGGTAAAACCACCGTGGTTTCACCTCCCCAGATATGGACACCGGGCGGGGCCTGTTCCAGTGTGGCCACAATCTTTTCCGCCATCTTTACCGCCTCACCATGCAACGACTCGGGTTGAATAACAGGGTTTAGGCCCAGTGCAATGGCTCGCGTCTGGATCGCCTCGCAGGCCCGTCGGTTCGTGCCGACAAGCGCTGTCTCAATATTGCTCCCTTGCACATCTGCCTCGCCGACGGCCGCCGCCTGAGCCTGCATCGCTTGTAACCAGTCCGGTATGGTTGCGGAAACAATCTTGTTGTTCGCCGTGACAACCAACAATCCGGAGCCAATGGTTGCCGGTTCATCGCCCGGCACATCGGAGAGTAACAGTTGGCAGACAGGGCGTTGCCGGAGATGAGCGATCAGGCGCCCCCCCTTGATCAGGGAAACGGATTGGCGGATCAGGTTCATTTGATCGATTGGTAAACCTGATGCCAGCAGCCATTGATTAACTCGCTGTAAATCGGTGATGTTCAGCCCTTCCGGCAAGACCTCAACCAGGGCTGAAGTCCCGCCGGATATCATCATCACCAATGGGACGGCCTCCGGTAATTTATCGAGAAAATCCAGCAATACCTGCCCGGCATACAGACTGCTTGCATCCGGTACGGGATGTGCGCTCTCTATGCATTGCAGTTTCTCAACGGTACGCAGTTGCGGAGTCAGGTAACCGGTTTTGGTTATCACCAAACCGGAATGACAACCTTCCCCCAAATAGTCCAAACACCCCATCGCCATATCGGATGCGGCCTTGCCAACGGCGATCAGCGCCGCCTGTGGTGTTGGCAACGGATGCCGGGCAAAATAGTCCTGTACACAACGCCGGCCATCGACGGCGGCAAGTCCCGCTTGTAATAATTCAAACAGTATTTGTCCATGCGTATTGTCTGTGCTTTGCAGTTTCATTTCACAAATCTATTCAAATACCATATACACTGATTTGATCTTGCGGTCTTTCTTGCTTACATTTTAACTTTGATAATCGGCGCACCGGTCCCATGAAAGGCAAATCCTTCCAACTGCCCAAACCACTCTATGAGTCATTACCCGCGATTTATATTTTGCTTGGTGCGGGCAGTATCTTCCTGGTCTCGACCCGATTGGCCGTCACCTCAGGTCTGATGCTCATTCTGATTGGCGGATTAATTATTGTCCAGCGTCGTAATTACCGTTCAGAATCACAGGCCATTAACCGGCATGTCCGGCAAAACGATGAAAGCTGACAAGGTTGTGCCGCAGGTTGGCGTTGGCGCTATCGTCTTCCATAACAATGCAGTATTGCTCGTGAAACGTGCTCAACCACCGAATGCCAATCAATGGGCAATCCCCGGCGGACGTTTAAAAACAGGGGAAAGCCTGCAACAGGCGGCGGAAAGAGAAATCCTGGAAGAAACCGGTATCCATATCAAGGCGGGAGAGCCGGCCTTTGCTTTTGATCTGATTCAGCATAATGAACATGACGTGTGTACGTTACACTATGTCATCATCGATCTGGATGCCGTTTATGTCAGTGGCGAACCGATAGCCGGTGATGATGCCGCTGAGGCAGGCTGGATTAAAGCCGACGAAATGGCCACACTCCCGATCAACCCAACAACCCTGCATTTACTCAAAACCAAATACCGGTTTGGTTAAGCGTCAACTTGATCTGCCGTGGTGACCGTAACGGGATTTGGCAAATCATAAACTGTCCAAACCCCGCGCCAGATCGCCCTTGATATCCTCGATGTTCTCCAGTCCCACCGCAACTCGCACCAACCCATCGGAAATGCCGGCCTGTTGCCGCTCTTCATCGGTCAGGCGACCATGGGTGGTGGTTGCCGGATGGGTAATGGTGGTCTTGGTATCCCCCAGATTGGCCGTGATGGAGAGAATGCGTGTGGCATCGATCACCCGCCAGGCCGCCTCCTTGCCACCCTTCACATCAAAGGACAACACACCACCAAATCCTGACTGCTGTCTTGCCGCCAGCGCATGTTGAGGATGACTTTGCAGGCCGGGATAATAGACCCGACTCACCGCCGAATGGGCTTCCAAAAACTCAGCCAGTTGTTGTGCATGCCGGCAATGAGCCTGCATACGAATCGACAGGGTTTCCAGTCCTTTTAAAAACACCCAGGCATTAAACGGACTCATGCTGGGACCGGCCGTGCGTAAAAAACCAAACACCTCCTCACCCACCAGCTTGCTGTCTCCAACAACTGCACCACCGATACATCTACCCTGGCCATCCAGATATTTTGTCGCGGAATGGATCACGATGTCCGCGCCCAGTTGCAATGGTTTCTGCAATGCCGGTGAGCAAAAACAGTTATCCACCGCCAGCAGACAACCGTGCTGTTTTGCCAGTTGCGACAAGGCGCTGATATCCGCCACATCGGTTAACGGATTGGAGGGTGTCTCCAAAAACAACAAGCGGGTGTTCGGTTTAACAGCCTGTTCCCAGGCAGAGAGATCAGTCAGATCCACATAACTGGTTTCTATACCAAAGCGGGACAGATACTTGTTAAACAGAACCGTGCTGGTGCCAAAGATACTGCGTGAAGAGACAATGTGATCACCGGCCTGTAGCAGGCCTGCAACAGTACTGAGAATCGCCGCCATGCCGGATGCCGTCGCAACACAACTTTCACCACCTTCCATAGCGGCCAGGCGTTGTTCGAATGTTCTTACCGTGGGATTGGTAAAGCGGGAATAAATATTGCCGGGTTCTTCACCGCTGAACCGTGCAGCGGCATGCGCAGCACTCTCAAACACATAACTGGACGTGGGAAAGATGGCTTCCGCATGCTCTCCCTCGTGTGTGCGCGTCTGTCCGGCCCGTACCGCCAGCGTTTCCAGAGCCCAATCATCATATTCATTCATAGTGCTTTGACCTCATGTTTTATCTGTTGCACGACAAACCGTAGCGACACATTGGCAAGACACGTTACCTGACTATACAGCGCCAATGCGACTCTATGATTTGCAACGGGCACAAAAAAACCCGCATCAGCATTCGCTAAAGCAGGTTCCACTCTCTTTAGCTGTATTTATTTAGCGCCCGCAAGCTGATATCAAATCGGCGCTCTGTAACCAAGGTTATGCAATCAACTTCGGCTTGTCAACCTCTAATCCGGTTCCGCTTCAAGCAGTGTTGTGCAGCTCCACCACTTCATTGTCCTTAACCTTTTCTGCACGGGCAGTATCGTTGCGCTGACGATCCAGGTGATCCAGATACTCCCGACTCACATCACCGGTGACATAGGTCCCGTCAAACACCGAGGTATCAAAGCGCTTGATGTTGGGCGCCTTGAGGTTAACGGCCTTGATCAAATCTTCCAGGTCCTGATAGATCAACCAGTCGGCGCCGATAACATCGGCAATCTGTCTTTCATCCCGTCCATGACCAATCAATTCCGAAGCGGACGGCATATCAATGCCATACACATTGGGGAAACGAACCGGCGGTGCGGCTGAGGCAAAATAGACCTTGTTGGCGCCGGAATCACGCGCCATCTGGATGATTTGTTTAGACGTAGTACCGCGCACGATGGAGTCATCCACCAGCAAGACATTCTTGCCCATGAATTCAGATTCAATGGCATTCAGTTTTTGGCGAACCGATTTCTTGCGCTCCTTTTGTCCCGGCATAATAAAGGTGCGGCCGATGTAGCGATTCTTGATAAAACCCTCGCTGTATTTCACGCCCAGTTCATAGGAAAGCGCCAGGGCTGAAGTCCGGCTGGTATCGGGAATGGGTAATACAACATCGATATCATGCTGCGGGTATACGCGCATGATTTTTTGCGCCAGATATTTACCCATGCGCATCCGCGCCTTGTAGACAAATACCCCATCCATGATCGAATCCGGACGAGCGAAATACACATGCTCGAAAATACACGGAGTGAGCTCCGGCTTTTCGGCACATTGTTGGGTATGCAGTACGCCGTCTGCATCAATAAACACACCTTCCCCCGGTGCGATATCACGCATGAATTCATAACCCAGGACATCGACCGCGACGCTTTCTGACGCCAGCACGTACTCCATCCCGTCTGTTGTCTCGCGCTTGCCAATGACCAGCGGTCGAATACCCTGCGGATCGCGAAAACCGACAATACCGCGACCTGCAATCATGCTGACCACCGCATAGGCGCCACGGCAACGGCGATGCACACCACGAATGGCGCTAAAAACATCTGCAGGCTTCACTTCCATGTTGCTTACGATCTGCAGTTCATGGGCAAAAATGTTCAATAGAATCTCGGAATCGGAATCGGTGTTGATATGACGGCGATCTTCCCGGAACAGATCCCGCTTCAATTCTTCCGCATTGGTCAGATTACCGTTATGCGCCAGGGCAATACCAAAAGGTGAATTGACATAGAACGGCTGGGCCTCGGCGGATGAAAAACAACCGGCTGTGGGATAACGAACATGACCGATGCCCATATTGCCCAGCAGGCGGATCATGTGCCGGGTATGGAAGACGTCGCGCACCAGACCGTTGCTTTTACGCAGATAAATCCGGTCATCATCACAGGTCATGATCCCGGCGGCATCCTGTCCGCGATGTTGCAGGACTGTCAGGCCGTCATACAGTGCCTGGTTGACCGGACTTTTGGCGGCGATACCAATAATCCCACACATAGTCTTTCCTCAGGTTTGCCCGTCTTTCTTTTCAACAAAGAATAACGGCTGGTTAACAAAAAATCTTAACGTATTTACCAATTCATTCACGGCACTGCGCAGCAATGCCTAGAAGACAAAACTTTTCGCCACATCGGCCGGCATCAAATCTCGCAGCCAAACGGCAAGTCCTTCAAAGTAATAGAGCAAAAAGGAGTTATCCCAGGACGGTGTTTGTGGAAACGGTGTCAATCCGGAAAACATCACCATGGCAGTGACAATCAGAATACCGCGCAACACACCAAACACGACGCCAATGGAACGATCAGCCCTGGTCATGCCGCTCCGTTCCACCAACTGGATACTGAAATAACTCACAATACTTGCCACGATTAAGGTGGCAACAAACAGTAACAAAAATGAGGCGATCAGACGCAGGACGGGATCAGTGATACTGCGTTCAAACAGGAGGGACAAACCGCCGGAAAATGTTAATGCGACCCAGAACGCCACCACCCAGCCGGCCAGGGAAAGCGCCTCACGCACAAAACCGCGTATGCTGCTGACGATGGCAGACAAAATAATTATGCCGATGATAATGAAATCAACCCAGATCATGATTACCTGTGAGGAATACCCTCTTGCTGTATCAACCCGTCCCATTCAGGGTCAGGGGTGATGCATAACGACCCCATAAATTTTCATTTTATCCCGCAGTTTATGCATCCTTTCCTCAGCCAGAGTCCGTGTTGGATCAGGCCCGACCCTGACACGGTAGATTTGTCCCTGTTTGCCTTTCATCAGTTCGACAAACGCCGGATAGTCTGCCTTGCGCAGTCTGTTGCGCAGTTTCATGGCATTTTCCCGGTTGCTGAAGCTGCCCACTTGTACCGCCCAGCCACGGACTGTTTTCTGATCGCCCTTATTGGCTGCGGGCAGCTGTTCGCCGGCAGGCTTGCCGCGACGGCTGTCCGGCTTTTCGCCGGACGTCGAATGTTTGCTGTCAGTGGGCAGATCAGGGGGGGCTATTTCCTTTGCGGTGTGATCTTCCACCGGAATACGTTCTTCACCGGAGGAAGCCGGTACATTCGGCCGGGCCGGGAGTTCCACCGACTTGAGTTTTTCCACTTCACGGGGCTGATCAGGAATATTGCTGCCAAACAGGGGCATGCCTTCCCGATCACCGGAGAGGATCATGGGGATGAAAATGACTGCCAGTCCCACCAGCACAATCGCGCCCACAATACGCTGTTTCAGCTTTAAACTATCCACGAAATGATCTCTGCCACTCAGTCTGGTTCAATTTCAGGTTCGCATTATACGCCCTGCGCCAACACCTCTGCCACCGTATAAAACGAGCCGAACACAACAAGTCTGTCTGAACTCTCAGTCCGTGCTCCGGCAGTACGCCAGGCAGTAACGACATCGGCATAACAGTGTGTATCCGCATCCGGTTGCACTCTCCGTAATGCATCCTGTAAGACAACGGCCTGCGCACCGCGCGGTACATGGAGATCGGCCAGATGCCATTCATCGACCATACCGTGGATCGCGCTGAATATTCCAGGCAAATCCTTGTCCGCCAATATCCCGGTAACCGCGATGGTTTTACCTGTGCAGGGCAAACTGCGCAAGACATCGGCAAGGGCCGCCACACTATCCACATTGTGGGCTACATCAAGCACCGTCAGAACAGGTTCGGTCAGGATCTGTTGTCTGCCCCGGGGAGGCTGGACCGATAACATGCCCTGCCGCAGTTGTTGCCGAGTGATCGGCAGGGATTCCTGGAGCAGTTCCACCACCATTAACACCCCGGCGGTATTATTAATCTGGTGAGGCCCCCGCAGCCCCGGCAGGGGTAGATCCAGCCGGGTATCGTGCGGTCCTCGCCAGGTTAGTTGAATGGTGTCGGTACCGGCGGTAAAGGCCTCGCCCAGACAATACAGGGGGGCCGCCAGTTCGGCGGCGACAGCTTTAATCGCATGCGGCACAGCCGGATCACTGCAGACCACCGGTTTGCCCCGACGCATGATCCCGGCCTTTTCGCGGGCAATGGATTCACGGTCCGGACCAAGCCAGTCTGTATGATCCAGTCCGATACTCGTGATCAAGGCCACATCCGCATCGATGATGTTCACCGCATCGAGGCGACCACCCAGACCAACTTCCAGGATCACAACATCAAGGGGATTGCGGTAAAAAATATCCAGCGCCGCCAGGGTGCCGAATTCAAAATAGGTCAGGGAAATATCTGCACGTGCTGTATCAATGCGCTGGAAGGCGTCCATGAGGTCAGCATCAGAGACCTGCTCGCCGTTAATGCAGACCCTTTCGTTATAGCGCAACAAGTGTGGTGAGGTATAAACCCCGGTGCGATAGCCGGCGCTGCGCAAGATGGCATCCAGCAAAGCCACACTGGACCCCTTGCCGTTGGTCCCGGCAATGGTGATTACCTGAAACGGAGGATGCCGGCCGTCCTGCAGGCGCAGGAACACCCCATTGACCCTTTCCAGGCCAAGTTCAATCAGGCTGGGGTGAAGTGTTTCCTGCCAGTTCAACCATTCAGCAAGTGTATGAAAACGCATCGACATAGGCGGATGCGATTCTACACCACACAGGGAACCGACAGGATTGGATTTTTCTATGCTGCGTTGCGTTTGGTCAGTATAGAAAGGATATTGGCCAGACGATCACGCATATCACGACGGTCAATGACCATATCGATGGCGCCGTGTTCCAGCAGAAATTCACTGCGCTGGAAGCCTTCCGGCAGGGTTTCGCGGACAGTCTGCTCAATGACGCGTGGCCCGGCAAACCCGATCAGGGCATTCGGCTCACCCACATTGATATCACCCAGCATGGCGAAAGAGGCGGATACACCACCCATGGTGGGATCGGTCATGACAGAGATAAACGGGATACCGCGTTTCTGCAGGCGGGTCAGTGCTGCGCTGGTCTTGGCCATCTGCATCAGTGAGAACAGCGCCTCCTGCATACGCGCACCGCCACTGGCGGAAAAACAGATCAGGGGAATGTTCTGCTCCAGAGAGGTATTCACGGCACGGACAAAACGCTCGCCCACTACCGACCCCATCGAGCCACCCATAAATTTAAATTCAAAGGCGGCCGCCACAACGGGCAGGCTCTTTAACTTGCCCTGCATAACAATAAGGGCATCATTTTCTTCGGTGGATTTCTGCGCCTGGGAAAGGCGATCTTTGTATTTTTTGAGGTCTTTGAATCGCAGGGCGTCAACCGGCTGTAATTCAGCGCCAATCTCGATTCGGTCAGCTTCGTCCAGGAACATGTCCAGACGTTCGCGGGCATCAATACGCATATGGTGACTGCATTTGGGGCAGACATCCAGATTACGCGCCAGCTCGGCCCGATAGAGTACGGCACCGCAACTGTTACATTTTGCCCAAAGTCCCTCCGGAACGCTCTTTTTGCTGCTGGTTTCGGTACGAATGCGTGTCGGAAGTAATTTGCTGAACCAATTCATGTGTCAGATAACCTTAAGCGTAGAAAATTAAGTATAGTATTGTTTGAATTCGTGATTTTATCAAATTTACACGGCATCTATTCCGTGACGTATTTCCTGTAACAGCGCAGAAATGGCTGTTTCCAGCTTATCGGCTGCGCCATTCTTCTCCTCCACTTTTTTGACCAGGGCGCTGCCCACCACGACAGCATCAGCTGTTTTGGCAACCCGGGCGGCTGATTCAGCGTCCTTGATCCCAAATCCCACAGCAACCGGCAGGTCAGAAAAGCGCTTGATTCGGCTGACCCGGTCCTCCACCTCGGCCGTATCCAGGTGGCCCGCGCCGGTGACCCCTTTCAGGGAGACATAATAGATAAATCCACTGCCGGCAGCGGCAATCCGCTGGATCCGTTGATCATCGGTGGTTGGTGAGACCAGGAATACCATGTCCAGTTGCTGTGCCTTGAGGACAGCCAGTAAATCTTCGGCCTCTTCCGGCGGGATATCCACCAATAACACCCCGTCGACACCGGATTCGGCGGCCATTGTAGCAAACTTTGCGTAACCCATAACCTCTACAGGGTTTAAATATCCCATTAACAAGACCGGGGTCTCATTATCCTGTTGGCGGAATGTCGCCACCATCTGCATGACATCGCTCAGGGAGACGTGGTGTTCCAGGGCGCGTTCCATGGCCCGCTGAATGACAGGACCTTCCGCCATGGGGTCAGAAAACGGCACCCCCAATTCGAGGATATCGGCACCGGCCTTCACCATGGCGTGCATCAGCGGCACCGTCACAGCCGGACCAGGGTCCCCGGCCGTGATATAGGGAATCAGGGCCTTGCGTCCCTGTTGGCGCAGTGCAGCGAATCGATCAGCGATACGGCTCATAGGGAAATACCTTCAATATTGGCGACGGTGTGAATGTCCTTGTCACCACGACCGGACAGATTAACGATGATGATCTGTTCCTTGTCCATGGTCGGGGCCAGTTTCGTGGCATAAGCCAGGGCATGGCTCGACTCCAGTGCCGGTATGATCCCTTCGATCCGGGTCAAATCGTGGAAGGCCTGCAGGGCCTCCTCATCGGTCACCGAGACATATTGTGCCCGGCCGCTGTCTTTTAACCAGGCATGTTCCGGCCCGACACCGGGATAATCCAACCCGGCAGAAATAGAATGGGTCGGAATAATCTGTCCATCCTGATCTTCCATCAGATAGGTCCGGTTGCCGTGCAATACGCCGGGTTTGCCTGCACACAAGGGAGCGGCATGGTGACCGGTAGCGATCCCCTCGCCCGCCGCTTCGACGCCATACATGGTGACCGACTTGTCGTCGATAAAGGGATAAAACAGTCCGATGGCATTGGAACCGCCGCCAACACAGGCCACCAGGGCATCCGGCAGTCGACCTTCCTGACTCTGAATCTGCTGACGAGCCTCCCGGCCAATGATGGCCTGAAAATCACGCACCATGGCCGGGTAAGGGTGAGGTCCGGCAACGGTGCCGATGATATAGAAGGTATTGTCGATATTGGTCACCCAGTCCCGCATGGCTTCATTGAGGGCATCTTTCAGGGTTTTGGAGCCGGAAGTCACCGGCACCACCTTCGCGCCAAGCAACTTCATCCGGAATACGTTGATGGCCTGCCGCTGGATGTCTTCTTCACCCATGTAGACTACACATTCCAAACCCAGACGAGCCGCCACGGTGGCCGATGCCACCCCGTGCTGTCCGGCGCCGGTCTCGGCAATGATACGGGTCTTGCCCATGTGTTTGGCCAGCAGGGCCTGGCCGACGGTATTGTTGACCTTGTGGGCGCCGGTATGATTCAGGTCCTCACGTTTCAGGTAAATTTTGGCGCCGCCCAGTTTCCTGCTCCAGCGTTCAGCGAAATAGAGCGGCGAAGGACGCCCGACGTATTGGCGTAACTGTTCATCCAGTTCATCCAAAAAGGCCTGATCCTGCATACAGGCTGAGTAGGCCGCATTCAGTTCCTGAATCGGTCCCATCAGTGTTTCTGCGACAAAAATGCCGCCATATTGACCGAAATGGCCGCGTTCATCCGGCAAATTGTAACGTTCTTCTGAATTACCCTTCTGCTTTGCCAACCGCTTGTACCTCTTGCATAAATTCTTTGATCATTGCCGGACTTTTGATCCCTTTTGACTCTTCCACACCGCCGCTGACATCCACCGCATAGGGTTTGACCTGACGTATGGCCGCCGCAACATTTGCCGCATTCAGACCGCCGGCCAGAATGACAGGCAATGGCAATGATGACGGGATCAAACCCCAGTCAAATACCTCTCCGGTCCCACCGGGTTTACCGGACACGTAGGTATCCAGTAATAAACCGCGTGCTGAATGGTAGTGTTCCGCCAACGCGCTGATATCTGTTTGTGCATTAACCCGGATCGCCTTGATGTAGGGTCGGTCAAAACGACGACAAAAGGCCTCGGGTTCATCACCATGAAACTGCAACAGGTCCAGCGGCACTTGTGACAAAACCCGCCGCACCTGCTCTGCATCGGCATTGACGAACAGGCCGGTCACCGTGATGAATGGACTGATATGCTGTAACAGTTCACACGCCTGTTCGATGCTGACATTGCGCGGACTGGGCTCATAAAACACCAGGCCGATGGCATCTGCGCCCGCTGAAGCAACCGCCCTGATATCTTCAGGCCGGCTCAGTCCGCAAATTTTCGCTCTGGTGCGCATGTTACGTGTTCTCGGCTTCAGCCTGTCCGGGCGCGACAGGTTACCAGACTACCGGCAACAGCGAAAGGTGTGGTAAATCAAACTGTTCCGGATAATCCACCCCGGTCAGATAGAGCCCGCCGGGTGGTGCAGTCACCCCACCCAGAGTCCGATCACGTAACTCAAGGACCTCTTTCGCCCACTCCGGCGGTTTCTCGCCAGCGCCGATGGTCATCAGTACGCCGGCAATATTTCGCACCATGTGGTGTAAAAAGGCATTGGCCTCCAAATCCAGGAAAACCAGTTCCCCCTGCCGGCTGACATCCAGCTGATAGAGGGTACGCACCGGGCTTTTTGCCTGACAGGCCAAAGCCCGATACGAGGAAAAATCATGTTCACCCTTGAGATAGTCCGCCGCCGCCTGCATGCGCTTTTCATCCAGTGGTCGATATTCCCACACGGCACGCTGTGACAGCAGGGCCGGTCGAATACGCCGATTAATGATCACATAGCGATAACGCCGCCGCACGGCGGAGAAACGGGCATGAAACTCATCACTGACCGGCACCGCCCACAAGACACTGATGGAATCGGGTAGATTGGCATTTGCGCCAAACACCCAGGAATGCTCATTGCGCTCAACGGTTGTATCAAAATGGATGACCTGTTCGGTGGCATGCACACCGGTATCTGTGCGCCCGGCACAAACCACACGCAAGGCATGGTTGGCCACTTTACCCAGTGCCTTTTCCACCTCAACCTGGACGGAGGGGCTGTGGTCCTGATACTGCCAGCCGCAGTAAGGCGCCCCGTTGTATTCAATACCGACAGCGATACGCGCCATGGGAGTTCACCAATATGACTGAAACAGATTTTCTGACCAACGGCTTAACAGAAAGATACCCGCCAACAAACAGGGATAGCCCCATTGCCACAACGGCGGTGACAACACTTTCTGGATCGTGACACACTTGCTCGCTTCCTGTTGTGCATTTTGGTCAACCAATTGGAATACCTCTCCGGTTATCCCTGCCAGCCGCTGCAAGCGGGATGCCTCGCGTTTTTCAGTTGATATCCGGCTGATATCCTGTTGCAACCGTTCAACCCGCTCCATGACCATAATCAAACGCAACACCAACACTTCGCGGCTGATACCCAGCCACTGCAGTGGATAGCTCCACCAATAGACAGCGCCCAACAAAGTTTCACGGGAGAGTTTTCCGATCATGGCAACCAGTGCAGTAATCATCAGGATCAGACTCATCACCTGATATAAACCGGCATGCAGACCTTGCAGACTGGGGCCATCAAACCACACCGTGCCAAACAATGGTGGTCCGGGTGTCAACCAGCCATAGAGCACGAGGATACTCAGCAAAAACCAGCGAATTCTGCTGACAGCCCGGTACAGAGCGTGCCAGTCAAATGCTTTGCCTAAAATCAGGATCGGCAACAGAAACAGACTGCCGATAAGCAGACGGGGCAGATCACTGCGTGAAATAAAAAGGGCAAAAACCAGAAACAGCGAAACCCGGATGACCGGATGCATGGTACAGAACTAAATCTGTTGCATTAAGTGCTGGGCTTCCTGGCGTTGCGGCGGTGTACCTTCAGTCAAGACTTCATCAAGTATGCTGCGTGCGCCATCGGGATCGCCCATATCAATGTAGGCCTTGGCCAGATCCAGCTTGGTGCCGACTTCATCCATGTCGGACGGAATATCCAGCTCCATGGCGTCTGTCGCGTCCAGTTCAGCGGCGGTAATATTATCCATGGTCAGAGCATCCTCCAGTGCGGCGGCAGGGGGTTGAGACATTTCAACCGTCAGATCGAGTGGCGGCAAATCCATATCCGATCCCTGCAGGGTGTGTTCATCCAGCGTATATCCGGCGTGGTCAGTTGAACCGATTTCCATTGTGCCGCTGCCTGCCTGATCGTCCAGCCGCAAATCGAAATCAATGGCGTCGGTCTTTTCATCTGCCGCCGGCGAATTGTATTCCAGCCCTTCATCCAGATTGATCACGGCTGAATCATCACCCAGGTCAAAACTCAGATCGGGTTCGCCCGCCCTGTTACCGCCCGCGCCATCCAGATTCAGGTCAAAGTCCATATTCATGTCCAGATCCAGACTCAGGTCCGGGATGTCGGAATTGGTCGGTGTTGCCGGTCCAAATTCCAGATCCTGACCCTGGTCGTATGACAGGTCATCTGTCTGGAAGGCACCGGTATCCAGACCGATATCCATGACGTCTTCTCTGCCTGGGTTTCTAATCACTGTGGGATCAGACGGTTGCGGACGCATAACAGTGGGGTCAGGCGCCGGATTGCGTATAACGGTGGCATCACGGGACGGGTTTCGCATCACAGTCGCGTCATTTCCGAACGAGAACTCATCCGCCCCACCTGCCATGGATTCATTAAACAACGGACTGTCCGGTGCCAACACCGCACCCATGGCCATGACTTTCTGCCACTGCGGGTTGGACGGATTGTTGCCGATACTGGCGAAGAATTCACCTGCCGCACGTTCAAAACCATCGCGGTTACGCGTGGTGTTGTACAGCTCCAGCAGTTTGATACGCAATTCACTGCGTTGTGGATCTTTACGAATGGCTTCCAGAATGCGCTCTTCCGCTGCCTCATAACGACCATAGGCCATAAAGACATCCGCCTCGGTCAATGGATCAACCTCGCTGTCCTGGGTTGAGAGCGAGCTGGCGCCACTGATGGCAAAATCACTCAGGAATGAGGATTCACCTGACAGGTTGGTTTCCAGCGAAACTTCACCCGGCATGGTGACATCAACTTCCGGCATCCCCGTCAAAATGCTTTCATGGAAGGCATCGGTATTCCGGCGACGGCGAATGCTGAACAGCAGCATCATCAGCAGGAAGACAACCCCGCCACCGATAATGGCCAGCATCATCGGGCTGAAAGGCAATGAGGCGAGAACATGATCCAGGAATCCCTTGCTCTGTTGCGTCGGAAGTGCCGGTTCACTGGTTGGGGTGACCGGGTCCTTGACCTGCGGCCCGTTCGTCGCAGCATCAGCTGTCACCGGCGCAGGTGTAACGGTAGTATCCGTTTCCGGTTTGGTTGCTTTTGTATCCGGTTGTTCAGGTGCTACCGGTTTGGCTTGGGCATCACCCTTCGCGGCATCTGTGTTCGCCGGGGTTGTAAACATGGGTTTGGTGTCTTCCACCACCAGTGCAGTGCCCGCACTCAATCCGGTTACTTCGGGTTGTTCTGTTGCTGCCCCGGTCGTTGCCGCTTGACGTTCTGCTTCTGTATTAACGGCCTGCTCACGCATGGCCTGCTCGGTTTCCTGATTAACCGTACTGAGCTTTTCCTGCAATGAAGCAAGTTCATCGTCTCTAACTGACAGTGAACGTTGCAGGTCTTTCAGGCGTGTTTCCAGCTTGCGCAGTTCTGCGTTCAATTCGGTGTTTTTGTTGCCTTCAATCTCGGCACGTTTCAAGGCCTGACGGGTCTCTTCACGGGCAATCGCCACTTCGTTGCGGAGATTGCTCTCTTCATCGGTCTTGTTGCCTGCTGATTGGCTGTCGCCATCCGGTGCGGCCAGAACCAGTTCACTTTCCGGTGACGGCGTGGTTGATCCGGGCTCGGAACCTGCGCTTGCTGTCTCGGTTTCGCCGGCAACCACGGTCTGGTTCGGGGTATCCCCGCCCGCCAATTGCGTACGGTAATCTTCCCAGGCATGGGTCTGGTTTTGGTATTCGAGAGCGGCCTGACGCTTGCTCATGGCAGTCAACAGTGAGGGATCTTCGATACGCAGGACCTTGCCGACCTTGAGACGATGAACATTGCCATCGACAAAGGCATCAGGATTGTTTTGCACCAGCGC
This sequence comes from Gammaproteobacteria bacterium, assembly GCA_029880855.1. Taxonomy (GTDB): domain Bacteria; phylum Pseudomonadota; class Gammaproteobacteria; order UBA6429; family Thiohalophilaceae; genus JAOUNS01. Next base: position 23,203 of record JAOUNS010000002.1, read on the forward strand.
CATCATGACCTGATAGATCGTCACAGAGTCATCGGTATGCATGGCTTCGGCAATCTTCCACAAGCGGTCTTTTTTCTTGGTGACCACGCCTTCCTGCATATCAACCGATGGTTTTGCCGCACCGACTTCTTCACCGGCCGGTTCTTCAGTCGCCGCTTCGGCCGTTGTTTGCTCCGCTTCGACTTCGATATTTTCTTCACCGGCCGGAACCCGGTTCGGTTGCTTTTCACCGGCAAAGGGATCGATTTCCCCTTCCGCAGCGGCAATGGATGCCGGTTTGTCGGCAGGGTCGCCTTCCAGCTCAATGGTTTCACCCGCCGCTGCCGTTTCAGGTGCAGCCTCGGTGACAGGTTCTTCCTGTTGAGCAACCGATTCAGGCTGATTTTCAACAGTGAGTTCTTTCTCCGGTACTACACCGGATTCAGGAACAGGCTCTCCTTCCATCGCGGTTTCTTCACCGGAGGCGGCAGCGATACTTTCATTCGGCAAGGGTTCAATTTCAACCGGCTCGGCATCAACCACTGCCTTGGTCGGCTCGGGATCGACAGTTTGAACAGGCGCTGCTTGCTCGGATGCGGCTTTTTGTTCTTCGCCTTGAAATGGGCTGCCGGTTTCAGTACTTTCCTGAGCAGCGACAGTTTCCGGCGCAGTCGTTTGCGGTGAAGCCACCATGGTGGGTTGCCGGCTCATCTGACCCGGTGGGTCAAGGAGAACGGTATATTCACGCAACATGCGACCGTTTTTCCAGTTCATCTCCAGCAGGAAATCGAGGAAGGGCTCACGCACGGATTGTTTGGTGGAAATCTTCAGATAGGAATTGCCGTTGGAGCGCTGACGGATTTCGAAGCGCATCTGGGTCAGGTGCCCGGGCCGCTCGATACCGGCACGCATAAAGGCTTCCGGTGAAGCCAGATTGATCTTTAGACCTTTCAGATCTTCCCTGGTGGCGGAAAGCAGATCGATTTCGGCTTCCAGGGGTTCATTCAGGGCAGAGACGATCCGGATATTGCCAAAGCCCAGTGCATGCACTGAAGACAGGGGCAAAATGACAAGGCAAGCTGAAAACAGCGCAATGGCCGGCTTACGCACAATCACCTTAAAACCTCTCAGCATTTCCCTTATCCCTTCCTGTTGTAACAAAACCATAAATTACAATAAGTTACGCAACAAAACCTCGAAAGGTCCTTATAAGTCTTGTGTAACTATAGTTTATAAATAGCCTTTTACCAAAATTTCCGCGACTTGAACACTATTTCTTGCGATTCCGTGACGAATATTATCCGCTACGATCCAAAGACTTATACCGTTTTCTGCATCCAGATCCTCACGAATACGTCCCACATAGACCCCGGGTTCGGCAGACGCGCAGGAGACCGGTGTCGGGTACTGCGACTGCATCACGATCACATCCGGTGCATTGTCTAATATTTCACCAATTTTGTCTGCACTTACTGCATCCCTGGTGGTGATGTGGACCACTTCACTGTGTCCGTAAAAGACGGGGGCCTGAATGGCGGTCGCAGATATAGATATCTTACCATTACTAAGGATTTTTTGCGCCTCTTTGATAATATCCAGCTCGATCAGGCTATACCCCCCGTCGGCAAACGGGCCGGTCTCCGGAATGAGATTAAATGCAATTTGGCCCGGAAACACGTCACGCTCAATTTCATTGAAATTGAGCATGCTGATCGTCTGGCGGCCCAGCTCTTCCTGACCACGTTTGCCGGCTTCTGAGACGGACAACATGGCGGTGACCTGGACCGAGGTGATACCGACGGCATCATCAATGGGTTTTAGCACAGTCAGCAACTGCAGGGCCGCACTGGAAGGAATCGCAATCAGATCACGTTGCCGGAAATCGTCGATCAGCTCCGGGTTAATACCGGCAATCACCAGCGGCACATCTTCGTCCTGGCGAAACGCCCGGCTGGTATCAATCACAATACAGCCGTTTTGGGTTGCCCGACTCACATATTCAGCGGAAGTTTGTTCGCCAGTCAGAAAGATCGCCAGTTGTACCTTGCTGAAATCAAATGTCTCCAGCTCCGCCAGCGGCAGTGAATCATCCCTGAAATCCACATACTGCTCCTCACTGTTATCCGCATCCACTACATACAATTCACCCAATGGAAAGCGACCCTCATCCAACAGGCGCAAGATTGCTTCACCGGCCGGCGAGGCAGCGCCGATAACGGCGAGATCAATGATTTTCGTCATAACCAATCCGAAAAATAGCAACGCGAAGAAGCGTAAAGTGCCACATTATAGACACGTTACGCCCCTTCGCGGTAATGAAGTGCAGAGAAGTGTGACTAGCCTTCCAGCAGAATACGCAACATGCGACGCAACGGCTCCGCCGCGCCCCACAGCAACTGGTCACCGACCGTAAAGGCTGACAGATATTCCGGGCCCATGCTCAGCTTGCGCATACGACCAACCGGTACGGTCAATGTGCCGGTCACCGCCGCCGGGGTCAGTTGTTCCATGGTGATCTGGCGATCATTGGGCACAACCTTGACCCAGTCATTGTGGGCAGCCAGCATGTCGTGAATCTCGTCCAGCGGGACATTCTTTTTCATTTTGATGGTCAGGGCCTGCGAATGGCAACGCATGGCGCCGATACGCACACACAAGCCATCGATAGGTACAGGCTTGTCACTGCGACCGAGGATCTTGTTGGTTTCCACCTGAGCCTTCCACTCTTCCTTGCTCTGACCTGAATCCAGTTGCACATCAATCCAGGGTATCAGGCTGGCAGCCAGCGGCACCGGCCAGTGCTCGGTCGGATAGGCATCGCTGCGCAGAAAGTCAGTGACCTTTTTATCAATTTCCAGGATGGCGGTGGCCGGATCATCATTCAGTGACTTAACCTGATCATTAACCGCGCCCATCTGACGGATCAGTTCACGCATATTCTGCGCACCGGCACCGGAGGCCGCCTGATAGGTCATGGGAGTGATCCATTCCACCAGATCTTTTTCGAACAGACCGCCGATGGCCATCAACATCAGGCTCACGGTACAGTTGCCGCCTACATAGGTTTTGATTCCTTTGCTCAAGCCATTCCGGATCACCTCTTTATTCACCGGATCGAGGATGATGATGCTGTCATCCATCATGCGCAGGGTTGAGGCCGCATCGATCCAGTAGCCCTTCCAGCCGGCGTCCATCAGCGGCTTGTAAACCTGCTTGGTGTAGTCACCGCCCTGACAGGTGACGATCACATCCATCGCCTTCAACTCGTCAATATTATTGGCATCTTTCAGCGGCGGTACATCCTTGCCCACGTCAGGTCCGGGCTTGCCGGCCTGGGAGGTGGTAAAAAATACCGGCTCGATGGCGGCAAAATCATTCTCTTCACGCATACGCTGCATGAGTACAGAACCCACCATGCCGCGCCAACCTATAAAACCTACTCGTTTCATCATCCTGTCCTCAAAAAATATTATCTTTTATTAAAGAGCCGCGACGACGGCATCCCCCATTTCTGATGTACTGACTTTCTGCATGCCGGCTGAATAGATATCCGCCGTACGCAAACCCTGATCCAATACTTTCTCCACCGCCTTTTCGATACGATCCGCCAGGGCGGCTTCATCCAGTGAATAACGTAACATCATGGCCACGGACAGAATGGTTGCCAGCGGATTGGCGACGTTCTTGCCGGCGATATCCGGCGCGGAACCATGGATCGGTTCATACATACCCTGCCCTTTTTCATTCAAGGAGGCGGAAGGCAACATACCGATGGAGCCGGTCAACATGGCGGCGCAATCAGACAAAATGTCGCCGAACATGTTGGTGGTGACCATGACATCAAACTGTTTTGGCGCACGCACCAGTTGCATGGCGGCATTGTCCACATACATATGGCTGAGTTCGATATCGCTGTTATCCTTGTGCAATTCGTTGACGACATCACGCCACATCTCGGTGACCTCTAATACGTTGGCCTTGTCCACGGAACAAACCCGTTTGCCACGCTTGCGGGCAATATCAAAGGCCACTTCAGCGATACGCTTTACTTCTGATTCACGGTAAACCAGTGTATTGAACCCTTCCCGTTCGCCGTTTTCCAGGATACGCACGCCACGCGGCTGACCGAAATAGATACCGCCGGTCAGTTCACGCACAATCATGATATCCAGACCGGAGACAATTTCCGGCTTGAGTGTTGATGCATCGGCCAGTTGTGGATAGAGAATGGCGGGACGCAGGTTGGCGAACAGGCCCAGTTCCTTGCGCAAGCCCAGCAAACCTTTCTCCGGACGCACAGCAATATCCAGTGATTCCCATTTGTAGCCGCCCACGGCGCCCAACAGCACTGCATCGGCCGCTTTGGCCATGGCCAGGGTCTCATCCGGTAACGGCGTACCTGTAGCATCGTATGCGGTACCACCGACCAGGCCATGTTGCATCTCAATATCCAGACCCTCGGTCTGTAACTTCTCAAGCACCTTCACGGCCTCGGCGACAATTTCCTGACCGATACCGTCACCGGGTAACACTGCAATTTTTTTAGTCATATCAAACCTCTATTCGAATCCTGGTGATGAACGCAGAGTCCGCTGCGACGCGGAGAATACTGAGTTCTTTACTTAAATGTCTGTACACACTCTGCCTGGTGCTCAGTTGAACAACCAGGGCGCTTCTGCGTTACGCTTCTGTTCATATGCCTTGATATCATCAACCTGTTGCAGGGTCAGACCGATATCATCCAGGCCGTTCAATAAACGGTGTTTGCGAAATTCATCGATCTCAAACGCAATCACGCTGCCATCCGGTTTGGTGATGGTCTGTGCGGCCAGGTCCACATCCAGTTGATATCCTTCAGTAGCAGCGACCGATTTAAACAATTGATCAACCACGGCGGCGTCCAGTTTGATCAGGAGAATACCGTTCTTGAAACTGTTGTTGAAAAAGATGTCGGCGAAACTCGGTGCGATGATCACCCGAAAACCGTAATCCAGCAGTGCCCAGGGGGCGTGTTCACGGGAGGAACCACAACCGAAGTTTTCCCGCGCAATCAGAATTTGCGCCCCCTGATAGCGTGGCAGATTCAACACGAAGTCGGGATTCACAACACGCTTGCTGTTATCCATCCCCGGTTCACCATGATCCAGATAACGCCATTCATCAAACAGATTTGGACCGAAACCCGAGCGCTTGATCGATTTCAAAAACTGCTTGGGAATAATTGCATCGGTATCGACATTGGGTCGATCCATCGGCGCAACGATTGCCTTTAATTTTTCAAACTTTTCCATAAAAAACCTCTTTAACGCAAAGGTGCAAAGTTAAATTTTCTGATTCTGAGCGTCTCTGCGGTGCAAATTAAAACTCTCTGACATCAACAAAGTGTCCTGCCACTGCCGCCGCTGCGGCCATGGCCGGGCTGACCAGATGAGTACGTCCACCCTGCCCCTGGCGGCCTTCGAAGTTGCGATTTGAGGTCGAGGCACACCGTTCGCCGGGTTCCAGGCGATCCGCATTCATGGCCAGACACATGGAACAACCCGGTTCACGCCACTCAAAGCCGGCTTCGATCAAAATTTTGTCCAGCCCCTCTGCCTCGGCCTGTTGTTTTACCAGACCGGAACCGGGTACCACCATGGCCAGTTTGATATTGTCGGCAACCTTGCGACCTTTGGCGATTGCGGCAGCGGCACGAATGTCTTCAATACGCGAGTTGGTACAGGAACCGATAAACACCTTGTCTACCCTGATCTCGCTGATCGGTGTATTGGCCTTCAGCCCCATGTACTGCAACGCCTTGGTCATACCGTCACTTTTCACTGTATCTGACTCTTTGGCCGGATCGGGGACATTGTCTCCCACGGCAACCACCATCTCCGGTGAAGTACCCCAGGTCACTTGTGGCTGGATATTTGCGGCATCAAGTCGTACTACTGTGTCAAACGTTGCATCTGCATCACTGTGCAAGTCACGCCATTGGCTGACTGCCGCTTCCCATTGCGTACTTTGCGGTGCGTACGGACGACCTTTCACATACTCGATAGTCTTGTCATCCACCGCGACCATACCGGCACGCGCACCGGCTTCGATGGCCATGTTACAAACCGTCATTCTGCCTTCGATGGAGAGATCACGAATTGCCTCGCCACCAAACTCAATGGCATAACCGGTGCCACCGGCTGTGCCGATCTTGCCGATAATGGCGAGGACAATATCTTTCGCCGTCACACCGGTGCCTGTCCTGCCATCCACACTGACCAGCATGGTTTTGGATTTTTTCTGTACCAGACATTGGGTTGCCAGCACGTGTTCCACTTCCGAGGTACCGATACCGTGGGCCAGTGCTCCGAAGGCACCATGGGTGGAGGTATGTGAGTCACCACACACAACAGTCATTCCCGGCAGGGTTGCGCCCTGTTCCGGCCCGATTACATGCACGATACCCTGGCGGATATCATTCATTTTGAATTCGGTGATACCAAACTCGGCGCAGTTATTGTCGAGGGTTTCCACCTGGGTACGGGACACCGGGTCGGCTATCCCCTTGCTGCGATCAGTCGTCGGTACGTTGTGATCCGGCACAGCCAGATTGGCATTGACGCGCCAGAGTTTACGACCCGCCATGCGCAGTCCTTCGAAGGCCTGGGGTGAAGTGACTTCATGCACCAGATGGCGATCTATATATAAGAGGGCGGTGCCATCACCGTTATCCCGCACCACATGGGCGTCCCAGAGTTTGTCGTATAAGGTCTTGCCTGCCATTTGAATACCTTTGCTTGCCTAAATTTTTTCCGCCTCGACCTCGAGACGGATCATCCGTACGTGTGTTCTGCCCTGATTGTCAACCGGGTATTTTTGCAGATATCCGCGCACCAGTTGGTCAATAAACGTTTCACGCAACCCGGCCGGTAACCTGTCTGTGTAGGGAAACCAGGTTGTCCGTATCCAGCCTTTCAGTCTGTTAACATCTTCATGCACCATCTCTTTTGGCACCAGTTCGATACGCTTTGCCTGCAGACCGGCCGGCGGCAACCACTGTTCATATTCCTCAATGCCATAAAAGGCATAGGGGAAGACAAAGTCAGTGAAATAATCTTGCCACTGTGGTTTGCAGATCAACTCATCCACCACCGGTAAAATATCCGGTGCATTTCCCTTGCCCCCCATGGAGAGCACGGCCCGCCCGGCCGGTTTCAGACTGCGCTGTATACCCGCCAATACCGCCTGATGATCCCTGACCCAGTGCAACACGGCATTGGAAAACACCAGGTCGAATTCTTCTGCAAATTCCAGTTGGGTTGCGTCCATCTGTCTGAAGCTTAAACGCCCGTCATCACTGTGATGCTGACTGGTCGCCCAATTCACCATGTCACTGGAATGGTCAATCCCGATAACGAGACCGGTAACTGCTGCGGCGATGACCCGGGTGATTCGACCGTCTCCACAACCGATATCCAGCACACTTTCGCTGCCGTCCAAAGCCGGCTCCCGAATAAGTGATTGGGCCCAATCGAACTGGGCGGATGAATGTGCAGCGTAATCCGCCGCATTCCACTGTGTTGCACCCTGTCCCATGACGCTTTCCCCGCTTTATGGACAGGGATAATAGTCACATTCAACCTATTACACAAATTCATTATTTTCATGTATTCTATAACTGATAGTTATATATAAGCAGATTCACTGACAGCACGATGGCCGCCGGGGTGAGCATTGGATATCAACAATTTACAGACTTTCATTACTGTGGCCGAGACCGGCTCGTTCTCTCAGACCTCGGATCAGTTATTCCTGACCCAACCGGCGATCAGCAAGCGGGTGGCCGCTCTGGAGGAAGAGCTCGGTACACCGCTTTTTGATCGCCTCGGTCGTCAGGTCAGCCTGACCGAGGCAGGCCGTGCCCTGCTGCCGCGGGCACGCAGTATCCTGTTGCAGCTGGAGGACAGTCGGCGGGCCATTTCCAATCTCTCCGGGCGTGTGGCCGGCAGCCTGTGCATCGGCACCAGCCACCATATCGGTCTGCATCGTCTGCCCCCGGTGCTGAAACGATTCATTCAGCAATATCCGGCTGTGGAGCTGGATATCCGCTTTATGGATTCGGAAGAGGCCTGTCGTGCGGTGGAACACGGTGATCTGGAATTGGGGATCGTCACCCTGCCCCTGCAACCGGTCGCCAATCTCGCCACTCATGTGATCTGGCCGGATCCATTGAGTCTGGTTATCAGCCACCAGCATCCCTTGAAACAGATCAGCGAGATTGATATTGCCGCACTGGCCAAATACCCGGCGATCCTGCCCTCCCACGGCACCTACACCCGCGAGGTGATCGAGGAGGCTTTTCGTCCGGCCGGGTTAAAACTGAAAATCGGGATGTCCACCAATTATCTGGAGACCATCAAGATGCTGGTCATGGTGGGGCTGGGCTGGAGTGTGTTACCCAATACGATGTTGAGCAAGGAATTGCAGGCAATACGGATCAGGGAAATCGCATTACGCCGCGAGCTGGGTATTGTCCGGCACCAAAGCCGCACATTATCCAATGCCGCCCAGGCATTAATCGGTGTGGTCAAACGCGCCCGAAGCAGTAATGGTTGAGTTGTCCGAACAGACAACCCAACCCGTCTGCATTAAATAAAACCCCAGTTATTGGGATCAGCCGTGTTATAGCGGGTGATGTTGGTCACGTCCCCTTTTAACTGGTAATACTTGCCGGAATAGATGTTCCAACGGCAAAGATCTATCGGTGTAACTTCAGAGGCGTTGATGTTCCCCACCGAGCCCGCCGCTTCCAGTCCACCGGCCACCAGTTCAGAGCAGAAAAATTTGCCGAAGTCTTCCTCGTTATAACCCGGCCCGCCCTTGCCGAATATTTTCCATGAATCAAACCAGTCCGTTCCGGCTTTCAGCGCCTGCAACGTGTCATACTTTTTACCTTCGGCCTGAAACAGAAACTCATAGAATTTCACGGCATTAAATCGGGAGTTCCTGACTTCATCACTCAACGGCAGCCACCATATTTCCCCATCGTATTCCTTAAGACGATCACTCATGCGGGAAATATGTACACCGGCATAATTTCGAATCGTGGCAGACTCAATGATCTGATTAAAGTACCGTTCATGTGTATCCGTCGGTATTTTGGTATGCAGGATGACACCGACATGTGAAACCGTCGATGCTGTTGCAAACCTGATCAGATCCGAAAAATTGCCTTTACCGCTAAAAGCGATCACATCTCCCGGCCGCATCTCGTCGCGGACATCCTGATATTCAGCCTTTTCCACTTTTACCGCCATTGGTATCCTCCTTTATATAAGTTTAGTGAATACTCATACTTTTTACTGATATTAATGCAGTCCATTTAAAACGGACAACCATTACACCACAGTTGTCCATAATTAAGAACCTTACTAAAAAAAATGACAGAGTGGCAATGACAGGTATCAGTACTAATCAATGCTGATAGTTGTGATACAAATAAAAAGTGTTCTCCCAAAATGAGAACACCCGGTCCAGCCGGGTGTTGTCATGGAAAAACAAGTTGAAAGTTAAACGCGGTAGTTTGGCGCTTCCTTGGTGATCGCCACATCGTGTACATGCGATTCTCGCATACCGGCACCGGTAATACGGACAAACTCAGGCTTGGTACGCATCTCCTCGATTGTACGGCAACCGGTATAACCCATGCTGGAACGAATACCACCGGTCAACTGATGTATCACCGGGCCGAGCGGGCCTTTATATGGCACGCGACCTTCAATACCTTCCGGTACCAGTTTGTCGGCTTCGCCGCCTTCCTGGAAATAACGGTCTGAGGAACCATGACGGGCGGTCATTGCCCCCATTGATCCCATCCCGCGATAGGCCTTGTAGGAACGCCCCTGATAGAGTTCCACATCACCGGGAGACTCTTCCGTACCGGCAAACATGGAGCCAATCATTACGGAGTAGGCACCGGCAACCAGCGCCTTGGAAACGTCGCCTGAATAACGTATCCCGCCATCAGCAATCAGGGGGATCCCCGTGCCTTTCAGACCTTCCGCCACATTGGCAACGGCGGTGACTTGCGGGACACCGACACCGGCCACAATACGTGTGGTACAGATAGAACCCGGACCAATACCGACTTTCACGGCATCCGCACCGGCCTTGGCCAATGCTCTGGCCGCCTCAGCTGTTGCAATGTTGCCACCGATGACCTGCACTTCCGGAAAATGTTTTTTCACCCAGGCAACACGATCCAGTACACCCTGGGAATGACCGTGCGCCGTATCCACCACAATCACGTCGATACCGGCGGCGGCAAGGGCTTCCACCCGTTCCTCTGTTCCGGCACCAACACCGACTGCTGCACCGACACGCAAACTGCCGCTGTCATCTTTACAGGCGGTGGGAAACTCGGTCGCTTTTTGGATATCTTTCACGGTAATCAGCCCACGTAACTGGAACTGATTATTAACGACCAGCACTTTTTCAATTCGATACTTGTGCAAAGTGGCACGCACTTCTTCACGACTGGCGCCTTCCTGTACCGTAACCAGACGCTCTTTCGGTGTCATGATACTGGAGACCGGTTTGTCGATTTCAGTCACGAAACGCAAATCTCGGTTGGTAACTATGCCCACCAGATCCTGGCCATCCACCACCGGCACCCCGGAAATATTATGTGCCCGGGTCAAGTCCATCACGTCCCGAATCGAGGCCTGCGGGCTGACGGTCAACGGGTCCTTGATGACGCCGCTTTCGTATTTTTTTACCTGTCGAACATGATCCGCCTGTTTTTGGGCATCCATATTTTTATGGATAATACCGATACCGCCTTCCTGGGCAATGGCGATGGCAAGCCGGGCTTCCGTCACCGTATCCATGGCAGCCGCCAGCAAAGGGATATTTAAATCAATCTCGCGGGTCAGCTTCGTTCGCAGGTCCACTTCTTTCGGGAGCACAGTCGAGTGCGCGGGGACCAGTAAAACATCATCGAACGTGAGGGCTTCTTGGGCGATTCGCAGCATCAGGCGGGATTCCGGTTGAAATAAAGCGCGAAATTATAGAGACTTTGGGGGGGCAGGTAAATGGCCTAAGCGATATGGAATGCGGCAAAGAAACCCGGGCATTGCCAAGCTGCGCCCAAGACCGCATAATGAGCTTTATGTCATCTGTAGTCTCAAGTGGATTGCGGGTTTCTGGAGTGACACATGGACGGTCAATGATTACCGGATATGTATCCGCCCGCCTGACGGCAGGCGTATAAAAACATTATTATTATGAGAGTCACCATTTTGGAGGAGAAAATGAAAAAAACCTTACCATTCATGATCGCCGCTGCATTGATGCTTTCTGCCTGTGGTACCCCCGAGCAGAAACATACCAAGAACGACGCAGAAGGCGCGATTATGGCGGCTGAAGTTGCCAACAAGCAGGCCAAAAAAGCTGAATTCGAATGGACCACCACCGGCAAACTTATCGATAAAGCCAAGGAAGCCGCCAAAAACGGTGAATTCGATAATGCTGTCAAATTTGCCAACAAGGCCAAAAAAGAGTCCATGCTGGCATTGGAACAGGCCAAGGCTGGTAAAAACGGCCCCCGTTAATATCCTGCAATGTTTAAAGAAAGCCGGGGCAACCCGGCTTTTTTTATTGCCTCGCATTTAGCACCATCTACAATTTCATCATGCCTGACGTTGAATTACCGGAATCCACCGCCCCGTTTCGGGATGTCTATACCGTCTCCCGACTTAACAGGGAGACCCGGCAATTACTGGAGGGTGGCTTTCCCTTGCTCTGGCTGGAGGGAGAAATCTCCAATTTGGCCCGCCCCGCCTCGGGACACCTCTATTTCTCGCTGAAGGACAACGACGCCCAGGTCCGCTGCGCCATGTTTCGCAACCGAAATATGAACCTGCCATTCCGGCCGGATAACGGCATGCAGGTATTGGTGCGGGCCAAAGTGGGTTTTTACGAACCCCGCGGTGAGTTTCAGATCATTGTCGAACATATGGAAGAATCGGGGCATGGCGCACTGCAACGGGCCTTTGAAGCCCTGAAGCAAAAACTGAACGCGGCAGGTCTGTTTGATGCGGCACACAAACAGCCCTTGCCCCCCCTACCTGGCAAGGTCGGTGTCATCACCTCCCCCAGCGGGGCGGCTGTACACGATATCCTCACCACCCTGCGGCGACGTTTTCCAGCCTTGCCGGTGATCATCTATCCGGTTCCCGTACAGGGCAGTGGCGCAGCAGAACAAATCGCGGCCATGATCAGGCTGGCCGATCAACGTCGGGAATGTGATGTACTGTTACTGGCGCGTGGCGGTGGTTCGCTGGAAGATCTGTGGGCCTTTAATGAGGAAGTGGTTGCCCGGGCCATCTACGACTGCACGCTTCCGCTGGTCACGGGTATTGGCCACGAAGTCGATTTCACCATCGCCGACTTTGTCGCCGATTATCGCGCACCCACCCCCACCGGGGCGGCGGAATTAATCAGCCCGGATCAACAGGAGTGGTTGAGTCGTCTCCACTACCTGCAACAACGCCTCGGTTTTCTGGCGCGTAATCAACTGGCGCGGATGCGGCAACACTGGCAGGCGGTGGATAAACGCCTGCAGCATCCCGGCCGTCGCTTGCGGGATTCCGCCCAACGTCTGGATGAACTGGAACTGAGGTTGCAACGTGCGCAACAAAACCTGTTTCGCCATGCCGCAGCCCGTTATCAGCAAAACCATGCAATATTGTTGCGACATAATCCGGTGCAACGAATTAGCGCAATACAAAAAAATCACGACCACCTGTTACACCGTTTACAACAGGGCATGCAACACAAGTTGCAACGCAGTCAGGATAAATTCCGGCAATTAACACATGCACTGGATACCGTCAGTCCACTGGCCACCCTGAGTCGCGGTTATGCCATTGTCCGGACAACAGACGGGACCATTGTTCGTCAAGCTTCACAGGTCAAGCCTGGTGACAGCATACGGGCGCGTGTTGCAGAAGGTGAGCTATACTGTGACGTTAAACAGGTAATGAAATCCGACGTATGATGACAAGCACCACGCTTTGCAAAACAATTGGCGGTTGTCTGGCAGCACTACTGTTTCTGACACCCATCCAGGCTCTTGCCCTGCCACAGCATAATCCCATTCCCGGCGGTGTTGCCATTGTTGATCTGCCGGTTTCGGATGAGACCACGCCCAGAGTGTTTTTTAATCAACAGCGTGTCATGGTACGCCGTGTTGATAACAAATGGCAGGCGGTCATCGGAATTCCGCTTGATATTAAACCCGGCTCTCACCTGCTCACTCTGATGAAAAAACAAGGCAGCAAGGAACTGGCGTTTAAAGTTAAAAATAAAAAATATGCGACCCGGCATATTACGATCCCGAATGAGCGAATGGTCTCGCCAAGCGAGAAAGACATCGAACGCCATTTCAGGGAAAAACCGCTCATCATTGCCGCCTTGCAAACCTGGACTGAGCAACCAGAGGTGGAGAGCAATTTCATTCTGCCGGTTAAGGGCCGATTAACCAGTCCCTTCGGTTTGAAACGCATTTACAACAAACAATATGATCGCATTCGCCGCCATACCGGACTGGATATCGCTGCGCCAACAGGCACACCGGTAATCGCGCCGGCCAGGGCCAAAGTAATTCGTATCGGTGATTACTTCTTTACCGGTAACACGGTATTTCTCGACCATGGTCAGGGCTTGCTGTCCATGTATTGCCACCTGAGCAAAGTCAGCGTTAAGGAAGGTGATGAGTTGAAACGCGGGGATCGTATTGGCGACGTGGGCAGTACCGGGCGGGTTAATGGTCCACATCTGCACTGGGTGATCTCGTTAAACAACACCAAAGTGGAACCAAAACTGTTTATCGACGCCAGATAGGCGCCACTCACTTCACGATGTGCTGTTCCTGGCGTAACTTCCGCCGGCGATATCCAATCCACAGATAGGTCAACAGGTTTATCAGCAAGACCAGAAGGCCCAGTGTGATCTGCAGGTTGCGGGTCAATTCTTCCGGATAGATCAAGGGGAGCAAATATTCACCGATAAAATCCCCCTCATATATCTCGCGTCCCGCCAGTCTGCGGAAATGGTTTTCCCAAATGGTCAATGGACAGACCCAGCCCATAACTTCCACCAGTATACCCCAACATACCGCCGGCAAGTGTAACCAGATCAGACGTGGAAAACGTACAACGAGCAATCCGCCAAACACAACAAACAGGATAAACAGGCCGTGGCAAAGTATGATGAGATTGGAAAGCAGCAGCCAACCCATGCAGCAGTGCCTGATTATTTTCTCGTTTTGACGTGCCGCATCAGGCGCTTGCGTTTTTGCAGCTGGCGCGGCGACAGTTTGTTCTTGCGACCTTCAAAGGGATTCTTGCCCGCCTTGAATTCAATCCGCAGTGGTGTACCCTGCAACTTAAGGTGTTTACGAAACGCATTGATCAGATAGCGTTTATACGCACCGGGAACGGCATCGACCTGATTACCGTGGATCACGATGATCGGTGGATTCTTGCCACCCTGATGGGCATAACGCAGCTTGATGCGGCGACCTTTAACCAGTGGCGGGGGATTGGTGTTAACGATATCTTCCAGCAGTCGGGTCAGTGCCGGTGTCTGGAAACTCTTCATGGCAGATTGATAGGCTTTTTTGATGGAGCCAAACAGATCACCGACCCCGCTGCCATGCAAGGCGGAAATAAAGTGGATCTTCGCGAAATTCACAAATGGCAGTTTGACCTCCAGTTCACGCCGGATCTTGTCCCGCTGTTCCTGTTCCAGTCCGTCCCATTTGTTGGCGGCGATCACCACAGCCCGACCCACATCAAGGATAAAACCAATCAGAGAGGCATCCTGATCCGTAATCCCTTCACTGGCATCCAGTAACAGGATCACTACATTGGCGTCTTCGATAGCTTGTAGAGTTTTGATGACGCTGAATTTTTCAATCGCTTCATCAATCTTGCGACGTCGACGCACGCCGGCGGTATCGATCAGAACATAATGCTGTTCATCCCGCACAAATGGCAAATAAATACTGTCCCGGGTGGTGCCGGGCATATCAAAAGTGACGACTCGCTCTTCACCCAGAATACGATTCACCAGTGTCGATTTGCCCACATTCGGCCTGCCGACCACCGCAATGCGAATCCCCTGATCTTCTTCCTCAGCCTCGCCACTGACATCGGGCAGGTCACTGAGAATGTCATTGATTGCGGTGGTAACACCACGTCCATGCGCCGCAGAGATACCAACCGGTTCGCCCAAACCCAGCGCGTGAAATTCGGCAACGACGACATCCCCATTGAGTCCATCGATCTTGTTGATGATCAGGTGAATTTTTTTCCCTGTGGCGCGCAAACGCCGGGCGATATTATCATCAGCGGCCGTCAAACCGTCGCGGGCATCGGCCAGAAACAACACCACATCGGCCTGCTCCACCGCCAGCCAGGATTGCGCCGCCATGATGACATCGATACCTTCATCTTCACCGCTTAAGCCACCGGTATCGATAACTATGTAGGGCCGATCACCCAGCTTGCCTTCACCGAACTTGCGATCCCGGGTCAGCCCCGGTTGATCAGCAACCAGTGCGTCGCGTGATTTGGTCAGGCGGTTAAACAGAGTCGACTTACCCACGTTTGGGCGACCCACCAATGCGATTACCGGTTTCATGATATGAGTGTTTGATCCAGAGAGTAGAATTGATACGACCTGCCACCCCGGCAGGTCGATCAGTAATTTTCAGAATACATTACAAATTGTCAGCAACGCCGTTTTTTTTGCAATGTGTTATTTGTCTTTGATGCGAAAAGCGGATAACAAACCCGCCCGGTTGACAGCAATCGTGATGTCGTCCTGGATCACCGGTGTGGCAAGGATGTTGCGTAATTTACTGAACTCACGATCATCATCCTCATTGCCGCTGTTCATATCTGACAGCGTCTCGGCGCCCAGTCTGGTTCGACCAACCAGATTACCATCATTACGTTTCAACCAGTGCAAATAACCGTTGAAATCACCAACCACAAGATAACGTCCCTGCAAGGCCGGACGGGACACCACCCGCCTGAGCAAACCATCCTGTTTCCAGAGTGTCGCACCATTAAAACGATCCAGCGCCCAAATCACGCCATCAGCATCTGTCAGGTAGATTCGGTGGGCATCCATTTCCATGCCGTTATAGGAAGACATGTCACGCACCCAAAGTATCCGTCCTGTATCAATCTTGACCGCAGCCAGTCTGCCCTGGTAGGTCACCGTATATATCACGCCGTCACGCACCAACGGCTGGGCATCAATATCCACCAACCGTTCGATTTCAGATCGACCTTGCGGAACAGCAATAGCGGTTTCCCACAAGACACTCCCGCTCTCCAGCACCAGCGCAGTCAACTTGCCGTTATCGGCGCCGCTGATCACGATGTCGCCTTCGATGATCGGCGTGCTGGTACCGCGCAAGCTCAACACAGGCATGTTCCGATCATGGACCCAGCGCACTTTACCGGTCTGCTTATCCAGGGTGTGCAGTCTGCCGTCTACCGTGCGAACCACAACATATTTGCCATTACTGACAGGCGGTGACAAAACTTCGCTGGAAACGGTGCTGCGCCAAAGCAGCTTTCCGTCTTTTGGCGAGATGGAGAAAACTTCACCCTTGCCTGTGCCGAAATAGAGACGGTCATCGTCCATCCCCGGCGCACTTGATGCGGGTACATCAAAAAACCGGCTCCACAACTTTTTGCCGCTGACCAAATCCCAGGCAATAAAATATCCGGTATGGTCCACCACATAACCGATCTTGTCGGTAATAACCGGATTCAACTTCAGATACTTGTCACTTGCGCCTCTGCCAACCTGGCGATGCCAGAGTTTGTTGATGACAAGTTTTGCATCAATTCGCTGCAATGCAACCGGGGGAGCAACAGACGAAACAGTTGAACTGCATGCGCCCAATACCAGCAAGCTGAACAAAATCAGACTATTACGCATCATTTTGTTGCCGTCGCCGGAGTTGAAGCGGTTTTGCTGATCGCTGCATCATCCAGTTTGATCTGGATGATCTGTTTGCGATTCGGATCGATATCTGTAGCAGCCAGTGCCAGCAACCAGGCATCACGCGCCTGTGCCATATTCCCCTGTGCGGCGGCAATATCACCACGCAATTCATCATAGACCGATTTGAATGCACTGTCGCCTTGCCCGTCAATCACTTTCATGGCGCCGACATAATCTTTATTGTCCAATAACAGGCGTGCCAGTCGAATCCGTGCAATATGCTGTACACCTTTATCAGAGGCATGATCGATAACCCAGCCCAAATGTAACTGTGCACCGGTGAGGTTATTCTTTTCGAATTTGGCCTTGGCCATGATCAACGCCGCCAGCGGCGCATAGGGTGTACGGGAATAGTCATTGATCAACGTTTGTCCCTGGGCAAAGACGACATCATAATTTTTTGAGGCAATCGCCTCATTCACCACATTATATATCTCAGAGGCTTTTTGTGCCTGTGACTGCTGATACTCGCCCCAGTAGCGAACACCGACAATTACACTGATACCAATCGCAAGACCGATAAATACCGCCGTGCCGTTCTCTCGCCACCACTTCTTGATTTCTTCTACTGTTTCTTCTTCGGTACGTTGTAAGTCCACTTGCCTGCTCTCTTTGGTTTGGCCGGTCTGTTGCTTCAGACTCGACTGTGGTTATCTTAATTTACTGCGTTTGTGTTTTTCCAGGAATCGTCCTGCCAACACCGCTTCCCGCGACTGGGGAAACTGTTTCTTCAATAACAAGGCATAACTCGCTGCCTTGGTACGATTTCCTTCCTTGCTTTCCAGCAGCACCCCCATCCACAGGCTTGCCGCAGTTTGTTGACCATACTGAATGAATCGCTGGTAGTAACTGTAAGCCGAAGTATGATCACCCCTGTCATGATTCAGTATCGCCATTTCCAGCAGTGACTTGGGTAATCTGGAGTTCATTAACAGGGCTTTATTGAAGTGATGTTCAGCCCGTTTTAAATCTCCCTTGCGCTTGGCGCACAGAGCGATATTTTCATATACCTTGGAACGCGTGGTATAAAACGGGTTTTCCAGTACTTTCTCAAAATGCCCGTCAGCTTCCTTATATTTGCCTTGATCACAAAGAAAGACACCGTAGTTGTTCTGTATGTCGGTGTCATCCTTGTCCAGTTCCATGGCGCGGCGATAATGCTGCTCCGCTTTTTTCATTTCACCAAGACGGCGATACAATTCTGCGATATAGTGATGCCCGATAGTACAATCCTGATCCAGATTCAGAGCCTTTTTCAGCTTGCTCATGGCCAGTTCAAAATTACCCTGCTCCATGTAGCCCAGCCCCAGTTTGGCATTGGCTTCTGCCGCCTTTTTGTAATCCACACCGGTTCGGATCACTTCAGTGGTACATGCGCCCAACCATAAGGTTGTTAAGATAATAAGTATACGCACCGGCTGGTTCATGCCTGTCTTCCCCCGATAAAATCGGCCTTGCGTTGTTGGCGCCTGGTCCGATCTGCAACCTTGCCCGCCAACTGGCCGCAGGCGGCATCAATATCATCGCCGCGGGTTTTGCGCGTCACAGTGACAATCCCGGCTTGCATCAGAATATCGCGAAAACGATCAATTGTCGCCATATCAGAGCAACGGTATTGACTGTTTGGGAAAGGATTGAACGGAATCAGATTCATCTTGGCGGGTAGACCACGCAGGAGCTTGACCAGTTCCCGGGCATGAGCCGGACTGTCATTGATGCCGGCAAGCATGACATACTCTACTGTGATACGGCGACGGTTGTCGCCCGAAATATAATGTTTACAGGCTTCCAGTACTTCACGAATCGGATATTTGCGATTCAGCGGCACCAGTTCATTGCGTAATTCATCATTGGGGGCATGCAGAGACAAAGCCAGACTCACGTCGCTGACTTCTTTCAGGCGTAACAGTGCCGGTACAACACCGGCGGTACTCAGGGTGACACGCCGTTTGGACAGGCCGTAGGCATTGTCTTCCATCATGATGTTCATAGCCCGCACCACATTGTCAAAATTCAGCAGCGGTTCCCCCATCCCCATCATCACCACATTACTGATTTTCCGGTCATCCCTTGGCCTGACCTGCATGGCTCGATTGGCCACCACAAGTTGGCCGATGATCTCGGCCGTGGTCAGATTGCGGTTGAAACCCTGTTGGGCGGTAGAACAAAAGCTGCATTCCAGGGCACAGCCAATCTGGGAGGAGACACACAGAGTCCCGCGATCCGCCTCCGGAATAAAAACCGTTTCCACGCAGTTACCACTATCCAGACGCAGTAACCACTTACTGGTACCGTCTGCCGAGTGCTGCTCAGTGACGATCTCCGGTACATTGATCGCAGCCTGCTCGGCGAGCTTTTCCCGCAAGGATTTGCCCAGGTTGGACATCTCTTCAAAATTGTCCACCCCGAACTGATAAATCCATTTCATGACCTGCGTAGCCCGGAAACGCTTTTCACCCAATTCGGCAAAAAACGCCTCCAGACCGGCGCGGTCAAAATTCAGCAGATTGATCTTTTCCTGGGTCACGTCAGTGGTAAACTCTTAGCGGGTACGGGGGCAAACTTCCCCGTCTTTAAAGAAGTAGGCGATCTCATTCGCGGCGGTCTCCGCAGCATCCGAACCGTGTACCGCATTTTCGGTGATATCCTGGGCAAAATCGGCGCGGATAGTGCCGGGTGCAGCATCTTTTGGATTGGTAGCACCCATCACTTCACGATTTCGGGCTATGGCATCTTCACCTTCCAGCACCTGTACCATGATGGGACCGGAAGTCATATATTCAACCAGCTCACCAAAGAAAGGACGTTCCTTGTGAACGGCATAGAACCCTTCTGCCTGTTCCTTGCTTAAATGCAGCATTTTCGCTGCCACAATTCTCAAACCGGCCTTTTCAAAACGAGCATAGATTTCCCCGATAACATTTTTCGCCACCGCATCGGGCTTGATAATTGAGATGGTTCGTTCAATTGCCATGGTACTGGTCTCCATTTTTTCAGAGGACAAAATAGCACAAACCCGCGCTGAAACGCGGGTTTGTTGCTCAGATTTGGGGATGGATTTTAGCCTTTGGAGCAGTCGCAAGCAATGTAGGGGTGGCTTGCCATTGCAAATTCCTGCCACCATGGCGCCCGGCCGGCACAGGTCTGACCGGCGGGAAACGCCAAAATCAACAGATAAAGACTGATTTACCCATTATAGCGGCCTTATTGAGACTTTTAACCGTATTTTCAAGCCTGTTCAGAATAGCGACTATTCCCGCTCCTCAATCCAGGCCATTTGGATCGCTTCCAAAATGCGTTCGCCACAACGCTCTTCAACATCATCAAACTCTTCCAGCGCCATTACCCAACCCATCAGGTCAGTAAAACGGACATATTGGGGGTCAATGTCGGGGTGCTCATCGTCCAGAGCGATAGCGATATCCAGTGTGTCAGTCCATTTCAGGCCCATAATGTTTCCTCGGAATAAGAGAATTGCACAACGGGGGGTAGTGTATTTCAGGTCAGGGGAAGAATACCATATTACCTGAGCGATACGCTTGGTTATAAACATAACAAACTGCCCTATCTGTATATCAAACAACCAAAATCTGTCGGCTATTTTTACAACTTTGCACTAAACAATGTCAGAAAAAGAATTCATCTTACTGATAAATTTGGTTATTTTTCGACCGGCATGAATTTTGCTCAATTCTTAAGCAGTATTCACCCGAACATGTAGCAGAGGGCTAAAATGAAAAAACTATTTTTTGCATCCATCCTGTCCGCGCTGGTCTTTTCTTTCCATGGCAGCGCAAGCGCCGTCCCCATCACCCAGGCCGACTTCAGTGTGACAGCATCCGTGTTTGACTTCACAGGTGCTGCTGTTGGTGACACCGTTATCACTGGTGCGGATTTGACTGTTACGGGCGGTATTGTTAACAACTTTCCCAGTGGCACATTTGCAGATGCTGACGGCAGCCTGACCTTCCCTGCCTACACCAACAGCAACGCCCCTTACTCTGACCTGCGCATTGATTTCAACGGTTTGGTCAGCAAGGTAGGTATGGACGTTCACCTGAACGGCACAGCCGTTACTTTCAGTTTCTTTGACATTAATGGCAGCCAGCTGGATTTCAATCGCTGGGAATATGCTGAACTGCAACCCACACCGACATTCATCGGTCTGGATTTTGGGGCCAATCTGGTTAGTTATGTCATCGTAGGTACACCGGATCGTGCGGGACACGATATTTATATCGACAATATCACTTATGAAGGTTACACCCCTGTGCCTGAGGCTGCATCTCTGGCTCTGCTGCTGGCCGGTTTGTTCGGTGTACGCATGGGTAGAAAGCAATAAGACCGGCCCTGTAAATCGAACTTCGGACTACGGATATCAACCCGGGTTTTTAACCCGGGTTCTCTCTCGATCAACACTTCCCAATTTCCGCAATCAGCTCAAACCACAAAATCTTTGCTTTAAGCAGTGATCCGGACTCATCGTGCAAATGATCTTCCATTAATAATGGCTTGTATTCTGGCTGCCAGTCCTTTCGTTTTCAAATGTAAAATCAGTAGCGCTGCAGCCCAACTGTTCAGTCTCATCACAGTTCAAGCCAGACCCACCACCCTGTTTGATGCTGAGACAAACCTGCAGTGATTATTAACAGGGCTATGCCAAATGAATTTACTTATCATCAAAAATATCAATAAGTTACGCCGTCATTATCACTGAATTTTTTATTAAAGCCCTGCATTTAATAGCCGATACTATATTAGCTTTTTCTAATATTCGAGAGGAATCCTAATGAGCACGAAAGACGCGATCAATAAAGGTATAGCGGCGCACGGTATGTGGAAGCAACGCCTGCTGGATGCCATTAAAACCGGCCGGAGCGAATGGACTCCGACCATTGTTTGTCAGGATAACCAGTGTGAATTCGGTAAATGGCTGTACAACTGTTCAAACGATGAAAAGGCGTCGCCGCATTATGAAAAGATCCGCAACCTGCATGCCCACTTTCACCAAAATGCGGCTTCCGTTCTCGAGCTGGCTCTGAAGGGTAACAAGACTGCTGCTGAAGCCGGTATTGATGACCACAGCGAGTACAGCACAACCTCTGCAAGTCTGACCCGTGAAATGATGAACTGGAAGGCGTCACTGGATTAATGTCAGTATAAACACAAAACCCGGCTATGCCGGGTTTTGTACTTCTCTGCAGTAGAGCACCTTGTCAGCCAAGGCCGGTGTTATAAAAATTGATTTTACGATACCTGTAGAATGCCAACAGAATCAGCCCGGCCAAAAACAACAAATTTGCATTTGCTTCTGAAACAGATGGAATATCAACATTACCTTGCCAGACAAGATTATCAACATAAAATACGCCGGTAGAATTACCGGGAGCCGAAGTCTGATTGCCTATCCGGATATCCCTTGATGCCGGTGTGGCAGGCCAGGCTTCTATGCTGATCAGGTTGTTATCCATTATACCGTCCAGAAATGCATAACTTGATTGCGTAGTGAAGTCGAAAAATAATTCGAGTCGATGGGTCCCTGTCACACTGACATCTGATCGTAAAATGGTCGGTATATCCAGGAAACTCACAATATTTGCGCCGGCTTCAGCATAAAAATCAAACGCGATATAGTGCGTTAAGGAATCAGGGCCGTTCAGGTTCCACATGTATTGACTCGTCAAGTCAAAGAATACGGCATTACCACTGCCCAACGGGCTTGAAGAGACAATAACCGGGTCCGGACCAAACGCACCGGAATCACCATGCAATAATCCATCTTCGAAATCGAGATCGTAATAGGTAACCGGTAGTGCGTAGGTGAATGTAGTAATACAGAAAAGCGCCAAAATCCCTGCAAATTTTTTCAACATTTTCTTCATAGCAGATTCCCCCTGTGATGAGGGAGACATTATCTCCCGATTTACGGGAAAGATTCAACTTATGTCCGCAAAGCGTTGTGTGAGTATGCTGAATTGTATGGATATTAATCAAACCCACAACAAACCCTGTCGATATTGATTACAATAATCTTATTTATAGTGTTAGTAACACAGACCACGCATTCCTTTTACCTTTATCTGAGTTTATGTGAAGTTGAAACATTAGATGATGCAAAAGAGGTTGTCTCTCTTGCAAGTTTACAACTGTATTTGCATCACCTTCGTAATACATCAAACGTACTCCACAGTCTTGAAAAAACAAGAAATCAGTTGGGTATTTAACATCAGTACATTCAGTCAGCAAACATAAAAAACCCGGCTCAGCCGGGTTTTTTATTTCACTTCTCTGCGCCATAGCGCCTTTGCGTTGAAAATTTTCCTAGTGATTTTCAGACACCATGTTAATGGTATATTTCGGTATCTCGACCACCAAATCTTCTTCCCCGACGATGGCCTGACAACTCAGGCGTGAGTCGGGATCAAGTCCCCAGGCCTTGTCCAGCAGGTCATCTTCTTCTTCGGTGGATTCTGCCAGTGAGTCAAAGCCTTCACGGATATACACATGACAGGTGGTACAGGCACAGGATTTTTCACAGGCGTGTTCAATGTCGATATGATGTTGCTGGGCCGCATCACAAATTGAGATGCCGGGTTCAACCTCGATAACCGCACCTTCGGGACAAATTTCTTCGTGGGGTAAAAATATAATCTTGGTCATGTTCACTGTCTGCTAAAGTTTTTCTTCAAATTCATCCAGAGTGTGGCCGGCCAGGGCCTTTTTAATGCTTTGATCCATGCGGCGGGCGGCAAATTCGGCGCTGGCCTTGTCCACGGTATCAATTGCGTTTTTGATTGCACGGTCATCCGTGCCCTGACGGGCCTGATACAATTTTGTCATCGCGGTATCGATCTGTTGAAACTCTTCGTCGCTGAGCAGGTGGCGATCCTGTTGCAATGCCGCCAACAACGCCTCCAGCACCCGATCAGCTTCCACCTGTTGTTCACGCAGGTTACGGGCCGCCACATCTTCCGCCGCATGTGCCATGGAATCACGCAGCATGGTCTCGATTTCAGTATCCGTTAAACCATACGAGGGTTTGACTTCGATACCGCTTTCCACACCGGTGGTCTCCTCACGCGCAGAGACGGTTAATAAACCATCGGCATCCACCTGGAAGGTGACGCGAATGCGTGCCGCACCGGCCACCATGGGCGGAATACCGCGCAAGGCAAAACGTCCCAATGAACGACAATCGCTCACCAGCTCACGTTCGCCCTGCAAGACATGAACGGACATGGCGGTCTGCCCGTCTTTGAAAGTCGTGAATTCCTGGGCGCGGGCAACCGGTATAGTGGTATTGCGCGGAATGACCTTTTCGACCAAACCGCCCATGGTCTCGAGTCCCAGTGAGAGAGGAATGACATCCAGCAGCAGCATTTCATCATCCGGCTTGTTACCCACCAGCACATCGGCCTGGATGGCGGCACCAACCGCAACCACCTTGTCAGGATCAATATTCACCAATGGTTCCTGACCAAAAAATTCGCCGACCTTTTCCCGTACCCTTGGCACCCGGGTGGAACCACCAACCATCACCACTTCCTGGATATCTTCTGCTGAAATGCCGGCATCACGCAAGGTGCGACGGCAAGGGATCAGGGTTTTCTGGATAAGGGAATCGATCAGGATATGTAACTGTTCCCGATTTAATTCACCTTGCCACTGCGCGCCATCATCCAGAGTAACGTTGATAGTTGTTGTCTCGTTGTCACTTAATGCTTCTTTGGCATCACGGGCAATATGCATTAACTGGCGCAGTCGGCCATGACCGGCGTTATCGCTGATGCCGGCCTGTTGCATGATCCACCGGGCGATGGCCTGATCGAAATCATCACCGCCCAGGGCGCTGTCGCCGGCTGTAGCCAGCACCTGGAATACGCCCTTCTCCAGACGTAGAATGGAGATATCAAACGTGCCGCCACCGAGATCATAGACCGCAATGATGCCTTCATTTTCCTTGTCCAAACCGTAAGCCACTGCGGCGGCGGTCGGTTCGTTTAACAGACGCAGGACATTCAAGCCGGCCAGTTTGCCTGCATCCCTGGTGGCCTGACGCTGGGCATCATCAAAATAAGCCGGGACAGTAATCACCACACCGGTGAGTTCGCCTCCCAGAGAAGCTTCAACCTGTTGCTTTAACACCTTGAGGATCTCGGCGGACACTTCTATCGGACTGACATCGCCGGCAACAGTACGAATCCGCGGGACACTCGACTCGGTTGCCACAAATTCATAAGGTAATTTACCCGCCAGATGCTTGCCATCGTCCGCGCTGCGCCCCATGAAACGTTTAACAGAGGAAATGGTATTTAACGGATCTGTCGGTGCAGCGGCACGTGCCGCCTCACCAACCACGACCGCATCGGCCATATAGCGCACGACTGACGGTAACATGTGACGACCGTCTGAATCAGCGATGGTCTCTGCCAGACCGCTGCGCACGGTGGCGACCAGAGAATTGGTGGTTCCCAGGTCAATACCCGCCGCCAGTCGATGCTCATGGGGGTTGGCGGATTGGCCGGGTTCGCTGATTTGTAATAGTGCCATAGTGTTATATATCTGTTGCGGTCTATAAAACTTATAAAACAAAATAACAAAGCACAATAATTAACTTTGCGCTTTTGCATCTTTGCGTTTAATTTATCGAGCTCGCGCCTCTGCGTTAAATCATATTAGCCAGGTCTTCTTCCTTGCCCTCGGCTTCCTGCTGCAGCTTTTCCATAAATTGCAGTTTATGAACGACAGCCTTGGCCTGTTGTAAGGCGGACTCATCATCCTGCCGGATAAATCCTGTCAGTTCGGAAATCAATTGTCGGGTGCGTTGCTGAATATCCGTCAGCAGTTTGCCCAGCGGCTCCAGGGCGTGTGCATCATCACCGATTTCGGCCAGTGTTTCGCGCAACTCCATTTGTTCCATGAGGAAGGCCGGGTCGATGGCCGTTTCCCGCTGGTCATCAAATATTACACCTTTTAGCTCAAGCAAATAACGGGCTCGGCGCAGCGGTGATTTAAGTATCTGGTAAGCCTCATTTATTTGCGCGGCCTTTTGCACTGAAATTCGACGTTCCTGGTCAGATGCATTGGCAAAGCGATCCGGATGAACCGCGCTTTGCAATTCACGATAATCCTTTGCCAGCTTTTGGAGATCGACGTCGAAGTCGGGAGACAGACCAAACAACTCGAAGTGGTTTTGCGTCAGGAATGTTGCCATTGCCAACCGTGCTTAGACGGTAAAGCTTTCGCCACAACCGCAGGTATCTTTTACATTGGGGTTGTTGAACTTGAAGCCTTCATTGAGACCTTCTTTGGCAAAATCCAGTTCCGTGCCGTCCATGTAGATCATGCTTTTCGGATCAACGAAGATCTTTACGCCGCAGGATTCAAACATCTGATCCTGCTCATCGACTTCATCGACGAACTCCAGAATATAGGCCATACCGGAACATCCGGTGGTTTTGACGCCAAGTCGCAATCCCATGCCCTTGCCACGATTGGCAAGAAAGGTTTTTACACGATCAGCCGCTCTTTCTGTCAGAGTAATAGCCATACTACTAAACCTGTCAATCCGTTCCTTACGCGCTCTTTTGTTGAGACTCGTTCTTGCTCTTATAATCGCTGATGGCGGCCTTGATAGCATCTTCAGCCAGCACCGAACAATGTACTTTCACCGGAGGTAATTCCAGCTCTTCGGCGATATCTGCATTCTTGATTTCGGAAGCCTGTTCCAGGGTCTTGCCCTTGACCCATTCTGTCAGTAGAGAGCTGGAAGCAATGGCTGAACCACAACCATAGGTTTTGAATTTGGCGTCTTCGATGATCCCTTGTTCATTCACCTTGATCTGTAAACGCATCACATCGCCGCAGGCGGGTGCGCCAACCATACCGGTACCGACCTGCAGATCGTCTTTGTTCATGCTGCCGACATTCCGTGGATTTTCATAGTGGTCTATGACTTTATCGCTGTATGACATGATTGCTCACCTCTTAATAATATGTGCTCTATTATCTTACAAAACGGCCTAATGCGCAGCCCATTCGATAGAATTCAGGTCAATTCCGTCCTTGAACATCTCCCATAAGGGAGACAATTCACGTAATTTGCCGATATTACGGTGGATTTTATCGACAGCAAAGTCGATTTCTTCTTCCGTGGTAAAACGACCGATGGAGAAACGCAACGAGCTGTGAGCCAGTTCATCACTGCGGCCCAGTGCCCGCAATACATACGATGGTTCCAGACTGGCTGACGTACAGGCCGAACCCGAGGATACCGCAAGTTCTTTCAGGGCCATAATCAGGGATTCACCCTCGACAAAATTGAAACTGACATTGAGATTGTGCGGGACACGATGTTCCATGTCACCATTGATATAGGTCTCTTCGATATCCTTCACACCGTTCAACAGGCGGTCGCGCAGCATGCGAATACGTTCGTTCTCTGCCGCCATTTCTTCCTTTGCAATACGGAAGGCTTCGCCCATTCCAACGATCTGGTGTACCGCCAACGTACCGGAACGCATACCGCGTTCATGGCCGCCGCCATGCATCTGGGCTTCCAAACGGACGCGGGGTTTGCGACGTACATACAGAGCACCAATCCCCTTCGGGCCATACACCTTGTGGGCGGAGAATGACATCAAATCGACCTTCATCGTTTCCATGTCGATGGGCACCTTGCCGGCACTCTGGGCGGCATCCACATGGAAAAGGATTTTTCGTGAGCGGGTCAATTCACCGATGGCCTGGATGTCCTGAATAACGCCGATTTCGTTATTCACATGCATAATGGAAACCAGAATGGTGTCATCGCGCATGGCAGCTTCCAGTTTACCCATATCAATCAGGCCGTTTGGTTCCGGGTCCAGATAGGTCACTTCAAACCCTTCCCTTTCCAGTTGACGACAGGTATCAAGGACGGCCTTGTGTTCGGTTTTACAGGTAATGATGTGTTTGCCCTTCTTGTGGTAAAAATGAGCTACACCCTTGATTGCCAGATTGTCAGACTCTGTTGCACCCGAGGTAAACACAATTTCTTTCGGATCGGCATTCACCAATGCCGCCACATTGGCGCGGGCTTCGGTAACAGCCTGTTCGGCGTTCCAGCCAAAGGCATGTGAGCGAGAAGCAGGATTACCAAAATTACCCTCAGCAGTCAGATACTGACACATCTTTTCTGCAACACGCGGATCAACCGGCGTAGTGGCAGAATAATCAAAATAGATCGGCGTTTTCATTGCCTGTTATTACTCCAAACATTATCAATTGCTCACCTGCACACCCCGTTACAGGAACGGTGCGCTGGTCTTTATCCTGGGACGGGATGGTCAGCCGAGGTTAGCCGGCAGCAACAGTCTCACGGTCAGTTGAAGAAAACTCAACTTCCTGACTTTCACCTTTCATCCGGTTCTGACGCTCGGCGACTTCGCGAACACCGTCACGGGCCACCAGATTGCCAAGACTGATTCCACACAGGAAGTCATGGATTTGCGTACTCAACTCGGTCCACAATTCGTGAGTCAAACACTGCTGTTCATCCTGGCAATTGGCCAGTCCGCCACAGCGAGTGGTTTCCACTTTTTCATCCACAGCAGTAATCACGTCAGCGACAGCGATATCGTTGGCATTCCGGCTGAGGCGATAACCACCACCGGGACCACGCGTGCTGTCCACCAACCCCTGCTTGCGCAGGCGAGAGAATAACTGCTCCAAATATGAAAGTGAAATTCCCTGGCGTTGCGAAATATCCGCCAGAGTGATGGGACCATCGTCATAGTGCAACGCCAGATCAAGCATTGCGGTTACCGCGTAGCGGCCTTTGGTTGTCAATCTCATTGTCTTGTCCTGCTATATTTAGTAAGCTACTACTTACTGATGGTCATAAGTATACATAACTGACTAAAATAGTCAAGTATTATTAACCACAGCAAATCCTACCAAATTAGTCGACAGTTCCCACAAAGCTTTTAGGACTTTTTCTCTTTCCCCTGGATATTTATCTCACAGGGTCCCAGGCTGGGAAGCTCCATATCCGGCAGCTCCATCCCCAGTTGTTTGATGGCCTGGCACATATTCTCCATTTGAGTATCCATGACGTGAATATGATCCAGCAGGCAATCAATGGCATTGGCAACCGGGTCAGGCATATCCTGGCTGGTACCATAGGCTTCAAAGCCAATTTTCTCGGCAAAAGCCTTGCGCCGCTGGAGTCCTTCCTGATCAAGACCTGAACCGGCCACAATTCGGCCCGGTATGCCCACAACGGTCATTTCATCCGGAACATCTTTTACCACCACGGCATTGGAACCGATCTTGGCCCCGACACCAATGGTGATAGGACCCAAAACCTTGGCACCGGCGCCAACAACAACATTATTTTGCAATGTCGGATGACGTTTGCCCTTTTGCCACGTTGTCCCCCCCAACGTGACACCGTGATAGATCGTCACATCATCACCAATCTCGGCGGTTTCACCGATGACCACCCCCATGCCGTGATCGATAAAAAATCGCCGTCCGATTTTTGCACCCGGATGGATCTCGATACCGGTAAACCAGCGGGCAAAGGCTGAGGTAAAGCGGGCCGGCCACTTCAACCCATGCCGCCAGTACCAGTTGCTGACGCGGTGCAGAATGACCGCATGCACACCCGGATAGGTGGTCAAGACCTCAAAACTGTTGCGTGCCGCCGGGTCTCTCTCAAAGACACAGTTAATATCTTCTCTGATTCGTGCAAACATATATGGCTTCTGTCTCTAGTCTGAATTGGCGGTGTTTTTACCACCGGTTTCCGCTGCGGTGAGGATACCACGCAGGATATTCACTTCCATCTTATCAAGACCGGCCCGATTAAACAGCCTGCGTAAACGTCGCATTAACTGGCGGGGATTGGCCGGATCATGAAAGCCCAGTTTGGTAAGGGTTGATTCAAAATGACCATACAACCCCTCCACCTCGGCAGCCGTGGCTCGTGGGTGATCATAAAACTCATCAATGGGCTTTTCAGCGCCACTTTGCAAGTAAGAGAACATGTTGATCTCATAGGCCAGCACCTGGACCGCTGCGGCAATGTTCAGAGAGTTGTAGTCCGGGTTACCGGGAATATGCACCAGGGCATTACAACGCTCGAGTTCCTCATTGGTCAACCCCCGGTCCTCGCGCCCGAAGATAAGGGCGACCTTGCCGGCTTCTGCCATCGCAGCCAGTTGCTCTACACACTGGCGGGGATCGATGACCGGCCAGGGGATGGAACGCAAACGGGCGCTGGCCCCGACGACAAAGATACAATCAGCGAGGGCCTCGTCCAGGGTCTCGACGATTTTAATATCCGCCAGCACGTCCCTGGCACTGGCCGCCATGGCCTTGGACTTGCCTTCCGGGTCAGGGAAATTCTTTGGCGCCACCAGATATAGCTCATGGAGGCACATATTCTTCATGGCCCGACAGGCTGAGCCGATATTACCGGGGTGGCTGGTTTCGACCAGCACGATACGTATATTGGCAAAATTCACAGACATGGTTGTTAATCCAGACGACTAGCGAAAAACGGCATATGATACCCCGAATTGGGTTCGCCACGCGCCTGATTGTGCTGTTAGAATACGCGCCGCTCTCGATCTTTAACAACTGAAGGAAATTTTCGTGCATCCCATGCTGAATATTGCCGTGCGTGCAGCACGCAGCGCCGGCGACATTATTGCCCGTTCCACCGAACGACTGGACACCCTGAATATTGTCAACAAGGCGGAAAATGACTTTGTCAGCGAAGTCGACCACCGTGCTGAACAGGAGATCATCAAGGTCATCCGCAAGGCCTTTCCCGACCACGCCATCCTGGCGGAGGAAAGCGGCGCACAGGCCGGCAGCAGCGACTACCAGTGGATCATTGACCCGCTGGACGGCACCACCAATTTTCTGCACGGATTTCCCCAGTTTGCCGTCTCCATTGCCCTGAAACACAAAAACCGCATTGAACAGGCGGTTGTCTATGATCCCATGCGTCAGGAGCTGTTTACCGCCGGCCGAGGTGAAGGAGCCAATCTGAACGGCAAGCGTATTCGCGTCGCAAATCGAAACGGCCTGAAAGGCGCGTTACTGGGCACCGGTATCCCGTTTCGCCCCGAATTTCCCTATCTGGATGAATATCTGGCCATGCTGAAGGCCCTGTTGCCCGGTTCTGCGGGAATCCGCCGTCCCGGCTCAGCGGCACTGGACCTGGCTTATGTGGCTGCCGGCCGTCTGGATGGTTTTTGGGAGTTTGGTTTGAATGTATGGGATATGGCGGCGGGCGTCTTGCTGGTGGAAGAGGCCGGCGGTCTGGTCAGTGACTTTAATGGCGGCTTCTCCCATCTGGAAACCGGGAATATCGTTGCCGCCGGCCCCAGGGTTTTCAAGGCCATGCTGCAAACCATCAAGCCCCATATCCCGAAAGAATTTAGCTGAATTTCCATTCAAGTTACCTTACCGGTGGACGCTAGGAATTTCGTAGTCCCACAGGTGATGTATGAAAAAGAAGTATGCAAAAATCCCGGTCAAGGGTGACAAGGCACTGGAAATGACCATGCAAGATGTTCTGGAAGGCTTGGAAGATGCCGCCGGTTATTTCGCCTTTCGCTCCATCCCTGACACCCTTGAAGTGCTCTCCATTGAGCCGCCCAAGGGCGATCCCGTGGCTGAGCGCGCCCCTCTGGCGACTGTTTATACGGTACCACAGCGCCGCAGCGTCGATATTGTCGACTACCTGATCGCCAGGGAAAATCTGGCCAACGGCGCCTCCGCCTGAGCAAAAAAAACCTGCCGGTTTTCTCCCGGGCAGTGAATCCGGTCCCATTCCCTGTTTGACCTCCCCGATCATTCCGTGCTATCAATCAAGAACCATAACAAGACCA
The DNA here is from genome assembly GCA_029880855.1 of Gammaproteobacteria bacterium. GTDB lineage: Bacteria > Pseudomonadota > Gammaproteobacteria > UBA6429 > Thiohalophilaceae > JAOUNS01. The sequence goes on from JAOUNS010000002.1 coordinate 55,140, forward strand.
GCAGTATTGCTGTAAAGGAGGATGCGTGAGAAGAAAGCTGACGGCCGCCCTGGCTCCCCCCCTGGCTGTATGCCAATATGGTTGCGCAGGTTGTTGCGCGGCGCCCATTGGTGTGTTTTGGATTACCGGGATAGTCAGCATTATTTACGGTTTTCTGGGTGGTCCCGCCGGATTGGATTCAATCAGTTGGACTACCGTTATGCTTGGCCTTGCGCTGTGGGGTATTGCTGCAGTTTGGGCGGAAACCACTATCCGCAGTGTTGAGGAAGATCAGGCGGATCCCAACTGTAAAGCCAAATCCTCCAGTTCACTTTGCCGCATCGTACGACCCGGGCTGGATGAATCCAACCCCCTGGATGAGATTAAAAAGTTTCAGTAACCTGTCTAACGACGAGTAAACAAAAAGCCCGCAATTGCGGGCTTTTTTCTGCTTGATAGCGGCATTTTCCCGTTAAATCATGTTTTCCTGATCGGCCCCTTCCTTCTCAATCGGGAGCAGATTTTCGCGCGAGATGTCCAGCGCCAAAGCTGCATTACTGGCGATATAGATGGATGAGTAGGTACCCACCACAATACCGACGATCAAGGCCAGGGAGAAGGCATGAATCAACTCTCCCCCCATAAAGAACATCGCCACCACAACCAACAGGGTGGTTAATGACGTCATCAAGGTACGGGACAGTGTCTGGTTCAAAGAAGTATTTACCACATCACTGGGACTGCCCTTGCGTATGACGCGAAAGTTTTCCCGAATCCGGTCAAAGACCACGATGGTGTCATTCAGTGAGTAACCAATAACCGCCAGTACCGCCGCCATGACAGTCAGGTCAAAATCCCACTGGAACAGGGCAAAGAAACCCAGAGTAATGGTGACATCGTGGACAAGTGCAGCCACCGACCCCACCGCCAGCCGCCATTCGAAACGCATCATGACGTAAACCAGGATACAGCCCAGGGCAATCAACATAGCCAATCCGCCATCATCACGCAACTCACCACCCACTTGCGGTCCGACATACTCCTGGCGTCTCATTTTGGCCTCACCATGACTTTGTGCGCTCAGGACTTTCAGAATCTTGTCCCCCGCCTCTGCACTGCTTACTCCTTCTCTGGGAGCCAGACGAATAATGATGTCTTTTGCGCTACCGAAATGCTGGACGACAGCATCGTCATATTTGGCGTCATGTAGTACCTTGCGAACTTCAACCAGATCCACCGCCTTCGGGTAACCCACCTCAAGCAAGATACCGCCGGTAAAATCCAGACCGAAGTTCAGGCCGCGAGTCGCCAGTGCAGCGATGGAAAGCACGATCAGGATAACCGAGAAGATCGCGGCTATCTTGCGTTTGCCCATAAAGTCAATATGGGTCTTTTTCTCGAAAAACTGCATTCCCTTCTCCCCTTTAAATCGACAAGGTCTTGATACGACGCCCGCCAACAAAAAGATTGACGATGGCGCGGGTACCCATAATGGCAGTGAACATGGAGGTCACGATACCAATGGACAAGGTGATGGCAAAACCCCTGATGGGACCGGTACCAAACATATACAGCACCAATGCGGCAATGAAAGTGGTGATGTTGGCATCAGCAATGGTGGAAAGCGCTTTCTCATACCCGGCGTTAATACTCGACTGTGGTGTATTACCGATACGCAATTCTTCACGTATTCGTTCAAAGATCAACACGTTGGCATCCACCGCCATACCCACCGTCAGGATGATACCCGCGATACCGGGCAGGGTCAGTGTTGCCTGCAACATGGAGAGCACCGCAACAATCAGCACCAGGTTGGCCAGCAGTGCTGCATTGGCCACCAGACCAAACCCTCTGTACCAGAACACCATAAAGGCAATCACCAGTGCCATACCTACCGTCACCGAGCGCATACCCTGCTTAATGTTGTCCTTACCGGCGCTTGGACCAATGGTCCGTTCTTCAACGATACGAATCGGTGCAGACAGGGCACCGGCACGCAATAAAAGCGCCAGGGTCTGGGCCTCTTTGGGGCTGTCCAGACCGGTGATTTGGAAACTGTTACTGAAGATACCCTGGATGGTTGCCACATTGATCACTTCTTCAACCCGATAGGGGGTGACTTTTTCCTTGCCATCCACAATCTTGACATCCGACTTGGATTCAATGAACACCACCGCCATGGGCTTCTTCACATTATTCTTGGTGGTGATGAGCATGGATTTTGCGCCAATCCCGTCAAGCTGTACTTTTACCATCGGGCTGCCGCTGTCCGGGTCAAAACCCGAGTTGGCATGAGTGATGCGATCACCGGTGATAATCACCCGGTCCTTGAGCAGTACGGGACTGCCGTTGCGCATCTTGTACAGACGATAACCCGGCGGGATCTGCCCGGTGGAGGCGGCCAGTGCACCCCGACGATCCGGGTCCGCAAGACGAAACTCGAGGGTTGCGGTGGCGCTTAAAATACGTTTTGCCAACGCACTATCCTGAATACCCGGCAACTGCACAACAATACGTCGTTCACCCTGTTGCTGGATCACCGGCTCGGCCACACCCAACTCGTTCACACGTGCACGCAACGTGGTGATATTTTGCTGTACGGCCAGTTTCTTTAATTCCAGGACAGCAGTTTCCTGCATGGATAAGGTGACGATGTAGTTGCCACCGTCTGTTTTGGACGAAAACAGGAAATTGGGAAATTCTCGACGCATGGCTGATACAGCCTTGTCCCGATCCTGTTCAGATGTATAACTCATTTCAAACGCGATACCGTCACCCAGTTTTTTTGGCAACTGTGTGCGCACGTTAATCTTGCGCATCAGTTGACGAATCTCGTCATGGAACCTTTCCTGATTGGATTTGATCACGCTGCCCATATCCACATCTATCAGGAAGTGCAAACCACCACGCAGGTCGAGGCCCAGGTACATGGGTCTGGCATTAATGCCTTCGAACCAGGCCGGAGCGGCCGGAGCCAGGTTCTGGGCTATGGTGTAATCCTGACCCAATATTTCCTTCAATTTGTCCCTTGCATTGAGCTGCTCATCGACACCGCTGAAGCGAACAAGCAAGCCTCGGTCATCCAGAACAACCTTGCGATAAGGAATTTTCGCACCATCCAACGCAGCGATGACCTGTTGCCGGGTGGAGGCGGTAATGACCTTGTTGTTTTTGACAGCGATCTGCAGAGCCGGGTCGGTACCGTAGAGATTTGGCGCCGCGTAGATCGCACCGATCGCGATAATCACGGCGATCATGATGTATTTCCAAAGTGGATACTGGTTCAGCATAATCCTTATACCTGGCTGAGTTGTTATAGAGTACGGATAGACGCTAACTGTAGCTTGTTGTCTCAGTCTTTTTCCGCGGCCTTGATACTGCCCTTGGGCAGAATGGCTGATATCGCATGGCGCTGGATGCGAACCTGTACATTGGCGGCGATCTCCACCGTTACATACTGTTCTGTGGTATTGGTGATTTTGCCCATAATGCCGCCGCTGGTCACGACTTCATCACCCTTGGCCAGTGCAGACACCAGTTTTTGATGTTCTTTGGCACGCTTTTGCTGCGGACGAATCAGCAAAAAGTAGAAGATCACAAACATCACGATCATCATGATCAGGGGAAAGCCGGTATCCGGTTGTTGGGCGGCCGGTGCGGCGGCATGTGCACTGGAGATAAAGAAATTCATTGTTCTACCTTTATATATACTGTCGTGTTAAGGGTCAAAACGGCGCCTATTATGACACAGCAGGCACCACTTGCGAGCGTCTTTCATAGAAAGTTGCCACATACGAGGCCAGATTTCCCTCTGATATAGCGGCACGCAATCCCTGCATCAAGTGCTGGTAATAGTGCAGGTTATGAATTGTATTCAAGCGGGCACCCAAAATCTCGCCGGCCTTGTCCAGATGCCGCAAATAGGAGCGACTGTAATTACGGCAAGTGTAGCAGTCGCAATCGGCATCCAGTGGTCCGGTATCCAGCCGATGCGCACTGTTTCTGATCTTCACCACCCCGGTACTGGTGAATAAATGACCATTTCGGGCGTTTCGGGTGGGCATGACGCAATCAAACATATCAATCCCGCGTCGCACCGCCTCCACGATATCTTCCGGCGTCCCCACCCCCATTAAATAGCGGGGCCGATCCACGGGCATGTGCGGCGTCAAGTGATCCAGTACATGCAACATCTCGTCCTTGGGCTCCCCCACCGACAGACCACCGATGGCATAGCCGTCAAAGCCGATTTCAGTCAGCCCCTGCAGGGATCGGGCACGCAGGTGGGGATACATCCCCCCCTGTACAATACCGAACAGGGCACTGGGATTGTCACCATGGGCGGTTTTGCAACGGGCCGCCCAGCGAAGCGAGAGTTCCATGGAGTCACGGGCCTGCTGTTCGGTGGCAGGATAGGGGGTACATTCATCAAAGATCATCACAATGTCTGATCCCAGGGCGCGTTGTACCGCCATGGACTCCGCCGGCCCCAAAAAGACCCGGCTGCCATCCACCGGCGAGGCAAAGGTCACCCCTTCCTCGGTAATCTTGCGCAGATCACCCAGACTCCAGACCTGAAAACCGCCGGAATCGGTGAGGATCGGCCCTTCCCAGTGCATAAAATCATGCAAGTCTCCGTGGGCCGCAATTACCTCAGTGCCGGGCCGCAACATCAAATGAAAGGTGTTGCCCAGCAGAATCTGCGCTCCACCCGCCCGGATCTCCTCCGGTGTCATGGCCTTCACCGTGCCATAGGTCCCCACCGGCATAAAGGCCGGCGTCTCCACCACGCCGCGCTGAAAAGTCATACGCCCGCGACGGGCCTGTTGGTCGGTTGTCAGTAATTCGAACTTCATAGGTTAGCGCTTTTCTCCCGGTTGGCAATATAACGCAGAGATCGCAAAGGCGCGAAGCGCACAGAGAATAAAGAATATGAGTTCTTCTTTATGCAAGTTGATGTTAAACAACACAACAAATTAAGACTCTGCGTTCTCCGCGCCTCTGCGAGCTCCGCGTTATTCTTCCCCACCAAATAAATTCTACCTGCAGATGCATCATACTATTAACATGGCATCGCCGTAGCTGAAGAAGCGATACTTTTCTTCGACCGCATGTCGATAGGCGGCCATGACCGGTTCATAGCCGGCAAAGGCGCTGACCAGCATGAGTAATGTTGATTCGGGCAGGTGGAAGTTGGTGAGCAGGCCATCCACAATTTTGAACTCATAACCCGGTGTGATGAAAATATTGGTCTCGCCGGCATAGGGACGCAGCACCCCATCGGCACCGGCCGTTTCCAGACAGCGCACGCAGGTCGTGCCAATGGCGATCACCCGACCGCCGCCGGCTTTGGTCGCGGCAACCTGCTCGCACAAGGCCGCATCCACCTGGATACGCTCCGCGTGCATCTTGTGATCACGAATATCATCGACCCGTACCGGTTGAAAGGTTCCCGCCCCCACATGCAGGGTGACATAACCCAGCCCGACCCCCATGGCCTGTATCTGTTGCAGCATGGCCTCATCGAAATGCAGCCCGGCAGTGGGTGCCGCCACCGCACCGGCGTGTTGGGCATAGACCGTCTGGTAACGCTCCCGATCCGCCGCATCCGGCTCGCGGGTAATATAGGGTGGCAACGGAATGCGGCCTATCGCTTCCAACAGTTCCACCACCGTTCTGTCAGTCTCAAAGGCCAATATAAAGAGATCACCCTCGCGTGCTTCCATCACAGCGTGGTTGTCACCGGGAAAATCGAGTCTCGTGCCCGGCTTCGGCGACTTGCTCGCCCGCACATGGGCCAGCACCCGCCGATCATCCAGCACCCGTTCCACCAGCACCTCGACACGCCCGCCGGAGGTCTTCTGCCCGAACAGACGGGCCGGGATCACCCGGGTATTATTCAGCACCAGTAAATCACCTGCACGCAGCAAGCCCGGCAAGTCGGTAAACCGGCGATCCGACACCTGTCCCGACACGCGCCCCAGGCACAACAGACGGCTGTCCGCCCGCCGCTCAGCCGGATACTGGGCAATCAAATCATCAGGAAGGAAAAAATCAAAATCTGTACGGCGCATGGGGTGCGAATGTTAGCAGATTTTTCTCCGAACAGCTTTCCGGAACGGCCCCGATTCCCTATAATGCGCGCTCTACGCAAACCTCACTGGCCGAGTGGTGGAATTGGTAGACACGCAGCACTCAAAATGCTGTGCCTTCGGGCGTGTCGGTTCGAGTCCGACCTCGGCTACCATTTATTTTTCCGTTTTGTTTCTCATTTTGATCGTTGTTCTGTGTTGATCCGACACGCCGCGTGTCGGCTGATTCGGCGCATCCCTGCGCCTCACCCTGTGGGCTACTTCGTCGTCCAGTTTTGCTCCCGGCAAAACTGTCGAGTCCGACCTCGGCTACCATTTATTTTTCCGTTTTGTTTCTCATTTTGATCGTTGTTCTGTGTTGATCCGACACGCCGCGTGTCGGCTGATTCCAGGGACTCGCAGTCTTCTGCAATCGTCTGTGGCAGTGCCAAAACGAAGTCCCTCGGGGTTGCTCTAGAACTGGTATATCATCCCCACAGAAACCACATACGGATCTGCGCCTGGCTGGGCCGGATTGACAATATCACCATGTCCGCCATCAGCAACTTTGTACAGGGCATTGGTCTCATTCAGTGTTTGCGCCCAGGCCAGATAGAGCTGGGCTTGCTTGTCCATGTTATAAAACAACCCTATCCCATATAACCGTGCGCCGGTTGCGGTGGAATTATGATAAGACGTGGTCTCCAAACCATGCATAGCCAGTTCATAGTCATTATTGAAGCGATACAATAAACTCAGGCCGTATACCTGCTTGACCCAATGGGGAAAATTCACCCGATCTGCGGCTTCCGTTTTTTCATAAACGAAACCAAACTGCAGCTTGCCAAACCAGTTATAGCCTGCCAGGCGCAGACCACTGAGTTTCGCCCGGTCAATATTCATTGTATTGATATTGGTGACCGCCATGCCATCCCAGTCTTCATATCCGATACCCAGATATAAACCGTCCCGCTTATACATCAAAGCATAACTGCGCATGGCCATGGCATTGTCATCCGCCTTGCCGCTGGTTTGGGCTGTTGGGTTGCCGGCCGAATACATGACCTGTACTTCCCAGCCATGCCAACCGTGTCGATACAGAGCGGCATTTTCACCACGATCATTCATTTTCACATCATCCAGCATACTGGCCCCCAGCAAGGCCAGCCGGTCCGGCACCAAATCACTGAACAATCCCCAGTGGCCGGCGACTATTTTGTAGGGTGTATCATTATGCCCAAGCAGGATTTCTCCATATGCGCCGCCAAACCCAAGATAGCTGTTGCGTGTGGCATATTGCCCACCGGTTTCATCCAGCTGAATTGTTTGCTCCAGTTGCCAGAGAACCAATGGTCCGGTGGGAGTAATATGTTCCCCCTTGAATCCAATGCGACTGGCGTTACTGGAAATACTGTTACCTGTGTTCTGCCCGTCATTATGGTAGTTTGCAGAAAGATGGAGTTTTCCATAAATTTCCAGTTGTTTGCCCGCCACCTCCACCGCATCAACAAGGCATGTAACAAATAAAAAGGAAAAACCCAGGAAATATCGGCCATATATCTGTTTCATTGTGTTTCGCTGTTGTCTACCCAATAAACATTGTTGAATCTGGAACCCACCATGTATATGTTTGTGATAATTTTTAACAATTCAAACCGCCATATAGCGCAAACTTCCGTACCAGCACATCTCCAGCATTAATTCATCAGTTATACTATCCATTGATACTGTTTTTGATGTGTAGACGATGTTCCGGCATTTCATGCGTAAAACAATAATTAATCGATATTTAGCCAGTCTGCTTTTTTTTACAGGTATGGTGACAACATTATGCGCGCTTGTTTGGTCGCAGCTTGCGGTGCAAACAGCCACGGCGGCAGATGCGTTGCCTGCAGAATTGACCGTTGCCTCCAGTAACAACTTCCCCCCCATTAATATGCTGGACGACGACGGTCGATTGTCCGGCTTCGGGCGCGACCTGTCAGATGCCGTGATGGCCGATCTGGGTATAAAGGTCAAGCGTCGGCATTCTGCAATCTGGACTGACGTTCTGGGCTGGCTGGATCGGGGAGAAATTGATCTCATCCATGATACCGGTTATACGACTGAGCGGGACAAGTACCTTGACTATACCGTGCCGATTATTGAAATGCCGGAAATGATTTTCGTCAAAAATGGAAGATTTGATATCAATACACTGAACTCACTGCATGGCAAAACCGTGGCTTGTGTCAATAAACATATAACACATCTCTATTTACAAAATTTTCCGGAAATTAAGTGCCATATAGTCAATAAACCTATCGAAGGACTATACGCCTTGGTGGGCGGCACCGTGGATGCCTTTGTCTACCCGCGTGAAATTGTCATGTATTTTGCACAAAAACTTCGTGTCAGTGGTGAGATTAAAATGGTCGGTGAACCACTGCGTGTTTTATCCTGGTCCATGACGGTGCGAGAAGGCAACACCCGCCTGTTGGAAATTTTAAACAAGGGCATCACGCATGTCAGGGAGACCGGTGAATATCAAAAAATCTACAATAAGTGGTTTGGGCAACGCTTGTTGGCCGGCTATACCAGGACAGAAGTTGCGATAATTGTTATTGCTGTTGTCGTGATTTCTTTGTTTCTCGGCACAAGTATTGTTCTGCTCATTTATAACCGGCGACTCAAGTCGACCAAGGATGCGCTTGAACAAAGTGAAAAAAAATACACCGAAGTTGCCGCCAACATACCCGGTGCGGTATTTCAGATATCCAAACGTGACAAACAGGATTGTCAACTTGCCTTTATCAGCCAGGGTATGGCGCGGACGATTGGTGTACCTGCGACAAAATTACTCGGAGAGCTTTCCGCAATAACAGCGTATATACATCAGGATGATCGTAGCCGCTTCCACGACAGTCTGATGAATTCCATTAGCGCAGGAACGGCCTGGCAGTCAGAATTCCGGATCATCACCCAACAGAATGAAACGCTCTGGTTCAGGGCTTCATCACAACCCACCCGCTTCGCGGACGACAATATCATCTACAACGGCATTTTGCTGAACATTTCGGATTTCAAGGAATTGCAACAGCAACAGTATCATTTTTTTGAATTAACCAATCATTTACTCTGCGTGGCCGGTTTTGACGGTTATTTCAAATTACTCAACCCGACGTGGAGTACTGTTCTGGGTTTCAGTTTGCAGGAATTATACACCATACCGTTTGTCGATTTTGTTCACCCGGATGATCGGGACAAAACCATTGCCGAGACAGCCAAACTGGCCGAGCGCAATGGTACTACCATTGGGTTTGAAAACCGCTATTTGTGCCAAAATGGCGAGTATCGCTATCTCTCCTGGATGGCGGTCTCCTCTCCATATACGGATGAAATCTTTGCAGCCGCCAATGACATCACTGCCTTAAAAAAAGCCGAAGCGCAGTTACAACATTCAAATGAATTATTGGAAGAGAGGGTGTTGCAACGCACCACTGAATTACAACTTTCCAATGAAAAACTGCAATTGGAAATCGAACAACGTCGACGAATTGAAAATGCCATGCAGGCTGCCAAGGAAGAAGCCGAGCGCGCAAACATGGCCAAATCGGAATTTCTCTCCAGAATGAGTCACGAATTGCGTACACCACTCAATGCTATTCTGGGATTTGCACAATTACTGGAATCCACCAAGGATATACCACACACCGAGGTTATAGAATATGCCAATGAAATATATAAGGCAGGTGATCACTTACACAAGCTAATCAATGAAGTGCTTGACCTTTCAAGAATCGAAGCAGGTCGACTTGATATATCCATGCAATCAATCGACCTTGGTGTACTCATTCAGGATTGTTTAGCCTTTATCAAACCGATGGCGGATGCCGGTTCAGTAACACTCACCGTTTCTCCAGCCAATGAATCTGTATACGTACATGCCGATGTGTTGCGGCTCAAGCAGATTTTTCTGAACCTGATGAGTAATGCAGTGAAGTATAATCGGCCCGGTGGCAATGTCAGTATAGAGTATACACTGTGTGATAAAAACAGGGTTAAATGTACAGTAAGTGATACCGGGCATGGATTAAGTCATGCAGAACTAAACAACCTCTTCCAGGCTTTTAACCGACTCGGCGCTGAACACAGTGGTGTTGAAGGGACCGGGATCGGATTGGTCATTACCAAAAAATTGCTTGAATTGATGGACAGCACGCTGGAAGTAAGCAGTGAACCAAATCAGGGCAGTAAATTTTCTTTCGTACTTGCGCGTACCAATACCGATACAGCAGGATTACCAAAACCAACCATGAATCATCCCGTAACAGGTGACACAAAAGAAGTATCACGAATTGTTTTATATGTGGAAGACAACCCTGCCAACATGCGACTGGTGGAAAAAACACTGGAAAAAATCTCCGGTCTACAGCTGGCCACCGCAGTTACCGCAGAACAGGGAATTGAACTTGCACAGACCCATCGACCTGACCTGATACTGATGGATATAAACCTGCCGGGCATGAATGGTCTGGAAGCATTGGCGCAATTGCAAGCCCTGCCTGCAACCCGGAATATACCGGTTGTTGCTGTTACGGCTGATGCCATGTCCAACTCAGTTGCACAAGGACTGAAGGCCGGCTTCAAAGCCTATATCACCAAACCCATTAACATCCATGATTTGAAACAAGTGGTGGTTAAATATCTCCCACTGAATCCCCGTCAGGTCGTAAACCAATAGCGTTGTTTGACGAACTATCCTTGCCAGGCCGATTCCGTTCACAGACGTGATGCCAAAACGCGACTCAGTTCTCATCTCTGACATCTCGTCCACCCAGAATCATAATCTCTTGTAAAAACAAAAAGATATAGAAAGAATACTAAAATCAATTTTTCCGACATGCCATAAAGTCCACGCCAAACCTGCCGATACCAAAGAGACAGCTGTAAATTCGTTGATCCGGGTGCTCTTACCCTGCAGAAGGAGCGTGTCATGAATATTCCGAATTTTTTCAAAGCAGGAATTCTTTTCTCAATAGTTGCTGTTTTCATCTCAGGTTGTGGTGGCTCCGGCACAGGGCAAAGTGGTGTTTCTGCCAATGCGCAGGGGTACACTGATAATGCGTGGACGACGATCACCCCAATAAATGGCGCAAGAGCGGGTATGTCAAGTTGCTCCTATCAAGACAATATCTACATTTTTGGTGGCACAGATTTTCATACCACTGTTGAGATGTTGGACATCGCGACCAACACCTGGTACACACGAACACCATTAACAACTCCGCGTCGATATGGTTCGGCGTGTGCAGTGATACAAGACAAAATTTACGTCATTGGCGGTTATAAGGATTTATCATCCACGAACTTGTATTTGAATAATGTAGAAGTCTATTCACCTGACAGCGATTCCTGGTCAACTGCGTCCCCAATGAATCTTGCCCGAGCCAATCATTCCTCTGCTGTTGTCAATGGAAAAATCTATGTTTTTGGCGGCAGAAATCAAGATCTACATATATCCCAAAGTGATGTCGTTGAGGAATACAACCCCGCAACAGATACATGGACCATAGTATCTACAATGCCCATTGCGCATCATTCCATGGCCATTACTGAACTCAATGACAAAATATACCTGTTCGGTGGATATAATAGTGCAGGAGCTTCAAACCTTGTCTATGAATATACGCCCCAAAATAACAGTTGGGATATGAAAGCATTTATGCCAACAGCTCGTTCAGGTCTTACAGCCTCAATTATAAAGGGCAAGATATATGTTGCAGGTGGTAGTGTTGGCGGCATGGACAGTATGAAAACACTTGAGATATACAATCCTGTATCTGACTCATGGCAAGCAGGTAATGATATGCCGACTGCCCGTGAGTACCATGTTGCAAACACATATAATAACAAGATATATATGATAGCCGGCAGAACTACTGTTGCCTATGATGGTGATATTGCATCGGTTGAAGTCTACGATCCCGCTAAAGACGGCAATCAGGATGAGCAGTAACAAGCTCTCCTGGTCACAATTTACAGGAATATATCACTCTAAACCCTGACACACCCGGTGTCAGGGTTTAATGCCGTTGTCTGTGTCTGCTTGTTAACCGGATATAGCGTTACTTTTGTGACAAATTCCTGCAGATATTGTCTCCTTTACTCCTGCATTACTAGCTGTCTTTACCGGGACGATTTCGTTTGTAGTGGTTGATCAGACCGTTGGTGGATGCATCGTGTGATGATATTTCGATATCCCCTTCCAGTTCCGGCAGGATTTTACTTGCCAGCTGCTTGCCCAGTTCAACGCCCCATTGGTCAAATGAGTTGATGTTCCAGATCACCCCCTGGGTAAAGATCTTGTGCTCATACATGGCAATGAGCGAACCCAGGGTACGCGGGTTGAGGGTCTTGAACAGAATGGTTGTTGTCGGTTTGTTACCGGGAAATATCTTGTAGGGTAACAGGGCTTCCAGAGCCGCAGAGTCATAGCCGGCAGCGACCAGTTCCGCCCGCGCCTCGGTCTCCGTTTTACCCTTCATAAAAGCTTCTGTCTGCGCAAACACGTTGGACATCAGGATGCGGTGGTGCTCGCGAATACAGTGAAAGCTGCTGACAGGTGCGAGAATATCGGCCGGCACCAGCTTGGTGCCCTGATGCATCAATTGATAAAAAGCATGCTGGCCGGTAATCCCCAATTGGCCGAAGATCACCGGTCCCGTGTCATAGTCAACCTGTTTGCCATCCCGATCAATACTCTTGCCATTGCTTTCCATGTCCAGCTGCCGCAGGTAATCGGGGAAATAGCGCAAGTGTTCGTCATAGGGCAAAACGGCATAGGTCTGGGTTTTGAAAAAATTGTTATACCAGATCCCCAGCAATGCCATGATGACCGGGATGTTCTGTTCCAGCGGCGCGGTTCGAAAGTGTTCATCCATCTCAGAGGCCCCGCGCAACATCTCCCGGAAATGGTCCATCCCCACCGCAACAGCAATCGACAATCCGACAGCTGACCAGAGTGAATAGCGCCCGCCGACCCAGTCCCACATGCGATAAACATTTTCCGGTGCAATACCAAACTCGGCTGCGGCCTGTGTGTTATCGGTGACCGAGACAAAATGTTGCGACATATGTGCCACATCTTCCGCCGTCTTCAGAAACCACTGCCGGGCGGTGCGCGCATTAACCAGTGTGTCCTGAGTGGTGAAGCTTTTGGAGACGATGATAAACAGCGTGGTCTCCGGGCGCAGTTTTTCCAGGGTATAGGTAATGTGGTTTTCATCCACATTGGAGACAAAGTGAACACCCAAATCACGGATGGCAAACGGTTTGAGCGCCTCCGTGGCCATTACCGGGCCCAGATCTGACCCGCCGACACCGATATTGACGATATCGGTAATGGGTTGGCCGGTATAGCCGCGCCAGGCACGGGAACGCACCGCCTCCGAAAAGCTTTCCATTTGCGCCAGCACCGCCGCCACTTCCGTCATCACATCCTTGCCGCCGGTCGAACCTTTGGCATCAGCCTGGCGGCGCAAAGCGGTATGCAATACCGCCCGGTGTTCCGTGTGATTGATTTGTTCCCCGGCGAACATTTTTTCAATCCAGTCAGCCAATCCCCGCTCTCTGGCCAACTCGAACAACAGGGTCATGGTCTGTCGGGAAACCCGATTTTTGGAATAATCGAGCAGGATATCGTTAAATTTGACTGAAAAATGCTCAAATCGCGCCGGGTCATCGCGAAACATGTCCCGCATGTGTTCAAGGCAAATTTCATGGAAGTGGTCCTGCAGGTGTTGCCACGCGGGTAATGTCGTCAGCGAACTCATAAATCCTTCTGCTTATCGTTATTTTGTTATGTTGCGTAACCTGATTGTAGCGAGATTACCCCTGGAATCCCAATCGGCGTCCGGACTGAAAAGCTTTAGTTGGCTGAATTTTCTACGTTTCATGGCTGTCAAGGGGGCGATCTCGGCGGTTTCGACAGGTATAATCCGCCCCTTGGCCAATTTTTCAAATTTGATGTTATGAATGCAGATGTGAAACAAACACCCCTGCGCCGGACACTGCCCAACATGCCGGCGGCCAGGGACAAGCAACTCCGCTCACGCGTGAAACTGTTCGGGAATATTCTCGGCAAGGTCTTGCTCAACCATGCCGGCAAGCGCGTCTTTGATGCAGTGGAGACCCTGCGCAGGGGGCATATCAGCCTGCGTAAACGGGAAAACAGTCGCAAACGGGCGCAACTGGCCAGGTTGGTGGAAGATCTGGATCCGGAAACCCTGACCCATGTTATCCGCGCCTTCAGCATTTATTTCGGTCTGGTGAATATCGCCGAAGAAGCCTATTTACACGAACAGCGTCGCAAGCTGGAAAAGCGCACCAGTGCCAACTGGCCCGGCTCCTATGACGAAACCCTGCGCGAAATGCAGGGCATGGGCATCACCTCCAACCAGTTACAGGAAATGTTGACCCGTCTGGCCTACATTCCGGTCATTACCGCCCACCCCACGGAAGCCAAACGCCGTTCGGTGCTGGAAGAGATGCGTCGCGTCTATATCATCAGTGAGAAGCTCGACAGCAACCAGATCAGCCCGCTGGAGCGCGAAGCGGTTATTGAGCAACTGGAGCGCCATATCCAGATCCTCTACAAAACCAATGAAGTACGTTCGCGCAAATTGCAGGTGATTGACGAGGTGAAGAACGGGCTGTTCTATTTCCGCAACAGCCTGTTTAAGGCGGTACCCACCACCTATCGCCGGATGGAGCGCGCCATACAGCGCGTCTACGGTCAGCCGGATGGCCACTTGCCCGGCATTACCGTGCCCAGTTTCATCCGTTTTGGCTCCTGGATCGGCGGCGACCGGGACGGTAATCCGTTTGTGAAACCGGAAACCACAGCCATGGCCCTGCGTATGCAGGCACGCGAAGCAACACAGGAATATGTCATCCGTGCCGCTCGCCTGAGTCACATCCTGTCTCACTCCAGCAAGTTGTGCAAACCCAGCTCGGCCTTCCTCGACAAACTGGCCCGTGATGAAGCTGACGTACCGGCAGCCTTCAGGGATAACCCTGATCGGTTTAACCAGGAGCCTTACCGACGCAAGCTGTACATGATGAACTGGCGGTTAAAGCGCAACCTGAAGGCGCTGGATGCCCTGCTGGATGGCGAAGCAGCGCCAAAAAACGATTCTGGTTACCGCACTGAGCAGGAACTCTTGCACGATCTCTATTTGATCCGTGATTCCCTCATTAACCACGGTGACGCCAATGTCGCCAGTGGTGAGTTACAGGAATTTATCCGTCTGGTTGAAACCTTCGGATTTTATCTGGTCAAGCTCGATGTCCGTCAGGAATCGACGATTCACACCGAGACCGTGAAAGAGGTACTGCAAAAAATCGATGGCACCGATTACGAAAGTCTGGATGAAGATGGTCGGCTGACACTGTTGGCCAACTATATTGAGTCTGACCGGCCCGACTTCGACCCCGCCGGTCTGAGTGAAATGGCAAAAGAGACCGCTGAGTTGTTTCATGTTATGGCGCGCATGCGTCAGGAAGTCAGCGTTGAGTGTTTCGGCAACTATGTGATTTCCATGACCCACGAAGCCAGTCATGTGATGGAAGTGATGTTCCTCGGCTGGCTGGCCGGCCTGGCCGGCAAAAAAGACGGTCAGTGGTTCTGTGAACTGCGCATTTCACCGCTGTTCGAGACCGTTAATGACCTGGAACATATCGAACCAGTGATGACCCGCCTGCTGGATAATGCAACGTATGCAAAACTTCTGCACGCCTCCGGTAACACCCAGGAAGTCATGCTGGGCTACTCTGACTCCTGTAAGGACGGCGGCATTCTTGCCTCCGGCTGGAACCTCTACAAGGCCCAGCAACAAATTACGACCCTGACCAAGGCCCGCCAGATCAAGTGTCGCCTGTTTCATGGTCGCGGCGGTACGATCGGACGCGGCGGCGGACCGACCCGTGAGTCCATTCTCTCCCAACCCACCGGTACCGTGCATGGCGAGATCAAGTTCACCGAACAGGGTGAAGTGCTCTCCTATAAATATGGCAACACAGCCACTGCCGTGTATGAATTGACCATGGGTATCACCGGTCTGCTCAAGGCCAGCCGCAATATCATCACACCACCGGAACCGGATCGCGAAGAGTTCATGCAGATCATGTCTGAACTCACCCAGTTGGGCGAAAAGAGTTATCGCACACTCACCGACAGCACCCCCGGCTTCCTGGATTATTTTTATGAGGCGACACCGGTTTCGGAAATTGCCTTGATGAATATCGGCTCACGCCCCTCACATCGCAAAAAAACCGATCGCTCCAAGACCTCGGTACGCGCCATCGGCTGGGTCTTTGGCTGGGCGCAGTCACGCCACACCCTGCCTGCCTGGTACGGTATTGGTACCGCGCTACAGGAATGGGCCAAGGATGATCCCAACAAGCTGACCAAGCTGCGCGAGATGTATCAGAACTGGCCCTATTTCCGAGCCCTGTTGAGTAACTCGCAAATGGCCCTGTTCAAGGCAGAGATGAGTATCGCCGAGACCTATGTCGAGCTCTGCAAAAACCAGTCAACGGCCCGTCCGATTTACGAGATGATCGCCAATGAGTACGTGCGGACGATCCAGAGTGTCTTCGATATTGCACAGATTGACTGCCTGATGGGTGAAACCCCCCATCTGGCCCTGTCGCTGGCACGGCGTGACCCCTATCTTGATCCACTGAACATGATCCAGTTGATGTTGTTGAAGCGTTACCGTAATGAAGGATTGTCGGAAGAACATCGGGAGATCTGGCTGGATCCGCTGCTGCGCAGTATCAATGCGATTGCAGCGGGTATGCGGAATACGGGTTAGCGAACGAGTCCCTGTCAAAGGATATACGGCGGACTGACCGAACGCAGGCATTCTGCCGGATACTATGCTACTTTCTCATGGGTATATAGGGTTATAACATCGAGGATTAATTATCATCATGCCAAGGTCGCGAACGCTGAAAAAAATATTGTCACTCATCGGGGTAGTCGACAGATCTGACAGGAAATTTTACAAGAAACAATTTGCCAATATTCCGGACGGCGATTTCTACAGACCGCTTTTCAGCCCATGGCATGGTCAGGGATACAGCAAGTTCGCAAAATATCTTGCTACAGCCCAAAGTGTCTCGGTGGTTTCACCGGACAGGGTTTATGTGCTCTATACACTGGCACTGCAGGCACTCAGACTTGGCGGAAGCTGGTATGAGTGTGGTGTCTACAAGGGTGGAACAGCAGCCATGCTGGCCCAGTTAATCGCGCAGAATGAAGCTTCACCCCGGGCACTGCATCTGTTTGATTCATTCAGCGGTATGCCGGAGACCGATGCCGTGCATGATCTTCATCAGAAAGGTGACTTTGCCGACACTTCAGTGGAAGAGGTTACCCGCCATGTGAGCAGTTGTGTCAAAGATGCCTCCTTCATCAATTTCCACAAGGGATTCATTCCCGACACCTTTGCGGGTCGGGAGCAGGATGAAATCGCCTTTGCCCATGTCGATGTCGATATCTATCGGGCCATTCATGATTGCTGTGAATTTATCTATCCACGCCTTCAGAACGGCGGATTTATCGTATTTGATGATTATGGTTTCGGTTCATGTCCGGGAGCCCGAACTGCTGTCGATGAATTTTTTGCCGACAAGCCTGAACAACCCCTGGTATTACCCACCGGGCAGGCACTGGTATTCAGGTTCCGGTATTAACCTGACGGAACTGTCTCGTCAGGCTACCTGAACAGGTATGGTGTTGCGGGTGTGGGTGATTTTGTTGGCCTTGTCCACATAGACCAGCTTGGGTTTGTAGCTGAGCAACTCTTGCTGGTTCAGGCCGACATAGGCACAAATGATAATGATATCGCCCGGATTGGCCTTGTGGGCGGCGGCTCCATTGACGGAAATAATGCCTGTGTTGTCTTCGGCACGAATGGCATAGGTGGTAAAACGCTCACCATTGGTAATGTTATAAATTTCGATCTGCTCATACTCCCGAATACCGGCGGTATCGAGCAATTTCCCATCGATGGCACAGGACCCTTCATACTCCAGCTCGGAATGGGTCACGGTAACACGATGTAATTTTGCCTTGAGCATTGTGGATAACATTAAAACTTCCTTCCATTAAGCGTCTGGAACAATTTTACCATGCCCCTCGGGACATGCCACCTACAAAAAACCAGCTTATAGCTGAATATTATCAATCAGCCGGGTTTTGCCCAGCCATGCCGCCGCCAGAATAACCAGGCCGGGGCTATCGGCAAACGGCACATCCAGATTGTCCGCACGGCGTATAGCCACATAATCGGGGCGAAATCCCGCATTCTCAAGCTCTTCCTGCCCCAACAATTCCAGCTCGAAGTAATCGTGCTCCCCTTGCCGTATCTTGTCCCGCAGGTCTTGCAGGGTTTGGTAGAGCAAAGGCGCCTGCTGTCGTTCAGCGGCGCCAAGATACCCGTTCCGCGAACTCATCGCCAGCCCGTCTGCTTCACGGATGGTCTCCATTCCCACCAGTTCAACCGACATCGCCAGATCACTCACCATGCGTTTGATAATTGTAAATTGTTGAAAATCTTTCAGGCCAAAAATCGCCATATCAGGCTGCACGATGTTAAACAGTTTATTCACAATCGTGGTGACACCGCGAAAATGGCCCGGCCGGCTCGCACCACAAAGCATATCGGACAATCCCGGCACTTCGACAAAAGACATATCAGTCACCGGGCGTGGGTAAATTTCAGCCTCATCGGGGGCAAATACCGCACCGACACCCATTTGCGCCAAACCATCCAGGTCAGCCTTCAGGGTGCGCGGGTAGCCGGCAAAATCCTCGTTTGCACCAAACTGCAAGGGATTGACAAAGATGCTCACCACGACCTCATGGCAGGTTGCCTGGGCCTTTTTAATCAAGGCATAGTGGCCCTCATGCAGATTACCCATCGTGGGAACAAAACCAATACGCAGGCCCTGGCTGCGCCAGGTCTTCAGTTGGGATTGCAGTGCTGAGGTATGAAGAAAGGTTTGCATGATTGGCACCAATCGATATAAGCGGAAACGAAGTGGTTATTCGAAGCTGTGTTCGGCAGCGGGAAACTGACCTGACTTGACCTCCGCCACATAAGCCTTCACAGCCGCCTCGATATTGCCGGTTTGCGACAAATAATTCTTGGCGAATTTTGGAATGCGACCGTGTGAGATACCAAGCAAATCGTATAACACCAGCACCTGGGCATCACAGGCAGCCCCGGCACCTATGCCTATTGTGGGAATGGAGACTGCCTCCGTAATCTGTTTGGCCAGACCGGCGGGTATACATTCCATCAACAACATATCTGCGCCGGCATTCTGCATGGCGTGCGCCTCTTCCAGCATGAGTCTGGCGGCGTCCCGCTCACGTCCCTGAACCCGATAACTGCCGATCTTGTTGATGTACTGGGGTTGCAGACCGAGATGGGCACAAACCGGAATCCCGTGTTTGGCCAGGGCCTCAACCACCGGAATAACATGACCGCCGCCTTCCAGCTTAACCGCCCTCGCTCCACCTGCCTGCATCAAACGGGTGGCGTTATCCAGCGCACGCGGCACATCGGCAAAGCTCATAAAGGGCATATCCGCAATAACCATCGCCCGATCCACCACCCTTGCAACACATTGGGTGTGATAGAGAATATGGTCCACTGTGACCGGAATGGTGGTGTCGTGCCCCTGGACCACCATGCCCAGGGAATCCCCCACCAGAATGATATCCACACCGGCCCGATCAATAAGGCCGGCAAAGCTGGCGTCATAGGCGGTCAGCATGGTGAACTTCTCCCCCGCCTGTTTGAATTTGTGCAGGGTGGTCACCGTGACTTTACTGGATGCTTTTGGTGTCGCGCTCATGATTACAGTGATATGGGGGCAGGGTTTAAATAATGCCGTCCCGATTTGATCCGGCAAACATAATCCAATAATAACCGATAATCCTCTTCATTATCGGCAAAATCAATCTCGGCGGCATTCACTATCAACAACGGTGATGCATTGTAGTCATAAAAAAACCGTGTATATGCATCATTCAACCGGGCCAGATAATCGGCATTGATGCCCTGTTCGTATTCACGTCCGCGTTTGTAAACGCGCCGCATCAACACATCCACCGGGGCTTGCAGGTAGATCACCAAATCAGGTCGCGGTGCATCCAGGGTCAGATGGCTGTAGACCTGTTCATACAGCTTGAACTCCTCTTCATCCAGAGTAAGCTCGGCAAACAGGCGATCCTTTTCCAGAATAAAATCCGCCACACGCACCGGCTGAAACATATCGGTCTGTTTCAACGCCTGCATTTGCCGGGCGCGCTGAAATAAAAAGAACAGCTGGGTTTGCAGGGCGACACTGCGCGGGTCCCGGTAAAACCGGTCCATGAACGGGTTTTCGTCGGCCTCTTCCAGCAACAGATCGGAACCAAAAGAAGCGGCCAGTCGGTGTGCCAGCGTGGTCTTGCCTACCCCTATCGGTCCCTCAATAACAATAAAATCGTGTGGTGCCTGAATCATTCCGCCAGTTTTTCCAGCCCCGTCGCCGGACATTGTTCTCGTAGTTTTGCCAGCCTGCCATGCCCTGGAATCGGCAGGTCAGGTGGTGCGACGTCGGACAAAGGATACAGCACGAACGACCTTTCATGTAACCCCGGATGCGGGATCTGCAATGCAGGTGTATCGAGCACCAAATCATCAAACAGCAGGATATCCAGATCCAGCGTACGCGGCCCCCACCGCTCTCCCTGCCGAACCCTGCCCTGATTGATTTCAATAACCTGCAATGCCATCAGCAACGACAGCGGCGTCAGTGTGGTCTCCAGTTGCGCCACGGCATTGATATAGGCAGGCTGGTCTGGCGGCCCCATGGGCGGGCTGCGGTAGAGTGATGAAGATTTAACCAATTGGGTTTGCTCGATGTCGTGCAGAGTCCGGAGTGCCGTCTTGATCTGGTGAATCGGGTCCGCCAGATTGCTCCCCAATCCGATGAAGACCGTTGAATGCATTACCATAACCGGGATTATTCAGACTTGTTTGGTGACGATTTTTTTCCGGAGCGAGAACGTCTGCGTTTTCGGCCACTGCCGCCGCCCAATGTACGACACATCTCATGTTGAACTTCCCGGGAGGCCTGTTGGAACTCAGTCCACCATTTGCATAACTCGTCCAACGGCTCGCCGGCTTCATTACGCAATAACAGGAAATCGTAGGCGGCACGAAAACGGGGGTGTTCGACCAGCTTGAGGGCACGTTTGCCTTTGGGCTGTTCCAGGCGATTCTGAAAACCCCAGATCTCCTTCATCACCAACCGGAACCGTTTCGGTATGGCAACCGGGGTATGATGTACCTGCAAGGCTTCCCCCCCGGCTATATTGAGGGCCTGCAGCGGACTGTGTCCGACCTTTTCCAGCGCCCTGCTCTGCTCCTGTACCGCCGGCCAAAGCATGGCCGCAAACAGGAAAGCCGGTGTCACCGGCAAGTCGTCTGCAATACGTCGGTCGGTATTACGCACGGCAATCTGGATAAATTTTTCCGGATAGTCATCTTTGCTCAGACAGGAAGAGGTCAGGGTAAACAGGTATTGCAACAGACGATACTGTTCCAGCAGGATAAGCGTATGCTGCCCGTGCCCACTGAAAAAGAGTTTTATCACCTCATCATATAACCGTGCAGACGGCACCAGCTCCAGGCGTTCACCCTGGGCCAAAATCTGCTCTTCCAGTTGGGGTTCAATATTGAAATCAAGCTTGGCGGCCAGCCGGACGGCACGCAACATCCGCACCGGATCTTCCTGCAAGCGGACAACAGGATCACCAATCATTCGCAGGGTACGCGTCTCCAGATCAGGCAATCCACCGGTATAGTCCACAAGGGAAAAATCGTCGATATTGTAGTAAAGCGCATTGATAGTGAAATCACGTCGCCAGGCATCCTCTTCCAGCGTGCCATAGACATTGTCACGCACAATTAAACCGTCCGCTACTCTGGCAAGAGTGTCATCATCAGTGTCGGTATGACCGGAACGGAAGGTGGCCACTTCAATGATATCCCGGCCAAATCGCACGTGGACCAGTCGAAAACGCCGCCCGATGATTCGGCTGTTACGAAACAGATCGCGCAACTGCTCCGGGCTGGCATTGGTCGCTATGTCAAAATCCTTGGGCTGTTTGCCCAGTAAAATATCCCGCACCCCGCCACCAACCAGATAGGCGTCATAATTGGCCTTTTTCAGTCGATACAGCACCTTCAGCGCATTCTCGCTGATCGATTGCCGGGAAACGCTGTGATCGGCACGGGGAACAATAGGGACGGGAGATTGGTTATTCAAAACTGTTCTTTTTGCACTTCAGAAGTTCATTACTTGTGGTGGACGAAAAAAACCATATAATAACACCGCTTTAAGAACGCGCCAGCCATATTTGCTCCCATCGTCTAGTGGCCCAGGACGTCGCCCTCTCACGGCGAAAACAGGGGTTCGAGTCCCCTTGGGAGCGCCATCAAACCCACATCAGATTTGCAGCCATTTATAAATATTCACCCTGTGTCACAGCAAGCGTGCAGACTGCTTCACATCCACTTACACAGTGTCAAAATACCGGCAGATTTATTTTTGCCAGTTCACAGCGCTGCCATTTGACTGATAACTATAGTCAATCAGACCATCGCTGCACAGATAAACCGGCCGATATGATGTAACCCTCATTTTTGACATCTAAAGTCAACATATTTCAAGCCGAAGTTGAATTAACAAGTGCCTTTAATGCACCCACAATTTCTGTTTGGAGTAGACTGTCGTGAAAAAATTGATCCGTTTTCTAACTGTGACTTGCAGTGTTTTTACACTCACCACATTAACCGCTCATGCCGCCTCATTCGGCAATTTTGATCCCCGTTCGCTGGCAATGGGTGGCACCGGTGTCTCATCGTCTACCAGCTCCAATGCATCCTATTACAATCCGGCAGTCTTATCCATGGTTCAGCAGGATGATGACTTCAGTTTAACAGCACCTATTGTCGGCATTCGCGGTTATGATCCAAAAGATATGCTGGATAGTTTTGAGGCCTATCAGGATGGCCAGTACGAGACGGCATTCAGTAACTCTATTGATGCATTCAACGCAAGTCCATCAACCGCTACGGCGGGCGATGCCGCCACCAAAGGTCAGCAATTACTTAATGGCTTGATTTCTTTATCCAATAAAGAGCTGGATTTTGAAGTCCACGGCGGACTCAACCTTGCCATCCCGGGCAAAGGACTTGGTATGGCCGTACACGCCAGTGTACGCGGCATGGGTGGACTGGTACTGAATATCAGCTCTGCTGACACGACAGTGATGCAAACCTATATTGATACGTTGAACGTGTTGGCTGGTGGCGGGTCACCGGGAGCGAATGCGGTGTTTAATGGTACAACATTCACCCTGCCTTCCATGACATCAGATGCCCACATTCTAGGTGTATCGCTGATTGAAGGTGGTTTATCCCTGTCACATGAATTCGATATCTTCGGCGGTGTTTCCATTGGTATCACCCCTAAAGTTGTCCAGGTGACGACCTTCGATTATGTTGTCGGTATTGAAACCGCCAATACCAGCACGGAAGCTTCAAAACGTACCTATGATGATACCAACCTGGATGTCGGTATCGCCAAGCAACTCAGTGAATCCTGGAAGTTTGGTATGGTAACCAAAAATATCATGGCAAAAGACTACGACACCGCCCTGGGTAACACTATTAAAATCAAACCCCAGACCCGTGTCGGTCTGTCGCACCATACCAACTGGAGCACCTTCGCGCTGGATATGGATTTGACCGAAAACGAATCGATCGGTCTGACCGGCCAAAAAACCAAATATCTGGCATTTGGTATGGAACTGGATCTCTCCCTGTTGCAACTTCGCGCCGGTATCCGTCGCAATCTGGCGGCAACCGGTGCAGAGGTTCCGGATGTCCTGTCTGCCGGTGTCGGTCTCTACCTGCTGGGTGCGCACGTAGATATCGGTGTTGCCGGCAATGAAGATGAAATTGAAGCCGCTGTTCAACTTGGCTTGCAATTCTAGTCGGCCCTGTCTGCTCTCATCCAAACAACGAGCGTCCGGTTATCAAGTGAATCCATAACCGGACGCTATCTCTCTTCGACCGTTACAGCACCAGCTTCCAGGCACCGGGAGGGATAAAACAACATGTCGAAAAAAAGCTTTGCGGGTTTAATTCTGTCCATCATCTGCCTAGCCCCATTTTTGGTAAATGCCGCTTCATTTGGTTACTTTGACCCACGTTCGCTTGGCATGGGTGGCACCGGGGTTGCGTCGGCAAATGGCGGAAATGCCGCTTATTTTAACCCTGCATTGTTATCCAATGACCTGCGCAACAATCGATTCAGCCTGGAAGTACCGATCATCGGGGTACGCGCCGCCGATCCGGAAAATCTGTCAGACGCACTGGATGCCTATCAGGCGGGAAGTTATGAAACTGCGGCCTCAAATGCCATCAGCACCTTTAATACAACACCGAATAATGCCAATGCCCTGGCCGCTATCGGCGCCTTGCAGAACCTGCAAACCAATATCAACACTCTCTCCAACAAGGCCTTGATCTTTGAAGCCAATCTTGGTGCGGTCATCGGTATCCCCAACAACCGACTCGGCATCGCCGTAATGACAAATCAGCGCGCCATCGGTGGCGCAGAATTGAATATTACAGCGGCGGACAATACCACCTTTACCTGGTATATAGAGGGAATTGAATTTATCAGAACGGCCGGTACCTGTAGTGATCCCGCTACACCTTGTGCTGATCGCACAGCATTTATCACCAGTGGCGCTATCGACAGCCTGACTTCTACGGTCAATGTGCGCGGTGCTGTATTCGAAGAAACCGGTCTGTCACTGGCGACCCGGCTGAACTTGTTCGGCTTACCGCTGGCTTTCGGTATCACCCCAAAATCAATGACGGTCACCACGTTTGATTATGCTCTGGGTGTACAATCAGCCACGATTGATTCCAAGCTGGGCAAGCGTTCCTATTCCGATACCAATTTTGATGTTGGTGTCGCCACCTATCTTGGTCGGGGACTGCGCGTAGGCGCAGTCTTGAAAAATATTCTCGAAAAATCCTATACGACCGTTTTGGGCAATGTCATTGAGGTCAAACCCCAACTGCGTGCCGGTATCTCGCACACCACCCGCTGGTCAACCCTGGCCATTGATGTTGACGTGACCCAAAACGATCCCTCCGGGTTTGAAGAAGCCACGCAATATATTGCGGCCGGACTTGAATTCAATCTTTTTAATTTAATGCAGGTGAGAGTCGGTCAACGACATAACACCATTGCGACATCCACAGCGGAGCAGGACATCACCACTTTCGGGCTGGGGTTGTCACCGTTCGGGATCCACGTGGATTTGGCCTATGCCGGCAGCAGCAAAGATCAGGCTGTCGCCTTGCAGTTGGGATTCAAATTTTGAAATAAAAAGCCGCTGATCTCACAGCGGCATTTTCATCTTCAGGCAAGTCGCCGAAACGGAATCAGAAAAAGATCTCGGTTTCTGCAAACTCATGTTCACCACAGGCTGTGCCCGCCCTGGCGGCAGATACAACATTTAACAGATTCAGGTAATCACTTGCTTCGCTTTGGGTTTCCATCGGTCCCTGAGAACCATCATTGGTCTCGATATACCATCCATTGCCGCTTTCCAATAATTGCGCTTCACTCATATACATCTTGCTACTCCTGAAACTCGGTAATCATTCACAAAAAGTGAGCAATAAGCTTGCCAGTTTGTAACTTATTGTTTTATTAATAATTAACGGATACTGAACGGTAAATTGTCAATTATTTCGACAAAATCCAATACCGTAAGGAGCGGATTTCGGGCTGTTAGACAGATGAGGGTATAACCAGGCCAAAGCACACAATGAAATTCGCTCGTGTAAATCTGACCGACACAAGCAAGCTATTGATTTATATGAAAAAATAGAAAATAAAACCCGAGATGGAAACAGTCGGGACATGGATTGCCCCGACCTGTTGGCGGTACAACCGGATCAGTCCAGATCGGCGGTCAGTGAGTCCCGTACTGCGGTGCTGACCTGTGGTACTGACTCCAGATAGTTCTCATGATCGATGCCCATGCCAAGAGCGGCGCCGCTCTTCAGTGCGGAGACCATCTCCGCCGCCAACTCAAAGCGCATGAAGTGCACGGAAGAGGTCTTTTCCGCATTCTCACGTTCCAGATCTTCATCCGCAATGGCATAGACCTTGTCATGACCGACCACCTGCACCCACACCTTGTCTTCTACACCAATTAATTGGGCCAGTGCAGTCTGTCGCTCCGGTACATCTTCATACTCCATCATGAAGGTTGCCTTCCAGTTACTGCCATCGGGGATCAGCGGGTTGTAGGCATCCAGTTCTTCCTGGATGGCTTCCTTCTCGAAGATTCGTTCCACACGCAACATTTCCTGGATCTGGTAATGCATGGTCAGGCGGTCTTCAAAATACAGCGTGGCATGGGCACCGATGTGTACCTGACGGTGTTTCTTGTGTTCCAGCACTTTCGTCCGGAAACCCGGTCGCTGTTCGGCGTACTCTTCCAGGCTGAATAAATCTTCTCGTGTTAATTGCTTCATCATACTTTCCTGTCTTGCGTCATATCTAAATGCCATATGCCTTGCGCAGCAGGCTCATGGGATGTTCCGGTTCGCGCCCGTCCGCCAGACTGTTGGCGATTTGGTGGCCCGCCATCGGGCAGTCACTGCCATAGTGATCTGCTTCCGCCTGTTTCACACGATTGGCCACCGGCTTTGCAATTTTCATGGAAATCGCATGAAACTCCTGCTTCACCGCATAGGTACCGTCATGCCCCGAACAGCGTTCAATCGCTTCTACGGTGGTTTCCGGGACAAGTTGCAGGATTTCACGGGTCTTCATGCCGATATTCTGCACGCGCTGATGACAGGCCACATGGTAGGCCACCTTGCCCAGCGGGTTTTTGAAATCGGTTTTCAGTTTGCCATCCTTGTGCCTCAGCATCAGGTATTCAAACGGATCAAACATCGCGTCGCGGACCTTGAGGACATCGGTATCATTGGGAAACATCAGGGGCAATTCCTGCTTGAACATCAACGCACAGGAAGGCACCGGTGCAACAATATCCCAGCCTTCGTCCACCAGTTTTGCCAGCACAGGGATATTGGCTTCTTTGGCCTTCACCACTGCGTCAAGATCACCCAGCTCCAGTTTCGGCATACCGCAGCATTGCTCTTTTTCCGCAATGGTGACCGGGATACCGTTGTGTTCAAACACCGCCGCCAGATCTTCACCGATATGCGGCTCGTTGTAATTTCCGTAACAGGTGGCAAACAGGGCAACCTTGCCCCGGGTGTTTGTCCCCGCCTCGGCACTGCTGCCGGT
This sequence comes from Gammaproteobacteria bacterium, assembly GCA_029880855.1. Taxonomy (GTDB): domain Bacteria; phylum Pseudomonadota; class Gammaproteobacteria; order UBA6429; family Thiohalophilaceae; genus JAOUNS01. The sequence continues at coordinate 82,655 of JAOUNS010000002.1, forward strand.
CTTGTGTTTGGCGAGACGCTTGCGCAGGGTATTGCTGTGGTACTTCGGCAAACGGGCATCGGCATGCACGCCCAGCGCAGCCTGTAAAATTTTGCGGGTTGGTTTTATGCTGTTAACTGCATTCACCGTATTCACGATCACCGGGATGGTGGCTAATTTGCTCACGGCGTCGGTTGAGGTCAAGATGCGATCACGCAAACTGGCGCCCTGCTGTTTAAACTTGACGGCCTTGGCGCGCAACATCAAGTGGGGGAAATCGAGATTCCACTCATGGGGTGGAACATAAGGGCACTTGGTCATATAACAGAGGTCGCACAGATAACAGTGATCCACGACCTTCCAGTAATCCTGTTTGGCAACCCCGTCCACTTCCATGGTCTCTGATTCATCAACCAGATCAAAGAGGGTCGGAAAAGAGTGACACAGGCTGACGCAACGACGGCAACCATGACAGATGTCATAGACGCGTTCCAGTTCCTTAAAGAGTGATGCTTCGTTATAAAAATCTTCACTTTGCCAATCCAGCGCATGCCGGGTCGGTGCTTCAAGACTGCCTTCTCTGACTGTACTCATTGCTTTACTGCCTGTGGATTGAAGGGGTTGTTAAAATCGGTGAGAAAAAAAGCCGGATCGAATGATCCGGCTTTGACACGTTTACTTGTCCAGATTATCCAGTGCTTTCTGGAAACGGTTGGCGTGTGAACGTTCGGCCTTGGCCAGGGTTTCAAACCAGTCCGCAATCTCATCAAAACCTTCATCACGGGCGGCCTTGGCCATACCGGGATACATGTCGGTGTACTCATGGGTTTCACCAGCAATGGAGGCCTTCAGGTTGTCAGCAGTGCCGCCGATGGGCAGACCGGTGGCGGGATCGCCGACAGCTTCCAGGTATTCCAGATGACCGTGGGCGTGGCCGGTTTCGCCTTCAGCGGTTGAACGGAAAACCGCTGCAACATCGTTATAGCCTTCAACGTCAGCCTTGGCTGCGAAATAGAGATAACGACGGTTGGCCTGAGATTCGCCTGCAAAAGCGTCTTTCAAGCTCTGTTCAGTTTTACTACCTTTCAAATTTGCCATTGGAGTTCCTCCGACTTTTAGACTGGCTGCCCCCCGAAATGGAGGCGGTTATTGTTTAGACTAATTCTAAAAACGTTCAGGAAAGATAAATCACCCCCCACAGAGTGTCAAGCCCGAACCTGACTAAATCTCGGTTATTTCTTGTGTGATTTGGCAAGTGGATAGAATTTGACCCTCTGATGCATCTAGGCTAATTTAGCCCACCCTGATAATAAATGAGTTTGCCTGTGCCAAAGAAATCAGCTAAAAAAACCACCGATAACAAGGAAGTCGCCAGTTTCGAGACCTCTCTGGCGGAACTGGAAAACCTTGTCGAGCGCATGGAGAAAGGTGAACTCTCCCTCGAGCAGGCCCTGGGTGATTTTCAACGCGGCATTGAGTTGTCCCGGCAATGCCAACAGGCCCTGCAGCAGGCAGAGCAAAAAGTCCAAATCCTGCTCAACAAGAGCAACTCGCAGGACGACCTCGCGCCATTTGAAGCGGAATAGTGATGCCCATGAAGCTGGACTCCATCATGCAACAATGGCAGGCGCGCATTGATCAGGTGCTGTTACAGTGGCTGCCACCTGACACCACCACACCGACACCGCTCCACAAAGCCATGCGCTATGCGGTTTTGAACGGCGGCAAGCGGATCCGCCCCTTGCTGGTATACGCGGCGGGTCAAACCGTCAGCAGCCACGAAACGGGGCTGGATGCGGTTGCCGCTGCGGTGGAAATGATTCACGCCTATTCATTGGTCCATGACGATCTGCCGGCCATGGATAATGACGATCTGCGACGCGGCAAACCCACCTGCCACAAGGCCTTCAATGAGGCCACCGCCATCCTCGCCGGTGATGCCTTACAGTGTCTGGCCTTCCATATTATGGCCCGCCACCTGCCGACCATGATTCCGGCTGAAACCCGTCTGGAGATGCTGGATATCCTGGCGGTTGCCAGTGGTTCCCGGGGCATGGCCGGCGGTCAGGCCATTGATCTGGAATCGGTTGGCAAAACACTCACTATTGCCGAACTGGAAAATATGCACATCCACAAGACCGGCGCCCTGATTCGGGCCAGTGTCAAACTTGGCGCGATGTGTAATCCGCAAATCACGCCGGAACAGCTCGACCTGCTGGACCACTATGCCAAATGCATCGGCCTGGCCTTCCAGATCCACGATGATGTCCTGGATGAAATTGCCGATACAAATACCCTTGGTAAAACCCAGGGGGCAGACCGGGCATTGAACAAACCGACCTATCCGGCCCTGATGGGGCTGGAAGAGGCACGCCAAATGGCCGTCGACCTCCATCATGAGGCGCTGCAAAGCCTGCGAGATTTTGATGCCAAGGCTGACGTTTTACGACAAATTGCCCGTTATATCATCGAACGTGAATATTAGGGCCGGTTGAACAATGTTGGTGCGAACCAGCCAAATTAATGAAACAATTATATTATGACGCAGTTTTCCACATATCCCTTACTCGACACCATCCAGGATCCGGCTGATATCAGGCAATTGAAATTGGCCGGCTTACAGGAACTGGCCGATGAACTGCGTACTTTTCTGATTGAGTCTGTCAGTCAAACCGGGGGCCATCTGGCGGCCGGCCTGGGTACGGTCGAGCTCACCGTGGCGCTGCACTATGTCTTTAACACTCCCGAAGACCGGCTGGTCTGGGATGTGGGCCACCAAAGCTATCCGCACAAAATTCTTACCGGTCGCCGCGAATTAATGCAAAGCCTGCGCAAAAAAGGCGGCCTGGCCGGCTTTCCAAAGCGGGATGAAAGTCCCTACGACACCTTTGGTGTGGGCCACTCCAGTACCTCCGTCAGCGCCGCCCTGGGTATGGCGCTGGCCAGTCGACAGAAAGGTGAAAGCCGGGATGTGGTCGCTGTCATTGGTGACGGCGCCATGACAGCCGGCATGGCCTTTGAGGCCCTGAATCATGCCGGGGACCTGGATGCCAATCTGCTGGTCATCCTGAACGACAACGACATGTCCATCTCGCAAAATGTCGGCGGTCTGTCCAACCATTTGGCCCGACTGCTCTCCGGCAAGTTTTATGCTTCTGTGCGGGAAAGCAGCAAGAAGGTCCTCAGCTCCATTCCATCCGTCTGGGAGCTGGCGCGTCGCACAGAAGAACACGTCAAGGGGATGGTGGTCCCCAGCACCCTGTTTGAAGAACTGGGTTTCAACTACATTGGCCCGATCGACGGCCATGATATGGATACCCTGGTCAAAACATTGAAGAACCTCAGCCACCTAAAAGGTCCCCGCTTCCTGCATGTGGTAACGCGCAAGGGCAAGGGCTTTAAACCGGCTGAGGAAAATCCCTGTGCCTATCACGGGGTTGGGCCATTTAACCCTGAATCCGGCAATGCGCGAACAGCCTCCGCCGGGATATCCGGTCCGACATACACCGAGGTATTCGGTAACTGGCTGTGCGACATGGCACAGCGGGAACCGCGTCTGGTCGGCATTACACCGGCGATGCGGGAAGGATCGGGACTGGTCGAGTTTTCAGAACAATTCCCGGATCGCTATTACGATGTGGGCATTGCCGAGCAGCATGCTGTCACCCTGGCCGCCGGTCTGGCATGTGAAGGCCTGAAACCGGTGGTGGCGATCTATTCCACCTTCCTGCAGCGGGCCTACGACCAGCTTATTCATGATGTGGCCCTGCAAAATCTGCCCGTCCTGTTTGCCATTGATCGGGCCGGGGTGGTGGGTCCGGATGGGCCGACCCATGCCGGCAGTTTTGATCTCAGTTATCTGCGCTGTATCCCCAATCTGGTGATCATGGCCCCGGCTGACGAAAACGAGTGTCGCCAGATGCTCTATACCGGCATCCAGTATCCCGGCCCGACGGCTGTCCGCTACCCGCGCGGCAAAGGGCCCGGCGTCGCCATTGATACCGCCATGACCCCCTTAGCCGTTGGTAGAGGCGAAATCCGCCGACAGGGCAAACGTGTGGCTCTCCTCGCCTTCGGTTGCATGCTGGAGGCAGCCATGCAGGCCGGCGCAGAAACCGATGCCACCGTGGCCAATATGCGCTTTGTCAAACCCCTTGATGAGGAGCTGATCCTGAAGCTGGCCGGCAGCCACGACCTGCTCATCACTCTGGAAGACAATGTCATTATGGGGGGGGCCGGCAGCGCTGTTTTGGAAACCTTGCATCGTCGGCAGGTGAAAACCAACGTGATCAATCTGGGATTACCCGATTATTTCCAGGAACATGGCAGCCGGGAGGAATTATTGGCTGACGCAGGCCTGACAGCTGGTGATATAATCGACCGGATTGAAACATACAGACAGCAACCACTTGCCAAACACGTAACACTCGCATAAAGTCCCACCAAAGCAGTCAGGTATACAAATGAGTCCCCGTTACACAATGAAAATCGTCACCGATTTTGCCGCAGCGCATTTATTGCGCGGCTATGCGGGTGACTGCAGCCGATTGCATGGCCACAACTGGAAAGTTGAAGTGGAAATCACCACCCGGGTGCTGGACGAGATAGGTATGGGCGTTGATTTCAAGGAAATCAAACGGGTAACGAAATCGGTCATTGACAGCATGGACCATCGCAACCTGAATGATCTGCCTCCGTTTGATACGATCAATCCGACTGCCGAAAATATTTCCGCCCATATTTTTAAGGAGTTGGCCGGGCAGTTAAACGATGAACGGGTCCGGGTGAAAGCCGTCACTATCTGGGAGACCGAGCGTGCCTGCGTGACCTATACCGAGGAAGATGAATAATGAACCAGATAGTCAGTGATGTGATTGAAGATGTGCAAAACCGCGAAGATACCCGGCGCATCCCCATTAACAAGGTTGGTATCAAAAATATCCGCCATCCGGTCCGCGTGCGTGATCGCAGCGGCGGTGAGCAACACACCATTGCCACGTTCAACATGTATGTCAATCTTCCGCATAATTTCAAGGGTACCCACATGTCCCGTTTTGTGGAGATTCTGAACAATCATGAACGCGAGATATCCGTGAAGTCCTTCAAGGATATGATGATTGAGATGACTGATCGGCTTGAAGCCGAATCCGGCCATATTGAAATGTCCTTCCCCTACTTCGTCAACAAATCCGCACCGGTATCCGGTGTGCAGAGTTTGATGGATTATGATGTCACTTTCATCGGGGACATTCTCAAGGGTGTGAACCAGATGACGATCAAGGTGGTGGTGCCGGTTACCAGTCTCTGTCCCTGTTCGAAAAAGATTGCCGACTATGGTGCGCATAATCAACGCTCCCATGTCACTGTGGCCGCCAGGGTGAGTGACTTTGTCTGGATCGAAGAGATCATCGACATGGTGGAGAAAGAAGCCTCCTGTGAACTGTATGGTCTGTTAAAACGCCCGGATGAAAAAGTCGTCACCGAACGTGCATATGACAATCCCAAGTTTGTGGAAGATATGGTGCGCGATGTGGCCGCTGTGCTGAACAAGGAAGATCGCATTACCGCCTACGTGGTTGAATCGGAAAACTTCGAATCCATCCACAATCACTCGGCCTACGCGTTGATTGAAAAAGATAAAAGCAAGTAAACCTGTTTTATTGATTGTTTGGAATGCCGCTGTTGTGGCATTCCAAACAGAAGACCTCTGATTGAATACCCCCCCTCTATTTGCTCAGCAGGAGCAACCTGTCTTCATGTTGCATCTTGACCTTGCTCAGAAAAGACATACCCAGCAATACCGTGTCCGGACCGCGCCCCTCAATCACCGCCCCCTCAATATTGTTCACCTCGATATCACCCACCCTGACGCTTTTCAGATTCACAACATAAGTCTCTGTTACGCCGTTTGCAGTGCCGGCCATGCCCTTTTTCCCTGCGTAGCGGTAGTTGATCCCAAGCCGTCGGGCCTGCTCGGCACTCATGGCAACCCAGGTGGCGCCGGTATCGACCAGGAAGTTGACCGGCATACCATTGATGGTGCCTACGGTGGTGTACATCCCGCGGTTGGACCAGATGCGGGCTTCCCCGCCTGACTGCTTTCCTGCGGACCGGCGTGTACTGATATTTCTTGTGTGCGAGCCCAGCGTGAACGCCTGTCGCTGACCGGCAATGTCCAGTACCGCTTTGTCGCTGTCCGCATTAATCAGCGTGACCCCCTCCGGGCTGGTCTGTCCTTTGCTGAGTTTGTGTTGAACCCCGTCTATACGCAGAATGACCGTGTCCTTAAACAATCCCAGGATCATGATATCCATAGCCTGAACCGGTAGTGTGCAACAGAGCAGTACCAATACCACCACTGACCTGTTTATCCCTTTTCGCACCGGTTCCTCCAAGGCAAATAGTGGTTTATTTTTTGATGGTATACCGTTCGCCGCTGGAACGATTTAGATTGATCTTGACCCGGTCCTTATTCCAGCCGTGCACCTTGTCATGTGCTTCAATAAACACAATCCGGGTTTCCGCCGGAATGGCAATGCCGGAAAGGCTGCGGGTAAAGGGCTGTTCATTCACATGCGGGTGGTAAAGCGTCCGATTGCCCAACACCTTGCCTTTGCTGTCCACCACCCGCCAACCATCAGCATAGTGATTCCAGCCGGTATCGCCGTGTTTCAGGGTAACATGTGCAGTCCAGGTATTGATGCTCTTTTCCAGTTCAACATTGACAATCTTGACCTGATCAGCCCGCACAGGCAAGGACAGGAAAATCAGGCTGAATAAAGCCAAAATCAGGATGTTTTTCTGCATATTTCTCCCCTTGTTGGATAGCACTGCAATATTAAATCGTCCTATCTCATTATATATAAAATCAGGTGCAATAAAACGGCGGCATAAAGTGCGGCTAAAATATCATCCAGCATAATCCCAATACCGCCGGAGACATTCTGATCCAGCAGACGAATGGGCCAGGGTTTCCAGATATCAAACAGTCGAAACAGGACAAAACCCATTAACAGCGGCAACCACCCTGTCGGTGCGGCAAACATTGTCAACATATACCCGGCAATTTCATCCCAGACAATCGCACCATGGTCGTGCACACCCAGCCGCTGTGCTGTTTCGCCGCACAGATAAATTCCAATGAAACACACCATCAAGGTGATCGCCAAATATAAACTGATCGACAATTGTTGCATGAGAATTATCAGGGGTAATGCCGCCAGGGTACCGGCTGTGCCCGGCGCCAAAGGTGACAGTCCGCTGCCAAAACCCAGGCTCAAAAAATGAATGGGATTCAGTAATAATCGGGGCGGTACGCGGGTTGTTTTATGCATCGGTTGCTTCATTCAAAGTGGCGATATCCCTGTTGTTCACCGGTCAGGTCGCAGGGAGTTTCCTGATCATACAAACGTATGCCTGCCGCCGCTTCAATCACACCAATCGGTGTGATTCGATCTCCGATCCGGTCTGCGATTTGGGTTAAGTGCGGCAAAACCTCCGCCGGGAGACAGCAACAGAGTTCATAATCATCTCCGCCAGTCAGCGCCAGACGCCATTGGTCTTGCTTGTTGTCCACAGCCCGGCAAAGTTGCGCTGACAACGGCAGCTTGTCCAGTTGCAGTCGTGCACCGACACCGGAGGCGGTGAGGATATGGCCCAAATCCGCCAACAAACCATCTGAAATATCGATGCATGCCGTAGCCGTGTCGCGCAATGCCCGCCCGGTTGCAACACGCGGGATTGGCTGGTGCAGACGTGCGATCAAATATTCGGAAGCCTCCGTCTGCCTGGCTGAATGTTGCAGTAGTGATAATCCCGCTGCCGCATCGCCGAGGGTATTGGTTACACAAATCACATCACCGGGTTTCGCTCCATCGCGTGTCATGGCTTTATCTGTCGGAACATACCCGGCAATCTGGATAGTGACGGTCAACGGGCCACGCGTGGTATCACCACCTGCCAGCTGCATTTGATATTGATCGGCCAGCTCAAACAATCCGTCCGCAAAGTCATTGAGCCATGCCTCATCAGCTTTCGGCATGGTCAGCGCCAGGGTAAACCAGGCGGGTTCCGCACCCATTGCAGCGAGATCACTCAGGTTTACCGCCAACGCCTTCCAGGCGATATATCGCGCCGGTGTATCGACAGGAAAATGGACGCCCTCAACCAGCGTGTCGACAGCAACCACCAGATCGTGGTCTATCGGTACCGCCATCACAGCCGCATCATCACCAATACCCCGTTTCACATCACGGTGTTGGTGTGTGCGTGAAGCGAAGCAGTGCTGAATGATGTCAAACTCTGATAATGGCATAGACGGCCGGTTTCAGTCCTTGATGATTGGATTAGGCAGAACCGGTTTCCACCTTGCGCAGCTTCACCGCCAGCTTGTCCAGAATGCCGTTGACGAATCGGTGGCCCTTGTCCGCACCAAAGGTTTTGGCCAATTCCACACCTTCATTGATCACCACCTTGTAGGGTATATCCAGCCGGTGTTGCAATTCATAGGCCGACAGGCGTAATACCGCCTTTTCCACCATATCCACTTCATCCAGCGGACGGCTTAACACCGGTGTAATTTGTGCGTCCAGATCGGTGAGATGGTTGACCACCCCCAGCAACAACTCACTAAAATATACCCGATCAGCCTTGTTGGATTCAGGACTCGCCAAAAAGCGGGAATTGATCTCACCCACAGCCGTCCCCGACATCTGCCACTCATAGAGGGCCTGCAGGGCAAGACGACGCGCACGACTTCGTGCACTACTCATATCAACTCCAGTCGCAATCAACCAAGCTTGCGTAACAAATTAACCATTTCGATCGTTGACATGGCGGCTTCCGCCCCCTTGTTACCTGCCTTGGTGCCGGCACGTTCGATGGCCTGTTCAATGGTATCCACGGTCAAAACGCCAAACGCAACCGGGATGCTGTGCTGCATCATGACCTGGGCCATGCCCTTGACGCATTCACCGGCCACGTAATCAAAGTGGGGGGTACCACCACGAATCACTGCACCCAAAGCAACAATCCCGTCATATTTTTTACTCATGGCGAGTTTTTGTACGGCCAGCGGCAATTCAAATGCACCCGGGACACGGACAATTTCCAGATCTGCGTCTTGTGCGCCATGTCTTTTCAACGTATCAACAGCACCGCTGAGCAGGCTTTCCACTACGAAACTGTTAAAGCGGGCCACCACCAGTGCGATGCGTGCGCCCTTGATTGTCAGTTCACCTTCAACTGTTTTGATCTGTGACATTGGCTTTCTTCCTTTCAGAAATTTTAATCATGAACATATTCGACCACTTCCAGGCCAAAGCCTGACAGGGCATGCATTTTCTTAGGTGCGCTGAGTACACGCATTTTGGTCACACCGAGATCGGAAAGAATTTGCGCACCAATACCAAAAGTGCGCAAGTCTTCCGCATGATTGTGTGTTACTGCGATCCCCTCGTCCTGTTTGGCGTAATCCCTGATCTGATCCACCAACACATCCGACTCCTCGTGCAGACGCAGAATGATCACCACGCCTTCACCTTCATCGGTAATTCGACACATGGCGTCGCGTAACGGCCAACCACAATCGTCACGCATACTGCCCAACATATCACACAGGGTGTTTTCCACATGAACGCGCACCAAAACCGGCTTGCTGGTATCGAGATTTCCTTTCACCAGCGCCAGATGGACCTGACCGTCAATCATGTTCTTAAAGGCATGCAACTCAAAGTCACCGCATTTGGTGGGTAATTTGGAGCCGGCAACACGTTCAACGGTTTTCTCGTTCTGCATGCGATAGTGAATCAAATCGGCAACCGTACCGATTTTCAAACCGTGTTCCTGGGCAAATTTCTCCAAATCGGGACGACGCGCCATGCTGCCGTCTTCATTGAGTATCTCGACGATCACTGCCGCCGGTTCCAGATTGGCCAACCGCGCCAGATCACAACCTGCCTCGGTATGACCGGCTCGGGTTAACACACCGCCCGGCTGCGCCATCAGCGGAAAAATATGGCCGGGCTGAACAATATCGGTGGGCTTGGCGTTAACCGCCACCGCCGCTCGTACCGTCACGGCCCGATCTGCAGCGGATATGCCGGTGGTTACACCCCGGGCCGCTTCGATGGAAAGGGTAAAATTGGTGGAATGGAGATCATTATTGCTCTTTACCATCAATGGCAGGTTTAACTGTTCGCAACGCTGCTGGGTCAGTGTCAGACAGATCAGACCGCGACCGAATTTCGCCATAAAGTTGATATCATCGGCACGCACCAGTTCGGCCGCCATGATGAGATCGCCTTCATTTTCGCGATCTTCGTCATCCATCAGGATGACCATCTTGCCCTGACGAAAGTCCTCAATGATTTCTTCAATACTGTTCAGTTCCATGGGAATCGACTAACCTGCCTGCAATGAATCTCTATAAGTGGTAGACACTATACCATCTATTTAACAAAACCATGTTCCGCCAGAAAGGCCATATCGATCCCATCCTGCCCTGTCAGTGCGGCCTTATCACCCAGCAGCAAACGTTCCAGGTATCGGGCGATGACATCCACTTCCAGATTCACCTGACTACCCGGTTGCAGATCACCCATGGTGGTCTCCTGCAGGGTGTGGGGGACAATATTCAGGGTAAATTCCGCGCCGTCCACACTGTTGACCGTCAGGCTGATCCCCTCAACAGTAATGGAACCCTTGGCGGCAATGTATTTCGCCAATTCATCCGGGGCCTTGATCTGAAAACGGATCGAGCGTCCCTCATTGTAACGCCGGGTGACCTCACCGATCCCGTCCACATGGCCGCTCACCAAATGACCGCCCAGACGTGAAGTGGGGGTCAGGGCCTTTTCCAGATTCACTTTGGTCCCGGCTTTGAGATGTCGGAAGGTTGTCACCGCCAGGGTTTCACCGGAAACATCCGCCCAAAAGCCATCACCGGGTAATACAACAGCGGTCAGGCAGACGCCGTTGACAGCGATACTGTCACCCGGTTGTACATCACCCAGGTCCAGTTTACCGGTCAGGACATGCATCCGCGTGTCGGAGCCTTTCGGTTCAATGGCGGCAATAGTACCTGTCGACTGAATAATTCCGGTAAACATGACTCAGTTTTTAACCTTTGCCGTCACTCGAATATCCTTGCCCACCATACGCAGATCCAGAATATCCAGTTCAATTTTCTGATCCATGGTCTCCAGTTCCGGCAAGCGGAACAAACCTCGCGCCTTGTCGCCCATCAGACTGGGCGCCACATAGATGATCAGTTCGTCGCTCAGGCGGTCCCGCAGCATGGCGCCGCTCAGGGTGGCGCCGGTCTCGACAAAAACTTCATTGATACCCAGCTCACCCAGTTGATCCAGCACGGCAGCCAAATCCACCTGGCTGGAACAATACGGTATGTCCACGATTTCGGCCCCGGCCTTTTCCAGCGCAACTCTGGCTGAAGAGCTTTCGCTGCAGGTCATCACCACCACCCTGCCGGGTTGTGAAAGAATCCTCGCCTCAGGCGGCAGGCTCAGATTGGTATCCACCACCACCCGCAATGGCTGGCGCTCATGCCCCTCCAAACGGACCGTCAGATTCGGATCATCCGCCAGGATCGTTCCCACACCGGTGAGAATGGCGTCGCTTTGCGCCCGCAGACGATGGACATCCAGACGGGCCTCATTGGAGGTGATCCATTTGCTCTCCCCGCTCGCCATGGCGGTGCGCCCATCCAGGCTCATGGCCAATTTGTGACGAACATATGGTCGGCCATAGCGCATGCGTTTGATAAAGCCGGGGTTGAGGGCTTCGGCCTCAGCCTGGAGCAGGCCGATTGATACATCTATCCCCGCCTCACGCAGCAGCCCAAAGCCTTTACCGGCCACGGCCGGATTGGGGTCCTGCATGGCGGCTAATACCCGACTGACTCCCGCTTTGATCAGGGCATTGGCACAGGGAGGCGTGCGCCCCTCATGGGCACAGGGTTCCAGGGTCAGATAAACCGTCGCTCCCCTGGCCTGCTCACCGGCCATCTGTAAAGCATTCACTTCCGCATGAGGACCACCGGCATACTCGTGCCAGCCCTCACCCACAATTTCCCCCGCTTTGACCAGGACACATCCGACACGTGGATTGGGATGGGTGGTATAGAGTCCTTTTGCGGCCAGCTTTAGCGCACGGGCCATATAGTCATAATCATTTGCCGAATAATCTGTCATTACAATCTACAACTTGTTGTTTGTTATTAAATATTGTCGTCCGGTAAGAGGGATTGCTGGTTGCGTTTTTCCTCGGGAGATGGTTCCTGCCGCAGGCGTTCAATCTCTTCCTCAAACGCGCTGACATCCTGAAAACTGCGATACACCGAGGCAAAACGCACATAGGCCACCTGATCCAGATCCCGCAGGGCCAGCATGACCCATTCCCCCAGTTTGCGGGACTGGATCTCCCGCTCACCGGTGGCGCGGATCCGTTTCAGGATTTGGCTGATCGCGGACTCCACCTCTTCGGTATTCACCGGCCGCTTTTCCAGTGCGCGCCACACACCGCTGCGCAGTTTTTCCTCGTCAAACGGCTCGCGCCGGCCATCATTTTTTACCACCCGAGGCATCACCAGCTCTGCTGTCTCGAAGGTGGTAAAACGTTCACTACAGGTCAGGCATTCACGCCGGCGACGCACCATCGACCCTTCACCGGCCAACCGGGAATCGATCACCTTGGTATCTTCTGCGCCGCAAAAGGGACAATGCATCAGACTCAGTCCTGTTTGTCTGCAACCGGTTTACTAATCCGCGTAAACAGGATAACGCTGACACAAATCCAGCACCTTGCTCTGAGTGCTTTCAATAATGGCGTTATCTCCGCGTGACTCGATCACGTCACACATCCAGCCGGCCAGCACCTTGGCTTCGGCTTCCTTGAAACCCCGGGTGGTAATCGCCGGGGTACCCACGCGGATACCGCTGGTGACAAAAGGTGACTGAGGGTCATTGGGCACGGCATTCTTGTTGACGGTGATGTTGGAGGCACCCAACCAGGCATCCACGTCCTTGCCGGTCAGCCCCTGATTGATGAAACTCACCAGGAACAGATGGTTGTCAGTACCACCGGAAACCACATCAAATCCACGCTTGATAAACTCCTCGGCCATGACCTTGGCGTTTTTCACCACCTGCTGCTGGTAGGTTTTGAAATCCGCTTGCAGTGCCTCTTTAAAGGCCACTGCCTTGCCGGCGATCACATGCATTAATGGACCGCCCTGGGTACCGGGGAAGATCATGGAATTGAGTTTTTTCTCGATATCGGGATTGGCCTTGGCCAGAATGATCCCGCCGCGGGGACCGCGCAGGGTCTTGTGAGTGGTAGAAGTGGTGACATCAGCGATCTGCACCGGGCTGGGGTAAACCCCGGCCGCAATCAATCCGGCCACATGGGCCATGTCCACCATTAAATAGGCGTCGACACTGTCGGCAATATCACGGAACCGTTGCCAGTCCACAACCCGTGAATAGGCGGAAAAACCGGCCACGATCATTTTGGGCTTGTGTTCCTTGGCCAGCCGCTCCACTTCTTCGTAGTCGATTTCACCGGTCGCTTCATTCAAACCATACTGGACCGCATTGAACAGCTTGCCGGAGAAATTCACCTTGGCGCCGTGGGTCAAATGGCCGCCATGGGCCAGACTCATACCCAGCACGGTATCGCCGGGTTGCAACAGGGCAAAATAGACGGCCGCATTGGCCTGGGAGCCGGAATGAGGCTGGACATTGGCGTAATCGGCACCAAACAGCTTTTTTACCCGATCAATGGCCAGCTGTTCAGCCACGTCCACGTTCTCACAACCACCGTAATAACGCTTGGCAGGATAACCCTCGGCGTATTTATTGGTCAGCACCGAGCCCTGGGCCTGCATAACACGGGGACTGGTGTAGTTTTCGGAAGCAATCAGTTCGATGTGCTCCTCCTGGCGAGTCACTTCGTGCTCCATCGCCTGCCATAGTTCATCATCAAATCCGGCTATTGTCATTTTTTTATTGAACATGGACGCCCTCAACTCATTAAAAATTCTGGAAAAAATATCTCTGTCGGGACAGGCCGACCGGCTGCCCTGCCACAGTGCCAAAAAGGGCGGCTAGCTTAACCGATCTGGCGCAGAAAAGCATTTCAAGGGAGGGACTTGCGATATATTACCGCACGTTTTTTATGTGATTATATATGGGATCAAAACCGGTCCAGGTCAGCCTTGTGCCAATAAAAAAGGCCGGTCAAATGACCGGCCTTTTTACTTTCATCGAGCAGTTCGATTAGAAGCTTACGTTATAACCGACACCAATTGCAAATTGGTCCATTTTGGCTTTAGCACCAGTACCGGAGTCAGTTTGTTCATTCTCAAACACATAGGCGAAATAGCCTGAGACTTCACTGCCGGAGCCCATTTTCTTGGTCATACCAAGTGTCAGGTGATCTTCTGTAATCGCCGGAGCAAGAGCATTCGTTTGAACCTTGTTATCCGGAACAGGAGAGGCGCCATGGTTCCAGCCGATACGATACGCAGTATTTGAATCCGCCTCAAACTCCATACCAAACTTCAAAATAGTCTGATCTTCCCACTCGAAAATCTCCTTAAATACTGCAACTTCAGACCAGTTTACCTGCAGGATATCTGCAACGATCTTTGTATTGCCGCTGAGCTTGTGGGTAATGCCTATACCATATTGCGGGGGCAGATTCAGGGAACAATCGGAAGCAGAACCAAACATATAGGCACAGTGCTTCTCCATTTTGTCCATGCTGATCTCAGTCTGGTAAGTGACGCCGATATTGGTTGCGCCCATGTTAATCGCGTAACCTAACTTAAAGCCGGTACCTGTCGCAGAATCACTGCGGGTATCAGGCAGTGGTGGTGAAAGAGCCGGGCCTTTTGTTGCCAGTTTGGCATAACCGTATAACAGTGAGATACCGATGGAACTGTCATTATTCAGCTTATAGCTGAAAGTCGGTGCAATAATCAAACCTGACAAGTCAATACCGACCTTGGGTGTACCAGGGCCAAATGTATTGGCCGGATACTCGGTATTCATACCACCCATTGCATAAGCCACCACACCCCATGACATCTTGTCATTGATCTTTGTCAACCAACCACCCTGAGGGATGAAGAAAAAATCATTGTCACTCGCGGTGTAGCCGCCACCAAGATTGATGGAACGATTGGGGTTAAACAGTGAAATACCTGCAGACCAGGAATTGCTCACTTGATTCGCCAACGCAGGGTTATCAACAGCAGACATGGTTTCCGCGCCATTGGCAATACCGGCACCGCCGAAGCCATGAGCAACCATGCCGTTACCCAGCGGTAAAATACCATTGGTGGCCATTGCAGAAAACGAGACGGCCATGCTGCCTGCTGCAGCCAGACCGATAAGACTTTTCTTGAACATACTCATTAGTTTCTTCTCCTCCGCTTGATTAATTTATGGGGCAGATGAACCTGTTATGTATCTGTTGGCGTTCACTTCCCCGGTTGTTTGGTTGCAACAAGCTGCGTCCAATATGACTCGCTGCTGAATAACTGTCAAGTAACTATGGCAGACGATAAAGACTTGCAGGAAGTGAATCTGTAACTTTTCACACATTCACCATAAAAAAAAACAGGATAAACGATTATCCTGTTTTCTTGTGTCTGAGCGGAAGAATATGCTGTTTAGATAAACAGGCAAATATCCGATTCGCCGGCAAACTCAAAAAAGGTGGCCGCGCCGCCGTATTCCAGCCCGTCGATAAAATCAGATGTTTTGAGATCAAACAGATCAACGGTCATCTGACAGGCGATCATTTTGACTTCCAGTTCCGTGCACATTGAACGCAACTCTTCAAGGCTGGCCACACCCTTTTTCTTCATTTTGGACTTCATCATCATGGTCATGATGCTTTCCATGCCGGGAATTGCAGTGCCAATTACCGGAAACCACTTGTCCATCCCCATCGGCATGGGCATGCCGGGGTTACCCAACGGACTGACCTTGACGTTGATGTTCTTCTTCAGCAATTGCAGACCATAGAAGGTGAAAAAGATTTGCACTTCATAACCCAGTGCTGCTGCTGTTGATGAGAGGATGAATGGCGGATAGCCCCAGTCCAGGGTACCCTTGGTCGCAATAATGGCAAGTTTTTTGTTAGACATGGCACACCTCCGGTTCCAGCATTGTTAATAATAGACCAGATTCGACCGGCATCCCTGCCGCTCCGAACCCGCAATGCCGGTTTAGGCTTTATCAGGCTTTCTTAATCAGGAAGAAAAATTTGCCGCCTTCCTCTTTGGATTCCATCAGCTCATTGCCTGTCTGCTTGGAAAAGGCTTCAAAATCCTTAACTGAACCTGGATCAGTTGCAATGATGTGCAAGACCTGGCCGCCAGACATACCGGCCAGTGTTTTCTTGGCGCGCAGGATAGGCAGTGGGCAGTTCAGACCGGAGGCGTCAAGTTCTTGATCAAATGATGCCATTTGTAGTTCTCCTCAAAATTTATATCGAAAAAAAAGTTGGTGAATAAGCTGTATTAGAATTTAAAGCCATACTTATATGACATTTATCTTGTGTGTGACAAGACTTTTTTTCTTTTAATCTCCCGGATCCCCCGTATACACGTACTTTTTTTACCTATACCGGCGAACAATACTGACGGATCCCTGTACGATATTAATTTTTCATATTCTTTCAACAAGTTAGTAAATTATCTTATTTGATGATGGTGTCATCTCACCTGACAGGGATATTTTCTGCGGGCATGTTGTCCCACAAACGAGTAGAATTTAAGCAATACTTACAGGGCTTTATTGTCTCAAATTAGTGCATTACATTATTTTCCAGTGACACAAACGGCAAACTCCTCCGACATACATGGTAAAGACGCAGGCTACAAACACACTCTCTACGTTGTTCAGTATCTGTCTCCTGTTCTCACTGGTGACATCAGGATACGCGGATACCGAGCGCGTCCTGATCCCTGACATGGGTAATCAGGCTGACAGCAGCATCGGGCCGCTTGAAGAAAAACGTACCGGTGAAGCGGTCATTCGCAATATCCGGCGGGCAGGACAGATCATTGATGATCCCCTGCTTGAGAATTATCTCAATCACCTCGGTTTCAGTCTCGTTGCCGTCAGTAACACCAATGATCGGGATTTCCGGTTTTTTATGCTGAATGACCGGGATATCAATGCCTTTGCACTGCCCGGCGGTTTCATCGGTGTCAATTACGGCCTGATTTTGGCGGCTCATTCCGAGAGTGAGCTCGCATCAGTACTGGCCCACGAAATTGCCCACATCACTCAACGCCATCATGCCCGGGTCTATGCCATGGGAGACCGGCAAATCCCTATTGTCGCCGCCTTGATTGCAGCCATGATCCTTGGTGCAAACGATAGTGAAATAGGTGAGGCCGCCCTGGCGACTGCGGCCGCCGCCTCCGTGCAAGAGCAGATCAACTTTACGCGCAGTAATGAAAAAGAAGCAGACCGAATTGGTATCAGCATGCTGGCCGCCGCCGGTTATTCGCCTGAAGCCATGGCGACATTTTTTGATCGACTGGATCAGGCCTCCCGTCTGCACGGACCGCAGGCACCGGAATTTTTACGCACACACCCGGTAAACACATCACGTATCGCCGATGCAAAAAACCGCGCAACCCAGCTGCCCAAGGCTGAGATGCAAACTGAAAGTGATTTTCACCATGCCCGCGCACGAATCCGCGCACTCGCCCACTACAATAAAAAAACAGCGATTAGTGAATTTGAGAAAAATCTGAAATCCGGCAGTTATCAACACAAGGAAGCGGAGCAATACGGATATGTATTGGCGCTGTTACGTGCGGATAACCACAAGCAGGCACGCAAAATCATGGAACCCTTGCTGGCCAAAGACCCTCAACGTATCGCTTACATCATTGCGATGGCCGACATCGAAGCCAGTTCAAAGCAAACGCAAAAAGCCGGCGAAGTCTATCGCAAAGCCCTGGAGTTATATCCCGGCAACAAAGTCATCACCTACTATTACACGCGATACATGATCGATACGGAGCAATTCGCAAAGGCCAAAGAACTGCTGCGTGAACAAATGCGCACGCCGGTTGATTTCCCTACACTTTACCGGCTTTTATCCCGTGCAGAAGCGGCATTGGGTAATGAGAGCGCCGCCCATGAAGCCATGGCGGAATATTATTATTTATCAGGCCAACTGCATCAGGCCATTAGTCAAATAGAACTTGCCATTAAAACCAATCACAAAGATGATTTTTACAGAACAACTCAAATGGAAGCAAAATTGCAGCAATATCAAAGCGAGATAATACAACCGGGCAATCAGCCGGTCATGAATCGATAACCTTTCATATTGCGATCAATGTGTACTTTCAACAAGTATATAAGTTTTTCCTAATTCTCTAATAATCAAGCAGCCCCTTGTCATTGCATACCTTTCATGTATGCTAGGGACCTTTACGGCACAGTAAGTAAAGTAAGTGCTGTGGAATAATAAAATTTTCATTCAGCCCCAAGGCTGATATTTTGTGACAATGATGAGGAGGAAACCCCATGCGGAAGCCCGCTCAACTACTATTGGCAGCAAGCGCAATCGCCATGATGCTTGGTACAACCATGTTACCAGCTACCGCTGTTGCTGCCAGCGCTGAAGAAGGCAAAAAGATCGCAGAAGACCGAAAAAAAGGTAACTGTGTATCCTGCCATTTCTATCAAGGAGCCGAGATGGCAGGCACGCCTGGTCCGGCGTTCGTTGCCATGAAGGATCGCTTCCCTGACAGAGCAAAACTGGCCGCCCAGATTTCTGATCCAACCAAAGCCAATCCGAATACCCTCATGCCTCCCTTTGGCAAACACGGGATTCTGAAGCCGGATGAAATCGATGCCATCGTTGAATGGCTCTACACTCTGTAAGGCTGATATCCACATAAATAACTGAATAATTTTTTGGGAGAATTTTAATTATGCAACGCAGAAGCTTTTTGAAAGGCACGCTGGCCGGTGGCACCGTTGCCGTCGCCATGGGCGCCGGTCTGTTAAGCCCCCGTCAGGTACTGGCCGCCTGGCCGGCATCCGCCTTTAACGCCAAATCCGTGAACGACGCCATGGGCGGTCTGTTCGGCACCGCCGACAACACCCCCAGCAACAAGATCCAGATCAAGGCCCCCGATATCGCTGAAAACGGCGCGGTGGTTCCGGTCTCTGTCACCACCAGTCTGGCCGCCACGTCCATCGCTATTGTGGCGGAAAAGAACGGTCAGCCGCTGGCGGCCAACTTTGAACTGTCCGGCAGCGCCAAGGGCGATGTCGCCACCCGCATCAAGATGGGCAAGACCTCCGATGTGATTGCAGTCGTCAAATCCGGCGGCAAGCTGTTTACAGCGCGCAAGAACGTGAAGGTCACCATCGGTGGCTGCGGCGGTTAAGAGACTTAGAGGAGATAACACAATGGCAAATTCAATCCGTATTCGCGCCAAGGCATCCGCCGGCGAAGCCACCGTCAAGGCCCTGATCACCCATCCCATGGAAACAGGTCTGCGCAAAGACAAAAAGACCGGCGACAAAATCCCGGCCCACTACATCACTGAAGTCAAAGGCGAACACAACGGCAAGACCGTCGTCGTTGCCCAGTGGGGACCCGCGGTATCCAAAAACCCGTACATCGCTTTTGTCTTCGCCGGCGCCAAACCGGGTGACAGCGTCAAACTGTCCTGGGTCGATAACCAGGGCAAGAGCGATACTGCTGAAGCGAAAATCAAATAACCACCTGAATCAATATTGAGGAAACAGGAGTTAATCATTATGAAAAAACTAATCATTGCAGCGATGGCAATTGCAATTGCCGCCCCGCTGGCGGCGGTACAGGCCTCGCCAAAATCCGACCTGGAAAACATGCGCAGCCTGATGTTCAAGAAGTTTCCGGGTGTAAAACTGGCTGAATACGGCAATGGTGTATATGCCATTGACAAAGTACGCTACGATGAATGGAAAAGTATGGAAGACGATTTCCCGCCTTATGAACCCGGTCTGGAAACCGGTGAAAAGCTGTTTAAGAAATACAATGTGGGCAAGTGCTTCCCCAAAGGCGGCATTGGCATCAAGCAGGACTATCCAAAGTTCAACGCAAAATCCGGTGAAGTGGAAACACTGGAAGGCGAACTGATGAAGTGCCTGAAGAAAAATGGTGTTGATCTCAAAGCTGAAAAACTGTCTTTCAAAAAGGGCAAGTTTGCCGCAATCGCTGCCTGGATGGCCTACAAATCCCGCGGCAACAAGATCAACGTCGTTGTTCCCAATGATCCACGCGCCATGGCGATCTATAACAAGGGTCGTGAGTTCTTCTATGCCAAACGCGGCCAGTTGAACTTCTCCTGTGCCGATTGCCATGTTCACAACCCCGGCGCAATGCTGCGCACCATGAAACTGAGTCCCGTTATTGGTCAGACCAGCCATTTCCCGGCCTACCGCAAGAAATGGCAGGGCGGCGGCGGCAACCCTGAATTGGCCGGTTTCGGTACCTTGCAACGTCGCTACGGCGGTTGTAACAAGATGGTTCGTGCCCAACCGCTGAAGTTCAAGGGTGGTCAGCATCCGACTTATGTGGCTCTGGAATACTTCCATACCCATCTGAGTAACGGTGTACCCATCAACGCACCGGGCACCCGCCAGTAAGTTTCAGACTTCTGAAACAAAAAGCCCGGCTCTGCCGGGCTTTTTTTGTCTGTTCCTTTTCTTTTCCGGAGCCTGGTTTTCTTCCGCACCCGCCGACTGAACCACCCTGTATTGCCCTTACCGAATCAAATTTCCGGGTTTCCAGATGCGTGCGGAGCCAACCTCACGCCGCCGCGCTCTCCGTGTCAAACTGTGCAATCTCCTGCTGCAATAACGAAAAAGCCCGGCTGCAGCCGGGCTTTCCGTGGATCTCTGCATCCGTTGTCACTACACCTGGGTCGCACGCGCCTTACCCTGGAAGATGTTGGGCATCAACAAAGGTGTCTCATTTTCGGTCTCGGTATTTTCATTTGCCACCGCGGCCCCCCTGTTTTTCCAAATGCGCTCGTAGATGGCCTCCAGCGCCATATCTTCCGTGGCATAGATATTATCCCTGCCGATGACATCAAACAGTTTGGTGCGGTGCATGACACGCAGGACCTGCCGTTTCAGGCCGCTGAAGGCAATGGTGATACCGCTGTCCGACAGGCGTTCAATCACATGCCGCAGCACCTCTTCACCCGAGGCATCCAGTTCGTTAATACCGTCACCCACCACCAGGATATATTTTGCCTCCTTGTTGTTCGCCGCCGCTTCCAGAATGGCGTCTTCAAAATAGGAAACGTTGGCAAAATAGAGCGAGCCATCGAAACGAATCGCCACAACCCGTTTGTCGGTCGGCAATTCAGGGTAAACCGTAATATCACGCAAAGTACCATCCTGATGGCGCCCCAACAGGGCCACGCGAGGACTCATGGTGCGATACAGGTAGAACATGATCGACAGGCCCGCCCCGACCAGGATCCCCTGATCCAGGTGTGGCGCAAAACCAAGCGTTGCGCCAAAAGTGACGGCAGCAGCGATCCCGTCATGTTGATTCGCCTTCCAGGCATGTTTGATGGCGCTGAAGTTGATAAGACCGAACACCGCCATCATGATGACCGCAGCCAGGGTTGCCTTGGGCAAGTGATACAACAAGGGAGTCAGGAATAACAGGGTAACAACGACCAGCATCGCCGTAATAACCGATGAAAAACCGGTTTTGGCGCCGGCATTCAGGTTCACTGCAGAGCGGGAGAAAGAACCGGAAGCCGGGTAAGACTGAAAGAAACTGCCGGCAATATTCCCCAACCCTTGCCCGATCAGCTCCTGATTCGGGTCGATACGATCCTGGGTTTTGGCTGCCATTGCTTTGGCGATGGAGATCGCCTCCATAAAACCAACCAGTGAAATCACAATGACACTGGAAAACAGCGCCCCAACCATATCCAGATCCAGTGCAGGCATGGCAAAACCGGGTAAACCTTGAGGGATAGAGCCCACCACCTTGCCACCCATTTTTTCAAAACCGATGATCCAGCTCAGTAAGGTGGTGATCACCACGGCCACGAGCACACCCGGCATCTTGGGTACGTAACGTCGCATGCCCCACATCAGGGCAAAGGCGCCTATCCCCATCATCAGCGTTACCATGTGGGTATCACCCAACTGTTGCAACACCCCCCAGATACGAACAGAAAGGAAATGATCGCTGGGCGCACCGGGCATATTGACGCCAAAAATCTTGGATAGCTGCGACAGGCCGATCACCAGTGCGGCGGCATTGGTGAACCCGACGATCACCGGATGCGAAAGGAAATTGACGACCACACCGAGACGGAAGACCCCAAGGAAGAGCTGAAACATGCCCACCATCAAGGCCATGAACATGGCCAGCGGAATATATTGTGCCGCCAGGTCTGGATTAGACTGCGCTGTACCGCCTACCACCGTCGCCAGGGCTGTTGCCGTCATCAGGGACACCACCGCTACAGGGCCGGTCTGAAGCTGTCTGGAGGAGCCCCACAGCGCCGCGATCAATACGGGCAGAAATGAAATATAGAGTCCATATACTTCCGGTAGTCCGGCCAACTGGGCATACGCCATGGACTGGGGGATCAAGACCAGGGCCACCGTTACACCGGCGATCAAATCCGCCTTCACCACTTCCGGATTGCGTAACTCGTGCATCCACTGAAGGAAGGGAAACAGCCTGTATAGCATGGGTTCTCCTTAAAATCTTTTTAATTGAAGAGTTTACGAGCTATTGCGCATTGTAACAAAGCAGATAAGCTATTTCTAACTATCATAATTCGCGCTGACGCTTCGATCCACGAAATGTGAAGCCGTGGGTACGGCGGATATTGTGCAAATTGTATTTTATTTGAACGGGCACTCATCCGATGTCACCGATGATAAATTTCCCACCGAAACAAATGGCATGTGAAACAATCTTAGTGCTTGTTGATGCGATATGCCCAAGAGGCCGGGAAAATGGTGGGCCGTGTAGGATTCGAACCTACGACCAATTGGTTAAAAGCCAACTGCTCTACCGACTGAGCTAACGGCCCGCATGGGAGTTGAAAGAAGCGCGCATTTTACCGGACTCGACCGGAATGGCAAGTCGATCGAGCCGGAAAAATACGGTTTTTTCGCTTATACAGCGTCCAGCTTGCGCAGACTGCCCGGCAGGAGCTTCATATCGACCAGAGAGGTCACCAGCGCCTTGCCAAAGGTAGCATCATCTTCGTAGACCAGCTTGTAGTACTGAATCTTCATGGTCAGGGCGCTGCCGAAAACGATACCGATAAATACCACAAACGAACCCAGCGCCAGGGTCGAAACACCGGTAATGGCCTGTCCAACAGTACAACCCAGACCAAGGACACCGCCAAAGCCCATCAACACACCGCCGATCACGTGGGTGGTGAAGTCCTTTACAGAAGCAAACCACTCGATGCGGAAACTGCGTGTAATCAGCGACCAGAGCAGTGAACCCAGAATCACACCCAGGACTGAGACAACACCGAAGGTGAGGAAAGTCCCTGCAAAGCCGGATTTGGCATAGCCCAGAGTCTGGCCAATCGGGCTGATAAAGGTAAATGACTGGGGCAGCAGATTGGTTGAACCGTTTTGCGGCTTGCCCTCAGCGCTGTCCATGACGAAATCCCAGTTACCATAGAACTTGCCCAGACTTTGCGCACCTTCATCACCAGTGATGGAAACGGCTGAGGTAAAGTACCAGGCCAACAGCACGGCACAGCCAACCACCACGCCGGCCAGCACGTTATCACTGCTCTTGCGAAACTCCTCGGAGCGGAAAATCAGAAACAGGGCCACTGCAGCGATGAGCAGACCCAGAGCCACCCGCGTGCTCACAGCTGAAACGCCGATCAGGTTGCCAACGATACTGCCCAGATCCTGGTTGGTGCTCAGTGAAATGGAAGCCTTGCCCAGCCAGGGAGCGAACACGGATTGGTACCAGGTTGCAGAAAGCTGTTTATAGGGGTCAACCATGTAATAGGCGATCACGGCAATGATAATAAAAACGAAAATGGATTTGATGTTGCCGCCACCGATACGGATCAGAGTCTTGTTACCGCAGCCGCTGGCCAGTGTCATACCAACACCGAACATAATGCCGCCCAACAGATAACGGCCCCACTGGAACTCACTGCCCCGATATGGCGGCAAGGTGGCATTGTTCAGGTTAACCAATCCGGCGGCTTCCAGAATGACCACACCCAGCATGGCAACGGTGCCGGCCAGTACCCATGCACGCATACGACCGGTATCTCCCATATTCACCAGGTCCGAAACCGCCCCCATGGTGCAAAAATTGGTTTTATTCACCACCATCCCCATTACCAGGGCAATGATGAAGGTAGACCAGAGGAAGAATGACTGCGCCGCAAAAAAACTATCGAAAGTCATGTAAACGCTCCACTTAAGCTATTGAATTTAAAATATTTATGGTCTGTGCATGAGTTAGGCTGTGCATTATAGCGCGAAGCCCTCCGTGCTGTCAGTCCAAAATTGAAACAGGTGGTTACCTGCCGGTTTGATACACAGTCGGATCCTGCGCCCCTGCTGCGGTAAATCCCGCCGCCCGGATCCGACAGGAATCACACTTGCCGCAGGCCCGGCCCTGCTCATCCGGCGCATAACAGGAGATGGTGTTGGCGTAATCCACGCCCAGACGCAGA
Source organism: Gammaproteobacteria bacterium (assembly GCA_029880855.1). GTDB lineage: Bacteria > Pseudomonadota > Gammaproteobacteria > UBA6429 > Thiohalophilaceae > JAOUNS01. Next base: position 107,397 of record JAOUNS010000002.1, read on the forward strand.
CCTTCTCGAATAATCTCCGCCTTGGTGAGCTGAATCAACGGTGTGTGGATATGTACTCGCCGGCCTTCGACACCCGCTTTGGTGGCCAGATTGGCCATGGTTTCAAACGCACGAATAAACTCCGGCCGGCAGTCGGGGTATCCGGAATAATCCACGGCATTGACGCCGATAAAAATGTCCTGCGCTTCCAGTACCTCCGCCCAACCCAGTGCGATCGCCAGAAAAACGGTATTCCGGGCGGGGACATACGTGACGGGAATACCCAGAGTCGCTTCCTCTGGTACTGCAATATCCGGATCGGTCAGTGCTGAACCTCCGATCTGATCCAGCCCCAACTGCACTTGTTTGTGTTGTATGACTCCAGCCGCTTCCGTCACACAATGTGCGGCTGCCAGTTCACACCGATGACGTTGGCCATAATCAAAGCTGAGGGCATAACAGGCAAAGCCCTGCTCAGCGGCCAGGGCCAGTGTTGTGGCGGAATCAAGTCCGCCGGAAACCAGAACGACTGCTTTAGACATATTTCGATCAACCAGGGCACATAGAGAAGCTTCTCATTATAGCCAAACACGGGCAGGCAACTGTTTTTATCGGCCCTGTTCATCGCCCCATAAGTACTTGTGCAACTGGATTTGCAAACGAACCTGCAGGCCATCCTGCAAGATCCAGTCGGCCAGCGTCGCGGCACTCAACTGTCCTGCCGTCGCAGAAAAGAAGATTTCGCACCCCTCCGGGAAAGTTGTTTGCGCAAGGACATTCTTTGCCCATTCATAGTCAGCGCGATCACAGAGTACAAACTTGATCTGATCATGGGCGGTCAGACAGTGAATATTGTCCGGCAGATTCCTGTCTGCTTCACCGGAGCCGGGGGTTTTGATATCCATAACCCGACTGACACGGGGATCAACAGCAGCGATATCCAGTGCACCACTGGTCTCCAGTGAAACCAGAAAACCGGCATCGCACAATGCCTGGAGTAATAACAGGCAGTTCTTCTGGGCCAGCGGTTCACCACCGGTCACGGTCACATAGCGGGTCGGGTATTCCCGGCACTGCGTCAGGATCTGTTCAACCGTCCGCCACTCTCCCCCCTGAAAGGCATAGCTGGTATCACAATACCCGCAACGCAGCGGACAACCGGTTAATCTGATAAAGACGGTTGGCACCCCCACCGTTGCCGCTTCCCCTTGCAGGGAGTAAAAGATTTCGGTGATGCGTAACCGGCGATCATCCTGTTCTTTGGCCATGATGAAGCAACCTCATGCAAAAAAGAAAAGCCTGACACCCCCGTCCCGGGTTTGTGTCAGGCCTGATTATATAACGCTCGCCGCTATTTGCCCTGAATCTCTTTCAGCAAATTTTTCGCGGGGCCGGCTTCGGTTGAGGAAGGAAATTCCTTCAGGAGTTTTTCGAGACTGGTCCGGGCATTCGCATAATCCTTCAATTCCTTGTAACAGTAACCTGTTTTCAGCAAGGCTTCGGCCAGTTTAGGACTGTCCGGGTGATTGGCGACCAGTTGTGTATATTCCTTAATGGCATCCTTGTAATTGCGTTGCGTATAGTTGGCTTCACCCAGCCAATACTGGGCAATATGGGCATAACGGCCCTGTGGGAAGTCTTTCAGGAACTTTCTGAATTCGACAATGGACTTGTCGTAACGCAGGTCCCGCAGCAATTCAAAGGCTTTTTGATAGGCCTTCTGCTCTTTCTGCAGCTCTTCCGCTGACTTGTTATCAGTCTGTGCCGAAGTATCAGTACCGGATTTCACCTCACTGTCAGTACCGGGTGAAACATTGCCTGCATCAGGCACAACTGTTGTACCAGCGCGTTCCAGTTTGAGCAGTCGGCGATCGATGTCCACATAGAGATCACGCTGGCGTTTTTTGATGCTTTCCAGCGTATGAGTCTGTAATTCCACCTCACCACGCAATATCTGTACTTCCTTTTGCAGGTTTTCCAGCCGCACCATCAAATTTACCAGTCCCTTGTTATCCACCATGCGTTCCAGTCGCTCTATGCGTTGAGAATAATCCGGTTGCTTGTTGGCAGCGGATGCTGTGCCAACACCGACAAAGCCCGGAATGAAGAAAACAAGGAAAGCAAACTTGACTGTGCTGTGCATAATTATTGTCCTGAGTACAGGATTTCAACGCGACGATTAAGCGACCACGCCGACTCGTCATGTCCCATGGCAACCGGTCGTTCCTCACCGAAACTGATCACCTGGATCTGTTTTTCAACTACACCCTGCAATGTCAGCAACTGCTGTACCGCCCTGGCGCGTCGTTCGCCCAGCGCAATATTATATTCGCGGGTGCCGCGTTCATCCGCATGACCTTCCAGAACGATGGTGGTGTCGGGGTGTGCGGCCAGATAGGCGGCATGGGCAGTGATCACTTCCTGAAAGTCGGACTGGATATTGCTGCTGTCAAATTCAAAGTAGATCACGCGCTTTTCGGGGATACTGACTTCACCGGTTGCACCACCTTCAGTGGATTCACCATCCAGTTTGATTTCACCCTCGGCGCCACCTTCAGTTGCCGCAACTGATGTACCTTCATCATCCTTCTTGGTGGTTGAACCGCAGCCGGTCAAAGCGAAAATCAGACCGAAAATTATCAGTAAGTTAACTAGTCGTCGCATACGTCACTCCTCAATATTACTATTATAAAACGAATTATCTGCTTTTAAACGGTGACCAGGCAGGTTCTCTCACATCCCCTTCCTGGAAACTCAATCGCTGCCTGTAACTACCGTCGACCGAAACCGCCGATAATACTCCACGCCCTTCATGTTCTGTTGCAAATATAATCATACTGCCATTCGGTGCAAAGCTGGGGGACTCATCCAGATTTGACTCGGTCAGGATGGTGAAATGCTCGGTATTCACATCCATCACGGCAATGTGGAAACGCCCCTCAACCCGATGCACCATAGCGATCTTTTTTCCATCCGGCGAAATTGTGGCGCGGGCATTGTAAGTACCCTCATAGGTCAAACGTTTTAAATCCCCTTTTGATTTGCCGCCACTAACCGCGATCTGATACAGCTGGGGATTTCCACCCCGATCCGAGGTGAAGATCAGGCCTTTTTCATCCGGAAACCAGGTCGGTTCCGTATCAATGGCATAATTATTGGTAATCCTGTTTAACTTATTACCGGCCAGATCCAGGATGTAAATTTCGGAATTACCATCTTTGGACAACGTCATGGCCAAATACTTCCCGGAAGGCGACCAGGCCGGCGCATTGTTCAAACCCTGGTGACCGGAAATACGTTTGGTGCGGCGGGTACTGACGTTCTGTACATACAATTCAGGCCGGCCACGGCTGTATGCCACATAGGCAATATGTCGGCCGTCCGGTGACCAGGTGGGTGACAAGACCGGCTGGGCGGATTTGAAGATGATTTTTTCATTGTGACCATCCGCATCTGCAATGGCCAGATTATAAATTTTCTGATCACCGTGTATCGTCCTGACTGTGATGTAGGCCAATTCAGTGTCAAACGCCCCGCGTATCCCCATCAGGGCTTCATAGATAATATCGCTGATACGATGCGCCGTACGACGCAGGTTGTTTTCACTGGTCTTAAAGCTGTAGCCGCTGATCTGGCTGCCCTTGATGACATCGAATAACTGGAACTGCACTCGATAACTTTTATCCTTGAGCTGTTCCACTTTACCGATAACCAGATTGTCGACATTCAATGCACGCCAATCGGCGAAATTTACCTGCCGACCTTCATGGGGGCGGGAAATCAGATCGGCTTCCGGCAACGGGGCAAAGCGACCACTCCGGATCAGGTCAGAACGGATTACCTCTGTTACGTCTTCCGGTAACTTCTCTTTGCTCTCCCAGGCAAAAGGCACAATGGCGATCGGCAGAGCACCTTCCACACCCTCGGTAATGTGAATTGTCAGTGTTGCCTGCACGCTGCCCTGCATGGACAGGATAAAGACAACGATCAGTATCTTGTTCAGCAATTTCATGATCTGATGTTAATTTTCCTTGGTTACAGTCAGGTTCATTTCCCGAAAAGCGTCAAATAACCCGGTTTCAGGTGATGGTACGGGTAAAGGCACGGCCTTTCGAACGGCGTTCTCGGCAGAACGATCAAAGGTGGCGTCACCACTGCTTTTGGTGAGTTTCATTTGAATTACATCACCACCGGGCGAGAGACGCACCTGAATTTCGCAACTCATACCGGTTTTGGCACTCGCGGGTATATTCCAGTTTTGCTGCACCTTGGCCTTGATCATCAAGGTATATTCATTGATCTTCGATACCCGGTGTTTGTCATTTTCCCTGGTCAGACGTTGCTGCTCTTCAGCCAGTTTCTTTTTCAGTTCTTCTTCCCGCTTTTGTTGTTCAAGTTTGGCCAGCTGCTCTTCTTCCTTTTTGCGTTTTTCTTCCAGTTCTTTCAGCTTTGCCTGTTCCTTTTCAATCCGCTCCTTTTCCTTAACGCGCCGTTGTTCTTCGGCATGCTGTTCTTCAATACGCTTTTGTTTGGCATCAGCCAGGCGTTTTTCCTCTTTCAGGCGTTCATCCCTGACACGCCTTGCTGCCGCTTCCAGTTCACGCTGCTTTTTGGTTTCCGCCGCCTTGAGTTTTTTCAGCTCTTTATCAATCTTTTTTGCATCGACAGTTACCGCCTTGACGATCTCCTCACCCTTGTCTTTTGAAACCGGCAAGACGGGTTTTTCGGACCAGCGAAAACTGACGACAAGTACCCCTACCACGGCCAAATGGACAATCGCTGCATACAAAATCGCACGTGGATGTTGCCTGACTATTTCCAGCATAATTACCGCTTTCTTTTATTCTTTGTCACCGCCGGTGGTTCAGTCACCAGACCGATATTTTCCACGCCGGCCTTTTGTAACAAGGCCATGGCGTTTACCACCCGACCATAGGCCACGGTCTGATCACCGCGCACCAAAACCTCAGCCTGATTTCTATGCCGCTTCACCGCCGCCACCCTGGCTACCAGAGTGTCTTCATCGATCGGATTTTGCGGGTTCTCTCCCACATTCAGGTAGTACAATCCCTGTTTATCCACGGTCAGGATCAACGGTTCCTGTTCCATCTGGCGCATGGGTTTGCTGGATATCTCAGGCAGATCAACCTTGACGCCTTCGGCCAGCAGGGGTGCGGTCACCATAAATATCACCAGCAACACCAGCATGACATCAATATAGGGTACGACATTGATCTCTGAGATGCGCTTTTTCTTGAAGCGGTGCGTGGATGGTGTATACGGCATGTAATCTCAGCCCGACCTAGTTATGTGCCTGCCGTTGCAGGATGGTGGAAAATTCTTCAACGAAGATATCGTAACGGGCCACCAGCCTTTCCATATCATTGGAATAACGGTTATAGCCGATGACTGCAGGGATGGCCGCCAGCAAACCCATGGCTGTCGCGATCAGCGCCTCGGAAATGCCAGGCGCTACGGTGGCAATGGTAACATGCGCGATTTTGCCCAGTTCCTGAAACGCAGTCATGATCCCCCAGACGGTACCGAACAACCCGACATAGGGACTGGTGGAACCAACGGTGGCGAGGAAAGAAAGATGCATTTCCAGCTCTTCAATTTCCCTGTTCAACGCAACCCGCATGGCGCGTTGTGAGCCTTCCAGCACGGCCATGGGATCGACATTGCTTTGTTTATGCAAATGGACATATTCACGGAAACCGGATTCAAAGATGGCTTCCATACCGCTGACTTTGCCGCGACGCGCCGAAACCCGTTTATAGAGTTCACCCAATTCCGCGCCGGACCAGAAACGACGTTCGAATTGTTCTGCGGCTGCCCGAGCCCGTTTGAAGGTTCTGCCCTTGACGAAGATCAACGTCCAGGACAATAAAGATGCAATTACCAGTAACAACATTACGAGTTGTACCACAATGCCGGCATCTGCAATTAATCGGAGTATTGATAGATCAGTCGACACGTCCCCAGGCCCCTTTTGCCGTTGTATTTATAATCGAGTTACTTTCCCTGCAATATCGTGTGGTATCGAAATATATGCGATGTGTGACACATCAGTATACAAAATAGTTCAGATAACCGATTTGCCAAATTGCCGTACCGGATCACAGTCCTGTATGTACCGGTTCACACAACCGTCTGAAAGCGCTCTGTCGGTACAAAATCACTCATCCTGAAACAGATCAAGGATGGGTTGTTGTTCCTGCGCCTTGCCGGCCTTGTTTTTCAAGCCGAAATGCTGATATGCATTGGTCGTTGCCACCCGGCCACGCGGTGTGCGCATGATAAAACCTTGTTGAATGAGATACGGCTCCAGCACGTCCTCAATGGTATCCCTTTCCTCGCCGATGGCGGCGGCGATACTGTCCAGACCAACCGGTCCACCGGCAAATTTCTCGATAATCGCGAGCAGTAATTTGCGATCCATCATATCAAACCCGTGACTGTCCACATCCAGCATATCCAGCGCCCGACGCGCCACGTCACAATTCACCTTGCCGTCAGCCTTCACCTCGGCATAGTCACGGACACGGCGTAACAGACGATTGGCGATGCGCGGTGTTCCGCGGGAACGGCGCGCAATCTCCAGTGCGCCGTCAGTATCCATGCTCACCCCCAGAATACCGGCTGAACGATGGACGATACTGACCAGTTCTTCGGCACTGTAAAATTCCAGTCTTTGCACAATTCCAAACCGGTCACGCAGAGGTGAGGTCAGCAAACCGGCGCGGGTGGTGGCGCCGACCAGTGTAAAGGGCGGTAAATCCAGCTTGATGGACCGGGCCGCCGGTCCTTCACCGATCATGATATCGAGCTGATAATCCTCCATGGCGGGATAAAGTATCTCTTCCACCACCGGACTAAGCCGATGGATCTCGTCAACAAACAGGACATCATGGGGTTCAAGATTGGTGAGCAACGCCGCGAGATCACCGGGGCGTTCCAGCACCGGCCCCGAGGTATGCTTCATGTTGACTTCCAGTTCATTGGCGATAATGTGTGACAGCGTGGTCTTGCCCAAACCGGGTGGGCCAAAGATCAGTACATGGTCCAGTGCCTCGTTACGGCTGCGAGCCGCTTCGATAAAGATCGACATCTGCTCACGCACCGCGGATTGGCCGACATAATCCGCCAGCCGTTTCGGCCGGATGGCCCGGTCCTGGGCATCTTCCCGACCTCGCTGGCCGGCTGTCACAATTCGATCAGTCTCTATCATAGGTATGTCAATTCACGGCTGTTTTCAGCGCCGCCCGGATAAGTTCTTCACTGCTGGCACCTTCCTGTTTCACGGCACTGACCATGCGGCCGGCTTCATGGGGTTTGTATCCCAACGCCACCAGTGCACTGATCGCCTCACGACTTGCGGGCATGGCTTCACCATTTACCGGCAAACTGGACAGCAGCGTCATGCCGTCATCAGACCAGCTTTTGAGTCGGTCACGCATTTCAATGATCAGGCGCTCGGCCGTTTTCTTGCCCACACCGGGCAAGCGTACCAGCGTGGCGCTGTCTCCTTCCTGTATACAATGGGCAAAATCCTCAGCACTGATACCGGACAAAATGGTGAGCGCCAGTTTGGCCCCGACCCCGTTAACCTTGATCAGATCCCGAAACATCCGCCGTTCCGCCTCACTGGCAAAGCCGCAGAGCAACCAGGCATCTTCCCGCACAACCAGATGGGTGTGCAGTGTCACTTGTTTGCCCGTGGCGGGTAACTGGTAGAAGGTCGACATGGGCGCTTCTATCTCATACCCCACCCCATTCACATCAAGCAACAGCATGGGGGGTTGTTTGGTTATTAATTGGCCAGTTAAACGACCGATCATGGACTCTCTGCACCTCAGTCTATAGTGAGCGCCAACGCCTGTTCCGGCGCGGGCTGATTTCGATGGGCTGATTGCGTAAATGGCTGTGACATAAAGCGGCAGCCAGGGCATCAGCCGCATCCGCTTGCGGATATTTATTCAAGGCCAGCATGGCTTTCACCATATGCTGAACCTGCTCCTTGCCGGCATTACCCCTACCAACAATAGCTTTTTTTATTTGGGTCGGCGTATATTCATGAACCGGCAAATTGCGAATCGCCACTGCACTCAGGGCGGCACCACGTGCCTGCCCCAGTTTCAGCGCTGAATCCGCATTGCGATACATAAAGATATTTTCGATGGCCACCTCGGCGGGTTGGAACTCATCAAGGATTTGGCTGATCCCTTCATGGATATGTTTGAGACGCCCGGCAAGGTTTTCACCTTCGGTACGGATGCAACCGGTGCTGATGCAAATAGAGCGATTTCCTGCCACTTCTATCAGCCCAAAACCGGTCAAACGTGAACCAGGATCAATACCAAGAATACGGATCATGGTTCAGGAAGATACCGGATCAGGGGGAAGCAAGAAAGGGGGCCGGGGGCTATTTTGGTAAAGAGTTGGTTACTAATCCAGTTTGGCCATGACTTCGTCGGAAAAATCCGCATTGGTGTAGACCTGCTGCACATCGTCCAGATCATCCAGCATATCCACCAGCTTCATGATTTTTTCCGCATCTTCCATCTCCAGGGCCACTTCGATTGCCGCCTGCATGGTCAGATCGGCATGTTCCGGCGCCAATCCCGCCGCCAGCATGGCTTCCCGTACCCGGTGGAAATCCTCGACCGAGGTTGTCACCTCAATGCTGTTATCATCATTGCTGATCACATCCTCTGCCCCGGCCTCCAGTGCCGCTTCGATGATCTTTTCCTCATCACTGCCCGGCGGATAGGTCAACAAGCCCTGTTTGGTGAATAAATAGGCCACTGAGCCGTCTGTACCCAGGTTACCGCCGCATTTGGTAAAGGCGTGGCGCACATCGGCCACCGTACGATTGCGATTGTCCGTCAGGCAATCCACCATGATGGCCACCCCGCCGGGGCCATAACCTTCATAGCGAACTTCAGCATAGTTATCGGCATCCATGTCACCGCTGCCCCGCTTGACAGCCCGTTCTATTGTATCGCGGGTCATATTCGCGGTCAGGGCCTTGGCGATGGCATCCCGCAAACGCGGGTTGGAATCCACGTCTCCGCCACCTGTGCGGGCAGAAACGGTGATTTCACGAATAAGTTTGGTAAACAGCTTACCGCGCCGGGCATCCTGGGCCGCCTTGCGGTGCCGGATATTGGCCCATTTACTGTGTCCTGCCATCTCCTACCTCAAATGAGTGCCTGACTGTTGAACGAAGGGTGTTGATTCTAACATTGCCATGGCCGGTCACCAAAGGACTGCGGGCAACGCTGCGGGGGTCAGTCGGTTGTTAATTGTCCGGCAGGAAAATAGCCGTCTGTTCATGATCAGGAGCCTGACCGGTATCAAAAGTGAACTGGTGCTTGCCGATCTGGATGAGGTCACCGTTCTTCAGCATTATTTTGGTAACATCCCGGCCATTGACCCGCGTGCCATTGGTACTGCCCGCATCTTCCAGATAGACATCCTGATGTCCGTCCAGATATTCGTTCTCAACCAGCCGCAGCCGGGCGTGATATCCGCTGACAGCCGCATCATCCACCTGGATGTCGTTATCCGGTTTTCTGCCGATAGTGGTCTCCGGTTTTTCCAGGTGAAAGGATTTTATGACTATACCTTCATGTTTTAATTGTAAACGTAACATGCCTTGCTCTGATCTAAATTGGTTTGATGTGAATTTCAGCCTGTCTTCAGGCTAATGAAAATTGCAGTACTGTGCCGCCGACTTCAATCATGTCGCCCGACTTCAGCGGCAGACTCTCCATGCCGATGGGATTATCGTTCAGTCTGGCCGGTTGACTTTTGTTACCAACCCCCGGCATGGGCATGATAAAAAAGTTGCCGCCACGACGCGCAATGACCGCGACCTGATCGGAACTGCCCACCTTGGTGTAGGACTTGTCCAGCTTGATCACTTCACCGGATTTTGGGCCATTAATCACAGTAACCGAGGCTGTGCTCGACACAGCAGGCTTGCCGCCGGCGGCGACAACATTACCGGCAACCGCCGCCGGAATCACCACGGTTCGCTCGAAATCCTGGGACTTGTCATCCACAAACTTAAATTCGTGCCGGCCAATCCGGACAACATCGCCATGATTAAGCTGGCGCCGGGTGACCTTTTTGCCGTTAAGCAGAACACCATTGGTACTGTTGCGGTCTTCCACATAGACATTTTGCAGAACAAGAAACACCGCATGTTCGCCACTCACCGTGGGATCATCCATCTGAATATCATTATGCGGCTTGCGACCAACCGAGATGCGCTCTTTATCGAGGGGATATTCCCTGATTACCGCGCCATCATGGGTCAAAACCAGCTTCGCCATGTTTGTTTATTCCCCTCTGTCAATTTCCAGGGTCGTTGAGTCATCAATGACGGTATCTTCTGTATAGGCCCGATAGACTGCCGCCAGGATCACGGAAATATTATCTGAGCCGCCCTTTTCATTGGCCAGATCGACCAGATTGCGGGCGGCGGTTTCGATATCACCGGAATGTTTGAATAAAATTAAGGCAATATCCTGATCTGAAATCATATCGGACAACCCATCAGAGCATAGCAAATAAATGTCACCGATTTGTGTACTGTCCTCGCAAATATCGACCTCGACAGCTTCACCAATTCCAAGGGCCCGGGTAATGAGGTTTCGACTGGTTGATAACTGGGCTTCTTCCTGACTTAAATAGCCGTTATCGATCATCTCCTGTACCAAAGAATGGTCCGAAGTCACCTGCTGCAGTTCATTACCGCGATAGCGATAGATGCGCGAGTCACCTACGTGGGCAAAAATGACGCTGTGGTTGATAAACAGGGTTGCGACCAGGGTGGTGCCCATGCCGGCACACTCGGGACGCTCATGGGACTGTTCATGGATTTCCTGATTGGCGAAGTCCACGGCGTCGCGCAGGGCATCACCAAACTGCACGATCCCGGAGGCAACTATCTCCGGTGTCACCACCTCGGCCAGTGAAGTCCGCACGGAATCCACCGCCAGGGCACTGGCCACCTCACCGGCGTTATGTCCGCCCATACCATCAGCCAGCAAGGCCAGCCCGGTTCGGCTGTCCCAGGCAATGGCATCTTCATTATGCTCCCGATTCCGCCCCACATCGGTTACACCATGGATAACAAGTTTTAACCCTTCACTAATCACGACGACAATATCTCATTTGCTTATAATTGTTATAGCCGCTCCAGGCATCTTTGTAAGGCTTGCTCAAATTTTTCGCCTGACTGGAAACGCTTATCAATTTCCTTGTGCAGGGCCTTGTTGACGATCTTGCTGATACAAGCCGGCAGATCAGGCCTGAACATCCTGACATCAGGATGCTTTTCGTTGGCAATCTTGTACATCAGGCTTGCCAGTGATTCACCGATAAACGGCAACTCCCCGGTCAACAACTGGTAGAGAGTTACCCCAAGGGAAAACAGATCTGAACGACCATCCACTTTCTTGCCCGCCAATTGCTCCGGCGACATGTAGGATGGACTGCCCAGAATTGTACCGGTCTTGGTCTTGCTGGCATCCGTGACACAAGCCACACCAAAATCCGTCACTTTCAGCGTACCGCTTTCACTGTCATAGATAATATTTGCAGGTTTGATGTCCCGGTGGACAACATTTTGCTGGTGCGCATACGTCAATGCCCCGGCAACTTTCATGATCAGTTCGAATACCGTTTCAGCAGGGAGTAACTCACCCGGCTTGCAATAGGCCAGCAGGTTATCACCTTTCAGGTAATCCATGGCGATATAGGATAAATCCTGGTCTTCACCCACATCATAGATCGTCACAATATTCGGATGATTGAGTCGACCGGCGGTTTCCGCTTCACGGAAAAATCGCCGCTTCACCTCATCCAGCTGTTCGCCTTCAAATTCCTGGGACAACACCATGGTCTTGATGGCGACTGTTCGGCCAATCTTGGGATCATGGCCCAAATAAACCATGCCCATCGCGCCACGGCCCAGTTCTCGATCAATTTGATACCGCCCGAGCATGGGCTTCTGCACGCCGGGATTACTCAGGATCAACGTACCACTGCCGGTAGCGGCGGCACCGCTGCCCAGCACCAGCACGTCGGTCATTTCCTGGTTGCGGTGGATACGTTCATTGGCATCACTGTATTTTGGATCATGCTCCTGGATATACTTAAAAACTGTGATGGCCTTGTTAAACTGGCGTTTTCGCTCGTAATCCAGCCCCAGATTGTAGAGCGTATCCAGCAGTGACTTGTCGACCGAACAGCGCCGATAGTGCTCAAAGGCCTGGTCCAGTTGCCCCTGCGCCTGACAGGTTTGGCCGATGGTTCTGTTTGCCAGTGACAACTCAGCCTTGATCCCGCCGATACGTTCTTCAAACAGATGCTTCGCCCCCAACAGGAGATGGCCGACCAGCAGGGTCATCACCGGCAGCATCATGGGCAGCCAGGTCGCCTTGGCGATCATGGCAAAAAAATTCACGTTAACCAATACGACCAGTAACAAGACACTCATGGCCAGACCGGTACCGACTCTGAAATTGGGCAGAACAAACACCAGATAAAGACCGATGACCAGAATAATGAGGACCTTTAACGGCTCCACCCATTCCGGGATGATGTAGAGATCACCGTTTAACAAACTGGAAATCTGGTGGGCGGACGCCACCACCGGTGCAATGGAATCGCCCATTGGGGTGGAGAAAAGATTGACCTGCTGTTTTGCGGTTAACCCAACCAGAACCAGTTTGTTTTTGAATACTGCCGCGTTCACCTGCTTGTTCAGGACATCAAGGATAGAGATTACCTGGAAGGGTGGCTGGTTATTTTTCGCCGGATAGAAAACCGGATAGATATTGAATTTATTATCTGTCTCCAGATGGAAACCTTTGACGAAGATATCGTCTTTTAAATCCAGCTTGATGTTGCGCGTACTCAGATCCTTGCTCCTGACCGCCATCATCAGGGCAAACGAAGGTAAATAAAGATCACCATAACGAATCACCAACGGTTCCTTGCGCGCGCTGGCCCCCTTGGTAACATCCAGTCGAATATGGCCAAGTGCCCCGGCATATTTACCCAATTCATCAATGGGGGGAAAGAGCAGCCCCGCCACCGGCACCGGCTCAGTCGAAAACAAGCCCTTCCCGTCACTTTGTCCCTTCACATCTTTAATACCGTAGCGCAACACTTCTTCCGGAAGGCTGGAGAGATTCTGCTGGTTCACGGTACCGGCCGGATGATACGGCACGGCCATCACGACCTTGCCGGCACCCTGCAAACTGTTGGCAAAAGCCTGGTCGGTTTTCAGCGCAATCTCGACCTGTTCGATTAATTCACTGGTCTTGCCGCGCCGGGAACCCAGCATGGCTTTTATCTGGGTAAAGGATTCAAGACTGTTGCTGCTGCCTTGCCGTGAATCGAAAGGCAAGGCATAACCGATGACTCGCGGCCGTCCGGCAACGATCTCGCTGGTCAGCCGGGCCATAATATCGCGAGGCCAGGGCCAACTGCCCCTTTCCTGCAAGGCGGCATCATCGATGGCGACAATCACGATATTTTGATTGGCGGTCCGGACAGGGGAAAGGCGCACACCCATGTCATAGGCGAATTGATCCGGGCCGGGGATGCTGTTTGTTGCGCTCATGACGACAAAAAACAGGACCACCACCAGTCCGATAAACCAATCTTTTTGCAAATAAGAAAATTTCACGCCGTGTTTTTATTCCAGTAATCCGGGACAGCCCTGCAACACCGCCCGAGCCGGTTCTTGTTCGCCGGCTTTAACCTGCCATGTTAAACCGCACCGAAGTACCGGGCAATGCTGATTTCCTCACCAGAAGTGAACAGCCCGGACCTATATCGACTTCTATAATATAGGACATAAATCCGGGCGTTATTTCTATAGCGAAATCAGGGTTAATTTGGGGCTATTTGTCGCTATTTTCGGGAATAGTTTGGTTTGAGGTGGTTTTCCCCGAATTGCGCAGGCGGATATGCAGCTCACGCAGTTGCTTTTCGCTGACCGGTGAAGGTGCCTGGGTGAGCAGGCAGCCGGCGGTCTGGGTCTTGGGGAAAGCCATCACATCACGAATGGATTGCGCACCGGTCATCAGCATGACCAAACGATCCAGACCAAAGGCGATACCACCGTGGGGAGGGCAACCATACTTGAGAGCATCCAGCAGGAAGCCAAACTTGTCGCGGGCTTCTTCATCATTGATGCCCAGATGTTCCAGCACCTTCTTCTGGATGTGGGGACGATAGATACGCATGGAACCACCACCCACTTCGGTCCCGTTCAGAACCAGGTCATAGGCGCGTGAATAACAGGCACCGGGATCAGATTCCAGCAACGCCAGGTGTTCTTCTTTCGGCGAAGTAAAGGGATGATGCAGGGCCACCCAGCGTTTTTCGCCTTCGTCCCATTCGAACATCGGAAAATCCACCACCCAAAGCGGTTTCCAGCCCCGCTCCACCAGACCCTTGTCATGGCCCAGCTTGACGCGCAATGCGCCCAGGGCTTCGTTGACGATTCGGGTTTTGTCGGCGCCGAAGAAGATCAGATCGCCGTCCTGTGCACCGGTGCGCTGCATGATGGCGTCAATTGAGGCATCGGGTAAAAACTTCAGAATCGGCGATTGCAGACCTTCACGCTTTTTCGCCCATTCATTGACCTTGATATAGGCCAGGCCCTTTGCGCCATAAATACCGACATATTTGGTGTAGTCGTCGATCTCCTTGCGGGTTAATTCATTACCGTTGGGAATCCTGAGGGCGGCAACCCGACCCTGGGGATCTTTGGCCGGACCACTGAAGACCTTGAAGTCCACGTCGGTCATGACATCGCCCACATCCACCAGCTCCAGCGGAATCCGTAAATCAGGCTTATCGGAGCCGTAACGTTGCATGGCCTCGTCGTAACTCATACGCGGGAAGGGATCATGCAGCGGCTCTTCCAGGGCCTGGGCAAATACCTTGCGGATCATCTCTTCCATCATGCGCATGATCTCTTCTTCATCAATGAAGGAGGTTTCGATATCCAGCTGGGTGAATTCCGGCTGGCGGTCGGCACGCAGGTCTTCATCACGGAAGCAACGCACAACCTGAAAGTACCTGTCCACGCCGGAGACCATCAACAACTGTTTGAATAACTGGGGAGATTGGGGCAGAGCGAAAAATGAACCGTCATGGGTACGGCTGGGCACCAGATAGTCACGCGCACCTTCCGGTGTGGCGCGGGTCAACATGGGGGTTTCCACTTCGATAAAACCGTGCTCTTCCAGAAAATGACGCAACATGTTGGTAATTCTGGAACGCAATTGTAACCGCTCCAGCATCTCGGGACGGCGCAGGTCCAGATAACGATAACGCAGGCGCAATTCCTCGGAAACCGTGTCATCGTCCAGCACAAACGGCGGTGTTTCGGCCGGATTCACGATCTCCAGCTCCAGCCCCAGTACTTCGATCATCCCGGTAGGCAGGTTGGGATTGGTGGTTCCTTGCGGGCGCTGACGCACCTTGCCGCGGACCTTGAGGACGAATTCATTGCGCACCTGCTCAGCCAGACGAAAAATCTCCGGCTTGTCCGGGTCATAGACCACCTGCAACATACCGCTGCGGTCTCGCAAGTCGATAAAAATCACACCGCCATGGTCTCGACGACGATGGACCCAGCCATAGACAACGACCTCCCGGTCGATATGAGCTTCATTGACCTGGCCGCAGTAATCGGTACGCATAGAATAAACCTGCCATAATTCCTGAAAATGAGGCGGGAATGTTACGGATTGCGGGGGGTCTGTGCAAGGTTACACCGCAAAATTACAGCCCTGAATCGCTGTTTTGCCCCAGGGTCGGGGATAAGTCGGGAATCAGGTATCGGATTTGGATTTATTACTGCCGCTGTCAGCGCTGCCGGCAATGTTCTTTTTGTCGCCTTTCTTGAAATCGGTCTCATACCAGCCGCCCCCTTTCAGGCGAAAACCCGCAGCAGAGATCATTTTCTGTAAATCAGCTTTGCCGCACTCGGGACAGTCGGTCAACGGAGCATCACTGATCTTCTGGATCGCCTCCATGTTGTGCCCACAGGACTTGCACTCATATTCATAGATCGGCATGACATTACTCCACTCAAACTCGGTTTGCCGTTTCGGTTTCGAGCGGCGATTATAGCCACTCTGCAAACCTGATTCACCCTCCCGATATGGGGTAGATACAGGGTATTGCAAGCTTTTACGGTCAGTGAGATCGGCCGGCCCGGCCGGAAGCTGTTCCCGAGCCGACAATGCTATAGTTAAGTAATACCCCCTGCCCCGGTTACTGACAAAACAAGAGTCATTCCATGCCCAAACATACCAAGCAGACCACCAATGGAGCACAACTCAAACTACGCCGGGTAGCTATCGACACCTACCATGAAAACGTGGCATTTCTGAACCGAAATTGTGAGCTGTACCGGGCGGAAGGTTTTCAGGCCTTGAGCAAAGTGGCGGTGATGGCCAACGGCAAGCGGATCATCGCCGTGCTGAACATCGTTGATGACGACCATATCGTGCCTCCACAGGAAGTGGGTCTGGCGGAACAGGCCTTTGATCAACTGGGTTTGCCGGAGGGCGGGCTGGTCCATATCGCCCATGCCGAACCGCCTGCCTCCATGGAGGCAGTGCGACGCAAGATCGCCGGTGAACGGCTGGAACTGGACGACTTTCGCGAGATCACCCAGGACATCATCGCCAACCGTTATTCCAAGATGGAGCTGGCGGCCTTCCTGGTCTCCTCCATGCACAGCGGTCTGGATCGGGAGGAGATATACTCCCTGACCCGCGCCATGACCGAGACCGGAGAACGACTCAACTGGGGCTCCGGTCTGGTGGTGGACAAGCACTGCATCGGCGGGATCCCCGGCAATCGCACCAGTATGCTGATCGTACCCATCGTGGCCAGTCACGGTCTGCTCATGCCCAAAACCTCCAGTCGCGCCATTACCTCACCCGCCGGAACGGCAGATACCATGGCGATACTGGCCGAAGTGGATCTGTCTCCGGAGGCCATGCATGCGGTCGTCAGCAAGACTCACGGTTGTTTGGCCTGGGGCGGCAAGGCAAGGCTTGCCCCGGCCGATGATATCCTGATTTCCGTGGAACGCCCGTTGGGGATTGATTCTGAAGGCCAGATGGTCGCATCTATCCTGTCGAAGAAGATCGCCGCCGGCGCCACGCACCTGTTGATCGATATCCCGCTCGGCCCCAGCGCCAAGGTGCGCCATATTCAGCAAGCCCTCCACCTGCGGAAATTATTTGAATATATCGGTGATCGGCTCGGTTTGCGCCTCGAGGTCATGATCACCGATGGACGCCAGCCTATCGGTCGCGGTATCGGCCCCATGCTGGAGGCACACGATGTGATGCTGGTATTGGAAAACCATCCCGAGGCCCCGGCTGACCTGCGGCAAAAGACCCTTAATCTGGCCGGACGTATCCTCGAATTCGATCCCGATGTCCGTGGCGGACAGGGCTATGCCCTGGCGCGGGATATCCTCGACTCCGGCCGCGCCAAACACAAGATGGCCGAAATTATCGAAGCCCAGGGTGGTAAACCACTGGACTTCACCCCCGCCCCCCTGCACGAGGAAATCTGTGCGGCCAACGACGGGGTGGTTACCTCTATCGATAATTACCAGTTGGCGCGTATCGCCCGCATGGCGGGGGCGCCGATGGTGGCGCGGGCCGGTGTTGAGCTGCTGAAAAAAATCGGTGACAAGGTGGAACAGGGAGAAGGCCTGTATCGCATCTATGCCGAATATCCGGCGGATTTTTCCTTCGCAACCAATGTCGCACGGGAAAATGCCGGCTATACCATCGGTCGTGAGCAGGACATCGTTAAACCTTATATGGAATTTTGATCTCATGCAGTCAGACACTATTGTCCTGGGTTTTGCTGATTACCGGGAACCGGCACAACGTTACGCCGCAGCCCTGGGCCTGGCGTACCGCGAAGTGGATATCCACCACTTTCCGGATCAGGAGAGCCGCATCATCCTGCCCCAGCCCCTCCCGACCCATTTGATCCTCTGTCGCAGTATGTTCCGGCCCAATGACAAACTGGTGGAGTTAATGCTGATTGTCCGCTCGGCCCGCCGGCAAGGTGTCCGGCGTATCAGTTTGATTGCACCCTATCTTTGCTACATGCGACAGGACAAGGCCTTTCACCCCGGCGAGGTGGTCAGCCAAACGGTTATCGGTGGTTTTCTGGCGGAATTGTTTGATGCGGTGATCACGGTCGATCCCCATTTACACCGGATTACGAATCTGGACGAAGCCATTCCCGGCATACAGGCTGTCAGTCTGCATGCCACCGCCGCCCTTGGCAAATTCCTGGTCGAACAGGCAAACGACTTTTTTCTGATTGGCCCGGATGAAGAATCGGAACAATGGGTCGCCGCGATTGCGGAACAGGGTGGTTATGAATTTGCCATTGCACACAAAACCCGTTTTTCCGATACCGAGGTCCGCGTCGTACTGCCGGAATTGCAGCTCAGCGGACGTGATGTGGTATTGGTGGATGACATGGTCAGCACCGGTCACACCATGATCGAGACTGCACAACAATTGCCGGCGCAGGGCGTGAACTCAGTCAGCGCCCTGATCACCCATCCCTTGTTTACCGACAATGCATTACACGCCATGCAACAAAGCGGCATCAACCGCATCTGGAGCAGTGACTCCATTCCCCATGCAACCAATTGTGTGATGCTGGCTGATTTGCTGGCCTCAGCGTCACAAACCCTGCCGGAATTAAACTGATGCGCGAACCCTCATTTCAGCAATTATTGATACTCGGTCTGTTGCTGGTCGGACTGCTGATCTTTATCCAACTGGGAATATTCACCCTTGCGCTGGAAAAACTGGGCCTGTCTTCTCACTCCATCTTTTTGGTATTGATGACCTCGCTGTTCGGCAGCGCCATCAACCTGCCCCTGTTTACCATTCAGGGGAATCCACTGATCAAACTTGATCGACCTCCCGCTCACGGACTCTTGTTGGGCCGTCCCTTGCCCTACACCGGCAAGACCATTATCGCCATCAACATGGGTGGCGCCCTGATCCCAATCCTGGTCTCTATCTATTTGATCCGCCTGCACCAGATCAGCTTCCCGGTTTTTCTCAGCGCCATCTTTATCGTCAGCGGCATATGTTACACATTCAGCCGCCCCATTCCCGGTCTGGGCATCGGCATGCCTGTCTTCATTGCACCCATCAGCGCCGCATTGACGGCCATCCTGCTGGCCCCGGAGCAAAGCGCATCACTGGCCTATGTTTGTGGCACCATAGGCGTATTGATCGGCGCAGATCTGCTGCGCCTCAACAACATCCGCGATCTGGGCGCACCGGTCGCGGCAATCGGTGGGGCCGGCACCTTCGACGGCATATTTATCACCGGCATTGTTGCCGTACTACTGGCCTGATTGCTACGCTTAACCAAACCACAAGAACCACGACGCAATGAAAACATCAGGCAAATCCATCCTCATCACCGGCTGCTCCACCGGTATCGGTCTGTGCGTCGCCAAAGGCCTGTCTGCACGGGGATATCGCGTTTTTGCCACGGCACGAAAACCTGAAGATGTGACCGGCCTGCGAGAGCTGGGGCTGGAAAGTCTGCAACTTGATCTGGATGACAGCAAATCTATCAAGGCCGCTGTCGAAACAGTCTTGCAACAAACCGGCGGTACACTGGATGCCTTGTTTAATAATGGCGCATACGGTCAACCCGGTGCGATTGAAGACCTGACCCGGGACTCATTACGTGAGCAGTTTGAAACCAACCTGTTCGGCTGGCTGGAATTGACCAACCTGATCCTGCCGATCATGCGTCAACAGGGCCATGGTCGCATTATCCAAAACAGTTCCGTACTGGGGCTGGTCTGCATGCCTTATCGTGGTGCATACAACGCGAGTAAATTTGCGCTCGAAGGTCTGACCGATACGTTGCGTCTGGAACTGGCCGGCACCAACATTCATATTTCACTGATCGAACCCGGCCCGATTGAAAGCCGCTTTCGCGCCAATGCCTTCAAGGCTTATCAACGGAACGTAAATAAAGACTCAAGCCCGCACAGAGATCGCTACATTGCGATGGAAAATCGTTTACAAAAACAGGGCCCGGCAGCCCCCTTCACCTTACCGCCCGAAGCGGTTTTGCATAAAGTGATCCATGCACTGGAAAGCAAACGGCCAAAAATCCGGTACTACGTCACATTTCCGACCTGGCTGTTTGCTACACTGAAAAGAGTTTTACCCGTATTCCTGTTGGACAAGATCCTGCGCATCGCCGGGTAACACTTTTTAACAGCCTGACTATTGCATCATTACTGCTATTTTTGTAATGCTTTGTTAACATACCGGCTTGACGAAACACGCGATACACCTTTCTCCGGAAAAACGGAAATGGACATACTGGAAGAACTGAAGCGACTCGGTAATCAGGACAATGGCAACAAGGCTCTGACACCGATCGACCTTTTAGAAAAACAACGCAGCAAAATGGCGGATACCATGATGGATATCCATGCCTACCTGCGCGAGCTCGTTGGCGGTCTGAACCAGATGAATCGGGAGATCAATGCTGAGTTCAGTATTCCTGAAGTGGGCACTATTCACAACCTGTCGCAGGAAGATTATGAACTCACATTTCAAAACAACGCCAATACCGATATTATCACCTTCAGTTTCAGTATGGTCCCCCGTGACAAGGCCACATTCAAAATCCCGGCTGATATCAACCCTGTCGTACTCGACAGCCTGAACCGGGCCGGCATCGGATTCAACTACCAGAGCAACAAACATGAAATTGAAATCGATGATGATATCCCTGTAAAACTGGTATTCAGTTCACACCCCGCAGAACAATATATCCTGCTGACTATTCATAACTATGACCATCCCGGTCGACATCGCTACGCACTCACCACCCAGATGCTGGATGACTATTTCAAAAATCAGTTGGGTTATTACATATTACGCCGAGACAACAACCTGATCCTGCAGTTACAGGACTTTCTCAAAACATCCACTGATTCCATCCCTCAACTGGAAGGCGATATCACGGAAACCGACATGAATACCACCGAGATGGATGTCTCTCGCCTGAAATCACTATTCAGCAAGGAAGCACTCATCTATCTCACATATCAAAACACCATCAAGGAAGTCTCGCCAAAAAACAACACCTTCATCCTCGGCCGCTCACGCCAGTGTGATTTAAAAATCAACTCTGATCTGGCCTCACGACAACATGCCCAGATTGTATACCGCAAGGGCAAGTTTGTGCTGGTGGATAAAAGCACCAACGGCAGCTTCGTCAAACCACAGGGCGGCAAAGAGGTTTATGTACAGGGTGAAGAGTATCCGCTGTCAGGCTCGGGTTTCATCAGTCTGGGTAAATCAGTCACGGTGGATAATGAGCATGTGATCTATTATTCCTGTCAGTAAGACTTCGATCACCGCTGCTTGTTGATATTTCTATTTCCTGTTTTTTTCTTTGAACTGTTATGTTCTTTTCTGCTTGGCGCTATATCCTCGTATGTCCATAGTTTCACTCCCTGGCGGGAGCGAGTGAAACAGGGAGATATCAGACTAGACGAACAGAGTGCAATGCCGCACAGGCGCAGGTGTCAGCAAAACTTTCATTACAAAAAGTTTCAGTAACGAGACAAACACGCACTAGCTCCGCACCCCAATCCCCCGATTCAACAAATACAGCGCAAAACTGAACAAAGCGATGATGAAACTGATAATTATCGCCATGGCAAGCGTGATATCAATATCAGACACTCCCAGCATCCCGTAGCGCATGGCGTTGACCATATACAGGATAGGATTGACCAGTGATACGTTTTGCCAAAATGCCGGTAACATATCCACCGAATAAAAAACGCCGCCCAGATAAGTCAGCGGTGTCAGGACAAAGGTCGGGATAATGGAGATATCATCAAAACTCTTTGCATAGATCGCATTGATAAACCCGGCCAGGGAAAACAACATAGATGTCAGCACCCCGGCGGCTAACGTGATCAATAAATGATGGCTTTGCAGTTTCACAAAGAACATCGACACGCCGGTGACGGCTGCGCCCACCACCATGCCGCGTGCCACTCCCCCGGCAATAAAGCCGATGATGATTAAATAGTTCGGCATGGGTGAGATCAGTAACTCCTCCACATGGCGCTGAAACTTGGCACTGTAGAATGAGGACACGACGTTGGCATAGGAGTTATTGATTACCGACATAAGGATAATGCCGGGGACGATATAATCAATATAGCGCAGCCCGTGAATATCATTCAGCTGTGAGCCGATAAGGTTGCCAAAAATAATAAAATACAACGCCATGGTGATTGCGGCAGGCAGGACGGTCTGCACCCAGATTCGCATAAAGCGACGGATCTCCTTGACCAGAAGCGCCGAAAAGGCAATATATTGTTGCCGCGCATTCATAGCTGTCCTTTCTCCACCAGTTTGACGAACAACTCTTCCAGCCGGTTACTTTTATTTTTCATGCTGCGCACCTGTAGTCCGGCCGCCGCCAGTTCGCCAAACACCTGATTGAGATTCTGTTCCGCCGAGATATCCACTTCCAGTGTCGTTTCATCAACCTGTTTCATGGCATAACCCTGGATTGACGGAAATTGTTCCAGCGGTTCCTGCAGATACAACAGGAAGGTTTCCTTTTGTAATTGCCGCAGCAGGGATTTCATGGCGGTGCTCTCAACGGTGTAGCCGTTGTTGATGATGGCAATATGTCGACAGAGGTTTTCCGCCTCTTCCAGATAATGGGTGGTCAGAATAATCGTGGTGCCTTGCTCATTGATGCGACGCAGAAACTCCCACATGGAACGACGGATCTCGATATCCACCCCGGCAGTGGGTTCATCCAGGATCAACAGTTTTGGCTCATGTACCAGGGCCCGGGCGATCATCAGGCGACGTTTCATACCGCCCGATAATTCCCGCGCCATGCTGTTGCGTTTTTCCCAGAGGCCGAGTTGTTTGAGATATGTTTCCGCCCGCTGATACGCTGTTTGCCGATCCAGTCCATAATAACCGCCCTGGCTCATGACGATCTCCACCACCGGTTCGAACTGGTTAAAGTTGAACTCCTGCGGCACCAGACCAATGCAACTCTTGGCGGCTTCCAGATCTGTGTCGATATTGTGACCAAACACCTCCACCGTACCGCCCGATTTATTCACCAGCGATGAGACGATCCCGATGGTGGTTGATTTGCCTGCACCGTTCGGTCCCAGCAAGGCAAAGAAATCCCCTTCCGGCACATCCAGATCAACACCACGCAGCGCCTCAACACCGCCCTTATAGGTCTTGGTCAGATTACGAATCTTCAGCGCTTGCATAATGATCGGATGTGCTCTGTAAAGAAGTTATTAATCGCAAAGAACAAGCAGTCTCATACAGACAAACCGGAATTTTATCTTTGCGCCTCTGCGCCTTTGCGTTATGTTTTCAGTAATGAAACGATAACGTTCAGCCCACCCACATCCTGGCATTGCGGAACAGCCGCAACCAGGGTGCATCTTCGCCCCAGTCGGCCGGATGCCAGGCGTGTTGCACAGTGCGGAAGACTCGTTCCGGATGCGGCATCATGATCGTGAACCGTCCATCCTGCGTGGTCAGTCCGGTAATACCCTGGGGTGAACCATTCGGGTTATATGGATAGGTATCGGTTGCCTTGCCGTAATGATCTACATAGCGCAACGCAATTGTTCCGGTCGATATCGCCTGTTGCAGATCGGTAAATTCGGCACGTCCTTCACCATGCGCCACAGCGATAGGCATACGCGACCCCGCCATGCCCTGCAACAGGATCGAGGGTGAGTCCTGCACTTCCACCAGTGAGAAGCGGGCTTCAAATTGCTCTGAGCGATTACGCAGGAAACGCGGCCAGTGGTCTGCACCGGGGATCAAATCCTTAAGATGTGACATCATCTGGCAACCGTTACATACGCCCAGACCAAAGGTATCTTCCCGATGGAAGAAAGTCTGGAATTGATCGCGCACCGCGTCACTGAACAGGATGGATTTGGCCCAACCGCCGCCTGCACCGAGGACATCACCGTAGGAGAAACCACCGCAGGCCACAATACCCTTGAAACGTTGCAGGTCCACCTGACCGGTCATCAGGTCACTCATGTGAATATCGATACAGTCGAATCCGGCGCGATCAAAGGCGGCGGCCATTTCCACCTGACCGTTTACCCCCTGCTCACGCAGAATGGCCATTTCCGGGCGGGCGGTATGAATATAGGGGGCGGCTGTATTTTCATCGGCATCAAAAGACAGAGAGACATGCATGCCGGGATCATCCTTGTCCAGCACGTTGTCAAATTCCTGCCGGGCACATTCCGCATTGTCACGCAAGGCCTGCATACGATAACTGGTCTCGGACCAGATGCGCTGCCAGGCAACGCGATCCCCGTTGAGTACCGGTTGTTTATCCAGGGTAAAGACCAGCCGATCCTGTTGATTGAGGGTTCCAATCACATGGCTGTAGTGACCGAGTCCCGCATCATGCAACCAGGCCAGGACTTCATCTGTATGTTGATGCCTTACCTGTATCACCGCGCCCAATTCTTCGTTGAACAGTGCCGCCACCGGATCATCGCCCAGATCATCCAACTGGATATCCAGACCGCAGTGAGCGGCAAAGGCCATTTCACACAGGGTCGCGAACAGACCGCCATCTGCTCGATCATGATAGGCCAGTAACAGGTGTTTTTGATTCAATGTCTGAATGGTATTGAAGAAGGCCTTGAAACCTTCCGCGTCATCCAGATCCGCCGGATGGTGCCCCAGTTGCTGATACACCTGCGCCAGACAGGAACCACCCATGCGATTCCGTCCCTTGCCCAGATCGATCAGGATCAAATCGGTATCGCCACAGTCACGTTTTAATTCCGGTGTCAGGGTCTTGCGCACGTCCTGCACCCGGGCGAAGGCGGAAATAATCAGGGACATGGGGGCGGTAACGGCGTGTTGCCCGTTTTCATCGGACCAGACCGTTTTCATGGACATGGAATCCTTGCCCACCGGGATGGCGATCCCCAATGCGGGGCAGAGTTCCATACCGACAGCCTTTACCGCTTCAAACAGGCCGGCATCTTCTCCGGGGTGACCGGCCGGGGCCATCCAGTTGGCGGAAAGAACGATATCGCCCAGGTCGTCAATGCGGGCCGCCGCAATGTTGGTGAGCGCCTCACCGACCGCCATGCGCGCCGCCGCCGCATGATGTAAAAGGGCTATCGGCGTGCGTTCGCCCATGGCCATCGCCTCACCGGTATAGACGTCAAAACTGCTCGCTGTCACCCCGACATCGGCCACCGGCACCTGCCAGGGGCCGACCATCTGGTCACGGGCGACCAGCCCGGTCACGGTACGGTCACCAATGGTGATCAGGAAGGTTTTGGCCGCCACGGTCGGCAGGGCCAGTATCCGCTCGGCGGCTTCATTCAGACTGCCAATGGTCGAGGCGTCAAATTCGGTTTTGTGGAAGGTGCGGTGGTGTACATCGCGCAGCATTTTGGGTGGTTTACCCAGCAATACTTCCATCGGAATACTGATAGGCGTGTTGTCGAAATGGCCGTCACCCAGGATCAGTTGTTTCTCTGCTGTGGCCTCACCGATAACGGCAAAGGGACAACGCTCCCGTTCACAGATAGCGCTGAACAGGGCCATATCATCACGCCCCACCGCCATGACATAGCGTTCCTGGGCCTCGTTACACCAGATCTCCATGGGCGACATGCCGGCATCATCATTCGGAATTGTGCGCAACTCAAAGCGTCCGCCCCGATCACTGTCGTTCACCAGCTCCGGCATGGCATTGGATAATCCACCGGCACCCACGTCATGGATGCTGATAATGGGGTTCTTCTCGCCCATCTGCCAGCAGCGGTCAATGACCTCCTGGGCGCGCCGTTCGATCTCCGGGTTGCCGCGTTGCACCGAGGCAAAATCCAGATCTTCATGACTTTGACCGGTGGCCATGGAAGAGGCAGCCCCCCCACCCAGCCCGATTAACATAGCCGGACCACCCAACACGACCAGTTGGGCACCGGCCGGAATCGTACCTTTTTCGACATGCCCGTCCCGGATATTGCCCAGACCGCCGGCCAGCATGATCGGCTTGTGATACCCCCGCACCTCTTCACCATCAGGGCCTGGTACGGTTTGTTCGTATGTTCGGAAATAGCCGCAAATATTCGGGCGGCCGAATTCGTTGTTGAAAGCGGCGGCGCCGATCGGCCCTTCGAGCATGATATCCAGCGCAGAGACAATGCGGCCGGGACGACCATGGTCCGCTTCCCAGGGTTGCGGGAGGCCGGGCAGATTCAGGTTGGAAACCGAGAAACCGCACAGGCCCGCCTTGGGTTTGGAGCCGATGCCGGTGGCCCCTTCGTCACGAATCTCACCACCGGACCCGGTCGCGGCGCCGGGAAAAGGCGAGATCGCCGTCGGGTGATTGTGAGTCTCCACCTTCATCAGGATATGCACGTCTTCCTGATGATAGCCGTAGCGACGGGAATCCGCCGCCGGGAAAAAACGTCCGGCTTTAAACCCCTGAATCACGGCTGAGTTGTCGCTGTAGGCTGACAAAATCCCTTGCGGGTGGCTGTTGTAGGTATTGCGAATCATCTGAAACAGGGATTTATCTTTAGCCTGTCCGTCGATGACCCAATCGGCATTGAAGATTTTGTGGCGGCAATGTTCGGAATTGGCCTGGGCAAACATCATCAATTCCACATCGGTGGGATTGCGCCCCAGCAGGGTGAAATTTTCCACCAGGTAATCCACCTCATCAGCAGCCAGCGCCAGCCCCAGTTCCGTATTGGCCTTCATCAGGGCCGCCCGGCCGCCGCTCAGGATATCCACCGCGATCATCGGGCGCGGTTCATCCTGTCGGAACAGGGCCACAGCATCATCCAGGGACCGAAAAACCACTTCGGTCATCCGATCATGGAGCAGCGCAACCAGTTGCGGCATCACACCCTCCGCTGCTGCGGCTGTCGTCTCGAGATAAAAAGCGATACCCCGCTCGATACGGTGTACACCCTGTAAACCACAATTGTGTGCAATATCGGTCGCTTTACTGGACCAGGGAGAAATAGTGCCCGGACGGGGTGTCACCAGCAACAACAACCCTTGCGGCTCATCGCTGACCCCCTGTTCGCCATAATCCAGCAAGGCTCGCAGGATTGACATGGCCTTGTCCCCAAGCCGGTACTCGGTGTCAATAAAATGGACAAATTCTGTATGCAACCCCGTGATCCCGGGATCGACAGACTGGAGAGAATCGAGCAGCTTGTTGAGACGAAATGAAGAGTATGCGGCACTACCGCGTAATCGCAGCATGTTTAACTACCAGGTTCCGGGACAATGAAAGAAGCCCGGAATGATACTGCATGTTGCCCCGCGCTACCAGCGCGCGGCTTCCTGCAACTCCTGCATGACCTCATTCAGTGCACTTTCATTGTTGTTAATCACACAGGCAATATTCCCCACACTGCACACTGACATGGCCGGCCCTTTGACTATCCAGCCACCGGGCGGTGTCCAGCCGTTGACCTGGGTGAACATGGACAACTGATCGGCATTCCCCTGCACCATCCGTTTGTAGTCCAGGGCGAATTTGGCCAATCCGGCCAATTGTTGCTCATCCGGCATGCCATAACCTTCCACCAGGGCGCCGTCATCACGGAACTGACACACCGCCATGACCCCATCTACTGCCAAAAGTCGTTTGATCATGTTTCCCCCGCTCAACCGCCCAGTGCTGCGTAGGCCTTTTCATAATCGACCTTGTCATTGGGCAGGACAACACCGTATTCCCCATTGACGATGGCCGTCCACTCGAATCCGACCAGGGTAAAACCGTTCACCGGATAAAATCCCCCCATCCCGGTCATGTTCTCCCAGCCTCTTGCCTGCATGGTGGCAATCGCCATGTTCGCCACACAAACATGGCATAACAGGTCGAGCGCGGACTCATTCAGATTACTGCCTTCCACCAGGCGGTGTTCCAGCAACTCACCGCCAGGCGTAAATTTAAATGCGCCAACCGCACCTTCCAGATTCATCAGACTTGCCACATCAGTCATATACCAACCTCCAGCTATATTGTTCCTGGTTTTTATACCAAGGCCCCTTCCTGGTGAGGGACCTTGTCACGCATGATTTGCATCACTTCATTAATGGATGCCGCCGTGTTATCGAGAAAACAGAAATAGTTTGCAATAACGCAGACACTGAACTGCTGCCCCTGCACCATCCAGCCCCGGGCCGGCGCACAGCCGCAATCTGCGGACAGTGATTTCATCATATCGGTCTGCATGTGTACGGCCATCGTCGTCGCCCGACACATGATCGAGGCCATCCGCGCCATTTCTTCGTTCAGTTGTCCTTCGTATGAGAATCGATCACCGCGATACGAATATTCCCCTGCGGCAATCACTCCGGGCATCAAGGCCAGTTCACTAATGATATTCATAGACTTCCCGCCGTCACTGTCATAATTAGGTAAAATCAGTATTACAAAATCAGTAAAAGCTGATGTATCCGGACATCAGATGCTATATCATCACATCCGGTTGAACCAAACAACTTAATACCATGAATACCGACAGTACAACAAGCAGTACACCAAAAGCGAGCGTCTTGCGTCAACTGGCGGCCTTGTTCTATGATGGCCTGCTGTTATTGGCCATCGTTCTGGTAGCCCTCATTCCCGTAACCTTGATCACCAGCCAGGGTCAGCTGCCAAGAAATCATCCCGTCTTTCAAATCTACTTGAGCGGAATTTGCTTTCTCTATTTCGCCTGGTTCTGGACCCGTAACGGTAAAACCCTGGGGATGCGCGTCTGGCATATAAAAATCCAGCGTATGGATGGCGAATTAATCAGTTGGTCGCAGGCCCTGTTGCGCTTCCTGACCGCCATCCCGACATGGTTCATTCTTTTCCTGTCATTACTAATTCACTACGCGCCATTGAAAACACTGCCGGAGTGGTCGGCAGGCGCATCTGCCGGACCGTTGTTCATGATCGGTATGGTTATGCTTGTTATCGATCACTGGCCAAACGGCTGGCGTGACAGATTGACCAAAACCGCTATCGTCCGCTCTGATTCGCGTCTCACTTGACGCGACGCATAAAGAATAAACTGAAGATCAAGACCAGCAAGGTGGGCGCACCTGCGCTGATAAATGGCGGAATGCCATACACTATGCCCATCTGGCCGGATAGTCGATTAACCAGATAAAAGACCAGACCACCGAGGAAACCGGTCAGAATACGTTGACCAATACCCGCATGACGCAAGGAGCCAAGCACAAATGGAATGGCAATAAACACCATTGCGGCAATCGTCACCGGCATAAACACCTTGCTCCAGAATGACAGCTTATACAGCGACGTATCCAGGTTATTTTCTTCCAGATAACCGATATAACTTTGCAAATTCCAGATTGCCAGATTTTCCGGCGAAACCGACACAACATTAACCAGATCCGGACTCAGCAATGTCGACCATTGCATAGACTTCAGTTTTCTTACGGCGAGATTTTTTTCAAGATCAGTTATATCAACTTTGTAGAGGTACCAGCTGTTGCCGTCATGTTTGGCATGGCCGGCGCGGGTAATCTCTTTTAATTCATGTAGTGCACTGAAACGATATAAGGTAATCCCTGTCAGGCGACCATCTGTTTCAACACGGCGCACATTGATAAACGTCTCGCCATCTCGCGCCCACAGACCATAATCTGTATTCAGACTGACCTCTGACGCCATGACCTTGACTCGTTTGAGTTTGGCATACTGCAAAGCCGGTGGCGCCAGCACCTCGCCGACAAACAGGGCAACGAGCACCAACACCAACGCGGTTTTCATAATTGATATAACCAGTTGCAGCGTGGTCACCCCGGCCGCCCTGATCACGATTAGCTCACTGTTATTGGCCAGCGTGCCCAAGCCCAGCATGGTGCCCAGCAGCGCGATCATGGGAAACAGTTCGTACATTTGCTGTGGCATTTTCAACAGGACATAACCAATGGCATGCCACAATGTATATTGTGCCTGGCCGATATAATCGGACTCACTGGTAAAGTTGATCAATGCATCCAGCGCTGACAGTACCACCAGTACCGACAACACGCCTGTCGTAATAAACTTGCCGATATACCGATCGAGTATTTTCATCACGGACTAATTATTTTTGTTACTGCTGAAAAATCGACCAAACGTCTGCGGCCCGGCAAACAGGAGCATCGCAATAATCAGCACGGCAAAATGAACCCACCATACCCCGATACTGTAATGAATCCTGCCCTGTTCAAGCCATACCCGTGACAGGTTCAACAAGTTGGTATAGATGATGTAGATCAGCAAGGCCAGTCCCAGCTTTGTATATCTGCCCTGCCGGGCGGAAGTCTTGCTCAGCGGCACGGCCACCACCCCCAGTATGATACACAGTAATATCGGTGAAACCCGCCACTGTAATTCGGCCATACTGCGATTCACCTGACTGTATTTTTCCTCGCGTTGTTTGCGATCATGGCGGTTTGCCCGCCAGGTATCCCAAAGCTGTGAAGTCGGAATCTCTTTTTGCCGGCGATTTTCATCCAGCAACTCCTTGTCAACCAGACGGATACCGTGTTTTTGAAAACGAATCACCAGATAATCTTCCGTACCCGGACGGCCTTCATAACGGTAGCCTTTTTCCAGCACCAGAAATCGGCTGTTGGTATTCGGATCGGTGTATTGATATCCTGCCGCCGACGAAATTAATGTCTGATGATCATCCTCATCGCGCTGAATAAAAACATTGCGCAATCGGGTTTCTTCATCGCTGGTATTCTCGATGTAAATCACACCGCCCCCGCCGGGGGTCTCCTTAAAGCGACCTGCCGTTAAAGCCTTTACATCGGAAGTCGCCTCGCCTTTTTTTATCAGAAAACGGCTTTTATCCTGTGCCCAGGGTGATAAATATATTGAGATAAATCCCACGATGAGGGCAAACACGATCGCCAGATTAATTACCGGTCGTAACAAGGTCAGCTGACTGATGCCGCAGGCGGAAAGTACCGCGATCTCGTTATCCTTGTATAAACGACTGAAGGCCAGCAAGATGGCCAGATAAAACGACAGCGGCAGAATCATATCCAGATTGGCGATACTCTTCAAACCGAGCAATGTCATAATAGTGTCGGCTTGCAAAGCACCGGAAGCCGCCTGGGAAAACAGTTTGGCCAGTTGTCCGCTGAACAGGATCAGAAACAATACCGTAGCGACCGCAACCAGTGTGGTGAAAATCTCGCGAATGATATATCTGTTGATGATCAGCAAAATTGCTTTAAAACCATATTGGGCGGGAAACAGCTGCGTCTATTCACATAAAGATAATTGTAATACTATTATATGATTCTGCCTACCGGAACGCCAAACCACCCGTACAGGCTTTAATTTTCGCATTACACCCAGTCCCCAGAAGGAGATTACATGGAAATCAGGTTCGACACCCAGGTCCCGTCCCAGGCAGAAACAGACTGTATTATTGCCGGTGTTCTCGAAGAACAGGGACTGTCAACCAGTGCCGAACAACTGAATCAGGCGACACAGGGCAAACTGGAAGAACTCTTCAAAAATGGCGATCTGCCTCTCAAGCCCGGCAAAACCCTCATGCTGCACAATCTGCCCGGCATCAAGTCGCGCCGGCTGTTACTGGTCGGTTGTGGCAAAGTGGACAAACTGAATGTCACCGCCTATCGCAAAATTATTACGGCTGCAATCAAATCGCTGGATTCGACCCCATGCCAATCAGCCCTCTGTTGTCTGGCCGAGCTTGATGTGCAGGGTGCCGGACTCTACCGCCGGGTGCGTCTGCTCAGCGAGACCATTCACGACGCTGTTTACCGGTTTGAGCAATTAAAGTCGGACGACGAAGCCGAACCCCACAATCTGAACACCGTTGCCGTCGCTATCCCGGCCGATCAGCAAACCGGTATGGATTCCGCCTTGCAGGAAGGCAATGCCATCGGCCTGGGTGCGGCCCTGGCCCGTGACCTGGGCAACCTGCCCGGAAATATCTGTACCCCGACCTATTTGGCCGAACAGGCGGCAAGCATCGCCGCCGGGTGTAAAAACATGACCGCCACCGCCCTGGAACAGAAAGATATGGAAAAACTGGGTATGGGTGCCCTGCTCTCGGTGACCCGCGGCAGCCGTCAACCTCCCAAACTCATCATCATGGAATACAAGGGCGGCAAGAAAGATCAGGCCCCCTATGTATTGGTCGGCAAAGGTATCACCTTTGATTCAGGGGGTATCTCGCTCAAGCCGGGACCGGCCATGGATGAGATGAAGTTCGATATGTGCGGCGCGGCGTCCGTCATCGGTACCCTGCGCGCGATTGGTGAGCTGCAGCCGCCGATCAATGTTGTCGCACTGGTTCCCAGCTGTGAAAACATGCCGGACGGCGATGCCAACAAACCGGGGGATATTGTTACCAGCATGTCCGGTCAGACCATTGAAGTATTGAACACTGACGCGGAAGGTCGCCTGATCCTGTGTGATGCCCTGACCTACAGTGAAAAATACCAGCCCGCCGGTGTCATCGACGTTGCCACCCTCACCGGGGCCTGTGTCATTGCCCTGGGCAAACATCCGGCCGGCCTGATGGGCAATGATGATGATTTGATCAACGATATCAAATCCGCCGCCGAACAAAGCGCGGATCGCGTCTGGCAACTGCCGATCTGGGAAGAATATCAGGAACAACTGAAAAGCAATTTCGCCGACATGGCCAACATCGGCGGTCGCGAAGCCGGGGCCATTACCGCCGGTTGTTTCCTCTCCCGCTTTACCAAAAAATTGAAATGGGCTCATCTGGATATCGCCGGTATCGCCTGGGATTCGGGGCAAAACAAGGGGGCGACAGGTCGGCCTGTACCCTTGTTGACCCAGTATCTGCTGGACCGTTGCCGGTAAACGGAGCTGTCGCATGACACGGGTTGATTTTTATGTGCTGGAAAACAGTGACGACAAGGCGGCCATGCAGTTTGTCTGTCGTTTGGCTGAAAAAGCCTATCACCTGCAACACAGTATCTATATCCATACCGACAACTCACAGGTTTCCGAGCAACTCGACCAACTGTTGTGGACATTCAAACAGGGCAGCTTCATCCCCCATGCGATCTTTAACAGTGATGCGGCTGCCGCCGGCCCGGTGGTGATCGGCCACGATCACGAACCGGAAGAGAACACCGAGGTGTTGATCAACTTTTCACCCCGGGTGCCGGAATTTTTCAGCCGTTTCGAGCGTATTGTTGAGCTGGTGGCCGGTGATGACGCCAGTCGCAATCTGGCGCGGGAGCGCTATAAATTCTATCGGGACCGAGGCTACGCCTTGGAAACACACAATTTACCCGGCTAAACTTCCTGCATGGCAAATGACTCCGACAAGAAGCGCAAACTGGACGATGACAATGAATCACTGGTAAAGGCCCTTGAGTCCATCAAGACCCTGTTGGCCACCAGTGAAGACAAGCTCAACAAGGCCAGGGCCAGCATCGATCAGGCCGGCCGTCACGCCATGCGCGACGATCAGGATGTGCCGGTGCTGGACAATATCATCCTGCCCGGCAAGACTGCCGAAACCCCGGCGGTGCAAGAAAACACGGAAAAGCTGGATCTGAACGCTGAATTGATCAAAAGCACCCAACAGGCCGACCGTCTGATCAGGCAAATGAAGCAGGCACCACAGCCTGCTGAACCTGATGGACTGGACAAGGCATCACTGGCGGCCTTGCGCCACGAACTGGAAACCGAAATGCAAGAGCAACTGGCGGAATTCACCGCACGGCTGGAAGAGGATCTGAAAACAAAAATCCAGATTTATCTTGAGCAGTTGGCAAGACGCAAAAAATAACAGCCTGATAACGGCCCGGCGGGTGACCCTGCCGGCCGTTGTTCTGTATAATTCCCGGCCATCAGCAGTCACTATCACAACAAGTAAAATATCCCGTGGACAAGACCTATACCCCTCATAATATCGAACAGCGCTGGTACGAAACGTGGGAGAAAAACCATGACTTCGCACCCGGCAAAGAAGGCGCCCCCTATTGCATTATGATCCCGCCGCCCAATGTCACCGGCAGCCTGCACATGGGCCATGCCTTCCAGGACACCATCATGGATGCCCTGATCCGTTACCACCGCATGCAGGGTCACTCCTCGCTCTGGCAGGCCGGGACCGACCATGCCGGTATCGCCACCCAGATGGTGGTGGAACGACTGCTGGCTGCCGATGGCAAGAGCCGCCACGATCTGGGGCGGGAAAAATTCATCGAACGTGTCTGGGAGTGGAAAGAACACTCCGGCGGCACCATCACCCGCCAGCTGCGTCGCATGGGCGCTTCGCTGGACTGGACACGCGAACGCTTCACCATGGATGAAGGCTTGTCCGATGCCGTCAAGGAGGTCTTTGTTCGCCTCCATGAGGAAGGACTGATCTATCGCGGCAAACGTCTGGTCAACTGGGACCCGGTACTGCACACCGCTGTCTCTGATCTGGAAGTCATATCTGAAGAAGAAAACGGCCATCTCTGGCACATGCGTTATCCCCTTACCGATGGTTCGGGTCAACTGGTGGTTGCCACTACCCGCCCGGAGACCATGCTGGGTGATACTGCGGTTGCCGTCCATCCGGAAGACGAACGCTATCAACATCTGATCGGCAAGACCATCACCCTGCCGCTGGTGGGTCGTCAGATCCCGATCATTGCCGATGATTACGTGGACCCCGCCTTCGGTACCGGCTGTGTGAAGATCACCCCGGCCCACGATTTCAATGACTATGAAATGGGCAAGCGACACAACCTGCCCATGATTAACATCATGACCGTTGATGCCTGCATCAACGATGAAGCACCGGAAGCCTATCGCGGTCTGGAACGCTATGAAGCCCGTCGCAAGGTTGTAGCAGACCTGGAAGCACAGGGACTGCTGGAAAAAATTGAAGACCATAAACTGATGGTGCCGCGTGGTGATCGTTCAGGCTCCGTCGTGGAACCCTATCTCACCGATCAATGGTTTGTGAAAATTGAACCGCTGGCCAAACCGGCCATCGAAGCCGTGGAAAACGGCAGCATCAAATTTGTACCGGATAACTGGAAAAATACCTATTTCGACTGGATGCGCAATATCCAGGACTGGTGTATCTCACGCCAGATCTGGTGGGGCCACCGCATACCGGCCTGGTACGATGATCAGGGCAAGGTCTATGTAGGCCGCAGTGAAGCCGAAGTTCGCAAGAAACATAATCTGGGCGATCGCAACCTGAAACAGGATGACGATGTACTCGACACCTGGTTCTCCTCAGCCCTCTGGCCGTTCTCAACCCTGGGCTGGCCTGCGCAGACACCGGAACTGGAAAAATATTATCCCACCAGTGTACTGGTCACCGGCTTTGACATTATTTTCTTCTGGGTCGCACGCATGATCATGATGGGTATCAAGTTCATGGGTGATGTCCCCTTCCGCGAAGTCTATGTCACCGGTCTGATCCGTGATGCGCACGGCCAGAAGATGTCCAAATCCAAAGGTAACGTCCTCGACCCCATCGATCTCATCGACGGTATCGAACTGCAACCCCTGCTGGACAAGCGCACCACCGGCATGATGCAACCGCACATGAAGGACAAGATCACCAAACTGACCAAAAAGGAATTTCCGGACGGCATCGCCGCCTTTGGTACTGACGCATTGCGTTTCACCATGGCCGCCCTGGCCTCCACCGGTCGTGACATCAATTTCGATCTAAACCGCACCGAAGGTTATCGCAACTTCTGCAACAAGATCTGGAATGCGGCACGCTATGTTCTCATGAATACAGAAGGGGAAGACTGCGGCGTTAACAATGACAAAGTGGAACTCTCTGCGGCCGATCGCTGGATCCTCGCCGGCCTGCAACAGACCATACAAACGGTCAACAGCGCATTCAGTCAGTACCGTTTTGATCGACTGGCACAGGCCATCTATGAATTCACCTGGAATGAATACTGTGACTGGTATCTGGAACTCTCCAAACCGGTACTGATGTCAGACAACGCAAGCGCCGAAGCGAAGCGAGGTACACGCCGCACCCTGGTACAGGTACTGGAAACCCTGCTGCGACTGGCGCATCCGCTGATGCCGTTTATCACCGAAGAGATCTGGCAAAAAGTCGCACCACTGGCCGGTGTAAAAGGCGCACGCACCATCATGAATCAGGCCTACCCGCAATCAGACAGCGGCTTACTGGATGAACAGGCCCTGGCCGACATGGAATGGGTCAAGAGCTTTATCCTTGGCATACGCAAGATCCGCAGCGGCTATAACATCAAACCAGGCAAAGCCCTGCCCATCCTGCTGCAAAACGCCGGCACACAAGATAAACAACGACTGGAATCCAACCGCCACTACATCGAAGCCCTGGCCAAAACCGAATCCATTGAAATCCTCGACAGTGATGATGCCCCTGAATCAGCCACTGCGCTGGTGGGCGAAATGAAACTGCTCATCCCCATGGCCGGCCTGATCGACAAAGACGAAGAACTGGCGCGACTCGGCAAAGAGATCGAAAAACTGGCCAAACGCATCCAGCAACTGGAAAGCAAACTCAACAACGACAGCTTCGTCAGCAAAGCCCCAGAAGCCGTCGTACAAAAAGAACGGGAAAAACTCGCCGAAGAAAAAAGCGCCCTCGACAGTCTCAGTGAACAAAAGGCACGCATCGAAAAGTTGTAAGGTTTTATATCAGACCGGAACACAACGCGAAGACGCGAAGAAAATATAAGATCATTATATATCTCACCCTCCCCAAGGGTGAGGGGAATCTATTCTCGCCGGCGTTTTTATAACGCAGAGTATGGGCAGACCGATGGTTATATTTCCCCCTAACGCTGTGCGGCTTTGCACTCTGTGCGGATCCACTGATTTCACTCCCTGCCTCCCGCGACATTAGTCCATCCATGGACGTCATCCTGTGGCGCACTGATCGATGTCGAAGTCGCTGTTCACAACATGCCTGTAAAGGGGAATGATCCCACCCCCGAATATCATGTATTAAGCAGGCTTATCCATAAACAAGAACCTTGCTGCGAGGATCAGCCCCATTATCGGCGAGTGGTTGAGATGAATTTCATCATCGATTAATCGCGGCAGGGATGCCGCGCATTGGCAGAGGGGCAGGACGCCCCTTCTGCCAATGACAGGATGAAATCCATCGCAACCACGTTTTCGCCGACTGGGTGTCCTTTCTTTTGGTGACTTTTCTTTGGACAACGCAAAGAAAAGTCACTCGCCTCAGCCACATAGTGGCGGGCGAAAAAGTTACATTGAATAAACACATGCCCCATGCCACGTAGTGGCAGGCGGAACATAACAACTTTGAATTAAACAATCAAAACGGTCATAGCCACGCAGTGACAGACAAAGAGAATATTACAGAAACAACACTCACATACAGTCGGGTAACCCCGACACAAAAACACAAATATCACCCCACCGCCAGCTTCATCACCAACATCACCACACCAAGAATCGTACCAATAAAAATCGCTACGCCGATCAAACCCAGGATGATGTATTGGGAGGGTTTGCCATGTTTAAAATCACGTTCGTAGTTTTTACTGCTTTGCACACCAAACAACGCAGCCATGACGCTTTGCGCGACTTGCCATAACGAAGGTGTCTGTTTATTTTGCTCTTCACTCATTTTTCCGCCTCATTCGTTCTGAGCGCTGATCATACCCTGCTTTCAGACACTTTTCCCATTCATCTGTCGATACAGGCTTATCGCCATCCAGGCCATTAATGCCACACCCAGCAGCATAATCACCCATACCAGCCAGGTTTGCCATGCGATAGGTTTGGGGGCCTGTTGCAGTTTGCCGGCACCGCCCAGATCGATCTTTTCTCCCAGCCCCGCCGCTTGAATCACCGTTTGATCCTTGACCAGTTTATTCATCAGATCATACATGGCGAAATCGGCACGATTCACCTCTACCGAGCCAAAGGCCATGATATAAGGTCCATCGCCCTGGGCGACAAAGTTTAATTGATACGGTAACCAACCCAGGTTCAGGTGTGGTATCTGTCCGGTCCCCAGACGCGCATCACCTGTGAGTTCAAGTTGCCAGTGACGATCCGTTACCAACGGTA
The DNA here is from genome assembly GCA_029880855.1 of Gammaproteobacteria bacterium. Taxonomy (GTDB): domain Bacteria; phylum Pseudomonadota; class Gammaproteobacteria; order UBA6429; family Thiohalophilaceae; genus JAOUNS01. The sequence goes on from JAOUNS010000002.1 coordinate 145,641, forward strand.
GTGTGATATCACTGCTTTGCAGCGTCTGGCCGTTCATATTCAGATCAAAGACCAACCCGCGATATCTTTCCCGCCACGGGCTTTTCTCATCGTGGCGTGAGCGCAGGATGATATTCGCCACCGTATTGTTTTCCGGCATGATCAGTCGCAGCCGATCCACCGGCCACCAGGCACCGGTTTGAAAATGATAAACCTTGTGATTTTCCTGATGCTCGCCACTCACCTTGTACCATTGTCGTTGCATATCGATCCGACTGGTGCTGGACAGGGCATCCACGTTACGCAACGTCAAAGCATGTGATTTATCCAGCCGGCTCAACCGATAATATTTGGCCTTGTGTTGTGGCAGACGGATCTCCTTTTGTAACAGTCTCTGCCCGGCGTAATCCAGTGCAGCCAGGGTGGCGGAGCCAACCAGTGTTTGCCAGTGTTGCAAGTCATCACTGCTCTCCACCTTGATTCGGTATAACAGATTGGCCTCCCAATTCACCGCCCAATCTATTTCCAGGACAGCAGGCGGTTGCGCCAATTGACTGGCATCGATCAAATAGGCGGTAACGACCTTGTCGGTTTGTTTGATATTCCGAATATTGACAATTGCGCCCCGGGAGTTGGTCTCAACCTTGATCTGTTTAATATGGCTGTCAAAGGAACCATATAGCGGAAAAAAGCCCAACCGATGGCGAGCCGATTCCTTGATCGTGGTACTGACATGCCGAATTTGATACGGCACCGGTACCTGTTGCCGGTTAAAGACGCGCAGGTCCGCCAGATTATGATAGATCGCTGTGCGATACACATCGGACGGCAAATCCAGCTGATACACGGCATGGTTCCCATCGATATTGATCCGGTATCCGGCTGAAAAACTTTCCGGTTTTAATTCCGTTGTCTCAGCCGGCGTCAGACCACTGATCAGGCAGAGCAATAAACCACTGAATATTTTCATGCAGCATCCTCCTTATGCGGTGGCAGGGGTGAGAAGTATCCCATGACCAACATTATCAATCCCACACCGAGGAAAGAGACAACCCGCGCCAGTGTGTTGGTATTGGCCAAATCAAACAGGAATAATTTACCGACAACGATCCCCATCAGACTCATCCCGACAATCCAGAGCAGGCGTTGACTGATCCGTGTTGCGGTAATGGTGATGACCATGGCCAGGATAGTCCACAGGATAGAGATACCGGCCTGGAAGACCAGTGAATCCAGCATGGCATCCAGATCAAACCTGACCCCGGTCCATTGATGGATCGCCCGGGCCAGTGATGAGTTCAGGGCAATGAAGGCCAACACTGGCACAATGATGTATGTGGTCCAGGTTGCCGCCCGGGCAAACCGGGTCACATTGTTATGTATCCGCCAGCTCCAGAACAACAATAACAACAAGGCAATGACACAACCGATACCAAAGGGATTCAATACCGGAATATAGGGGATCAACACCGTTTCACCGGCGTAATTGAAACTGCCGAGTAATATCCAGCCGGCGAACCACAGCATGACCGGCCCCAGCCCCCACAATAAACCGGTCTGCATGGAGACACCCAGATAATCATATCCCGCTTGTGTCTGGCGCAACACCTGCCAACTGAGTAACGCCAGAATCATCAACTCAACCAGCAATGCCCAGGCGTGGCTGGTGCCGGCTTTGTCCATCAACCAGCTTGCCTGCCAGGCAAGCAGTATGCACAGCAGCCAGAACAGGAGCAGGTAACCGAGATTGATAAAGACCGGTTTTACCGTTTGCTTGACCCGCAGTAATATATAGATAGTCGCAGCGAACACCATCGGCCAAACGAGATAGCCAAAATTTTGCACCGGGTGATATCGGTCATGATTAAAGGCATAGGTTGTCAGGTAGCTGAACGCGGCATAGGGTGCTGTCAACAATGCCGGATAGACCATCGGTGGCCATGCCAACCGACGAAACAATTGATAAAAGATCACACAGCTGATACTGATAAAGACCAGATTCAACTTCGTACCGGGTTCATGGCGGGTAAACACATCGATTTCATGCGTTCCGGCAAACCACCACCACACAATACCCCAACACAACAACACGATATCCCAGCCCTGCTCAAAATTTCTTAACTGTGACTTCTGCCGAAACATCAACCACGCACTAAGCAGACCGGCAACGGCGATCATGGCGGCACCCATGAAGTTGCCGTTCAAAATCAGCAAGTCCGGTTTGGCCAATCCCATGTAACGATTGGCGGCGATCATAAAACTCACACCGGCCCCGAACTGCAACAACAAACCAAACACTCGCGCCAACATGCGTTGTTGCCGGAGACCAATCCAAACCAAACCGGCACCTTCCAGTGACCAGGCCAGGGTGGTCCAGCTTTCACTCAGGGTCAGCGGGATAGCCAGACTGCCAAATACCACGCCCATGGCCAGGAAGGATTCCGTCAACACCCGCATCTGGTTTGCCAGACGTCGCCACAGCCCCATGGCCAGCAGGATATAAAATGCACCGAGCACCAGCGCACTGATCCCGATCCCATATTCAATGTCCCGAACCAGGAGTGACTGCAGACCAAAGCCGCTCAACGGCACACCAAACACCAGTGTACCGTCTACCAGGCCTTTGAGGTCAGGCGGTTGCCGCAAGGCATAGATCAAGGCAATCGCAGTAAATAACAGGATGAAAAAACCCAGGAATAACTGGGTGGAGAGATAGATATCAGGCCGATAGCCTGATTCAGCCCACAAGCTGCCAATCAGCAAGGTAAAACCAAAACCCAACAGATTCAGGATACGCCAGGACTTGAACCAGGCAATGGCGAAGATCCCCAGATTCAACAAGGCATAATAACTGAACAACATGACATGGTTGCCGCTGCCTGTGGAAGCAAGGATCGGTGCCAGAAAACCACCCAGTATTCCCAATACCGCCAGTGACAAGGTATTTTGTAATACCGCCAGCATGGCGCAAAATCCCACCAGTCCCAGCATCACCACCAGCGCCAACAGCAACGGAATCAGGTGATAAATCTTGGCGGCGATAAACACCGTGATAAACATAATGCCGACGGCCCCGCCCTGCAATCCCAGCGCATAGACTGTTTTGGTCAATCGCCAGCGCCAGCCCAGCACCAGCATCACCATGGCGCCGAGCATCACACCCAGCAGACGCACCTCGATAGAGAGAATATTCCGCTCAGCGGCATATTTCAGTAAAAAGGCCACGCCGAAGAACAGGACAATCAAGCCGACTTTCAATACCACATTGCCTTCAGTAAAGAAGCGCCTGACTTGCGCAACGGCCTGATCAAACAGTTGCCCAAGCCGATCATCACCGGTAGTCGTTGCGGAGGATGGCCGGCTGTTTTGTTGCGCCGGTCCGGCTTGCCATGCAGTCTGTATCTTTGGTTCGACGACAGGTGCAGGATCGTCCTGCACGACAGGCGGCGGCGCCGGTATCGGCTTCACAACCGGCTCTGCAGCGGGCGCCGGTTTGACGGTGGCGGCAAGGGATGAAGTCTGTTCGGTTTGTTTATGTTCAAGTGCATCCACTGTCCGGTTCAGTCGTTGCAACATGGCAGCCAGTTCGTTGACCCGACGCAAGAGATATACCACCACACCCAACAAACAACCGTACCAGAAACCAAAACCGGCGCCGGTATCGTAATTGATCATGAAACCAAGAATAACGCCGGCAATACCAAAAATAACTATCCAGATCAACATACCTAGTCCCTGTTTGCTTGTTTATTGCAGGACACGACGGGTTTCAAAAATACCGGCCGCGAAACGCTTGCCCTTGCTGCGCAAACTGCGCTTTAACACAAAGTCATACAACATTGGATTATACTTGCGCAGTTCCACCAGCACGGCCACATGGCGCTTGTCCAGTAATCCCATATCGGCGATGGACTTGGCGGAAAACATCGGCATCACACCGGGCAAGGGATAATCCGAACCATTTAACAACCGGCTGTGCCACTCTTCCCGTTGCAACAGTTCCTCAATGTGCGGCCCGACACGGTTTAATTGCAGGATGGCCGAGACGTCACCATACAACAGTTTTTCATACCTTGGTTCATCGAGCATGCGGGTAAACAGGCGGTAATTTTCCACCTCACCCTTGTTCGGATGATCGATATCAGGATTCGTCCCTTTGGTGGCACAATGAGCGACAATCACCTTCACACCGTGATCCAGCGCGCGTCGCAATAACTGTGGGTTACCGAAAGACTGAGAATCCACACCGGCCACGGCATGTTCATCACCGGCATGGGTTAATAAAGGGATATTGTGCTTGACCAGCGCGGCATAAAATCGATCACAGGCCGAGGATGCCGGATCAATATTCATCACCGGCGGCAACCATTTAACCGCTTTCGCACCATGCACCACCGCCCACTCCAGTGCTTCCACACAATCCTCCCGATAGGGATGGATCGAGGCGGCCCATTCAAAACGTTGCGGATAACGCTGCACCACGGCAGCGGCATACTTATCGGGGATGGCAAAGGCAGAGCGTTGGCGTTCCGGTTGACCGTTTTGATCATGACGCATATCGAACGCCAGCAACATGAACTTTGCCCCTTTGGAGAAGGTTTTATTCATGGACAACAGTTGTTCCACATACTGTCTGTCCACACCTTCCTCTTCTTCACGGATACAGGAGGCATTCAGGTAAAATTGCAGTCGCACATATTGCGTGAGTTCCAGCGGGTCCTGCATCAAGGGATTGAGCCAGATACCCGAGTCGGAATCACCGGTCCCGACCAGGTGGGTATGGCAGTCTATATATAAGGAAGGGTCAACCCCTTCCCAGGCGGCGCGCACCAAATCATGTTCCAGCAAGCGGGACGGGATGGCATCAGCCACACAGGGATTCCAGACGCCTTCGTTGGGCCAGTAACTGATCCCCACTCCGGCCAGACCGCTGGTGACACCTCCCAGCGCAAGCAGTTTCAAAACAGTACGTCTTTCCATTACCAACTTCTTCTTTATATATACAATGAATTATTCCAGTTCTCTGGCCATACGCTTGCCCTGCTCTTCATCCACGAAGTACAACAGGCAGGCGCCGCCGATGAACAACACAATGACCGACAGGATCGAAACCCGGATATCATTGGTCAGCAGGCCGGTTACACCCATCAATAACGGTCCCAGCACGGCGGCAAACTTGCCCAGCATGTTATAGAACCCAAAAAATTCCGCCGTTTTATTCGCCGGGATGATGCGCGCATAGAATGATCGACTCAGTGACTGAACACCGCCCTGAACCAGACCGACCACGATGGCCAGACCATAAAATTCGGACACCTTCTCCATGCGGAAGGCCCAGATGGTGACACCGATATAGACGGCAATAGCGATAAGAATACCCCGCTTGGCGCCAAACCGTTCACCGATGAAACCAAAGGCGATGGCGGCCGGAAAACCGACAAACTGGGTAATCAAAATCGCCTTGATGAGATCGGTATTGTCAAAACCCAATGACTTGCCATAAATACCCGCCATGCGCACAATGGTATCCACACCATCGATATACAGCCAATAGGCGGCCAGGAAGAGCATCACCACCTTGAGTTTGCGAATCTCACGAAAGGTATTCGCCAACTGACTCAGCCCATTACGCAGTGCAGCACCTGCTGATATTTTCTGTTTTGAATTGCGTTCCTTAACGAACATGAGCAAGGGTAATGTAAAGACACCCCACCAGACAGCCACACTGATAAAACCGGCCTTGATTGCCTGGGTTTGATTGCTGAAACCGAATTTTTCCGGCGACATGAACATTAAAACATCCAGCACCATCACCAGGCCGCCGCCCAGATAGCCCAGCGAATAGCCCAGTGCGGAAACAAAATCGTAGCGATCCGAAGGCGCAACAAGCACGATCATGGAATCGTAAAAGATGTTTGCTCCCATAAATCCGACAGAGCCCAGGATAAACAGTGTCAGGCCAAACACCCATTCACCCTGATTGGCAAAGAAAAGTGCAAATGTACTGAGGATGCCCAACACCGCAAACACTGCCAGGAATTTTTTTCTGTTGCCGCCGGCATCGGCTATTGCACCAAGTACCGGCGCCAGCAAGACGATAACAATACTTGAGAATGAATTGGCCAGTCCCCACCAAAAATTACCGGTGGTGGTATCCAGTCCTGCACTCAGGCTGTCTTTAAAATACACCGGAAAGATCGCGGTCAGCATGACTACGGCAAAAGCGGAATTCCCCCAGTCATAAAGCGCCCAGGAGATAATTTCCTTATTGAGTCGTTTTTGCATAAACCACCCTTATTTTCATTATATTGTGGGGCTGCCCGTCGCGCAGCTTAACACCCATACCGGACCTGCTCAATGCAACCACCCCGGTCGACAACGGATAACCGTTCAGTACCGGCATTCAGTACCTGCCGTGTTGTGCCATTCAGGCCGGTTGGATGCTTTGCGCATAGCGAAACCGATTACCCGGATCATATTTGCGCTTGATCTGTTGCAAACGGGCAAGATTTTTCTCGCCGTAATAGGCATGCGCCCAATCCGGGAACCAGCTGTCCGGATAATTGGCATAATGGGCGCGTACCCCGCCGTGCCATAGTGTGGACTGAATATGTTGTACCGCCTGTATAGCCGTATCGGCCTGTTCCGGTTTGTTCCAGTAACTTTGCACTTCTGCGAGATAGTTGGCGTTACGATGTGCATAAGCGGTAGCCGTTACATCCCGGCGTTTGATTGCCCCGCCCAGCGTATTGACCTGAAAGATCACTGAGCGGGTGTTGATCACCTTGTTAATCACTTCCGGCATCATCGGTTTGATATCGGCATAACCTTCATAAAATCCCGCCGAGGCATTTTTGAAATAAAGGGGAGTTAAAATCCCGTAATAACGTTTGACCTCTTTGGTTAATTCAACCCGCTTGTCGCTATAACGTTTATCGGTCAGTTTCTCCAGTTCCGACAGCAAACCTTGCACAACTGCGTCCGGTGTAACAGCGGTATTGGTTACCAACAGGGTCAGGGTGCGATGATTCAGGACAAAAGCGGCAAAACAACTATCCGGCAGACGACGGCTGATATCAAACCAGTGTTCCATCAACGTGATCGCACGCGCCGCATCCAGTTTGTAGGCCTTGAAGACATGTCGCCAGAGATGTGTGGGGGCTGCAACGGTATCAAACTCCAGCCGGGTGACAACACCGAAATGACCGTTACCACCACCCTGACAGGCCCAGAACAGATCAGAACCGGCTTCCACCTCATGCACCTTGCCCTGTGCATCCACCAGACGTGCCCGTTTCAGGTAATCACAGGTCAGGCCGTATTCGCGGGCGAAAATTCCGTAACCACCGCCCAGTGTCAGGCCGGCTATCCCGACCATACCGCAGGAGCCGGTGGGCAAGAGCCTGCCTTTGGGCACGAGATCTTCATAGAGTTGCATCAGGCGGGTTGCCGGATCGGTTACCAAACGACCATCGGTCGATAGTTGATGGCTGTTCATATTGGTCAGGTCGATCACCAGACTGTCAGGCACAACAGAATAGCCCTCGAAGCTGTGACCGCCGCTTTTTATGGAAACAGGCAAGCCCCGTTTATCCGCCTCGGCCAGCCCCTTGATGACGCCCTGTTCGTTAAAACAGACAGCGATAAGGCGGGGTTTGTGATCGATATTTTTATTGAACAGGGCACGGTAGGCATTGTAATCAGCATGCGGTGCTTCGATAAATAACACATCCTGATCCGATTTGGCCTGTGCGGCAAGTACAAACCCCGGCCATGCAGCCAGGGCGCTTGTTTGTAACAGCGTCTTGCAAAACTCCCGTCTATCCATTGCCACCCGCCTTTTTATTGTTTGGAATTTGAATGGATTGAGTATCGTCCAAACAAACCCGGCAGGCAAATCAGGATGACGCTTTAATGTTCCCGCGTTGCATGGAAGACTACATCCGGCCAGCGTTCCTGGGTCAGTTCCAGATTGACCCGGGTCGGCGCCAGATAACTCAGGCTGCCGCCCGCGTCCAGCGCCAGATTATCTTCCGCCTTGCGGCGAAACTCGTTGAGTTTCTTCTCATCCCCACAGGTCACCCAGCGGGCGGTATTGACATTCACCGCTTCAAAGCCGCATTCCACACCATATTCCGCCTGTAAACGATGAGCGACCACATCGAACTGCAACACGCCCACAGCACCGACGATCACATCATTACCCATCAGCGGTCTAAATACCTGGGTGGCCCCTTCTTCACTGAGTTGGTCCAGCCCCTTTTGCAGGGCCTTCATTTTCATGGGGTCCTTGAGACGTACACGGCGGAACAGTTCCGGGGCAAAGTTGGGAATACCGGTAAACTTCAGATTTTCACCCTGGGTAAAGGTATCCCCGATGCGGATCGTACCGTGATTGTGTAAACCGATAATGTCACCGGGATAGGCCGTCTCCACATGTTCACGCTCGCTGGCCATAAAGGTCAGGGCATTGCTGATTTTGACCTCTTTACCAATCCGCACCTGATGCATTTTCATGCCCCGCTCATACTTGCCGGAACAAACACGCAGGAAGGCGATCCGATCCCGATGTTGCGGGTCCATATTCGCCTGAATCTTGAAGACAAAACCGGTGAACTTTTCCTCTTCCGGAGAAACCTGACGCAGGTCAGTCTCGCGGGATAAGGGGGACGGGGCAACCGATGCAAAGTAATCCAGTAATTCATTCACACCAAAGTTATTGATGGCGGAGCCGAAAAAGACCGGGGTCTGCCGCCCTTCCAGAAAGGCCTGCACTTCGAACTCATGGCTGGCCCCTTTGACCAGTTCAATCTCTTCACGCAATTCAGCAGCCAGTGTGCCGAACAACTGATCCAGACGCGGGTTATCCAGTCCTTCGATGATCTCACCGCTCTGGATCTTGCCGCCGTGGGTCGAACTGAACAGGTGCACCTGGTTCAGGTAGATATGAAACACGCCTTTGAAGTTCTTGCCCATGCCGATCGGCCAGGTGATCGGGGCACACTGGATGTTAAGGATATTTTCCACTTCATCCAGCAACTCCACCGGGTCACGTCCCTCACGGTCCAGCTTATTAACAAAGGTCAGGATGGGAGTACTGCGCAAACGGCAGACGTCCATCAATTTAATGGTGCGGTCTTCCACGCCCTTGGCGCTGTCGATCACCATCAAGGCGGAGTCCACCGCCGTCAGGGTCCGGTAGGTATCTTCCGAGAAGTCTTCGTGACCGGGTGTATCCAGCAGGTTGATGATGCAATCCTTGTAGGGGAACTGCATGACAGCAGATGTCACCGAAATACCGCGTTGCTTTTCCAGTTCCATCCAGTCCGAGGTGGCGTGTCGGGCTGCCTTGCGACCTTTCACTGTGCCGGCCAGCTGAATAGCGCCGCCGAACAACAACAGCTTTTCGGTCAAGGTGGTCTTACCGGCATCGGGATGCGAAATAATGGCAAAGGTGCGTCGCCTGCGCATTTCCGTTAAAAATGATGACATAACCCCTGATTTAACCTGTGAGTAAGAAAAAACGTCGTATTGTACAGTAAAATGCCGGCACGTCAGGTCATTTTGGGAAAAATTGCTGCTAGAATAGCCAAAATTCATTATTCAATCAGCCATGACTATACCTGTATCTGCAACTGATAATCTCGTCGGCGTACTGCTTTCAGGCCTGAACTTGTTCAGGTCCAGTCTGCGCCAGATCATGTCGGCGATATCCATACAGATTATCACCACCATTTTTATGTATCTTGCCTTGCTGGCTTTAATATTCAATGTACTGATTCAGCCCGATATGCAGCAACCGGGCATCGGACTGATTTTGTTTTTTGTGTTTTTTCTGTTGATCGTGGTTGGGATCATGCTGATTTTTCCGCTGATCTACATCCGAAAATATCAGGCCCATACGCTGGGTGAAACGATCAAAATACGCCACATCATCCAGCACAGTCTGCCGATCCTGAGGAACTTCCTGCTGTGGACGATGGGTTATATCGTTATCATCTATCTGGTGCTGCTTGCACTCCTCAGTAAAAACACACTCATGATCCTGTTACTGTTTATGCCGGGATTGTTTGCACTGATTGCATTCAGTATGAGCCCGTTTCTGCTGGTGCTGGACAGCGCCAATCTCACAGTCTCATTAAAGGGAAGTCTGGACATGCTGAAAGGGAATTGGTTGCGCACAGCAATTTATCTGCTGCTGGTCTATATCTCCCTGTTTGTCTGCTACTTGTTGATCAATCAGATCCTGGTCTTCTTCTTTCAGTACATCCTGCTGGTCACACCCTATGCCGATGCGCTGTTGAAAGTTACCAATGCCTTGTTGGCGACAGCCTTGCTGCCGTTGTTTATCGCACTGATATATGCGTATTATATCGATCTTGAAAAAAGATAAGAATTGTCAAGCCCTGTTTTTTGATCGATTGATCCATATCACGAAAAACATCCCGGCCTGCTGAATGCAAACGTGTAATTGATCTGGATCAATACCACGCCGGCGACAGTTTGCCAGAATCAGCACACATACAGTCAAGCGACTGGTTGTCTCCAGCACTTCTGATGTAACCTCCATCTTTATACCTCGCCCTGAGGTGAGATTTAAGGGAGCCGACAGGCTCCCTTTTTTTATGCCGCCGATGCCGGCACTTCACTGCACATGACGGTTTGGTATAAGCTCACTTATCGGGTATAGTTTTGCACTGCCTGCTGCACTGTCTTCAACAGACTTTCGCCGGCAAACACGCCCTTGCTGATCAGGCAAACACCCAGCTCATCGAGCCTGATCAGATCCTGCTCGGTCAGGTCCTTGGCCGTCATGACAATAACCGGGATATCCCTGGTCTGGGCATCTTTACGCAAATGATCAACCAGCTCAAAGCCATCCATACCCGGCATCATTAAATCAACCAGCATGAGATCCGGTTTAAACTCCTGCATGATCCGCAGCGCTTCATTGCCATCAGCGGCGAGTTTGACCCGATGCGACTGGCTTTCCACAATAACGCGAATGGCCGTGCGAATATCCTTGTCATCATCGACCACCAGAATATTGGTGCACTCGGTCTCATTCACCCAGCGATGCAAAACATGGTGTAACTGTTCAAAATCAATTGGTTTCTGCAGGTAATCACTCGCCCCCAGGATAGTGGCAATATTCGTCTGGTCAGTCATACTGATCATCACCACCGGAATATCTTTTAACGCTTCATCTGCCTTCAAGCTCTTTAAGACCGCCCAGCCATCCAGTTCGGGCATCATGATATCGAGAGTAATCACATCAGGGCGACTGCTTCTGGCCAGTTTGAGACCATCCAGTCCGTTACCGGCGGTTTCAACCAGATAACCTCCATCGGTCAGATTGCGCGCCATCAGCTCACGCATATCCGGATCATCATCAATGACAAGCACACGCGTCACTTTCCGGTTCGCCATGTCTTCATATGGTCGTCCGATGCGTTGCATCGTGCTGATGCGTTCGACGGGCAAATCACTCGCTGCCGGTCGCGGCAACCTGACGGTAAAGCAGGTACCCTGGCCGGGCTTGCTGTCTACCAGAATTTCCCCCTTGAGCATCTCCACAAAACGTTTGGTAATGGTCAGCCCCAGACCGGTACCACCATATTTGCGTGTGGTTGATGAATCCGCCTGCATAAACGGTTCAAACAGATGCGGTAGATAACCTGCATCAATACCAATACCGGTATCGCTGATCTTGATCTCAAGCCAGTCACAACCCGCCCTGTGCAGTTTATTCATGGCAAGGGCGATTTTACCGTCATGGGTAAATTTTGCGGCATTGCTTAACAGATTTAACAACACCTGTTTTAGTTTTGTGTAATCGGTGTATGTCTTGTGCAATCCATCAGCAATTTTTAACTCAATAGTGCTGTTGTTTTTACCCACCTGATTCTGTATCAGCTCCAGCACCTCAGCGCCAAGCAACGCCAACTCCACTTCTTCATAGTGGACATCCATTTTACCGGACTCAATCTTGGAGAGATCGAGTACGCCATTGATCAGATTCAATAAGTGAAAGGCGGCATGTTTGATCTTGCCCAGGTCCTCACCAAGTTGAGTATTCTTTTCATCCCTGGCATCTTCCTCCAGCAACTCTGTGTAACCGATAATCGTATTCAGCGGTGTTCGCAGTTCATGGCTCATATTCGCCAAAAACTGGCTTTTCACACTATTGGCCTGCTTTTCCCGTGCAACGGTCTGCTCCAGATTCTTCAGCAATTTGGAGACATACAACGGCAACAAAATGATCCAGATCAGTATGCCTATACCCAAAATAAGATGCGCCTGCCAATAACGGCTGATCGAAAGCACCAATATAAAACCAATAATACTCAATGCCCAGGTGATATAGAGATAGCGGCGACCGAAGCGTATGCCGTTGGCAATGGTCACCCACAAATAACCACCAAAGAAGGGAGTGGCCGCTTCACCAAACACGGCCATGGAAAAGGTGACAATACCGGTATCGATAAAAATGCAGACCGAACGTCGAAGCAGAATCGGGACATTCAGCACCCAAAAACTGACCAGATTGATAATCGAGAACAGAAAAAACCCGACAGCCAGATACAGCAGAAACAGATTCATCTGTCCCGCATAACTCTCCAGATACCAGATCGTATAGAGCAACACACCGGTGCCGAGGAAGATACGAATGATCCCCTGCCCGAAGTCGGCATCATGCATTAACTCATTGGATATTTTCATTCCGGTTACAGCGATATAGCTAGATATTCAGCAGATTATTAATTTTTTTCAGCAGACGTTCCATATTAACGGGCTTGGTATCGTAATCATCACAACCGGCCTGCCTGGCCTTCTCCACATCGGTCTGCATGGCATGGGCGGATAAGCCGATGATCGGAATATTTTTCGTCAAGCGGCTGCTTTTCAAGCGACGCGTTGCTTCCCAGCCGTCAATCACCGGCAGACTCATGTCCATCAGAATGAGGTCGGGGCTGCCCGCCTCCGCACCGTGGATGGCATCCTCGCCGTCTGTCGCAGCGATCACATCGAACTGATGTTTGGAGAGTCGCCTGATCAGCATTTCCCGATTCATCTCATTATCTTCTACTACCAATATTTTTGTCATGGGACTCCACCTGAAAGCGCCGTATTATTACCACAAATTATTACTACTCTTTTTGCGGTATTAAGAAGCAGGATGTCTCTTCATCTGATCAATCGGTCAAAATACAGTTTTCTGCAGGGTTGTCTTTTGTGATTTGCCTATAACGATACAATAAATACCCGCCGGCTGCGGCACAAGCCCATTGCATAACCGGAAATATCGTGCTGACACTCTGGTAGATTTCGATCATGCGTACTGTTGCCGTGGCCGGATTAAAAATCAATGCCAGTGTCATACTGTGAATAATCCATATCGGCCCCCCGGTGCAACAAGCGGCAATCTGTAAATACAATGAGGCAATTAATAACAAACATATCCCCGCAATACCAGGTATCAATCCCGGCTGTTGGAAGACGTTGATCAGCACACGGGTACGTGCACAAAACCAGGCCAGAATGCCATGTAACAGTATGGTGCCTGCATAGTAGTGCAAACTCCAGACCCGGGCTGATGTCTCGGCAGCATTACTGACAACAAACAGCGGTTTGTCAAAGAGTGTGAGCTGCAAGGTACGACCGGGGGCTTCCCAAAACAGGGTCACATACAAGTCCCCGGCTGAATGAATCCAGGAAGAGAGGTGACCGGGCATGGCGCCGGTGGCCAGTGCCGTCAACAAGGACTCCAGCAGTATAAACAGAACAAACCAGACAAATGTTGCCAACCCCGGGCGAATCCATATGTTCTGCATTGGTGGTGTACCCGCCGTGAAGCGATGCGTCAGTTTATATTGTGACTGTTGCTCACATTGAGCACGGTTTTATCAACAACCAGTCACACCAGTTGGTAAAGAATGTTTGATCCAGTGCCGCCACCGCAGAACGGGGCCGCAGACTCAGGTCAAAGACCGGTTCTCCCTCCAGGGTACAGGCATAACCACCCGCCTGCTCAAAGATCAGATTCCCGGCGGCATAGTCCCACAGGTTTTGTCGTCCGTGTAAATAGACATGACCGCGACCGGCCGCCAGCCAACACCAGTCCAGCGCCACTGAACCAAAGCTGCGTTGGGATTTAAACGGTGGTGAGACAGCCAGTCTGGCGGCCAACTCGGCGGGCAACCGTTTAAAATCGACAATCCCGATACCCGGTTGTATCGGCAGATTGCCGGCCGGCAACAAGGGAGCGTCATTTAACCAAACACCTTCACCGCGTATCGCACTGAAACATTCATCACGCACCGGATCATAAACCAGCCCAAGCACAACCCGGCCTTCCCGAATTAACGCCAGAGATGCAGCAAAATAGGGAATACCCGCCGCAAAGTTACTCGTCCCGTCCAGGGGATCAAGACACCATAAGCCATCCCGGTTTTCCTGCATCAAGGCTTGCTGTTCCTGCGCTGACATCTCTTCAGCCAAAAACGTATAGGTCGGCCAGTCCCTGCCCAATTCCGTCTGAATACGCTGTTGCATGGCCAGATCCGCTTCGGTCAACAGACTGCCGTCCGCCTTGAACTCATGACTGACCTGACGAAAACGCGGCAGCAATTCCTGTTGCGCGGCCTGAATCACAAGGGGTTTCAGTTTGGATAAAAGCGATAACATGATCAATAACTGCTTGAGATAATAAAATGAAGTGAAGAGTCAGCCGGCTGCGGTCTCAACATGGCGCCAACACGCTCATATTGCGATCACTGCTAGAATTTTCTACCGGAATAGTAATCAATATCCAGTCCCATCACCAGAGCATCTTCCCTGCCGCCATGATCCGGATAGTAATCCTTGCGTATACCGATTTCGCTGAAACCGGTCTGGTAATACAGATTCACTGCCGCTGTATTGGAGGGACGGACTTCCAACAGCACCACTGATGCATTGCGCTGTTGGGCGATATTGAGCAGATGCTCCAGGATGGATTTGCCAAATCCCTGTCGACGCGCATCCTCACTGACCACAATGGTTAGAATATGCGCCTCATCCGCCGCCACCGACATCACCCCGTAGGCAAAGATATCACCCGCTGTCTCAATCACCCAGCAACAATAGCCGACTTGCAGACAGTCATGGAAAATACCGCGTGTCCAGGGAAAATCATAGGTCGCGGTTTCTATCGCGATCACCTGATCCAGATCGTCGATGGTCATGGGGCGAAGACTGATGCCCGGTTCAAGCACTGCACTCATATTAAAAGGTTCGTTTTATGCCGGTTGAAAATTGCATGCCATTTAATGATAGCCGCCCAGGGTCCGTTTGACGAATATCAAATCCTCCCAGGCCTTGCGTTTTTCCCCCGGTGAGCGCAATAAATAGGCCGGGTGATAGGTCACAAT
The DNA here is from genome assembly GCA_029880855.1 of Gammaproteobacteria bacterium. Lineage (GTDB taxonomy): Bacteria > Pseudomonadota > Gammaproteobacteria > UBA6429 > Thiohalophilaceae > JAOUNS01. The sequence continues at coordinate 161,033 of JAOUNS010000002.1, forward strand.
CAGCGGGGTTTGTGTCATGGGCAAGGTGTGAATGGCACCGCGCAATTTTGCCAGCGGAGTGTCCACTTGCAACAGGCGTTGACCGGCGATCCGCCCCAGCGCCAATATCAGCTTCGGCTGGATCAATTCGATCTGACGTTTTAACCAGGCGCTGCACAGTGCCGCTTCTTCAGGCCTGGGATCGCGATTATTGGGTGGCCGACATTTCAGGATATTGGCAATGTAAACATCCCCGCGTGTCAGCTGGATCGCTTGCAACATGGCGTTTAATAACTGTCCGGCACGACCGACAAACGGTTCACCCTGCTTGTCTTCATCCGCCCCCGGTGCCTCACCGATGATCAATAAATCCGCACTGGGATTACCGACGCCAAAGACTGTTTGGGTGCGGGTCTGATGCAGTTCGCACCGGGTACAGGCCTGTACCGCCGTCTGGAGACCTGACCAGTCCGGATCCGTCGTTTGATTGAGCGTTGCTTCCACCGGGATGGGATTTTCAAACACCGGTTCTGTTGGTAGCGGCGCCTTCATGGCAACCTCAACGGGTGATACAGCAACCGGCTGACGTTGTTCCCAGACATCAATGCCCATGGCCTGCAGATAGTCCCGGTGTAAATGCCGACTCACGGGTCAGTGCCTATAACTTGCCGGTCTGGGGATGGGGGCGTGAACTATCGCCCATCATCTTGTTCAGGGCGTTGATATAGGCCTTGGCCGAGGCAATCACGATATCGGTATCCGCCCCCTGACCGTTGGCAATCCGCCCGCCCTTCTCCAGACGCACGGTTACCTCGCCCTGGGCATCGGTACCACTGGTGATGTTATTCACTGAATAGAGCTGGAGTTCGCATTCACTGTTGATGATCGACTCAATGGCCCGGAATGAAGCATCCACCGGACCACCGCCACCGGCGGTGGCACTCAGTTCCTCACCGTCCACCCACAGGGTCAGGTCTGCATTGGGTCGCTCACCGGTCTCGGAACAGACGCGCAAAGCCACCAGACGCACCCGCTCATTGGCGGCCTCCTGACTGGATTCGGTCACCAGTGCCTGCAGGTCATCGTCATAGATCTCGTGTTTTTTGTCGGCCAGCTCTTTGAAACGGGCAAAGGTGTCGTTCAGCTCCTCTTCGGTGGCGAATTCCACCCCCAACTCCTGCAGCCGGGTACGGAATGCATTGCGCCCCGAGTGTTTGCCCAGCACCATGCGGTTGGTACTCCAGCCCACATCCTGGGCACGCATGATTTCATAGGTTTCACGACTCTTCAGTACACCATCCTGATGAATACCCGATTCATGGGCAAAGGCGTTGGCGCCGACGATGGCCTTGTTGGGCTGTACCGCAAAACCGGTAATCCCAGAGACCAGACGGGAGTTGGCCATGATCTGGGTGGTGTCCAGATGGTCCACATTACAGTTGAACACGTCACGGCGGGTCTTGACCGCCATGACGATCTCTTCGAGCGCGGCGTTGCCGGCCCGTTCACCCAACCCATTAATCGTACACTCCACCTGACGAGCGCCGTTCATCACGGCGGACAGGGAATTGGCCACCGCCAGCCCCAGGTCATTGTGGCAGTGAACAGAAAACACGGCTTTATCGGAGTTGGGAATACGTTCGCGCAGGGTGTGGATCAGGGCACCGAACTGTGCCGGCAGGTTATAACCCACAGTATCAGGAATATTCAGGGTCCCGGCCCCGGCCTCAATCACCGCCTCAAGCACGCGACAAAGAAAATCAGGCTCCGATCTGCCGGCATCTTCAGGTGAAAATTCAACATTATCGGTAAATTTGCGTGCAAGCTTCACTGCCTTCACCGCCTGCTCGACCACCTGATCAGGCTCCATTCGCAGTTTCATTTTCATGTGAATGGGCGAAGTGGCGATGAAGGTGTGAATACGCCCCGAGTTGGCGTCTTTGAGGGCCTCACCGGCCCGCTCGATGTCCTTGTCCAGCGCACGGGCCAGGCCGCACACGGTACTGTCCTTGATAGCGCGGGCCACGGCCTGCACCGCCTCGAAGTCGCCGGGACTGGCGATGGGAAAACCGGCTTCAATCACATCCACCCGCATCCGCTCCAGCCCCTTGGCAATACGGACCTTTTCATCTTTGGTCATGGAGGCGCCGGGGCTTTGTTCCCCGTCACGCAAGGTGGTATCAAAAATTATTAAGCGATCACTCATGGTTCATAACTCCTGCATGGCCGCCATTATGACATGCCCCGACGGAAATCCGCACCTGCCGACAGAGATGTTCAGGGGAAAACAGCCTGCTGTGAAACTGGTTGCCGGACAACAGATGGGATGATACCCGAACGGCAGGCTCAGGGACCGGCGTTCTGTTCCTGATCCGGCTCCGGATCGGTCGCCGGTTGCAACTTGCCTTCGCCGCGGTTTTTCAGCATTTGAATCAGGGTAATAAATATCCCCGAGATAGAGTAAATAACAAAGCCGCCAAACAGCATCAGGGGTGGATTGGAGGAGATGGTGACAATGATGGCGACAAACAGCAGCAGCGAAACAAACGGCACCTTGCCCTTCCAGTTAATGGTTTTAAAGCTGTAATAACGCAGGTTACTCACCATCAACACGCCGGCCCAGAAGGTCAGCCCCATGGCGACATTATCGAGCAGCGGGCTGGAAGCCAGTTGGGTTTCGCCCACCCAGACCAGACCGGCCACGATCCCGGCCGCCGCAGGACTGGGCAGCCCCTGGAAATAGGCCTTGTCGGCAATCCCCACCTGGGTATTGAAGCGGGCCAGACGCAGCGCCGCACCGGCGGTATAGATAAAGGCCACCAGCCATCCCAGCTTGCCCATTGTGTTCAGGGCCCAGCCGTAGACCACCAGGGCGGGGCCGATACCAAAGGAAATCATGTCGGAGAGACTGTCGTACTCGGCGCCGAAATCACTTTCGGTATGAGTCATCCGCGCCACCCGACCATCAATACCGTCCATCAACATGGCGATGAATATGGCGATGGCGGCTGACTCAAAACGGTGATCAATCGCTGCCACGATGGCAAAAAAACCGGTAAATAACGAGGCTGTAGTAAACAGATTCGGCAGGAGATAGATGCCCCGGCGGGCCTTGCCTTCGCGAATTTTTCTAATCATTGTTATATTAATAGTCTAATCGTGGGTAGATGCTACTCCAAACCGGCCGAGAATGAAAATAGCACAGCCGGTTCAGCCATGAATAAATTCGCCAATCACGTCACTCCCGGCGCGTACCACCTGCCCCGGTTGCAGGTTACTGCGGCTGTTGGCGGGTAAATAAATATCAATATCCGCCCCAAACAGGATGTGGCCGCAACGTTGGCCCTGCCCGACCCGCTCGCCCGCATGCACATGGCAGGACAAGCGTTGCATCAATCTGCCCGGCCGCAAGACGATAATGACATCATCCTGTTCATCGGTCTGCACATGAATGGCCCGTTCCCGACCGCCGTTGGGACTGCGCTGGTGTTTCACGACCTTGCCCTCGGTAACACTGCGCAGGGAATTCATCCCCAGCGGTGACATCCGAATGGCAATATGCAGGGCCGGACGATCCAGCCAGGGGTCGTGCTGTTCCTCTATGGCCATCACCTTGCCATCCACCGGGCAGACAACCGCCAGCGGTGATGACGGCACCGGTCGACGTGGGTCGCGGAACAGCCAGAGCATCAAACCCACGGGCAACAGCCCCAATAATCCGGGTTTACCCAGCACATAATAAGCGGCCGCCGCCAACGCAAGAGTGCCATAGATGAACACCTTGCCTTCGGGGGCGATCACAGGATGACGATATGAAGCCATAACCTTTTCAGATACCGAATAAAGAAAAGGCCGGTCTGGGACCGGCCTTGCCATTACGGGTTATTTTAGTTCTTTTCCTTGTCGACCAGTTTGTTGGCCGCAATCCAGGGCATCATGTTACGCAGCTTGGCGCCCACCTGTTCAATGGGATGCGCTGCATTGTTACGACGATGCGCGGTCATTTCCGGATAGTTGCTCATGCCTTCCATGATAAACTTCTTCGCATAAACACCGGTCTGGATGTTGTGCAGCGCCTCTTTCATGGCCCAGCGACTTTCGTCGTTGATCACGCGAGGTCCGGTCACATATTCGCCATACTCCGCATTGTTGGAGATGGAGTAGTTCATGTTGGCGATACCGCCTTCATACATCAGATCAACGATCAGCTTCAATTCATGCAGACATTCGAAGTAGGCCATCTCCGGTGCATAACCGGCTTCAACCAGAGTTTCAAAACCGGCCTTGACCAGTTCCACCGCACCACCGCACAGTACCGCCTGTTCACCGAACAGATCGGTTTCGGTCTCATCCTTAAAAGTGGTTTCGATAATACCGGTACGACCGCCGCCGATAGCAGAGGCATAAGAGAGGGCAATGTCCTTGGCCTTGCCGGTGGCATCCTGATAGATCGCAATCAGATCCGGAATACCGCCGCCCTTGGTGAACTCATTGCGCACAGTGTGGCCCGGCGCCTTCGGAGCAATCATGATCACATTCAGATCAGCGCGGGGTACAACCTGGTTATAGTGAATGGCAAAGCCGTGGGCAAAGGCCAGAGTGGCGCCTTTTTTCACATTCGGTTCGATCTCATTCTTGTACAGTTGGGACTGGAATTCATCCGGGGTCAATACCATCACCAGATCAGCGCCGGCGACGGCATCTTTCACGTTCTTGACAGTCAGACCGGCTTTTTCAGCCTTGGCGGCGGAAGCGGAACCTTCACGCAGGCCGACAGTAACACTCACACCTGAGTCTTTCAGGTTGTTGGCATGGGCATGCCCCTGTGAACCATAACCGAGAATAGTGACCTTCAATCCCTTGATGATGGAGATGTCACAGTCTTTGTCGTAATAGATATTCATTAGTCGTGTTTCCTCTAAAATTAATTTTGCTGAATCTAATTTATTATCTGGTTCCCATGGTCCCCGTGGGAACCCGTACCACCCTGTCCATTCCCATGCAGAGCATGGGAACGAGTTTGTTAAATTAATGTGAATCTATATGTGCAGGCACTTGCCGCCGCGACCGATACCCGTCGCACCGGACCGCACAGTTTCCAGAATACTTTTTTTGTCCACCGCTTCGATAAAGGCGTCCAGTTTGGCGCCGTCACCGGTCAATTCAATCGTAAAGGTGGAATCCTTCACGTCGATCACCCGACCGCGGAAGATATCCGTCATGCGTTTCACCTCTTCACGCTGATTGGCGTCTTCGGCGCGCACCTTGATCAACATCAGTTCGCGTTCGATGTGTTCTCCCCCGGTGATATCCGCCAGCTTCACCACATCGATCAACTTGTTCAACTGTTTGGTGATCTGCTCAATGATCTCTTCTGATCCGGTGGTCACCAGAGTCATACGGGACAAGGTCGGATCTTCAGTCGGTGCGACGGTCAATGATTCGATATTATAACCGCGTGCAGAAAACAGACCGGCCACCCGTGACAAGGCGCCTGACTCGTTTTCCATTAATACTGAGATAATGTGTCGCATATCAGGCCAACTCTCTTTCCGGTGACATGTGCATCTCATGATGTCCTTTACCGGCGGCAATCATCGGATAAACGTTTTCAGTCTGATCAGTAATAAAGTCCAGGAAGACCAGGCGGTCCTTCATGGCGAAGGCTTCCTTGAGCGCCCCTTCCACATCCGCCGGTTTTTCGATGCGCATACCCACATGGCCATAGGCCTCGGCCAGCTTGACGAAATCCGGCAGGGTTTCCATATAGGATTGTGAGTAGCGGCGATCATAGAAGAACTCCTGCCATTGACGCACCATCCCCATATAACGGTTGTTCAGGTTCACCACCTTCACCGGCAGGTTGTATTGCAGGGCCATGGAGAGCTCCTGAATACACATCTGGATACTGGCTTCACCGGTCACACAGGCCACGTCATGATCGGGGTGGGCCATTTTTACCCCCAGTGCCGCAGGCAAACCAAAGCCCATGGTGCCCAGACCACCGGAGTTGATCCAGCGACGCGGCTTGTCGAACTTGTAGAACTGGGCGGCAAACATCTGGTGCTGCCCCACATCTGACGTCACAAAGGCATCGCCTTTGGTCACTTCATAGAGTTTTTCGATCACAAACTGGGGCTTGATCAACGCGCTGTTGCGGTCATAACGCAAACAGTCCTTGCTGCGCCACATCTCGATCTGTTTCCACCAGCTGTCCAGCGCCCTGGCATCCGGCTTTTGCTTGCCGGCCTTCAGCTCCTTGTTCATATCGCTCATCACGGTTTTGATGTCGCCGACGATGGGAATATCCACCCGCACGGTCTTGGAGATCGAGGCCGGATCGATATCGATATGGATAATGGTGGCCTTGGGGCAGAACTGTTTGGTGTCACCGGTCACCCGATCATCAAAGCGGGCGCCGATGGCGATCAACACATCGCACTCATGCATGGCCATGTTGGCCTCATAGGTGCCGTGCATCCCCAACATGCCGACAAATTGCCGGTCAGTGCCGGGATAGGCACCCAGCCCCATCAGGGTATTGGTGATGGGATAACCCAGGGTTTTGGTGAACGCGGTCAGCTCATCGCCGGCATTACTCAGTACCACACCGCCACCGGTGTAGATCATCGGGCGCTTGGCGCTCGTAATGATATCAATGGCGCGCTTGATCTGCCCCGGGTGTCCCTTGACGGTCGGGTTGTAGGAGCGCATGCGCACTTCTTTCGGATACTCATAATCGATCTTGATGCCGGGATCAGTAGTGTCCTTCGGGATATCCACCACCACCGGGCCGGGCCGACCGGTGGTCGCCACATAAAAGGCCTTCTTCAGAGTCATGGCCAGATCTTTTACATCCTTGACCAGAAAATTGTGCTTCACGCAGGGACGGCTGATACCTACGGAATCGACTTCCTGAAACGCATCACTGCCGATAAAGGCGGAGACCACCTGACCGGTGATCACCACCAGTGGAATGGAATCCAGATAGGCGGTGGCAATGCCGGTAATGGCATTGGTTGCACCGGGACCGGACGTCACCAGCGCCACACCGGGTTTGCCGGTGGAACGGGCATAGCCATCGGCGGCATGTACACCGCCCTGCTCATGACGAACCAGAATATGCTTCACATCTTCCTGCTGGAACAGGGCGTCATAGATATGCAATACGGCACCACCGGGGTAGCCGAAAACATGCTTGACACCTTCGTCCTTCAGGAACTGGACAAATATCTCAGCACCACTGAGTTTCACAATTTACCTCACAGAGATAAAAAACGCCCATGAACGGGCGCATTTGACACCAACACAATACGGGAAAAAGCTATTATAATCAGTCTCCTTATAAAAATGCACTGTTCCGGGTGTGAAAAAATGGTAATTCAGTCTGTATTTGCACGCTTCATCCAAAGACCACTCGAAAAATCAGACTCTCAAACGCATATAGCCCCGGACAGAACTTGTGAATTTACGTGAATAACGCATAATAACAGACAGATATCCCTCAATATTTTGGTTACCGCCATGAGAAACAAAATACAACCGGTCCTGACAGGCATGCTCTGCAGTCTGTTACTGGCCACCCCCGCCCTTGGCGCCACCTACAAGTGGATCGATGAGGACGGTAATGTGGTCTACTCGCAAAAGCCGCCGCCTGAAGGCCGCTATGAATCCATTCGCATCAAACCCGGTCCGCGCAATCGTCCAACCGAATCCAAAAGCGAGACCATCACCAACGAAAAATTGCTGCAGGATACCGGCAACAAGCGCAAAGACGACAAAAAGATCGCGGCGGAAATGCAGAAAAATCGCAAACTCCGCCAGGACAATTGTGCCAAGGCCCGTAAACAACTGGAGATCTATACCGTTTACACCCGGGTCAAGGATGACAAAGGCGGCTATCGGCGCATCACCCCGCAGGAACGGGAAGCCGGCACCAGCGAAGCCAAACAGGCCATCAAGGATTTTTGCGATTAAGCAGGAGCAACCATGCCTTACCTGAAAATCCAGACCAACCAGACCATCGACGCAGACCGGGCCAATACCCTGCTGGCCGAGGCCTCCAGACTGGTCGCCGCTGAACTGGGCAAACCGGAAAGTTACGTCATGGTCGCCATCGAACCGCCGCTTCCCATGCTGTTTGCCGGCAAAGCCGATCCCCTCGCCTATCTGGAACTGAAAAGCATCGGCCTGCCCGAAGCCAAAACCACCGCCCTCTCCCAGGCCCTGTGCAACCTCATGGAAACCGTCGGCATCAGCAAACAGCGGGTGTATATTGAATTTGCGGATGCGGAAAGAGCAATGTGGGGCTGGAACGGCGCCACTTTCTAAATAAATTAATTCAACGCAAAGGCGCTGAGAAAAAATTTTCGTCTTTGCGTCTCCGCGCCTTTGCGTTGAAACAATGACCTGATTCGCTCAAACCGTTACAATCCTTCCCTGTTTAACCACTACTGGAATAGGTTCACATCCCCCATGCGTGCATCCCGCTTTTTAATCGCCACCCTCAAAGAAACCCCGGCAGATGCCGTGGTCGTCAGTCACCAGCTCATGCTGCGGGCCGGTTTGATCCGCAAACTGGCCGCCGGTCTGTATACCTGGCTGCCCATGGGCCTGCGCGTGTTGCGCAAGGTCGAGGCCATTGTCCGTGATGAAATGGACAAAGCCGGTGCCCAGGAGGTATTGATGCCCGCCGTTCAACCGGCCGAGTTGTGGCAGGAATCAGGCCGTTGGGACAAGATGGGCGCCGAGATGCTGCGCCTGAAAGATCGCCATGACAGTGACTTCTGCTTCGGGCCGACCCATGAAGAGGTCATTACCGACCTGATCCGCAATGAAATCAAAAGTTACAAGCAATTACCGGCCAACTTCTACCAGATCCAGACCAAATTCCGCGATGAACGCCGTCCCCGTTTCGGTGTGATGCGCGCCCGCGAGTTCCTGATGAAGGACGCCTACTCCTTCCATCTGGACCAGCCCTCGCTGCAAGAGACCTATGAGGTCATGCACCGGACCTATACCAATATCTTCAACCGCATCGGGCTGGAATTCCGCCCCGTGCTGGCTGACACCGGCGCCATCGGTGGCAGCGCCTCCCACGAATTCCATGTGCTGGCCGAATCCGGTGAAGACGCCATCGCCTTCAGCAATGAAAGTGACTACGCCGCCAACGTCGAACTGGCCGAAGCCGTCGCCGCAACCGATAAACGTCCGGCACCGGGCAAGGCCATGGAACTGGTGGACACCCCCAACGCCAAAACCATTGATGAGTTGGTCAGCCAATTCAAACAACCTATCGAGAAGACCGTCAAAACCCTCATCGTGCACGGCAGCGAAGCGAGCGGCCATGCCCTGATCGCCCTGCTGGTCCGCGGCGATCACGAGCTCAACGAGATCAAGGCCGACAAACTGCCCGAAGCAGCCTCGCCGCTCCGCTTTGCAAGCGAAGAAGAGATTCGCAAGGCGGCAGGTGCCGGTCCCGGCTCACTGGGGCCGGTCAAGCTCGCCATCCCCTGCATCGCGGATCGCAGCGTGGCGGTGATGAGCGATTTCAGCGCCGGCGCCAACATCGACGGCAAACACTATTTCAATATCAACTGGGAACGTGATGTCCCCCTGCCACAGGTCGCTGACCTGCGTAACGTACGGGAAGGCGACCCCAGTCCCGATGGCAAGGGCACCCTGACCATCAAGCGTGGTATCGAAGTGGGCCACATCTTCCAGCTGGGCAACAAATACTCCGAGGCCATGAAGGCGGCGGTACTGGATGAAAACGGCAAGAACAGCATCATGACCATGGGCTGTTACGGTATCGGCGTATCACGCGTAGTGGCCGCCGCCATCGAACAGAATCATGATGAAAAGGGGATCATCTGGCCCGACGCCATCGCTCCCTTCCATATCGCCATCGTGCCCATGAATATGAACAAATCAGATGCTGTACGTGACAAGGCGAATGAACTCTATCAGCAATTACAGACAGCCGGTTATGACGTATTGATGGATGATCGCGGCGAACGGCCCGGTGTCATGTTCGCGGACATGGAACTGATCGGTATCCCGCACCGCATCGTGATCGGTGATCGCGGTCTGGACAAGGGCATGCTGGAATACAAGGGCCGGCGTGACACCGACAATCAGGACGTTCCTGTGAACAGTGTCATTGAATTTCTGCAAGAAAAAATTAAACTATAAATATTGCACAATTTACCCTCTCCCTCAGGGTGCCCTGACCCATCGGAGATGGGTAGGGTACTCATAACGAACCCCACCGGGGTTCTTTGAGACGAGGGTTAGGGTGAGGGGAAATAATGCCAAATACAACCCGGCTTCAAATCACCACAACACCTTACACACTCACTGCTCTGTGTTGCACTATCCTGTTCTCCCTCTTTACGGCTGCCACAGCCCTTGCCAATGACCAACTCATCGATCCCGAACTGCGTGAACTGTTGAAAAAGGCCGTCAATGAAAGCGACAGCTTTGTCGATCGCTTTGAAGCGGAAGTCTGGCTGATGGACATGTCCAACCGACTGAAACCACGCCTGCCTGATAACACAAAACGTCTGCACTTGTTGAAACTGATCCATCGAGAAGCGCGACGCAACGACCTGCACCCGGAACTGGTGCTGGCCGTCATCGACGTGGAAAGCAACTTCAACCGCTACGCCATCTCCAAAGCCGGCGCCATGGGCCTGATGCAGGTCATGCCGTTCTGGCTCAAGGAAATCGGCCGACCCGGTGACAACCTGTTCAGCATCCGCACCAACCTGCGCATGGGCTGCACCATTCTCAAATACTACCTGGACAAGGAAAAAGGCAACCTCACCCACGCCCTGATGCGGTATAACGGCAGCAAGGGCAGCTACCGTTACACCACAAAAGTCTTCAGAGCGCTGGACAAGAAGTGGCGGAACTAACCGCGCACGAAGTATAACAAACAACTTGTTATTATTACTGAGTTAAACCAACTGCGCGTAAATAACAAATATTGTTCACACCTTGTCCTTCTGCAGAATCGTCCACGTACAACCGTATCGGTTTGCCGGTCGCATGTGCCGCGAGCACAGCGGATATCATATGTGTATCTTCCTTTTTGATAAACACATCATATATCGAACATGTTGTTGAATTATTCCAGTTAATATTTGCAAAACGTACCTGCGTCATCCCGCCATAGCCACTATTACCTGGCAATGTTTGAACGGTAGCATGGAAAAATATATCTTTAATGGCAAGTGATGTACCAGAAACAACATTTGCGGCATGAGAAACACCAGGAAGAGCAATACAACCCAGCAATACGAAAATTTTGATATATTTATCCATAACATCTCCTATTTTATATATATGACAAAACTAATTGAAACTAATCGGGGGAAGTTCAGAGAACAATATTCTCTAATATTCCCCATAGTAAACCACATTCTCTTCCACTCTTGGCCTGCCCGGTCTTCCTGCACGAACCCGCCGTTGTAACATCTGTTCGATTTCATCCTTAAATCGCTCACTACCCAATACCAGTTCCTGGTTCAATGCCTCACGCACCTCATGTAACAGGTTATTGTCCATGTGATGCCGAAATAATTCCCGATAGGCAAACTGCCGTTCGGTATCTGTCTGGCCCAGTTTTAAATACTGTTCATGCGCTGTTACCAAACTGCCGTTCCCGCCAAAGGCATTGGTATGATAACTGCTCCATTTATATTCACCCGGGACGAAAAGAGGACGGAGGGATTATTTATTAACCACTGCATCCACCTGTTTTCGGGGCCTGCCTCGCCCCATATTGCCAAACTTGATACCATACTTCTCTTCTATCTGTTTTCGAAACCGGTCGTCACCCACGGGTTGTGAGTAATGGGCCGCTTTTCGAAACAGATGTAAATCTTCTTCACTAATCTGGTATTTAAACAACGACCGATATGCATGACAGCGTTCTTCCGTTGTTTGTCCCAGCGCCGAATATTCCACATGTGGCGTTATCCAGCTTTCATCTCCCCAGCCATTCACGCCATAGCTGGACCATACATACTCTTCAGGTCGTTGCACCATATTTGCCCGAACCGGGTTGAGTTCGATATAGCGATAACAACTCAACAAATATTTTCCTTCCTGCACCAGACTTGATCGGTGCCTGCCTTCCCACATCGTACCGGTGCGTTTGTACTTCTTGTTTATATACTGGGCGTATCGGCTGCCAACCATCTTCAGTGTTTCGGAAATCCCGGTCTCATCCTGCGGTGTTAACAAAAAATGGATGTGATTGGTCATCAAACACCAGGCATGCACCGCCACGCCTTTTTGCCTTGCTATTTTTTCCCATAACTCCAGATAAAACCGGTAATTCTCCTCTTCAATAAAACAGGCCTCACGGTTGTTGCCTCTCTGTACGATATGATAGGGCAACTCCTTGAGATACTTCCTCGCTCTCCTTGGCATCGCAACTCCTTTGCTTTTGTCGTTTAATCTCTCACCATCACTCCATGTGATTGGTTAAAAAATAATCCCTCCGTCCCCTTTAACTAAAATAATCCCTCCGTCCCCTTTAACTCTTATGGTACAAGCCTTATATATCTTGGTGATGGTGCACTGCCATACGTTGGAATGGTTGTACATGATGTTATATCAAGATATGAAAGCAGGACATTTTGTTGAGCGGATTTGGCTGAGAGCAGCTTTGAAAACCAAACTTTGCACACTTCTACAGGTACGTCTTTCCAGGTCGCGGCAAGATCACAAATCTGGATAATATCACCACCCCAGGTCCCTTTTATTGACACCGCCCCTGCTTTATAGGTGTATATATCGGTGATTGACCCTGTACATGTTACATCTGCTTTTACAGCATATGGGAATACCATCATCAAAACCAAAATCAATATTTTATATATCTTCACAACTCACTCCTATAGGTAAAAGGACGGTAAAAGGGGACGGAGGGATTATTTATTAACCAGTGCATCCACCTGTTTTCGGGGTCTGCCTCGCCCCATATTGCCAAACTTGATACCATACTTCTCTTCTATCTGTTTTCGAAACCGGTCGTCACCCACGGGTTGTGAGTAATGGGCCGCTTTTCGAAACAGATGTAAATCTTCTTCACTAATCTGGTATTTAAACAACGACCGATATGCATGACAGCGTTCTTCCGTTGTTTGTCCCAGCGCCGAATATTCCACATGTGGCGTTATCCAGCTTTCATCTCCCCAGCCATTCACGCCATAGCTGGACCATACATACTCTTCAGGTCGTTGCACCATATTTGCCCGAACCGGGTTGAGTTCGATATAGCGATAACAACTCAACAAATATTTTCCTTCCTGCACCAGACTTGATCGGTGCCTGCCTTCCCACATCGTACCGGTGCGTTTGTACTTCTTGTTTATATACTGGGCGTATCGGCTGCCAACCATCTTCAGTGTTTCGGAAATCCCGGTCTCATCCTGCGGTGTTAACAAAAAATGGATGTGATTGGTCATCAAACACCAGGCATGCACCGCCACGCCTTTTTGCCTTGCTATTTTTTCCCATAACTCCAGATAAAACCGGTAATTCTCCTCTTCAATAAAACAGGCCTCACGGTTGTTGCCTCTCTGTACGATATGATAGGGCAACTCCTTGAGATACTTCCTCGCTCTCCTTGGCATCGCAACTCCTTTGCTTTTGTCGTTTAATCTCTCACCATCACTCCATGTGATTGGTTAAAAAATAATCCCTCCGTCCCCTTTTACCCATTACATCAACCTACGGACTAGTGAGGGTGGGCTCTTACAATCCCATCCTCATCTGGCAAGGTGATCGTTATAGCGTTACTACCATCATTATCTCTAGCTGGAAATTGCCCATAGAAAAATGAATAACATGGTTCTAATTGAGACACAAACTCTGATAGTTCTTTAGCGCTCGTCACATAATCCACATCAATATTAATTGCATCCTTCTTTAACAATCCAACCACACAGTCTCCAGTCCTTGTTATTATCTCCTCAATTTTAAAATTTAATTCCTTACTGTAACTACACTTTTCAATTCTCTCGTCGAAATAGAAACTTACAACACTTCCCGGTGACAATTCATTTTTTAAAGCATTAAATGCCGCAACATTATTACAGTAATACCAATTTGTAGCCCCCCCTCCTCTAGCTATTCTTTCTAATACAACGGCGTCTTTTACTTTCAAATTCTTCTCTATATCTGTCGAACTCAGACAGTCGTGCACTATGGATTTATAATTTTTCATAGTCATATACTATTTTGGCAACTTGTAGGAACTACCATTATCTGCGCGTTTTAATCCAAAATGATCAAGTGGATTTGAAGATCCATGCGGAATAATAGCATCTTTAATTTGCTGTGGTGTAGCATGAACACTGACATGGCCTGGTGGCATACCATCATGAATTACCGACCCTTTAGGAAGTTTGTTAGTGTCAACAGCATATATGTTTTGACCTGGTCGGAAGGTTTGTTTTCCATTTGCGGCGCTGGAAATAGAATCTCTAAAAGATACCCCTGTAAGATCAGTTAAACTGTGTTCTGTCTGACTTCCCGTTCGATAAATAACAGAAGTGGATGTTCTCGTAGTAACATTACCCACCCCCGCAACAGGAAACACTACATCACTCGAAGGAGCTGAAGACATAAAACTGATGAATGCAGCCGCCTCAGCACCAAAAAGGCGAATAAGTTGTACTTCAACGCCTACACCAGTAACAATTACTGCACCATTCAACATTAATGTTATAACAAATTTACGATCTTCATATGTTGTGAGAGCCCCATCCGGCATCGTTCCATGACACCCACCCTGGCAACCGGTATCGTATAATCCACCATCAGCAGCATGAGATGCGCCTGGCATTGATTTACTAAAATAGTAATTAAACAAATACCCCAACGCCGCACTAAATGCGCCATTCTTAAACTTGCCACCACCCCACTCGGCACCTATTCCACCACCAATGACTGTGGCAACACCAAGTTGAAAATCATTCAGACCAGCGGACTCACCATAGATAGTGACACTCTTGGCTACAAAACTACCAACAAATCCACTCTTGAAACTATTGTGATGTGCTCTGGCGGTAATCCCACCAATCACCCCGTGAATAGTTGCTTTCTCATACCACTCATAGGGTGTTTTGGCATTCTTAAACGTCTGACCCGCTTTAAAGAAAGCCATTGCGGCTAAGCCATCGATCACTGCAGTTTTTAGGTCCCCAGAAGCAACAACGCTGGCTGAAAACGCCACTGCAAAGACTTTGGCATAGGTCGCTTTAGCTAAAAACGCCGGGTTAGCTGCGAGTGCCAAAATCGTCATCGACACCATCGTCCTCCCATACTTCCTCATAAACTTCTTCAAGCCACTGAGGAAGTAGCCACTCGGATCAGTGAAGCTGAGCGGGTTGTTGTTGACGTAGGCATAGCGGTTCATGCCCTGGGTGCTGCTGGGGAACTGCACGTTGGGGTCTGCACTCAGGAAACGGCCCAGGACCGGGTCGTAGACGCGGCCGTTCATGTGGACCAGCCCCACCTTGTCGAGCATTTCATGTCCGCCGAAGCCATGGGTGCTGTCGGTACCTTCGACGGTGGTGCTGCTGAAGCCGGCGCTCAGGCTGAAGCTGAGGTCGGTGTTTTGTGTCTGGTTCACCGGCTGGGCTTCACCAAAGGCGCTGTAGCTGCGACGTTCCACCACGGTGCCGAACTCGTTGGTGATCACGGTAATGGAGCCCAGGTGATCGGTGTGGAAGTAACGGGTCTGGCGTGCACCGGTGCTTTCCACCTGATGGGTGCCGATGAGGGTGTCACCGGCATACATGTAGTGGACGTATTTGGTCACGCCACCGCTGGTGATCTTGTCCAGTTGCGGCAGGTAGTACGTCACCTCCGACATGTTGACGGTCTTTTTGTAGCGACTGTGGTTGGCGTTGTAGTCGATACTGACCGAGTTGCCGTCCTTGCCCATCAGGCGTGGTTTGTTATAGCTGGTGTATTGCACGGTGTTGCCGCCGCGGCTGTCCATGTTGCCGTTGGCATCATAGGTGTAGGTGTGGCCGAGCAGCGGATTCCCCTGTCCGTCCCGCACCTCGGTCACCGCATGGGGCCGGCTGGGATCATAGATGTATGTTCCCAGACGACTGTTGGTGAGGATGTTGCCGTCGGCACTGTAGGTCAGGGTCTGGACTGCTGTGGCTATCCCGCTCACCTTCACCTCGGTCAGGCGGTTCATGATGTCATAGCCGAACTGTTCGGTGAGGTCATTGCCGTTACCAAACCAGTCGCGCAACAAGTAGTCCTTGCGCTGTTCCAGGTTGCCCAGACTGTCGAAGAGGTATTCCACATCCTGCACCGCAACCGGTGCGAGCGCTGTGCCGGTGCCGATATGGGACAACAGACCGTTGGCATGATTAAACAGGCGATTGGTGACCAGACCGTTACCCAGTTTGATTTGGGTGATCTGGCCGCGTTTGTTGACCGCGTTGCTGAAGTCACCATCCACACCCAGCTGCCAGACAACGGTGGCCGGATCGGGCTGCACGATGATCCACTTCGAGCTGGTGCCGTCCCACGCATAGTCGTGACGTTGCACGCTGCTGAGGAAGACCTCCCCGCCGCTGTTCTTCGTGTAGTGATAGGTGAGGCCGACCCGTTTCTGATCGTGATCGCGGGCCGGATAGAGGACCCGTGCCGGACGACCGATGTAGTCCAGGTTCATGAAGTCGGGATCACCGTTGACATCATTGTGGAAATAGGCGGTATCCGAGTCATTGGCGCTGCCGTCCAGTTTGCTGGTGCTCTTCACGGCGCGGCCCAGATCGTCATAGCTGACGGTCTGCACAAAACCGGAGGCGGTTTCCAGTGTACTGGTGTCAAAGGTCGCTGGAGCAGCCAGGAAGGCGGTGACCTGTTCACTGGTCATGCTCACCGGACCGATCACCTTGTGCAGTTTGCCCTGGCCCTTGCCCACGGCGGTATCGTAGATCCAGAGGTTATGCCCTTCCGGTTCCACCGCCAGGATCTTACGACCCAGCTTGTCATATTCAAAAGTACTGCTGACATTCTTGGCATCGGTCTGTTTGCGTAACTGTCCGAAGGCGTCATATTCATACGCCCAACTACCCATGTCGGCATCGTTCATGGCGACCTTGTAACGACCCTTGGCGTCATAGGTCATGGTAGAGGTACTGCCCGGCGCGACGATGGCGGTCAGGTTGCCGACCGCATCATAGTAATAGGCGTTACTGTTACCCGCGCTGTCGGTAGTGGAACGCTTCTTGCCATTGGCGTAGTTGGTGCTGGAGACCGTGCGCACCTGGGTCACACCACTGATATTCACATAGGCCACACTGGTGGTTTTGGTGGAGATGGTCAGACCGTTATAGGTGTTTTCCACGATATTGCCGTTGGCGTCGACAGCCTTCTTCACCCGACCCAGATCGTCAAAGGCATCGGCCGCCGTCAGGTCCTGGGCCAGGATCGGGGTCTCATTGTTGAAGTACGGCAGGGTGACAGACACCTTGCGGCCCAGTGCATCATAGGTGGTTCGGGTATAGATGGTGTTGCCATTGATATCTGCGGCCTGCACCAGCACTTCGCGATCCAGACTGTCATAGTAAGCGGTCACTGCGGAGTTGCCGGTGGCGGATGACTCGATCCTGTACACGGCGTTCGGTGCTTCCGGACTGCAACCATTACACCAGAACAGTGAAGTCTGGCTGTTGGTGCCATCAGCCCGGTATTCGGCCAGTTTGCGGCCCAGATGATCATAGTTCCATGTGGTGGCCAGACCATTGGGACCGACCAGCACCGTCACGTTACCGGTACGTGGATCGACAGTCTTGATCTCTTTCTGACCCAGATCGTTTTCCGTGGTCAGGTAGATGGATGGCGTTGTCTGTTTGACACCGGCACTGTTGGAGTAATAGCTCTCCGCCTTGCGCGCGTCAACCTTGTGGGTGGCTGTTGCCGGCCCAGACTTCACCACCACCAGTTTGTTACCGTAGGTGTCATAGGTATAGGTGGTGGTCAACTCATATTGCGGATCGTTGCGTTCCTCAATGGATTTGGTCAACCAGCCTTTGCTTGCATCATATTCAAACTCACTGACCCGCTCGATATCCGGGATCACTGTACTGCCCAGACCGGTCGAGGTGGTGGAATGCTTGACCCGGGTCATGGTGACACGCCCCAGATGCCAGAGCGATTCGTTATCGGTATAGGTGCTGTCCGTGGTCTTGGTAAAGGTTTCACCTGTTACCACATCCGTGGTGGTTGTCACGTTATGGGTCAGGTTGCCGTGACGCTGATCAGCAGCCAGATAAACACCGCCGGTGTCTTTGTCAAACCGGTTTTCGGTGAATACGGTGGTGACCAGTGTTGACGTTGTTGCCGCGTCGATATAGTGGTAATTGGACTCCGTACTGTTGGTGAAGTAGACAAAGTAGGGAGCGGCTATCGAAGCATCAGTGGTTAATGTGCCATAGGCGTCGATGTTGTTGGTGACTGTCTGGATATTCTGTCCATTCACCGTTGTGGTGTTGCTTGCAGGCATGCCTGCATACGGATAGAGATCCACAAAGCTATCAGTACCGGTACTGATACCGGTGAGGTTAAAGGTGGTGGTCGTGACCTTGGTGCCGTTGTTGGCATCAATATGCACCAGCTTGCCGAAACCGAGGATGCCGCGACCGCGCAGGTGGGATTTCAGATCAGCATACTGGTAACTGTAACTCGCCGTTCCGCCGACACCATTGCTTGCGCTGTAACTGGAAACCACATACATGGGGCCGTTGACACAGGCTTCCGGGTAGTTGTTTGTACAGGTGTCGATGCTGTAGACACCGGCCGCACTGTCATTCAAACGTGCATAGTTAATGGTGGTGGTGTTCTTCAGACCATCGGTGATGCCGGTGAGCATATCCGGGGCTTTGGCCGCAGCAGTGTTGCTGAGGAAGAAATGCATACCGTTATCACCACGGAAGGCCAGATCATTCTGCCCGTCACCGTTCAGATCGACATAACGTACGGTGTGGTAATTATCTTCCGTGCTGTCACACTGATATGTAGTGGATATAGATCCAGTCAGGATACTGCAGGTTGCGTGCTCACCCAGATACTCGAAAGAGGAACCGGTGGACAGGTACATCTTGATCCCTTCACCATGTTTCACCAGGCTGATATCGGCCTTGCCGTCACCATTGATATCCGGGAAAGAAATTGAAGAGGCATCGCAACCATACTCGACGCCATTACCACACAGGGGTGTCTTGATAATATTGGCCGTATCGAAATTACTGCCTTTACCGGGAATACACTGGATACCTGCATCAGAGCGGTAACACATATCGGGCAGGCCGTCACCGGTGACATCGGCAAACTCGATTGAGCTGAAGTTGTCCGAATCATTACAACCATGTGTGGTATCACCATAGGAGCAGATATTGGTTGCAGTTTTCGGGCCGATCGATGCGCCCGAGTTCAGCGCATAAATCATCCCCTGGTTGGTATCCCGATAAACTACGTCGGCATTACCATCGGCATTGATATCCAGCATCTGGAATGAGTCGCTATCACAACCATCAGGGCAATTCAATGTGACATTGAACTGTGTAAAGCTGGAAAAGTTGCTTCCGGTATTATTGTTGACATAACACTGTAAATTTTCGTGGTACTCATCTCCAGTAGATGTATCCTTAAAACTAACCGGCAGTACACAGAAATCAGTTCGACCGTCACCATTCAGATCAGGATAAAACACATCTGCGTAATCCCCCTTCACGAGTGACCTCTTGGGGGATGGCACAACAAGGTCCTGATGCAGAATTTCCGCCTGTTTTGATAACAAGTTGGATGATTGCGGACCGGTAAAGCCCCGATTGGCACCGGTAGAAAAAGCAACCGTTATGCCGTTGTCGTAGTGACGGTAAATCAGGTCGGCACGACCGTCACCGTTGATATCCATCAATGCGAGAGTGTCTTCACTACACCCTGAGCCTGTCTGACAGACTGAATACGAGGTAAAGGTTGATATATCAGGGCCGCTTGTAGAACCAAATGCGCACTTTACGCCTTCGTCAGTGCGATAACAGACATCAGTATACCCATCACCATCGACATCACCATACATGATATTGTTTCTGTCATTAATCTGGCGACAACCTGTGCCTGTTGTTTGACCTCCAGGAATATTTTCACATAGCCCAAGTGTAGTACCATTTGGAATTGGTCTTATATGGCTTCCACTTAGCGGTGTTGAGGAATCATCCTGCCAGGTGAACTCTACCGGTCGTTTGCAATTATTCGCAGCCGCTTCGTTGTCACCACACTCAAACAGATATTTCAGACGAGAATGGTTGCTGGATGCGGAGTATTGGTACAACAGGTTATAGCTGCGCACCGTGGTGCCGCTTTCCTGAGTGGTGATCTGTTTCAGGCGCAGGGTTTTGCTGATTCGCTGACCGCCCACATAGGCAAAGCCGGTGTCGTCCCGGTTCTCATAGTTGAAAACAACGGCAGCGCTTGTCCCTGCAACCGACGTGTAGGTGATCTGGCTCAAACGATGATCGTTCAGGCCATTCCCGGCATAGTGATAATCGATGATATTGACATCGGAGGCATCGACCATGCGGCCGATTGACCAGCCCATGGCGGCGCCGGTCTGGTTGGTGGTGAGATAGACACGTGATCCGCGAATATTGCCGCCGCCGGCATCATCCGCGCCATAATAGAAGATCTGGCCTGCCTTGGTCTCGACCTCGAACCAGCTGTTGCCGCCGGCCAGATCGCCGCCTTTCAACCTGATGCGAGAGAAACTGTCCTGCTCGGTACGGTAGACACTGTTTACTGCGCCATACGTGCCGCTGACCACCACCAGACGTTGACCATCCATACAAAGACGATCTGTCGCATCAAATTTGATGCCACGATTCGCACCGTCCTGGGCATGGGTCTGCGGACAACGGTGGATGGATGACAAGCCATTCAGACTGCCGCCGATACCCATGATGCCGTTACCACCGGTACTTGAGACACTGATGCCCAGTGAAGGCTGCATTTCACCGATACCGGGCGGGACAGGAATCGACATGGAATAACTTGCGCTGCCGCCGGGAGCGACACTGAAACCACCGCTGGTGTTACCCACCGCGAGGTCATTTTCATTATAATTGATCGTGCCGTCTGAATAGCTGGTTTCGGTGTTGGCAATGTAGAGGTTACCGGCTATATCCGTTGTAATGTTCCGGACAGTAGCGGCCGTGGTTGTGTAGGAAATATTGCCGGAGATCTGCGCAGTGCTGTTTGCCGAGGAGGTAATCTGGAAGTCCGCTTTACCGTCGCCGTTAAAATCGTTAATGATAATTGAGGCTGATGACCACTGGATACCCAGATAACCATCGCTCCAGGATTTTACATATGGCGGTACGGTGTATCCATCTTCCGGAATATCATCAAATGGACCGAATCCCGGATATTGGTTTTGAATCGGTGCGCCGTGCGCATAAATAATATGGTGTTGCAGAGATGCAGACCTGGCCTGGAAAAACAGGTCATCACGACCATCCCCATTAAAATCACCTATGTGCAGTCTGTAGCTGTCTCGACTGAGATCGCCCAGACCCAGATAGCCCAACGAGTATGTCCATTCAGTCGCTGCATCACCATCTATAACGGCAAATAAATAATTCGGCTCCCCGGTTTTGATTGGGATAGTGATGTCATCTATCGGGATGAGGGTAAACTTGCTGCCCCCGTGATACAGGCTATCGACCGCCCCGCCATTGAAGTTACCCGTGTAGCTGTTTGTAAATGAAGTATCCAGTGCATAGGCACTTTGCCATGCCACAGCAAAAGTCAAAAAGACCAGACAGGAACGGATAATAGATTGGGCGGTGATTCTCATGTGCAACATCCGGTAATATGTTTTTTTTGGTATCGATTGAAAAACAGCACTAAAACAAACTCAGCCCGCCAATAAGCGACCAGGCAAGAAAAGACATCAATGCAATAGAAGTTTGCTTTGTTGCTTTCCCAGGCAAATCCTTGTTAGTGAACGATCATCAACAAGGCCGCTCCATGCGACAAAGGGGGGGGTTGTCAGCGTGATGCAGCGTGATTACCCTGCCGCATTGGCAGAGTAAACGCATTTTAATCACAGGCTTTGTGTTGAGGCAACACAAAATCTCGGGGAAATATCACCAATCCTGACTTCAGCGCTGGGGCTTTTCCCCATCCAGCATCACGCCCAGATGTTTGCGGGCATCAGCAATACGCTTTATCAGCCGTTCCTTGTTGGCATCCGGTACGGTTTGCAGTTGGTTGATCATGGATTCGTAGTCAGCGGTTTTATCCAGCAGCTCACTGACGATGGCATTGAACTGTTTTTTGCGGATACCGCAGTGGGCGCTGAAGCGATGCACCGCTTCGGTGAGGCCGATGGGTTTGTCATAGCCGTCAACGATGTCACCGTAATCACCGAAGGGCATGACGCTGATCATGTCGTGTTGTGAGTAAGCGCGCATGGGAGTGGGATCATATATAGGTGTGAAGCGACGCACATTGTCACTGTCGATAAGAATGGAGAGGTTTTCCAGATGCAGGTCTCCATTGCCGGTGATCAAGGACATGATGACGCAGCGGAACAGATGTTCCTTGCCTTCTGTTGCATCATTGACAATACGTACCGGTGAGACATTGATCGCCTTGGCGATGTTGTCATAGGTGTAATCATAATGGCTGACCATATTGGGCAGGCCGGAGGCAAAGATGGAATAGAGCGTTTCGGTAAAGACCGGTGCGCGACTTGCATCACGATCAAAGCGTTCGATAGCCAGGGCAGGCATGCCCTTGAAGTGACAGATCCAGTGACGCGGTACATCAAAGCCCGCATTGCGATACATGTCCAGGGCCATGGATTCCAGTTCGGTGATGCCGGGATAACGATTGGTCTGTTCAAACTTGAGGATCACATCGGTGACACCGACCGTGCTTTGGCGTGTGGGTGCGCCGATACGCCCGTCCCAGCCGGTTTCAGGAATGGAGACCAGCAGTTTGGGAATGGCGCCGCCCACACTGGGGGTGGGACCGACGGTCTGGATCAGGACTTCAATGTCGTCCTCGAACCAGGCCATGAACTCTTTCAGCGAAAAGCCGAACTCGTCGGTGACTTCATGCAACTGGTGCACGGGTGGGTTGTTGTACCAGTGCTCCGCCTTTTCATCATCTTCAAACAGATCCAGATGGCCGATGCCGCCGCGTCCCGAGACCTTGAGGATCTCCCAGTCGGCATCAAAGCCGCTGAGGCCGGTTTTGCCGATACTGTTGAGATACTTCAGGGCCAGGTTGCGCTGGAAGTTGTCTTCCTGCAACGGCGGGATGAGGGATTGCACCGGAGGCAGCAGGTTGAACTTCTCGCTGCGTTTGCGACTAATGGTGTTCAGTCCGAAATAGGCCGGGTCATAGACCAGCCCGAGGCCGGGTTGATCAAGATTGAGGTAATCGGCATCGTAGGTGAACCGACACTCCTTGTCGGTTACATACAGCTGCCCCATTTTGCGGGGGATGTTATGCAGGCGGGTCCAGATGACCGCGCTGCGATCCGTGCTCATGACGGGAACAGTGTGCCGTCCTGGATCTGTTCAGCCACCGGGTGATCGGGTACCAGGGTGACCCGCAAGCCGACGATTCGGGCCAGATCGAGCAGGGTTTCGAGGTGGATGTTGGCGTTCTTTTTTGCCCGGGAGAGGGTTTCCGGTCTGATCCCTGCCCGTTCCGCCAGTTCAGCCTGACCGATGTTTTGGCGTTTGGCCATGCTGATGATCTTGCTAATCAGGTTATTCTCACTCATAAAATTGACCTTCAAATCAAGCGATACTCTAAAACTAGCAAAAGATGATGTTTTGCTCAAATTATTAATATGATTAAATCATCAATATTTCAAGCATTTTTTACTTTTATTGATCTAAAAGTCAATTTTAAATACAACTATTTCTGAATCGAGGCAACAGAAAGCACCGACAAACAGCTGCTGCAAGGCGGCGCTGCCTGGTTAATTATCCATTGAATCAGGGAGTTAGCTGAAAAACTCAGCGCATGACAAAGCCGCGCGGCATCTCTTCAGGCTGGATGACCGTGCATTCCACATCGGTGACTTTGGCGTTGGGCGGTCCCCGCTTCAGCCAGCGTTGCAAGGCCTCGATACAGACCTCATCACCACAGGCGACGACTTCGACCCGGCCGTCCCCCATGTTTTTGGCATGACCGGAGAGACCGAGCATCTGGGCCTGTTCCAGTGTGGAAGCACGAAAGAAGACACCCTGCACGGTGCCGGAGATATAACAGCGAACACAAATTGTCATTTTATGCTGATCTTCGCCTGTTGACCGGCCCGCAGTGTACGTTGACCGGTGGTGAATTCGACCTCGATTTCGTAAAAGGTCCCCTTCTTGTCGAGCACAGCCGGTTCGAGTCCGACATGTTTGACCTTGCCCTGATAGCGTTGTCCATCGACTACAACTGTAGCAGATTGGCCTTGCATGTCACCGTTCAGATCATCCTGCTCGATATAGCCGCGGGCCAGCATCTGATCAGCCGCCGCCACCACCACCAGGACTTCCGGCTTCAGTTGTGACACCACGGTTTGCCCCGGTTCGGCGGAGCGTTGCACCACCACAGCATCAAACGGCGCACGCAAGGCACTGTATTCCAGATCCAGTTGGGCCTGCAGCAGTTCGGCCTGGGCGGTTTTGTATTCGGCAAGGGCATGGGTATAACCGTTTTTGGCCATTTGTAAATCATGTTCGGATAACAGTGTCCGGTCGTACATCTCCTGGGCGCGATCACGTTCCCGTTTTGCTTCCAGGTGTACCTCTTTCAGGTTGGCCACTTTTGCCCCAGCCTTGTTGACGGCAGCTTCATAACCACGCATATCCAGTTTGACCAGCACGGTGTCCTTTTTCACCCGTTGACCGATATGTACATTCACTTCAGCAATGATCCCGTTCACCGGTGCCGCCATTTCCACTCGCTTCGACCAGTGCAGTTTTGCCGGTATATCCAAAGCAAATGCCGTCGTGCTGCTGCCGATGAACAGCAGGCTGATCAAGAAATGGGTCAGGTTATTTTTGGTCATGACAGCTCCCTCATGGCGAAGCGCCTGGAGTTGAAGTTTGAGTTTGAGTTGGTGTCGATACCGGCGTCGGGGTGACGGATGGATCAAGTTGCATCTGGCCGGTCAGTGCTTCCAGTCTTGCCCAGCCAACGGCAATGTTATATTCGGTTTCACGCAGATTACGTTCCGCTTCGGATACCCGCACCATGGCATCACCCAGATCAGTCTTGATTTCCATTTCATACAGGGCGCGACTGCGATCCAGATAGAGTTCACGATATTGTGCATTGGCCCGCATACCATCCAGTTTGATACGCAGGTTTTCCAAGTCCAGCCAGGTTTCCAGTACCGCCTGTTGCAATGCAAATTGCCGTTCACGCAGTGCGGCGCGGGCCTGATAAAGTCTGGCCCGGGCGCGGGCGATTTGTGCATCGCTTTCACCACCGGTCGTCAGGGGGATCTCCAGCGTAACACCGGCCCGCCACTTGTCACTGGAACCCAATTCACGGGTATAGGACCAGGCCTCTGCTTGCCCTTGTAATGACGGACTGTAGCGGGCGCGTGCTTCTGTCACGCTTTGTTCCGCTGCCGCCACCTCACGCTGCAATGCCTTGAGCAAGGGATTGTTGTCCAGTGCCTGCTTTTGATAGTTCTCCACTTCATCCAGTTTTCGATCAAGCAGCGGTAACTCGGGTTTGGTGAGTGTATTGGATAGCTGATCGGGGCGATTCAGCGCCTGTGCCAATAAGGCACGCGCACGTCGTTGTTCGTTCTGGCTTTGATAGCGCAGGTGTCTGATACGCTGGTTCTCCACTTCCTTTTCCAGCACTTCAAGATCAGAAGCCTGTCCCAGCTTGCGCCGTTCACGAGTGCGGTCCATGGCGATATAGGCCACGGCCATTTCCTCGTTGTAGCGGTAGAATTGCAGATCAGCGAGCATCACATCAAAGTAGCGCCGCATGATTTCGATGCGGCGGCGTTGTCTGGCGCTGATATAACGGAGTTGACCGGCCGCCAGCCGGTGTTGTGCCGCATTTTCCGCTGCACTGCTGCGGCCAAAATCATACAGATTTTGTTTGGCGGTGATCCCGTAGCGGTGATCCTCGTTGCCCAGACCGACGACAACATCAGCAGGCTCTACCCAGCGTGCCTGTGCTTCGATTGAAGATTTGAAACCACTGAGTGATTCGGCAGCCCTGAGGTCCGCCTGTGCATTATCGATGTCGGACTGATAGCGCTGTAATTCAGGCGTCTGCTCATCAGCCAGTTTGAGCGCATATTCCAGGGTCAGCGGCTCAGGTAACTTGTCAGCGGTTTCCCCGGCCTGTAGTGCAGCGGCAGGCAGCACAAACAACTTGATAACAGCAATGCCGGTAACGGCCCGCAGCAACCCGCTCATGAATCGTTCCTATTTCTTTTGGCCGTGTTCTCTTTTGTAACGGGTGAATTTCATCTTCTTGTAATGTCCATTGACAACAAAGTCCCCAATCAACATGAATTCATCCACCCCTGCCGTCTTGCCGATATGCTTGTGCACCGGCTTGCCGTCCAAATCAAACAACATGATGACCGGCGTAGCCCGAACGCGATATTCCTTGAAAGCGAAATCTTTCTGTTTGGTTTGTTTGCCTTTCAGATTAACAATCTCAATATCACCTTCAATATCCACCGCAAAGTTCAAAAAATGTTTCCGATAGTATTCCTGCACTTCAGGCTGGTTCAGGACATTGTGTTTCATGTAGTGACAAAACGGACATTCATCCATTTCAAAAAAGATCAGTATGCCCTGTTTGCCCTGCTGACGGGCGTTGTTCAATTCCTCACGAAAATCACCCCAGGTCTCATTGAAAAAATGTTTATAGGGGTCGCGTGGTTCTGCGGAAACCGGCAGCGCCGTCACCAATATGAACAGGAATAAAATGCGCAGATGTTTCATAATCAGGTCACCTCAACTATCCGTTATATTTTTTGTTTGGCGACGGATTTCTTAAACTCATTAATCGCCTCTTCCAAATCCTGTTGGGTAACGCCCCCGGTTTTGCCGGCCACCATCTCGCCGTTCGGGTCAATCAAAAAGGTGGTGGGCAGCCCATGGATCATGCCAAATGGTGACGATACACCGGGTTTCGCTTTCAACACCGGATAGGAAATAAAATACTGCTCGACAAAGGATTTTAATTCCTCCTTGCTTACATCTTCGTGGTTGATGCCCAACACAACGGCATCCTTGTCACGATGCTTTTCATGAAATTCAACCAGTTCGGGGATTTCGTCAAGACAGGGAGGGCACCAGGTTGCCCAGTAATTCACGACCACCCATTTACCCCGGTAATCAGACAGTTTGTGGAGTTTGCCGTTAAGATCGTAGGCGGAAAATTCGATGGGGGTCGCCTGCAGGGAACAGGCCGTGAGCAGCAACAGGCTAAGGATGATGTGTTTCAATTTGGCACTCATGGTCGCTTCGACAATTCATTTACCTGAAAAATTCCCCGTTCATTGCATCCGGGCAAGCCGGCCGCCGGGAAAAAGCCGTTCTCAGCCGCTGAAGGGCGCATTTTACCCGGCCGATCATGACTCTGCACCAGTGAAATCTGCTTTATTTTTAATCTTTTATTCCCAGCAATCGTTCCTCCAGCAGATCAAAGATTTCTGCCAATGTCAGGACATGGACTTGATTGGCCAGGATATAGACGCCATCTGCGCCGCGAATAATCAATTCGGCACGCGTCAACCGTTCAAGTTCTGACTGGATGCGTACCGTGCTGAGCTGTTCACCGGCGGCAATGTCGTTCAGTGTACACCCATCGGGGCCGGCCAGATAGACAAGTCCCAGCACCCTGAACGGCAGTAACAGGGAACGCTGGGCGTGCAGGTCGCCCAAACCGCGCTGCATCAGCGCCAGACAGTGGCCCGTCTCCGCCCCGATCAAAATCACCAGCCAGGAGAGATAAATCCAGACCAGCATCAAGGGGACCAGCGCCATGGCGCCGTAGATCGTCTCATAGGTGGGGAAGCGGCTTATATATAAGGCAAAACCGCGTTTGGCGATTTCAAACAAGACCGCAGCAACCAGACCGCTGCTGATTGCATAGCGCCAGGCGACATGGGTATTCGGCACCCAACGGTAAAACGCCGTAAAGGCCAGGAAGGTGGCGGTCAATGGAAACCACGTTAACCAACCATCCTGTATGCCATCGGGTAAATGGGTGATGGAAATCAGGTAGGCTGTGATCACAATGCTCGTGCCAACCAGCAACGGGCCGGTCACCACGACGACAAAGTAGATCAACAGATTAATGACCGTGCGACGGCCCCGCTCTACCTTCCAGATATGGTTCAGGGTCAGATCGATGGTATTGAGGGTCATCATGGCAGTGAACAGCAGGACAATACTGCTGATACCGGTCAGTTTGCCGGCATTCTCAATAAAACTGAAAAAGGCTTGCACCATGTCCTGTCCGATTTCCGGTGCAAATACCTGCAGAATAAACAACTGCGCTTCGTGCTGCACTTTGGTGTAGAACGGCAATTTGTGAAACAGGACCAAACCCACCGCCAACAGCGGCACGATGGCCAGCAGTGTTGTGTAGGTCAGTGCCGCCGTAGCCTGGTGGCAGTGATCGCGACGAAACTGTCGGATTAACAGGTATAGAAAATACCGGCTTTGTTGCAGCAGGTAATATATTTTATCGAGGTTCAGCGGCGGGATTTGCATATACCTGCTCCGTCTTATCCACACTATTGTATGGTGTTCCGTCGCAAACAAAAAGGGCTCCTTGCGGAGCCCTTTTATTGTATCGGTGAAAAAATCTGTTTCGATACTAGCGCAGATAGGCTTTATCTGATTCTTCGACTACACCCAGTGACCAGCGACCACGGGTCTTGGCATGATTAACTGCGGCGCTGACTTCCGCTTCAGACGGTGAAGCGTTGATATCGAACGTCTGGCCCGGATAGATCAGATCCGCATCCTTGATGCGATCACTGTTCGCCTTGTAAATCAACGGCCACTGATAGGGATTGGCATAGATTTCGGAACGACCTGAAATACCCCACAGGCTGTCACCGCGTTCCACCTGATATTGCTTGGTGGTATTCTCAACAACCGGCTGCTCTTCAGGTTGTTTTTGTTCAACCGGTTTTTCAACAGGTGTATCCTTTTGCTCCTGGGTAGTGCTGGTACAACCGAACATGAATGCAGCCGTCATTAACAGAGTCGCGAATTTTACTTTGTTCATTATTCTCATTAGTATTACCTCATTCACTTGACGTGAATTCCGTTTAAATCCTGTAGTTGTATTAAATAAATCGAAAGATTGCCGACTTGCACGCACAAACTAACATTCATGCTTTCTGTATGTCAAGGAAGGCCATCACGACGAATATCGGGTAAATTTATATTCAGTTTAGAAGCTTTTTGTTGCTCTGCAAGTTGACAACACAAAAAATCACTACTTTTTTTGCATATTTATAGCCGTTTGGCGGGCCTGATTCGCTTCTATTTTCGCTTCCAGTGCATATCCCTTGGCCTGATGATAGTCGCCATTTTCCAGATTTTTTGCGGCGTCATCGAGTAACTGTCTGGCCCGTGCATACCGGCCGGGAGCGAGTAATTCCGCCTTTACTTCTTTGGCGGCTTGCAGGCTTTGGCGTGCGTTACTCATCTCCTGCACCGGTGCCGGTACCGCACAGGCCGCAAGCAACAGGCCTGCCAAACAACTTGTCAGTATGTGGATAAAAGCGGATTTGGATGTATTGTTCATATATCCATTGGTATTTGAAGGATTACCCTGTGCAATCAAGCTATCACCCGGCCTATAGGCTGTCAAGAAAACAATCTGTACAATAGTTCCCTTTATGCAATACAGGCGCAATGATGAAAGTCACAATCTATCATAATCCCCGATGTTCAAAGTCACGGCAAACTCTCGCATTGTTGCAAGAGCAACAGGTTACACCGGATGTGGTTGAATACCTTGACACTCCCCCTGACACCGCAACTCTCACGCGCATACTCGATATGTTGGGACTGGAACCGCGCCAGTTAATGCGCACACACGAAAAAGAGTATAAAGAAGCGGGCCTTGATAATAACGATCTCAGCCGTGAACAGCTTATTGCCGCGATGGTGAAATATCCCATATTGATCGAACGTCCGATTGTGGTGAGAAATAACAAGGCCGCTATCGGTCGCCCGCCGGAAAAAGTCCTTGAGATACTGGAGTCGTAATGGACATCCTCATTTTGTACTACAGCCGTGACGGCGCCGTGGCCGAAATGGTCAAATATATCAGTCGCGGGATTGAATCGGTTGCCGGGTGTCAGGCGCGTATACGGACCGTACCGCCCGTCTCTGCGGTCTGTGAAGCGACCGCCGATACCATACCGGAATCCGGTCCACCTTATGTCACGCTTGCCGACCTGCAGGAGTGCGCCGGTCTGGCCCTGGGCAGCCCCGGCTATTTTGGCAATATGGCCGCGCCCCTGAAGTACTTTCTGGACAGCACTGTTCCGGCCTGGCTCAGCGGGGCCCTGATCGGTAAACCGGCCGCCTGTTTTACCTCCAGTTCCAGCCTGCACGGCGGCCAGGAAACCGCCCTGCTGTCCATGATGCTGCCCCTGCTGCACCACGGGATGTTGCTGCTGGGCCTGCCGTACAACAACCCGGAACTGAACGAAACCCGGGCCGGCGGTACACCCTACGGCGCCAGCCATTTTGCGGCACTGGATGGCAGCGCCCCCTTCACCAAAGAGGAAATCGCCCTGTGTCAGGCATTGGGGCGACGTCTTGCCGCCACGGCTGTCGCCTTGCATGCGGCAGACACAAACTCATGAGCGGCTTGCAAGTATCCCGCCTGCTGGTGTTGAGCGGCTATTTCGGTCTGTTTATTCTGCTGTTGCTCTGGATCACCCTGCTTGCGCCTCCCACCCGGGTTCCCGTCAGTCTGGTGTTGCTGCTCTTCGTCGGTCCCCTGTTGTTCCCCTTGCGCGGCCTGCTCTACCGGAAACGCTACACCCATGCCTGGACGGCATTCCTGGTCTTGATCTACTTCACCCATGGTGTGGTTGAGGCCTGGTCCAATCCGGCTGAACGTTGGCTTGCGGTAGCGGAGATCACCCTGAGCCTGATGTTGTTGACGGGTTGTGTCTGGTTTGTGCGGGCTGACGCGAGAAAAAACGCCTCTTGATATCCCACCCTTCACTGTCAACTTGCAATTTTCCCAGTCTGATTGGAATCATCATATTAGTTAGTTCGAGACGAAGTGAAAACTTTGAATACTGAAATTAATATGATCATTTGGGATGGGATCATTCCCCTTTGACGGCATCATGGGGCGGCCTTCTTTTCGTTTCCTTTTCTTGGCCGGGCAGGAAAAGGAACCCGGCTGTCCGTCCGGGTGCGGACATAAAATCCCGTTTGGTCCTTGCGATTCAAAATCAGAGAAATTCACGCACAAACGGAATGGTGAGTTTTCTTTGCGCTGCCAGTGAGGCCTTGTCGAGCCGATCCAGTAATTCAAACAGGCTGGCCATATCACGCGGATAGCGCTTGAGAAGAAATTCCGCCACATCATTACCCAGTTGCAGTCCCCGTTGCGCAGCGCGTTCTTGCAGGAATATCAGCTTGTCTGCATCACCCAGCGTGGCAAGCTGGTAGATCACGCCCCAGTTTAAGCGGGATTCCAGATCGGGCAAACCTATCCCCAACTTGCCCGGGGCATGACGTGCGGCGATAACCAGTCGCTTGCCGGCATCGCGCAGACGATTGATGAGATGAAACAGGGCAACTTCCCAGTCCGGATCCCCGGCAATGTGTTCCAGCTCATCCAGACAGATCAAATCAAGACTTTCCAGACCATCAAGGATATCCGGTTCATTCAGCTCGGCATGCCCCAATGGCAGATAGGCGGATGTCAGTCCGTGTATGCCGGCGCGATGACACAGTGCCTGCAGCAGGTGACTCTTGCCGCAGGCCTGTTCACCCCAGAGGTAGATATATTGTTCACTGCCATTGCACAGGTTATACAACAGGTTTTCATTGCCGCCGATAATGAAATTTTCCAGCAGCGCGCTGTCGCGCAATTGCAGGGCAAGTGGTAATTGCTGTAATGATGCCATGTTGTCTCTATGCGTTGGTATACAGACCGCTGCTGATATAACGTTCATGCAGATAGCGCAGGATAACCGCGATGACCGCTGCAACAGGCAAAGCCAGCAGGACACCCACAAAACCAAATAACTGCCCGCCCGCCAATACGGCAAAGATCACAGCAACCGGATGCAGGCCGATGCGATCACCGACCAGCAACGGTGTCAGGATCATCCCTTCAATCGCCTGACCGACACCAAAAACGATTGCGACATAAGCGATGTAGACAAATTCCTGGTACTGCATGATTGCCGCCAGACCGGCCAGCACGATACCGACGATAAAACCCAGGTAAGGTACAAAACTGATCACCCCGGACAGCACGCCGATCAGGATACCCAGATCCAGGCCGAGAATGGTCAGACCGATAGAATAGATAAAGGTCAGGCCCAGCATGACCAACAATTGCCCGCGCAGGAAGGCACCCAGTACGCTGTCTGATTCGCGGGCCAGTTTTGCGACGATGGGCTGTGAACGGCGTGGAATGAGTTCATTTATACGGGCCACCAGATGATCCCAATCCCGTAACAGGTAGAAAGTGACAACCGGAATCAACAACAGGTTGGCCATCAGCTCAGCCAGCACCAAACCGGAGCGGGATACCGAGGCGATCATGCCTTTCGCCAGTCCACCGGCCGAACTCCAGTAATCCTGGATGGATTTCTTCAGCACATCAAAGCTGATGGATTGTTCCGGCAGCCCCAGCTTCTGGTTAAGCATTGGCAGAAATTTGTGCTGGATTTGATCGAGATATAAAGGCAGTTTGTGGACAAATATCGAAATCTGCTTTTCGATCAAGGGTACGAATATCAACAGTACCAGCAGCACAACCAGCGACAACACACTGAACACAACCGCCACGGCGGCGGTACGCGGCATGCGCGTTTCAAGGCGATCCACCAGCGGATCACCGATATAGGAAAACACGGCGGCAACCAGGAAGGGGGTCAGAATCGGCGATAAACTGTAGATCAGAAACCCGACCAGCAGTGTAAGAAAAATATACATCCATTTATTCGATTCAGTCATGTTGTCCCTCACTCTTGTTGGCAGCCATGGCGCGCTTGCTCCATTCACGAACATAGACTGCGCCACTTAATATTGTTGAGATATAAACCGCCACTATCAGCAGATCCAGCAACACATGATGGATCAATTGTGACAACGGCAGGTTGGATAATTCGAAAATCACCAGTACTACCAGCAACATCTGGAACGCGGTATTTACCCGACTGATATAAACCGTCTCGATTTCCACTTTGGCGATGAACAAATGGTAACTGGCAGCGCCCAGTACAATGATCAGATCACGGGCAATGACCAGCATAACCAGTGCCGACGGCAAATGCCCCAACCACCCCAGGATCAGAAAACTGCTGACCAGCAGCAGCTTGTCGCCGATTGGGTCAAGCAATGCGCCCAATTTACTTTGCCAGTTAAAACGCCGCGCCAGTATGCCGTCCGCCGCATCGGTTGCACCTGCCACACCAAACATGAAAAATGCCAGGGCGTACTCTTCAGTGGCCAGCATATATGCCGTGGGGGCAACCAGCAATATACGAATAAAGCTGATAATGTTGGGAATGTCGCGCGCTTTCACTGTTTTAACTGATAGACAAGATCCGGTTTCACCACTTTGCCATCTGCAAGAACCTGAATCTGGTTTTGTGCTGTCAACACCCTGCCCAGGTCAATCGCCTGCGCCACGTCCAGTCGACCGCTTTGGGTGGTCAATCTGAAAGTGGCGGTGCTGCCGTTGACAACATAGGGTTCGACCTTGCTGACGACGGTCAACGAAGCAAGATATTTCACCACCTTGTTGAATTCGACAAGACTCTTGATGCCTGATACTTCAATCAGCACATCACTGCTGACCTCCTCGCTGGTATTGGTCACCACGGCGAAGCGTTTGGCCAGGGTTTCTGTGGTTTGGGAGATGACCGGCTGGATCGTGGATTCAAGCTGTGCCTCACCATCCACATCCAGATCCTCGCGCCGGCCGTCCTGATAGATGCTCCAGCGTGCACTCCATGTATTGTCTTCTTTCCTGAACAGGCGGCCTACCAGTACCGCCTCCGGCCGGTAACGATTCGATGCCTGTAAAATCGGCCCCTCGAAATTGCCCCAGATATCACTGATGCTCACCTGACCCCGATCTGTCAGATCCAGATAGGGAAACTGCAACGGCAGACCACGCTGACGGGCATAGTTTTCGAGATTGAGGACGGATGGGTGTTTGTCCTGATTGCTCATCAACACCCGGTCACCATTTTCGGCCACAATCAACCAAACCAGCGCGGTAGGACGGGTCCGTCCCCAAACCTGCTGACCACGTTCCCGCAGCACGGTATTGATCGCCTTCTCATCAAATCGGATCCATAGCACCAGCTCGGTTCGCGGCGCGCTGTTTCTGCCCGGCGAGTTTGTCTGGACAGATCGGTAGCGAAATTGCTGGATATAGTTGTTGGGTTTTTGCAGGATGAGCTGGGTTGAGGGGTCGGCGTTGGCCAACATGGCCGTACTGCCGGATACTTTAATCAATACCTGGATCAATGCCTCGTAAAGAGCATCAAACCGCTCCTCCCGGGACTGGCTCTTGACCGGAATTTGCACCTCATAGAGGTCCTTGATGACTTCGGCCGAGGCCTGACCGCTGAGACAAACCAGCAAGAGCAAAACGGGGAGGCTGAAGCGGGACAATGGCAGCATGAATTCGTGTCGTCCTATCATTTTGTTGTTATATTAATTTTCTCTAATTTAGCGTTTTTCATTCCCCGCCATCCTGTGAATTGGTACACTAGCGCCGTGCTCAGGAGCGCGGAATTTTCATCCAACACATTATAGTATGCACTGATTGATGTCGAGTCAGTGTGTTCATCTTTCAAGTTCGTGGAGTCATTTGTGTCACAGAAAGGCCAATCCTCAGACAATTCCTCAACCCAATCACTCAGTTACCGTGACGCCGGTGTCGATATCGATGCCGGTAATGCGCTGGTGGAACGAATCAAACCCCATGCCGCCCGAACCCGTCGTCCTGAAGTGATGGACCAGCTGGGTGGTTTTGGCGCCCTGTTCAGGCTGCCGCTGGATCGCTATAAAGAGCCGGTACTGGTTGCCGGTACTGACGGGGTGGGCACCAAACTCAAACTGGCCATTGAACTGGGCAAGCACGACACAGTCGGTATCGATCTGGTTGCCATGTGCGTCAATGACCTGATTGTACAGGGGGCTGAACCGTTGTTTTTCCTGGATTACTACGCCACCGGTAAACTGGATGTGGATACCGCTGCCGATGTGGTCAAGGGTATAGCCGATGGCTGCCTGCAGGCCGGTGCGGCACTGGTTGGCGGTGAAACGGCGGAAATGCCCGGCATGTACCAGCTTGGCGACTACGACATGGCCGGTTTTTGCGTCGGGGTGGTGGAAAAAAGCCGTATCCTTACCGGGGAAACCGTCCGTCCGGGCGACGTTCTGCTGGGACTGGGTTCCAGCGGCCCTCACTCCAACGGGTATTCACTTATTCGCAAAATTATCGAGGTCAGCAAGGCCGATCTGAACCAGCCCTTTGATGGCGCCACTCTGGGGGAGCGCCTGCTGGCGCCTACTCGTATCTATGTCAAACCCTTGCTGGACGTGCTGCCCCAGGTGGAGATACATGCCCTGGCTCACATCACCGGTGGCGGCCTGCTGGAAAACCTGCCACGGGTTCTGCCGGACAATTGCGCCGCGGTGATCGATAAAGACAGTTGGACCATGCCTGCTGTTTTCGATTGGCTGCAACAACAAGGCAACGTCGCGCAACAGGAGATGTACCGTACCTTTAACTGCGGGATAGGCATGGTGGCGGTGGCAGCCGCCGAAGATGCCGAACAGGCCGTGCAACTGTTGCAACAGCATCAGCTGGATGTGTGGACTATCGGTAAAATTGAAACCGCAACCGGCCCTGAACAGGTTCTGATCCGATAACATGGTGGATACAGACGGCAATCAGTGCCGTATCGTCGTTCTGATCTCGGGTAATGGCAGCAATCTGCAGGCTGTTATCGATGCCGTTAAAGCAGGAACTATCCCTGCCTCCATTGTTGCCGTCGTCAGCAACCGCCCTGCGGCCTATGGGCTGGAGCGGGCGCGGCAGGCCGCCATTCCGGTAGAAGTGCTTGAATACCCGGGCCACCCGGATCGGGAGGCCTACGACCGGGCACTCATTCAACTCATCGACAGCTATCGGCCCGATCTCATTCTGTTGGCCGGTTTTATGCGCATCCTCAGTCACGACTTTGTCGAACACTACACCGGCAGGCTGCTCAATATTCACCCTTCCCTGCTGCCCAGGCACAAGGGACTCAACACCCATCAACGCGTCATTGAGGCCGGTGATACCCAACACGGCGCAACCGTCCACTTCGTCACGCCTGAACTGGATAGTGGTCCCATCATCATCCAGGGTGTGATTGAGACGGCAGGCATTAATCAGGCCGCTGATCTGGCCGAGCTTGTGCACCGTGTTGAACATCAAATCTATCCCCAGGCGGTACAATGGTTTGCCGAACAGCGTCTGGCGTTGATCGATAATCAGGTGACGCTTGATCAACAACCCATCTCGACACAGGACAAAGTGCGTTACTTCGCCATGAATAATTCTGGCTAACCGAAATCAAACTGATACACTTAGCAGCATGTATCGTCGATTATTATCACTGCTGCTGATTTGTTACCTGCCTATGACCCATGCCGCTTCCGGTCTGCAAGGATATACCGCGCATTATGATGTAAAGCGCAACGGTATGACGCTGGGGGTAAGCGAACGTCAGTTGGTCAAACAATCAGACACCCGATTTATCTTCACCTCCCGGACCAGGGCGTCCGGACTGGTTGGCATATTTGTCAGTGATGTTGTCACAGAGCAAAGCACCATAGATATCAATGGTGCGGAATTACGCCCGTTAAACTACATTTATGCACAAACCGGCAGCAGCAAGAAAAAAAATATTGAAATTGATTTTGACTGGCAAAACCTGCGCCTTGTCCACTCCGCACTGCCCGGGCTGAACCAATTTCCGGCAGGCGCCCATGACCTGCTCAGCTATCAACTGGCCGTCGGCAGGGAACTGCTTGCGGGAAATAAATCCTTTTCCATCACCGTTGTCGATCACAAACGCATTCGCACCCATTCACTGCGGGTGGCGGGAACGGAAACCTTTACCTCCAAACAGGGGGAAGTAAAGACCATCCGGCTGGATGAGCAAGCCGAGGGACAACCTTACCGCTTCATTTTCTGGATTGCACCCGATCTGAACTACCTGCCGGTCAAAATCAGCAAGGTGGAACATGACGGGGACAAAGTTACACTAATCCTAAGGCAATATAACGGTAAAAAAATAAAGCTGACAA
This sequence comes from Gammaproteobacteria bacterium, assembly GCA_029880855.1. Lineage (GTDB taxonomy): Bacteria > Pseudomonadota > Gammaproteobacteria > UBA6429 > Thiohalophilaceae > JAOUNS01. The sequence continues at coordinate 198,661 of JAOUNS010000002.1, forward strand.
ACAGTGCTGATGATGATGACTAATCAGACAAAGCATGTCAGATTTATCAACAACCGACTTTAGAAACTGCGCTTTATACCGTTAATAGAATAAGTATTAATAACCAGGAAGTGCGCCGTACATTCCCATGCTGCTTTTCCCCCATATAACCGGGTTTACCCGGCGCAAATCATGGTGGAGCCTGTTCATTCTGGCGTGGCTGCTGTTTTCGCAGTCAATGCCGGCCCAGGCAAAAACAGTGGTACGCGTCGGCATCCAGTCCATTTGGGGATACACGGTTGCCAAGGCCATGTGGCAGCCAACCATCGACTACCTGAACCAAGCTATTCCGGACCACGAGTTCAAAATGGTCCTGTTAAAGCTGCATGAAACACACAACGCGGTCAGCACCAATCAGATTGACTTCATTGCCACCAATCCGGGTAACTATGTTGAACTGGAAGCCCGTTATGGCGCATCACGGGTTGCCACGCTCATCAAACTGCGTGATGGCATTCCCTCGACCCGATTCGGCGCCGTCATCTTTACCCGGGCTGATAACAGCAGTATCAATAATCTCTATGATCTGCGCGGTAAATCCTTCATGGCGGTCAAGGAATCCGCCTTCGGCGGCTTCCAGATGGCCTGGCTGGAACTCAAACAACGGGGGATCGACCCCTTCAAGGATTTCACCTCACTGAGCTTCAGCGGTTTTCCCCAGGATAAAGTCGTCTATGCGGTCAGGGATCGCACTGTCCAGGCCGGTACCGTACGCACCGATACCCTGGAAAGACTGGCGCGGGAAGGCATTATCAAGCTCAGTGACTTCAAGATACTGAACCCGCAAGAAAACCCCGGTTTTCCCTTTGCACACAGCACCCCGCTTTACCCGGAGTGGCCGTTCGTCAAACTGGCGCATACCCCGGAGCAACTGGCGAAACGTGTGACCGTTGCCCTGCTCAACATCACGCCGCGCAGCAAGCCGGCTGTGGCCTTGCAAAGCACCGGCTGGACTGTGCCACTGGATTATTACCCGGTGCGCAACCTGATGCATGAATTACGGATAGGGCCGTTTGCTGATTACCAACCGACCACTATCTGGGGTTACATGTCCCATTACTGGTGGCTGATGATATTAATCAGTATGGCATTTTCACCGCCGCTGCTGGCCTATATCAAGCGATTGCAGCATCGCGTCCAGGAGAGTCTGGCCTTGGCCAGGACGGAAGCAGAGTGGAACCATGCGCTGGATTTTCTGGATGAACCGTTTTGTATGGTGGGTCTGGATGATTGTCTGATCCGCGCCAACAAAGCCTACTATGACATCATCGGCAAATCCGCTGCAGAAGCCATCGGTGAAAAGGTGAGTAAATTTCTGCACCCGTCCATACAACACGAACACGACTGTAAACTGTGTCAGGCCAGGGCGGAGCGCAAAGATACCATTATCACCATGGAGGAGGATGACCCGGCCAACATCACCGGACATCCAATTGAGATCAGCATCAACGTTATTCATAACGCTCGCGGCAATCCCATGGCCATTATTCAGGGTATGCGCGATTTAACCCATATCCGCAATGCCGAAACCGCACTGCGGCAAAATGAGGCCAGACTGCGCGCACTGATCGGCGCCACCCCCGATCCCCTGTTGATTATAGACACGCAAGGTATCATCACCATGGGCAACCGTGTCTTTTACCAGCGCTTTGGCTACAAGCAGGAAGATATTATCGGCAAAAAAGTTGAAATGCTCATTCCTGCCGAACTGCATACAAAACATATCAGACTCCGTGAAGGCTACATGCAGAATCCGGAGGCGCGCCCCAAGGCCAACACCTTTGAGCTGTTTTGCCTGAACAAACACGGTGAAAAAATTCCCGTCGAAATCAGTCTCAGTCCGGTACCGGATCTTGAAAATGTGTCTATCGCCGTGGCCTTGCGTGATATTACTGATCGCCTCAACTCGGAACGAGAATTGAAACGACTGGCCTCTTTCCCGGAACACAGCCCGATCCCCATCATTGAATTAAGCAAGGAAGGTCGGGTCACATATCTGAATCCGGCAGCCAAGGGACTGTTCCCGGAACTGGAATCCAAAGGCAGCAAACACGTTCTGTTACAGGGCATCACTGAACTCATCGTGCAGTTGAATAACCGCAAACAGGATCTGGTGCGGGATATTGAAATAGACGGCGCCATCTACGAACAAAAGATCAGTTATGATCCCGAACAGGAACTGTTGCGAATCTATTTCTGGGATATTACCAAAATACGTGATATGACCCGCCAGATGGCCTATCAGGCCAGTCATGATTCACTCACCAAACTTATCAATCGACGTGAGTTTGAAAACCGTATCGATCAGGCCCTGCAACTGGTGGAGTATGAAGGCAAACAACACGTCTTGTGTTACATGGATCTGGATCAGTTCAAAATCGTCAATGATACCTGCGGTCACATTGCCGGCGATGAACTGTTAAAACAACTCTCCACCATCCTGTTGGCCCAATTACGTGAGAGCGATACACTGGCCCGTCTCGGCGGTGATGAATTCGGCTTGCTGTTAACCGGTTGTCCGCTTGATACTGCGGAAAATATTGCCAATAAACTCCTCAGCACGGTCGAGTCTTACCGTTTTTCCTGGGATGGTAAAGTTTTCAAGGTGGGATTAAGCATAGGGTTGGTCCCCTTGCAACACAAAGGCATGACCACCAGTGATGTATTAAGTTCTGCTGATACCGCCTGCTATATCGCCAAAGAGCATGGCCGGAACCGAATCCATACCTTCAGCCCGGATGACAGCATCTCTACCAAGCGCACCACTGAAATGAACTGGATTCACCGCATCCATACCGCACTGGATGAAGAACGATTTGTCTTGTACTGCCAGCAAATCCTCGCGATTGGCGAGAAAAGAAAATCGTTTTATGAAGTACTGGTACGCATGCTGGACGAAAACGGCGATACTATCCCGCCGTTGGCTTTCCTGCCTGCGGCGGAACGCTATAACCTGATCTCCGCGATAGACAAGTGGGTGATCAAACACAGTCTCGCTTTCTTTAGTCAATCGGTTCTGCTTGAAGTAGACTTTACCGTCAATCTGTCAGGGCACACCATCGGTGATGCCAATGCCATGAATATGATCATTGATGAGATCAATCGTTCAGGTGTCGACCCCAAACGAATCACTCTGGAGGTGACCGAAACCGCCATGGTCGCCAATCTGGGTTCAGCCCTGCGCTTTATCACCACCCTGAAAGGTCTGGGCTGCCGCATTGCACTGGATGATTTTGGCAGCGGATTCAGTTCATTTGCCTATTTAAAAAATCTGCCGGTGGATATTATCAAGATCGATGGCGGCTTCGTGCGGGATATGGACACTGATCCCATCAATGCCGTCATGGTTGAATCCATGATCCATATCGGTCACCAGCTCAAACTGGACACCGTGGCGGAATTTGTGGAAAACGATAAAACCCGGGCAAAACTACAGGCCATGGGGGTGGACTATGTGCAGGGCTATGGCATCGCCAAACCGATTCCTGTCACCGAACTCGCGAGCTTATACAGTAAATACAAACGCAAGGCCTGAACTGCTCAGGTCTTTGGCAAGGTGACGCCCTGTTGCCCCTGATACTTGCCGCCGCGATCCTTATAGGATGTTTCACACACCTCATCTGACTCAAAGAACAGCATCTGCGCTATACCTTCATTGGCGTATATACGCGCCGGTAACGGTGTGGTGTTGGAAAACTCCAGCGTGACATGCCCTTCCCATTCCGGTTCCAGCGGGGTGACATTCACGATGATGCCGCAACGTGCATAGGTGGATTTGCCCAGACAAACCGTCAACACACTGCGCGGGATACGAAAATACTCCACCGTACGGGCCAGCGCGAAAGAGTTGGGAGGAATGATACAAACATCACCCTTAAAATCGACAAAGCTGTTTTCGGAAAATTCTTTCGGATCGACAATGGCTGAATTGATATTGGTGAAAATCTTGAACTCATCGGCACAGCGCACATCATAGCCGTAACTGGACGTACCGTAAGAGACGATCTTGCCTTTCTCTGTTTGACGTACCTGACCCGGTTCAAACGGATCGATCATCTGCTGCTGTTCCACCATGCGGCGGATCCACTTGTCGGATTTAATGCTCATTTTTCAATGCCTGTAAAATAACGCAAAGCACGCAAAGGCGCGGAGAACGCAAAGGTACTAATTTTTTCCCTGCCAAACAAGCACTGAGTCACGCTACTCATCCAAAACTGCTTAATATTCAGTCAAATAAAAAGCGCAGAGAACAGTAAAATCTCCGTGTTCTCTGCGCCTTTCTGTACTTTGCATTATGTTAGAACTTAAATTAATTGTTCTGAATAACAATTTTGGGGAATGACGCCGAAAAATCCTTCTTCTGCAAGGCCAGTTTCGCTGCCACCCGCCGGGCGATATCACGATAGATCTGCGCCACACGTCCTTCCGGATCAGCCACAACAGTGGGCTTGCCTTCATCTACGTCTTTGCGGATGGCCATGTCGAGGGGCAATGCACCCAACAAGGTGACATCATATTGTTCAGCCATGCTGGCGCCGCCACCGGCGCCGAAGATGTGTTCTTCGTGTCCGCACTGGGAGCAGATATGGATACTCATGTTTTCCACAATACCCAACACCGGTACTTCCACCTTTTCGAACATCTTCAGGCCCTTGCGGGCATCCAGCAGGGCAATATCCTGCGGCGTGGTGACGATGACCGCACCGGTAACCGGCACCTTCTGCGCCAGGGTCAACTGGGTGTCACCGGTACCCGGCGGCAGGTCAACAATCAGGTAATCCACATCTTTCCACCTGGTGTCGTTCAGCAACTGTTCCAGGGCCTGGGTGACCATGGGACCGCGCCAAATCATGGGGGTCTCTTCATCGATAAGGTAGCCAATGGACATGGACTGGATGTTATAAGAGTTCATGGGCTGCAGGCTGCTGCCATCGGATTCCGGTTGGCCGCTGGTACCCAACATGCGCGGCTGACTCGGACCATAGATGTCGGCATCCAGAATACCGACGGTGGCGCCTTCGGCGGACAGGGCCAGGGCCAGATTCACGGCGGTGGTGGATTTACCCACGCCACCCTTGCCGGAGGCAACGGCGATAATGTTTTTCACGCCGGGGATCATGTTGACCCCTTTCTGGACGGCATGGCTGTCGATTTTGTGGGAAATGCTAATGGCTGCGTCGGAGACATCAGCCAGGCTTTCGATGCATTCTTTCAGTTTGGCGGCCATTTCGGCTTTGAAACCCTCTGCCGGATAGCCCAGCACGACATCAACCGTGACCTTGCCACCATCAACCTTCACATCTTTCACTGCCTTGGCAGTCACCAAATCCTGTTCCAGGTAGGGATCGATGTATTCCTTGATCTTGTCCTGAACCTGCTGTGGGGTAACGCTCGCCATATCAATCTCCTACGGAATTCATGGTTAAATATCTGAGTAAAGGGGTCAAGTATATGATGAAAGACTAATATAAATCAAACCAGCCCTGAACCGGGGGGCATATTGTACCGATTGTGCTCCAATTGATCAGCCAACTTATTGCAGATGTAGCGACAAAAGCCAAGACCTGCTAAGGTTTGCGCCTTTTAGCAAGCACAAAACTGAATCGCAAATGGCCACGTCAAAACGACAAATTCTCGTTACCAGCGCCCTGCCCTACGCCAACGGTTCCATACACCTGGGACACCTGGTGGAGTATATCCAGACCGATATATGGGTGCGCTTTCAAAAGATGCAAGGGCACACCTGTACCTATGTTTGCGCCGATGATGCACACGGTACGCCCATCATGCTGCGGGCACAAAACGAAGGTATTACACCGGAAGCGCTGATTAACAAGGTGGGTACCGAGCATCGCGCCGATTTTGCTGATTTTTTAATCAAGTTCGATCACTTCCACAGCACCCACTCCGATGAAAACCGGGAGCTGGCAAGCGTGATCTACACCCGCCTGCGCGACGGCGGTTACATCAAGACCCGCACCATCCGGCAGGCCTATGATCCGGAAAAAGAGATGTTTCTGCCGGATCGCTTTATCAAGGGAACCTGCCCCAATCCAAAGTGCGGTGCCGAAGACCAATATGGTGACAACTGTGAAGTCTGCGGCGCCACCTACTCACCAACCGATTTGATTAACCCGGTCTCGGCCATCTCGGGCGCCACCCCGGTGGAAAAAGAGTCGGAGCACTATTTCTTTGATCTGGCCGCCTTCGAAACCATGTTGCGCGACTGGATCAATGAAGAGCACATGCAACCGGCCATTCGCAAGAAACTCAATGAATGGTTTGAGGCCGGCCTGCAGGACTGGGACATCTCCCGCGATGCACCCTACTTTGGGTTTGAGATCCCCGATGCCCCCAACAAATATTTTTACGTCTGGCTGGATGCCCCGATCGGATACATGGCGAGCTTCAAGCACCTGTGCGACAAGACACCGGGACTGGACTTCGATACCTATTGGAAGAACGACAGCGATGCCGAGGTCTACCATTTCATCGGCAAGGACATCGCTTATTTCCATACCCTGTTCTGGCCCGCCATGCTCACCGGCGCCGGTTTTCGCAAACCGAGCGCGGTCTTTTGTCATGGCTTTTTGACAGTTAACGGCATGAAGATGTCCAAATCGCGGGGCACCTTTATCCAGGCCCGCACCTACCTGGACCATCTCAATCCCGAATACCTGCGTTATTACTTCGCCGCCAAACTGGGCAATGGTATTGATGATCTGGATCTGAACATGGATGACTTTATGGCCCGGGTCAATGCGGATCTGGTCGGCAAGGTGGTGAACATCGCCAGTCGTTGCGCCGGGTTTATCAGCAAGCGTTTCGACGGCATGCTGGCGGATACGCTGGACAGTTTCAGCGGTGAAGAAGACCTGTTCATCAGTAACAATACCGACAGCCATTTTGTCCGGGATCAGTATGAGCAGCGCGAATTCGGCATGGCCATGCGGGCCATTACCGCCATGGCGGATCGGATTAACCAATATATTGATACCAAGCAACCCTGGGTCATCGCCAAAGAGGAAGGCCGTGATCGTGAACTGCATGTGATCTGTACCACCGGTCTCAATCTGTTCCGCCAGTTGATCTGTTACCTTAAGCCGGTGCTGCCCAAAATGGCGGCGGACTCAGAGGCATTTTTGAACATTGCCCCGCTGCAATGGGATGCGGTGAGCCGGCCCCTGTTGAATCACAAGATCAACCCGTTCAAACCACTGATGACCCGTGTCGAGCAGGACAAGATCGATGCCATTATCGCGGCCTCACAACAGAACCTGACACCGGTCAGCAAACATACCAAACAGCAAAAGAAAGGAAGTGCCATGGAACCCATCGCCGACCAGATTGAATATGAAGACTTCGCCAAACTGGACCTGCGCATTGCCAAAATCGTCAAGGCAGAGCATGTGGAAGGCGCCGATAAATTGCTGCAACTGACCCTGGATATCGGTGGTGAAACCCGCAATGTGTTCGCCGGTATCAAGTCCGCCTATGCCCCGGAAGATCTGGAAGGCAAACTCACCGTGATGGTCGCCAATCTGGCGCCCAGAAAAATGCGCTTTGGCGTCTCGGAAGGGATGGTGCTGGCGGCCGGTCCGGGCGGCAAGGAGTTGTTTGTGCTGCACCCCGATGCGGGGGCGCAGCCGGGAATGCGCGTCAAGTAAATCAATCCGTCATCTGGTGTACCGGTACCGCACCAGGTGACTGATCATGATCAAACAAAGTGATAACAACAGTTTTACACGGTTTATCACCGTGTTGAATCATGTTACTAATATATACTACTTATATACCCAACTGCGGCAGTTGACGGATTATCCCTGTAAACAGCAATTGAATATATGACCGATTACCTTCTCATACTCGTCAGCACCATTCTGGTGAACAACTTCGTGCTGGTGAAGTTCCTCGGCCTGTGTCCCTTCCTTGGCGTATCACGCAAACTGGAAACCGCCACCGGCATGGCCCTGGCCACTACCTTTGTTCTGACCCTGTCATCCATTTGCAGTTATCTGGCCAATGAATACCTGCTGGCGCCGTTTGGTCTGGAGTACCTGCGGACCATCACCTTTATCCTGGTGATTGCCGCCGTGGTGCAATTGACCGAGATGATTGTCCACAAAACCAGTCCGCTGCTCTATCAGGTACTGGGGATCTTCCTGCCGCTGATCACCACCAACTGCGCGGTACTGGGTGTGGCCCTGCTCAATGTCCAGACCAAACACGGCTTTATCGAATCGGCCCTGTACGGGTTCGGCGCCTCTATCGGCTTTTCACTGGTCTTGATCCTGTTTGCCGCCATGCGCGAACGGATCACGGTGGCCGATGTACCCGAGCCGTTCAAGGGACCGTCCATCGCTCTGGTGACCGCCGGTTTGATGTCCATGGCCTTTATGGGTTTTGCCGGACTGGTAAAGGGATAACATGCTGACAGCCATCGTCGTTCTGGCCCTGTTATCCATCGTATTCGGTCTGTTGCTGGGTTATGCCGCCATTCGCTTCAAGGTGGAAGGTGATCCGGTGGTGGATCAAATCGATGCCATCCTGCCGCAAACCCAATGCGGTCAATGTACCTATGCCGGTTGTCGCCCCTATGCCGAAGCCATCGCCGGTGGTGAGGCAGATATTAATCAGTGCCCGCCGGGTGGTGAGACGGTGATCCTGCAACTGGCTGATCTGCTGGGCGTCGATCCAAAACCGTTAAACGCGGATCACGGTGTGGAAAAGGAACTGCCCACCGTGGTGGTGATCGATGAGCAGGTGTGTATCGGCTGCACCCTGTGTATTCAGGCCTGCCCGGTCGATGCCATTCTCGGCGCCGCCAAACAAATGCACACGGTAATAAAAAATGAATGTACCGGTTGCAACCTCTGTATTCCGCCCTGTCCGGTGGACTGTATCGCCATCGTACCGCTGGAACCGGGCATCAATGAGTGGAAATGGCCGCTGCCGGATAAAGAAGCGGAGACAACACCATGATGCCGATGAAATTGGGACAGTTTCATGGCGGTTTGCGCTTGCCCGGCTGCAAGGCTGACTCCATGTTGTCACCGGTCACCGCGGCGCCGATCCCGCCCCGCCTGTATGTCCCGTTGAAACAACATATCGGCGCGGCGGCGGAACCGGTGATCAGAATCGGTGACCATGTATTGAAAGGTCAGTTACTGGCCGACAGTGACAGTCATGTCACTGCCCCGGTTCATGCGCCGACCTCCGGCACTGTTGTGGAGATTGTTGAACATACGGTGCCCCATCCATCCGGCATGACCGCACCCTGTATTGTCATTGAAACTGACGGCAAGGATGAGTGGCGCCCCAACCTGTCGGCACACAGCCAATATCATTTGCTGTCCCCCAATGAGCTGCGGCAAATTATTCGCGATGCAGGGATTGTCGGACTGGGCGGCGCCGGTTTTCCTGCTTTCCTGAAACTTAACCCGGGTCAGGACAAACTGGTGGAAACCCTGATTCTGAATGGCGCCGAATGTGAACCTTATATCACCTGCGATGCCATGCTGATGCAAGAACGGGCGCGGGATATTCTGGATGGTCTGCACATCATGCGTCATGCGGTACAGGCAAGACATTGCATCATCGGTATTGAAGACCACAATTCAGCGGCCATCGCGGCCATGCAAGCGGCGTTGAGCAAGGAAGAACAAAAACATATTTCCATCATTGCCATCCCGACCCGATATCCCACCGGTGGTGAGAAACAGTTGATCAAGGTATTAACCAATAAAGAGGTCCCCTCCCACAAACTACCCATTGATATCGGCGTGGTCTGCCACAATGTGGGCACAGCATTTGCCGTTGCCGATGCGGTGTTGCGCGGCATACCGTTGATCAGCCGTTATGTGACCATTACCGGCGGCGCCATCAAGACACCGCAAAACCTGATCACCCAGTTCGGCACGCCGATGGCGTTTTTGTTAGACCACTGTGGTTTACAGCGCGACAAATTGTCACGCCTGTTGATGGGCGGACCGATGATGGGTCTGCAGATCAGCGACCTGCAAACACCGGTGATCAAAACCAGCAACTGTTTATTGGCACTGGGTCCCGGCGAAGCGGGTGATACACACCCCGAAATGCCCTGCATCCGTTGCGGTGAGTGCGCACGGGTCTGTCCGGCGCAACTGCTGCCGCAACAACTCTACTGGTGGTCGAGGGCCAGGGACTTTGACAAGGTGCAGGACTATAACCTGTTCGACTGTATCGAATGCGGCTGTTGCGCCTGGGTCTGTCCCAGCCATATCCCGCTGGTACAATACTATCGCTTCGCCAAGACCGAGATTTGGCAGCAGGAACGTGACAAACGCAAATCGGATCATGCCCGTGATCGGCACGAATTCCGCCAACTGCGTATGGAGCGTAAAAAGCGTGAAGACGAGGAACGCAAACGCAAGAAAAAAGAACTGCTCCAGCGTGCCAATGCCGGCAAGGATGAAACAAAAAAATCCGCCATTGATGAAGCATTGGCCCGTGTGCAGGCCAAAAAGGCCCAGCAGCAAACCGAGTCAAGAAATACCGATAACCTGACACCGGCGCAGCAAAAACAGATCGAAGCGGCAGATGCGCGACGTGCAAACCAGACGCCGGCTGACACCACAGGCGACGAAGGAAGTGAAGCATGAGTCTGATTATCAGTTCACCTCATCAACACCCCGCCAATTCGGTCAGCCGGGTCATGTTGAGTGTGGTCTATGCGCTGATCCCCGGCTGCATCGCCCATGTCTGGTTTTTCGGACCCGGACTGCTCGTCAATATGTCAATCGCCATCGCGGCGGCTCTGCTGACCGAAGCCTGGATATTGCGCTTGCGCCGGCGTCCGATCAAACCGGCCCTGTATGACGGCAGTGCACTGGTGACCGCCATTCTGTTCGCCCTGACCCTGCCGCCGCTGGCGCCATGGTGGATACCTTTTGTCGGCATCGTGTTTGCCATGATCTTTGCCAAGCACCTTTACGGTGGCCTGGGACAAAATCCGTTTAACCCCGCCATGGTGGGTTATGCCATGTTGTTGATCGCCTTTCCCCAGGAGATGACCCGCTGGTCAGTGCCGCAACTGCCCGAATTGCACAGTCTTGGCTGGCTGGATGTTTTGCGTCACAGTTTTACCGGAGCCTTGCCGACCGGCACCGGTTACGATGCACTGACCATGGCGACACCACTGGATCACACAAAAACCCAAATTGCGTTGGACCAGACCGTTCAGGCCGCACACGCGTCATACAAATTCATGGGCCAAATCGCCGGTTACGGCTGGGAATGGATCAACATTCTGTTTATGTTCGGCGGTGCGTGGTTGATCGTGCGCCGTATCATCACCTGGCACATTCCTGCTGCCATGTTGTGCGGCCTGGGATTGTTTGCCCTGGTTGCTTTCCTGTCGGCACCGGCTACACACGCCTCACCGCTGTTTCATCTGTTCTCCGGTGCGACCATGCTCGGCGCCTTTTTCATTGCCACTGATCCGGTCACGGCGGCAACAACAACCCGCGGCAGACTGATCTATGGCGCCGGTATCGGCGTGCTGATTTATATCATTCGATATTGGGGCGGATATCCCGACGCAGTTGCCTTTTCCGTACTATTGATGAACATGGCCGTCCCTACCATTGATTACTATACGCAACCCCGCGTATTCGGACACAAGGGGTAAACGGCCATGCATACACTTGCCCGTAACATGCTGATCAGCGCTGTACTGCTGGGCCTGTTTGCCATTGGCGGCAGCGGCATGGTGGCCTGGATCTTTGCCAATACCAAACAACAAATCGCCGCCAATGAACGCGCCACCGTATTGCGCAATCTGCATCAACTGGTTCCGCCGGAAACCCATGATAACGATCTGTTTAATGACGTACTTGAAATTATCGATCCACAACTGGATAACAGCAAAGAACCGGTCAAAGTCTGGCGCGCACGCCGGCAGGGCAAACCGGTGGCGGTGATTATCAACAGCATTGCGCCGGACGGATACAGCGGCAGCATCAAATTACTGGTCGCGATCCGCTATGACGGTACACTGGCCGGCGTACGTGTGGTACAACACCGTGAAACACCCGGACTGGGTGATGGTGTCGATCTGGAGCGTTCCAACTGGATCTTGCAATTTAACAACAAGTCACTGGGCAACCCGGTAACAGACAAATGGCGCGTAAAACGGGATGGCGGCGAGTTTGATCAAATGACCGGCGCCACCATTACACCTCGTGCGGTGATCAAGGCGGTGCGAAATACACTGGGTTATTTTGCCACACATCGTGATAAGCTGTTTGCGACGGCAATCGGAGAGACAAAACCATGAGCGAGTACAGCAAAATATTTCGCGACGGTATGTGGACCACTAATGTGGCCTTTGTGCAATTGCTGGGCCTGTGTCCCCTGCTCGCCGTCACCAATACAGTGATCAACGGACTGGGGCTGGGACTGGCCACCACATTGACGCTTATCCTGTCCAATGTCACGGTATCACTGGTGCGCAATCTGGTGCGACCGGAGATCCGCATTCCGGTTTTTGTGATCATTATTGCTTCGGTCGTCACCGCCATCGAACTGGCCATGAATGCCTGGTTCCACGACCTGTACAAGATCCTCGGGATATTTATCCCGCTGATTGTCACCAATTGTTCCATTATTGCACGGGCCGAAGCCTTTGCCTCAAAAAACAATGTGCCGCACTCCTTTGCCGATGGTCTGTTCATGGGCCTGGGTTTCACACTGGTGTTGATTACGCTCGGTGCAATCCGTGAGGGATTGGGCTTCGGCACCCTGTTTCGTCAGGCGCATCTCATGTTCGGCGAAGCGGCGCGTAGCTTACAAATTACGCTGATCAGTGACTATCAGGGCTTCCTGCTGGCGATCCTGCCACCCGGCGCCTTCTTCGGCCTGGGTCTGCTCATCGCGGCAAAAAACATCATCGACAAACGCCGGGCAGCCAAAAAGCCGCTCACCGTCCCGGCTCCGGTTGCAGCAACAGCAGCGTAATTTTGCCTGAAGGGAAATAATGAATAAGGAAAAACGGGCAGAAATCTTCAAGCGACTGAAGAAGAACAACCCCAACCCCACCACCGAACTCAATTACAAAACACCCTTTCAGTTGCTGATCGCGGTGATCCTCTCTGCCCAGGCCACCGACAAGGGTGTAAACAAGGCCACCGGCCCCCTGTTCAAGGATGCCGGGACAGCAGAAAAAATGTTATTTCTTGGTGAAAAGGGCCTGAAGCACTACATCAAGACAATCGGCCTGTTCAACACCAAGGCAAAGAACGTCATCAAGACCTGTGAAATTCTGGTCGAGAAATACAAAGGCAAAGTACCGGAAGATCGTGCCGCACTGGAAGCCCTGCCCGGTGTCGGTCGCAAAACCGTCAACGTGATCCTCAACACCGCCTTTGGCCATCCCACCATTGCCGTGGACACCCACATCTTCCGCGTTTCCAACCGTATTGGTCTGGCGCCGGGTAAAAATGTGGTAGAGGTGGAAAAGAAATTACTTAAATTCACCCCGGCCGAATACAAACAGGATGCACACCACTGGCTCATCCTGCACGGTCGTTACACCTGCATCGCCAGAAAACCCCGCTGTGGTTCATGTGTGATTGAAGACTTGTGTGAGTACAAGGCCAAGATCTACGAATAACGTAGTGTTGAATTTGGAATCACACCAAGCGGCGTGAGCCGCGTCTACCGCTCCCGTGTAAAGAAAACAGCGACAACCATGCAGGCTGTCGCTGTCATTTCGTCAGGTCCCTGTTGCGACATGACGGCATGGAGTCGTATAACCACTTTAGCAAGTCAGAGAACCACCGGTATCCGGACCTTGTCCTGTGTCTTTAACCGATGGTTCTCCTCTTAAACATTCCCTTGTTAAATGTTGATGTGTACACTACTGAACATATATCGGGATGTATGTCGCATTATTCCATTCTACGGCTTCGGCAATCGATCCGGTTTCATCCACCACTGCACCAATCCAGTAATTAGTATTGGGCGTCAGGTCGGAGGGGATGAGCACCCAGGTGGACGTGGTAAGTACATTGTCGCGACCCAGCGACAAAGTACGACCCGCCACACGCCGGTCACCGGTGGAAATCGTGTCGTTTGTGGAGATAAAGAAGCCGACATTGACACCGCTTTGGGTATTTGAACCATTATTTTCAAAGGTGAATTCCACCTGTACCCACTGACCACGCGTAACACGATGACCGATTTCCCCATTGACGTTGACACTTGGCAGTACAGCACCGCTGGAGTTATAGATCACTGTCTTGGTGTGATCGCTGTATTCACCTGAAGGACCACTGTACTTCCAGTGTACAACACCAACATCTTGCCAACCGCCGCGATCACCATACAGGTAAACAGCGCCATCACTGGCATCTTCACCGATGTAGGCTCGTGCAGTTGATCCGTTTACATGGATATGTTCAAAGTCTGCACCCATTACATTGTATTCCGTATTGACATGATTCAGGATCAAACCATGACCAAGTTCATGGGCACCGGTGGTTTGCAGTGACCGCTTGGTTCCCTTGTAGCGAATCAAATCATTCTTTGAAGTGGAAGCTGTCCAGCGGAACGGCTCATCGTAGTTGTAAATCACATCCACTTCATTCATCCATGCGTGATAACCGAACAACCAGTAACAGGTCCATCTTTGAGAGGCAACGGCAGGCGCACCATCAATCTTTGAACCGGGCCAACCCCATATTTCCGATTGCCCATTACCGCGACCCACACCACCGGAGTCCATGGCTATGCCATAACGAAATTTTGACGGGTTACGATTAAAGGCATTTACGGTATCCCTGATACCGTTTTCCCAATAACCGGCCGGAAAACTTGTGGTATTGGCATACAGCGTCTTGCTATTGGAATCCCACTTGATCTTTTTGTCACCGCATGTTTTATAGCTGTAAGCCTGTGCCTGAGCGGTAAACAGTAAACAGAACAAAACCACGAGAATATACTTTAGGTTTTTCATGACTGAACTTCCTTATCAAATTGAAAAGATTAACGAGTACGTTTCATGACAGGATTGCCATCCTGCGCCCTGACTGCTTTTTCTTCATCCTGGTCTTTTTTGCTGCCGGTCAACACCAGTTTCTTGTCGACAAGCCTGCCCGGTGATTTTTTCACCGCTTTACGCAATGCCATACCGGTCTTGTGATTGGCATCCTTAAACGCAACAGGTTTTCTGCGCGACTTGGAATGCAGGGATTTTACTGTCTTCAAAACATCTGTATGTGCGATGGCATTATTGCCAATTGCCGCTTTCAGGGAACTGCCGCTGCGTCGACCTTTGGCATTGCTGTCAGCCCCGGCATTATCGCTGATTTTACGACCGGCTACCGGCGTGCGTACCACAACAAGATTTTTTGGCTTGCCTTTTTCATATTCGGCCCTGGCGGTATTTACATCCTTGCCCATTTTTGTCAGCATGGCCTGCGCATGGGGGTTTTTCATTAACTCGTCAAAAGAGGGTGTTGGATAACTAAAAGTTTCAAACACCTTGGCACGTTCACCGCGGGCAACAGCACTGTTTTTCACCATGCCACGGACCGGCTGCCCATGAGTGTTGTACATCTGTCCGTTGTGAATTCTGTAACGGCCATACTCACAATTCACCAATGGACAACGTTCATCTTCGCCATTGCCTTTAACAAACAACAAGTCCTTTTCACCCGGTTGAAATTGCGGGACACCACTGACGGTCATAAAACCGCCTTTGCCGTCCGCACCACCGACAAATTTCAAAACAAGCTTGTCACCGACCTTTTTATTACCGCGTATCGCCTCCTCAAGTTTGTATGTCACAACGGTATACGGTATTTCTCCTTCTTCATCTACTCCCTTTGTGACAATATAGTTAACTGTCTCAACGGAACCGACAGCAACAACATCTGACTTTTCCGTTAACTCAACAAGATTACCTCGTTGCTCTCCCGTCACTGATGTATGGGACATTGCTGTCGTCCCATAAAAAGAAAAAAGAAAAACAACAACAGTCTGATATAGTGCGATTGATTTTTTCATAAGACACGTTCCTTGCGTTGATTGGTTGATTTGCCGTTTGATTAAATACCATTTTTCAAACAAAGCAAATAGTTCAAATCAAGAACACGTAAGAATATTTTTTTTATCCGATCTATCAAAAAGATAACAAACGCATATAAAAACAGTCAGATTTTTGCCACAACATAACCTGACAGATGCTTAGACAGACATATCAATCAATATAGGTTTATAAAAAATACAAGCACTGCAGACATAATCAGTAAGTAACTGACAACATTATGATTCGCCACAACGAAAACATGTGACAGATGAAATGGATGACAAGTGAGTTTGTAACAATATTAGTGGATGTTTAGATCATGTCGTCTGTTTTTTGGCAGAGGATATCAGTCAACATTATGCTCTGCATGCTGACTCAACCGCTTCCAGGCCGCATGATATTTTTTCAACCGGACAAAATCATCGTCACGCAGGCACTCAAGCCGCAGGATATTGATATTATCCTCAATATCAGCAAGTTTAATCCTGCGCGCCAGTGAATTCTTGCTGACTCTGTCGACAAAATCTTCATAGCTTTCTCCATCGCGCTTCGTCAAACAGACGACTGCATCGACAACCTCGCCGGGTATCCCTTCCTGCAACAAGTCCTGCGCCGTAAAGCCGGAATCCTCAATGACATCATGTAGCAGCGCCACGGCCATCTCTTCCGGTGTAGTCATTTTCGCCATTATCCTCAGCGGATGTAAAATATATACCGCGCCTGCCTTGTCGAGCTGACC
The DNA here is from genome assembly GCA_029880855.1 of Gammaproteobacteria bacterium. Classification (GTDB taxonomy): domain Bacteria; phylum Pseudomonadota; class Gammaproteobacteria; order UBA6429; family Thiohalophilaceae; genus JAOUNS01. The sequence goes on from JAOUNS010000002.1 coordinate 215,508, forward strand.
GGTATAGGCCTTGAGGGCGATCTCCAGTGATTTTTCGATTAAATGCATATTTTTTCCTTAAATATCACTTACCCTGTAATTTGAATACTCTACCGCTATACCAATCTACTAGCGACCGGTCAAAAGGCGATCAGCCGAATCCTCAACCAGTCCACAGGCACGGATCTTTTCCGCCGTTGTCTTGATGTCATAGGCAACACGGTAAAAGGTCACACTGCGTAAATCTGTATCATAGATGACAAAACTGGAATCCGGATTATTATCCCTGGGTTGCCCCACCGACCCCGTATTGATCACATAGCGATGACCTTCCTGTAAAACAAGCGTTTCATCTCTCTCCGGCACAACCGCAGAAATGGACTTGTCCGGTTTTTCATGATAAATCATGGGCACATGGACATGACCATAAAACACAACCGGCGTTTTCGCATATTGCAAACACTTCAACGCATGACTGGTGTTATTGATATAAACCCACCCACTGTCCTCATGCGTAGTGGCATGCACATAGGTCACACCATCAGCAACCTCGATATAGCTTAAGCGACTGATATAATCGAGTTGTGCTTCAGACAACTGTGACAAGGTCCATGACTTGGCATACTTTTGCTTGGCCGGCGAATCATTGTCACGCTCATCAAACAGAAACTCCTCATGATTACCCACAATACAGGTAAAGCCAGGCAAGGCCAGCAACATATCCATTACCGCAGCCGGTTCCGGGCCGTAACCGACAAAATCACCCAGGCAAACATATTTTTCCACTCCATGTTCGTTTGCAACCCGTACACATTCGGTTAAAGCTTCAAGATTACTATGGATATCTGAAATTATGGCGACTTTCATGTAAAACTTATCCTTTTAATAAAGACTTGTCCGGTAAAATGATCTCGATATTGATTTGTTGCAACTGATCCGCAAAATGCATAACCTGCTCATACATATCCAACAGCTTCTGGCGTTGAGCATCTGAAAACCGTTCAACACCAATATTATTCAGTTTTTTGGCAGACTGTTCTGCATACGTCGTCAATTCCCCATTTGGATCATGCAGCGCCGCACCAGCAGACAAGGTCGATTGCATCAGCAAATTCAGTAACACATCAATCGTTATATCCTGAGCATCATCACGCTTCTGTAGCGCCTCCAGAATTTCTTTGAGCAGTACGACAGTAAGCGCATCATCTCTGGATGACGATTCCATTAACAAATTTGCATAGTCGATAATCTCCGGAAATTGTGCCTCAGAAATCCTCTCAACAAAGGCCTCACTATACCAACAGTAACCGGATTTGTATAAACCAAACCGACCTGAAAACTTCAGAAACTCACTTTGTTCCTGTAGTTCCCAGACTACCTCAACATCGGATTTGGAGAGATTTTCCAGGGTACCCAAAAACTGGGTACCGAGTCTATCACCGGCAACGAAACGTTTGTTGTCAGAAAAAACGGCAATGTCCTGAACAATATATACATCATCTTCCATGGTAGTTTCGCAAACAAGTCTGCCGGCAGCAATATTCCAGATTTGCAATGCGTCTGTTTCCTCCACATACACAACGACATGTCGGCTATCCGGTAAAATTCTCACCCGCAAATCGTCGTACTCATTCTCAGCATAGTCACTGGTGGCAAGAATTGGTCCAATTGCCCCATCTTTAGCGCGAAGAATACGGACATTCAAATCTGCATCAAGAAAACAAAGCATCGAACCATCAGGTGAAATCGCCTTGTCAAAACGACCATCCTGCCTTTCCATACTGACACACCAATTCACCATTCCTGTATTCGTACAAACAGATTTAATCGATTTCCGGTCAAGGAAATATATCGTCGCACCATCCGGGCTAAAGCAGGATGGTAAAGCACCATCAAAATCGTGACCGATAGCACCCATTAATTCACCTGTTTCTGTGTGATATTTTTTTACTTCATCACCATACTTATGCACCAATACAAGCGTATCATCCTGATTAAAGGCAACCGATTCGATATATAGCAGATCCTCGACAAACCAAAAAAGTTTACCTGTGGCAATATCCCACACATGGACACCACCCCAGGAAGCATGTCCGGTGACCAATAGTTTCTTGCTATGAGACAGCGCCATACATTGGATAGCGTGGTGATTTTTACCAAACAGGACCTTTTCCTCAACACCGGTATACCAATTCCAGATACGAATCCGGTAATCATCGCCCGCTGAAATGACGGTCTCATCATCCAGCAAGCAATATACTGCGACTCCTTCATAATCATATTTCTCTTTTCTGACCTGTAGCGGCCCCCGCCTGTCCAGTATTTTTATATTGCACATCTCATCCATAAAACTCTCCTGCGAATCACCTGCGCGCATCTAAACATCCCAAACCGCAAACAATATTGAGAACAACATCGAAGAATTAATTGATTTCACCACAAACTTTCTCCTTGTTGTCCTGCTGTTTGTGCAACACCACGCAGGCTTCAGTCACTACATAAAAACCCAACAATCCTTTTTGCTGACGAATCAGAACATCAGCGTCGCCCGACAATAACTCCCAAAACTCCCGATTCACCTGCAAAGTAACCCTTTGTCTGTTACTGTTTTTTATAATTAAAAACCAACCCGGCGCACGCGAACCACCCCGATACTTCTTAAGCACAACAACATTTTCCTGCAACGGCACGCCAAGCATCACATTCCCATTCAACACCCCGGCCAGAACAACAAATAGACAGACCCAACTAAACCGACCCACCCTTAACAACAACCCCGGCTGGTACACCTTCCTCTCATAATTGGTACGTGGTTTCTTTTCCAGTAACTCCAGCAGAGAATAAAACAACACCCCGGCAAAAGCGGCCATACCGATCAGCAGGTAAAGTCCAAAGGTGGGTTCTCCATAACCGAAAATAATCCAAATCGTGGCGACATATAAAAGGAGGTAAAGAATACCGGTGAGTTTTTCCTTTAGGTTTAATTTTTTCAATGTAATAGTTGTAATCCAGAATAGAATCTTGTTTTTATCCCTATCCGTGCCGAAGTACTTGTTATGTCGACAAATACTTATTCCAGCCTAAAGGCCTGATTACACTCCGCTAATCCGCCCTGCGTGCTACCCTAAAAGTCCTAACCATATTAATCTTATAGGTTCTATAACACTGTTTCCTGTTGAACCAACAAGTATTCTCTCATATTTCCTGCGCACTCGTTTGTGGTCTATCCCCTTGCCGGTGTATGGCTGGATTTTAATTTCCGGTTTTTGATCAATCAGGTGCGACAGGGATGTCGCTCTTTGGCAGAGGGGCAGGATGCCCCTTCTGCCAAAGTCAACAGGAAATGAAAATACAGTCATGTATACACCGGCAGGGGCGGTTTTCTTTTGGTTCGTTTTCTTTGTCCGCACAAAGAAAATGAACCCGGCTGTCCGTCCGGGAACGGACATAAAATTCAGCTGCGCAGCAGCGGGCGGAATTATTCAATGAGAAAAGCAATTACCGTTTTTATTATTTTCGTTCTATCTGGAGAGAAAGAGAAATAACACCGGCTCACACCTGATTAATATACTCAAACCTCACCCGATTCGTCACCCCACACAACAACTCATAGGCAATCGTACCGGCGCTGCTTGCCACTTCCTCGACAGGCAAACCGTTCCCCCACAGGATTACCTCATCGCCAACTTCGGCGTTGGGTTGGTTGCGCAGATCAACCGTAACCATGTCCATGGAGACCCGGCCGACGATTTGGCAGCGTTGGCCGTTGACCAATACCGGTGTTCCCGATTGGGCGTGTCGCGGGTAGCCGTCACCATAACCGATGGCGACGACACCAATCGGCATTTCTTCCGGGCAGATCCAGCTGCCACCATAGCCAATGGCGTCCCCTTTGTTAAACCGGTTGACGGCGATGAGTTCGGCCTGCAGGGTCATGACCGGTTGCAGTGAATAATCCTTGCCGGTGCCATGCATAAATGGAGTGACACCGTACAACATGATGCCGGGGCGCACCCACTGGGCATGCGATGCGGGCCAACCGAGAATACCGGCGGAGTTGGCCAGGCTGCAATCACAGTCAGCGCCGTTCTCCGCATCGAAGTCGAATGATTCATAAAAGGTTTTGATTTGTTGTTCTGTGGTGTTGTCGTCCGGATCATCGGCATTGGCAAAGTGGGTCATCAGGCGCAATGGTTTTTGTACAGCAGGACAACTCATCAAACGCTGATACATCTCATTGGCCTGATGTGGCGGGAAGCCGAGACGATGCATACCCGTGTCGATCTTCAACCAGACGGGTATCGGTGTACCGCTTGCCTGTTCCAGTATCTCCACCTGACTGACGTGATGGATAACACAATCCAGACGATAACCACGGATCAGATTCAGATCTGCGGCAGAGGCAAAGCCTTCCAGCAAGATGATCGGTTTGCTGATCCCCGCTTCACGCAAGGCAATGGCTTCTTCCAGGATGGCCACGCCAAAGCCGTCCGCCTCATCCAGTGCCTGGGCGGCATGGATCATGCCGTGGCCGTAGGCATGGGCTTTAATAATCGCCAGTTGTTTTGAATGGGGGGCGGCTTGGCGACTGATTTGCAGGTTGTGACGAAATGCCGCCAGGTCGATTACGGCGCGGGTAGCACGGGTCATTACATCCCCTCGTAACCGTCGATATCGCTGATGAAGTTTTCAAAGCGGGTATATTTACCCATGAAAGTCAGGCGGGTGGTGCCGATAGGGCCGTTACGTTGCTTACCGATAATAATTTCAGCGGTGCCCTTGTCAGCCGATTCCGGATTGTAGACCTCATCACGATAAATGAAGGTGATCACGTCAGCGTCCTGCTCGATGGCGCCCGATTCACGCAGATCCGACATAACCGGTCGTTTGTTGGGTCGTTGTTCCAGACTGCGGTTCAACTGGGAGAGGGCGATAACCGGCACGCTCAACTCCTTGGCCAGCGCTTTCAGACTGCGTGATATCTCCGAGATTTCCGTGGCACGGTTTTCGCCCGCCCCGCCGGAGGACTGCATCAACTGCAAATAATCGATCACGATCATGCCCAGACCATGCTCACGCTTGATACGACGGGCGCGGGAACGCAGCTCGATGGGTGACAGGGCCGGTGTGTCATCTACATATAATGGTGCTTCGGACAGGATACCCACCGCCGAGGTGATGCGCGGCCAGTCTGAATCAGCCAATTTACCGGTACGCAATTTATGCTGGTCGATGTGTCCGAGGGAAGACATCATACGCATGGCCAGCTGTTCACCCGGCATTTCCATACTGAATACGGCAACCGGGATTTTGTGTTTAATGGCGGCATTCTCCGCGACATTCATCGCGAAGGTGGTTTTACCCATTGAGGGTCGACCCGCGACGATGACCAGATCCGAGGGCTGCAATCCGGCGGTCATTTCATCGAAGTCGGTAAATCCGGTTGGGACACCGGTAATGTGGCTGTCCTGTCGAAACAGGAAGTCGATACGGTCCACGGCCCTGGTGAGCAACTGTTTGATACCGGTATAGCCTTTGCGGCCCTTGGCGCCCTGTTCGGCGATCTCAAACACCTTTTGCTCGGCCCGCTCCAGCAGTTGCGCGCTGTCACGCCCATCCGGGTTGTAGGCGCTGTTGGCGATGTCGGTGCCCACCCTGACCAGTTGGCGCAGAATGGAGCGTTCACGCACGATATTGGCGTATGCCTTGATGTTGGCGGCGGTGGGGGTGTTTTTCGCCAGACTGCCCAGATAACTCAGGCCTCCGGCATTTTCCAGTTCATTGTGCTTGTCCAGCCATTCGGAGAGTGTCACGGCGTCGCTGGGATTATTCTCTTCCGCCAGCGTCGCAATAGCGCGAAAAATCAGACGGTGTTCCTTGCGATAGAAGTCTTCTTCAGTAACCCCGTCGGCCACTTCGTCCCAACTGCTGTTATCGATCATCAATCCGCCGAGCACGGACTGTTCGGCTTCAATGGAATAAGGGGGGAGCTTCAGGGCTTCGGTCGCCGCATCATGGACTTCTGGATAGGCAAGTTCAGCCACATAACCTCCGCAAACATTGGGCAAAAAACAGACTGCATATTTTTATTTTGGGCCAAAAGGATACCACACTGGCCATGAAAAAAAATAAACACAATTAACACTGCTTATAAAGAAACCATACAGTGCAAACTGCAAAAGCATCGAAAAATGAACAAGCTGGCGAAACAAGCTGAGGAAAAGGATGCAAACCCGTCGCCAAGTTGTGCAAACCTTTGGAGAGATATTCCGTAAAATCAGACACGGTCCAAACGGACCGTGTCTGAGTACTGCGGATTCAGGCTTTATGCTGCGGCAACAATTACCTTAACGGACTGGATCACATCAGCATGCAGGCGCACGTTGACTTCGTATTCACCAATATTGTGAATCGGACCTTCCGGCAGTAAAACTTCACGCTTTTCAACAGCCACACCGGCTGCGGTCAGGGCATCAGCTATATCAGATGTGGCAACTGAACCAAACAGCTTGCCTTCATCACCGGCATTGCCTTCGATAGTCACACTCCCCAGAGCAGCCAGCTGAGCGGCACGCGCCTGAGCGGCAGCCAGGGCTTCGCCGGCGGCTTTTTCAAGTTCTGCGCGACGTGCTTCAAACTTGGCGATGTTATCGGCCGTTGCCGGAACCGCCTTCTTCTGCGGAATTAAAAAATTACGGCCATAACCCGGCTTAACGGAAACCTTGTCACCCAGGCTACCCAGGTTAGGCACTTTTTCCAGTAAGATTACTTCCATCTCGTTTACCTCGGTCTTGATTAAGACAATCTCAAATTAAAATCTTTAACGCTGGGCTTGTACGCGATTACGTATATCCAGCCAGTTATCCGCCAATGACACAAAGACCACCAGCGACATCATCAGCGGTTCAACGAACAGCAACAACACATAGAACAATACCAGCCACGTATTATGCAGTCTGAAACGTGCCGCCAGTGCATGCACAATAGCCAGTCCCTGCAGCATCAGAATTCCGAATGTCACCAATAACAGGTTGACAGCCGGTTCTCTCGCGGCGCCGCTGCTTAACGCCACCAGCAGCATCAATAACGTCACTGCCAAAGCGACCACTCTGCCAAAACGCAGGTTGCGGAACTCTTCGGCAAATGCGCCCGGTTTGTACAACAGTGATTGCCACCAACGGGCAATCAATAGACCGGCAACCATGCTCCAGCAGCCCATCGCCACCAGCATCCCGGTGAAAACCATGCTCGACTGTTTTAAAACCGTGTCGACATCCGCTTCACCCAGAGCGACGGTATAACCGGCCTGTTCCATTTGCTGCAGAATCTCTTTCAGGTATTGATACCACCATCCCGCCGGATCCCCGTGCAACAAATAAACCACAGCGACCACGCCCACACCGAGCAGCATAATCGACTGCAAGGTCAGCACCAGCGAACGGTTCCAGTACAACAGGACAGCGATCAGCCAGGCCGGGAGCCAGATCATCACCGCCAGTACAAAAGCCGGTACCGGTGTGCCAATCGCGATGAAGCTGATCGCACCAACCAGTAAGGTTGCACCAAGCACAGTCTTCGCACCCTCACCCACACCGTGGACCAGAACAACCAGCCCGATACCGGCGGCACTGAAATAACTTAATGGCCAGGTAATCGGGCTCAACGCCCAGGCCAGCATGGCTAAAACCACCACGGTGGTTATCGCCTGGTGCTGGCCCCGCATGAGATATGCCGCCGCCATCTGCATGGCAATAAGCCTGTTTTTACTTATTTATGTGCGTCGCAGTAAGGTAACAGGGCCAAATAACGGGCGCGCTTGATGGCAGTTGCCAACTGGCGCTGGTATTTTGCGCTGGTGCCGGTAATACGACTCGGGACAATCTTGCCGTTCTCGGTAATATTGCCCTTCAGGATGTTCAGATCCTTGTAATCAATCTCTTGAATACCTTCTGCGGTGAAACGGCAGAATTTTTTACGACGGAAAAAGCGTGCCATTGATTAGTCCTCCTGCTCGCTGCTCATGCCGGCATCATCAGACGCCTCGACTTCGATAACCGTGGATTCACGGGGTTGACGGGGAGCGCGCTGCTCATCTTCGTCTTTCTTGGCCAGTGGTGATTCTTCGGTAATCGCATTGTCACGACGGATAACCATGTGGCGAATCACGGCGTCATTGAAACGGAAGGCGCTGACCAGTTCATCCAGGGCGTCCTGACCGCTTTCAATGTTCATCAGAACATAGTGTGCCTTGTGGATTTTCTGGATCGGATAGGCCAGTTGACGACGGCCCCAATCTTCCAGACGGTGGATCTGACCGCCTTTGGCGGTAATACCGGAACGGTATTTCTCGATCATGGCAGGAACCTGCTCGCTCTGGTCAGGGTGGACCAGAAACACGATTTCATAGTGTCGCATAATGCTCCCTACGGGTTACAGCCTCCCGTTCTTGGCGGTGAGGCAAGGAGTTAAACAAATTGTGTCCGGCCTAATGCCGGTAAAGAGGCGGGATTCTACTGGAGACGACATTATAAATCAATGAAACAGCGGTCCCGAGCGGCTGAATACACGACCGCAACGTCTCAGCGGCGCTGGCGCAGGGCCTCATACAGGCAGATCCCGGTGGATACCGACACATTCAGGGACGAAACCTGGCCCTGCATGGGCAGGGAGACCAGAAAATCACACAATTCCGCTGTCTGGCGCCGCATTCCCTGACCTTCCGCTCCCATCACCATCCCCAGCGGGCCGGTCAGATCCTGTTGGAAGAGATCCTGATCCGCATTGCCGGTGGTCCCCACCAGCCAGATCCCCCGCTGCTTGAGATTTTTCAGGGTTCGCGCCAGATTGGTTACCTGCACAAAGGGCACGCTCTCCGCTGCGCCACTGGCCACCTTGCGCACCGTCCCGTTCAGACCACAGGCATTGTCTTTCGGTGTAATTACCGCATGCACTCCGGCCCCGTCCGCACTGCGCAAACAGGCGCCCAGATTGTGAGGGTCGGTCACCCCATCGAGAATCAGCAGGAAAGGCGCTTCGGTCAGCTCGTCCAGCCTGGCATACAACTGCTCCTCGTCCCACACACCACCGGCGGATGACTCCGCCGCCACACCCTGATGCTGTGTATGGCCGCAGAGCCGGTCCAGCTCCTCCCGGCTTACCTTGTGATTGGAGATCGAGGCCTGTTTCGCCAGCCCCAGGATGGTCTGGATACGCTTGTCATGGCGACCTGCATCCACCCACAGCATGGACACAGACGCCGGATCTTTTTCCAACAGCGCCTGCACCGAATGCAGGCCATAAATGATTTGTTTATCAGCCAATGGTTATTTACTCGCTCACAGGTTAGTTAAGCATTACTGCTTCCCGGCCATTTTCCTCGAAGGGTATATCAAAAAACAAGCTGCCATCTGCTTTATTGTATTGCGCCAGCTTTAAAGTATACGGGTTGTACAAATTCTTTTGTATAGTATTGAGATAGCCCTGAATCTCGGCAGTTTTCATTCCACTTGTCAGTATTTCCAACTTTAGTTGAATCAGTCGTCTGGCCAGTTCAGGTTTATGGGAACGGATTATATATTTTATTAAATCGGGCTGTGGGATATCCAGAATAATTTTACCATACGGATTGTAGAGCATGTCAGGCAGCCACTTCGAATTATATTCAGTTCTATTGTTACGATACACCTGAAGTGCAGAGGGAAAATTTTCCAGTGCAACCTGAGATAATTTGATTTTACTTAAAATAATTTCATGTAATGAATTGAGAGTGGCATTTTTTTTGAATAAGCAACATTCGACAAAATATTCTTCCGGAAACCATCTATTTTCTTCCTGAGACAAACTCTTCTGAAGAAGTTCTATCTTTATTCCATTACCAACAAACTGAAATTCCCGTCTGAACTGCGGATAAAAGTCATAATCATTTACGTCATATGGTCGCAGAATCTCTTTGACTGCTGATGATTTGATAACAGCATGCTTATCATCTGTCAGCATTTCGGAAAACAACCACAAATCCTCATAAAGAATGGAAACAGAAACCATTTTCTGGATCAAGTTTACATCACCATTCACAACCTTGCGCCAAAACTGAATATTTTTTGCAAGATATTCCAGAGCTGTCTGCTTCCTGTTATTCAACCACAGCTCAACAACCATGGCCGTATATACGTTATGCACTGACAACGCATGTTCGCCATATAAAGAACCCACTTCATCCTGAAAACCCGGGTATTTCAGCAGTTGTTGGTATCTATGTAAAAGCAAAGCATTATTTTTAACAACTTCAGAAAAATATGCTGATTTCTTTTTTACTATTGCCAGACACCCAATTTTATCATTATATCCACATGCCAATATATTTACATCCGGCACATCCAGTATGTTTAACCAACCAAGTCTGGTTGTCACAAATTCAAATTCTGTTTTACCTTGACGCAGATGCTCATCATAATCCTGCTTTACCTTCCAGCCCGCTTCCCACGGGTCCATCTTCTGATCAGCGGCGAGTCCGATTAATGCAAAATAGCCATTCTTTTTCGGATCAACGTAGGCAGGAGTATATTCGAGATCGGCTTTGACCTCGGGACGCAACGCTTCATCACGCAGTTGCCATACCAGAAATATAAAGAGAGGAACAAGAAAAAATATCAGGATATATTTTCGTTGCATAACGGCAGCTCTATTCAGGTTTGATATCTAATTGAGGTAACAGCATTCAGACAACAACTACTGAAGAGTTAATCTGACCTTCTTGCCATTGACCATGGACATATCAAAATACAACTCGTTTCTGTCCTTGTCATAACCGGCCGGTTCCGCCGTATACAGATGGCCCAGTGATTTATCCTGTTTGCTCAACCAGGCGGGAATGTCTGATATTTTTATACCATTGTGGTTCAGATGATACTTCAAGACCACCAGCCGTCTTAACGCTTCCGTAAAATGCATTTGTACAATATAACTTTCGTAGGGGTGTTTGGCGATTTCAACCAGCATATTACCTACATGATTATAAATTCGTGATTCACTCTCGGCCGTATTGAGCCACGCCTTGTGCGCGATATACGCCTCAGGAAATTTTTCCCATGGCACCGTGTTCAGGCTCACCACGGAAGACAACCGGGTATGCAGCGCATTAATGGTGGCATTTTGTTTGAAGAACAGCAGTTTGAACAGGGGATTACCGTCCTGCTGTCCCGCATGAATACGTCGAATGATCTGTGCATAACGCTGAAATTCCCGGCGGAATTGATGTTGCAGTGACAACTCTTGCGTGGTGAATGCGTTGGTAATTTGTTGCGGCAAGCCTTGTTTGGCAAGGAATGTCATGTCACTTGAAATCAGCGCGCCGTATAATTTCATATCCACATCGATCATGGCGCTGATCACCATTTTCATGGTCATGCCGGTATCATTCACACTGATACGGCGCCAATAGGCCAAATCATCGATCAGCATTTGCAAAGCGGTTTGCTTTTTACCCGTTTGCCACATCAAACTGACTTTGGCCTGAAAAAGCTGGTGCAGCAGGATGCGCCCTGTCAGGCCGGGTGCCGCAACCGTTTCCTGGAATGCCGGATAGGTCTGCATTTTATTGTATCTGGCCAGCACTTCCTGATATTGGGGCAGCGACTCTGCGACGATTGTCCGGTGAAATTTAACCGCCGAAAAACAATCACCACCGCCGCAACCAAAATATTGCCGCATGTTGCCGGATTTAAGTTCGATATGATCCACCCAGGTATATTTCTCAACCGGGATGTTATCTTCACTGCCGCCATCCGCCAAATAACGGTCAAAGACCTGCTGCACCTTCCAGCCTGCCTGCCACGGGTCCATGCCCGGCTCGGCGCGCAACCCCAGGTAGGCGTAGTATCCATTTTGTTTTGGATCGACATACGCAGGCTTATACTCAAGATCGGCGTTGACTTCAGGTCGCAGGGATTCGTCAATGAGCAGATAGACGAAGAAGACGAGAACAACTGCGCCGATTGAGGCAAGGATAGTTTTCCTTTTACGTGTCATTGCCATGTGTGTATATCCAGCCTGTCAGTTACGGCGTTTCCTTTTCGCGCCTTTCTTGTTGGACTTTTTACCGGTGGATTTTTTCCCGCCTTTCTTCTTCGAATTCGTCTGCTGCCCGGGACGGGATTTTTTCGCTTCCTGTCTGGCGTTTTTCACCGATTTTTCCACACTCTTTTGTTCCTGCTTGCTCAGTGTGGCGATAGGCTGTCCGTCGGCAAGTTCAAAATCGATCTTGCGTTCATCCAGATCTACCCTGGCCACCTTGACGCTGATTGGATCACCGAGGCGGAAGATGTGTCGGCTGTGATCACCAATCATGCGGTGATGAGTGGGATCATAATGGTAATAGTCATTCCCCAGAGAGGTGACGTGAACCAGACCTTCGACGTAGATTTCGTTGAGTTCGACGAACAGACCGAAGCTGGTGACGGAACTGATCACACCGGCATACTCTTCACCGATCTTGTCCAGCATGTATTCACACTTCAGCCAGTCGATGGCATCGCGGGTTGCTTCATCGGCGCGTCGTTCGGTCATGGAGCAATGCTCACCGAACTGATCCATGTCGGCTGTGTTATAGCTAAAGTTGTCTGCCGTTCCACCGCGCAGTTTGTGTCTGATGGCGCGATGCACCAGCAAGTCGGGATAGCGACGAATGGGTGAGGTAAAGTGGGCATAGGCATCAAAGGCCAGACCGAAGTGCCCGGCATTATCCGGCGTATAGACCGCCTGCTTCAGACTGCGCAACATGACAGTCTGAATCAAATGGGCATCATGACGCTCCCGGATCGAATCAAGCAATTTGGCATAATGGGCCGGTTGTGGATCATCCCCGCCACCGAGGTTTAAACCCAGCTCCGCCAGGAAGGCACGCAAATCGGTAAGTTTTTCATCATTGGGCCCTTCGTGGACACGATAGAGGGCGGGCAATTCATGTTCTGTCAGGAAATCAGCGGCGGCCACATTGGCCAGCAACATACACTCTTCAATCAGTCGATGGGCATCATTCCGCACCGAGGGAATGATGCGTTCGATCTTGCGATCTTCGCCGAAGATGATCCGTGTCTCGGTCGTTTCAAACTCAATCGCGCCGCGTTTCTGCCGCGCCTTGATCAACTCCTGGAACAGACCATAGAGATTTTCCAGATGGGGCACCAGCGCGGCATACTGTTCACGTAACGCTGCATCCTTGTCCACCAGCATGGCCGCGACTTTGGTGTAGGTGAGTCGGGCATGTGAGCGCATCACCCCTTCAAAGAAACGGTAGTTTTGCAATTTGCCGCCGGCTGACAGATTCAGTTCACAGACCATGCAGAGGCGATCGATATCGGGATTGATCGAGCACAGGCCGTTGGAAAGAACTTCGGGCAACATGGGGATCACCCGCTCGGGGAAATAGACCGAGTTGCCCCGCTCTTTGGCAGCCGCATCCAGGGCCATGCCCGGTTTCACATAGGCCGAGACATCGGCAATGGCCACCAGCAAACGCCAGCCGCTGCCCTGTTTTTCACAATAAACCGCATCATCAAAGTCGCGGGCGTCTTCACCGTCAATCGTGACCAACGGCAGTTGACGGATATCTTCACGCCCCTGCTTGGCCTGCTCCGGCACCTCTTCGGTAAAGCGTGCGGCTTCCCGCTCCACTTCCGGCGACCAGACCTGGGGCAGTTCATGGCTGCGGATCGCGATATCAATCTCCATGCCGGGGGCCATGTGGTCCCCCAACACCTCTTCCACCCGGCCGATGGCCTGACGGTAGCGGTTGGGCTGCTCGACGATTTGCACACTGACGATCTGGCCGTGCTGCGCCGGTCCCATATTCTCCTTGGGCACCAGAATATCCTGGCTGATGCGCTTGTTATCCGGGACCACAAAACCCACCCCGCCTTCCACAAACAAGCGACCGACGACACGCTGGGTATTTCGCTCCAGCACCTCCACCACCCCGCCCTCACGGCGGCCGCGACGGTCGAGGCCCTTCACGTGGACCATGGCCCGATCACCATGCATCAGCGACTGCATCTCGCGGGCCGACAGGAACAGATCATCGCCCCCCTCATCGGGGATCAGAAAACCGAAGCCGTCCGGATGCCCCTGCACCCTGCCCTTGATGAGGTCCATTTTACTGACCAGACCGTAGCCCCCCTTGCGGGTATAGATAATTTGGCCGTCTCGCTCCATGGCCCGCAGGCGTCGCCGCAGGGCCTCGCGCTGCTCGTCACTGACCAACTGCAGGGTCTCGGCGATCTGCTCGCGATTCAGCGTCCCCTGCTTATCGAGGAGATCCATAATAAATTCACGGCTGGGGATGGGATTATCGTATTTCTCGGCCTCGCGGCCGGCGTAGGGGTCTTGTCCGGAGGGGGTTTTGCTCATTTGTATTATATCTTTCAACTATTTGATAGGCAGACAGCATAGCAGAGATCGGCCCCGGACAGGACATTTTCATTGACAAGATTGAGCTCTCCCGGTAAAGTGCGCCGCTCCTGAACCGGTGAAAACCGGGACCTTGGCCGAGGTGGCGAAATTGGTAGACGCGCTAGCTTCAGGTGCTAGTGGGGGAAACCCCGTGGAGGTTCAAGTCCTCTCCTCGGCACCACTTTATATACTCCCTGCACAATCATCCACGCAATAATATTTCCGGGTTGTCTCAAATATCGTTTAATCAGTTGATTGTGATTAATAACCACAGCCACAATACAGCTTCCGTGTAAACTTATTATTTTCCAGCACATATACACCAGCGCCACTCCCTTCGGTAATCCTGTCATCCACAACTACTTCCATCACCCCATCCCCTTTCACATCCAGAATGGCGTTAATTGAATATAGATTGGGTGCAACAGAGGGTGGTTCAGGCATAAGTGTATCTTTCAGGTGTATTTCACCGACAACAAGTCTCGTTACCGGTTTTTCGTCAATGACTTCTCTAAACAACACAATGGAATATTCACCTTTTAAGGAATAAAGAGGTGTATCTCCTCTGTTATACCCTCTGTGTGTTTTTGCAAAGTAAGTCGCGACAATAAACACTTCATCTTTTCCATCACCCTGTATATCCGTCTTTAGAACATTTTCAATCTTTATGACAGGATTAACCAGCCCATTTTCCTTAAGAAAATCGGCGACAACTTTTTTATATGCAGCAGAATTCGGGTTAAGGTGTTTTACTGCTCTGGGAACAGGGTTCCAGTTAATACCACCTAATGCAGTATAGGCACCCTGAGTGTCTGATTTAAGATCAACATAATAGTAAGAATCGCAGGGATATCCCTGCCGCTTAAGTGGAGTGGCCTTTTCACCCGTTCGAGATTCTTTTAGAGAATACAGATCATATTTTCCAGGTGTGCTGATATTCGCCTCCAGCTTTTCATCCTCTTTAGCCATTAACCATTGCTTATTCGCAACTCTACCCATCATACAGCGTGCATGCGTGGAGAGGATGTAACCGGTCGGTGCCGGTGCAGTAAAACCACTTTGGATACCTGCCACACCAAGAAAACAGAAGATTACTCCCCCAAGAAACAGTCTGTTTTTATTCACGCCAAGACCTTTTAAATTGAATATATTTTCAAGTATCAAATCAGGAAAAATTTCTCTTTTTATTCTCTATCGTATCAACACCAATCACCCCTTCAAGCAACAGCGGGCGCAGTTGTGTTTCCGGAAGTGGTTGGCTGAAGTGATAACCTTGCAGGGAATGACACTGGCGTTCGGTCAGGAAGACCTGTTGTGCATTGTTTTCCACACCTTCAGCGACGACATTGAGTTTCAGGCTGTGGGCCATGTCGAGGATGAGTTGGACGATGGCGGCGTCGTCGGGGTCGTTGATGATGTCTCTGACGAAGGAGCGATCGATTTTCAGGGTATGGATGGGGATCTTGCGCAGGTAGCTGAGGGATGAATAGCCGGTTCCGAAATCATCAATGGCCAATTGCACTCCAAGGGCGTGCAGTTCGGTGATGGTTTGCATGGTGCGTCCGGTTTGCTGGATCAGGGTGTTTTCCGTGATTTCCAGTTCCAGGTAATGTGCCTGCATACCGGTGTCGCGCAGCACGGTATCGATCTGTTGGACCAGTTCGATTTCATTGAATTGGCGGGCCGACAGGTTGACGGCAATGCGCAACGGTCCCACGCCTTCTCGCAGCCAGGTTATATGTTGCCGGCAGGCGGTTTTGATGACCCATTCACCCACCGGGACAATCAAGCCGGTCTCTTCCAGTATGTTAATAAACTCCAGTGGCTGGACCAGCCCCAACTGCGGGTGTTGCCACCGCAGCAGTGCTTCAACGGCGGTGATCATGCCGGTTGCGGTGTCGATTTGCGGTTGGTAATACAGCACGAATTCTTCCCGCTCCAGCGCATGACGCAAACTGGTTTCCAGTTGCAATCGTTCATCGGCTCTGGCATTCATGGCGGTGGTGTAGAAATGATAACGATTTCCCCCGTCAGCCTTGGCGCTGTACATGGCGATGTCCGCATGACGCATCATTAGTGCCGGATCTGCGCCGTCGTCCGGATAGATGCTGATCCCGATGCTGGCGGTGGAAAAGAGTTCCTGTTCATTATAGATAAACGGTTTTGTGAAACTGGTGATCAATTTTTTCGCGATGGGTGTGATTTCATCTCTGGTCGTGATGTCTTCCAGCAGGACGGTGAATTCATCACCGGACAGTCGCGCCACTACATCACCTTCCCGTATACACTCTTTAAGCCGGAGCGCTATTTCCTGCAGCAGAAAATCCCCGACATGATGGCCCAGGGTGTCATTGATCAGTTTGAAGCGATCCACGTCCATAAACATTACGGCAACCTGACTGTCCCGACGACGGGCATGGGTCAGGGCATGCCGGATATGTTCCTGGAATGACAGGCGGTTCGGCAGTGTGGTCAGAACATCGTGATGGGCAAGATAATGCAGTCGTTTTTGTGTTTCGATGCGTTCGGAAATATCGCGGATGGTGCCGATGAATATCCTTTTTCCGTCCACCACGGTTTCACTGATGGACAGGTCGATGGGAAAAGTGCTGCCGTCTTTATGCACCGCATGAAATTCACTTTGTCCGAAGCCAATCAGTTTTGAGTCGCCATCGGCCAAATACTTCTTAATGTAACCATCGTGCCTGCTGTGCCAGGGTTCAGGCATCAGGATATTGACGTTGGCATTGAGCAATTCTGCGGGTTTATAACCGAAGACCCGTTCAACAGCGCCATTGGCAAATTCTATGATACCGGATGTATTGATGGTAATGATCACATCGACAACATTTTCTGTAATGGCGCGGACCCGCTCTTCATTGGCGCGAACCAGGTTGGCTTCCGCGACCAGTCTGGCTGACCACAGGGCGAAGGACATGAGCAGAATAGAGGAAACTGTCAGTGAGCCGCCCATCAATACCGGGTCCAGTTCAAAACCGGGGGTGCTTAGCATTGTTTTCCCGTTTTGATACACCGTCATGGCGGCCATGCCTGTGTAGTGCATACCGGCGATCGCCGTGCCCATCAAGAGTGAGCTGCCGGCCTTAAAACGCAGGGTTGCGGATATTTCACCTCGACCGATAGCAAAGGCCATCCAGATTGCCGCCACGGCCGCACCGATACCGATGAGTATCGAAACCGCCACCAACCATGGGTTGTAGTGCATGGATGCCGGCATACGCATGGCGGCCATGCCGATGTAATGCATGCTGACAATACCGAGTCCGAGACAGATACCGCCGAGGCTGATCCGCAGATGATTCTTCTTTCCCGCCGCAACCGCCAGACCGATGATACATGCGGCAACCGCGACAACGAGAGACCAAAGTGTAACTGCGCCGTCATACCTGACCGGCATCGGCAGGGTGTAGGCCAGCATGGCGACAAAGTGCATGGACCAGATCCCCAGCCCCAACACCAGCCCGCCTGCGCCGATGCGGGTCCGAAACAGGTGTGTGGAATATCGATCATTCAGTCGGGACAATAAATTAAGTGCGGTATAAGCGGCAAACACAGCAATCATGACCGACAACATGACCAACTCAATGTGATAGCTTCCCTGTATGATCATCTGTGTTGTATTTTCCAAAATAGACTCAGGTTATTCGTTGCTGATTGCCTGGACAAATTAACGTATTTTGCTGTCGGTCACTATATATAAATTGTAATAATGCGTTTCCTGCAGCATTATTTTCTCCTGACGCGGGTACTGCATGCGGCGTCGTACACGGTTGTTTTGCTGTCGTTTTGTCATGCCGGCAAGGAGTGATGATTCAGGTTATGCAGCGCCGGCCGCCAATGCATGCAGACCGCTTTTTCGGTTGGCTTCCCGCGCCAGTTCCGCCTCTTCCGGGCAGGCCAGATTCGCATCCCACTCGAGTAATTGTGGCGAGGTGTGGGTAAACCAGAGCGGTGGAATCAGGGCGATCAACATCTCACCCAGATAACCGTACTTCAAATAGAGGACTTGTTGCTTATCAGCCGGCGCCAGCTCCCAATATGGCAGTGATGCCCTGGCATGATGGTGTGAATGACGCGCCAGCGCATAGAATGTTTTGGTGCCGGCCCGCGACATACAGTCCCAACTGTGGCGTGGTTCCACACGTGTGCCGGGTACCCGAATCAATCCATAGTGCTGGATATAGTTCACGCTTTCAAACATGAACTTGGAGAAAAGGCCCGAGAAGAAAAACACCCACACGCCGTACCCATCCGACAACAGGTAAATAACAAGGACAAGTAACAGGATCAACAAAAATCCGCTAATGACTTTGTTATGCAGACTGAAAACGGGTTTGCCAAGTTTATGCAACCGTTTTGACTCGATCTCGATCGACTCTCGATATTGCCCGATGGTGGAGCGCAGAATAAAACCATACACCGTCTCACCACGACGGGCGGTAGCGGCATCCTGATCGGTGCCGACATTTGCATGGTGGCTGTAGACATGAGAAATAGCGGACTGGGTGTCGAGATTCATGGCCAGAAGAATTTGAGCGAAAAAGAGCTCCATGCGATTTGACAGCCTGTGCATGAGTTCATGAGCGGCGATGGTATTGGAGCTCATGATAAAACCACATAACAACGCACAACTGATCAACCCAAACTGATCCAGATTCGTGTGCCTTGCCATTACCCATGTCCCGAACAAGTCGGATAATAACGCGCCGGTTGTCAACATGTCGCCCGGTGTGGCCTGCCAAACCAATAAATAGAGCAACAACATACCCAGCGGGATATGCAGATAAACCAACAGATTCAGGTAACCCGGCGCATCGGTATGATAAAGACGTTTATCAACAGGAGTAAGGTTATCCACCGCAACCTGTGTCACCACCACAAACAGGATGCCACCCAGCGACCACCAGCCACCCAACAATATGGCGAAGTAAGCCATTGGGTAGTAAATAAACGGTATGCTACCAAACTGAAGAAATGACGGCATTGTTGACCTCTCTGAGTCCGGGTTCAGGAATAAATCCATTCTTTATGGCATTCTCAGGAAAAGATTTTAGCTTTTTTCAGGCACTTCTGTGGGGTAATTTGGTCGTTGGCGGGCCGGTTTTGGATAAAATATAAACACATGTATGTTTATCCCGGCCGGTATCCTGAGGCTGCATGTTATATTTAGGCAATATAGACACAAATATATTGCCAGTACTATTCAATTTTATCCTGTTCTACTCTTGTGATACATTCAGCGGATAAATACAAATCCTGCAAGACGCTTTATTCATAACACATCAGGACATTGCGTTTTACTGTTGTTCATACAGCGCAGGAATGATATTCCACCGGCCGGTGTCGATGGGGCTGTGCTGCTACAGCCGGGTCAGCCAAACAGAGCAATCGACATTGAGTGGATCACAAGGAGAATGAATGAAGATTTATCTCATCGAATTACGCGCCGGCCATACCGGTGTCGCTGCCCAGTACTTTAACAGTCTGATGTTGCCGATCCTGGCGGTCTGGGCGGAACGCCTTGGCTGGCAGGCAACGGTACGTTTCCCTGCTTTTAATAAAGTTGACTTTGATATTGAGTGCGATGTTGTCGCACTCAGCCTGTACACCCATCTTGCCCCTGAAGGATATGAGATTGCACGCCGTTTCAGGGAGATGGGCAAGCTCGTCATCATCGGCGGACCACACAGCAAAGGATGTGCAGAAGAATTGAAACACCATGCCGATCTGGTTTTTGATCGTTGCAATGAAGCGGCATGGACAGATACCCTGCGCGCCATTGAAAACGGCGAACTCAGGGCCGGCGGCAAGTCTGGTCAATTTATCAATTCTGACGAGATGACCGATATCCCTTCCTATGCAGAAATTGCACCTTATTACGGCAAGGGCAAGATCCCGTTGTTACTCTCTTCACTGGGTTGTCCGCATGATTGTGATTTTTGCACCGACTGGGATACCAAATATGTCAAACGCAGTGTGGATGATGTAATCCAGGATTTGCAGGACATGAAATCCCGTTTCTTTATCTTTTGTGATCCCAACTTTGGCGCCAATATCAAGTTCACCGGTGAGTTGCTCAAACAGATGATCCCGCTGCAGAAAAAGTACATGATGGAAACCAGTCTGGCCTGGCTGGCCAAAGACCATTACCTGCAACTCCTGAAGGACAGTGGCTGTATCGGCCTGGAAGTCGGTATCGAATCCTTGACTACGGTTTACAAGAAGAATGTCCTGAACGGTTCAGAATCGATACTGGAGGAAACGATTAAAAAGATCGACAAAATCAAGGAGTACATCCCGACCATCCAAATCAACATTGTGCTTGGGCTGGATGATGACAATGAAGACACCTTCAAACTGGTGGAAGAGCTCTATCGACGTTCAAGTGCGGATACCATCGCCCTGTTTGTCGCCACGCCCTTCCCCGGCACCCCCTACTATGATCGCATGAAACAGGAAGGCCGGATCATTGAGCATAACTGGAAGTACTATAATTGTTATGATCTCACCACAACCATGAAGAATTTTGAATTACCCGATTTCTGTGATCAGATGATTGAACTGTACAAGCGTATTCATTCGCCCTGGTTGATCGCGAAGAAGATCTTCGCCAACTTCAAACAATATCGAAACTTCAAGATTGCCGCGATGCTCACCGCCGTACTGCTGACCAGATTGTTCAATACCTGGTTCTTCTCCATTCCGGATTATGTACGCGCCAAAAGAAGAACCCAGGCCATGCTGGAACACCGAGAGGTACAAGTCTGATCCGGCATGCATAAAAAAACCCGGCAGGTGTGACACCTTGCCGGGTTTTGTTGTTATATCAACGGCAAGACTTATGCGAACGGGTGACGTAACACGATTGTTTCGTTGCGATCCGGACCGGTTGAAATAATATCCACCGGGACACCGACCACTTCCTCAATCTTCTTGATATAGGCACGGGCATTGGCCGGCAAACCTTCATAGGTCTTCACTCCGACAGTACTTTCCGACCAACCGGGCATATCAATGTATTTGGGCTTGCACAGTTCATAGGCGTCCGCACCGATAGGCGGTGTTTCCACTTCCTTACCGTCGCAGTCGTAACCAACTGCAATACGCAGTGTTTCCAGGCCATCCAGCACGTCCATCTTGGTCAGACAAATACCGGACAAGGAGTTGATATGCACGGAGCGGCGCAGACTCACCGCATCCAGCCAGCCACAACGACGGGGACGGCCGGTGGTGGAACCGAATTCATGCCCCAGTTTTGCCATGTGGGCACCGATGGGATCATTCAGGTCAACACCGTCATAGAGTTCAGTGGGGAAAGGACCCGCACCGACTCGTGTGGTATAGGCCTTGGTGATACCCAAAATGTAATCGATATCACGAGGACCGACACCGGTTCCGGTCGCAGCGCCACCGGCAGTCGGATTGGAGGAGGTCACATAGGGATAAGTCCCGTGGTCAATATCCAGCAAGGTACCCTGTGCACCTTCAAACATGATCTTCTTGCCTTCCGCCCGCATGGTATGCAGCATGCCGGTCACATCCGCCACCATGGGGCGAATACGTTCCGCCATCTCCAGACCTTCATCCAGCACCTGCTGGAAATCGACAGTATCGGTTTTGAAATAGTTCTTTAATGCAAAATTGTGGTAGTCGAGGACTTCACCCAGACGTGAAGCGAAACGTTCACGATGCAGCATATCCCCCACCTTTAAACCACGGCGGGAAATCTTGTCTTCATAGGCGGGTCCGATTCCACGACCGGTAGTACCAATGGCCTTTTTGCCGCGGGCAAGTTCACGGGCCTGATCCAGGGCAATATGGTATGGCAGAATAAGCGTGCAGGCTTCACTGATAAACAGACGACCTTCGGTATTCACACCGTTTGAGGTCAACATCTCCAGCTCTTTCAGCAAGGCATCCGGGGCCAGCACCACACCATTTCCAATCAGGCACTTGACCTTGTCACGCAGGATACCGGACGGGATCAGGTGCAATACTGTCTTCTTGCCATCGATGACCAGCGTGTGGCCGGCATTGTGCCCACCCTGAAAACGCACCACGGCATCGGCATTATCGGTTAACAGATCGACAACCTTACCCTTGCCCTCATCTCCCCATTGGGTGCCAATTACAACGACGTTCTTCCCCATAACTGCAATCTCTTTAATATATTTGGTTAATATGTTTGGTTAAATAGGTTTGACTTGCCATTGCCCGGCCTGTTTGAGCAATTGCTGCTGACACCCCATGGCCCTGGCATCGCCCTGCTGACCGGGCAGTGCGCACACAACCCGCTGCCCGGCAGCACGTAATTCAGTAATCATGGACTGTAATGCTTCATCCTGGTCCGCCGGTGCATAGATCGTTTCCGGTTCTTGTGCTTCTGTATTGGACAGACTGAACAGCGTTTTCAGATCAGTACTGAAACCGGTGGCCGGACGTGCCTGTCCAAAGACCTTGCCGATATCATCATAACGACCACCCAGGGCAACGGCCTGTCCCTGCCCCGGCACATAGGCGGCAAACACCACACCGGTGTGGTAGTTGTAACCGCGCAATTCAGCAAGATCGAAATGGACAACCAGATGCGGCATCTTTTGTTTGATCGCCGCAGCCAGTTGTTCTACATAATTCAGTGCCGTCAAGACTGATTGATCGACACCCTTAAAAAGTTGTTTGGCCTCGGCCAGTACTTCACTGCCGCCATTCAGTTCGGACAGACGCAGGAATATTTCGGCCTGTTTGCTGTCCAGCGCCCACTTTTCAAATAAAACTTTCATGTCCGGGCGGGACTTGCGTTGCAGTGCATCAAACAATTCCGTTTCCCGGGTTTCTGTCAGTCCGGCATGTTTGACCAGACCACGATAGATACCCACATGCCCCAGATCGAAAGAGACACGCTCGATACCGCACAGGCGCAGGGTTTCTGCCAGTAAGGCAAGTATTTCCAGATCACTCTCAATACCGGCGTGGCCATAGAGCTCGGCGCCAACCTGCAATGGACTGCGTGAAGCGGCAAATCCATCGGGACGGGTATGCAACACGGTTCCCATGTAACATAACCGCGAGGGTACACCGGTCTGGTAACGGGCATCAATCCGCGCCACCTGCGGTGTCATATCCGCACGCACTCCCATGAGTCGACCGGTTAATTGATCCGTCAGCTTGAACGTTTTCAAGTCCAGATCATGACCGGTGCCGGTGAGCAGGGATTCGAGATATTCGATAAACGGCGGCATGACCAGTTCATAGCCCCAGCTTGTATAGAGATCCAGTAACCGGCGGCGGAATGATTCAAGTTGTCTTGCCTGTTGTGGCAAGACTTCTTCGATGCCCTCAGGCAATAACCAGCGGTCGATCTCTTTCATAGCGGGCAGGCAATCAGGATTTAACAAAATAGAGCAAAACGGCGCCAATGGTCATGATGGAAAGTCCCCAGGTACGCAGAAACCGATCATCCATTTCTGTCATCATGTGCATGGTGCGGCGAAAAGCCCGCGGGTTCAGCGAGGGCAATATACCCTCGATTACCATCACCAGTGCCAGTGCCCCAAGAATTTCCTGCCACATGATTCCGCTGCCCTCTTGCCGTTGGATAGGTTACCAGCCCGGTTACTTACCGGGCTTTTTTACTCTTGAAGTAATCAAAGAATTCGGAATCCGGTTCGAGCACCAGTATATCGTCATCTTGACCGAGTGCGCTGCGATAGGCATCCAGACTGCGATAGAACGAATAGAATTCGGGATTCTTGCTGTAGGCCTTCGCATAAATTTCGGAGGCTTTGGCATCACCGGTACCACGGATCTTCTGTGATTGACTGTAAGCGTCAGCCAGAATTACTGTGCGTTTGCGATCAGACTCCGCCTTAATTCTTTCCGCTGTTTCAGCACCCTGGGAACGCAGTTCTTTGGCAACACGGGCACGCTCGGCTTCCATGCGGCGATAGATCGAATCACTGATCTGTTCGGGATAATCAATGCGTTTCACTCGCACATCCACCACTTCAATACCAAATTTGGCGATTTGTTTATTGGTCACCTGGGTGGTGGAATCCATCAGCTCACGTCGTTCACCGGAAATTACTTCCTGAATGGTGCGCTTGCTGAACTCATCGCGCAGACCATCATTGATAATGGTGTAAATGCGCTCCGCCGCGATACGCTCATTACCGCCGGACATGGACTTGTAGTAAGTCGCCACGTCCTTGATCCGCCACTTGACGAAGAAATCCACATTAACGTTTTTCTTCTCCTTGGTCAGATAGAGCGCGGGACGCGCATCCAGCGTCAGGATCAGTTTGGGAAACTTGCGAATATTGTTGACGAACGGAATCTGAAAGTGCAAACCCGGTTCATAATCCGTTTTAACGATCTCACCCAGTCGGAACTTGATCGCCAGTTCTCTTTCATCAACCGTAAACACGGTGGAAAGAAACACAAAACCAAAAACCACTAAAAGTAATAACAAAGGCATTTTAAGCGAACCCATCAGCGTACCTCCCTGCCACGCAGGCGATCTCTTCGTGCATCCTTGGCCTCATCACTGGATTTTTCACCACTGTTGCGGTCAATCAGGTTCTCCTGGATGGATACAGAACCACCCTGGCGAACAATTTTGTCCAGTGGCAAATAAATCATGCTGTTGCCTTTTTTCACATCAACCATCACTTTGTTTGAACGGGATAAAACGGCTTCCATGGTTTCGAGATATAAACGTTCACGCGTAACCTTTGGGGCCTTGTTGTATTCAGTCAATACTTTGGTAAAGCGTTCCGCTTCACCTTGCGCCCTTGCAATCACCTCTTCTCTATAGGCGTTTGCTTCGGCGTCGACACGGGCGGCCTTACCGCGGGCCTTGGGCAGAATATCGTTTGAATAGGCCTGCGCTTCGTTTACCAGGCGTTCCTTGTCCTCGCGAGCCTTGATGGCGTCATCAAAGGCGTGTTGTACCTGTTGCGGAGGCTGGGCATCCTGCAGGTTAAGGTTGGTAATCAGGATACCGGTGCTATAACCGTCCAGAATCTCCTGTATCAATGCCTTGGTGCGCGCGCCCACTTCAGGACGGCCATCTTTGATCACGAAGTCCATGCCGTTCTTGCCGACGATCTCACGCATGGCGCTTTCGGTAGCCTGGCGCAGGGTGGCGTCCGGATCACGGACATTAAAGAGAAAATCGCGGGAATTTTTGACTTTGTACTGCACGGTGAATTTGATATCGACGATATTCTCGTCCTGGGTCAACATCAGGCCTTCATCTTTGCGCAGCCCCAGATTCACACTGCGTACTTCTTCCACATTCACCACTTCAACACTTTGGATGAAACGGGGAAACCAGTGCGGGCCCGGTTCGGATATCTCATTGAAGGCGCCAAATTGCAATACCACGCCCTGACGACCTTCATCCACAATATAGATACCGGATAAACCCCAGATAACCAGTGCCACAGCCAGGAAGAAGCTGATACCTGCAGAACCGCTGCCGCCGGCGCGCTGACCGGTGCCACCACCGCCCTTGCCGCCAAACAGTCCGGAGATCTTCTTGTTCAGATTTTTGATGATCTCATCCAGATCGGGTGGACCCTGCTGATCTTTCCTGCCACCCCAAGGGTCTTTATTACCGCCGGAACCACCAGGTTCATTCCAGGCCATCTTCTTCTCCGCTATCGTTAGTTTCTGTATGAATCGGGTTTCGATGCAATTCATCGACAAGAACGGTGCATTCTATGGGGCTTCGCCGCCTGCCGCAAGGCGTGAGATTTGATTGGTGGATAAAATATACTCAGCCAAACCATCATGTTTGCTTAAGTTGTCCCAATCCTGTCGGGCCAGTTCCACATCCATAATCCAGTCACCAGCTGTGGTGATTTCCTCATGATGGACCTTGCCAAGCTGGTAGATACGTGCATGCAGTCGACCCGCGCTCGGGGGCAGGCATACCCGCTCAGAAACAATTTCATGTTGCAGGCATTCCCCGACCGCCTGCAGCACCAGTTCAAGCCCGTCGCCCTGCAAAGCGGAAACCCAGACACGGACCGGAATGCCGTTTGAATTCCGTTCTATACGTGGGGTCATGCCTTCGATTTGATCTATCTTATTGTAGATTTCGAGTTGTGGTACTGACTGCGCTTCGATTTCTCTCAATACCAAATTAACCTGATCAATATTCGCCTGGCGTTCTTCACTGGACGCATCCACCACATGCAACAGCAGATCCGCTTCTTCCGTTTCCTGTAATGTGGAACGAAATGCTTCGACCAGATCATGGGGCAAGTGACGAATAAACCCCACCGTATCCGCCAATACCATGGCCTGGCCGTTCGGTAATGAGACACGCCGCAGAGTGGGGTCGAGGGTCGCAAATAATTGATCCGCTGCGTAGACCGCAGATTCGGTCAGTCGGTTAAACAGGGTGGATTTGCCGGCATTGGTATAGCCCACCAGCGAAACGGTCGGGATCTCGGCGCGTTTACGCGCCCGGCGTCCCTGTTCCCGTTGACGCCGTACTTTCTCCAGTTTTTGCTTGAGCTGCTTGATCCGGGCACCCAACAAGCGGCGGTCGGTTTCCAGCTGGGTTTCACCCGGACCACGCAGACCGATACCGCCTTTCTGACGCTCCAGGTGAGTCCAGCCCCGCACCAGACGCGTGGAGAGATGCTGCAACTGGGCCAGTTCCACTTGCAGTTTACCTTCATGGGAACGAGCGCGTTGAGCAAAGATATCGAGAATGAGTCCGGTACGATCCAGTACCCGACAATTTAACAGGCGTTCCAGGTTGCGTTCCTGGACGGGACTCAGATCGTGGTTGACCAGCACCACATCGGCCTTTTCCTGCTCGGCAACATCACCGATTTCCTCGGCTTTGCCGGTGCCGACAAAGAATTTTGGATCGGGGGTGCGACGGGAACCGGTGACAACCGCAACCGGTTCCGCGCCGGCAGAGACAGCCAACTCCCTGAATTCGCGGAGTTCATCTTTATCTGAGTCTGTGTGTATATCGAGGTGAACGAGAACAGCACGTTCACCTCCATGAGGACGTTCGAACAACTATATTTCTCCCACCGGCCCCAGGATGGCCGATGCGTCACATATTACCATGATTAGTGCCGGCCGTTTCCTCAGTTCCGGGGCCAATCGGCATTTTTACATTGCGCGCCGGGACCACGGTGGAAATTGCGTGTTTATACACCATCTGGCTGACGGTATTGCGCAGTAAAACAACAAATTGGTCAAAAGACTCAATCTGCCCCTGGAGTTTGATTCCGTTAACAAGATAGATAGAGACCGGTATGCGTTCCTTGCGTAAGGCATTCAAAAATGGATCCTGCAATGCTTGCCCTTTACTCATTTTATTATCTCCGTTATTTGAACAGGGCTTATCCTGCGTAAGGTTATTATTTATTTATTAATGTTTTGTTTGTCGTCAAAAGCGATAGCAATTGTTTTTTTTAATAACGACCAAATACCAGCTTTGTTTAGTCAGTTATCGAAGTCTAGCACACCCTGTAGCAGGTTAAATGGGTGCATTTTCAAGGGTTTTCAAGACCAGTGGCGCTAATTTTGGTTCGAAACAATCAAACTCAAGAATATTTTCTTCGGAGCGCAACCAGGTCAACTGCCGCTTGGCCAATTGCCGTGTTGCGATGATCCCTTTTTCGATCATGGTCTCTTCATCCCACTTGCCTTGCAGGTATTCCCAAACCTGGCGATAACCCACGGCGCGAATCGATGGCTTGTTCAGGTTCAAATCCCCACGTTGATAGAGCTTTTTAACCTCGTCCACCAACCCCTGCTCCACCATCATCCTGAAACGCAGGGCGATACGCTCGTGTAACTTGCTGCGGTCTGACGGCAACAAGGCAATTTTTATGACCGAATAGCCAAATTCAGTGGTGGTCTGTTGTCGGTACCAGTCACTCATGCTCACACCGGTGGCTTCATACACTTCCAGGGCGCGGGAGATCCGTTGCGGATCATTGGGATGAATCCGTGCGGCGGCCTCCGGATCGACGTCCTGCAAACGGCGGTGCAAGTAAGCCCAGCCCTGTTCCGTCGCCGTGGTTTCCAACCGTTCCCGGATCACCGGATCGGCGGAAGGGAGTTCAGACAGACCATGCAGCAGGGCCCGGAAATAGAGCATGGTGCCGCCGACCAGCAGGGGAATACGACCGGCAGCCTGGATTTGCGCGATCTCGCGCAGGGCGTCCTCCCGAAAGCGGGCGGCCGAATAGGCTTCAGCCGGATCCAGAAAATCGATTAAACGGTGCGGTGCTTTGGCCAGGGTGGCCTCATCCGGACGGGCGGTGCCAATCACCATACCTTTATAGACCAGTGCCGAATCCACGCTGATGATATCGGCCGGCAGGTGTTCGGCAAGATAGACGGCCAGATCGGTCTTGCCCGAGGCTGTCGGTCCCATGATGCAGATCACCGGATAGCCCGACGCTGTTTTGGTTAACAAGCCTGTCACTGTCCCGGTCTCAGGTGTCGACCGGATTGATCAAGGCCTGCACATCAGCCAGAGACAGCAGACACCATAAAGACGGGTCGGATAACTCCGCCAGTTGGCGCAACAGCTGCTGCATCTGTTCAACACTGTTCAGTGTGGTCGCAGAGCCGGCCTGTTCACTCAAATACCGGACCAGTTCGGCGGTATCACGGCCCGGCAATCTGTCCAGCAAGCCCGGAATGGCGGTATCCAGCGGGATCTCGCGTAACAGTGCCGGCAGCATGCGCACCATCACGGCGGCGGGTCCGATGCGATCCAGTTCAAAACCCAACTGCTGTAACATTGTCGCTCCCTGCTGTACTGCATCCGCCTGTTGCGGCGTGACATGCAGACTGCGCGGCACCAGCATGGGTTGGGCAACTACTGAGCCGTTGTTCACACCAGCCATCAACTGTTGATAACACAAACGCTGTTGCGTCCGTCTGACATCGACCAGTACCAGCCCTGTGGTGTTTTGCGCCAGCAAAAACCGGCCGTGTAACATCCCAATGACCTTGCCCAGAGGATGATCCGCGGTGTCAGTCCGCACAGTACCGTGACTGTGTGTAGTCCGGGCCGGACCGGGCCGGTCTTGTTGTTGTTCTGCGATTCCCAATCCGAGGTGTTGTAACGGCGTGCGGTAGACAATCCGGTCCGACGCCGTGGCAGGCAGTGCATGTTGCTTCACGGTCAGCACATCACGACAGCAACGATGAATAAAGTCATGTACCAGCCGTGCTTCGCGGAAGCGTACTTCATGCTTGGTGGGGTGCACATTCACATCCACCTGATGCGGATCAAGCTCCAGATTCAGGATAAAACCGGGATAACGTCCCGGCAGCAGCTGTTCCTGATAGACCTGGTGGATGGCATGCGTAATCAACCGATCACGAATCATCCGGCCATTGACGAAAAAGTGTTGCAGGTCATTTGAGCTGCGGGAAAAATCGAGTCGGGTTAACCAGCCATGCAGGCGCAAACCGGCATGTTCCAGATCCAGATGCAGGGCGTGATCCAAAAAGCCCTTACCGCACAGTTTCGCGACCCGCTCTTGCCGCTGGGTTGCTGTCAGCGCGGGATTCAGTTGATAGACCACCCGGCCGTTGTGTTGCAGCTTGATGGCGATATCAAAATGACTCAGGGCGACGCGGCGCACCACGGTGTCGATATGGCGAAACTCGGTCTGTTCGTTGCGCAGGAATTTGCGTCGCGCCGGGGTGTTATAGAAGAGATCCCGAATCTGTACACTGCTGCCGACGGGATGGGAGGACTGCACCGGCGCCATGGGCACACCATTTTCACAACTGACCTGCCAGGCCTGCTCATCCTCTGTAGTCCGCGAGGTCAGTTGCAAGCGGGAGACCGATGCAATACTGGCCAGCGCCTCACCCCGAAAGCCCAGGCTGCGGATATGGGCCAGATCCTCGGTTGAATCAATCTTGCTGGTGGCATGGCGGCTCAGGGCCAGGGTCAGTTCTTCGGCGGGAATTCCGCTGCCGTTATCCCGCACTGACATCTCCCGAACACCGCCATGTTGTATGGTGATCTCGATACGACCGGCCCCGGCATCCAGGCTGTTTTCCAGCAATTCCTTGATAACCGAAGCGGGTCGTTCCACCACTTCACCGGCAGCGATCTGGTTCGCCAGTTGCAACGGCAACTGCCGGATGGGTTTATGAGTCAGTGTCGGCATGGACATGCCGCTAGTGTACGCAAAAGCCGGGGGTACTCAAAGAGAGCGGCGGGATGAAATCTGCTCAGGAACCGGTGACCGGGATGCGCAGAATCTCACCGACCCGCAGCACATCCCCGCGCAATCCGTTGGTCCGACGCAGCCTGCCAACACTCACCTGGTATCTTTCAGCAATATCGATCAGCGTATCGCCACGGACGATGCGGTGGCGGCGTTCCTGCATGGCCAGTGTGGTGCCTTCCGGTGCATTCTTGCGGAAGTAGGCCTTGATCCCCTGCAGCATCGCCTGCGCCAGTTTTTTCTGGTGCGCGGGACTGCGCAACTTCTTCTCTTCCGCCGGATTGGAGATAAAGGCGGTTTCCACCAGGATGGAGGGGACATCCGGCGCCTTCAGAACACGGAAACCGGCCTGCTCCACATGGTTTTTGTGCAAACTGTTCACCCGTCGCAAACCACTCAAGACATTCCCGGCCAGTTCGTGGCTGTCTTCGATGGTGGTGTTCTGAACCATGTCCACCAGCACCATTTTCAATAATTCATCCTTGTCATCCAGACTGACTCCACCGATCAAGTCGGAATTGTTTTCACTGTCGGCCAGGAACTGGGCCACGTCACTGCTGGATTTGCCTTCGGACAGGATATAGACCGACGAGCCGTGGGCGCGCGGGTTGTTAAAGGCATCGGCATGGATGGAGATGAACAAGTCCGCATGGTGTTTGCGCGCCACATCGACCCGCTTTTTCAATGAGAGAAAATAATCGCCGCTGCGGATCATCACCGGTTTCATGCCCGGTTCTTTCTTAATCAGCGCTTCCAGCTGTTTGGCGATCTTCAACACCACATCTTTTTCCCGGGTGCCGCGTCGGCCGAGGGCGCCGGGGTCATCGCCGCCATGCCCGGCATCAATGGCGATAATCACATCTTTGGAACGGGTACGGGTATTGGCTTCTTTGGCAACGACAGGTTTGTCCCGGGAATCGTCTTCCTGCAAGTCGATCACCAAACGGTGGCCATATTCACGATGCGGTTTGAGAATAAAACTCTTGGGCCGCACGGCCCCTTTCAGATCCAGCACGACACGCAGGTCGTGGCTGTTGCGCGAGGCATAACGCATTTGCCGGACGTGTCCCTGGGCAAGGGTGAGATCGCGGACCTGATTCGCCATGCGGGCATTGGTCAAATCAATGACAAGACGTTCAGGCTGGTGGAGCGTAAACAAGGCGTGTTCAACAGGGCCGCTGAGATCGAACACCAGACGGGTGGAATCCGGTGCGGGCCACATACGCATGTTATTAATGGTCACAGGTGCAGCCTGCGCAACAGCACTAAGCATGCTGATCATCAACATCATGGCAACCCCAATGCGCATCCTGTTTCCCCCTTCTATCCTGCCAATTCACCCAATATTTTATATTGTGCAATATTACAGGATTTTTTCAAGGTAAAATTCTATATATTTTATATAGATAGGATACAAACTTACCGTAAAATCTAAAATAGCCGGGTTCCCCCGGCTAATCCGGCGCCAATCCGGACGTCAAAACGCTGCCTCGAGCGGTGTGTGCGCAGAGTCGAACCGTCCGTCCCGTACCGGCATAACTCAACTCGATTTGCAGATCCGGCACCGCCAACCAGCCCTTGCCCCGTTCCGGCCATTCCACCAGACACAGGTTATCCCCCCCGAAATAATCCCGCGCACCGGCATATTCCAGTTCCTCCGGATCGCTGAGTCGATACAGATCAAAGTGGTAGATTTGCCGCTCCCCCACTTCGTAGGGTTCAACCAGCGTGTACGTCGGACTCTTCACCTTGCCCTGATGCCCCATCGCCTGCAACAGGCCGCGCACCAGGGTGGTCTTGCCCGCCCCCAGATCACCGATAAGAAAAATAGTGGCCCCGGTGGTTGCGGTATTTGCCGCCAATGCCGCCCCCAGTTGCAGGGTCGCCGCTTCATCCGCCAAACTCAGTTCAATGCACTTCACTCGTTCACCCGCCGCCGCAAGGGCGCCATTAAATCTCCGGCCAACAGGCCGCGTTCACCGCCATGTTGCACTGCATCATCCGCCGCCAGACTGTGCAGGCAGACTCCCAGCTTTGCCGCATCAGCCGGCCCGAGCCCCTGGGCCAGGAGACCGGCAATCACCCCGGTCAGGACATCCCCCATGCCACCGACAGCCATACCGGGATTGCCATGAATGCAAACCCCCATTGTGTCACTCCCGCCACAAACCAGACTGCCCGCCCCTTTCAGCACCACGATGCCGCCATATTCTGACTGCAGCGCGGTGCAGGCCGCAAAGCGATCCTGTTGTACCTGTTTACTGTCCGTTCCCAACAGGCGGCCGGCCTCTCCGGGATGGGGGGTGAGGATCCAGTTATCCCGATGCTGATGTCGTTGTGAGAGCAGGTTCAGGGCGTCGGCATCCACCACCAAAGGCAAATCCGTGGCCGGCACCGCCGCCAATAATGACTCGGCCCATGCTGACCGGCCAAGGCCGGGACCTATCGCCACCACATCGGCCTTGCCCAACAAGTCGGCCAGATGAGCACTGTCTTCGATGCCATGACACATCAGTTCCGGGCGCTGCGTCGTGATCAGGGCGGCATGACTCTCCCGGGTGGCGACACTGACCAGTCCGGCCCCAACCCGCAGGGCTGCTTCCCCGGCCAAGATCACCGCACCGCTGTAACCGCTGTCGCCCCCCACCAACAGGACATGACCACTCTCGCCCTTGTGTGTGTTGCGGCGGCGGCGCTTCAACAGGTGCTGCAGCGCTGCGTAGCGCAAGATCCGCGCCGATGGCGTCAGTGCTTCATAGACCGCAGCCGGGACACCCAGATCAGCAAAGCGAATCTCACCACAATATTCCGGACCGTCCGCCGTCAACAGCCCCTGCTTCATGCCTATAAAGGTAACTGTCAGCTGCGCCTTGATCGCAGCCCCCAATACGGCCCCGGTATCCGCCTGCAGGCCGGAAGGGATATCCACCGCGACCACCGGCAATCCGGTTGCATTAACCTGATCAATCACAGTCCGATAGTGATCGCTTACCTCTCCCTGCAAACCCGTCCCCAACAGGGCGTCGATGATCAGGTCAAACCGGGACAGATCCGGACAGGTATCCACCACGGGCACATCCGTTGCCGACAGACACTGCGCCGCCGCCAGGGCATCGCCCCGCAACCGGGCGGCATCCCCGGCCTGATAGACCAGGACATTCTTGCCTGCCTCATGGGCCAGTCGCGCCACGATATAACCATCGCCGCCGTTATTGCCGGTGCCGCAGATCACCAGCCAGTTACGGGCATTGGGCAGGCGTTCCAGCGCCGCCTGAAAGGTCGCCGCCCCGGCGCGTTCCATTAATGCCAGACCGGGGATGTGCTGCTCTTCAATGGCCCGGCGATCCAGTTCGCGCACCTGGGCAGCCCGATACAGATTAGGGGGTAGTTGTGACATAAGGCTATGATAGCGGGTATGAGCCTCCCACCAAAACAACAACTCAGCGCCGGGCAACTGACCGAGCTGGCCGCCGCCATCAAGCAGTGGGGGGAAGCGCTGGGTTTTCAACAAACCGGCATCACGGATACCGATCTGCAACAGGCGGAACAGCGCCTGTCCGACTGGTTGGCTCACGGTTATCACGGCGCCATGAACTGGATGGCCGATCATGGCAGCAAACGCAGTCGGCCGGCGGAACTGGTGGCAAACACGATTCGGATCATCAGCGTCCGCATGAATTATCGTCCCGCAGAAGCACGGGCGGTGGAAACCCTCCTGCATCAACCGCAACTGGCCTATATCTCCCGCTATGCCCTGGGGCGTGACTATCACAAATTGATGCGCAACCGTTTACAGCAACTGGCGACCCGCATCGAGCAACAGATCGGTCCCTTCGGCTATCGGGTGTTTGTCGACAGTGCGCCGGTACTGGAAAAACCCATCGCGGAAAAGGCCGGGCTGGGCTGGGTCGGCAAGCACAGCAATCTGCTCAACCGTGAGGCGGGCTCCTGGTTTTTCCTCGGCGAGATCTACATCGATCTGCCTTTACCCACGGACAGCCGGGGTGAAAATCATTGCGGCACCTGCACCAGTTGCATGGATGTCTGTCCGACCCGGGCCATCGTTGCACCTTATATAGTGGATGCGCAGCGCTGTATCTCTTATCTCACCATTGAATTGCCCGGCGCTATTCCTGTTGAGTTGCGTCCGTTATTGGGCAACCGGATCTATGGCTGTGACGACTGCCAGTTGTTCTGTCCCTGGAACCGGTTTGCACATGATACCGACGAAGCGGATTTCCTGCCCCGTCAGCAACTGGATGAAATCACTCTGCTGGAATTATTCAGTTGGGACGAACAGACCTTTCTCGACAAGCTGGCCGGTTCAGCGATACGCCGCATCGGCCATGAACGCTGGTTACGCAATATTGCCGTGGCGTTGGGGAATGGTCCGGCATCGTCTGCTGTGTTGAGTGCGCTGGAGGAAAAGCGATCTCATCCCTCGCCGCTGGTGCGCGAACATGTGGAATGGGCGCTGGCGGTGTTGAGTCAACCATAAACGACACATACCGACAGGTTTCAAAAGTAAGGGAACCATTACCGACACGGTAGTGGTAAAACAGGCGGGCGGTTCAGGCTTCCACGTCCAGATTCTGGCCGACACGCGAATCATCATCCATCGGCTCAGTCTCGGCTGACTCAACTTCTTCCAGCTCCGCCTTGGCGCGTTTGTCATTATAGGCTGCCAGACTCGCGGTATTTTTTGCCAATGAAACTTCTCGATCCAGTGCATTTAACGCCGACGCTATATCGGCGCCGATTCGCATAGCCATGTTGTCTACTCCTTTGGTTTTTCGGTGTCCGGCCTGCGGCTCCTGCTGTTACAATAGCCCGCATGCCCATGGTGACCTCTTAATATGCAAACACCATTCCCGATCCCCCAACTCACCGATATCACCGGACTGATCCTGGCCGGCGGCCGCGCTTCACGCCTGCAGGGTGAGGATAAGGGACTGATTTTACTGGCCGGAAAACCGCTGATTGCATATACCATCGAGCGACTCGCCCCCCAGGTCAACAGCATTCTCATCAGTGCCAACCGGAACCGGCTTGCCTATGCCGGCTATGGGTTGCCGGTCTTTGCCGATGACAATGCCGACTTCAACGGGCCATTGGCGGGGATGCTGGCCGGTTTGAAACAGTGCAACACGCCGTGGTTACAATGTGTCCCCTGTGACAACCCCCGTTTGCCGGATGATCTGGTCATGCAACTTTCCGGCCGCATTCTGGCCGACACGGCGATTGCGGTGCCGCGTTGGCAGGGGCGGCTGCAACCGGTTTACAGTCTGCTGCACCGTTCGCTCACTGCACCACTTGAACAGGCATTAAAACAAGGCCATTACAAGGTTCAACAATGGGTAACCGAACAGCCCCATGTGGTTGTCGACTTTCCCGATACGGCCGGTTTCTTTAACATCAATACACCGCAGGATTTGCAACGGGCGGCCCAACCATGACCATTTCCACCGCATGCCCCCTGCTCGGGTTTGCCGCCTGGAGCGGCACGGGTAAAACCACTTTACTGACACAATTGATCCCGTTGCTGAAAGCAAAAGGCTTGGCCATCGGTATGATCAAACATGCCCATCACCAATTTGATATCGATAAACCCGGCAAGGACAGTTACGAACTGCGCAAGGCCGGGGCGGAGCAGATGTTGATCGTCTCAAAAAATCGCTGGGCGCTGATGGTGGAAACACCGGGGCTGTACGATGACCCGCCGCTGGATGAGATGGTCGCGCAGCTTGATCAGGACAAGCTGGATCTGATCCTGGTGGAAGGCTTCAAGCATGCCGCCTTTGCCAAGATTGAACTGCATCGGCCGATCATCGGCAAACCCCTGCTCTATCCGGCAGACCCGTCCATCATCGCCATTGCATCGGATACAGTTGATCGCATCAACACCGACTTGCCGCTGCTGGATATCAATAACCCTGCATCAATTGCCGAATTTATTCTGCAATTTATTGATAATTTTCACCACGCAAGGGACAACGTCACGGCAGGATAACGATATAATGCCGCATTGAAATTGTCATGCACCCAATACTCCTCGGCAGGTAATCAGATACCATGAATAAACATATCCCCGTCACCATGAATTGCAATACCGACAACGGTTGGTTGAGTGTCGATCAGGCCCGGGCACGCATGTGTGACAGCGTCAAGGTCATCGACGGATTCGAACGTGTGGCCCTTCGAGCAGGTCTCAATCGTATGCTTGCACAGGATGTCATCTCCCCCATCAACGTACCGCCTTACGATAATTCAGCCATGGACGGTTACGCTGTGCGTGCGGCTGACCTGCCGGCAAGCGGCGAAGCCAAACTCAAGGTCATTGGCAGTTCCTTTGCCGGTACCCCGTTCGATGGTGAAGTACAGACAGGTGAAACCGTACGCATCATGACCGGCGCGCAAATACCGCAGGGTGCCGACACCGTCATCATGCAGGAACAGGTACAACGTACTGATGATGCGATCACTATCGGCATCGGACATAGACAAGGGCAGAATGTGCGCTACATCGGTGAAGATATCCAACAGGGTGGTTCTGCGTTGCAAGCCGGTAAAAAAATCGGGCCGGCCGAACTGGGTTTGCTGGCTTCGCTGGGTATACCTGAAGTCACTGTAAAAAGAAAACTGCGAGTCGCCTTCTTTTCCACCGGTGATGAACTGCGTGCCATAGGTGAGCCACTGGCTGAAGGCCAGATCTATGACAGCAATCGCTACACCCTGTACGGCATGTTGACGCAATTGGGGGTGGATCTGATCGACATGGGCGTCATCCCCGATGTGCGCAGCGAGATCGAAAACGCCTTCACCACCGCTGCATCACTGGCCGATGCCGTGATCACCTCCGGCGGTGTCTCGGTAGGTGAAGCCGATTATGTGAAAGAGACACTGGATAAGCTGGGCGAGATCAACTTCTGGAAGATCAGCATGAAACCGGGCAAACCGCTGGCTTTTGGCAAAGTGAATAATGCGGTGTTCATCGGCTTGCCCGGCAATCCGGTGTCAGTCATGGCCACCTTTTATCAATTCGCCCTGCCCGCACTTCGTCGCATGATGGGCCAACAGGATATCGATCCCGTGATCGTTAAAGTGCCCTGCAAAACCATGCTGAAAAAACAGCCCGGCCGCACCGATTTTCAACGCGGCGTATTATCACGCAATGACAAGGGTGAACTGGTGGTGGACGGCAGCGGCATGCAGGCCTCGCATATTCTCAGCGGCATGAGTCATGCTGATTGTTTCATCATCCTGCCCGCCGAATCCGGCAATGTAGAAGCAGGTACGCTGGTGGATGTACAGCCATTTGCCGGACTGCTCGTATAAGTATGCCATCATGTAGAAAACCATTTCTCTACAGCACTCATTACCACTGACGTGCTGCAAGGTATTACCGTAATGAAGAAGATGAGTAACAAAAATCCGGTGATCTCTCTACTTACGGCAACAGATTCAGCGTCGTCGTCGGCCTTGGGTCAATTCAATGGCATGCCGACTACCCTGCCGCCGCAGACGATGAGGGGACTAATGTTTCAGCCGGTCTTGCACTGCGCCTTCATTTAACATCACATCTCACCCTGCGCATCGAAGGTGAAACAAATTATCATGTCGGTCGACTTGTTTCGGGCAACAATGATGATCATCTGGAGGTATGGTGGCTGAGCCTCTGTTACCGCAGGTAACGACAGCCATATCAACAGGTTCGGACTTGTCCGAGCCATGAAAAAAAACTATGCTCGGCATAGTTAACAACGAGACAAGCACATGCCAACCATGCTCTCACATCCGGCTGTTGCCATCGGGCTGCTGCCCTGGTTCCGTCAAATTGCCGAATACCGCGCCATACTGCTGACCGGGATGGCATTGGCCATACTGCCGGATATTGATGTTGTCGGTTTCAAACTCGGAGTCCCCTACGGTCACCTGTTCGGCCATCGCGGTTTTTCTCATTCCCTGTTCGCCGCACTGCTGCTGGGCGGCGTCATGGCCTGGTGGCTGTGTCGTACTCGTGACATTCCGTTCAAGACGACCTGGCTTTATCTGTTTATTTGTATGGCTTCCCATGGTGTACTGGACGCCATGACCAACGGCGGTCTGGGTATCGCCTTTCTCTCACCCTTCAGCAATGAACGTTTCTTTCTCCCCTTTCAACCCATCAAGGTCTCCTCACTCACCGTGCAACACTTTTTCGGACAACACGGCCTGAATGTACTGAGCAGTGAACTGATCTGGATCTGGTTGCCGGTGCTGCCGATCTTTCTTGCCGGGATGTATTTGCGTCGCCAGTCAAATCGACTGGTCTATGATGAAACCGGCTGATTTTCATAATCCAAATAGGGTCTATCGTTCGGTGGTCTACTGTCGTTTCGAGGTATCAAACACCTGATTTTGTTTATGCTATAAAGATAAAAGCCGATATCTTTCATAAGCTGCACATTGTCAGCAACCCACACGTTTTACAGGGCATAACAACCACCCGGCATCGACAGGATTGACCGCAGAAAGAATCATGCAGCCATTAACCTCGACACGTGTCTTTATCTTTATCGTCAGTGTTTTCACCATACTGGAGTTGCTGATTATGCTCTTCCTGGAAGAGGTCGCGGTGCATTTCAGCGCACTGACCAGGGTACTGCTGGATACCACTTTGCTGGCCGCACTTTCCACCCCCATCATCTATTATTGGGTCTTCAAGCCTTACATCACCGAACGTGACAAACATCTGGAGCAGATCCGCCATTTGGCTTATCACGATCCCTTAACCAATCTGGCCAACCGTCGCTTGCTGTTTCAGCACTTGGAGAAAGCCATTGCCTTTTCTGCACGACACCAGATATTCAGCGCACTGATACTCATTGATATTGACAACTTTAAACCCATCAATGATAAATATGGACATGACGCGGGGGATGCCTTGCTGATTGAAATCGCCAAACGTTTGGAAAACATTACCCGCACCGAAGATATTGTCAGTCGCATCGGTGGTGATGAGTTTGTGGTGGTTGTCAGTCAACTGAGCAAATCAAAAGAGGATGCCCGCGCCAAGGCAGACGCCATCGCCCAAAAGTTACGTGTTGCGATTTATCAACCGTTTGAATACGGTGGCAAGTATATCCTGGCCAACTCCAGCCTCGGCGTTCGAGTCATCGGGCAGGACCGGCATGACCCCGATTCGCTGCTGAAGGATGCCGACAATGCCATGTACAGCGTCAAGGGACGTGAAACCGGTGGTGTTGGTGTTTGTGACCATTAACGCCATCTAGTGGCTCGGCGCCAGTTCCGACCAGTTGCCCTCCGGTAAAAACTCCGCTTCATTTTTAATCGCCAGGGCCTGTTCCTTTTGCCCCAGCGCAGTCAGGATGCGACTTTTCAACAGAAGAGTTTCGCGCACCTCGGCACGCAAGGCCAATGCCTGATTGACGGCCTGTAAGGCCTGCGTATACTTTGCGGCCAGGAAGTAGGTCATGGCCAGGTTATGAAAACCCTTTTGATAGGTTGGATCGACACGCACTGTCTGATTGAAGTGTTGCAACGCCTTGTCCAATTCACCCCGTTGCGCATAGATCACACCCAGATCATCATTGGCTTCGGCATTATTCGGATCGATTTTGATCGCCATGAGAAAATCCTGCTCGGCATGGTCTCGATCACCCTTCCATAAATAACGTACACCGCGTTTGGTATAACCGGTGGAACTGTTTGGTTCTCGCTTGATGAATTCCCCCAGGTCGGCAATGCCCTTGTCGATCTCGCCCATCCGGCCATAGGCCATACCGCGTCCGAACCAGGCACGACTGTGTTGTCGATCGATACCCAGCGCTTGTGTATAGTCGCGCACGGCCTTGTCGAACTCATGCAGTTTGAACCAGGCGTCGCCGCGTTGTACAAACAAATCGGCATCATTGGGGCTGGTATTGATCTGTGCGGTGATTTGATTGATCAGTTTGTCCATCTCCTCATGAGTAATCAAACTGACCTCTGCGGGTTGTATCGCTTCCCCGGTCATGTTGATTTCTGCAAGGTCAGGATGACGATAACGCCCCGCTTCTTTTGGCAACATTTCGAAACAGGCCAGATAGGTCTCCATACCGGTCTGGCCCGGACCATCGCCATAGGCCGTGTCAAAGTCATCTTCATCGGTGGACACCATCACCTGTTCATTGAAATAACGGCCCTGACATTGTTCATAGATATGGTTACCGGAAGCGTCAAACTGACGATAGCTGTGCAGTTCGTCATTGTAATAGTGAAAATTGATCAGTGTTTGCACCGGTGCATTACGCCCCTGCGGCAACCAGGCGGCCAGATAATCCCGCACCACACGTCCCTGGTTGTCATAGATATAAACAGCGATCATATGCACACGGTCTTTCACACCCCGTTCCCATTGCACGGTA
Organism: Gammaproteobacteria bacterium; assembly: GCA_029880855.1. Lineage (GTDB taxonomy): Bacteria > Pseudomonadota > Gammaproteobacteria > UBA6429 > Thiohalophilaceae > JAOUNS01. Next base: position 256,597 of record JAOUNS010000002.1, read on the forward strand.
CTAAGCAAACGTTGCGACTGTTTGTCAAAATATTGTACTTCGGTGTAAAAATCGGGTTGGCCGGCATAACCGGCTGTCGTACTGACTTCCTTGATCTCATGTTTGCCCTGATACCAGTGGTGCAGTTTCAGCAAGGCATCGGAAAAGCGGTTCCACGAGTTAACATGCTGTTTGTCTTCCTTGAGCGCCGGCGGTCCGCCGGCAGCCCAGAGTGTTGTCGAGAAAATGAATCCTGCGACAATACATAAGTGGCGATATCCCATATTCTTCCCCTTTGCTACAGTACACTGAACAAAACTTGCTTACATAATAAACGTCCGGTGCGGCGATTTATTCCCAAAGATTGAAAAAAAATGGAATAAAAAACCACTGTGCTGCGTTTATCCTTGAATACCCACACAATCGGGACAGGGCGGGATGGGATTCTTCTGGCAAAACAAACAATTTGAGCAAACCCTGAACCTTCACTGGCAACGGCTTTATCGTCAGGCCTATGCCTGGTGTCACGATCCGCAACTGGCCGGCGATCTGGTACAGGAAACCCTGAGCCGCAGTTGTCGCCGACCCTACCAATTTGAAAACGACAAGGCGCTGGGTGTCTGGCTTTATAAAGTGATGAATAATTGCTGGCGAGACCACCACCGACAACAACGCGAGATGGTGCCCCTGGATGAAATGCATATGGTCACAGAGTCAGGACCGGATCTGTCCCTGGCACAACAACAACTGCAACACACCGTACAACAGGCCATGGCGCAACTGAAAGCGGACCATCGCCAGATCATTACACTGATCGATATGGAAGAGTTCAGCTACACCGAAGTGGCGGAAATTCTCGATATACCGACAGGTACGGTCATGAGCCGCCTGAGTCGCGGCCGACAACAACTAAAGTTGATCCTCGAAAAAACATCACCGTCCCTCGCCGCCGGCGGGACGACGATCCGGAGTATCAAACCATGAATTCACCACATATCCCTGAATCACAACTACACGCCTATGTTGATGGGCAACTGGATACCCATGAACGGGCTGAAGTACTGGATGCCACCCGGACCGATGCGGAACTGGCGCGTCAACTGGCGGAACTGAACCGACTCAAGGAACTGGTGCGTCTCGCTTACCAAAACCCGCCGCCGCCCCGCCAACTGCCCCATTCCCGGCCTGCGCGCTTATCACGCAGCGGACAGGCGATTGCCGCTTCCTGCCTGCTGACGCTCGGCCTGGTTGCCGGCTGGTGGGCGCATACACCGGCACCGGGACCCGGTTTTCAGGAGCTCTCACAACTGGATCAACCGATCCCGCCAGGTGACAGAGTGCTGCTGCATATCAGCAAAATGGATACTCAACGCATCACCCATGCCCTGGACAAGGCCGAGCGTCTGTTGCAAAACAGTGTCCAACAACATCGGCCCCTGCAACTGGAGATTGTGGCCAATGCCGAAGGACTGGGGATGTTACGTGAGGACTCACCCTTTGGTGATCGGATCAGAACCATGCGCCAACAACACACCAATGTGCGTTTCCTGGCCTGTGGTATTGCCATGGAAAATGCCCGACTCAAGGAAGGCAGGGAACCGAAGTTGCTCCCCGAAGCGAATAAAATCAACGCCGCCCTGGAGCAGATCCTCGGGCGGCTGAAAGAAGGCTGGATCTATGTGAAGGGCTAGCCGTTATTGGCTTTGGTCGCTTCTTCGGCCATGGCCTTGCGAACCTCGTCCATATCCACTGCCCTGGCCTGTTCGATGAGTGATACCAGACCGGATTCAGGCAATGCGCCCGGTTCTCCATACAGGATCACTTGATCACGGAATACCATCAGGGTCGGGATGGATCGGATCTGGAAAGTGGCTGCCAATTCCTGCTCTTCTTCGGTATTTACCTTGGCAAAGACGATATCAGGGTGTTTTTCAGCAGTGGCTTCAAAAACGGGTTTGAATGACTTGCAGGGACCGCACCAGGGCGCCCAGAAGTCAATGATTACAAAGGCATTATCGTTAATCGTGGCTTCGAAATTGTCTTTCGTCAGGTCAATGGCCGCCATGGCGAATCTCCAGGTAATATTAGAAAACGCTAATATTTTAGCGGAACAAGCGTGAAAAGACCACCACTAACCAAAATATCCTTAAGTTTACCGCAATATTCGGTTAGTATCTTTCAGAATGAATTTGTCTCTTTATTTTCCTTACCGGAGTATGGAATGAAAATAAAATTGTTCACTCTGCTTCTTTTCTATACGGGACTTATCACCGGCACATCAGCGAATGAAACCAAAGGTCCTATCGGTGTCCTCAGCCTAATGGGTGAGAATGCAAACCTGGTACAAGTCGGTTTTTCAATCTTTGAAAATGAGTCCGCAGTCAACAACGTAAAAGAATGGAATGTGGATAACGAGGTTGAAGATGAACTGGCCGAACAATTCAAGAAACTTGGTTACAGCTCTGTTACCCTGCTTGGGAAATACAAAAATACAATTAAACAAAAATATTATGACTATGAAGCCCAACATCAATTTGAACTTACCAAACCTCTAGCGGAATTTTTGCAGCGCACTGGAAGCTCTCTCGGTCTAAAGGAAATACTGGTTCTTGGTAAAAGCTCCGGCCCGATCCTTACAACCAACCAGTATTACCTTGGTTACGGCTACTATGTCCATGCAAGACGCACCGTGGGACATTTCAAATCTGTTTATTTCATTCTTGATGTAGAGAAAAACATGGTTACAAAATCTGGTTTCCTTGATGCTTTAATGCCTGTCGAAAACAACAGGCAACTAACAGATGATGAAAAAAGCGCAATTTTCAACTATGTTAAAAAAGATGAAATCAATCAGACTTTGGTACAAAAATACCGCCAACAGATTTATGATGGAAACTTCACGAAAACAGAAAGAAAACTGCTGGAAAAAACCTACAGCGCACAAAACTCTTCCATGGAGTACTTTGAAGACATGGAGCACAAGTTAATGGTCATGTTGTACCCTCCGATTGGAACCCCATCCATGTTCCACATTCTGCTGCCCACCGACAGGTCATCACTGGATAAGTCACTGGAAAAAATACAACAGTTTGCTGTCAAGCAGTTACCGGAGAAACTTGCCTTTATACCTGTTCGCTTTGAAAGCGAAGGCGATTAAATGAATAGACAGGTTTAACACTCTAAACCGATAGCTGAAACTCAGGACTCCGCAGCGGTCGATTTTTCGCAGGTATCGGCCTGTCGAGTGAGCTCATCCTTTCTGCCGCTGTCCAGTTCGATCTGGTTATGCAGGTTCTTGATGCATTCGATCAAATCACCCTGGGTCGGTGCTCGCACCGGTCGTTGGCACTTGTCCAGTTTGACGATCAGACTGCGATCCGGTACACAACGTTTGATGACTGTCGGTTTTTGCGGGTTAATGCACCCCTGAAGCGCCGTAGATGATATCAACAGCATCAGGATGTACGGTCGTGTTATAGTAGTCACTGAAATCCTTGTTGGTTGCCAGTTTGTCACGTATTTGTTGATCTTCTATTTTCTTTTTTTCTTTCTGTGCCAGTTCAAGTTGTGAAATAGCTTCACGCGATTTTTGTTGCTCCCTGGCCATCTCCTTTTGCAAGGCCGCTGCAACCTCATTCACTCTTTGGGTCATCTCCAGTGTGGCCTTGTCATAGCCATTGTTGTAGGCGGTGTAATAGGTTACACCGAATGCGCCAACCACTAACAGCAAAATAAAAGCCACTACATAAATTTTCATACCCGACGCTCCCTGGGGCAGACGATAACACTACACAGTATAGACCAGTGCACGAAGAGCAAAAGCAGGATGATTGACTAATGTTTGTGCAGAATAGTTGGTATATGACAACAGCAGGAGAATAGGTGTCACGCTGTGCATAACGGTCAGTTTTTTCATTTACACAGCGATGATCGGATTAATGTGATGCCCTTTCGGTGTAAAGAATTAATTTTCAATCGCTTAAATCTCACGCATGAAACGACATGCGGACAAACATTGTTATCTGAGACAATCGCCCCGGCTGTTCTACCTGTCGTAAACATGGATGGATACCTTATTATTATTACAACAATAATTTCCCTCCTACTGAGTGGTTTGTTTGTTGTTGTAGAACCATAAATTGAGCAAACAGAACAGTTTGCATCGATGTGAATCCATGCATATACAGTTTTTAATTGTTGTCTTTTGAAGAAAAAGGCCGCAGTAGTTGCCGGAATGGCATCCAGAAAGGGTCAAGGGTTCATCATGCTTTACGCAAGGGTTTGACACCACCCTGTTCCCGGTAGCGCCGATAGTCTTCCAGCACCAGGGCATGATCAAAGGCCAGCGGTGCGGGCAGTTCATCCAGACTAAATACCCTGACGTTTTTTGCATCATCAGCGGCTTTGGGTGTGCCGCTTGCTGTGGCCACATAGACTGCCGTCACGGTATGACCGCGCTGATCACGGGCCGGGTCGGAATAGATCCCCAACAAAACCTGTAACTCTACCGTCAAACAGACCTCTTCCTGCATTTCGCGGATGGCGGCCTGTTCCACCGTTTCACCCACATCCACAAAACCGCCGGGGATAGCCCAGCCGTAGGGCGGGTTGGCCCGTTCGATTAACACGATAGGTCGATCCGGTCGATCGGTGAGTTCGATGATGGCATCAGCAGCAAGCAAGGGCGTAACCGGTTTGGGCATATCAGTCACCAACCTGATTCTTGTTGATAAAGCGAATAATCCGTCGACGATCCCGTTTATCGGGTCGACCTTCGGTGCGCGGCGCGGAAGCCGCCAGAATGCGACGTTGTTCGACCAATGCCTCACGCGTTGCCCTGGCCTCGGCATCTTCCGCGTAGAGTTGCTGCGCCACTGTCGCAGAACCCCGCCGGGCGGAAAGTTCCAGAATGGTGATCTTGAAAACATAGGGAGACTTGCGAATCTCCAGCACATCACCGACTTTCACTTCCCGTGAAGGTTTGACACGATTCCCCTCAACGTGAACGTGACCACCATTCACGGCTTCGCTTGCCAGGGAGCGGGTTTTATAAAACCGTGCCGCCCACAACCATTTGTCGATACGCAACTTGTCCATGCAGCGCTAAATCCAGCCCAGCCACACCAATAACCAGGCGCCGATGATCCAGTCATACAAGACACAAAGCGGTGGATACCACCGGCGCACCTTGGTCTGTACGGCAGCGGGGTGGTGGATCAGGTCCCATCCGCCGTGTGCGAAATAGCCGATCACCAGCCAGACCGGTTTGCCCCACATGCCGAACAGAGCCAGACCGAGAAAAACCGCTGCAGCAAAGCATTCGATCAGGATAATGTTCTTTCTGCCATCGGCAATGGCGAAACCTATATATATGGAGGCAATCACCGCCAGCACCATACCGATTGCATCCAGCGCCTTGCCATAGGGCAAGAGGTGAAAAATAAAGCAGGTCAATGCTGCTGCGCCGATCGTTAAAAGTAGTTTTTGCATATTTCCGGGCTTTTTTGTGGTTATAAGTAAGTTAATTTCCGTTGATCCAGCGGGTGGTTAGTCGCCTGACAGCAAGGTAGAATCATCGGATGAGCATCCCAAGTATAAGCCGTACAGCACTGATTAAACAGTTGCAGTCTTTCCTGCCCCGCACAGCGGTGTTGTATGAAGAAGAGGACACCCGCCCTTATGAGTGCGACGGGTTGTCAGCCTATCGACATTTACCCTGGCTGGTTGTGTTGCCGGAAACGGTGGCGCAAGTTCAGACGATCATGCAACTTTGCCACGCAGAACGTGTGCCGGTGATCGCCCGGGGAGCCGGGACCGGACTGTCAGGCGGTGCGCTGCCTGCTGACAAAAGTCTGGTGCTGAGTCTGGCCCGCTTTAACCAAATTCTGGAAATCGATTTACCCAACCGTGTTGCCACCGTCCAGCCCGGTGTACGCAACCTGGCCATCAGCGACGCCGTGCGTGAACATGGTCTTTATTATGCGCCGGACCCCTCCTCACAAATCGCCTGCACAATCGGCGGCAATGTGGCGGAAAACTCCGGCGGCGTGCATTGTCTTAAATACGGTTTGACCGTCCATAACATCCAGCAATTAAAAATCGTCACCGTGGACGGCGAGTTGGTCACTATCGGCGGCGGCGGTCTGGATGCCGCCGGTTATGATCTGTTGGCCCTGATGACCGGTTCGGAAGGTTTGTTGGGGATCATTGTTGAAGTCACCGTAAAACTGTTACCCCTGCCGCAACGGGCCCAGGTAATGCTGGCCGCTTTTGACAAAGTGGATCAGGCCGGTACAGCCGTTGCATCGATCATCGCGCACGGTATTATCCCCGCCGGACTGGAGATGATGGATAACCCGGCGATTCGCGCCGCCGAGGCCTTTGCTCATGCCGGTTATCCAACTGATGCGGCGGCCATCCTGCTGTGTGAACTGGATGGCAGCAATGAAGAGGTCTCGGAACAGATCATGCAGGTACGTGAGTTGTTACAGCAGGCCGGCGCCACCCAAATCCGCACGGCGGCCGATGAAGCGGAACGGCTGCAAATCTGGCGTGGTCGCAAATCGGCTTTTCCTGCCGTGGGCAGACTGGCCCCGGATTATTACTGCATGGACGGCACTATCCCGCGCAAACAATTACCCTTTGTCCTGCAACGCATCAATGAGCTGTCTGAAGAGTACGGCTTGCCGGTCGCCAATGTCTTTCATGCCGGTGACGGCAACCTGCATCCATTGATACTGTATGACGCCAACAAACCGGGTGAACTGCATCGCACGGAAGAGTTTGGTGCAAAAATTCTTGAACTGTGTGTGGAAGTCGGCGGCACGATCACCGGTGAACACGGTGTCGGTATGGAAAAGATCAACCAGATGTGTGTGCAGTTCAACAGCCTGGAGTTGAGTCAGTTTCACGCCATCAAGGCCGCGTTTGATCCACACACCCTGCTGAATCCCGGCAAGGCTGTTCCCACGCTGCATCGTTGTGCCGAACTGGGGGCCATGCATGTGCACCATGGCCAATTACCCCACCCGGAACTGGAACGTTTCTGATGTCTGTTGTACATGCAGAATTAAGCCCGGCGGAACACAGGCAATTACTGTATGGCCTGCAACGGCATGACTGTTATGACCATCCGGTCAGTCACATGCAACTGGTCGAGACACACATCTCTTCTGTGATCCTGACCGGCACATATGCCTACAAACTGAAAAAACCGGTGGATCTTGGTTTCCTTGATTTTTCCACATTGGCCAAACGCAAATTCTGCTGTGCTGAAGAGTTGCGTCTGAACCGTCGTCTGGCGCCGCAACTCTATCTGGATGTCAAAACCATCGGCGGCAGTCTGGAACATCCTGTGATGGGTGGTGATGATCCCGTGATTGACTATGCGATCCGCATGCGGGAGTTTGCACAATCGGCACAACTGGATCGGTTGTTAAAAAATAACGGCCTGCACAGCGCACACATCGATCAACTGGCGGAAACCATTGCACAGTTTCATCAACAGGCGGCACGCGCGGAACATCACACTGACTATGGCGACCCCGAACAGATTCAACAGCCGGTAGAGGAAAATTTCGCGCAAATTCGCCGCATCATTCACGAACCGGAATTACTGACACGCCTGGATCGGCCGGCACAGTGGTGTCAGCAACGTTTTGCTGCACTGACCTCCACCTTCATCGAACGCAAACAACAGGGCTATATCCGTGAATGCCATGGCGATATGCATTTACGCAACATGGTGTTGCTGGATGATACCGTCGTCCTGTTTGACTGTATCGAATTCAACCCGCAACTGCGCTGGATCGATACCATCAGTGATATCGCCTTCCTGGTGATGGATCTGGAAGATCGTCTGCAAGCCCCTCTGGCGCGGCGTTTTCTGAATCGTTATTTGGAATTGAGTGGTGATTACGCCGGTGTGGCGGTGCTGGATTATTACAAGGTCTATCGCGCCATGGTGCGCGCCAAAGTGGCCGCCATTCGTCTGGCGCAACAGGACGTTTCGGAATCGGATCGACAGGCCGCCATGACCGACCTGCACAATTATCTTGATCTGGCGGAGCGGGACAGCCGGACAACCACACCTGCCTTGCTGTTGACCCGCGGCGTATCCGGGTCCGGTAAAACATTTTATTCCCAACAAATACTGGAACAGGCTGATGTCATTCGCCTGCGTTCCGACGTGGAACGCCTGCGGCTCTACCCGGACACAGCACCGCAGGAGCGTTACAGCACAGCGACATCAGACAGCGTCTATGCCCATCTATACGCACAGGCGGATCTGCTGTTGCAGCACGGTCAACGTGTTATCGTCGATGCGACTTTTCTGGACAACGACAGGTTCGCGCCCTTTGTTGCCTTGGCGGCAAAACATAACCTGCCACTGACGATTCTGGAATTCACCGCCGCTGAATCCGTCCTTGCCCGACGTATCGCACAGCGACACACTGATGCATCGGAAGCCACAATCGACATCATGCGGCAACAATTACAAACCCGACAGGCCCTGCCGGCGAACTTGCAACCATGCACCATTACCCTGAACACCGAACAAGAGATCAATATCGAATCACTGTGTCGGCAACTCTTTAAAGACTAAAACAGCATGAATGACCTGGACTACAGCAAAATATTGCAGGATCAGATCCTGGAAGCCTATAACGAACGGCAGCCGATCCGCATCAGCGGTTATCAGAGCAAGGCATTTTTTTATCGGCCGATCCATGCCCCGGTGGTGGATGTCACTGCCCATCGCGGCATCCTGAACTATGAACCCACTGAATTGATCATCACGGCCCGCGCCGGTACCCCGCTCAGCGAGATCGATGCCGCACTGGCGGAGCATCATCAGATGCTGGCATTTGAACCGCCATACTTTGCTGACAATGCCAGTCTGGGCGGTACTATAGCCTGTGGTCTGTCGGGACCACGGCGTCCCTGGTCGGGTTCTGCACGGGACTTTGTGCTGGGTACCCGCATCATCAACGGCAAGGGCGAGATCCTGTCGTTTGGTGGTGAGGTAATGAAAAACGTGGCCGGTTATGATGTCTCGCGCTTGATGACCGGCGCCATGGGCACGCTGGGGCTGTTGCTGGATATCTCCCTCAAGGTCCTGCCCCGCCCGCAACGGGAGATCACCCTGAGCCGGGAACTGGATGCCAAACAGGCATTGCAACAAATGTTACAACTGTCACGCCAGTCCCTGCCGATTTCGGCCCTCTGCCATGACGGTGAAAAGATGTATCTTCGCTTGTGCGGTGCAGAAAAATCCGTACTGGCTGCAAAAAAACAACTGGGCGGTATTGAAGTCGATGATTCTGCAACGCTGTGGCACGGTATTCGTGAACACCGGCACCGCTTCTTTCACAGTGAGCAACCCCTGTGGCGACTCTCCCTGCCGGCCGCCACCCCCATCCAGGCCCTGCCGGGCAAACAGTTCATCGACTGGGGCGGTGCACAACGCTGGTTATATACCGAACTGGACGCGGAAGCCTTGCGCGCCAAGGTCAGTGAATATCAAGGTCATGCCACGCTGTTTCGTCATGGTGATCGCAATAGCGAGATATTCCATCCTCTGCTCGGCAAACTCAAACAACTGCAGATGGAACTGAAACTGGCCATGGATCCCCACTGCATTCTTAACCCGACCATGCTGTATTCAGACTTTTAGCCATGCAAACACAACTTGCCGATAACATTAAAAACACCGCCGCCGGTCAGACTGCCGACACCATTTTGCGTCGCTGTGTGCATTGCGGTTTTTGTACCGCCACCTGCCCGACCTATCAATTACTGGGTGATGAATTGGACGGTCCGCGGGGACGCATCTACTTGATCAAACAGTTACTCGAAGGCAAGCAGGTCTCGCGCAAAACCCAAACCCATCTGGATCGTTGTCTGACCTGTCGTTCCTGCGAAACCACCTGCCCCTCCGGTGTGGAATACAGTCATCTGCTGGATATCGGTCGGGAGATTCTGGCCCAACGTGTGCGACGTCCAGTGCTGCAAACTCTACTGCGCAAACTGCTCGGTATGGTCTTGCCGAATCGCACCGTATTTGGTGCATTGGTCAGGATCGGTTATACCGTGCGCGCCTTCCTGCCGAAACGAATGCGCAACACCCTGCAATATGCCGGTCAGGTCAACACACCGTGGCGGGATAGTGAACACAAGCTGCAGGTCATTTTACTGGATGCCTGCGCCCAGGCCGATCTGGCGCCGAATATTAATCTGGCTGCCGCTCGTGTACTGGATAAACTGGGTATGCGTGCCATCCGTCTGCCACACAGTTGTTGTGGTGCATTGCCACATCACATGACGGAAGAAGAACGCACCCTGCGAATGATCAAGACCAACATTGATCACTGGTGGCCGCAACTCAACAGTAATGTGAAATACATCGTCTCCACCGCCAGCGGTTGCGGCGTTATGGTTAAGGACTATGGCCGTTTGTTAAAAGATGATGAGGATTATGCGGAACGCGCCGCTCTGATCAGCGCACGATGCCGTGATATTGTCGAGGTGATTGCGGAGCAGGATCTGACCGCTTTGCAGATTGATGCCGGCCGTTCGGTCGCGGTGCATACCCCCTGCACATTGCAGCACGGTCAAAAGCTTAACACGGCGGTGGACAACATTCTGCAACGCCTGGGGTTTGATTTATGTGCTGTGAAAGAGGCTCATCTGTGTTGCGGCTCTGCCGGTACTTATTCGATCCTGCAGCCGAAGATATCGCAACAACTGTTGCAGAATAAACTGCAAGCCCTCAACGTCAACCGGCCGCAACTGATTGTCACGGCCAACATCGGCTGCCTGTTGCACTTGCAAAGCGGGTCCAATGTGCCGGTCAAACACTGGATCGAGTTACTGGACAGCCCCGCAGGGTAACGTGACACACTTTTTCACCCGACACCGGAAATCCGTGCTGCTTGGCACACTGTTGATTGGCGGTCTGGTTTTACAGGCACTGGATATCATTGATCCGATCGCCCTGCTGACACAGGCGAGACACTATGCGGACACCCCCTGGTTAATTGCGGCACTGATTGTCTGGCAAATCGTGTTGTTCACATTTGCCCTGCCCGGCTCCACTACACTCTGGCTGGTCGCTCCCCTTTATCCACCGTTAACGGCAGGGCTGATACTGGTCCTCGGCGGTACCGGCGGCGGTGTCAGTGCTTATTTCTTTGCCCGACATCTGGGCAGTGACTGGCAGGCACGTATCCGACACCAGCGGGTATTTCAGCGCATGGAACAACGGGGCGATATGTTAACCCTGCTGGGTCTGCGTATCCTGCCGGGATTTCCCCATTCCGCCATTAACTACGGTGCCGGTCTGTTACGATTGCCCTTGCGGCAGTTTGTGTTGACGACGGCGCTGGGGCTGGCAGTAAAAAGTGCAATTTATTGTCCGGTGATCTATCGCGCCGCCGGAACGGACATACGCCATTTCAAACTATCCATACAAGAAATTCTGCCTTTGCTGTTGTTGGCCCTTGGTTTGGTCATTCTCTCCCTGTATCTGCATACCCGGGACCGGCTGAAGGAAAAGAATCACTAATCGGCAGCAGCCACACTATTGCTGATACATACCGGTTTCACACCACCGACACACCAATCAGACTGGTGCATCTCGGCAGCACTGACGATCTGCCGCTCATCATCTATGCTTATACATAGCAAGACGCCATTCCTGTCGTTCTAATTCACTACTTAACGTAATCGCATTCTAAGTAGTTCATGCATTTTTTTATCACGCTTATACACAAAGGGACAAGTACGACACAAGACTGAACAAACCGAGAGGAGATGCACATGGAGAATTTTGACTTTGATGTCATTGTGGTGGGTTCCGGTTTCGGTGGTTCCGTGATGACCTGTCGTCTCGCGGAGAAAGGTTATCGGGTCTGTCTGTTGGAGCGCGGCCGTGAATACGGCATGGGTGATTTCCCGCGTCGCATACAGGAAATGAAAAATGCCGTCTGGGATCCGGAAGACCATAAATACGGCCTGTTCGAAATCATGGCCCATCCGGACAGCGATGTGTGTACCGTGAACGCCAGCGGTCTGGGCGGTGGTTCATTGATCTATTCCAGTGTCCTGCAACGCATGGAAGCGGAATCGTTTTACGGCTGGCCGGGTAACATCGATGCAGAGGAATTGCATCCTTATTATGAGAAGGTGCTGGCTGCCATGCAGGCCGAACCCTATCCGTTTGATGATCCCTTTTATCGCGCCACACCCAAGACACAGGCACTCAAGGATGCGGCGACAAGGTTATCCATGGAAACGGATGGCACTGCACCGCCAACAGGTTATTTCCCGCCGTTGGGGATCTGGTTTAAAGGTGATCAACCTGGTGAGCAAAGCAAGAACATGCACGATGTCCTGTTGGCCAAATGCACCAAATGCGGTGACTGCACCATCGGATGCAACATCCATGCGAAAAACAGCCTCAACCTCAACTATCTGGCCAGGGCGCGGAATCAGGCCCTGTTGGGTGCACACGGTGTTGCTGCAGAAATTCGCACCCGCACCATCGTCACCGATATCCGGCCGACAGCAGACAAGTCAGGTTACACGGTAACCTGTCAACAAGGCAACGAGCAGAATCAGACGACGGCAACCACACTCACCGCCAAAAAAGTTGTGCTGGCCTGTGGCGCTGTCAACACCCCGGCCCTGTTAACACGACTCAAAAAGAAAGGGTCACTGCCTGAGTTGGGTATGCCTCTGGGCAAGCACTGGTGTGGTAACGGCGATCTGGAGGCAAACATCCACAGCAGTGCCTATGAGATGGCGCCGACCATCGGCCCCACCATCACCTATGCTATCCGATATAAGTATAAAGACTACCCGGACGGTTTTCCCCACTCGGCCTATATTGAAGATGGCGGACTGCCGCAACTGCTCTCCTGGTACATTGTTGGTATCCTGCCCTCGGCCGGCGCCCTGACCCGGGCCTTGCAGTTTATCCTGCGGGCAATTAAACGGCTGCTTGGCGGCAGACCGTTGATCAATGTTGGTGATGAAGTATCCAGACTGATCAAGAACGACCATTATTTGCGTCACAGCATGGTCCTGCTCTGCATGGGACGGGATCGTTCCGATGGCGAGGTCACCGTCAATGAGCAGGGCGACGTGATCATCAAATGGCGCATGGACAGCAGCAAGTTACACCTTGATCGCCTGTCCAAAGCGGCTGAAAATCTGTCCCGGGCGGCGGCTGGCAAATTACAGCTTAATCCGCTAACCTATCTGGATAAGTTGATTGCCGTGCACTGTCTGGGAGGATGTGTAATGGCCGACTCACCCGAACAGGGTGTGGTGGATATCAACGGCGAGGTATTTGGTTATCCGGGACTGTATATCGCTGACGGCAGCATCATACCGTCATCCACCGGGCCCAATCCGTCATTGACTATCGCCGCCATGGCAGAAAGGATAGCTGATCGCTTTCCTCTAAAAAAATAACAACCAGTCACTATTCGACATTACAGTCCGGAGTTCAGGTCAGGGTATGGGATTTAATTTTTTTAATAAACGCCAGATCAACAATAACGACAACCTCTTTCCCTACATCATCAGTCCGGCACCGGGCTGTCCCCTGTTGGTGGATAAAAACGCAGCGTCAATCGATGTCATCATTGCAGCAAGTCATCGCGGGATTAGCGGTGACTGGCAACTGCGTCCTGCGGCGGCCAACGGCGATGCAACACTTGCGAATATAGATTTGCAGGCAGATCCGGCCTCGCTGGTTGAGCTGGACGATATAGACAGCGGTTATCTGATTTCAGATTTGGCGGAAAATCGGCAACAGTTAAGCAAAACCGTTTTGCGATTGTTTGGCCCTGACACGCTCTTTTACAAGTTAACGCTGCGATTTGCCACTGACAATCCCGGTCCCCGGTCCAGGGCCTCCATCCTGTATGACCTGCATTTACATCGCACCGACGGCAGTACACATATCAAACACCACAGTGTTTGTTTGCTGAACAAGGCACAGGACAAACTGAAATTCACCCAGGTAACTGATTTGCATCTGGCGCGTCGCAATGATCTCATCGAGGCAGAGGTCAGTATTGAAGGTCCGGTTGAGAACTTTAATAACTTTAACGACAACCTGCGCCGCATGATTCGCAAGCTGAATACCGATTATGACAATGGTGAACTGGATTTTGTCATTCTCTCCGGCGATCTGATTGACTTTGTCTATCATGGTGCATCACATCAGCCGGAGTATCGGGATAATAACTGGCGCTTGTTTTATGAGATTATCACCGGCACCGGTCAGGAATATCGCCAGGGTAATCCCGGCTGCAAGGCACCGGTGTTCACCTCCACCGGCAACCACGACTGGACGCTCTTTCCATATGACATTTCCTATAAGCCCCATGTCTTTGGTATACCGGAAAGCCAAAAAGCCAAGGCTGAACTCTTTGATCATCAATACTACAGCAGCAAAGCGGAATACCGGGCCATTCTTGCCGAGCTGTATAACAAGGTAATCTCAGGCAGCACACCGCTGAACCGGGCAAATCACCTGATTACCGTCATCAAGTTGTTGCTAAGGTTTGTCAATTCGTGGCGCAGCAAAAATATCCTGCCGGTACTTGCGGTGTTATACGCCACCACTCTTGATTTCGACCCGAAGTACGTCTGGCTGTACTACGGTCTGATCTATACCGTCACCTATGCAACCCAACGAGTGTTGTTTTTCATTGCCGAGCACTATATCAAGCGAGTGATCGGCTTTTCGGTGATCCCCACTATCGAAAACGTCACGGCACTCTATGACTACTTTCTGAATATCAACCCCTATTTCAATTACACCTTTTCCTTTGGTGAAAATCATTTCATTGTGGTTGACACCGGTGCGGATTGTCTGGTGGCGGAAGAACTATGGGATGATGGCAAGAAAAAATTGAACAAAATCGGGCTCACTGACCTGATCGGCGGTTCGCCCGACAGCCAGGCCTTTTTCAGATTGAATGAATATTACAATATCGCGCAAATTACCTGGCTGGATAATATTCTCAATCTTATCCGGCAAGCAACCTCGGATAAACGGCGTATTATCCTCATCGCCCATGCCCCGCCCATCAATACCAAAAATCCACCGGTCATTCCCGCCGGGCAGAACGAAGTCGTGGTGAAGGCCGATGCCCGCTATGGCACGATTAATCACTATCTGAGCCAGTTTTACAGCTTGTGCCGCGGAAAAAAAGAAGGTTATCCGGATTATACGGGACCCGGCATTGATCTGGTCCTGTCCGGTCATACCCACTATGTCCGTGAATTTCGCATTGGCGAGCATAATCGAATTTATGCCGGTCAGTATTCACAAGCCGGCGAAGTCAGCAACTTTGATCAGGTCAAACCGCTGATATTACAAACGGCGGCCTGTGGTCCTATGGAACCGGGATTTGTCGACACCCCCTACTATCGTACGGTCAGCATTGATCAGCATGGCAAGATCCTTGACCTCAGCCATCGTTACCACCGCCATCAGGGATGAGTCACTGAATAAATTCCGGTAATCCGCTTGTGTGTATTTTCATTGGTAACTGCCAATTGACGAACTATTTCGATCCCTGTGTTAACTCAGCAATTTACTCGAATTATTCAAACCTGATACATGCACTTTTGTTGTCGTTTAAATGACTCATCAATTCCTCTAAACTGTAAATACAGCATCTGAAAAACTGTCTCCTGCAATATCTCTTTTACTATTGCCATTCGCTTTGCGGGTGTTGCTTTTTTCATACAAACCCAAACGACCAGAAGGAGTTGTCATGAAACCGCAAAAAATTTTCCCCATTCTGTTTCTCGCCCTGCTCGTCTCTTGCGATATAGGTGAAAAGCTCGATGAGCTGAAGGACACAGCCAAAGATATTACGACAGAAACCCTTGCCACACTGGATGATGCGATCAGTGCCCTGTCCGGTGAATCGGCAGCCTGGCAGGATGTTTTGACCAATACGATTTCAAAATTGACTGATGAGGCCCAGGCGACGGTCCGCAACGAAGTATCCAGTGTCCTGAGTCGTGCTATTGCCAAAACCGGCGTCGAATTGCGCTGTGAAGTTGATTTCATTCGCAATCGGGTTAAGGATGCCCTGATCAGAATAAAACTGAAATTCCTCGGCAAACCGGTCCCGCCGCTGGAGCCCAAGTTCTGTAATATCGATCCTGAAGCAGTGGATCGTGAAGCGGTGCCGAAGCATATCAAATCATTAAATTTCTACGGCTATGACTTTGATGTCGATCAGCAGATCAAGGTGTTGCTGGAGAGTGACAACGGCAGCAAAGCGGATGTCAGCCGTTTTCTGGACAAGCCGACCCATTACGCCATGACCCTGAAATTTGGCGGCAACGGCGTGCAACTCAACGCAAAAAGCCGGCGCTTTATCCTGCAATGGAAAAACCAGGTCATCTCCACCATCGGTGTCATCCAGCCCCAGACACCGGTTTGCGAAAGCAAGACCGAAACGGTTCGGGTCTCCCCCATCACCTACATACCGCCGCATACCCGGGGTGACACGGAATATAAAGGTCATGGCCCCAAAGTCACATCGAGTGTCAGGTGGGTGGTTTCTCCCAAACGTCTTGATGCCAGTATCACCATGCATGCGGCAGAGACCAAGAAAGACTGGACCACCGCCAGTGGTACAAAGCTGTTCCCTAATCTCTTTGTCCCTGATCCGGGTTGGCGCATCGACAGTGTGGTTGGTTCTTTGTCCAGCAGTCATGCTTATACTGATACCAACCATACCGAAGATCGTTATCAACTGGGCAGCGGCGGACCGGCCAGAGAACTGGTCTATGTGGGTGACACCAAGGGCAAAGAAGCCGGTACTCGTACCCAGGTAACCGTCTACTTCAATAATCCGCGTCTGGTTCTGGTACAGGATAAAAACTGTGTTTCCGGTTCCCAGGTTGCCGCGATGAAGAAGAAAGGCACGATCTCCAACAAGTCACTGCAACGGCTCAGTCCGGCCATGGTGAAAGATCTGCAAAAGATAAACAAGGTGTTTAAGGTCACACCCTGACATTTACGTGGAACACACCGGGAGTGAAGCCTCACTCCCGGTTTTGATATCTCACTTGATCAAATATCAGCCTTTTCCGCCACCCAGACAAGGGGGTGACAGGGGCGCACCATTGGTGTTCTTCGCCCATTCCTGACTGGTGTAGGTATGCAGGGCCAGGGCGTGGATCTTGCCGCTGACTTCTTCAGCCAACAGGGTGTTGATCATACGGTGGCGATTGATCAGGGTCTTGCCCTCGAAATCATCGGAGACCAGTGTCACCTTGAAATGTGATTCCGAGCCGGGCGGGACATTGTGGTTGTTACTTTCATTCACCACTTCCAGATGCAGGGCATTCACACCTGTTGCCAGTTTTTGTTCAATATCGGATTGGATACTCATTTTCAACTACCTCCTGCCGGTTGCTGATTATAACAAAACCCTCATGATGTACCCCATATCTCACTCTGAGTAGGCGCACGGGTCCGGGATAACCGTGCAATCTCGCGGGAAATTCTCTGCCTGACACCGCCCATGATATGCTTGTTCTCGATATATTTTTCAATACGGCAAACCATGACAAATCATCGAGAAATTCCCGATTGGGTCAACTGGATCGCACAGGACAGTGACGGCAGTTGGTGGGGTTATGAGGTGGAACCCCTGCAATATCATGCAGGCTGGTATGAAAATGAACTGGGGCGGCGCGTCAGGTTGCAGCGGGATGAATTCAATCCGGATTGGCAGTCGACACTGCAAAGGATTACTGCGTGACCGAGTGATCCGTAAAATTCAGCTCCAAAAACAGATCACCGGCTTCCAGAGAGATGGGAATCAGGATGGTTTCCCCGTCAAATTGATGCTCAATGGTGTGTTCGCCGGCAAAGATTTGCGGCAAGGTCATGTCAAAGTTATAGCCCTGTGCTTCGAGGACACATTTGGCCCCGCCAACCACAATATTGGTCATCTCACCGGCCAGATCCCGGGCGATCTCATCCACCTCATTGATCTCCGTGTGCAACATCCGTTTTGCCATGTCGAATAACACCGGTTCGGTAAAACTCAGGGATAAACTGCCCTGCACCTGATCGCTTTGCATGGTCATCAGACCGGTGACAGCGCCACGAGCCGCTGAATCGTGTTTGATATTGGCTTCCCCCACTTCCGGGGTTATCTGCATCATGGTATGGAAAACATTGACCAGTGTGTCGACCACCGGTGGAATGAACTTCGATTCAACACCCATAAAAATACCGTGTAATTTTTGCTGTCAGACAGATTAATCTATCGGCAGTCACTCAGACAAAGTTTATCTCCAGGAAAAACTCGCCCTCTTCTGACTTGAAAGGAAGTATAACGGTTTGTCCCGGGTATTTATGGTTAATTTCGTGTTTATTTCCTGACAGAACTTGCGGTGTTGACATGCTGATGTCTATCCCCTTCTCTGACAGAATCGCCTTGGCGCCACCGACGATCATATTCGCCATCTCACCGGTGAGGTCTTTGGCGGTGTCATCCACCTGCTTGATTTCATCCCCCACCATACGCTTGACCAGTGATTTGATAAAACCGGTGGTGAAGCTGATAGCCATACTGCCTTTGGCTATATCGCTCTCCATATCCAGTAAACCGGTCACTTCACCCCGGGCCAAATTATCCTTTTTGGCAATGGGATCACCCGGTTTGGGCACCAGATTGGCCATGGTCGAGAGGACGTTCATCAGAGAATTTAACAAGGCATTTATTATCAGGACATCCATCGCATCTTCACTTCATCTTTTTTAATCATTTGACAGGTTGTCGACGCATCGCGCTACTTCTTGAGGACTTGCATCCCGATTAGCCAACCACCGTTCATGGGCTGCTGATGCACGACCCGACCATGGATCTTTAATATTCGGGAAGCACCATCTTGTCCTACATCCACCACCAAACTCAAGCGTTCACCGACCGTATGCGGGCCGGCACCGGTAAATCCCGCCCCCTGCATGGAGAAATCATAGGATCGGACCGAGGATTTTTCACCCGTACTGCTGGTAATCCGCGCCGGTCGTTCAAACCGGACACGGGGATTCATCCGTTTATCTGTTTGCATGGTGCAGACCTCCGGGCAGTTTCACACCCTGATGAATAGTTAGAATATGCTTAATTTCTGATATGAAATTCACTTGATCCAGATCAATTATTACTGACTTCGTTTAAATCCAGACTTAGCACGTTCGATATAAAACATATAAAACGAAAGGAGATAGAGGTTATGCATACACAAGATCTGGAAGAAGACAAAGCAATGGCATCACGCGTCGGCATTACCGTGCTGGTGCTGGTTGGCCTGATGTTTGGACTCATCATATTGGCGAATATTATCGCTTGATATCCGACGACAATATGATTCGCATCACGAATCCACACCTCTTGTCCGGCAGGGGGTGTGGTTTTTGCGTTTCGGTGGAAACGAAAACCGGATCAGCGTCGCGCCAGCCCCAGGATACCCAACAACAGACACACACCACCGCCGATATAGTAGATCATGGCGCGCTGGGTCAGTTCACCGGAGAATAAACGGTTCAGACGTGAACCCAGCGTTTGTGACTCGTCATACCCCAACGCCAGCAGGAAGATGCCGGCAAGAATCAATATCAGTGCAAGAAATTTAGTCATCCGGTATATCTCTTGTTTTTTCCCTGTGTGAAAAAGTCTAGCCCGGTTTAAAGAGAGAAGCCATTGCGGACACAAAAAAGGCGGCATGCCGCCGCCTTTTCTGCCTGTGTTACGCGTTTGGTTATTTGGCTGCGCCACTCAGTAACAATAACAACTCATTCATGCGACTGACGAAACTGACCGGATCTTCCAGTTGACCGCCTTCACTGAGCATGGCCTGCTCGAACAACAGATGTGTCCAGTTGCCAAAGCGTTCATCATCCGTCTCTTCCCGCAGGCGCTGCACCAGCGGGTGATCAGTATTAATCTCAAGAATGGGTTCAATATCGGGGATATTCTGACCGGCTTGCTTGAGCAGTTTTTGCATACTCACCGCCATGTCGCCCTCTTCCACCACCAGACAGGATGGTGAACTGGTTAAACGATTTGAAACCCGCACTTCCTTGACCTTGCTGTCGAGAATGGTCTTCATCTGCTCCAGCATGGACTTGTAATCCTTGCTCGCCTGTTCGGTTTTGGCCTGTTCTTCCTTGTCGGCCAGCTCACCAAGATCCAGCGCACCCTTGGCGACAGAGACCAGTTGCTTGCCGTTATATTCATGCATGTAGGACATCATCCACTCATCAACGCGATCCGCCATGAGCAGCACTTCAATATCCTTTTTCTTGAATAATTCGAGGTGCGGACTGTTTTTCACAGCGGCATAGGAGTCACCGGTAATATAATAGATTTTGTCCTGTCCCTCTTTCATGCGGCTGATGTAGTTATCCAGTGAGACAGTCTGGGCATCACTGTTGGTATGCGTGGAGGAAAAACGCATCAGTTTGGCGATCTTTTCCCGGTTGGCAAAATCTTCCGCCGGGCCTTCCTTGATGACACGACCAAATTCGTTCCAGAAAGACTGGTACTTGTCGGCATCTTCTTTCGCCAGACCATCCAGCATATTCAGCAACTTCTTCACCGAGGCATTGCGAATGGTATCGATGTGTTTATTGCGTTGCAGGATCTCGCGGGAGATATTCAGGGGCAGATCATCCGAATCAACCACACCGCGGATAAAGCGCAGGTAGTTGGGCATCAACTGTTCTGCATCGTCCATAATAAAAACGCGTTTGACATACAGCTTGATGCCATGCCGCGTGTCACGATCAAACAAATCAAACGGCGCCCGCTTGGGAATATATAACAGTGTCGTGTATTCCTGGGTTCCCTCTACCTTGTTGTGCAACCAGGTGAGCGGTTCATCAAAATCATGTGCGACGTGTTTATAAAATTCCTTGTATTCATCATCGGAAATTTCTGTTTTGGCGCGGGTCCACAGGGCAGAGGCCTTGTTCACCACTTCGATATCGTCGGTTGCTTCGCCCTTGTCATTGCGTTTGTTCATTTCCACCGGCAAGGAGATGTGATCGGCATACTTGTTAATGATATTGCGCAGGCGATATTCATTGAGAAATTCATCTTCGTCGGCACGCAGATGCAGGATCACGGTGGTGCCGCGGGCGGCCCGTTCGGTATTTTCAATGGTGTAGTCACCTTCACCGGCAGATTCCCAACGCACACCGTGTTCTACACCCAGTCCGGCGCGGCGTGTTTCCACCACCACCTTGTCGGCGACAATGAAAGAGGAATAAAAGCCGACCCCGAACTGGCCGATCAGATTCGCATCCCGGGCCTGATCGCCGGAGAGGTTTTCGATGAATTTGCGGGTGCCCGAGCTGGCGATGGTGCCGATGTTGTCCATCACTTCCTGACGATTCATCCCAATCCCGTTATCCGTAATGGTGACGGTACGCGCTTCCTTGTCAAAGTCGATATGGATCTTCAGTTCAGCATCTTCTTCATAGAGCGCGCTGTCGCTCAGGGCTTCAAAGCGTAATTTGTCACAGGCGTCAGAGGCGTTGGAGATCAGTTCCCGCAGGAATATTTCTTTATTCGAATAAAGAGAGTGGATCATGAGGTTCAGCAGTTGCTTTACCTCGGTTTGAAAGGCCAGGGTCTCTTTTTTTGTTTCAACGCTCATCCGATGCTCCTCCTTAGGCGGTTTTCTAATGTTAAATTCAGGTAATGGGCAGGATATCGGGGCCGGGGCGAAGATTTTCAAGCCCGGTGCGCGCCATGATCGAGGTGGCAATCTCCTCCACCGACATGGTGGTCACATTGAGGTATGGGATATTGAACTGGCGGTAAAGGGCCTCCACCTGACGCAATTCATATTGGCATTGGCGCAGGGAGGAGTATTCACTGTCGGGGCGCCGCTCCTTGCGAATACTGTGCAGGCGTTCCGCACTGATGGTCAGGCCGAACAATTTGCGCCGCCGGGGTTGCAGGATCTCCGGCAAGCGAATACGTTCCAGATCTTCCTCCACCAACGGGTAGTTGGCGGCATAGATGCCGTAATGCAGGGCCAGATAGACACAGGTCGGGGTCTTACCGCTGCGTGACACCCCCAGCAGGATCACGCCGGCCTGATCATAATTCTGTAATCCCACCCCGTCGTCACTTTGCAGGGCAAAATTCACCGCCGACATGCGTTTCTGGTAGGCCTGTTCCTGTACCACGCCGTGACTGTGTCCCACCGCCGGGCGCGCCGGTTGTCCCAGTTCCTCCGCCAGCGGGGCAATAAAGGCCTGCATGAAGTCGATAAACAGACACTGACTGTCCGCTACCGCCGCCTGACTCACCGGATCAATCAGGGTACTGAAGACAATGGGCCGCAAACCGGTATTTTGTGCCGCTTTGTTAATCAGCGCCGCCGCCTGCTGCGCTTTCTCCAGACTGTCGATGTAGCGAAAGGTATGGGCTTCAAATTCCAGTCCGGAGAACTGGGTTAACAGACTGTGCCCCAGAGTCTCTGCAGTAATCCCGGTACTGTCCGATATGTAGATAACAAGTCGATTCATGCATAATCCGCCGAAAAGCGCTTTTCTTGATCTGGCTCGCTTGAATTTGTGCTGACTATTTAGCACTCTTTACTACACCAAGGATAACACCAATAAGGGGTTCAGCTGTGACAGATTATCTCGTCTGGTTTGACCAGGTTGGAATGGGCGATGTGGAACGGGTCGGCGGCAAGAACGCCTCCCTGGGTCAAATGATTAGCAGCCTCAGCACACTCGGCGTGCAGGTACCCAATGGCTTTGCCACCACCGCCGACGCCTACCGGGCCTTCCTGCAGGACAGTCAACTCGATGAACGCATTAACACACTCCTCGACACACTGGATATCGAGGATGTCACTGCCCTGGCCGGGGCAGGGAAACAGATCCGCGATTGGGTGACAGCCGCCCCTTTCCCGCCCCAACTGGAGGCGGAACTAAAGACAGCCTACACCAAACTGGAACAGGACAACCCGGACGGTTCATTTGCCATTCGTTCCTCGGCCACAGCGGAAGACCTGCCCGATGCCTCTTTTGCCGGCCAGCAGGAGACATTTCTCAACATCCGGGGACTGGACAATGTCCTCTCAGCGGTGAAAGCGGTCTTTGCCTCTTTGTATAACGATCGCGCTATCGCCTATCGGGTCCACCAGGGTTTCGATCACCGGCAAGTGGCCCTTTCGGCCGGTGTCCAGCGCATGGTACGCAGTGACCAGGGGGCCAGCGGCGTGATGTTTACCATCGACACGGAATCGGGTTTTGAGGATGTGGTGTTCATCACCGCCGCCTATGGTTTGGGAGAGACGGTGGTCCAGGGCGCCGTGAATCCCGATGAGTTTTATGTGCATAAACCCGCTCTGAAGGCGGATCGGCCGGCTATCCTGCGCCGCAATCTGGGCAGCAAGGCCATCAAAATGATCTATGGTGACGATCAGGGTCATGAACGTTCCACGCGCACCGTAGAGGTGGAACCGGTTAATCAGCGACGCTTCTGCCTGACCGACGCTGAAGTAACCGAGTTGGCCCGCCAGGCGGTGACCATCGAGGAACACTATGGCCGCCCCATGGATATCGAATGGGCCAAAGATGGAAATGACGGCCGTCTCTATATCGTTCAGGCCCGTCCGGAAACGGTCAAGAGCCGGGGTTCGGCCAATGTCTTGCAACGTTATAACCTGAAAACCCGTGGTGAAGTGATCCTCACCGGTCGCAGCATCGGCCAGCGCATTGGGGCGGGAACCGCCCGTGTGATAAAAAATGTCTCTGAAATGTCCCGGGTCCAGCCGGGAGACGTGCTGGTCACCGACATGACCGATCCCGATTGGGAACCGGTCATGAAACGGGCCGCCGCCATTATCACCAACCGCGGCGGACGCACCTGTCATGCCGCTATTATTGCCCGTGAACTGGGTATTCCGGCGGTGGTCGGCACCAGTAACGGCACCGCCGTTATCAAGGAAGGCCAACGGGTCACCGCCTCTTGTGCCGAGGGTGATACCGGTTATATCTACGACGGAGTCCAGGAGTTTGAGATCAATGAGGTCAATCTGGAAACCATGCCGGAATTACCGTTCAAGATCATGCTGAACGTCGGCACACCGGATCGGGCGTTTGATTTTCGCTTCCTGCCCAATGCGGGTATCGGCCTGGCGCGACTGGAGTTCATCATCAACCGCATGATCGGTGTACATCCCAAGGCCCTGCTGTTTTACAAAACCCAGCCACCGGAAATCAAACAGCAGATCGACATGCAAACCGCCGGCTATCCCGATCCGGTCAGCTTCTATATCGAAAAACTCACCGAAGGTATTTCCACGCTGGCTGCCGCCTTCTGGCCCAAGCAGGTGATCGTGCGGTTATCTGACTTCAAGTCCAATGAATACGCCAACATGATCGGCGGTCGTGAGTATGAGCCTCATGAAGAGAATCCCATGATCGGCTTTCGCGGCGCATCCCGCTATCTCGATGCCGATTTCCAGGAATGTTTTGAACTGGAATGCTTTGCCTTGAAAAAGGTCCGTGACGAAATGGGCTTTACCAATGTGGCGATTATGATCCCCTTTGTACGCACCCCCCATGAAGCCCATGATGTGGTCAATCTGCTCCACGATAATGAGCTGACCCGCGGCGTCAACGACCTGAAAATTTACATGATGTGCGAGATACCCTCCAACGCCCTCTTGGCGGACCAGTTCCTCAAATACTTCGATGGTTTTTCCATCGGTTCCAATGACCTGACCCAGCTCACCCTGGGACTGGATCGTGATTCGGAACTGGTGGCCGGTCTGTTTGATGAACGTAACGAGGCGGTGAAGAAACTCTTGGCCATGGCCATACAGGCCTGTCGCAAGCAGGGTAAATACATTGGCATTTGTGGTCAGGGACCATCCGATCATCCCGACCTGGCGCGCTGGCTGATGGAACAGGGAATTGAAAGTGTCTCTCTGAATCCCGATTCAGTGATCGATACCTGGCTGTATCTGGCGAATGACAAAACCGGTAAATAACAGGTTTATTAACGGTTATCTCTACAGCAACCATTCCTGTTGAATCAACCTGGCAGCCAGCAAAACAGCCACGCTGACAAAAAAGTATTTCACGTAGGTAACGCCATAACGGATGGCGGAGTGGACACCGACATAGGCACCCAGCATCAACGCCGCCCCCATGGTCAGACCAATCGTATAATTCACAGAACTAAGCAACATAAAGGTGATGCAGGAGACGATATTACTGACAAAATTCATGCTGCGCGCCAATGCACTGGCCTGAATAATATCTATCCGATACACCAGCATACTCAGACTGACCCAGAAGGATCCGGTGCCGGGGCCGATTAACCCGTCATAGAAACCCAGTGTACCTCCCATGGCAATCTCCGATTTCCTGCCTCGTCTGATCGGCTCGGCACATGCAGCAAGTCGTCGCGGCCACAAGACATAACCGGCAACCAGGATAATAAAAACGGGAATAATCTTTTTAACCATATCGGCAGACAGTGCCATCGCCAACAAAGTACCGCTCACCGCACCAATGAAAGTGGCGAAGATCATTAACAGCCACATACGGGGTTGAAAGATCTTTTTTCGCGCATAGACACCGGCCGACATCATGGTCCCGAAGGTACCGGCCAGTTTATTTGTCCCCAGTGCCGTATGCGGCGCCAGTCCGATGGTTAACAAGGTCGGCATCATGATCAGCCCGCCGCCACCGGCCACCGCGTCAACAAAACCGGCAAGGAAGGCTGCCAATAACAGCAAGGCAAGCATTTCAGGACCAAGGATCATTTCCATTCAGACGGCTCCGGAGCAGCGGCAAACAGAGCCGAACACTAGCACAAAACACGTTTCAGATGGACGTGACAAAGGCAGGAAAAATTGCGTAGGTAATCGGTATTCAACAACCGTATATCAGGACTGATTTTCAGCCGGTTTGGGTGGCACCGGGGCTGTCGCCGGCTTGGCGCTTTCCCCTTCGGCGGCAGGCTGTTGACTCAACTTGCCCGGACCGGGATAGGTAACGGTTTTCAGCAAACGCATTAACTTGGGAAAGTTGGCGGTACCGGAGATAGTGGAACCGGAAAAGCTCAGTCCCATTAACACACCGCGCCGATTAAAACGTTCAAAGGCGGTTCGCACCACCTGCCGATCCAGGCCGGTTTCACTGCTGATCTGATTGATGGAAAGAGAGATGGATGCCTCTTTCTCCACCTGGGATGGCCGTTGATCCAGGATATAGGCGCCGCAGGCCAGCATACTCTGCGCATAACCCAGACCGACTATAAACTCGTTGCCTGAACTCAACTTGGTGGAAAGTGATTTGAGTAAACGCAGTGAGAGATCCGGGATTTTGGCGACCGCACTGGTAAAACTCTCGGCGGTAAATTCAAGGGCGGTCAGATCACGGGATACCCTGACCGAAGTGGTCCTGGCCTGCTCCATAAAGACACCCATCTCGCCCAGGATCGTGCCGTTGGAAACCCGGGCGACGGTCTTCTCGTTACCGTTTTCGTCCTGCTTCAGGATTTCCGCTTCGCCTTCCAGAATCACAAAAACATTGCGTGATTGCTGACCTTCACGAATGATGTACTGACCGGTCGCAAAACGCTGCTTGCGCCCGTAATCGAACAGGAACCGGGTCAACTCGGAGCTGATAGTAGTAGGTGATGCAGGAGACTCGGGTTTTTGCATAGCCTGATTCAATCCTTTGTTATTGCTCGCACCTATTACCGGAAATTGATAGTCTTTAATCATTGAATAGGAACACAATATACATGCATAGTCTATCGGCTGTGCCAAAGGTAAACTTTACGTGTTTTCCCGGGAGTAGTGATGCACACACTGATTTTACTGATTGTTTTCAGTGTCTTTTTGCTCTGGTTTGGCATCAATTATCGGCGGGTAAATGGAAAAATCGCCGCCGGCGCAATTATATTGGGTTTAATATCGGCCGGTCTGGTATTGATAGGCGTGTGGGGATATTAGCCCCCCCCAAAGAAAGGGGGGACATCGGGGAATCACGACAGCCGATTAACCCTTAAACCGCCTGCTTTGCCAGCACTTCCTGAGCGGCAACCACTGCCGTACCCGCTTTGATCGGGGCGTTCATTTTGCCCAGTACTTTATCCAGCGCTTCCAGGCAGTACAGGACATTGTTCTCATTGCAGGCATGGCCCATCAGACCAATACGCCAGACCTTGCCGGCCAGAGCACCCAGACCGGCGCCAATCTCCAGACCGTAGTCCTGCAGCAGTGTTTGGCGCACAGCGGCTTCATCCACACCATCAGGAACAGTCACCGCATTTAATTGTGGTAAACGATGAGCCTCTTTCACCAGGAACCGGATGCCCATGGCCTCCAGGCCGGCACGCAAGGCCTGGTGATAAAAGGCATGACGCGCCCATGCATTCTCCAGCCCTTCTTCCTGCAAGATCACCAGGGCTTCATGTAATCCATAAAGATTATTGATCGGCGCAGTGTGATGATAGGCACGCTTGGCGCCACCACCCCAATAGCCCATCACCAAACTCAGATCGAGGAACCAGCTCTGAATCTTGCTTTTGCGGCTCTTGATGACATCCGCCGCCCGTGCACTGAAGCTCACCGGAGAAAGACCGGGCGGTGCAGAGAGACACTTTTGGGTGCCGGAGTAGATCGCATCAATCTGCCATTCATCCACCTTGATCGGCGTACCGCCCAGTGAGGTCACCGCATCGACAATCACCAAACAATCGTGTTGGTGCGCCAGTTCGGTCAGGGTCTTGGCGTCAGACTGCACACCGGTGGAGGTTTCCGCATGGACAAAGGCAACCACCTTTGCATCCGGATTGGCCTTGAGGGCGGCTTCCAGTTTGTTCGGATCAACCACTTCACCCCAGGCATCCTCCACCATGATCGGTACGCCGCCGCAACGCTCGACGTTTTCCTTCATGCGTCCGCCAAACACACCATTCTGACACACGATCACCTTGTCACCCGGCTCCACCAGATTCACAAAGCAGGTTTCCATCCCGGCGGAACCCGGTGCAGAAACAGGAAAGGTCAGATCGTTGCCGGTTTGAAATGCATATTGCAGCAGGCTTTTCATCTCATCCATCATTCCCACAAAGCTGGGATCCAGATGGCCGATGGTGGGACGGGCCAGCGCTTGCAGAACACGTTCGCTGACATCGGAAGGACCCGGTCCCATCAGGGTACGCTTGGGCGGAATGAAGGATTTGATTGTCATACTTTCGCTCTTGGTTATTCAAAAAGGGGGAATTATATTCCCCTGCCAGAAAATTTCACCTTTCATTACGGTTTTTCTTGTAAGTAACCGCATGATACTCATGGATAAATCAGCCGTCGAATGTTAGCCGGAATCTGTGTTGACATCCGGCCTGACCGTTTATACTTAACAGCTCATCACAACTTCAGATTCGGAGAACAGCCAATCATGTCAAAACCAGTCTTGCCCTTAATCGTTGAACCCAATGAACTGGACAAACACCTGGTGAATAACAACATCCTGTTGGTTGATCTCTCACAACCGCAAACCTATGTGCAATATCACGTACCGGGCGCTGTTTTTCTGGAATATGCCTGGCTGGTACACATCGAACAACCCCGCATGGGACTGCTGCCGGACGTCGCCCAACTCAGCAATGTCTTAAGCGCCATCGGCCTGACACCCGACACCCACGTTGTGGCCTATGACGATGAAGGCGGTGGACGTGCCTGCCGATTCCTCTGGACACTGGATGTGGTGGGACACAAACACTTCTCCCTGTTAAATGGCGGCCTCACAGCCTGGGCCAATGAAGGCCATAAAGTCACCAGCGAAATCGACTACCCGATCAAAGGCAAATATGAAGCCGTCATCCATCAGGCCCCTGTCGCCGATCGGCAATACATCCTCGACCACCTGCACAAAGAAGGCGTCACCATCCTCGACACCCGCTCACCCCAGGAATATGCCGGCATCAAAGTCTTCGCCCAACGCGGCGGCCACATCCCCGGCGCGATCAACATCGAATGGACAGAAGCCATGGACAAAAGCCGCAACATGCGCCTGAAACCGGAAAGCGAACTGCGCGCCATGCTGGAACAGGAAGGCATCACCCCGGATAAAGAAGTCATCACCCACTGCCAAACCCACCACCGCTCAGCCCACACCTACATCATGCTGAAATCACTGGGCTACCAAAATATCAAAGGCTATCCCGGTTCATGGTCGGATTGGGGGAATGATATGAGTACGCCGATAGAGAATTAGAATGGGTTGAGGGGTGTTTTTTTAGCGCCACTGCGTGGCTAAGTCGGATATTGTTTCATTATTCAATGTTGTTATGTTCCGCCTGCCTCTGCTGTCATTGATGTTCGGTCCCGGCCGAACAGCCGGGTTCCTTTTCTTGCGCGGCCAAGAAAAGGAACCGAAAAGAAGGCCGCCCTTGCTGCCCTGAACCCGTGATTGGATATTGATTTCTGTTTGTGTTTGACAAAAGGGCCTTCCCTGGCCCTTTGTCAAACTGCGACATCCTGTCGCCCCTCTATTGATGCATAAATCAAATCCACTCACTGGGCAGCAAAGGGACTGATCCTCGCAGCAAGGTTTATGCTTATCGATATGCCTGCTTTAAACATGATATTCGGGGGTGGGATCATTCCCCTTTACAGGCATGTTGTGAACAATGGCTTCGAAATAAATCAGCGCGCCACAGGGGGTGGCGCTGCCCGGCACCGGTACAGGGAGGTACCGTTGCCGGGCAACAAACCGATGTCAGTGTTCACAACAGTCTTGCCTGTGGGGGAAACATTTTTGGTGACTTTTGGTGTTCAAAAGTCACTCGCTCCCGGCAGGGAGTGAAACAAGGATATCTTTGACTATACGAACAAAGTACAATGCCGCGCAGCGGCAGGCGAAACAAAGCAACGATGAATGAATAAACGATGCGCCCTCCCGAAAGAGAGTGAAACCAGGTGATATCAAAATAGAAGAATAGAATGCTATGCCACGCAGTGGCGGACAAAATCAAACTGACACATTACCCATTCGGCACAACCGATATCTCTATCCCGGAAAACCGGCTCGCCCAGTCATACAAATGCGTACGCATGCGTTTGACATGACTGCCGTCCCAAAATACCTGCCGGCAGTTGGGGCAATAAAAGGCAGCGTCGATATGTCCCTCTTTCACTAAAGAGAGCCCGGCGATCTGTTGCGGGGTGGCGTCGATGAGTTCGGTGTTGCAGACCATGCAGCGGGTGAAGGGTTTGGCCAGCCAGTTGATGTGTAGTTTTTCGGTCAGCGACTCGGCACATGTATCCAGTGAGTCCGCAGTTAGCAAGATGACGTGGTCGGCGGCATTGCGGTATGAGAGCATACCCTGATCACGGGTGATTAGATAACGACCTTCCCGTCTGGCCCGTTGCAATAGTTCATAATCGGCTTCCGCTTCCCCGGCAATCACGGTGTCATACCCGGCTGCCCGCAACCATCGTCCCAGGCGTTGCAACATTTCATCACAGAGGATTTTGGGAAGTTCCGTTTCCGCCATGACTAGACCATGGAGCGTATCACCCCGGTGACGATCCCCAGGATCTGTACATCTTCGTTACGCAACCAGATGGCGTCCATTTCCGGGTTGGCCGGTTGCAGGCGTATCCCGTCCCGTTCGACATAGAATTTTTTCAGGGTGACATATTCACCATTGATCATGGCGATGACGGACTGACCGTTTTCCGCTGTTTCACGCTTTTCGATGACGATAATGTCGCCGTCCTGGATGTTGTCATCGATCATGGAATGGCCGCGGACCCGCAGTGCATAGGTATTCTTTCGCACCATATTGGCAGGGACAGTTACGGTACTGTTGTCCTGACAGATGTCCACCGGTTGGCCGGCGCTCACCCAGCCGAGCAGGGGAATGTCCACCAGGGAATCCACCGCGCTGTCCAGAGGCTCAAGTCCGGGGGTCCAGACCGGGCGATTTCTTTTAGGAATCAAATAGCTAACGTTAGACATTGAGATTTTCCTTTAGCAGATGAACCTAACATAGCGTTTAACAGAATAAATATCAAATATTTACCGGGAAAATTGCTTGCCCGTCTCCTGTGTCCTCGGCCATTGCTCCCATGCCGCACACCCCGCATAATAAGCCCCCATGAAAAAATCAAACTTCCCCATTCAATCCTTGTTACTTGTTGCTGTGGCAATCCTCAGCCTGGTTCTGGGACTGTGGTTGAGCCAGAAACTCGGCGGCAAAACCCTTGTCCCGGCCGATCTGGATGCCACTTTCCTGCCTTCGGGCAAACCACTGGCGCCATTCAGTCTGGTGGATCAGGATGGCAAGGCGTTTGATGTTGACCGACTGAAGGGTCGCTGGACCTTCATGTTTTTTGGTTATACCAATTGCCCTGATGTCTGCCCCACCACCCTGCAAACCATGAAGGATGCCTGGAAACTGCTGGACAAGAAGTCCCTCGACAAGACGCAAATGGTCTTTGTTTCGGTGGATGCAGATCGCGATCCACCGGCGGTCCTGAAAAAATATGTGAATTACTTCCATCCTGACTTCATCGGTGTGACCGGCAAGCCGGAACAAATGGATTTATTAACCCGCAACATCGGTATCCTGTATGGTTTTGAAGACCCGCAGCCCGGTCGCAAGGATTATGTCGTCAACCACAGCGGGCAAATCGTTTTGATCGACCCGGCCGCCAATCTGCGTGCAGTATTTTCTCCGCCGCATGATCCGCAAAAGATCGCCGGCAGTTTTCAAAAAATCCGTAACCTGCTTGAATAGAGCTGCAATGAAGCGACAGTATATCCTCACCTTCTGTTTCGCATGTTTATTCCCGTTACAAACAATGGCGGCATCGACACTGATATTCGCCAATGCCTGGATTGCGGAAGCCCCGCCCGGTGTTAAGGTAATGGCTGGTTACTTTGATGTGGTTAATACCGGCAGCGAAGAAGTACTGATTACGGAAATCACCAGTCCGGAGTTTGGCAATATCGAGTTTCACCGTACGGTACATGAAGACGGCATGATGAAAATGGCAGCACAGCCCCATGTGCATGTCCCGCCGGGTAAACAGGTGAAACTGGAACCCAATGGCAAGCACATGATGATGTTCAACCCTGTGTACCGTTTTTTTCACGGCGATCATGTCACCCTGCGCATCAGTTTGTCTGATGGCAGCAAACAAACTATCAAAGCCACTGTAAAGGCGCGTTAATTGTGACAAACAAGAATAATAATGACATCTCCTTTGCCGATCGCCTGAATGCGTTTTGGCAATACTGCATCCCGCATCATCTGTTATCACGACTGATGGGCAAACTCACCCACAGCCGTAACAAGCTGGTGAAACTGACCTACATGAAGTTCATCATTAAATTCTTCGGCGTGAACATGGATGAAGCACAGGAACAGGACCTGAATCAGTACGAGCATTTTAATGCCTTCTTCACCCGCGCCCTGAAACCTGAAGCCCGCCCCATTGTGGACAACCCCGCCAAACTGGCGAGTCCGGTTGATGGCCGGATCAGTCAAATGGGACCAATCAACAAAGATCGCCTGTTTCAGGCCAAGGGTCATGAGTATTCACTCGGCGCATTGCTGGGGGCGGAAGATAAATGGGCAAAACAATTCGTTGAGGGTGAGTTTGCAACCATCTACCTTTCACCGAAAGACTACCATCGCATTCACATGCCCTGTGATGCACGCCTGAAAGAAATGCGGCATATCCCCGGCAAATTATTCAGTGTGAACCCGGCCACAACACGCGCCATTCCCGGCCTGTTCGCCCGCAATGAACGTTTGGTCTGCCTGTTCAATACTCCGGTCGGCCCCATGGCCATGATTCTGGTCGGCGCCCTGTTTGTTGCTTCCATTGAGACCACCTGGCAAGGTGTGATTACACCACCGACCCATGCCGACATGCAGGTAACCCAATATGCGGAAGGCATGCTGGAAGTGGCGCTGAAGAAAGGTGAGGAGATGGGACGTTTTAATATGGGTTCCACGGTCATCCTGCTGTTCCGTAAAGACAAGATGCAATGGCTGGAAGGACTGGAGGCCGGCAGCGCGGTTAACATGGGTCAGGAAATCGGAACAATTCCAGCCTGACAATAACGTCACAACCCGGGAGGTGTGCTTTCGTCGTATTATACGGTATTCTCGGTCTGGTCATTGCGCTGAGCATGGTCGGTGTTTCTCTGGCGCTGACACTGGCGGGTGGTATCTATGTATGGCTGGCGGCAAACCCGCAATGGCTCTATCTCAAAATCAGTCTCGGCCTGCTCTGTTCATCCGTCTTGCTGCTGTTGCTCTTCATTGGTGATGAACTGCACTGGTGGTCAATCGACAATCAATTTCTCGACAACCTTGCCATCGTCTGGCTGGTGGTAACCCTGTTGGGTGCCGGAATTTATTACTGGCTGAACTGAAAGACTTTATCCGCCATGCCAATCATGCAGGCATTTGATATTGTGGCATTGCCGGGCAAGGGGTGTCCGGCACAACTGCTGACAACGGGGACAACGATTGAAACGCAGATCGGCGCCATGCTCCCGTATCAGACGCCGCATCACGCTCTCGTAATAACCGGCCAACCCGTCTTGTAAAAGTTGTTTGGCCTGCACATTGGTATAATGCCGCCCCTCAAGGATCTCAATTTCGTATATGGCCCGTTCCACCGGGTTGAGTAAATGCCGGTAATTCTGGAACAGATAACCGGCAATCTCACTATGTTCAGCAGGGGATGTTGGATACATGGGTTGCTCCATACAGTATCGTTTAACAGCACTACTGATGGTAAATATAGCCGGATTGCCCCTGTTTGACAGCCCTGAGTCGCATTGCAATACCCCAATATATTGCCCATAAAAAAACCCCGGCAGGACCGGGGCAAGTAAGGGAGGACTTCAGCCATTGGCAAGTGTTGCAATGTGGATTCAGCATAACCACCCGTTGCTGAATCCTTACTGAACCACGCTAAAGTCCACAACAAGGATGTCTCGCATCTTTACGTTTGCTATAAAAGCCATGTCGCACCGCTTTGATTATCCGAATCAGGCCGGTGTCCCTGAATTCTCATGTTCTATGAGATTGGACAATCCCAAACAAAAACAGGCCGATTTTCGGCCTGACATTTTTCTTTCAAATTATAAACCGGATATATCGCACACCCGATATGATGTGCAGAAACTCACCTTATCTGTCAGCGGGGTTCATCAACCACAAAGCTCAACACCTCATCAATACGTTGCGCGCCAATTACCAACATGATCAAACGATCCAGTCCCAGTGCGACACCGGCACAATCCGGCACAAACGGCAGCGCCGCCAACAGATGTTCATCCACCGGCATTTCCGGTTTACCCATTGCCTTGCGTTTGAGGAGTTCAGCCTGAAACCGTTTGCGTTGTTCATCGGCATCGGTCAATTCATGGAAACCATTGGCCAGTTCCATGCCATTGATATATAACTCGAAGCGTTCAGCCACCGGCAGATCTTCGTCACGAATTTTCGCCAGGGCCGCCTGACAGGCGGGGAAATCATAGATAAATACCGGTGTATCTTGCGGCAAACGCGGCTCAACGCAGTGAGTCATGATCAACTGTTGCCAACCGGCAATATCATCTTCCAGTCCGCTGATGTCGATCCCTTGTTCCTCCACAAACGCCTGCAATTGCGCCAGGGTACTTTTCAACGGATCAAGGTCGATGGTCTGCTTCCAGACTTCGCGATAGGTCCAGAAACAACTCGGGTTGAGGGTCAGGTGATCCAGCAGAAGTTTTCTGACCAGACTGTCCACTTCCAGCATGAGCTGGTGATGATCGAAACCCACCCGATACCACTCCAGCATGGTGAACTCCGGATGATGGTGCCGTCCCCTTTCCCCATAGCGAAATACCTTGCTCATTTGGTAGATGGAACCACTGCCGGCCGCCAGCAGGCGCTTCATGGCGTACTCCGGTGAGGTTTGCAGGTAAATATCGCCGGCATGTTTGGACCAGCACGACTTCATGCTGTCGATATGCGGATCAGTGACACCGGCCTGTGCCAGTACGGGTGTCTCCACCTCCAGTACGCCACGGGGATCGAAAAAGGCCCGTATCTGTTTCCGAATACGGGCTCTGATTTGCAATGTGACCAGGCCGGCCGATGGTCGGTAATTGGCTGGTCCTGACATGGGTACGGTATTTATTCCTTGACCCGGCTGACGTACTCACCGTTTCGGGTGTCCACCTTGATCATCTCGCCGATGTCGACAAACAACGGTACGCGGACCACGGCGCCGGTATCACAGGTTGCCGGTTTGCCGCCGCCACCGGAGGTATCGCCGCGCACACCGGGATCGGTATCGGTGATGGTCAGAACCACATGGTTGGGCGGTGAGGTGGCAATCGGCACGCCATTCCACAGGGTGACCGTCCACATATCCTGCTCTTTCAGCCATTTGAGGTTGTCGCCCATGGCTTTTTCATCGGCACCCAGCTGTTCAAATGACTCAGGATGCATAAAATACCAGGCTTCGCCGTCGTTATAGAGATACTGCATTTCGGTATCCACCACGTCGGCGGCTTCAACGGAATCACCGGACTTGAAGGTCTTTTCCAGCACCCGGCCGGTCTTGAGGTTGCGGATTTTGACCCGGTTAAAGGCCTGGCCCTTGCCGGGTTTGACAAATTCGTTTTCGATGATGCTGCAGGGGTCTCCATCCATCATGATTTTGAGACCACTCTTGAATTCGTTTGTGCTATAGCTTGCCATGGTATGCTGGTTCCAAAATTGGGTTAAATAATGTGAGTAAAACTAATTCGAATATGATAACGCGAACCGCGCCAACATGGCAGATCGAAAACTGGCAAAAAGCCCTTGCCCGCGCCATCCGGGACCCCGCCGAGCTGTTGCGCAGGCTGGAACTGCCTGACACCCTGTTGCCCGGCGCGCAACGGGCCGCCGATTTGTTTCCCTTGCGGGTCACGGAGAGTTTTCTCTCGCGCATGGAAAAAGGCAATCCCGCCGATCCCTTGCTGCGCCAGGTTTTGCCGTTGCACACCGAGACCGAAGCGTCTCCCGGGTTTGGTATCGATCCGGTGGGTGATCTGGCGGCAACCGCCCTGCCGGGGTTGCTGCATAAATACCAGGGCCGTGTTCTGCTGATGACGACCGGGGCCTGCGCCATTCATTGCCGATATTGCTTCCGTCGCCACTATCCCTATGGAGAAGGTTGCGCCGGTCAGAGTGAACTGGCGGCGGTGCTGGCGCATATTGCCGCTGACAGCACGATTTCTGAAGTCATTCTCAGTGGCGGTGATCCCCTGAGCCTGACCAATAACCGACTGCTGGACCTCCTGTCCCGTCTGGACCGCATCCCGCATATTCAGCGCCTGCGTATCCACACCCGCCTGCCGGTTGTGCTCCCGGAACGCATTGATGACAACCTGCTCAACGGACTGGCCGATCCGGCGGATCGGCTGGTGGTCGTGCTGCACATCAATCATGCCAATGAAATCGACCCGACGGTCGCGGCAAAGCTGGGGGAACTGCGCCGACTCGGTATCACCCTGCTCAATCAGGCGGTTCTGCTCAGCGGGATCAATGACGATCTGACTGCATTGAAAACCCTCAGTGAACGTCTGTTTTCTGTAGGTGTATTACCCTATTACCTGCATCAACTGGATCGAGTGCAAGGTGCTCACCATTTTCACGTCGAAAAAGATGCGGCAATGGCTCTCATGGCCGCCCTGCGTCGCGAGTTACCCGGTTATCTGCTGCCCCGGTTGGTCGAAGAAATCAGCGGTGCAGACGCAAAACGCCCACTGTTTTACTAATCTATACTAAAGATGCTGAATAATTGACCATCTGTAATAATCCGGCACAGACTTTGCTTGTAGAAAGTCAAGTAAATGGTTCATAATTCACACAATTGGCAACGAATTAAGGCCAATGTGGGCAAAAGCAGGGAATTGTAGTGGCACAGACTCAACTCAACCTCGGACTTCCGGAACGCGTCAAGCCGGACCGAAACAGCTTTGATATTCGCCCCAAAAAGCTCGAGCGGTGGATCAACGATCTACCCCGCGCCAATCTGGGTGAAACGGCCCGTCTTGTCTTCAAGGCACTGAAGGACACCAATCAACTGGCGTTCTCCTGCAGTGATCGTTTCCAGTTTCTCGAAGCCATGCGTGAACCGGTCGCCTATATCACCGGGACCATGAAAAAGTATTATGTCGGCGTCAATTTTCCGCTGGCGGAAAAAAATTACAAAGTCGCCGTAGCTGTCCGCGAGATATATTCCGCCATGGCCACCGGCTACAAGATCGCCATTGATGATCAGCTGAAGGGTGCAGCCCTGTTTCGCGACGGCAAACTGCAGCGCAAACTGTTCCACCGTGCGCTGACCATGCTGGGGAATATGCTGCTGGCCTCCTACCGTGCCTATGAACCACTGCCGCCCAATACCTGGCTGTCCATCCATTTGTTATACGGCTATGCCGAGAACAAAAAACTGCACACCCATGATGTCCACGATGAGTATCGCAAATTCGCAAAAACCAGCACCCTGCAAGACCAGTATCTGCGTCTGCTGCTGACTCACCTTGCCTCCCCCTATCGTCTGCGTCAGGGAGAGGTGGGCAAGATCTATCACACTCTGGAACGCTGGACGAAATTTGTTGAACTCAAACCAAAAACCGGTGAGCAGGATGGCGGGATATTCGCCGTTAATCTGGCCAGCAACGAGCCACCGCGGTCACTGGTGATCACCAGTCAGGGTTGCAGCAATGAACTGTGCCGGCTGATCGATACCGAGCAACTGGCCGTTAACATTCGCAATGAAATCCAGAACAGTACGGATATGTCGACAACGACACTGCCCGGTATCGACATGCAAAGAGAGGAGTTGTCACACGATCTGCTGCGCCGCCTGTTGATCGCCTGGGGCATTATCCCCAAGCGCGTCTTCCCGCGTAATGATAAACAGGAAGAGGTTCAAATCACGCTGGGACTCAGTTCATCCCACAAGGTCATCAGCGACGGTGATGACCAGGACCACTACTTCAGCCAAAGCCAGTCAAAAGACCGTTTTATCCACACCGCCAAATTCGATGCGGGTACGGTGAAAAACGTCAATGACAAGCAACCCGATGTCTGGGCCAGGATCTATCCCGGTGCCGCCCCGGAAAAACTGCAGGCGGAAATCGAGCCACCTGCGGTTGATGAAACCAAACTCAACCAGGATATCGCCCAGCGTTACAAACACATTGAAACCTGGTCGATCCGCAATGAGAGTGCCGGTGGTTATTGCCTGTTGACGGAGCAACATCCGGCCAGCAATCTCCAGGTCGGTGAATTGATCGGCATCCAGCGCGCCGGTGAAGGTGATGGCTGGAAATGGGGTATCGCCGTCGTTCGCTGGATGAAACACGACAAGCGCGAGGGCCTGTCGCTGGGTGTGGAAATGCTCAACCCGGTGGCCGCAGCGATTGGCATCCGATCCGCCTTCAGCGAGGATCAGAACGATTATCGACGCACCCTGATGCTGCCGGAGATCACCGCCATTCGCCAGCCCAAAACCCTAATTACACCTCCCGTCCCCTATCGGGTCGGCAATCAACTGGTAATGCGTTGCCTTGGCAAGGATATTCCCATCCTGCTGACCAAACTCCTGCAGAATACCGGCTTTTTCGCCCAGTTTGAGTTTGATATTGTCAATTCACACGAACAGCCCGGTACACCAAAGAAATCCCAGGCAACCAAAACAGATGATTTCGATAACGTCTGGTCCCTGATTTAGTCAGGGACAGGGTGATTCACCGGGAAAATCCAACCCAGGTCTCACATTCTCAAGACATTTGCCCGGTAACCGATATTTTTTCCAATATAATCATTTATAATTCAACCTTGTCAGGTAAGGACCTCATAAAACCAAAATAACCCGACCTGGTCATCATCATCAGTGGAAAACGAAAACTTACTCAGACTCATCACCATTTTCGATGCCTCGGAAGAAGCCGAAGCCCAGGTTAATACCCTGAGAAAAGCAGGCTTTATTATCCGGGATATCCGCATTGAAAACCTGGACGAGTTGATTGCGGCACTGGATGAAAACCCCATTGATCTCATCGTGAGTAAACTGGCGACTTCCACCATTACCGCCAAACAGGTACAGCAGGCCCTGACACAACAGGGACGGGATATTCCACTGCTGGTCATCATCCCATCCGGTTCAGAACATTTGGGCTTTGATGTCCTCGCCACCGGCGCCCGTGACCTGATCATGGAAGGCCAGTCACCCCGTTTGATCCATGCGGTAAAGCGGGAGTTCAATGATCTCAAGGCCCGCCGCGCCCACCGGCGTTGCGAAAAAATGCTGCATGAATCGGAAAAGCGTGCCCGCTCGCTGATCGACAGTTCCCGCGATGCCATCGCCTATGTGCATGACGGTATGCACATCTATGCCAACAGCGCCTACCTGAAAATGTTCGGTTATGAGGATCAGGATGACATCCAGGGCATACCAATCATGGATATGGTCGGCAGTGATGACCATACCAAACTGAAAGAATTCCTGCGTGCCTATTCCCGCGGTGAAACCGCCAACACGCATCTCGATGTACACGGGCAACATACCGAGGGGCAGAATTTCAAAATCACCATGGAATTCACACCAGCCAGTATGGAAGGTGAATCCTGTACACAGATCATTATCCGCGACCAGACCCTGAGCAAGGCTCTGGAGCAAAAACTCAGCGCCATGAGCCAACAGGATCTGCTGACCGGTCTATATAACCGTAA
Organism: Gammaproteobacteria bacterium; assembly: GCA_029880855.1. Classification (GTDB taxonomy): domain Bacteria; phylum Pseudomonadota; class Gammaproteobacteria; order UBA6429; family Thiohalophilaceae; genus JAOUNS01. The sequence continues at coordinate 296,442 of JAOUNS010000002.1, forward strand.
CTATCTGCTGGAACAACTGGATAAAATGATCGCCCGTGCCGTGGAAGGTCAGACCCGCGGTGCTCTCTTCTACATCACTCTCGACAAATATAACGAGGTCAAGGAAGAACACGGTATCTCCATGGCGGACAGGCTGTTAACCGATGTCGCGGCCATGCTCAAGAGCAAGGTCAGCGAGATCGGCGTATTGGCCCGCTTTGCCGGACCGGTCTATACCTTCCTGATCGACAAGACCGATCCCAAAAAGGCCGAGCATCTGGGTCATAATATTCGCAAGATTATCAGCAACCATATTTGCGACCTTGGCACCCAGTCGATTACCACCACCGCCAGTATCGGGATCTGTCCGGTCAACGAAACCACCACCCAGGCCAATGAATGTATCAAGCGCGCCGAAAAAGGCTGCCAGCAGGCCCAGCACGAAGGCGGTAATACCATTCACCTGTTTAATCCCGCGCTGGAAGAGATGGAAGAACACGAGCAGATTTCACACTGGTCGCAGGAGATCAAGGAAGCCCTGAAGGAAGATCGCTTCAAGCTGGTTTTCCAGCCCATTGTCAGTCTGCATGGTGAACCGGGCGCCCACTATGAAGTGCTGGTCAGAATGCTCAACAAGGATCAGGAGACAGTCCCACCCGGTGAATTTATCCCGGCAGCAGCGGCCGCCAACCTGATGCACTTTGTGGATCGCTGGATTATTATCAACAGTTTGATGATCCTGGCCAAACGCGCACAGCAGGGAGAACAAACACGATTCTTTATCAAGCTGTCCGCCAATACGCTCACTGACGACGAATTTATTCCCTGGCTGATTGAACACATCAACACCAGCAAGGTTGACCCGGCCAATCTGGTGTTTGAGGTCAGTGAAGATACCGCCTTGAATTACCTGAAACAGGCCAAACAGATCATGAGCGATCTGAAGGAAATCAATTGCCGCACGGCCATTGAGAATTTTGGTCTGGAGCAAAACACCTTCCAGTCACTGAAACACCTGAAGATTGACTATATCAAGGTGCACATGGATCTGATCGCCAATCTGCCGCAAAGCATGGAAAATCAGGAAAAGGTCAAGAACATCGCGGAATATGCCGGCTCAAAGAATATTCAGACTATCGCTGCCTTTATCGAGGATGCCAACAGTCTGGCTGTCCTCTGGCAGTGCAGCGTCAACTTCATCCAGGGGCACTTCCTGCAACAACCGAATGCCGAACTGAATTACGATTTCGACGAAGGGAATTAAGCATCAGACAGGCTATCCCTAGCCTGTATGGCATTGTTGTTATAAATCCAGTACGTGAGACACCAGACCGTCGGCCAGCTTCGGCTCAAACCAGGTGGACTTGGGCGGCATCACTTCACCGGCATCGGCAACCGCCATCAGATTATCCAGCGTGGTGGCATGAAGTGAAAAGGCTGCCGCCATCTCGCCCGAATTCACCCGTTTCTCCAGCTCGCCCAGACCACGGATACCACCGACAAAATCAATGCGCTTGTCACGGCGTGGATCACTGATTCCCAATACCGGTTCGATCAGATTGTCCTGCAGCAAGCTGACATCCAGCCGTTTGACCGGATCATCCTGTGGAATAAGGTTCTGTTTGATCGTCAACCGATACCACCGGCCGGCCAGATACATGCCGTATTCACCGCTCTTGCCCGGTTTGACTGCCTGTGGCTCCGGCTGTACGGCAAACCGTTCACCGATTGCTTGCAGGAATGTCTCTTTATCCATTCCGTTCAGATCTTTCACCACCCGGTTGTAATCCAGTATCTTCATCTGGTTATCGGGAAAGATCACCGTCAGAAAATAGTTGTAGGATTCTTCGCCGCTATGGCCGGCATTTTGTTGCATACGGCTCGCCGCAACACGGGATGCCGCCGCAGAACGGTGATGACCATCGGCAATATACAAACAGTTCATGGTATCAAAACGCTGTGTCAGTTCAGCGATCACGGCCTCATCCTTCACCACCCAAATGGTATGCCGGATACCGTCTGCGGCAGTCAGATCATATTCCGGTTGTCCAGCGCAGACCTGTTGCACCAATGCATCAATACGGTTGTCGTGGCGATAGGTTAAAAAGACAGGACCGGTCTGGGCATTCAGTGCATCAATTTGATTGACGCGATCATCTTCCTTGTCCGGGCGGGTGAACTCGTGTTTGCGAATGCGGTTGGTATCGTAATCGGGCACAGAGGCGGCGGCCACCAGACCGGTCTGCACATGTTCACCCATGATCAAACGATACAGGTAATAGCAGGGCTGATCATCCTGAAAAAGGATCTGCTGTTGCAGCATACTGTCCAGATTCTCTTTCGCCTTGGCGTAGACTTGCGGACTGTAGGGGTCAGTGCCTTCCGGCAGGTCGATTTCCGGTTTGGAGATGTGCAGGAATGAATAGGGTCGGCCTGCCGCCATGGCGCGTGCTTCCGCCGTATTCAACACATCATAAGGGGGCGCCACCACGGCAGCGGCATAATCTGGTTTTGGACGCAAACCGGCAAAGGGACGAATCAGGGACATCAACACACCTCCAAAAAGAATCCCGCGCATTTTAGCCGAACGGGGAGGTGAACCCAACTTTTTAGGGAAAATCAGCCGGTTTCCTGTACCCGGTGTGAGCGCAGGGCATCAATCCGCTCGGCCAGTGAGGGGTGACTGCGGAAAAAACGCAAGATACGGCTTTCAAACAGTTGCCCGGTCATGCCATAGATGGACAATGGCGAGGGTATACGGTTTTTTTGTTCGCCGGCATATAGGCTGCGCAGGGCGGCCAGCATTTCCGCCTGTCCGGCCAGCATGGCCCCGCCGGCATCAGCCCGAAACTCACGGTGGCGACTGAACCACATCACCAGCATGGCGGTCAAGCCGCCGATAAACAGATGCAACAGGATGGAGACCACCAGGCTGACCGGTCCCGGTGCGGGCTTGTTCAACAGCCACTGGTCAAAGATGATCCCGGCCAACCGGGCGGGCAAATGGACAAACAGATTGAGGACACCCTGCATAATCGACAAGGCCAGCATGTCACCGTTGGCGATGTGGGTAATCTCATGTCCGATCACCGCAGAGAGTTCATCCAGACTCAAATGGTCCAACAGACCGCGGCTGATAACGATCATGGCGCTGAAGTTACTGTGACCGATGGCAAAGGCATTCAGATCATCCGAGTGATACACCGCCAATTGGGGCGGCACAATACCCGCCTGTTCAGACTGGCGGACCAGGATCAGCTGTAGCTGGTGTTCCTTGGTCCCGCTGTTTTCATCCACCAGGCGGGCATCGAGAATAACCCGCACGATTAACCGGGAGGAAAGCAACAGGATCAGGGTGCCAAACAGGCTGCTCACCATCACCCCCAGCCAGACATGATGCAAATAGAGGTTATGCATGGCCAGTTGACTGTCCAGCCCGAATAAAAGAATCGAGAAACTCAGTAACACGCAGACACCGGCATTGGCGAGGAAAAACCAGATTAATGGCGGCAGAGGATGCTCGCGATGCAGCAAGCGCTCCAGGTGTTGCAGGAATTGTCGTGGTGCTTTTGCCATTACTTTCTTTCTGTTTTAAAAAAGGTCGCTTTTCCCAATACTAGACAAATATTCGGTCATTCCCAGTCGTTTAGAGTCCCGATCACGTTCTCATTGTATCGACTTATGGGCAACCGTCTCACAGCCGCGAAGAAAATGTGTAAACCTGTTCACAAACCCAGCCAAACATGTCTGCAATCAGCCCGGAGGGGAACATAATTTGCTAAATCATAAAGGTCAGTCAAGTAATCGACAGTGTGCCATGACAAGAGTTTTTACTTTCATCGTCAGTAATAAGTAACAAGGGCATGGTATCATTTACAGTATTGGTCGGCCAAAAACCTAGTGAATCAATAAGTTATTATGAGTACAAGGGCATTATTCTTAAAAATTTTCGGGACATTGCCCCTTGCAGCCCAACGCCGTATGGCTTCCGCGCGTCAATTGCTGGTCCGCCGCCTGCCGGCCAGGGTAACCATTGCCCATAAACTCGCCTTTATCCTCACCATATTAATCGCTTCCGGTATGGTCCTGCTCGGTCTGGTGATTCACAACAGTCAAAAACGACTGCTGGATAACCAGATGAATGACTTCGCCAAAACAGTCGTTCACCAGCTCTCGGAATCATCCAAGGAGCTGATCCTCTCCGATGATACGCTCAGTCTGATGGTTTTGATCAGCAGTCTTACCGCCAACCAAAACACCCTCGGGGTGGTCATCTATAACGAAAGCGGCAAGGTATTGGCCTCCTCCGGTATGACACCGCCGAACGACATCCTGGGTCTGTATCGCACTGCAAAAAAAATTGACCAGACCAATTTCTCGGTTGAATGGCGCAATACTGATGAAAGCGGCGCCAACATCGAGGTTATCTCGTACATTGCCCCCGTCACCTTCCAGAATCTTTACATCGGCCACTCACTGGTGACTTTCAGCAAGGCCTCACTGGGTCAAGCCGCATCAGCAACCATTCAGGCCATTGTGCTGGCCACGGTCTTTATGATCCTGCTCGGCATCATCACCGCCTACTTTATCGGCCAACGGCTCTCGCAGCCGATCTACAGTCTGATGGATGCCAGCAAGGCGATTGATGCAGGCAATTATGATTTTCGCATCAATGAAAAACGCAATGATGAGATCGGTTACCTCATCGACTCTTTCAACAACATGGCCAATGGTTTGTTGCAAAAGTCCCAGGTGGAAAATGCCTTCTCACGTTTTGTCTCCAGCAAGGTGGCAAAACAGATCATGAACAATCTGGATCAGGTGCAACTGGGTGGCAAGCATGTCAACGCCACGGCCGTATTTGCCGATATCGTGGGCTTCACAGCCATTTCCGAAAAACTGCCGCCCGCCAATGTGGCTGCCCTGTTAAATGAATACTTCTCCTATATCACAACGGTATGCCGTCTCTACCACGGCACCATTGATAAATTTATGGGTGATTGCGCCATGCTGATCTTCGGCGCACCGGATGAAGATCCGGACCACAAATTTAATGCCATCTCCTGCGCTGTGATGATCCAGCGTCTGGTGCATACCCTGAATATCGAGCGTGCGATAGACGGGCAAATGCCCATCCATTTTCGCATTGGCATCAACAGCGGCCCGATGCTGGCCGGCAACATGGGTTCCAATGAGCATATGCAATATACCGTGGTGGGTGATACGGTAAACCTCGCCTCCCGCCTGCATACCGTCGCTGAACCCGGCCAGATCGTCATCTCGGATGAACTGGTCAAGGACCCGGATGTGCAATGGCGCATCATAGCCCATCGTCATCAATCCATTAAATTACGCGGCATTTCAAATCCGGTCACCACCTATGTCGTTACCGATGTCAAACATGACTACAGCAAGACCATTGACTCGCAGGTTTCCGAAATAATCGCACATCAGATCGTTGCATGAGACTGACCAAACTTTTCTGCCTGGCTATTGCCCTGTCCGCTTCGTCCGGCTGCGCCTATTTGCATTCACTGGGCGGCAACCTGCCTGCACAGATCGATGAATGGATCGCTCAGGAAGAGTATGGCAAGGCCCTCTATACGCTGGCATATGTCGACAAGAACCACGCCGACTATAGTCAATTGATGCGCCAAAAGGCCAAAATACAGCAACGTGTTCCCAAACTTGAATATCGCATCATCGAACAGGGCAAAACGCTGTTACAGGAAAAAAAATGGCATGCTGCACAACAGGCCTATGAATACGGTCTGGAAAAACTGCCGGACAGTATCGTCCTGCAAAAGGCCCATACGGCATTTATCGCCAAACGCACCGCCTATCTGAAACAACTTAAACTGCGCTTGCTGGAAAACAAGGCTGACTGGTTGTTGAATGACAAGGAGATACGGGAAGAGATCACAGCAGTAACGCCAAGAAACTATCGCGCACGCTGGATGTTACAGGATCACAACAACGACATCGACTCCACCACACTCACCCTGATTGAATGCATGGATGAGTCGATCAAGGATGGTGAACTGGATCTGGGCAGACAGTGTCTTGCCATTGCACGTCAACTCACCCCGTCAACACCGATTCAGGAAAAACTGGCCGACGCGGAGAAGGTACTGGGTAATGAGGTCACAGAACGTTCCCGCCACCTCTCTGCACAAGGGGAAAAATCGTTGCGCCTTGCACAATTGGCATTGGCGGAAGGTGATTACAATCGTGTGAAAAAATTACTGGATGGGTTATCGGTCCACGACAAGAAAAACGCACAGGTCCTCGCCTTTAAGAAAACAACAGACCAGACACTTGCCGATTACATCCGCAACAGGATGAAAGAAGGCCGCCGTCTGTACAGTTCGGGAGAGATCCAGCAGGCCTATCTGATGTGGAAATCTATCCAGCCGCTGGCGCCCGATAATGAAAAGCTCAATCAATTAATCAAACGGTCACAGCACATCCTGAAAAAACTCCGCCACATCCAGAACAATCCGGAAAATGTCATTATCCCGCCGGGGAGTTGAGTCAGACTGATTTCAATCAGTCAACGGAAATCAGGAGAGATCCGCTTCCATACGATCAACCGTGCGGAAGCCCTGTGGCAACTTGCGACCCCGCTGCGCCCGTTCACCTTCATAGTGTTGCATATCGTCCTGCTTCAACACTTTATGCCGCTTGCCGGAATAGATCATGATACTGTTTTGTTCATCGATAACCGTTATCGCAGACACATACTCATCACGACTCTTCAGTCTGGCTGAGGGGATATTGATGATTTTGATACCCTTGCCTTTGGGCAGTTGGGGTATCTCGCCGATATGATGGATCAACATATAACCTTCGCTGGTCACTGCCGCCACCCAGTGTGATTCCATGTCAGGCACCGGCACCGGTGGCAAGACCTTCGCCCCGGCCGGTACTTTCAGCATGGTCTTGCCTTTTTTGTTGCGCGTGATCATGTCTTCCAGTTTGGCAATAAAACCATAACCGAAGTCCGTTGCCAGCAAACAGAGTTGATTGGGATCACCACTGACCACACCGGCAAAGGTGGCGCCATCCGGCGGACTGAGTTTACCGGTCAATGGTTCACCCTGACCACGCGCCGATGGCAGCGTATGGCTTGGCAAGGAATAGCAACGACCGGTGGAATCGACGAATACCGCCAATTGATTACTCTTGCAATGCACACTGCTGAGGAATTTATCGCCCGATTTATAGGACAACTCGCGGGGATCAACTTCGTGGCCCTTGGCGGCGCGCACCCAGCCTTTTTCAGACAATACCACGGTGACCGGATCACTGCTGATCAGTGCGGTCTCATCCATGGCCTGGGCGGCTTCACGTTCCTTGATGGGTGAGCGACGCTTGTCGCCGTATTGCTCGATGGCCTCTTTCAACTCCGTCTTGATGAGTGTCTTCAGGCGCGCCTTTGAAGCAAGAATTTTTTCCAGCGTATCCCGTTCCGTCGCCAGTTCCTTCTTCTCACCCTTGATCGCCATCTCTTCCAGTTTGGCCAAATGACGCAATTTTAATTCCAGAATCGCTTCGGCCTGGGTATCCGTCAGCTTAAAGCGTTTCATTAACACCGGCTTGGGCTTGTCATTGGTGCGGATGATCTTGATCACTTCATCAATGTTTAAAAAAGCAATCAACAGGCCATCAAGGATATGCAGACGCTTGCTGACCTTTTCCAGCCGGAATTCCAGCCTGCGCCGCACGGTATCAGTACGATACTGTAACCAGCCGGATAACATCTCCGCCAGATTGCGTACCCCGGGTCGGCCGTCCAGACCGATCACATTCATGTTCACACGATAGGTGCGTTCCAGATCGGTGGTGGCAAACAGGTGGTGCATTAATTCTTCCACGTCGATCCGATTGGAGCGCGGCACGATCACCAGACGGGTTGGATTTTCGTGGTCTGATTCATCGCGCAGATCCACCACCATGGGCAACTTCTTCGCATTCATCTGATTGGCAATCTGCTCCAGAATGCGGGCCGGCGAAGTCTGGTGCGGCAAGGCGGTGATAATGATATCGCCGCTTTCTGTCTCATAGCGGGCGCGCATCCTGATGCTGCCATGACCGGTATCGTACATCTTCTTGATATCCGCCTTGGGCGTGATGATTTCGGCATCCGTCGGATAATCCGGCCCCTTCACGAACTTGCTCAGTTCCTTGCTGTTTGCCTTGGGATTGTCCAGCAAATGGATAGCCGCTTCACACACTTCCTTCAGGTTGTGCGGCGGAATATCGGTGGCCATACCCACCGCAATACCGGTGGTGCCATTCAATAACACATGGGGTACTCGCGCCGGTAACAGACGCGGTTCATTCAGTGTGCCGTCAAAATTGGGTTGCCAATCAACGGTACCCTGCCCCAGTTCCGACAACAACAAATCGGCAAAGGCTGACAGCCTTGATTCCGTATAACGCATGGCCGCGAAGGATTTGGGATCATCCGGCGAACCCCAGTTACCCTGCCCTTCCAGCAAGGGATAACGATAGGAGAAGGGTTGCGCCATCAGCACCATGGCTTCATAACAGGCGCTGTCACCGTGGGGATGGAATTTACCCAATACGTCACCCACGGTACGGGCGGACTTTTTAAATTTGGCGCCGGCCTTCAGGCCCAGTTCCGACATGGCATAAACGATACGTCTTTGTACCGGTTTTAAACCGTCACCAATATGCGGCAAGGCCCGATCCAGAATGACATACATGGAGTAATCCAGATAGGATTTCTCCGTAAAGGTCTTTAACGGGAGCCGTTCAATATTGTCTTCGAAATCGTTTGTCGTCGTCGCCATATCAGATTTGCTGCATACAAGGATTCACTATACGTCGGCAAGATTGCCGTGTTGTTCCAGCCAGGTGCGTCGATCGGCGGCGCGCTTCTTGGCCAGTAACATGTCCATCAATTGCTGGGTCCCATCGCCGGACTTGATCGTCAGGCGCGCCAGTCGACGGGTGTTCGGGTCCATGGTGGTTTCACGCAACTGCAGGGGATTCATTTCACCCAAACCCTTAAACCGCGTCACGGATACCTTGCCTGATTTTTTCTCCGCCGCGATACGATCCAGGATGCCCTGTCGTTCCGCATCATCGGTGGCGTAATAAACATCCTTGCCCACATCAATGCGGTACAAGGGTGGCATGGCCACATAGATATGACCGGCCGCAATCAGTGACCAGTAATGACGCAGGAATAATGCTGTCAGCAAGGTGGCAATATGCGCACCGTCAGAGTCGGCGTCTGCCAGGATAACCACTTTGCCATAACGCAGGCCTGACAGGTTATCACTGCCCGGGTCCACACCAATGGCCACCGAGATATCATGTACTTCCTGGGATCCCAGTACCTCTGAGGCATCCACTTCCCAGGTATTCAGAATCTTGCCACGTAAAGGCATAATCGCCTGGAACTGTCTGTCCCGTGCCTGCTTGGCGGAACCACCGGCCGAGTCACCTTCCACCAGAAAGAGTTCAGAGACAGACAGATCCTGGGATGAACAGTCTGCCAGTTTGCCCGGCAGGGCAGGTCCCTGAGTAATCTTTTTCCGGATAACTTTTTTGCCGGCCTTGAGACGACTCTGGGCATTACTGATGACCAGTTCGGCGATACGTTCACCGGCTTCGGTATGCTGGTTCAGCCAAAGGCTGAAGGCATCTTTGATCACACCGGAAACAAAGGCCGTGCTTTCCCGTGAAGAGAGTCTTTCCTTGGTCTGCCCGCTGAATTGCGGATCACCCATTTTGACCGACAAAATATAGTTAACACGATCCCAGACATCTTCCGGCGAGATCTTTACGCCACGCGGCACCAGATTGCGAAATTCACAAAACTCGCGAATCGCTTCAGTCAAACCGGTACGCAGACCGTTGACATGGGTCCCCCCCTGTACGGTGGGGATCAGATTCACGTAACTTTCCATGATGGTGTTTTCGCTGTCGGGCACCCAGGCCAATGCCCAGTCTACCGCTTCGTCATTGCCGCTCATGCTGCCCACGAAGGCGTCATTGGGAATGACCTCCACATCCGTCAAGGAATGCAACAGATAATCTTTCAAGCCGTCTTCATAATGCCATTCGACTTCTTCACCGGTATTTTCATCAAGGAATTTTACCAGCAGGCCGGGACATAATACCGCCTTGGCGCGCAACACATGTTTGAGACGGGAGATGGAGAATTTGGGTGAATCAAAATATTTTTTATCCGGCCAGAACCGGATCGTGGTGCCGGTATTGCGTTGCCCGACACTGCCGACCACTTTGAGCTTGGAAACGGCCGCGCCGTTGGCAAAGGACATGGTGTATTCCTTGCCATCGCGCTTGATCCAGACTTCCAGCTGTTTGGACAGGGCATTCACGACTGACACACCCACCCCGTGCAAACCACCGGAGAACTGATAATTCTTGTTGGAGAATTTTCCGCCGGCATGTAACCGGGTCAGGATGACTTCCACACCGGAGATCTTTTCCCCGGGATGTTTATCCACCGGCATACCACGACCATCATCACTGACTTGCAGTGAACCATCCTTGAAAACAGTGACCTCGATCTTGCCGGCGTGGCCTGCAATGGCCTCGTCGACACTGTTATCGATCACTTCCTGGGCAAGGTGATTGGGGCGTTCGGTCTGGGTATACATACCGGGGCGTTTGCGCACCGGCTCCAGACCTTTTAGAACTTCAATTGAATCGGCGTTATAGCTTTTTGAACTCATCACTTATAACCGGTCAGGGTTCATCCGTTCAGGCGAAACGACACCTGAAGCATGGCATTTGTTTTTCTGTGATGGATTCTATCTGAAAATACCGCGCTGCTGCACTTTTTTTTCAATAAACCGGGGGAAAATGTGACATCGATCCGTTTCGGGGGAAACTGGCGGGACCTTACACCTTGAACTGGTTAACCAGTTGTTGCAGATCGGCCGCAAGTTGCGACAATTCATTACTGGCCCGGGACATTTGCATGGTACCTGCATTGGTTTCATCCGCAATCCCGGTAATGGTGTTGATATTCTTGCTGATCTCCTCCGAGACATTTCCCTGCTGGCGTGCAGAATCGGCAATTTGGGTATTCATGGCCATGACCTCATTCACTGCGCTTGTGATCATATCCAGTGACTTCGCCGCCAAGGTTGCCTGCTCAACACTGTCATGTGCCTTGCCCCGTCCCTGCTCCATGACATTGGCTGCTTCGCTGGTGCCCGATTGCAACTCCTGGATCATGGATTCAATTTCCTGGGTGGATTGTTGGGTACGGCTGGCAAGATTACGCACTTCATCGGCAACCACCGCAAAGCCCCGTCCCTGTTCACCGGCCCGTGCCGCTTCGATAGCGGCATTCAGGGCCAGCAGGTTGGTCTGTTCGGCAATATCGCGAATCACCTCGGCAATCGAACCAATCTGTTGGCTGTGTGATTCCAGATTTTTAATTACGCCGGCGGCACGTTCCACCTCCCCCGCCAGTGCATTGATCACACTCATGGTATGGGCAACAATACGTTTACCTTCCGCTGCCTGTTCATCAGCATCCCGGGTCCCTTTGGCAGCCAGTTCTGCATTGCGCGCCATCTCTTGTGCCGTGCTCGCCATCTCGGTCATGGATGTGGCAACCAGTTCGGTTTCCGACTTCTGTTGCATAACACCCTTGCTGGTTTCCGTCGCGACCATGGTCATCTCTTCCGATGCCGCCGCCAATTGAGCGGTAGCGCCGGACACGGTTTTCATCGTGTCATGGATACGGGTAACAAAACGGTTAAAGCCGTTACCGACCTGGGCAATTTCATCATTCCCTCTGGTCTTCAGACGACGGGTTAGATCACCTTCACCTTCGGCGATATCATGCAAGGCGTTCACGGTATCATTCAATGGTCCTGAAATGATATGCACCATAAACCAGGATGACATCACACCCAGACTGATCCCGACAATCAACAGGATCAAGAGAATGTTTCGCGTCCAGCTGACCTGATTCAAGACATCCTTGCTGGTTTGTTCAGTCTGCTGCCGTTGCTGTTCAACCAACTGGTTCACTTTCTGATCGATGCGAGCCACCAGCGGTCCGATCTCCGTTCTGATCAAATATGAATCGGCACGCCATTGTTCGCTGCTGTGCTTTTCTATCATCCCTTCGAGATGCTTGTACCAGGTTTCTTTTTCATTATTGATTTGCTCAATTGCATCAGCCTGCTCAAAGGTCAGCATGTCACCATAGGCGGCGATTTTGGCCAGTTTTTTATCAAACCCGTCCCGGTACAGTTTGATATTTTCCAGCATGGTTGGCGCACGAAAGGCCATATAGGCCCGGTTCGCCAGGGCGAGATTCATCCAGTTTTGTCGTAGATCAGAAAGATCAAAAAACAGTTTGCGACGCTTGCTGCTTGCCTTTTCGTTTGTTTCAGAGGTCATCAGCTGTGCCAGATTCTGCTGAATTGTCATGGCGATGGGATTCATCTCTGCGGAGGATATACCGATACCGGGAAAATTTTTATTAAAGTTGGTTGCCAGTTCCAGCATCTGATCCTTGTAACCCTTATAGGTCACCAGGTCCGCGCTGATGCCGCTAACCAGCTTTTGAATTTCCGGATTGTCCTGTACAGCCTGCATGGACGTTAATCCGGCTAGAATTTCATCCAGCTTGATCAGGGCGGCTTCGAATATTTTTTTTTCGTTTTCCTCTGTACTCAACAGATAAAAACCCAGGGCGGCATTCGCCTTGTTGAGCGTATCGGTCAACTCCATGGTCGCCAATACCATGGGCTGGCTCTCTTCCACCACAAACGCAACCCGTTGTTGCGCGACTATCAGACTGGACAGCGCGAATAATGAAACAATGCCAAGCAATATAACCAGCACCCCTGTACTCAACCATACTTTGTGGCTGACTTTGAGCTGGGTAAAAATTTTTAACAAACCGGAGTTCAGTGAAATCTTCATTTCCCATAAAATTCTTAAAGCGCTCAATTAGTTATCGGTGTCAGATAAGATTCCTTTAATCCCTGTAAAAACAGGTAATTAAGACACAAAAAAAGCAGGTTCTGAGACCTGCTTTGCAATTTTATTGCACGATGAAAGTCAGTGCGATTAAAAGCGTGTTATTCCAGCGGCACACCCAGACGCCGCGCCACTTCTTCATAGGCTTCGACCACGCCACCCAATCCCTGCCGGAAGCGATCCTTGTCGAGTTTTTCTCTGGTCTTGGCATCCCACAGACGGCAGCCATCCGGACTGAATTCGTCACCCAGCATCACTTCGCCGTGGTAACGACCAAACTCCAGCTTGTAGTCGACCAGCAACAATCCGGCATCGGCAAACAGTTTTTTCAGAATGTCGTTAACCCGGAAAGTTAACTCTTTCATCGCCGCCACTTCTGCGTCAGTGGCCCAGTTGAAAGAGCGGATGTGGTATTCATTGACCATGGGATCATGCAAGGCATCATTCTTTAAAAAGAATTCAAAGGTCGGCGGATTGAGATCCATGCCATCCTGCACGCCCAAACGACGCACAATACTGCCGGCGGCGATATTGCGCACTACACACTCCACCGGGATCATGTGCATTTTCTTGACCAGCACTTCATCATCGGCCAGCAGGGATTCAAAATGGGTCGGAATACCGGCCGCCTGGAGCTTTTGCATAATGAACGCATTAAAACGGTTGTTCACCATACCTTTACGATCAAGCTGCTCCATTTTTTCACCGTCAAAGGCCGACGTGTCATTGCGAAAATGAATGACCAGCTTGTCCGGGTCATTCGTTGCATAAACCGTTTTGGCCTTGCCTTTAACGAGAACCTGTTGCTTTTCCATCTTGTGTGTACCTTCTTGTCAGGTAGATATGAATCTGTTCTAAACCGTTCGCCAATCCCGCGTCGCGTCCTGTTCCGCCACTTCCAGCCATTCCGGATCACAACCCAGTGCTGTGCTGACAGCGTGTTTCGCCAATGCCGGCTGATTGTTTTGTTCACTCAGGTGGGCCAATACCACCTGTTGCAATTTGTCTGTATCAATCGCCGCCAGGATATCCGCCGCCTGTCCATTGCTCAAATGGCCGTACATACCGCTGATACGTCGCTTCAGTGATTCGGGATAACTGCTTTCCGCCAACATGGTCGGGTCATGATTGCATTCCAGGATCATGGCATGACACCCGGACAAGACCTGCTCAATGTGCGAAGTGGAACTGCCCACGTCAGTCAATTGCGCAAACCGCCGGTCGCCATCACTGAAGACAAACTGACAGGGTTCTCGCGCATCATGCGGTACCGGAAAGGCCTGGATATGCATATCATTTAACACGATCGCCTGCTCCGGGTTAAAGGCTTGCCAGTCGGGTAGTTCACCCAGCAGATTGCTCCTGGCGGTACCCCGGGTGGCATACACCGGAATGCTGTGCTTGCGGGCAAATGCTCCGACACCCCGGATATGATCGGTATGTTCGTGTGTCACCAGAATGGCAGTGATGTCAGAGGGTTCCCGTTGCAGTTTCGCCAGACGCGACACGGTCTCTTTCATGGAGAACCCGCAATCCACCATTACGCAGGCGCCCGCTGTTTCAATCAGGCTGGCATTGCCGCGACTGCCGCTGCCGAGAATCGCAAACTGCAATTCCACCCTCCTTTAACTGATGTGGGCCTGTATTCTGGTCAGAATTTTCTTCGCAAGTTCATTGTCCATTTTCGCATTGGCGCGGAAACGTATTTCGATCTGCGTCTTGTCACCCTTGTCGCTGATACTCAACAGGTATTGTGTTTCGACATTACCCGCTTTTTTGCCGAAGATACCGCTAAACAGATTTTTCACCACACCCTTTTCATCACTGTCAGGCACCCTGATGTAGTAAACACCGGCTGAACGATTCAGGTCATCAATCACCAGCCCCATCCGATCCAGGGCCAGCCCGACCCGGCGCCAGGTCCGGGCAAAATTCTCATTCACTTCCAGCGCAGCCCGCCCTTCCTGCCCGGTAATAATGCGTGAATTGTTTTCCTGCTTGTTGGCACTGGCCAGTTGTTCGATCTGTTCACGGTTCAAGCCACGGAAGATCATGATCTTTTTCAAGAGTTCCGCTTCCCGTTCGGAATCAGAGGCCCGCGGTGTCCAAACCGTGATCTCTTCGTTATTCACCTTCTGTTTACTGCCGCTCAATCCCTGGTGGCGTACGAACACCAGTGTAGTACCGCTTTTGTCACCACGTTCCAGTCGAATCCGATATTTATCCATTTCCCCCAGCGTATCCGAAAACCAGCCTGTTTCAGCGGCTCTGGTTTCGATCCAGTTGGTCTCCATCACACCGGTCATGCGCTCTTCCCGCTTGATTTCATAGCCGATGCGAACCAGGAATGCATGCAGTTCCTGCCAGAGCTTGTCCGGCTCCACCTTGAATTCCAGCCAGGCCAGATTGCCATCCCGGATCAAACGCACATCTTTCGGCGCCTTGGGCAGCAAGGGTTCTTTTTTATTCTTGCCGCTGTAACCGGAATATGTCTGTTGTTGCGAAGCGATGCCCGGAATCGAATAATCTTCATTCGCCACCGGCATCACCAGATCAGGCGGCACTTCCAAAGGCCGGGTGGTATCACTATACATATAGGTATCATCGGGAGTGGAGGAACAACCGACCACCAGAAAAGCGGCCACAAGCGGCAAGATAACACGTCTGGACTTAATCATATTTCTCACATTCAGTAATTTATAACACGCCTGCTTTTTGCAGCGACCGGCGAATAACGTCATGGTATTTGGCGGATAATACCGTCAGGGGCAAGCGCAGGGCTTCTCCCACCAGGCCCATTTCATACAGAGCCCATTTCACCGGGATCGGATTGGCTTCAACAAACAGGTTATTGTGCAAATCCATCAACCTGTCATTTATTGCGGAAGCCGTTGCCCTGTCCCCTTTGAGGGCGGCAACACACATCTCGTGCATACTCGCCGGAGCCACATTGGCTGTCACAGAAATCACCCCATGACCACCCAGCAGCATGAATTCCATACCGGTGGCATCATCGCCGCTGTACATCGCGAACTCGCTGCCACAACGTTGCAGGATATCCCTGGCGCGGTCGAGATTACCGGTGGCTTCCTTGATACCGACGATATTGGCGACCCCGGACAGGCGCTCTACCGTTTCCGGCAGCATGTCCACGGCGGTACGACCGGGTACATTATATAGAATCTGGGGGATATCCACGGCCTCGGCAATGGCCTTGTGGTGCAGGTAAAGCCCTTCCTGAGTAGGCTTATTGTAGTAAGGGGTGACTAACAGACAGGCATCGGCACCGGCATCTCTGGCGCATTGGGTCAGGGTAATGGCCTCATGGGTGGAATTGGAACCGGTACCGGCAATGACAGGAATACGGCCGTTGACCATCTCCACCACCCGTTTCACAACGTGGCAATGTTCCTTCTCATCCAGCGTGGCGGATTCACCGGTCGTGCCGACAGCAACAATCCCGTCTGTACCGTTTTCTATATGGAATTCAACCAGTTCAGCCAGCTTCTTCTCGTCGACCGAGCCGTCGGCTGACATGGGAGTCACCAGCGCCACCAGACTACCTTGTATCATTCAATTTAACCCCGGAAATAAAAGCGACATGGTACTGTCGGGACGCACGGCTGACAAGCATTTCCCTGCAGACACCGCCCGGTTGCGGTTTTTCCGGCCGGAAACGATGATGGATATTGCCCTGATGTTTAACCTTTCAGTATAGTTAGCGGGAAATGAACCAAAATAACCCTGACGCAGCGTCGACGCTCCCCGGATCATCAAAACAGGGCCCATCGGGATACGCTGCCGGTATTCGAAACAGGATAAGCCGCACAACATGAGCCATTCACTTGTCGTCACCGCCCTTGGACGAGACAGACCGGGCCTGATTGCCGATATCAGCAAAACCATCACCGACAACAACTGCAATATCGAGGACAGCCGCATGAGCGTGCTGAGCGGTGAATTCGCCCTGCTGATGCTGGTGTCCGGCAATTGGGACAAACTGGCCAAGCTGGAGAACGCCTTCCGCCATGTACAGGATCGTACCGGTTTAATCATTAACAGCCGACGCACCGAAGAATACGTGCCCGGCGGCAACAAGATGCCCTATACCATTGAGGTCGTCTCCATCGACCATCCCGGTATTGTCTACAAACTGGCGGCATTTTTCTCCGAACGTTCCATCAACATCTATGAAATGACCAGTGGTTGCATGCCCGCACCCCATACCGGTACGCCGATTTTCACCCTGAACATGACCCTGGAAATTCCGGCCGAGACCCATATCGCCACCCTGCGTGACGAATTTATTGATTTCTGTGAAACACTGAATCTTGATGCCATCATGGAACCCTATAAACTTTAACCCGCGATCAGGCAGACGACAGCATGAGTGAACTCGCCATCGGCAAGAAAGTCCCCAACTTCAAACTCCCGGCTACCGGCGATCAGGAAATCTCACTCGCCAAACTCAAAGGCAGCAATGTGGTGCTCTATTTTTATCCCAAGGACAGCACCCCCGGTTGCACCCGTGAAGGACAGGACTTCCGTGACAACATGGCCAAATTCAAACGCCGGAATACCGTGGTGCTGGGCGTCTCCCGCGACAGTCTGCGCTCGCACGAAAACTTCAAGACCAAACAAAACTTCAACTTTGATCTGCTCTCCGACACCGATGAAGCACTTTGCAAACTGTTCGATGTTATAAAAATGAAAAACATGTATGGTAAGCAGGTACGCGGCATTGAACGCAGCACCTTCCTGATTGATGCGCAGGGCAAATTGCAACAGGAATGGCGCAAGGTCAAGGTTGACGGTCATGCCGAAGCAGTCCTGAACGCCGTCACGGCGCTAAATAAAAAATAAAACGATATGCCAAAAACAAACGTAACCGGAAAACGACTCTTTGTCCTCGACACCAATGTCCTGATTCACGACCCGTCATCCCTGTTTCGCTTTAAGGAACACAACCTCTTCCTGCCCATGATGGTGCTGGAAGAGCTGGATAACAACAAGATTGGACATGGTGAAGTGGCTCGCAACGCACGACAGGCCAGCCGCTTTCTTGATGAGTTGATCAAAGGGATTGCCACCCAGGACATCGCCAAAGGCATCACCCTCGACCTGCATCATATCAATACCGAAGAGGCCTGCGGCCGCCTGTTTTTCCAGACCGAGGCCCTGACCCATGATCTGCCGGAATATCTGCCCGGCAACCACCCGGACAACAACATCCTCGGCACCGCACTGGCCCTGCAACAGATCTATCCCGAAACCCTGGTCACCATGGTGTCCAAGGATATCAACCTGCGGATTAAAGCCGCCGCACTGGGCATCCATGCAGAGGATTACCATAACGATCAGGTCATCGAAGATGCTGACATCCTGTTTAAAGGCTACCAGGAACTGGAAAGCGGTTTTTGGGACAGACACGGCAAACAGGTGGATTCCTGGATCGAACAGGGCCGAACCTTTTATCGTGTCACCGGACCCGATGTTGCCAACTGGTACAGCAATGAGTTTCTGCACAGCAGTGATGATGCCGGGTTTGAAGCCGTGGTGCGCTCCACCAAAGACGATGAAGCCGTCATTGAAACCGTCCGTGACTACAGCTCAGCCAATAACAAGGTATGGGGGATATCGGCACGCAACCGTGAACAGAACTACGCCCTGAACCTGTTAATGGATCCGGAAGTGGATTTTGTCAGCCTGCTCGGCATGGCCGGTACCGGCAAAACCCTGCTTACCCTGGCCGCCGGACTGGAACAAACGCTGGAGAAAGATCGCTATCGCGAGATCATCATGACCCGCGTCACCGTCCCGGTGGGTGAAGACATCGGCTACCTGCCCGGTACTGAAGAGGAAAAAATGACGCCGTGGATGGGCGCCCTGATGGACAACCTGGAAGTACTCAGCCCCTCCAACCAACAAGGTGGAGACTGGGCGCGCGCCGCCACCAATGACTTGCTCAGCAAGCGCATCAAGATCCGTTCCATTAACTTCATGCGCGGCCGTACCTTCCTGAATCGCTACATCATCATTGATGAAGCACAGAACATGACACCCAAACAACTGAAGACACTCATCACCCGCGCCGGCCCCGGCACCAAGGTGGTGTGTCTCGGCAACATCGCCCAAATCGATACCCCTTACCTCACCGAATCCACTTCCGGCCTGACCTACGTCGTCGAACGTTTCAAACACTGGCCCCACAGCGGCCATGTCACCATGACCCGTGGTGAGCGTTCACGACTGGCGGATTACGCGTCGGAGATACTGTAAATCAGGTTTCTGAAACAGCTTTCATACTACGCCCCCTTCTCTCTCAGGGAGAAGACCGGGCTGAGGGCGTGAAGGATGCGGTTTCGGACGTGCACTGACATAGCAAGCCTGACACTTCAAACCAGGCTTCACTAATTATTTGTTGTTGACTTGCTGTACAACCACCACTCGCCTTTATCCATTTTGAATCTCGGTTTAAAATCCCCTTCACCAAAATAATCTTCGTAAACAAATCGCAGTTTCGTATACCTTTTTACATCAGCTGCCTTGAGTTGTACTGTCTGCCACTTGCCACCAGCCAATTCATTGTCCGACAAGCAACCCACCGGATCGGTAACCGGCTTGAGTTTTCCACCGATGTATCGTTTTTCGTGTGTCGTGGTCAGCGTTAACACATTCTTGTTGATGATCCATGTACCCGAGGAAGTAGCAATTCGTATGTCACAGCCTCCTTCCCCGATGTCGAATATAAAGGTCCCGTCCCCTTTAAACGTGTAATTTTGCGGCATGGCACCGCCACCTATCGCCGGTCCCGGTATCCAGACGCCGACCATCTGCGCCCGTAATCCTGCCTCGCTGTTCTCATAATTGTGGATGTCCTGTTCCACGGTTTTGATGACAGAGACATTCTCCTCATCCTGCGCTGTCAGCGTCACCTGCTGTGTATTCGGCTTGTAGTCTTTGAAGTGATTGGTAAAGTATTGTTCCAGTAAATGCGACTTGAACCGGTATTGGTGTCGCGCCAGAATGGCATTACGCACCAGTTTTATTTCTCCCGAATTGAGTCGTTTCAACAAACTCATCGCAGCCGCTGAATGCTGCAAATTAAAATCCGGTTGCGTATAGAGCTGCTTAACCAGTTGCGACAGACCATATTCATCCCCGGCCTGCCCCGGACCGGATAGCATAAAAACCATCACAACAAGCAATACCGGGTTGCGTAATAACAATTTCATCCATCTCATCGAACGTGCCCTCTAAAATCTCGAACAATACCGGCCTCACTCCACCTCCAGCCGGACATATCAAACAAATTCGTAGCTCGCAGGGCGGATTAGCGAAGCGTAATCCGCCCTACGGGCCTACCGTTTTTGTTTTTCATCAAATTCTTTAACAAACCGCATAGACTTAAGTATATCCAGCAATATTTGCTTAACTTTTTCCGGCGACTTCTCTTTACCGGTATATACAAGCTGTATCTTATATTGCATTTCATGCAAATCAATATGAAAAAGGGGTCAGTACCCTTTAACTCTCTCCTTTTGATGGCCGCCCTCGACGTGCCTGGCCGACACGGCACGAGACGACTTGTTCGATTTGCTGCCGGAATCGCTCATTTCCGAGTGGTGTTCCCGTCTGTACAGTAGCTCGCAGGGCATGTATTTGATCTGCAGCAAGAGCATTCCTAAATAACTCTCGATACACAAAGGCTCGTTCCTCCTTTTGCTGACCCAATGCAAGATAAAGATCGTACTGCTTGATAACGCCTCCTTCAGATATCCCTGCATTGAAATGATAACTGGACCACCGATATTCTCCTGGTGAAGCAACCATCCCCGCACGGACTGGATTTAACTCTATATATCGCATACATGCCAGTAAATATTCATCACTCGATACAACACATCCCTTATGCCGACCTTCCCACAAGGTTCCGCTTTTACCATATTGACTGTTTACATAGGTTACATAACATCTACCCACGTGTTGAATGGTTCGACTTATGGCATCTCGTGTCTCTGGGGTCATCAACAGATGAACATGATTTGTCATTAACACATAGGCATGTATTTTACATCCATATCGTATGGCACCCTCTTCCAGCCACCCAAGATAGGCTGCGTAATCATCATCACAAAAGAAAACAGCCTGTCGGCAGTTCCCTCTCTGTACAACATGGGCCGGGACACCCGGCAAATAGAATCGTCCTTTCCTTGGCATATTTGACACTCCTTGTCGTTTGCTATCGTTTTTTCATCCTCATCATTTTCTTTTAAGGGTACTGACCCCTTTTACTGTCGTAGTACTGGCCCGGGGGTGTGCCCAGATGGTCGGTGTGAAATGTAACATGCGGCAGGTTACGCTTCGCTTATCTGCCCTTCGGGCTATTTAATCAATGTTGCCTCAGAGTCCGTACTATTCACTTGCTCCATAAATTTATCAAATCTCGTTTCTTCGATCAAATTGACTTTTTCATCAAATTTGTATTGCTGCCTGATTTCTTCTAGCTCATTAGGAGCAGATAATGAATCTGGCAATTTGATTTGTTTTGGCACCAACACAATATAAGTTGGTTTTCCATACTCTACTTGTTTATAACCTGTTGGATAAGTTTGAAAAACTCCAATACCATATGGCTTTAAATGATATATTTTTATTTTTTTAATACATTTATTATCATATACTTCAGAAAGGGCAGCATCTTTTAACTTTTCATCGTACGTTAGTTGGTTTTTTCTCAAAAATACAACGTATCTCCCACCAATTTTACTGTAAATGGACAAATGGCCAATATTTACCTCCTGTCCATTTTCTATCCCTTTATATGCCTTGATTACTTTTGCGAACCATTCTTGACCGCACTCTGTATTTTTATATTTATAAATATCAACTAGAGCAATATTATCTGCAAAATCTATTAGCTCGTTAAGAGAAACCAGCTCATTTGCCATTAAGTTACTATTGCCGCACACACAAAGTCCTAACAATATCGAACCTATCTTTTTTTTTGGACATACCTGCCTCGCCATAGAATTAGGATCCCATAAGCATTCTTGAGCAAAGATTCTATCCATAATTTGCTTATATTGTTCTGCGGAATCATATTGTATTCTATTAGGTACTTCTAAACCTTTCATTTTATCCCCATTTGGACATTCTAGGTCACAAGTCCTTGTAAAACCTTCATCAGTAGTATTTCCAAATTGATTAGGACCTATTGTGTTTGTCGTGTACCAGTTTAATCCACTTGGACAATTATTCATATTATTAGATCCATTTAGAATTACTATTGTTGTAGGCGTATCTGGTGTCGACACATAGTTGGAATTATTTGTAGAACCAGTGACAGTGCAACCACCAACTAATTCACAAGGGCGAAACAATCCGTATTTATCAAAATATTTTACCGGATTCCCCCCCACATACCCATACGTATTCAACCCACCATCCAGTCCTATCGGATCAGAGGTGATGTATCTACCGGTATTGGGATCATAGTACCTGTGGTAATTATAGTGCAGTCCCGACTCGCTGTCGTAGTACTGGCCCGGGAAGCGCAGGTTAAGGGTGAATTTTGTCCCATCCCCGTCCGGGTCGTCATTGGCGGCGGTTTTGCCGAAGGCGTCACTGTCCCAGCGCCACACGGTGGTATTGGTGACCGAGTCCACCGCCTGTCTTGGTGTGCCGAGGTGGTCGGTGCAACGTAAAACATGAGGCGAATTACACTTTATAATTCGCGCTACTGGTAAAATTTCAAACTCAAAATAATATTGGGGTTCGAGTACTCACCCAAACCTACGGGCTGCTTTTCCCTATTCGCACGAAACATCAAATTTCTTTAACTCTTTCTTCATATCTCCAGGTCTATGTGCAATTACAAAAACATACTGATGATCATTTCGCGGTTTCTCATGGCATTGATTGTCATCATTCAAACCATCATAATAACGAAGAAAAACAACCATAAAATCATCATCTTTTTTATAGTATCTGGTATATTGATAAACGCACTGAATACTGTTTTGTCTTGTCGCATCCTGATACTTAACCCATTTACCACCATTCGACTGACATACCTTCCATCCATTTTTAACCAATAACTTTTCACGCTTATCTGTTACCCAAACATCAGGGTATTCAAGAGCAACACGGAAATCAATTTGTTCAGCATGTTTATTGAGCCTTCTGTGGTAAAAATTTTCAGAAAAAGAAAAATCCAAAAAATCCAGATCGTAAGATACACCAGTATCGCAAGACACCAATAAGCACAAAAGACAAATTAAACACCCAACCTTATTCATAATATTTCACAATGACTAATTTGACGGCCTACTGCTTCTACAATCGTTAAACATCTTTTTCGTCCCCTTAATATAGCTAGCAGGGCGGATGAGCAAAGCGTATTCGGCCGCATGTACACCCCGCTTCACCCACCGACATATCCGTTTCACATCTACCCCGGTCTTCCCGGTAGTAACCACGGCGCACATGGTACCCGAACGTCGGCCAAGGCCAAACCTTTAACTGAACAACATAACCATGTTTAACCGGGTTATAGTGAAGATAGTCCATATGTCGGCTGAAGTCATTCTCATCCCTGATGGTATGCTCCCGGAAGTGACACTGCCAGATCCCCCGCTCCACTCTGCCCTGACGCACCGTCGTGCGATGTTCGATCCGCGGGATTTGTCGGGCAAACAAGGTATTGATAAGCCGTATCCGCATGGCATAGTCATCATCACCTGACGATAAGGTCCAGATGCAATGTAGATGATCCGGCAATACCACCCAACCATTGATGTGATAGTAATATCGTGTGCGAACTCTTTTCACCACATGGCGTAGAAAATTGATATGTTGAATAAGCAAGTGATTGTCATGCCGTTCCAGAAAATTGATGGTGAAGAAGCAACCCCCGCCCGGCACCCGGTTACGGCGGTAATTCGGCATAGTTAATTCCCTTTAACATTTTTATTTATCATGCGGCGGATTACGCTTCGCTAATCCGTATATGGTCTCCTCCCATTTTGCAAGACAAAACATCAATGATGACAGTGACTGGATTGCGTCCGTATATCCGGCCTGTTAATGAAGTCTATACAGCACTTCCGGCCTCGATGTTATTCGCGCGTATTGACCTTATCGCCCTACCGACCTCATGGGCCTATGGATTAGCCAGGTTTTCAATACGCCGGTTTGACCAGTTGTATCATCCTCTTCGTTTCATCTTCGCAATCGCGGGCGGGTCTCCTGTTTTGTTAAACCGCTTCGGTTCAGTCAGCTTCAGGCATGCTGATAAGCTGTACCGTGGTATAGCATCGACCACCCCATCCGCGCCATCTTATTGGCCAGGGCAACGGTTGCTTTGTGCATACCACGTCGAGCTCTTGTCTCATTAATCCAACGGATCAGTTTGTCCTCTTTTTTCGCCGCTGCGCGTACTGCGGAACGGGCGCCGTGTATCAACAAACAGCGCAAATATCGATCTCCTCGTTTGCTGATACCCAGCAACTGTGCTTTCCCGCCTGTGCTGCGCTGCCTCGGTACCAGTCCGATACTCGCAGAGACATCACGTCCGCGGCGGTATCCCGCACCATCGCCCACATAGCTGACAAAGGCACTGGCCACAATCGGTCCCATGCCGGGGATCGCGGTCAGTTGTTCACAACGCGAGTCACGTTGGCTCTCTGTTTTTAACAGGGTGTCGTATTCGGTGATCTGTTTGTCCAGTGACTGTAGTTGTTCCCAGCCCTGGGCGAGTAGCGTACGAAACAAACCACTCAGCCCATTTTCGCCATCTTCTAATCGTTTTGGTATTTCGCGGCGCAAGGTTGGGATACCTTGTCTTAAACTAATTCCGTGCTCAGCTAATAAACCACGCAACCGATTGCACAAGGCCGTCCGCATGCGTATCTGGCCTTCTCGCATACGATGCAGGGCCTGCATGTCTTGTTGTGCCGGCGTCTTTAGCGGGATAAATCGCATCCGGGGCCTGATGACCGCTTCGGCTATCGCCTGGGCATCGTTGTAGTCATTCTTGTTACCCTGCACGTAGGCTTTGACATGTTGAGCCGGGATCAGTCTGACCTCATGTCCCAATTTTTCCAGTTCGCGGCCCCAGTAATGGGCGCTCGCACACCCTTCCATGCCAACTAAACTCGCAGGTAGTTGCGCAAAATAACTTAATACTTGTGACCGGCGTAATTGCTTTTTCTTGACCAGTTTCCCGGCCTGATTACAGCACACAATATGAAAAACATTTTTTGCCAAATCCAATCGTTGTAATCTGCATAGTGGTCTCCTCTTCCTTCTCTGATGGTTAGTTCACACCTCCATCATGGCGCATTGTGACGCCGGTTTAAAAGGGGGGAGGAGACCATTACATCGCCCTACGGGCCTTATAATTTTATTTTAAGCGTACTACAACCAGTCCCATTGATCCTTATCAGAAAAATTATTACGTTTAGTTTAACTCCAAAAACTATCCAGCTATTTTTTATCAGGGTCCAATTCTGGGTATTGTCGAATAATTGGAATCATTATCTCTGTATACACAACCCCTGCTATTTCAGCAATTCCCTTTCGTATTGCATAGCGTTCATCATTATCATCTATTTGCTCGGCCAGAGCACCTGCCTTGTCTACGTGCTCTGATAACAAAAGCATTTGCTCCATTATGTTGTATGCTGTGTGTTTTTGCATGATTACCAACCTAATAATTAAGACAGTTTTGTGATTCAGCACACTGCCTGGTACATGTGCGAACCCCGTCGGATGCAGGCCCAATATCCGAGCCCTTCCGCCCAACGATCCTGTTATTCATTTAATTATTCAAATGTCCATATAGCGTTTCTACACACTCGTTGCATATACATGCATTATAGCTTTGAAACATTTGCTCTATTTCTTCGGGTCGTTTGCCACAAAATGAGCAGCGCATCGCGGTATGATGTGCAAAGTATTTCTCAATTTCTTCGTCTGATATATTTGCCTCTATCCATTTCCCAGTCACACCCTTGTATTCACGTTCAGCTCGTTCTTGTGCATCTCTTAGAGATGAGTGGTTAGTCACTCCCAAAGACTCCCACTGGTCGTTGCAAAAAAAGAGTAAGATATTTTCGTTATACAGATCCTGGCAGATTGCCAACCGAGGTACAGCACCCAATAGCTTCCCATCCACGTATAATGTTGAGCAGCCTGTATATGTTACTGAATCGTCAATAATCGCATGCACCAACAAACGTGCATTAGCGAAAATCGCTGGTGGGTTTTCATTCTGTGAATTCATTCAGCAGCACCACCACCAATGACTGGTTGAATATGAATTACGGCGTTGGTGTTACCGGGCTTTCATGTTCCGGCAGATGTGAGAAGGCGCGCAGGGTTGCGCTGACGAGGGTTGCCAAAGGGATAGCGAAGAAGATGCCCCAGAATCCCCATAACCCGCCAAAGACCAGGATGCTGACAATGATGGCGACGGGGTGCAGGTTGACCACTTCGGAGAATAACAGCGGGACGAGTACGTTGCCGTCCAGTGCCTGGATGATGGTGTAGGCGACCATGAGGTAGGCGAACTCTGAAGTCCAGCCCCATTGGAAGTAGGCGATGAAGGCGACCGGGATGGTGACCACTGCGGCGCCGATATATGGTACCAGCACTGACAGCCCAACCAATACCGAAAGCAGGATGGCATATTTCAGTCCCATCAGGCCGAAGCTGATCACACAGGCCACGGTGACGATGACGATCTCCCAGAACTTGCCGCGCACGTAGTTGCCCAGTTGTTGGTCCATCTCTTCCCAAACCTGTGAGGCCATGCGCCGTTCCGGCGGCAGGAAGCGTGACAACCAGCTGAGCAGGATCCATTTATCTTTGAGGAAGAAGAAGATCAGCAATGGCACCAGAATGGAATACACCAGCAAAGTGATCATGTTGGGGATGGATGACAGGGAAAAGGTCAGGACCTGTTGGCCCATGGTGGCCAGTTCCTTGTCAAAGGATTCAACAAACTTTTCCACCTGTTTGACGGAAACAAGGCTGTAATGCTGCGGAAGTTGCAGCAGGGTTTCCTTGCCCTTGGCGATGTAGTTGGGCAATTCCCGCACCAGTTCTTTTACCTGAAAGACGATGGACGGCACAATGCCGAAGATCAGGAACACGGTGAACGCCAGAAACAGTATATAAACGATCAACACGCTGTAGTAGCGCGGTATTTTCAGGCGATGTTTCACATACTGGACAATATCTTCCAACAGATAGGCCAGTACGATGGCCGCCAGCGCCGGGGCCAGCATATTGCCCATGGTCAGGACGACGGTAAAACCGACGATCAGGATCAGCGCCAGTAATACCGCATGGGGATCGGAGAAGTAACGTTTGTACCAATTGGCCAGAGTTTGAAACATGGTTTAGTCTGTCTGTTCCTGTAAATCGGTGTAATGCCGATTGAATATCCCTTCCAGTTCGTCAATGACTTCAGCAGCGGCTCGCCCCTGCATCAGATGTTGCGCCACCAGTGCTGAAGTTTCGTTCAGGATCCGGTCCTTGTCCAGCATGGGATAGGTGCCCGTTAATCGCTTGATAGCGGCTATGACTGTTTCATCGGCCGGACGTTCAATGGGATTGAGAGTCAATTGCGCCCTGGACTCCGCCGGTTGACGGGCGGCCAGGAATTCCGCAAAGGCCAGCAGGGTCTCCGCATCGGCAGGCTGGAGAGAACGATAGATGTTCAATAACTGCTTGTCCCTTTTATTCAAAACCACTGCCTTCCACTAGCGTTTATTGAACTGAGTCGTCGTTCTGGTGATCTTCGCAGTATTGGCGGGCGAAGCTCAGCAGTTCTTCCATGGCGCGAACCCGGAACTTTTGCTTCTGGTGGACGAACGAGAAGGGACGATGGATCGGCGGATCAAGCTGGATGGCTTCCAGGGTGCCCAGCCGCAGTTCCTTGCCGATGGTCGCCCGGGAGAGGATGGAGACACCCATGCCCGCTTCCACCGCGCCCTTGATGGCTTCCAGACTGCCCAGTTCCATGGCCACATTCATGTCCGCGGTTTTGAGGCCTTCTTCGTTCATGTGATCAAACATCACTTCACGGGTGCCGGAGCCTTCTTCGCGACAGATGAAGGGGTATTGAATCAGGGTTTCCAGGGTGATGGAATTTTCTTTGGTGAGTTCATGGCCCGGCGGGACAATCACCACCAGTTGGTCCATGCGGCACTTTTCCACCACCAGGTTTTTGTTGTTGACCGGCGCTTCCACCACACCCAGATCGATGGTGTTGTTTTCCACCATGGAAACGATGCCGTCCGTATTGGCCACCTTCAGGCGAATGGTGACATCGGGGTTCTTTTCCTTAAAGTCACCCAGCAGGGCCGGCAGCATGTATTCCGCAACGGTCGTGCTGGCGCCCAGGATCAGTACGCCGCTGATATCGCCGGTCAATTCCCGAACGGAATTATCCATCTCTGAATAAAGTTCAAAAATGCGCTCGGCGCATTCATAGACCCGTTTACCGGCGTCAGTCAGACTGATGCGGTTATGGGTGCGGTCAAAGAGTCGGGTGTTAAATTGCTCTTCCAGCTGCCGGACCTGAAAGGTCACCGCGGGCTGGGTCATGTGTAGTTCCTCGGCTGCCTTGGTAAAACTCAGCAAGCGGGCAACGGTGTGAAAAACCTGTAATCTGCGATCGGCCATGATATTTGTGTCTGTGCGTGTTGATAATCTGTTTCTATACGTGCATTTAGAAAACTAGGGGGGAATCTTAGCAAGGATTCCGTGAAACTTGAATAGAGCCAGGTCAATTAGGCTGGTTTCTGCATGAACAATGGGATTTTATTATTTGAAGGGGGCGGATCATAAATGACCCGCCCGCACTTGTCAGCATAAAAATCAGTCTCTTTACCCTTTAATCGGACGATTGTGCATGACGGCGTAGTACATCACCGGAATCACCACCAGGGTCAGCATGGTCGAAACCAGAATACCGAAGATCAGGGACAGGGCCAGACCGTTGAAAATGGGGTCATCCAGGATGAAAAACGCCCCGAGCATGGCGGCCAGACCGGTCAACACAATCGGTTTGGCGCGCACGGCCCCGGAACGGATCACCGCCTTGTCAAAGGCCATCCCCTCCGCCACCTGCTGATTGATAAAGTCCACCAGCAGGATGGAGTTACGCACGATAATCCCGGCCAGGGCAATCATGCCGATCATGGAGGTGGCGGTAAACTGCGAGCCAAACAGGGCATGGCCCGGCATGACGCCGATAATGGTCAGCGGGATGGGCGCCATAATAATGATCGGTATCAGATAAGAGCGGAATTGCGCCACGACCAACAGGTAGATCAGGATCAGTCCGATGCCATAGGCAATCCCCATGTCGCGGAAGGTTTCATAGGTCACCTGCCATTCACCATCCCACTTCAGGCTGTACTCATAGGGATTGGCCGGTTGCGAGATCAACAACTGGGGCAAGCCCTGCTGACTGCCCACCGGCATCTTCTGCAAGGTGCCGAAGATATCGAACATGCCATACAGCGGACTGTCCAGACTGCCGGCCATGTCCCCGGTGACAAACACCACGGGTAACAGATCCTTGTGGTAGATGGATTGTTCACGGCGCGTCTCAATGGTGTGCACAATATCCGCCAGCGGGATCAACTTGCCGGCGTTGTTGCGCACGAACAACTGCATGAGATCATCCACATGTGCCTTTTCGCTGACGGGGAACTCCAGTCGTATCGGCATGGGATACTTCAGATTGCCGGAATGCAAATACCCGGCGTCTTCACCATTCAAGGCCGTGGCGATCGCCTGAACGACCGATTGTGGTGAGACACCCAGCAAGGCCGCCTTGGATTGATCCACCTTCAGGATCAACTTCGGTGCATCGGCTTCCAGACTGTCATCCACGTCAATGATGTCAGCGGTCTTTTCAAACACACCGCGCACCTGTTTCGCCACCGCCATCTGACCGGCATAGTTCAAACCATAGATCTCTGCCACCAGGGGTGACATCACCGGCGGACCGGGCGGCACTTCCACCACTTTGACATTGGCATTGAAACGTTTGCCAATTTCCTGCAATGGTCCGCGCACGTCCAGGGCGATCTCATGACTCTTGCGCTTGCGCTTGCTCTTGTCGGTCAGGTTCACCTGAATATCACCCAGATGCGCCCCCTTGCGCAGGTAATACTGGCGCACCAGACCGTTAAAATTGATCGGTGCGGCAATGCCGGCATAGATCTGGTAATCGGTGACTTCCGGTACCGTCGCCAGATAACGCCCCAGATCAACCAGTACACGCGATGTCTGTTCCACCGGTGTGCCTTCCGGCATATCCACCACCACCTGGAATTCCGACTTGTTATCAAACGGCAACATCTTCAACACCACCAGCTTGACCGCCGCCAGTGAGACGGAAAAGACGATCAACCCCATGATAATGAAAAACAGTTTGCGACGTTTTTGTTTGCCGGCATCACCGGGTAACAAATAGGGCCCCACCAGTTTTTCAAACAGGGGCAACAGTCCCTCTTCACCCTGCAGGAGTTGTTTGGTTTTTTCCAGCACCGGTTTGACACGCGCCAAAGGGCCATCCAGCAGCGCAGTGATCTTTTGCCCGATAAACGAATGTTGTTCTGCTGCGGCGTGATGATGATCATGCTGCAGGTATTTGTTCGCCAGCCAGGGCGTCACAATGAAGGCCACCGCCAGCGAGATCAGCATACCGATACTGGCATTGATAGGGATCGGGCTCATATAGGGGCCCATCAGACCCGTCACAAAGGCCATGGGTAACAAGGCCGCGATCACCGTAAAGGTGGCGAGGATGGTCGGCCCGCCCACTTCATCCACGGCGGCAGGGATAGCATCAAGCAACTTCTTGTTGCCCATCTGCATGTGCCGATGAATGTTTTCCACCACCACAATGGCATCATCCACCAGGATACCAATGGAGAAGATCAGGGCGAACAATGACACTCGATTGATGGTGAAACCCCAGGCCCAGGAGGCGAACAGGGTCATGGCCAGCGTGATCACCACCGCCATGCCAACGATAAAGGCTTCGCGCTTGCCCAGTGCCACAATCACCAGGATCACCACCGACAGGGTGGCGAAGATCAATTTGGTGATCAGTTGTTTGGCCTTGGCGTCGGCGGTGGCGCCATAGTTGCGCGTGACGGTCACGTTAATACCATCAGGAATAAAAATACCCTTTAACTGATCCACGCGTTCAATAATCTGATTGGCAATATCCACCGCATTGCTGCCCGGTTGTTTGGCAATGGCAATGGTCACTGCCGGTGAGACACCACTGGTCTTGATGCCGACAGTGTGACCCGCCGGTCCGGAACCGAAGACGGCATATTGTTCCGGTTGATCCGCGCCGGTGGTGATTTTCGCCACATCACGCAAGTAGACCGGCTTTCCCTTGTGCACACCAACGATCAGATCGCTCACCTCTTCCGGTGTCGACAGAAAACGTCCGGCCTGCACTTCGATCTCCTGATTGGCGCCGACCATATAACCGGACGGACGCGTGGCATTACTCTGTTGCAATGCATAGCGCAGATCATCAATGGAGAGTTTGTAGGCATGCAAGGCATTGGCATCCAGTTGCACATGAACCACCTTGTCCGGCCCGCCCAGGGTATAGATATCCCGCGTGCCCTTGACCCGTTTTAATTCCGCTTCAATGGAATGGGCCACCTGTTGCAGTTCGTATGCACCGCGTTGTTGATCTTCCGTCCACAAGGTCAGTGTCACGATGGGCACATCATCAATACCCTTGGGTTTGATGATCGGTTGCAGCACACCCAGTCCCGGCGGGATCCAGTCCTGTTTTGAATAAATGGCATTGTAAAGCCGGACAATGGCCTGGGTGCGATCTTCACCGACTTCAAACTGCACCGTCAGCGCCGCCATACCGGGACGCGATACCGAATAGACATGCTTCAGCCCCTGCAACTCGGAGAGGATCTGTTCCGCCGGGGTGCTGACCAGTTCTTCCACTTCCTTGGCCGAGGCGCCGGGAAAGGCGATGAAGACATTGGCAAAGGTGACATTGATCTGGGGCTCTTCTTCACGCGGTGTGATCATCACAGCAAACGCGCCCAGCAACAGACCGACCAGAGCGATCAACGGTGTGATCTCCGAAGTCAGAAAGGCGCCGGCGATTCGCCCCGAAATTCCGAGACGTTCGTTCATTAGTGCGCCTCCAGTGATGCTTTCAGATCAACCGTGGCCTGGGACGGGTCCCGGGCAATCTGTTCACCGGCAATCAAACCGGCCAGAATTTCCACTTCCTCACCAAGCTGACGACCGACGCGGACCTGACGAAAATGAATCTTGCCCTCTTTGTCCACCACATAGACGCCGCTCACTTCACTGCGATTCACCACCGCCTGTTTTGGCACCATCAACTTGTTGGTCTCGCCCAGCACAAAGGCCAGCTTGGCAAACATACCGGGATAGAGGCCGTGATCGCCTTTGGGCAAATAGATGCGGGCATCAAAGGTATGACTGTCCGGATCGGCAGACGCACTGATCCGAATAGAATCCGCTTGCACTCGTCCGCCGGTTGGCAGAATCAGCGCAGCTTTCTTCACCTGGCGCACGGCCAGGATCATGTCCTGGGGGATGGCCACCTGGGCGCGCAGGGTTTCCAGTGACAGGCCGGTCATCAGCTTCTGTCCCACCGAGGCATTCTCCCCCACTTCAATATGGCGTTTGACCACAATACCACTGTAGGGCGCCCTGACCACGGTATGTTCCAGCGACTCCTGGGCCTGTTCCAGACGGGCCTTGGCGGCCTTGAACTGGGCCTCGGCACGATCCAGCACCGCCCTGGCCACCAGCTTTTGTGCATAAACATCCTTGATACGTTTGTGTTCCGCCTCGGCCTGTTTGTAATTTGCCTGGGCGGCATTGAAGGCAGACTGCTGATCCCTGGCGCGAAACTCAATCAATACACTGCCCTTGGCCACATAGTCATCCACATCAAAGTGGATCTTCTCAATACGCCCCGAGGTCTGGGCTGAAATCGTCGCCTGATGCTCTGCCTCGATGACGGCATCCAGATAGCGTTCCCGGGGCATGACACGGGATTCAACGGGAAAGACCTCCACGGCGGTTGCAGTGTGCGGGGCCAGAAAGATCAAAACGGGGAAAAAACAGGACAGCCGGAAAGGGGAACGGGACAACCACATAGTGGACTCCTTAATATTGAGTAATGGCGCCATAGAATATTAGAAAACTCTAATATAGAGATTTCCGACAGGATTTCAACCTGTCAGATCAGATTTTAGCCTTTTCCGCCCTGACGCCCGGACCGCTCAGATTCTAAAGCCATTCACAATGCCCTGCATACGCGAGGCAAGTCCGACCAGCCGTTCGCAGGTTCGAGACACCTCATGGGTACTTTGGGATGAGTTTTCGGCAGAGCGATTGATGAGGTCGACATTCATGTTCACCTCTTCCGCCACCGTGTTCTGCTCTCTGGCGGCGACCTCAATCTGGCTGTTCATCGCCACAATCACATTCATGGCGCCGGATATCTCGGCCAGCGCCTCGGCGGTGCGTTCCGTGAATATCACCCCTTCCTCCGCCTGGGCCCGGCCTTTTTCCATGGCATCCACGGCCCGCTCCGCGCCAATTTGAAGGCGTTCAATGATTCCGGCGATCTCCCGGGTTGAGGTCTGGGTACGGTTGGCCAGATTGCGTACTTCATCGGCCACGACGGCAAAACCGCGCCCCTGTTCCCCGGCCCGGGCCGCCTCAATCGCCGCGTTCAGGGCCAGCAAATTGGTTTGCTCAGCAATATCACTGATCACGGCCAACATCTGGGAAATGTTGTCGGTCTCCGTCTTCAGTTCACGAATAATCGCCACGGAATTCACCACCTGATTGGCCAGATTGTCCACTGACCCCATGGCCTCGACCGTGACCACCTTGGCTTCATTGCCCTGTTCGTTCGCGGACTGACTGGCAGTGAGCGCTTCACCGGCATGACGCATCACCTCGGTGGAAGAGGCTGCCATCTCGGTCATGGCGGAGGCAACCATTTCCAGTTGATCCCGTTGCCGCTTAACATCCGAGTCTGCCCCCTGGGAAATGGCATTAAGACCATTAAAAGAGAGGCTTAATTCTTCCGATTGGGCGTGCAGCTCCTTGATGATCTCCCGCAGATTATTCACCATGCTGTTGAATGCATCAGAGATCTCGCCAAACACGTCATGGCTCTCAATGGTACAGTTACTGGTCAGATCTTTATTGCTTACCGCCGAGGTCAATGCCGACATTTGGCGCAATCTGCGCACCAGAATGAATTTCACCAGGGCATAGTTCACCAGACCGATGGTGCCGCCGGCGACCAGACAACCCAGCGCAAACCAGACAAACATGCCCGGTTTCCAATCTACAAAAAAGCGGGCATAGACAGGAAACAGCAAGCCCATCAAGATTCCGAACCCCATAAATGAGAGGAACAGACGCCGCAAAATACTGGGCGGAAAACGCTTGCTCATGATTATCCTGTTATATTTGGCAGTAATTGTAACTTATTGTGTTGTATCAATTTATTTGTTCCGAAAAACACGTCAAATGATGCACGATTTAGCGGCAAATCCCGGCATCAGCTTAAGTCCAAAGTGGAATTTAGTTGTGTCAGGTTTGTTTCAGGATGCACAGCAAAGTACAATCCCACTCCACTATCCATAACCTTAAACCAGAGTATCTATGGCGCAATATATCTACACAATGAATCGGGTGAGCAAGGTTGTCCCACCCAAACGATATATCCTGAAAGATATTTCCCTCTCCTTTTTTCCCGGCGCCAAGATTGGTGTGCTGGGTTTGAATGGTGCCGGTAAATCCACCCTGCTGCGCATCATGGCCGGGGTGGATACCGAGATTGACGGTGAAGCCCGTCCACAGCCCGGTATCAAGGTCGGCTATCTGTCCCAGGAACCGCAGCTGGATCCCACAAAAGATGTACGCGGCAACGTGGAAGAGGCCATGGGTGAGATCAAACGCGCCCTGACCCGTCTCGACGAAGTCTATGCCGCCTATGCCGAAGAAGGCGCCGATTTTGATGCCCTGGCCAAAGAACAGGCCGAGCTGGAAAACCTGATCCAGGCCACCGATGGCCACAACATGGACCGCACACTGGAAATCGCCGCCGATGCCCTGCGCCTGCCCCCCTGGGATGCCGACGTCACCAAACTCTCCGGTGGTGAGCGACGCCGCGTCGCCCTGTGCCGCCTGTTACTCTCCAAACCCGACATGCTGCTGCTGGACGAACCCACCAACCATCTGGACGCCGAGTCTGTCGCCTGGCTGGAACGCTTCCTTCATGAATACCCCGGCACTGTCGTGGCGGTCACCCATGATCGTTACTTCCTCGACAACGTGGCCGGCTGGATTCTGGAACTGGACCGTGGCGAAGGCATCCCCTGGGAAGGCAACTACTCCTCCTGGCTGGAACAGAAAGAAAAACGTCTGGAGATGGAACAAAAGAGCGAGGCCTCTCGCGCCAAGGCCATGAAACAGGAACTGGAATGGGTACGTTCAAATCCAAAAGGCCGCCAGGCCAAGAGCAAGGCGCGCATTCAACGCTTTGAAGAACTGGCCACCAAGGAACATCAAAAGCGCAACGAAACCAATGAACTGTTTATCCCGCCGGGTCCGCGTCTGGGTGAACTGGTGGTGGAAGCGAAACACCTCAAGAAGAGCTTCGGCGACCGGATGTTGATCGATGATCTGAGCTTTAACCTGCCCCGTGGCGGCATTGTCGGTGTGATCGGCCCCAACGGCGCCGGTAAAACCACCCTCTTCCGCATGCTGATCGGTCAGGAACAACCCGATGCCGGTGAACTGCGGCTGGGTGAAACGGTACAACTCTCCTATGTGGATCAAAGCCGTGATGCGCTGGATGCGAAGAAGACCGTATGGGAAGAGATCTCCGATGGGCATGACATCATGAATGTCAGCGATTTCGAGATCAACTCACGCGCCTATGTCGGCCGTTTTAACTTTAAAGGCACCGATCAACAAAAACGGGTCGGCGATCTCTCCGGTGGTGAACGCAACCGTGTGCACCTCGCCAAGCTGTTAAAGAGCGGCGGCAACGTACTGCTACTCGACGAACCCACCAACGACATCGACGTGGAAACCCTGCGCGCCCTGGAAGAGGCCATCCTCGAATACCCCGGCTGCGTGGTCGTCATCTCGCATGATCGCTGGTTCCTGGATCGACTCGCCACCCACATCCTCGCCTTTGAAGGCGACAGCCATGTGGAATGGTTCGAAGGCAACTACTCCGATTACGAAGCCGACCGCAAACGTCGACTGGGCGATGCCGCCGACCAGCCACATCGGATCAAGTACAAAAAGCTGGATAGGTAAACAACCAGAACTCCTTCTCCCTCCATCTCACACCCCCTCCTCCAGGGAGGGGGCGAGGGGGTGGTGATCAAAAAGACGCCTTATCCCCCCTCCTTGCAGGAGGGGGCGAGGGGGTGGTGATCAACATGACAGCATCGCGGAAGCGTTTCATTCTGAAAACTTCCATTCTCCATCAAATATCCCAAACTGGGATATTTCAAAACCTGAGTTACATTGGCTTATTTAACACCAAACAAGCCAAATGCCGACAGACACCCCGTATAACACAACACCATCACCAGCATCTCTCCATCTCACACTGGAACAATTACAACAGTGGGGAGATAATTATAATGAACTGGTAAAGCTTGAGATTCGGTTGTGTGAATTACGGCAGGAAATGCTTGCTTGTCAGAGTCACGGGGAGCCTGAACAGCATTTTCTTCGAGCTATTAGACGGGAATTGGTTGTTTTGAGATATCAAGTATTTGATTTGAAGGAGAAGCTGAAATGCAATTGTTAGACAATTCATATATGCGTATTTGCTTCATATAAATCTCTTACAAGTGGTGCTACCACATGCACTCGGGTCGCGACGAAAGACTTTGCAGGTTTGTGATACTCGATGCCGATCCCAACCAAATATGGGGTATTTGATAACCGTTCAATAGTATCAATTTCAACGAGCCACACTCCACCCCCACTCATGCCGTATGGTTTTGGTACGACGAACTTCTTTCCATCACATCCGTCTACCTGCTTGTAAGGAAATTTAATGCCAAAATGGAATTCGTCAGATTTATCTTCACCACCCACTTCATGAACACTGCAAATGTCCCCTGTAACGAGAGCTGTTGCCTTGCTTGGTAGACCATATTGAACCGGCTTTTTCTTATTCCTCGATGCTGGATAGCCTGCTATTAAATAATGGACACCCAGTGTTTTGACTCGAGTTGTCCCAACATCGTCTGGTGTGCAAAACCAGTAAAGCGCCTGAAGATCATCCGCACAATCTGCAGCCAAACGGATAATAGCAACATCTAGATCTGGGTTTTTTCCAGGCATGTAATCCCAAGCACCTCTTAAATCTGTGAGCGCATGAAGTTTCTTCTCGCCATAAACAAATAGAGGGAGTGGTATACCATTTCTAAAACAAGCGTGAGTAGCTGTTATTAAGAAACTCAGGCCATCAGTCTTAAATGGAACCGGAGAAGCAATAAGAAATGGATGCCCTCTTGTATCAAAGGAATAGAGTGGCACAACTCGCCGATACGCCGTATCAACAAGGTGTTCTAATTGAGTCCATGTCATACTCACACCATCCTTACTAAACATCCAAGAAAACTGTGTTCTGATTCTGGATTTAATTAATTATCTTTCTTTTTTGGCGGTGGCGGTGGTGGCGGAGGTGTTGGACGAACTTTTTCATATTGCGGCGGGTTATACCCTTTATTATGATCTATTTTTATTTCATCAGACGATGGTGGTATTGGTGGGGTTCTTTTGCTCATTTTATATTTCTCCATTTAGTTGACTTAAGTCTTCACCTGAGTTTGTCATAAACTCTATTATTTCCACATCTTCATTTTTCAACAAAATACCATGGGTTGAACACTCAACATATTCACCCACATCAGTAACCCATGCGGGTTGAAACAAGTACAAATGTGGTTCTTCTGAATTATGAGAATAATACATAGGCCACCCGTATACTCTTCGCCCATCTTTCAAATGTGCCACGATATGTCTTTTTTCATTCACATATACATCTTGCCATACGGATGATCTAGATGTTTTATCAGTGACATGAATTTTTCTTAAAATTTTTGTATGCAAATCATTATGAATAAACGCACCAATTATCAAAGGTATTGTTATAGATAAAATCAATGTAATCCCAAGCAAGACAAAATCACTCGTAAAAGAATACTCGTATATATTGCCTATTTTTTTTGGTTTTACTAAAGGTTGCCACTGATAAATAAAATTTACACAAGCATATATTAGGAAACTAAATACAAAAGCTTCCACAACCTTCCCTGGATTATCACCTTGCTTTCGTGTAATAACTGCATCTAATACTCTAGTGCTAATAAATCCGGGAATCAGCAGAAATAAAATATTTATTGTTTCGTAAGTTATATTCATAATGTGGTTTTTATTAAGCTAACTGTAAAAGAGGAAACATTGTTTAAGGAGTCAGTAGCCTTTACGCTTTATTTTCTCGCATCCTGGGAAAATCGAACTCTTTCAGCTCGTAGTCAGATAAATTTGGTGTATCAGGATCAGCCAATATCTGCGCCTTAATATCCTTATCAGTCATTTTCGTGAATGCCTCGATATTTGTTTCTCCTTTCATTTTCCGAATCTCTTCAAGAGTAAACGGCCCTTTCTTTGAATTCATAGTATTGACCTCGCATGCAAGAAAATATATGGCGACAAATCCCTAAATTTCCATTTAGGTTGAACAAAACGATTCAATCTCAATGCCCAGCACAAAGACTATAAGCCATTTTATATTAACTTCCCTCATCTTCCAGCTTTAAACCATACGAGTTCAAAGCACCATACTGGATAGTTTTTTTCGTATTCATCAGGTCTTGGAGCTTTTCATCATATTTTAGCGCTTCATCCTCGCTGGATACGCTTAACGACATATTTTCCAAGTATTTCTCATAATGGTTTAAAGCTTCCCATATGAGATGATATTCACTAACCAGAATTGTCTCATCAGGCATTCTGTATCTTCTTATTTGTGGCCGGTTTCACTCGATTACTATCCATTCCAAAATATAAGGCGCCAGTGCCCTTTACTCTGTATCAGCATAGATAATTTTGAAAAAGCTATACGTTATGATAGTTTAATCTTACAAATGTCGGAATATCGATTTTCTAAAGCAGCTAAATTAATTTTCTTGGCATTGTTCTAAACATTCTTCCATTTTACGGTCTGAACTATATTTTTTCGACTCCTCATTAATTCGCTCCAGTGTTTGTTTCAATGAAACATCTAAATTACTATTCACTTCTTCATCGGTCTTCTTTTTGTCGTATTCCAGAGCTCGCTTATAGTCTACCTTATCTGTTTGATATATTTCCGCTTCAAAATTTACTTTATTGTAAGCCGCCAATATTTCTTTAAATTCCGCTGTGAGCTGCTTTAAATTAACCGACGAATCCAAATATTCCGAACACAGAGTTTCACAACGTCTTTGTATACAAAGATATTTATTAGCAATTTTCCTGTGACCTTCAAATTTTTTTTCATAACTAAAAAAAGTTTGAAGGGCGCCACAAAATGCAGCACCAAGAGCCAAAATAGCTCCAGTCCAACTTGCCCAGGATGGGACCTGCTCGGTTACATTTGCGAAGAAAAGCGAACCAAGAAATACATTTGTTATAACCACAGGAACACCTGTAACAATGTGACCTTTTCGCATTCTCTCACCAGCGGAAAAATGCTGGTGTTTGTTCAATCTGGAATTTCTTCTAAGTTCAATTAAGTTTCTTAATATATTTGGATAACTATCCATCCCCCCCCCTTCCACACCAGGATATAAATAAAAATAGAAAATAATTGTTATGTTGAATCCGGGTACAGTATACCTATTTCAGTACCAGTGACCGTGTACAAAAACTGAACAGACAAGCCGTCTATATAAGACATCACTTATATAGAACCTACCATGTCCACTCAATTTTATATCCGATTGAGGGTATCAGCGATACCTGTCAAATTAAGGTATGCCGTGTTTCAGAAATACACTATATAAAGCTGTGACACGGCGATTTGGCCGTTTGGGGAATGAGCGCCTGTCGGCACGCTCGGTGGGTTACGGCGCACAGTACGCGCCTAACCCTCCCTACATTGATATTGATGGGTTCAGAATATGTGTACGTGTTATTTGAATTTAAGCACAGCACCGTCGGCATCAACCCGGGCTCTCATAAACCGTTTGCAGTGTTGTTGACGTTGAGTAAAAATCGCCGGCTTGTGTTCTAACCCAAACCAGCAATGTCAGCGTATGTTCCAGACATTGGGTATTGAAGCGGGTTTCCAGCTCCCTGATTTTCACACTCGGGTCC
The DNA here is from genome assembly GCA_029880855.1 of Gammaproteobacteria bacterium. GTDB lineage: Bacteria > Pseudomonadota > Gammaproteobacteria > UBA6429 > Thiohalophilaceae > JAOUNS01. Next base: position 336,906 of record JAOUNS010000002.1, read on the forward strand.
AGGGTAAAGGCGGCGATTTTTACCGGGTCGTCTGCACATTCCTGACTATACAGGCCATTTTTATAATAGCCATTGTTCTTTAGTTTCCAAATAAAAGGGGACGGAGGGATTATTTTTTAACCACTTCAACAGGTCGGTCACAATTGAATCCCTCTACCCCCTTCAGTATTAACTCAAGCCTCATCACAAGCCCTGTCCCACTCTGCCTCATAACCGGTTTTCTTCAAATAACCGCCAATAATATTCATCAGGCGTTCCACCCAATACTGCAGGTTGGCTTCCTCAAGAACGATTTTTCCATTCTCCCTGTCTCGTGCTGTTGCATCGAGTACGTCCCAGAAAAATTGAGCCAGGATAATGGCTTCATCTCTATTCTGCACATTGCGAGGCTGAACCAGTATATCGAGAACAATCTTGTTGTTAAATTCTTCGGCATAGTGAACAGCAACCAATTTTGCTTTTCCATCACCCCCGCTAAAATCCAGCATGACTTATACCTTCAGCAAAAAATGTGGTTTTACAAGACAACACTTATATCGGAAAGGTTTTAATCACCGAATTTATACAGGCTTGTGAAAAAGAAGAAAGCCTGTCAAATTCACATCCGGTTATTTTCTGCTTATTGCCTCTCACTGCGCAGACATACCTTTGGCAGGTTTCCACTTCTCATTATTGGGAACGTTGCCCAACATGCAAATATTGGAAAAAAAGCAAGTGACAATATATCCCAACTCCAATTTCGTCCACCCACTACAAAAACAACTATTCCTGTTATCGCCAATGATGAACATACAAATATTCCTCCGGCAAGCCATCTAAAAAACGGCCTTACCGCAGGGTTGTCATGTTTTACATTTTTCGTCATATCTTGACCTGTGGAATTCTGAATACTCGGGACAGTATGCCTGTCTCCTAACAAGCGCACCTGTCAAATTAATATAAGTATACCCCTACTTGTATAGATGGAGTAGATTAATCAGAACAGATCACTTTATTAGACAATACTTATATAGAGCACCTTTTAATCTCTTGCCTTTATATCCATGTGGGGATGAGTAGGAAATCTGTCAAATTCTGGTATGCCTTTTTTTTGAAATACGCTTTATATATGGGAACTCACAGCCAATGGCCAGGGAGGTAACGGGTGATATAAGGCGTTTTGTCCGTTTGGCTGATGAGTGCCTGACGGCAGGCCGGTGGGTTACGGTGAAAAACACGCCTAACCCACCCTACATTTATTCACCGAGTTAATTGTCATCGTTCGGCTTTGGGTGGCGCAACTTTGCCAATGCTTTTTCTTCAATCTGTTTAATACGGGTTCTGATCAGATCAAATTGTTTGATCATTTCGTCTGATACTGGGTAATAATCAATTTCTGTCCCGAACCGGTTGCGAAGAATCTTTGCTTCTTCAGCAGTTATTTTTAACAACACATCTACCGTTACATCTTCACTGTTTTTGATGTTAAATCTTTCCAGTAACGCTTTTTCAATATCATCTTCATCACTCATTTTTGGCTGCCAATATCATGATTAAGGTTATACTGAAAATATATGCAATAAAAAAAGCCCCTTATCGGGGCTTTGTCAAGCTTGTTACTTTTCTGTTCTGATTATTATTGCGCAGCAGGCATTGTGGCCGAGTCGTTTGCCGGTGCTGTTTCAGTGGCCGCTTCCTGTGCGGCCGGTTCTGCTGCCGGGGCGGTCTGTGGTTCGGCGGCGGCGTAGTTGAGGTTCTTTTCCGAGATCACTTCACCGGCGGCGTTGATCACGGAGACTTTCCAGTCACCGGTCCATTCCGGGTTGAAGGTCTTGCTGGACCAAACGCGCCAGCGTGGTCCCTTGACGTTGAATTCCACTTCCGCCATTACCTTGCCGTTGTATTCCCAGCGGTGTTTGGCGGTCTGGCCGGACATGTCACGCAGTTCGGTAAAGAAGTAGAGTTGTTTCTGTTCGTTATTGGCCTGGTCCAGTTTGTCGGTCGGTTCACGGTTTTCAATTGCGGTGGTGAATGCGGCACGATACACCGTACCGGATGAAAAACCGGCCTGGTCCTGGGTTACCTGTTCAGCGGCCGGTTGTTCGGCGCAGACCGGCAAACTGCACAGCAGCGCAAGCGTAATAATTCCCTGTTTAAGGTTCATAGTCGGGGTCTCCATATTGTTGTTTTGAGCGGATCGTCATTTGCAGAATTCTGCATGGGCGCAGCATACCGCAGTGTATCCATGACTGTTAGCACCGGACGCGGGAAATTAATCCATTTGTGATTACAATCACAGGCAGGGAGTGTTCACTTCACAGCTTAGGTATGAAGCTGATCCGAGATGAGTCGTGTCAGAATGAGACCATAAAAAGTATCTGCTTTACCTGTTGCCTGATACACCCAACCCAAATGGGTCTGACAATCCGAACACAATGCATATTGCCATGCATAGGGCGGAAACCAGGTCCATTCAAGACTGGGTTCGCCGGCATACAGGCAACGTGCTCTGGTGAAACAGCCGATGGTGAAACTGATGCCGGCGGGATTGGCAAACGTGTGAATATGTTGCCCGGCCCGTTCCACCGCATTGTTCTGCGCGGTGATCAGGTTATGGCACTGTGCGCAGTAGATGGCCGCCTCTCCGGGCACGTCCGTTTCGTCCTCGACCAGCGATTTGGTAATCATGCCGAAGTCGGTCCATCTGTCGAACAGGTAAACCGGTTGATACCCGGCATAACCCGGCTTGTTGTCATATCGGATTTGCATACTCATCATCATGTTCGGTTGCCGGCGGTCACAGGCTACGGTGGATTTTCCGGCAAAATATATTGGTAATCACCGCCTATCATATTTAATATTAGGCGCCATGACGAAGTTTAAAGGCCCAGACGATTTTTCGCACCGGCAACCGGCCTGTACCGGCGTGTTGATTACCAATCTCGGTACCCCGGACGCCCCCACCACTGCCGCCGTGCGCCGTTATCTGGCGGAGTTTCTTGCCGATCCCCGCGTGGTGGAAGCACCGCGCTGGTTGTGGTGGTTCGCGCTGCATGGGGTGATCCTGCGCATTCGCCCGCCCCGGGTAGCCCGGGCCTATGCCTCTATCTGGCAGGAGAGCGGTTCACCATTGATGCATCTGTCCCGCCAATTGGCTGACAAAGTGCAACAGGAATGCAGCAAACAGTTTCCCGGCCCGGTCAAGGTGGTACTGGCCATGCGTTACGGCACGCCGTCCATTCAGGCCGGGCTGGAGGAACTCAGAAAGGCCAACGTGCAACGCATTGTGCTTTTACCGCTCTATCCCCAATATTCCGCCACCACTACCGCGACTACGTTTGACGCGGTCAGTAAGGAATTACAAACCTGGCGTCACATGCCGGAACTGCGCATGATCACCCATTACCATGATCATCCGGATTATATCCAGGCGCTGGCACAGAGTATTACCGCCGCACGTCAAACTCACGGCAAGCCGGACAAGCTGCTGTTTTCCTTTCATGGTCTGCCAAAGCGCTATCTTTTACAGGGTGATCCCTATTATTGCCATTGCCAAAAAACGGCTCGTCTGGTCGCCGCGTCACTGGGTTTGGGTGATGATGAATGGTTTGTCAGTTTTCAGTCCCGGTTTGGACGTGAGGAGTGGCTAAAACCGTATGCGGATAATACACTTAAAGAATGGGGCGCAGATGGTATTCAGCATGTGCAGGTGATCAGTCCCGGCTTTGCAGTGGATTGTCTGGAAACGCTGGAAGAGTTGGCCGAACAAAACCGTGATTTTTTCCTCCATGCCGGCGGTAAGGAATACCATTACATCCCCGCGCTGAACGATCAATCAGTACATGCACAAATGCTGGTCTCTCTTATCGCGCAACACAGCAAAGGCTGGCCGGAAACCGACAGCACGGTCCACCGGGAATCCGATCAGGAACGTCAGGCAAGACTTGAGCGTGCACAGCAGGCAGGTGCAAACAAGTAGTAGCGGTGCGACACTTCACAGACTGACGTGATCTTCCTGTGTATCATTTTCCACCTAAACAAGGAGGAATGTCATGGCTGAAGATATCAAACAAATCCGGGAAGCCCTGCACCATGTGTGTAAATCTTTCCTGAAGAAACAAAATGTCATTGCAACCGGTATTGGTTATAAAAATTTGGCCGGCAAGGATCTTTCCATTGTCTGCTCGGTGGAACGCAAACTCCCGCTGAGCCAACTCAGTAACAGGGATCTGGTCCCCAAAACCATCGACGGCATTCAAACCGATGTCATCGAAACCGGTCGTATTCATACCTTTAATGCCCATCTCTCGCGGCATCGTCCCGCCCCCGGTGGTGTCAGTATCGGACACCGCGACATTACCGCCGGGACACTGGGTTGTATTGTGAAAAAAGACGGTAAACGGGTGATTCTTTCCAACAACCATGTGCTGGCCAACAGTAATGATGCGGCAATCGGTGATGCGATCCTGCAACCCGGGCCGGCCGATGGCGGCAAGTACCCCGATGACCACATTGCCAATCTGCTGGAATTTATTCCCATCAGTATGCTGGATGGCGGTACCGGCGGTTCAAACTGCCCCATTGCCAACGGTTTTGCGTCAGTGCTCAATCTCTTTGCCGCAGCCACCGGCAGCGCGACTCGCCTGCGCCCCGTGAAGATTCAGGCAACGGATAATCTGGTGGATGCCGCGATTGCCCTGCCACTGAATGATGCGGATGTGCTGGATGATATTATGGATATCGGCGCGATCGCCGGTTTGAAACCGGCTGAGTTGAATATGGAAGTGCAGAAGAGCGGTCGTACCACGCAATACACCAGCGGTGTGATCCAACAGATTGATGTCACGGTGGATGTCTCCTATGGTGCAGGACAAACAGCCCGCTTTACCGATCAACTGCTGACCGGTCCCATCAGTCAGGGTGGTGACAGCGGTTCGGCGGTACTGGACAAGGATAAAAATCTGGTCGGTCTGTTGTTTGCCGGCAGTAACAGCAGCACGATTGTCAACCGAATCGAAAATGTCTTCAGTGCGCTGGGATTATCTCTGTGAACAAACAGAGGGGATTGGCCGTTGTTCTTTATTTCGCAATTTCCATCCATACAGGAATCGCTATGGCAGGCTCTATCGAAGAAGTTAAAAAACAGTATGCGGCCGAACTGCTGTCCCGCCCGGGTGTGGTTTCCGTCGGTATCGGTCTGCATGAAGGCACCAAGGTAATCATAGTGGGACTGGATGGCAAGCATCCTGAGACGGCGCAACAACTGCCAAAGCAGCTGGAGGGCTATCCGTTGCAGGTGCACACCCTTGGTGAGATCAAGGCGCAATAAGCGACCGCACAGTGAAAAAAAAAGGGAGGCAACAGCCTCCCTTTTTATTTATTGGCGAATTACACCTGTCAGACAGATTCACCCAGGTATTCCACAATACCGGGATTACCCTTGGCGCCCTTGATCTTCGGTGTGTTCATCTTCTTGATCTTGGCCACCTTCTCATCGCGCAGGTATTCAGCCACGACATCCCACACCGGTTTGCCCGGCGCCTTTGAACCGACGGTGGCCCAACCGGCAACGGTATACATCTTGTTGGGGTCGATCTTGGTACCGTCATCCAGCGTCATGTCAGTGATGCGTTTTTCACGACCGCCGTTGATGTCAATGGAGTAGTCCATACCGCCTACACGCACCATGTCACCACCCTGCTGATAATACGGGTCGTGATTGAACAGGTTATCGGCCACGTCTTCCAGGATCAGCTTGATGGTCTTGCCGTCCATTTCACGCACATAGGTTTCCGGATAGGTCATACAGGTTTGGTCCATGACGTTATCCATGGTGATGGCCTGTCCCGGCAGTACGGATGTACCCCAGCGGAAACCGGGTGACAGGGAGATCTGTGCACCACCCACAACACGCAAGGCGTCGCAGATGATCTGGTCAAAGGTGCCGTTAAAGTTACCGCGACGATACAACAGGCCTTCGGCCACGGCCAGTTCTTCGGTCAGCATCTTTGTGTAGGGCGCACGGACTTCCTGAATATAGGAGGTCATTTCCTTGTCGGCTTCAAGCAGGTTGGAGAAGACCGGGATCAGGGTATAGCGCCAGTCCTTGACCTTGCCGTCACGTACATCGAACTGCATAAAGCCAAGGAATTTGCCGTTGGAGCCGGCGTTGGTGACCAGCGTCTGGCCGCCTTTATTTTTCACCACGGTTGGCTTCGGCATACCGTCATGGGTATGACCGCCGAAGATCGCGTCGATGCCGCTGACCTTGGAGGCCATCTTCAGATCCACATCCATACCGTTATGGGAGATCACGACAACCACATCAGGTTTTTCTGTCTCACGAACCTTGTCAACGATCTTCTGCATTTCGGAATCACGGATACCGAAGGTCCAGTCCGGAATAAAACGTTGCGGGTTGGCAATTGGGGTATAGGGGAAGGCCTGCCCAATGACGGCAACGCGCACATCACCCAGCTTCTTGATGGTATAGGGTTTGAATGCACGCTGGCTGTTTTCATTAAAACCTTCGAAATCGGCAAAACGATAGTCGAACGCAGCATCGTCTTTTACAAATACGTTCTGGCAAACGAAGTCACCCTTGAAGGCCTTGACGTTTTTGATTACTTCTTCGTCCAGATAGGTGAATTCCCAGTGACCGGTCATCACATCCACGCCCAGCCGGTTACAGGCACCGACCATGTCCATACCGCGAGACATATAGGCAGAGTAGGAACCTTGCCAGGTATCACCACCGTCCAGCAATAATGTCTTGTCGGGGCCGTGTTCTGCACGCAGTTTTTTCACCAGGGTACGCAGGTGGGCAAAACCGCCAACCTTGCCGTAGGTCTTGGCGGCTTCAGCGAAATCGAGATAGGAGAAGGCATGCGCCTGTATGCTGTTTTTGGCAATACCGAAATGGTCCAGCAGTTTGTCGCCGACGATATGCGGGGCCTTGCCCAGTGCATCACCGACGCCCAGATTGACGTTCGGTTCACGGAAATAGATAGGATTAAGTTGTGCGTGGCTGTCTGTCATGTGCATCAGGCCGACATTGCCGAATGTGGGGATATCGTAGATTTTCTCAGGGCTCTTGGCGCTGACTTTGGCTTTGCCATTCTTGTTATCGCACCCAGGTAACATACCCGCGGCAGCGGCAGCACCCATAACCTGCATAAACTCACGGCGGTTGATAGACATTCAACTCCTCCTAAACACCTTATAAGATTTATAAAAAAATAAACGTTACGAATTCAAATGTGGAAAATCCGCTGCTCAGAAATCACAAGCCTGTTTCTGTAGTCGCTTGTTTCATCAAACAAAACTCCCCGGATTATGCCATAGCGGCACGACTGACTAAAACATTACCGGCAAAATATTTATTCAGGTTGCGTTCTGCATTCACTCGACAAATACACCATTGCAGAGGACTTTATTGAGTAAAATCAGTCAATAAGCCCCTGTCAGCGGGATTTGTTGGATGGCGATGTGCACCAAACAGGCAAACGCCACATGAGTAAAACCACTAATATTACCGCATAAATTGTGGGCCAATAATAATCCGCTTTCACCAACCAGAAATAATGCACCACACCACAGACAGCGATGGGATAAACCAGACGGTGCAAGCGCTGCCAGTTTTTCCCCAATTTCGCCATCATGTAACGATTTGAGGTCACCGCCAGCGGGATCAACAGGAGAAATGCCGTCATGCCGATGGTAATAAACGGGCGCTTGATGATATCGGCCAGTATTTCCCGCCAATCAAAAAACTGATCCAGGACGATATAGCTGAGCAGATGCACGCAGACATAGAAAAATGCGTATAAACCCAGCATGCGCCTGATACGCAAGGGCCAGGCCTGTTGCAAGACACGACGCAAGGGTGACATGGCCAGGGTAATCAACAGAAAGCGCAGGCCCCACTCACCGCTGTGCCGGGTAAAGGCTTCGATGGGATTGGCCCCCAGACTGTCATTCAGCAATAACCAGACCTGCCAGGCAAACGGCAGCAGACACAATATAAATACTGTCGGCTTAAAGATTCGTTTGATGGTCGGCACGGCGTCCATTCGTAAAAAAGAATAATACAACAACATCATTGACTCCATACAGCATAGCCAACTGACGACACAGCGACAGCATTATCAAACAGGACAGGGGTTAAAAGTGCTTCTTCAGATCCATCCCTTTGTACAGATCTGCGACCTGCTCCGCATAGCCGTTATACATCAGGGTGTCACGGCGCAGAAACTCACCAATCCGGCGTTCCTTGCGTTGACTCCAGCGTGGATGATCCACTTGCGGGTTCACATTGGAATAGAAGCCGTACTCACTCGGGGCGGAGATATTCCAGCTGGTTGGCGGTTGCTTCTCCGTAAAGCTGATCCGCACGATGGACTTGATACTTTTGAAACCGTACTTCCACGGCACCACCAGACGAATCGGTGCACCGTTTTGATTCGGCATCTCTTTGCCATACAAGCCAACGGCCAAAATCGTCAGCGGGTGCATGGCTTCATCCATACGCAGCCCTTCCACATAGGGCCAGTTCAATACGCTGCGCTGCTGGCCGAACATTTCTTCCGGTCGATGCAGAGTTTCAAACGCGACATATTTTGCCTTTGAGGTCGGTGAAAAACGCTTGATCAGATCAGCCAGCGGAAAGCCGATCCAGGGCACCACCATGGACCAGCGTTCGACACAACGCAGGCGATAGATACGTTCTTCCAGCGCATGCTGCTTGAGAATATCTTCCAGATTGTATTTGCCCGGCTTGCTCACTTCACCATCGATCACGATTGACCAGGGCGAGGTTGTCAGCAGGTGGGCATATTTGGCCGGCGAAGTTTTATCCGTGCCAAACTCGTAAAAATTATTATAGGTGGCGATGGATTCAAAGTCTGTCATGGCCTCCTTGCTTGAATAGGCGGAACCGGTGCGAAACTTGAGTGACTGCAAGGTTTTAGCCTCGACAGAACCGCCGCCGATGAAGGGGGTCAACGCCAAACCGGCAGCCAGCTGCATAAACTCCCGCCGCCGCAGATAGACACTTTCTGCCGTAATCTCCGACGGTTTGATATCATCCGGTTTTTTGATCAACATGCTTAACCCCTGTTATTTATCATTACATCACAATTCACCGGCTGTTGTTTTCAGCCAGCAATGTCTGGATCATCTTTTCAGTCTGACGGTAAGCCCCTTCGCCAATGTGGCGATAACGCAAACGCCCCTGTTTATCGATCAGGTACATGGCCGGCCAATAATGGTTGTTATAGCGTTTCCATACGGCAAAATCATTATCGATGGCCACCGGATACTGAATATCGTGTTCACTGACATAACGTCGGACATTATTTATGACCCGTTCATGTGCAAACTCCGGTGAATGCACGGCAACAATCACCAGGCCTTGCTCACGATAACGGCTGTACCAACTCTTCAGGTATGGCTCAACGTTTTTACAGTTATAGCAACCATAGGTCCAAAATTCGACCATCACCACCTTGTTTTTCAATTCCGCCAGATCCAGTGGTTTGCTGTTCAGCCACTGCGCGGCACTGATTGAGGGTGCGTTGCCGGAGATTTGCTCCGGCTGACGCGCCGGCAAGTGGTTAATCAGACCAAACAATAATGCAAGGATAATCGCCAATATACCGAGTTGTCTTTTCATCATCATCAACTCCCTGGGTTTGCGACACCGACATGCCGCCGGTGTCGCAGACAGACTACTTCATACGTGTAATGGTGACTTTGGCCACCGGATTGCGCCAGTCGTAGGCCTTCACACTCAGATCGCCCTCACCATGAATACCGGCATGGACGTGCACATAACCTTCACCACCGGCGGCATTGTAACCTTCACCGCCGCAGTGCGGGCCGGGAATGTTCTGACAGGACTCATCATTCATTTCAGTGCCTGCATCACGCGCAACGATATAAACCACACGTGACTGTCCTTTCAAAAACGGTGCCCTGATGCCGTTGGCGCCGATGAAACCATCATTGGTTGGTACCATCATGGCTGCAATACTGATGCGGTTGGCATGATCATCCATGTCCAGAGTGACACTGGCACTGGTGCCGGGAAAAATCACACCGGTTGTGGCGCTTGCATGGACCTTGCCGGTTGCTTCAAGCGAACTTTGCAATGGTCCGGTTGCGCCCCCTTCCGCCAGTTGCGCCAGCTCATCAGAGGCCGGTTCACCTTCAGTAAAGATTTGCAGGCCCTTGCGATGCGTGACCACCAGCGCCGGTGTAAACAGGGTACCGCGAGTCAGGTTGGTGATGGTCACCGTATAACTGCCTTCAGAGGCCTGTGCAGTCGTGCCAAACAGGCCGGCTAAACCAAGTACTGCCGCAAACGCATATAATTGTCGTTGCATGTTTTTTCTCCTTATGGATGCTGGGTAAGTGTATGTTCTGCACTATCCAGCCTAATAAGGTGACGTCACAACGACCTCACGGAATGTTCACGTTTTTGTCACATTGCTGTCTGTTGCCAACTTTCCACCCAAAATGAAAAGCTGGTACCTTTTTCCGGTTCACTCTCGGCCCGAATCTGGCTGCCGTGCAATTCGATGATCCGTTTCACTATCGCCAGCCCCAGCCCGGCATTATCGGTGCCGGCGCCACGACTTTTTTCCAGTCGATAAAATCGGTCAAAGATATGTTCCAGTTCATCTTTGGGAATGCCGCAACCGGTATCAGCGACACTGACCTGGATCTTGTCTTCTGTACGATTGAGTTCCACCTTCACACAGCCACCTTCGGGGGTATAACGCAAGGCGTTTTCCAGCAGGTTTTCCAATACCCGTTGCATCATGCCGATATCGCCCCAGGCAAACGGCACACCTTCACTGAAGCGGGTTTGCAGACTGATGCCCCGTTCATCCGCCAACAACTGAAATTTTTGCACCACATCCTGGATCAATTCACCCAGCGAGAAGGGCTCGATATTCAACAGGGTTTCAACCGAGTCCAGTTTGGCCAGTTCAAACAGTTCCGAAACCAGCTGATTGAGTCGGTTGCTGTGACTGGAGGCGATCTCCAGATAACGGGTCCGCTCCGCATCACTGATCTCGCGATCCTTGAGTAACAGGGTCTCCAGATAACCATGCAGGGTGGCCAGCGGGGTACGCAGATCGTGGGAGACATTGGCGATCAATTCACGACGCTGCACATCATTGCGTTTCAGTGCCTGTAATTGCGCATCAATGCGATCCGCCATAACATTGAAACTGTTTCCCAGACGATCAATCTCATCGCCCGGTACAGCCTGCACCGGATAGCGTGCAGTCTGTTGTGCCGGTTTGTCCTGTCCGGCATAACTGCTCATCAGATCTGACAAGCGACGTATCCGACCGGTTAAGACGAAAAAGATCAACAATCCGGCCAGCAGGGCCGCCAGCAAACTGGTAATGATGCCCCACAGGGTAAAGCGGGCGATATAACTGCCTTCCAGCCGCGCGGCGATGCTGTCCACCTCTTCACCGCGCAAAATAATATAGAGGTAACCTTCCATACTCTTTTCCCGCTTGACCGGCACCACGGAGAAGACTTTCTGTTTATCGAGATTGCGCGGATCGTCACCGAGCACGGGAAACTGCCCCTTGCGTGTGATAAATTTTTCGATGGGCGCCACCCCCACATGGGTGCGCTTGATCTTTTCATCCGGTGCGGAGTAATCAAGAATTCTGCCGGTGTGATCCAGCAGATAAACCTCGATGGCCGGATTCACCACCATTAACATGTGAAAGACATGGCGCAGTGCCGCTTCATTTATCACCCCGTCGGATAACAGGACTTCTTCGGCAACAATATTTTCCGCCAGCGCCGCATTCAGTTTCTGGTTCAGTTCCTGTTGATACATTTCGGTGGAATACTGCACCAGCAAAAAAAACAGCAGCCCAATCACCGCCACCAGGCCGAACAGGGCCAGCGCCAGTTTGCTGTAGAGTGTGTTGAATAACCTAGGCACTGAGTTGTTTGTCCTGTTCAGTAAACTTGTAACCCACACCCCAGACGGTCAGGATGTAGACAGGTTTGGAAGGGTCCTGTTCTATCTTGGCGCGCAGGCGATTGATGTGTGAGTTCACGGTGTGTTCGTAACCTTCATGGCAATAGCCCCAGATGCTGTCCAGTAACTGCATGCGGGTAAAAACACGGCCCGGCTGGCTGGCAAAGTGCCATAACAGATCAAATTCCTTGGCCGTCAGGCTGATAACCTTGTCGGCCAGTTCCACGGTGCGGCGCTGGTTATCGATGCACAATTCACCGACCCGGATCACCGGTTGGGCCTGAGTGGTTTCAACCTGATTGTAAGTCTCGATACGGCGCAGGATCGCCTTCACTCTGGCCAATAATTCACGAATACTGAACGGCTTGGTGAGATAGTCATCGGCGCCAATCTCCAGCCCCAGGACACGATCCAGTTCGGTGGACTTGGCCGTCAACATCAGGACCGGCGTGTAATCGGCATCCTGGCGTAATTGTTTGCAGATTTGCAGGCCGTCTGTCCCCGGCAGCATCAGGTCCAGAATCAATAAATCAAAGGAGGCTTGCCGGGCGGCGGCAAGTCCGGCATCGCCGTCATGCACCACACTGACTTCACACCCCATGTCACGCAGGTGCATGGCAACCAGATCAGCCATATCCTGATTGTCTTCAACCACCAATATACGATTTGTCATAACTCCAGCCACATCACATACAAATTGTGCCATTACCAGAATAGCCGTAAATATTCACAAAACTATCACATTTACATGCTGAAACCAGCTTATGCCGGTCTATTCCTTTACTTGCACTATGGTCAAGCCCATGTCGGTGGGCTAATATAGCCTCACATTACCCAACCGATTGACTGCACCAATGAATTCCGACGAGCAAACTGTCAATAACGGCCGCACCACCAACCGGGTCCTGTTTCAAAAAAACCAGGCCACCGGTGAGGAACGCAATTTCACTGTTTATGATCAGAAATACGTGGAAGTCACGCGCCGCAGTCTGCTGGGTGAAAAATCCTTTAATCTCAATCTGAGCATCCTTGAACCCTGGCCGGTCAGGCAACGTTATTTTTCCTGGCGTTGGTTGTTCGGTACGATCTATTTCGCCGTTGCCGCTATCGCTTACGGGGTTTATATCTTCCAGCATCCGGATGGCGATTTAATGGGTCGGCTGATCCCCTTCGTCCTGATCTTTGTCCTGTTGACACTCGGCTCACTGGTGATGTTCCTGTCACGCTCACCTCATGTCACCGAGTTTCGCAGCCGCTATTGCGGTGTACCTCTGGTCAGCCTGTTATATAACAATCCCAATAAACAGGAATTCAGTACTTTCGTGGAAGACCTGAAAAACCGGATTGTTGCCGCCAGCGCCAGTACCCGCATGGACAAGCACCAAATGTTGATCAATGAAATTACGCGGCTGGACAAACTGGTAAAGGAAAACATCCTGACCGAGCACATCTATGAGCAGGCCAAAAAACGTATTCCCAATATGAAAATCTAGCCCGGGTCCGGGCTTGCCCTGTCTATCTTCGCCGGACATTTACCCTGTTACTGACACCATAACACAATTATTTTGCAGTGCTTTTACGCAACCAGAACTGTTGTGCATTGGTGAGACGGATCTTCTCCTGCAACCCGTCAGGTAATTGCGCCAGCCAGCGACGATGAAAATCGTTTAATTCTGCATAATGCCGCCAGCCCTCATCCGCCCGATCCCAGCGATGCAACTCTTGCGCCTTCCAGACCGGATCGGTGCCGGTCATAAATCGATCCGGATATTCGGTGAAGACCTGTAACCAGTCAGCGGGAATGGTGCCGTCTGCATTGAGAAAACTGCCGTAATGATGCGGATCGCGGGCCGACATCTCGATCCAGACATTGGGGCAGGCCTGTAGAATCGCGGCGCTGTCTTTTGCCCCCAGAATGGACCCGGCATGGGCCCACAGAAAACGCACGCGGGGAAAGCCGCGACAAACCTTTTCAAAGTAACGATAACTGCCCGCCTCGGTATGCAGCAGGACAGGCACAGCAAACTCCTCGGCCAATGCGGCGATACCGCGAAACACCGGACTCTGGTAGCCCGGTCCCAGACCGACAACCAGATGCACTTCGCCAATCCCGTGGTAATTACCGGTTTGCAGCATGGTGCGCAGCTTGCCTAACAACGCTTTATCCGTGTACCAGTTATGCCGACTGTAGCCACTCAGGTATGGACTCAGGATCGGCAAGACCCACTCACCACCGGCTTTGCGTAACTTCAGGGCATTCACCGCCGGCGTGGCAGTAACCACAGCCAGCGTGACATTGTGCTTGCGCAATATCTGTATCGCTTCAACGGCCGACACCAGTTCTTCCTGGTCCCAGTTAAAATGCAAATGAATATCCGCCATGGGTGGAGAATGGCTTGTCGTCAATCCACTACAGGCGGTCAAACTGAGTACTGCGCAGAACAAAACCAGGGACAAGCGTAAATTTCGCATCATGAAATACCGATCAAACCGACATTAAGGAGTGGTAGTTAGCGAAGTATAGATCAGAATCCGCCGCCAAATGCAGCGCCGGCCGGCGGATAAATTGACCCGACTGACCGCCTGTTCTATTCTGCCACCGGACAAATCAACAGGCTTGTAGCATGACCAATCGCCAGCTTGAACATCACGATCATTCACCGGGCGGAAGAAAATTCCCGCTCTCAATCCTGGCCCATGATCTGGATGACGCGGTCAATATCGGCAGCCTGTTCCGGCTCTGCGATGCCCTGGGTGTGGAACAACTCTACCTGACCGGCACGACACCTGCACCACCCCGGCGCAGGATCAGCAAGACCTCACGCTCGACTGAGAAACATGTGGCATATCGCCATGCCGATTCCCCCATCGAGGTAATCAATACGCTGAAAACAGACGGTTACACGATTATCAGTCTCGAACTAACGACTGACAGTTGTGCACTGGCGCAAATGGACTTTCGGCGGTTTGAGAAAATCTGTTTGCTGCCCGGTACGGAAAAAAACGGGGTCGATCAAATGTTGCTGGATATCTCGGATTACACGGTACACATTCCCATGCAGGGCCATAACTCTTCCATGAATGTGGTCACCGCCACGGCCATTGCCGTGTATGAAATCACCCGTCAATGGCAAACCGATCGTTAAAGCAAGGCCAGCGTCACCAGCAGTGCGGTTTCAGTGAGTTCGATCATGGCACCGGCGGTATCGCCGGTCATACCGCCAAGGCGTTGCAGCATCAGACGACGCAGCAAAACAAACATGACAGCAGTGACCAGGATCAACCACAGGGTATGGTTGTTAAACACAACGTAACAAACACCCACACTGAACAACAACATCCCCCACGCCACCATACGAGGCAGGTGTGTTGCATGCTCAGCGGCTATCCCCTGCTTGCGCACATAGGGTGTGGTGAGGAACAGGGCAATAATGGCGGCGCGCGCCAGAAACGGCACCAGTACCAGCCAAAGCAAGGGTTGTGTCACGACCGTGCTCAAGGCGGCGAAGCGGATGATTAATACCGTGACCAACACACTCACCCCGACCGGTCCGGTATACGGGTCCAGCATGATGGCCAGGGTCTTTTGCCGATCACCATAACCGCCGACCCAGGCGTCGGCACTGTCGGCCAGACCATCCAGATGCAGTGCACCGGTGATCAAGACCCACGCCGACAAGACCAGACCGGCTTGCAACAGGGGAAGCTGTTTATCCATGACGTGTTGCACACACCAGGGGATGGATGCCAGCAGGACGCCGATAAGCAAGCCGACAATGGGATACCAGAGCACCGAACCACCCAGACGCTGCGGCGTGTAGTCGTTGTCACGCAGGATGTGTTTCGGCAAAGGCAGTCGTGTCAGGAATTGCAGTGCAATCAACCACGACTTGATCATTTACAGGATACCGGAATGAAATTTCAGGCGCGGCATGGCGCGATCACCGTGGTGATCGATCTGAACACGACTGATGGCGGCGAACTTCACATTCAAACGAAACATGTTATGCATGGGCATCTCAAGCAGGTGACTCAGGATCAGACGCATCATGCCGCCATGACCGACCAGTAACAGATGCTTGCCGGTGTGCCGGCTCAACATCTCATCCCAGGCCGGAATCACACGCATCTGAAACTGTTGCATGGTTTCCGCACCCACCGGCATGTTTTCCACCGGATTGGACCAGAATAATTCCAGTGCCGTGTTATCTTCGGCAGCGATCTCGGCGGCGGTTTTGCCTTCCCACGGACCAAAGAAGATCTCCTTGAAACGATCATCGGTTTCCAGCGGGATGTTGTGTCGTTGCGCGACCTCGCGGGCAAACTCGGCGCAGCGCAATAATGGCGAGGTAACAATGACATCCCAGGGATGGTGATCCCCCACCGCCTCACGCATTTGGCCCCAACCCAACTCACTCAAGGGATCATCGGTAAAGCCCCGATAGGCCGGACCACCTTCCGGTTCACCGTGTCGAATCAAATCAATTTTGGTGGAAGGTTTGGACATGTTCACGCCTGCTCTGAGACACCGGCCTCAGCGAAGGTTGCCATTTTACTGTGGGTTGCCGCCGCCATTTGTAAAATCGGCACCGCCAGTGCTGCACCACTGCCTTCACCCAGACGCATCCCCATATCCAGCAAGGGCTCCATACCGATTGCCTCGACCATGGCTCGGTGTCCCGGCTCCGCAGAACGATGCGCCATGAACAACCATGCCTTCACATCGGTTTGCAGTCGCACGGCGACCAGTGCGGCACTGGTGGCGATAAAGCCATCCACCACAAACGGGATGCCCCGTTGTGCACAGGCCAGATAGGCACCGCACAAGGCGGCAATTTCAAAACCACCGACATGACGCAACACTTCCAGCGGCTTGTTGTGCATGGCCGCCTGATGTTTATCCAGCGCGGACTGAATCACCTGCGCCTTGTGCGTTACGCCATCACTATCCAGACCGGTACCCGGACCGGTGAGCTCAACGGCCGGTTTGTTTAACAACGCACAGGCAATTGCGGTGGCCGCCGAGGTATTGGCAATCCCCATATCACCACCGATGAACAACTGCATTCCTTTCTCTATGGCGCGTTCAACAGCAACACGGCCGGTGTTCAGTGCGCTTGCCAGTTGTGTATGATCCATCGCCGCCTGTTCTGCAAAGTTGGCCGTGCCGGCCGCCACCCGTGCATCCACCACCCCCGGCAAGTCACCGGCCGGTGTCACACTGCCCACATCCACCACTTCCAGCGCGGCATTCAACTGTGCCGCCATGACACTGATCGCGGCACCGCCGCGGGCAAAGTTCTTCACCATTTCCGTCGTCACCGCCTGGGGAAAGGCCGACACACCCGCAGCGGCAATCCCATGATCGCCGGCAAACACCACCATATGGACTTTGTCGAGAGCGATGTCCTGTGTCCCCTGCATGGCGGCAAGGCGCACGGCGATCTCCTCCAGCTTACCCAGTGATCCCGGTGGTTTGGTCAGTTGTAATTGGCGCGCTTGTGCAGCCTGTTTTACATTGTTATCAGGCAGTGTGATACGGTCGGTCAGCCACTCTGTATTCATGCTGCGTACTGCTTATGGTTTTAATTGTTGAGGCAATCCGGCGATCATCAATGTCACTCGGTCACATTGTGCCGCCAGTCGTTGGTGCAGTCGGCCGGCTTCATCCACAAAGCGGCGTGTCAGTTCACCCATGGGAATGATCCCCAGGCCGGTCTCATTACTGACCAGAATGATATCCCCGGGCAGATCAGGCAGGAGGTGTAACAGGCCGGCTTGTTGCTGTTCCAGTTCGCCCAGATTGTCCTGGGCCAGCAGATTGCTTAACCAAAGCGTCAAACAATCCACCAACAGACAGGCGTCCGGCGCCGCATAGGTTTGCAAGACGGTAACCAGATCCAGGGGTTCTTCGATTAATTGCCAGTGGTCGGGACGTTGCTGTCGGTGACGGGTAATCCGCTCCGCCATCTCTTTATCTTGTGCGGTGGCAGTCGCGATATAGATAACATGTAATCCACTGGCCTGCGCACGTTGCTCGGCATAACTGCTCTTGCCGGATCTTGCTCCCCCCAGGATTAACTCTTGCATGACGTACGGGGTAACCGCCCCTATAACAACAAGCCGGTCAGGGTCATCAAGGCCAACAAGGTGATAAAGACAATGACAGTTCGCTTGATCAGCGCCAGTGCGTGACTGACACCCAGATTGAAATACTCATCGGAATGTTCAGTGACATCGGCACGCAGGTCCTGACGCAGAGCACCGATGCCGCTGGCAATCAGCAGATCAGTACTGTCACGGGTCCAGAAGTCGGTGATCGAATCCCAGTAACTGGTTGTATCGATAAAATTACCCGCCAGCGCGTAACCAAGAATACTGATCCGGGTGGGTAACCAGTTCATCACCCAGTACAGGTCCTGTGCCGCTGAAGCAAAACCACCAGCCTCAAAGGCGGTTTGATCTTTTAACAGGACTGACGTCCGATATAAAACCGCGCCGACCGGTCCCAGTAGCGCAAACCAGAACAACACACCAATCAATCGATCATTGGCCTGGACCAGAATGGCCTCTTTGACGATCTGGGCCAGTTCCTTTTCTTTTTCATCCACCGGACGATTCAGGATACCGGCGGCATGCTGACGCGCTGCGGTATGATCGCCGGCCTCCACCGCATCCAGATACGCCTGTACATCCCGCACCAGGCTGCGTGGTCCGATGCAATAGACCAGAACCACAATGCCGATCAGAAAACTGAACAGCCACAATACGCCGCCGAACATACTGTCCACCAGCCAGACCAGCAAGACCGGAGGCAGTACCACAGCCAGTACACCAAACGGCGTTTCAAGGAAAGTTTGTCCGGCCAGCTTTTCCGATATCCAGTTACGATAAGACTCAAACCAGTCGTACTGCCGGAGGCTGTCGACTTTGTCCCAGTAGCTTTCTATGGCCAAACTGATAAGAATGCTGATTAAACTCATGGTGACAAGTTTCCATCTTCTCCGGTCCGGTTGCAAGCCCGGCGTGGCGGACTACTCCAGTCCGGCAAAATAACGTTGCCAGTCAAATGCGGGGCCCGGGTCGGTTTTGCGTTGCGGGGCAATATCACTGTGCCCGACGATATGCTCCTTGACGATAGCCGGATAGGCTTTGCGCAAACTGCAGGTGATTTCGTGCAGCTTTTGGTATTGGATATCGGTAAATGGAACCGTATCGGTTCCTTCCAGTTCGATACCAATGGCAAAATCATTACAACGTACACGGCCCTGAAAGGTTGACTCACCGGCATGCCAGGCCCGCTTGTGAAAGGGGACAAACTGGATTACCTCTCCGTCCCGGCGTATCAGCAGATGTGAGGAAACCTGCAAGGTATGGATATCCCTGAAAAAGGGATGGTCTTCAGGGTGAATACAGTTGGTAAACAACTGCTCAATATAGGGTCCGCCAAACTCACCGGGGGGCAGGCTGATGTTATGGATCACCAACAGGTCCACCGGGGTTTCTCCCGGGCGTTCATCGTAATTCGGAGAAGGGACAAAACGGGCTTCGCGTAACAGACCCGTCGCTGGATCGATGTGCATTTGGCTCAGGGTTCCTCTTGCGGCGGTGCGGCAAAGGCGGCTTCCATCGCACGATGCAGGACATCCACATTGGCTTCACAGCGCAATTCACAGTGATAGTCGCCGTCCTGAAACAGGAACAGGGCCGGTAAATGGAACACTTCATATTCACTGGCCAGGGCCATACTTTCATGGGCATCCACCTCAAAGATGGTCATCCCGGCAAAACCCTGCAGATAGGCCAACAGAATTTCTTTCCAGGCCCGGCAACTGGCGCAACCTTTACTGGTAAATATCACCAGGCATCGTCCGCTGGTCTCATGTACGGTGCTATAGAAGTTGGCATCATGCAGGTGGCGCAGCCGATATCGGTCCAGCCGGACAAGATTATTATTTTCCGAATGCGATGACATGGAAATATTCCTGACTAACTGTTTTCCAGCATGCCGAGCAAAACCATATCGGTAAAGCTGATAATACCGATTACCTTGCCATTATCGATCACCGGTGCACGCGACAAACCGAATTTTTCAAACAATCTGGCGCAATAGCGGATGTCCATATTGGGATCCACTGCTATCACCGGCTTGGACATCACTTCATAAACATTAACCCGTTCCGGCGCCTTGTCTCTGGCCAACACCTCTTTGGCGATATCCGAGATCAGCACAATACCGTACTCATCATTTTCATGTCGTTTGTTGACGATCAGGCATTTGGTATCCACATGCTTCATCTTTTTCAATGCTTCCTGCACTGTCATCATGCCGTCAACCACATCAAAGTTTTTTTTCATTACATCCGCCGTGCGGATAATCTTGCGCTCACTCATAGCTCATCCTCCACAACACCGGTCAGACTCTTCACCTGCTGGGTGACGCCGACGGCATCTTCTACATCAATTTGGAAAGCAATTCCTGTTCCCGGTTTGCTGTCAAACTCGCCCACCACCGCAATCCGTTCCAGTATCTTGCGACTCATATGTTCCTCAACCAGAAACAACAACATGTCCCGTTGTGTTTCCAGGCTTAAACCAAAGAAGGTCTTGCTCTTATTCAACCCTTCGCCGCGGGCATGATTGATCACTGTGGCGCCGGTGGCGCCCACGTCACGCGCCGCATCCATAACCGAATCCGTCTTGTCGTCCTCGACGAGGGCGATAATTAGTTTAAAGTGCATGTTCAGCCTCCTGTATCATCCTGTTGGACATGATTTTTTGCTGCCCGCCGGCGACTGAGCTGTGCATAACCCATGACCGTCAACATGGGAAACAGGCTGGCGAAGGCGATTAAACCAAAACCGTCAATCAACACGCTGCGACCCGGTACCGTACCCGCCAAACCGAGTCCAAGCGCCGTAACCAGCGGTACGGTTACTGTAGAGGTGGTTACCCCGCCGGAATCATAGGCCAGGGCAATTATACTGCGCGGTGCATACGCAGTCTGAATAATCACCAGAATGTAGCCACAGATTATATAATAATGCAGCGGAGTTCCTGTCACGATACGGAAGGTTCCCAAAGCGATACCCAGCGCCACACCAATGGCCACAGCGATCCGCAAGCCCCAGACACTGATTACACCACCCGATACATCCTGGGCCTTGATTGCGACGGCAATCAGCGCCGGTTCCGCCACGGTGGTGGCAAAGCCGATGGCCGCTGCAAACAGGTAGACCCATTTGTAATCATGCCAGTGCAGTGTTCCGGCCACATGCTCAACACCATGGATAAAGGCCGGGTCGGTCAACTGTTTCGCCATTAATTCGCCCAGCGGAAACAGCGCCTCTTCCAGCCCGACCAGAAAAAACGCCAGTCCGAGCAACACATAGACAAATCCTGTCACAACATTTTTCAGATGGGGAATGGGGCGGCGGATCACCAGCCACTGAAAACCAAAAATGATCAGCACAATCGGCATGACATCAAATACGGTACTGATGGTTACTTTAAACAGATGCTGCAGCAATTCACTCATATCAGCATCCCGTAGCCCATCACAAAGATCATGGGTGTTAACGAAGCGAAAGCAATCAGGCCAAATCCGTCTGTCATCGGATTGCGTCCCCGGATACTGGAAGCCAACCCCACCCCCAGCGCTGTCACCAACGGTACGGTAATTGTCGAGGTGGTGACACCGCCCGAGTCATACGCGATGCCGATGATCTCCTTCGGTGCAAAAAATGTCATGACCACCACACCGGCATAGCCGCCGATGATGACATACTGAATCGGCCAACCTTTCAGGATGCGCAAGACACCCACGACAATCGCAAACCCCACCGACAAGGCCACTGTCAGACGCAAGCCAAAGGCATAGCTGTCCATCGCCGGCCTGGTGTTTTCTATCACTCCGGCATTGGCGGCGATTTCCGCCGCCTTGGCCGCCACGGCGATCAATGCCGGCTCCGCCACGGTCGTGCCAAACCCAAGTGCAAAAGCGAAGGCAAACAACCACAACACACTGCCCTTGCGGGCAAAAGCGTAGGCCATGGATTCACCCAGCGGGAACAGCCCCATCTCCAGGCCGCGAATAAACAGACTCAATCCAATCACCACCATGACGATCCCCCCCGCCATCTTGCCCAGATTGGGGATAGGTTGTTGCAGCACAAAAAACTGGAAAAAGCCGATTACGACGATGATGGGCAACAAGTCACGAAAACTGTCCCATAAAGACCTGATTATTTGTGATTTATGCATCTGTTTATTATGTTTAATGCTGTCTTACTACATAAATGACAATACGACCGAGTTCAGACTCGGTTAAGTATCGGCTGCTAACCTTTATATCGGAACAACCGGCCGGATAGCAAACAATAATAAAATTGCGGGTAAATATACATGACAGAGATGTTGAACCAATTGACGGCATGGTCCGGTAAAATTGCCGGGTATCTTTGGGGACCGGTTCCCATTGCCGGTTACCCTGTTCCCCTGACCGTAATATTCCTTGTCGGTACAGGTTTCTACCTCACCGTCAGATTGCGCTTCATCCAGTTTCGGGGCTTCAAACATTCATTTCAGCTCATCTCCGGCAAATATGACAAGAGCACCGATCCAGGCGAAGTCACCCATTTTCAGGCCCTCTCCACCGCACTGTCTGCCACTGTCGGCACCGGAAACATCGCCGGCGTAGCCACGGCTATCGCCTTCGGCGGTCCCGGTGCGGTTTTCTGGATGTGGATCACCGCACTGGTCGGAATGGCCACCAAATTCACCTCCTGCACCCTGGCACTCAAATACCGTGATATGCACCCGGACGGTTCGGTATCCGGCGGTCCCATGTATACCCTGAAGAACGCCCTGAACATGCCCAGGCTGGCCACCGCCTTTGCCGTCTTCACCCTGATCGCTTCATTTGGCATCGGCAATATGGTCCAGGCCAATTCAGTCGCCGACGGACTCGGTTATCTCTTTCCGGATATCAATGGTTATCGACTGGTCATTGGTGTCGTCATCGCTATTATGGTTGGGCTGGTCATCATCGGCGGTATCAAGCGCATTGCCAAAGTTTCATCACATATCGTGCCTTTTATGGCCATTATCTATTGTGGTGCAGCCTTGCTCATCCTGATCATGAATGCCGGGAAAATCCCGGCGGCACTGGCCACCATCGTTAATCATGCCCTTAACCCCTATGCCGTCGGTGGCGGTGCAATCGGTGCGGCGATTCAATATGGCGTGGCGCGCGGTGTATTTTCCAATGAGGCTGGACTCGGTTCGGCGCCCATGGCCCATGCCGCCGCCCGGACCAATGAGCCGGTACGTGAAGGTCTGGTCGCTATGTTGGGACCGTTTATCGACACTATCGTGATCTGCACCATGACCGCCCTGGTTATCATCATCATGGGGGCCTGGGGTGAAGCGAGACCGGAAGAACTGAAAGGCGCCGCCCTCTCGGCCCACGCATTCAGTCTGGCACTGGGCAAATTTGGTGGTTGGGTTGTCGGCTTTGGCCTGATGTTTTTTGCTTATTCCACGATCATTGCATGGTCTTATTATGGTGATCGCAGTGCCGAGTTCCTGTTTGGTGAACGCGCGGTGTTACCGTACCGCATTATCTACACCGTATTGGTCGTGATTGGTGCCTACGTCCCCCTTCAGTTGGTGTGGAATTTTGCCGATATAGCCAACATGTTAATGGCGGCGCCCAATCTTATCAGCCTGATCCTGCTCGCAGGGCTGGTGAAGAAACTTTCCGATGAGTATATGGAAAAACAAAATGTAAATTGACTTGCCGGATAGAATGAACTGAAATAAGGAACCAGCATGACAGATTGTAACCTTTCCATAACAAGCACATGCACTGACAGGGAAAGTATCTCGAATTAATAAACTGTAAATTTTGTCGCCGAAAGGAGAAGAAGCATGAACATATCTACACGTCTTATATCAATTGTTGGCGTCACCGTATTACTCGGTGCCTGCTCAAGCAAAACCCTGGTTGAAAGTGATCTGGGTCTCAAGGGCGCCCCCGACTGGGTCAATAAAGGTACCCAATATCTGAATGATCAGGGCGGTCGTCTGTTCCATGGCGTGGGTGAAGCACCGCCCATGGGTGTTGAATCTTTACAAAAATCCACGGCCGACAACCGTGCCCGTACTGAAGTGGCCCGCATCTTTACTTCATATATGGATGCCGTCAGCAGCGATTATACCGCAGCCTCTTCGGGTGGTGGCGCCGGTATGAGCGAACAGGCTATGTCACAGCAAATCAAGAGCTTCACCAAGCTGAACCTGTCCGGGGTCAAGATCATTGCGCGCTGGAAAGACAAGAAAACCAACGTGATCTACTCGCTCGCGGAACTGGACCATAAATCAGTTCAAAGTATGGTCAACACCACACAAACCATGAATGGCGATCTGAAACAATACATCATCAATCATGGCGAAAATGTTTTCGATAAGATGGGTAAGGAGTAACTATCAATGCACGCACTGAAAAAAAATATATTTATTATGGCCCTGATTGCCGGTTTGGCGACACTTGGGGGTTGCGGTGGTATCAAGGTCAAACGTACCGATGCCGGTGAAACCATCGATCTGAGCGGCGCCTGGAACGATACCGATTCGCAACAGGTATCCAAGGAAATGATTGACGATATGCTGGAGCAACGCTGGCTGCGCGTCTTCAAACAGAAGAACCGTGGCAAGGCGCCGACGGTTATCGTGGGTGATATCCGTAACCTGAGCCATGAGCACATCAACACCAGAACCTTCATCGCCGATATCGAACGTGCGGTGATCAACTCAGGTGAAGTGGAATTCGTCGCCTCCAAGGGTGAGCGTGGCGAAATCCGTGAAGAACGCGTGGATCAGGATCTGCATTCACGGGCGGACACCCGCAAGGCCATGGGCCAGGAAATCGGTGCCGACTTCATGCTGCAAGGTCGCATCAATACCATCATCGACGCGGTTAAACGGGAACAGGTACGTTACTACCAGGTCGATCTGACCCTGATCAGCCTGAAAGATAACCGTAAAGTCTGGGTTGGCCAGAAGAAGATCAAGAAACACATTGAAGGTTCCGGCCTTCGTTTTTAGGTCGACCTGCCTTTCAATAATAACTAACGGTAAAAAAAGACATGCACATAAACAAGTCAGTCTTTAGCGGACTGCCGGTTGTCTTTGCCGCCCTGCTGCTGGGTGGTTGTGCGACATACAGCTCCTCGTTCAAACCTATTGAACAGGAGATTGTTGCACACCGCCCGGCCAAGGCACTTGAACTTCTTGAAAAGCAGAAACTCAGCGGCAAGGATGCCCTGTTACACCTGCTCAACAAGGCCATGCTGTTGCGCATGATGAATGACTACAGCGGCAGTAATGCCCAGTTTGAAATGGCCAAGAAGTACATCGAGCAATTCAACTCCACCAGTGTCACCGAGCAAACCGCTTCTTTCCTCGTCAATGACAGCACCCAGTCTTTTGTGGGGGATCCCTTCGAGCAGATAATGATCCATATCTACGCTGCATTAAACTATCTTGAATTAAATAATGTCGATGCGGCCCGGGTCGAGGCACTGCAAGTGGATGTAAAGCTGCGCAAGCTTGCCTCCATGAATAAAAATGCCCTGTTACGTTCCGATCCGTTTGCCCGCTATCTGAGTGCCATTATTTTTGAAGACATGAGCGACTGGAGTGATGCCACTATCGCCTATCGCAAGGCCTATGAGGCCTATCAGGCACACAGTAAATCCTACTCACTCACCATCCCCACCAGCCTGAAACATGATCTGCTGCGCATGCTGGATTTCCAGGGTTTGAATGACGAGCGGGACAAACTGAGCAAGCAATTCGGCATCAGTAACTGGAAAAGCCACAAGGAACTGCGCCAACAGGGTGAAGTGATTCTGTTCCTGAGTAACGGTCTGGCGCCGATCAAAAGGGAACATACTGTATCCCGGGCGGGGATAGGCGGCCAGATACACCGTATCTCGCTCCCCTACTACGAGATACGGAAAAACGGTTTCAGTCATGCCCGACTCTATGTCAACGGCAGCGAACAACCGATCCGGACTGAAATCGTGGAAGACATCAACAACATTGCGCAAAAAACCCTGGCCGCCAATATGCCCGCTATCGCAGCGCGCACTTTGGCCCGGGTGATCACCAAACACAAAACCGCGAAAGAAGCCGGTAAAAACCACGGTCTGGCGGGTTTGTTGGTTAACGTCGTCAACGTGATCACTGAAGTGGCCGATACGCGCAGTTGGTTGACCTTGCCGGGTGATATTCATCTCGGCCGGTTGCCGCTGCCTCCCGGAACCTACAACCTCGAATTGGAGCTGGTTGACCATGCAGGTCATACCATTTCCCGCCATCAATACAAGGATGTGATAGTGAAACGCGGCAGAAAAACCTATTTGTCACACCATTGGGTATCACCCGCAGCATTACGGAGAAAATGACCATGAAATATCTGATAACAAGTTTATGCATTGCCACACTGGTATTACAGGGCTGCGCATCAACCAAGAAAGGCGGAGGTATGCCCGACTGGGTGAATGGCAACAGCGCACAGTATCCGACCACAGCCTTCCTGATTGGTCGTGGTGAACACAGCAGTCAGGCCATGGCACGGGATCGGGCCCGCGCTGATCTGGCCAAGATCTTTGAAGTGGCCATCCAGGAGCAGAGTACCGATATCGTCAAGTATTCCAGCCAGAAGATCGGCAAGGATACCATCGAGCAACTGGAGTCCGAGGCCTCCCGTGATATCTCCACCCGTACCGAGCAGGTTGTCAAAGGCGTTGAGATAAACGATATTTGGCAAGATCCGAAAACCAAAGTCTTTCACGCCCTGGCAACCATCAACCGCATGCAGGCTTCATCACGGCTGCGTGAGCAGATCAATCAGCTTGATGGACAGACAGGTTCCTACCTGAGCAAGGCCCGCAGCAGTAATGATCTGATCACCAAGATTGGTCTTGCCACTCGCGCCGTCTCCACCCAGATTGAACGTGACAGCAGCCAGCGTATTCTGAAAATCATTGATCGTTCCGGCGTCGGTGTACCACCCAGCTACAATCTCGGCCAGCTGATCAGTGACCGTGACAATCTGGTGAAACGCCTGCGGATCTCGGCTCGGGCCAGTCGGGATGATCTGGGTGATGCGGAACGTATCGTCGCCGGCGCCCTGGCCAGGGTGGGTTTTTCCCACAGCCAAAACGAACAGGCCCTGTATGTGCTGGATGTGCAGGCTGAAATGCAACCCGTTGAAGACCGCGCCGGCTGGTTCTGGGTACGCGGTAT
The DNA here is from genome assembly GCA_029880855.1 of Gammaproteobacteria bacterium. Lineage (GTDB taxonomy): Bacteria > Pseudomonadota > Gammaproteobacteria > UBA6429 > Thiohalophilaceae > JAOUNS01. The sequence continues at coordinate 364,219 of JAOUNS010000002.1, forward strand.
GCTGGATATCAACCTGATGGATTCCAAAACCAATGAAAGTCACGGTTCACATCGCTGGGAAATCAAGGCATCCGGTCAGACTGTTGCCTCCGCCAAAAAGCGGGCGCAAAACCAGATCGATGAATTCCTGAAAAACGAACTGAAGCAAACCATCATCTCCTTCGGTATGCCGGAATAAAACGGCTCCACCTCATCACGAAGCCCTCGGCATCGGGCGGCTTCGTGGTGAGTTTTCCCAATCTTTGCTAGAATCCTTTTCCTTATTCTCAACGACAGGTTGTCGTGCAATGTCCGCTGCTGTATCCAGGCAACTCATTCAACATCAGGTCACTCAGGCCCTGGCTGAAGATATCAATACCGGTGATGTCACAGCCAATCTGATCCCGGTCGAACAGCGGGTTACCGCGCAGGTGATTTGTCGCGAACAGGCCGTCCTGTGCGGGTGTGAGTGGTTTGATGAGGTGTTCCGCCAACTTGATCCAAACATAACTATCCACTGGAAAGCGACTGACGGTGAAATAATCAAACCGGAACAGGTCGTCTGTACCCTGCAGGGACCGGCACGACCGGTACTCAGCGGTGAGCGCACTGCGCTCAATTTTTTACAAACCCTGTCCGGCACCGCCACCAGTGCACACCAATATGTAACGGCGGTTAATAATACCGGGACCCGCATCCTGGATACCCGCAAGACCATCCCCAACCTGCGTCTGGCACAGAAATACGCCGCACACTGTGGTGGTGCCGTCAATCACCGCATCGGTTTGTATGATGCGATCCTGATCAAGGAGAACCACATTGCCGCCGCCGGCTCCATTACGACGGCTGTCCACAAGGCGCAAACCGACTATCCGGATCTGTTGCTGGAAGTGGAAGTGGAGAATCTTAGCCAATTGTCGGAAGCAATCCATGCCGGGGCGCAACGGGTTTTGCTGGATAATATGGACATCCCCACACTCATCCAGGCCGTGAGTATTGCCGGCGGAAAAACCGAACTTGAGGCATCAGGCGGTATCACACTGAAAAATATCCGCGCTGTCGCGGAGACCGGTGTGGACTTTATCTCCATCGGGAGTATCACCAAACATCTGCAGGCAACCGATTTCTCCATGCGATTCGACTGAAAGCCGATCATCCAAAGACGGGGGCCTGCGGTGAGAATAAAAAGATATGAAAACCCGGGCAGGGTTATTTCAGGACCGGCGAACTCAAATCAAACACAGTAAAGCGACTTTTCACCAGCCAGTTGCCGCTAAAACGTGCCGGTACTTTACTGTTGTCGGCACGAACCAGTTGCACCGGATTACCGTTGATAAAGCCATGTTTATTTTGCACCAGCAAACGCCATTTGCCACCCTTGTCCTCGATCAGAATGGCCGGAATCCCCTGCCGTTTGCTTTTCTCTGTTTTGACCGCATACGCCGCTTCCAGATTGGTGGCGATACGCGTAATGGCAATCTCCACGTTATGGTAACTGGTGCGCTGGACTCGACTGACATAGCCCAGTACCAAAGGCGTCTGTCCGTCACTGCCTGACTGGAATGCCACGACCTGTCCCACCTCGATAGGACTCAGGAAATCGGTCTCTTCTGTCCCCAGCAGCAAACCGCCGCTGCTGAAATTGATCATTTCCCATGATGGACTGATTTTCTGGCTGTCATCCTGCAACAGTGAGGATTTACCGGCCAGTTCAGCCTCGAAGTCGTCTTTCGTTTGTTCTGATCCGGGTTGGCCGGCTTTCCCGGATAACAACCGGTAAACACTTTCAAAACCGAAATAGACCCGCAACTCTTCATTGCCAATAGCCGCATGGCGTTGTTGTTTGCGTTGTCGGTAATGCAAACTGAGTAACATCATTTCCAGTAACGGGATACGATCATCCTCGGCCATGGCGCGCAGGGGTTTGCTCAGACGCGTTTCATCAACGGTACCGGCCAAACGCATTTTGGATAAATTTTCATGCTCCTTGACCAGGAAATTAAACAGCCCCGCATAATCGATCAACGCTGATGGCGAGCGGGTATTGGCGGTTCTTTCAAACAAGGCATGTCGATCCTGCATATAGGCCGCCACCAAAAAACCCGGGACCAGTTTTTGTCCCTTGTCGGGCAGAATCTTCAAGGCATCATCCAGCAAGGTCAGGTAGGAGTCGGGGGCATGTAACAGCCACAACGGCCAGGTGGAGACATCCAGGATGCCAAATAACTGGATAGACAAATAGAGCATCTGTGTCGTACAGACCGGCGCCTGCCCGCCCTTGAGGGTGCGATGCTGCGGCCATAAACCGGCGGTACCGGTTAACGGCAACGCTGTGTCAATATCCGCATACTGGTACAAATAGAAAAATACCGTGTTGCAATCCCGCCAGGCGCTGCCCGGCATTTTCTGATATCGCAGGGCGCGCAGGCGCTGCTCGAGGCGAATCATTTCCAGGATATGAAAGCCGTATTTCAGGATGTCATCTTTTTGCTTGTCATTGTTTGCTTCAACGGCGGTTTTAAACAGATGTTTCCAGGCAATGGCCATCTGTTCGATCAGGGTGACACAGGCCAGCAACACCTCACGCCGGGTATGATTTTCCGGCAGACTGTGTTGTTGCTGTAAATATTTCTGGAAGGTCGCCGCAATCACCGGATAGGCCTGTTCAATAATGGCGTGCAACAGTTCCAGGCGTTTCGCCGGTTTGATGATAGAGCGATTCAGGCTGGACAGACTTTGCGATGCGTTCTGGAAGAGCTTGTCAGGAAAATTGTGCAACTGACGCAAACGATCCACATAGGTCTTTTTATCCAGTTCCTGACGAGACGGTTCCTTGATGGGCGTCGGCAGATTGGCAAACTTTGTGAAATCGGGTGAGACCGGCTCCGCCCGTTGCACCGGGGTGACAACCGGTTCCGGTTCAGATTCCGGCACCGGATCAGGTTCGATATCGGCAGCGGGTGAAATATCGAACGGTTCCGCTGTTGGTATGTCGACAGCGTCAACGGATAACTCGTATCCGCCAGCTTCTTCCGGATCGGAAAAATCCTGCGTATCGCTTACCGGTTCCTCGATCACCATCAGTGGTTCAGCCGGTGCTTCCGTATCCCATTTCTGCTCCAGATAGGTGACATTGCTGTCCGTCACTTTACGCGTCAGCGGTTTTCTGTTGCGACTGCTGGTTTCCATGGCCAGTCGCTGCCGAATATTGTTCCGATCATCTTCGGATATTTCCAGTTTGAGGAACTCCGCCGTGTGGCGTAACAGGTATCTGGCCAACTCATCCAGAAACTCGTCATCGATATCCTCTGGTTCGAGGTTATACAAGTGTCTGCCCAGCCCGTCAAAATTACGCACGGTGAGTTTAATGGTGTTCAGATCTTCGGTCAGTCGAAAATCAAAGGTGACCGGCACCTTCTCTTCCACGGTAAACAAGGCATGTGTAACCGTATGCCGATCATCACGATATTCGCGGGTATAAAAAGACAGACGGTGCTCGCTCAGGTAATCTTTCTGCCGATCCACGTTGCTCTTGTCGTGCACGGTGAAACTGAATTTGCCTTTGCCCAGACATTCAAAATAGAGACTGACGTGTGTCATGTTGTCACGACTGTCCGCCTTCAGTTCATAGCCACCCTGTAACAGGTTTTCCAGCGGACCATAGCCGGAGATCTTGTAGGTAACACGGGTATCCGGTTGCAGGACATCAACCGTTTTTAAGAGATCGGAGAGAAAGCCGTAGACCTGCGCCAGCTTGGGCAACACCACAGCACGGGAATGGGCCTCAAGTTCAGCCCGGCGCTGTTTTTCCGCCTGCTGCCTGCTTTGCTTGGCTTCCGCTTCCTTTTTGAGTTCGTCCAGTAATCCCATGTCTGCCCACGAAAATTGGATTTATTCCAGATGGAATGAGGGTGCGCATCAGCCTTTTATTGTAATAAATCAGGAACTGAACGGGTACCTGATTTTACAGGTCGGCAACCCTGCCATGGAGAAACATTAACACTTGATGCGAAAGCAGGCAATTGAATCGCTTCACAATTTCCGCCTGCCGGGCCGGCCTACAGGATTTCCTGCAAGGCCTTGCCCAACCCGGCCGGCGACTTTGAGGTATTCACCCCCGCCGCTTCCAGCGCCGCAAATTTTTCGGCCGCCGTACCCTTGCCACCGGCAATGATCGCCCCGGCGTGCCCCATACGCTTGCCCTTGGGCGCTGTGACACCGGCGATGTAGGCCGCCACCGGCTTGGTGACATACTCTTTAATATACTCTGCCGCCTCTTCTTCGGCCGTGCCGCCGATTTCACCCACCATCAGGATAGCCTCTGTGGCCGGATCGGACTGGAACAGTTCCAGCGCATCAACGAATGTGGTGCCGGGAATGGGGTCTCCGCCAATTCCGATACAGGTGCTCTGGCCATAGCCCAGATCCGTGGTTTGTTTGACCGCTTCATAGGTCAGGGTACCGGAACGGGAGACAATACCGATCTTGCCCGGTTTGTGGATTTCGCCCGGCATAATGCCAATCTTGCATTCACCCGGTGTGATAATACCGGGGCAGTTGGGCCCAATCAGTCGTGCGCCATGCTCTTGCACAATCATCTTGGCCTCCAGCATATCCAGGGTAGGAATGCCTTCGGTGATACAGACGATGAGTTTGATACCGGCATCCGCCGCTTCCAGAATGGCATCCTTGCAAAAAGGCGCGGGCACGTAGATCACCGTGGCATCGGCCCCGGTCCCGTCCACCGCCTGCTGTACCGTATCGAACACCGGCAGATCCAGATGCCGGCTGCCACCCTTGCCGGGTGTCACGCCGCCAACCATTTTGGTGCCGTAGGCCAGAGCCTGTTCGGAATGGAAGGTCCCCTGTTTGCCGGTGAAGCCCTGACAAATCACTTTTGTCTCTTTGTTAACCAGTACACTCATGGCCTACCCCTTTGCCGCCGCAACGACTTTTTCCGCAGCATCGGTCAGACCGTTGGCAGCGATAATCTTTAATCCACTCTCTTTCAGCAATTGAGAACCACGGGCGGCATTATTGCCTTCCAGTCGCACGACCACCGGCACCTTGACGTGGACCTCTTCCACCGCACCGATGATACCTTCTGCAATCAGATCGCAGCGCACGATGCCGCCAAAGATGTTTACCAAGACCGCCTTGACGCTGGTATCCGACAAAATCAATTTGAAAGCCTCAGTAACCCGTTCTTTGGTGGCGGTACCACCCACATCAAGAAAGTTGGCGGGATTGCCGCCGTGGAGTTTGATGATGTCCATGGTTGCCATGGCCAGCCCGGCGCCATTCACCATACAACCGATATCCCCATCCAGCGCCACATAATTCAAATCCCATTCACGGGCTTCCACTTCACGCGCATCTTCCTGGCTCTCATCACGCAATTCGTCCAGCTCTTTGTGACGATACAGCGCGTTCTCATCAATATTCACCTTGGCATCCAGACAAATCAGATCACCCTGTTTGGTCACCACCAGCGGGTTCACTTCCATCAGACTGATATCCTTCTCCACAAACAGTTTGGCCAGACTGGTGAGCAGCTTGCTGAATTGTTTGATCTGATCACCTTGCAGGCCCAGGCCGAAGGCCAGTTGTCGACATTGATAACCCTGCATACCCACCATGGGATGCAAAGTGGTCTTGAGAATCTTTTCCGGTGTCTCGGCGGCGACCTTTTCAATCTCCATCCCGCCTTCAGTGGAGGCCATAAAGACAACCCGTTGTCGGGAACGATCCACCACGGCGCCCAGATAGAGTTCACGTTCGATATCACTGGGTTGTTCAATGAGGATCTGGTTGATGGGCTGGCCTTTGGCATCAGTCTGGTATGTCACCAGATGACTGCCCAGCATCTTGTCGGCAAACGCTTTCGCTTCGGCCGGTTTATCGGTCAATATCACACCGCCCGCCTTGCCGCGACCGCCTGCATGTACCTGTGCCTTGATGACCCAGCGATTGCCACCCAGCGCTTGCAGGGCCGCTTCGGTTTCATTGCTGTTACTGATCACCCGATGGGCTGGGACCGGAATCCCGTAGGTGGCAAACAGCGCCTTGGATTGATATTCATGCAGATTCATGGGCCGTCCTTATAAAATTTTTTGCGTATCTAAACAAGTTCATCCGGCAATTGCAACTGAATAATCGCGTTGCGCAAACGGATGCGGGTGAGGCGAAACGAGACAAAAACAGCGACGTTGCTATCTCATCAATGCGCGTTTTGTCTCTCTTTTCAACACGGCCTGCGCCGTTTTGGCAAGGTGATTACCGCTTGCGGGATGCAATGTGGATGGCATGCCCGCCCACCGCCAATGCCGCTTCATGCAAGGCCTCTGACAAACTGGGATGGGCAAACATGGTCAGGGCCAGGTCTTCGCTGCTTGCCTGGAGTGATTTGGCGATCACGCCCTGGGCGATCAATTCCGAGCAATGCGCCCCCAGCATGTGTATCCCAAGAATGCGATCTGTTTTCGCATCGGCCAGGACCTTGATCATCCCGGTGGTATCACCGGCCGCACGGGCGCGACCGCTGGCGGCGAAGGGAAAGCTGCCGCTGTTGTAGGCAATACCGGCCTGTTGCAAGTTCTGTTCGGTCATACCGACCCAGGCCAGTTCCGGTTCGGTATAGATCACCGACGGGACGGTTTCATAGTCGACGCGGGTCTGCTGCCCGGCCAGCCGCTCCGCCACCATCATCCCCTCTTCTGAACCCTTATGGGCCAGCATGGGACCACGGACGATATCACCGATGGCGTACACATCGGCCAGATTTGTTTTGCAATAGTCATCCACTTGCACAAAGCCGCGTTCATCCAGCGCCAGCCCGAGAGCCGGATCAGCCATATCCCGGGTATTGGGCCGTCGCCCGACCGCCACCACCAGTTTGTCGACTTTCAGACTCTGTGCACCTTTGGCATCCTGATAAGAGACCTCAACCTTGTTTGATTTCACTTTGGCGCCATCCACTTTCGCCCCAAGCCGAATATCCAGGCCCTGCTTGATGTACTGGCGCAAGGCCTCTTTGGCCAGTTGCGCATCGGCCATAGGCAGAAAGCTGTCCATGGCTTCCAGCACCGTGACTTGCGCGCCCAGTCGACGCCAGACACTGCCGAGCTCCAGTCCGATCACGCCGGCGCCGATAATGCCAAGGCTTTTGGGGACCGCAGTAAAGGCCAGCGCCCCGGTGGAATCGACAATAACATCATCCGTTAAGGGGGCGATCGGGATATTCACCGGGCTGGAACCGGTGGCAAGAATGATATGTTTGGCCGTCAGCAGTGTGTTTTTTTTGCCGATCACCTCCACCTGCTTGTTGGCGAGCAACTTGCCGGTACCGTGATGGAAGGTGACCTTATTGGCGGCAAACAGGGCTTTGATCCCCTGGGTCAGATCAGACACCACCTGATCCTTGCGGGCCTGCATGGCGGCAAGATTCAGTTTGATATTTTTGACTTCGATACCGTGTTGACTGAAATCATGCTGTGCCTTTTCATACCAGGCGGATGACTCCAGCAGGGCCTTGGAGGGAATACATCCCACATTCAGACAAGTGCCACCCAACGAGGCCTGTCCTTTGCTGTCACTCCAGGCATCAACACAGGCGGTCTGCATCCCCAGTTGCGCACATCGAATAGCCGCCACATAGCCTGCCGGACCACCACCGATTACAATGACATCAAATTGATCCGACATAAAATTATCCGATTAGATTTCCAGCAGAATACGCGCCGGGTCTTCCAACAGTTCCTTGATGGTGACAAGGAATTGCACCGCTTCACGTCCGTCTATGATGCGATGATCATAGGACAAGGCCAGATACATCATGGGACGTATCACAATTTGTCCCTCTTCCACCATGGGACGTTCCTGGATCTTGTGCATACCAAGGATGGCGCTTTGCGGCGGATTCAGGATCGGCGTGGAAAGTAATGAACCGAACACACCGCCATTGGTGATGGAAAAAGTACCCCCGGTGATCTCTTCCAGCGTGAGAGAGCCGTTCTTGGCACGATTACCGAAGTCAGCGATCTGTCCTTCAATAGCCGCGACACCCAGTTGATCCACATCACGCAGGATTGGCACCACCAGTCCGCGAGGTGAGCCTACCGCAATACCGATGTCATAAAAGCCGTGATAAACAATGTCCTCGCCTTCGATAGAGGCATTCACTTCCGGGAATCGCTTTAACGCCTCAACCGCCGCCTTGACGAAAAAGGACATGTAACCAAGCCGCACATTGTGTGTTTTTTCAAATTTGTCCCGATAGCGTTTGCGCAACTCCATAAGAGGTTGCATATTGACTTCATTGAAAGTAGTCAGGATGGCGGCAGTTTGTTGCGCTTCCACCAGTCGCTCGGCAATGCGTGCCCGCAAGCGTGACATGGGTACCCGCTTCCGGGGCCGTTCACCGGCAGGCAAACTGACCGGCGCTGCGGCCGCCGCAGGCTTAGCCGTCGTGGACTTGTTTTCCACCGCCTTTTGCACATCTTCTTTCAGGATGCGACCATCCTTGCCACTGCCCTGGACCTGTTTTTGTGACAGCCCATGTTCAGCCATCAACTTTTGCGCTGATGGTGAGATTGCCGGCACCTCCGCATCATTGGCGGAGACAGGTGTTAATAGTGGTTTTGCCGCTTTACCGGTACTTGCCGCTTTACCGGGTGCGATCCTGGCGATGATCTGGCCGGATAGAACCGTGGCTCCCTCGCTTTCCAGCAATTCTTCCACCACCCCGTCATCCAGGGCCGGCACTTCAAAAACCACCTTGTCAGTCTCGATATCGGCCACAATCTCGTCACGACTAACGGCTTCACCCACTGCCTTGTGCCACTTCACCAGCGTGCCTTCACTGATCGATTCAGGAAAGGCGGGAACTTTGATTTCTACTGACATGCTGCTTCCTTCTGCTGTTTATTTTTTCAACGCCTGTTCCACCAATTCTTTCTGCTGCTGTATGTGCAGTTTGGCTGAACCAACGGCGGTGGCCGCATAAAACGGTCGGCCGGCATATTTCAACTTACCGCGTTTGCCGATAACGCCATGCATGTGGTGCTGACTTGAAAACCAGGCGCCCTGATTTTTCGGTTCTTCCTGACACCATACATACCTTGTAACATTTGTATACTTCTGCAACTCCTGTTCCAGCGCATCCACCGGAAAAGGATAGAGCTGCTCAATACGAAGAACGACTGTATCCTCACGCTGTTCGCTGCGTATGTGTTCCATCAAGTCATAATAGACCTTGCCCGTGCACAGGATCAATCGGGTTATTTTTTCCGGTGCATGTCCATCCTGATCACCAATGACGGTTTTAAACTCACCATTTATCAGCTCATCAAGTTCACAGGTTGCGCCGGGATGACGCAACAGACTCTTGGGTGACATAACGATCAATGGTCGACGACATTCCATCAACATTTGCCGACGTAGAAGGTGGAAAATCTGCGCGGCATTGGTCGGTACGCAGACTTGCATGTTATGCTGGCCGCACAACTGCAGATAACGCTCCAGCCGCGCCGAGGAGTGTTCGGGTCCCTGCCCTTCCATACCATGGGGCAATAACATCACCAGTCCACACATACGATTCCATTTTTGTTCACCGGAACTGATAAATTGATCGATCACCACCTGGGCATTATTGGCAAAGTCACCAAACTGGGCTTCCCATATCGTCAAGGTGTGAGGATCGGTTGTGGCGTAACCGTATTCAAAGGCCAATACCGCCTCTTCCGACAAGAGTGAATTGATAACCAGAAAATTACCCCGCCGCCCGGCCAGATTACGCAGCGGGATATAGACTTCACCGCTGTTTTGATCATGCAGCACCGCATGGCGATGAAAAAATGTACCGCGCCCGGAATCCTGTCCTGACAACCTGACATGTGAACCATCATGCAAAAGCGTGGCATAGGCCATGGTTTCGGCAAACCCCCAATCTACATTGGCTTCACCGACAACCATTTTGCGTCGCGCATTAAAAATCTTTTCCACGTTAGAGTGCAAAACAAAATCTTGCGGCAGAGAATGTAACTGATCGGCCAGTTCCACGATGCGTTCCCGCGACACGGCCGTATAGACATCCGGCACATATTCGCGACCAACATATTCGCTCCAGTCCGCCACGTAGGAATACTTGCTGTCATCATGCGGGATCAATTCTTCCACTACACTGTTCCCGGTATCCAGCGCATTTCGATAATTATCAATCAATGTTCGACTAACGGTTTCGTCGATAATATTCTGCATCTGCAACTTGCGGGTATAAATTTCACGCGGTGAGTCATGTTGTCGGATTTCCCGATACATCAACGGCTGGGTAGCCATCGGTTCATCGGCTTCACTGTGACCGTGGCGACGATAACAGACCAAATCAATCACAATATCCTTGGCAAAGCGTGAGCGATAATCCACGGCCAGTTTGGTGACAAAGACCACACTCTCCGGATCATCGCCGTTCACATGCAGGATAGGCGCACCGACCATCTTGGCTACGTCACTGCTATACAAGGTGGAACGGGCATCTTCCTGATGACTGGTGGTAAAACCGATTTGGTTGTTAAGAATAATGTGTATGGTGCCCTTGGTGGAATAACCCCGTGACTGTGACATATTAAATGTCTCCATCACCACACCCTGCCCGGCAAAGGCGGCATCACCATGCAAAACCACCGGCACCACCTTGCTGCCGTCCTTGTCATGCCGGCGATCCTGACGAGCACGTACCGAGCCTTCCACTACCGGGCCGACGATCTCCAGATGCGAAGGGTTAAACGCCAATGCCACATGGACCGCACCATGGCTGGTCTGAATATCCGATGAGAATCCCATGTGGTATTTCACATCACCGGTGCCATTGCCGTTTAGCGGTACACCCCCCTCAAATTCCCTGAACAGTTCTGCCGGCGTCTTGCCCATGATGTTCACCAGCACATTCAGGCGACCGCGATGGGCCATACCGATGGCCACTTCCTCTACACCGCGATAACCACAGCGATCAATCAGCGTTTTCAACATCGGGACCAGGCTTTCGCCACCTTCCAGAGAAAAGCGTTTCTGCCCCACATAGCGGGTGTGCAGATAGCGCTCCAGCCCTTCCGCCGCCGTCAGCCAGGTGAGGATCTTGCGTTTTTCCTCCATGCTGAAGGCAGGTTTGCCCATGACGCTTTCAAGATAATGCTGTAACCAGCGTTTCTCTTCTGTATTGGTCAGGTGCATGTACTCTGCGCCAATGGAGCTGCAATAGGTATCGTTCAATACCCGTACAATATCCTTCAAGGTGGCTTTTTCGCTGCCAATGGCCAACGAACCTGTCTCAAAATCCGTCTCCAGATCAGCATCAGACAATTCATGATAGGCGAGAGACAACTCGGGTAAATGTGCTGATTCGTGCAAATACAAGGGATCAAGTTTGGCTTTTTGATGCCCCCGAAAACGATAGGCATTTATTAACTGTAGGACGCGGACCTGTTTGTGGACATACTCCAGGCCCGCACCAACCGGCTGCCCGCCGGTTTTACCAGGCCGTGGATGCAGCGCCATCTCCCGAAATTGATTTCGAATACCGGCGTGGGATACATCCACCTCCTGGCCGTTTACCTGTGGCAGAGCGTCAAACCAGGCACGCCATTGTTCAGGTACGGTGTCAGGGTCGGTGAGAAATTCTTCATAGAGTTGCTCAACATAGGCGGCATTCAAACCCGCCAGTGGAGAACTATCCCATAAGTCTTGCAGGCTTTTTACCCTGGAAGATGCCATGCTATACCCGATTATTTTTTGTTCTTCACTATAAGAGTGTGGTCCAATTCTATAGTTTCGGCCAATAAAATTTTTTCTGTAGTTCAGCAGCTTATTGCACGTTATTGCAGTAATAGTAGGGTTAAATGCAGAGCAAGAATTCATATGACGTCACACATATCAGTGCATCAGTATCGGTACGAGCGACGGGAAAGGCTGTCTGCAGAATTTCTGTAAACACTTGCGGGGATGTATCAGTCCGTATGACTCATCCTCAGCGTTGATAAAATGCAGTCAGACTCTGCGTAATCGCCGTGGCACTTTGTTTTGAATAACCGCCGCCACCCAGAAAGACAGACGGAATCGACAATTCTGTCAGACGATCCAGCACCAGACGATCACGTTCCAGACAATCAGGTAGTGTCAATCGCAAACCGCCCAATGGGTCACTCTCCAATACATCGGTACCGGCAACAATGAATGCCGCACGATAACCGCCTTGCAGTTTTTGCAAGCCATTTTGCAGTTTATCCAGATATTCTGCACCGGCCGTACCCATGCGCAGGGGGATATTCACATCAACCCGATCTTTTGTGTATTGGGTTGATGGATAGATGGAATGGTTATAGATATCCAGCAGTGTCATATCCCGATTGTTCATAAAGGCCAGAGCGTTACCGTTGCCGTGATGGGCATCGATATCAATGATCAGAAAACGATCACCCGGATTAACCAGTCCCTGTTGCCGGACGGTCTGTAATGCAATACCGATATCATTATAAATACAAAAACCCTCTGACGCGTTGGCACTCGCATGATGATAACCGCCGGACATATTCCAGCAATGATTGCCTTCCAGAGCGCTCCGCAAGGCCGAAACAGTCCCCGCCACACCCCAGCGCATGGGCCGCAGAATACGATTATCGATCAACCAAAAGGGCAACAGGGGAATGTTCGGCACTTCCAGTGCCCCCAGAATAAACTGCTTGTTATTCAGGCGGGCGAAATGTTCCTCCCCCGTATAAGTGCGGACAGCCTCTTTCTTCACCTGCCCGTCAGGTGACTGGATATGAATGCCCGGCAGCTTTTTTATCGACTTGTAGACGTGAGCAAACTTTCTGCCATCAAAGGGATGCAGCATACTGAAAATGCCGAGATTAATGTTGTACGACGAGTGATAGAAGATATTCATCTGCAGTTGCCCTTTTTAATCGGCACATTAACATACAGAGGAAAGATAAATCCAATACAGGAGTGGTGCCGGCAAGAGGAATCGAACCTCCGACCTACTGATTACGAATCAGTTGCTCTACCGACTGAGCTATACCGGCAGGACAGACAAAAAAATACTGCGCACATTTGTACGCAGTATAGTTTAAGAATGGATTTTATTGTTAGATCTGATTGATTCAGTCTGACTTGCGGATCCGGATAATGACATCCACGCCTTCCGCCACAGTACCGTCAGGCAATGCCGGGAGTTTACCCAGTTCGATATGGTCATTGGCGATGTCGATCAATTCGCCGTTATCCATGTCGAAAAAGTGGTGATGATTGTTGATATTGGAGTCATAAAAAACTTTGGTCGGATCCACGATCACTTCCCGAACCAGCCCTTTTTTGGCGAACAGTCCGAGCGTGTTATATATAGTGGCTTTTGAAGCGACAGCGCCTTCTGCATTCACGATAGCCAACACCTGATCGGCAGAAAGATGTTGGGGTTTTGCAAAAAGGATTTGTGCAATCTCAACACGTTGCTGGGTGGGTGTGATATCCCTTTCCTTCAACATAGTGATGACATCAGATTTTGCAATTGCTTGTGTTTTAACGATATTTTCCATAATGCACCAAGTATAGAACAGCGGTTTAGACAAAGTCTACTTTCGTAGGTGTAATTCCTGATACTATTATACACAAATATTATATGGCTTTAAATCAAGAATTGGTCTATTTCCTAAAATTTGATCCGCCAACAAACGGGCCGATGCCGGTCCCAACACCACCCCATTTCTAAAGTGCCCCGCATTAATATAGAGCCGTGCTACGGACGGGTGCTCACATATATAAGGTATACCCGCCGGGGTTCCCGGTCTGAGTCCCGCCCAATGGTGTTCGACAGGGAAATCAGCCAAAATCGGTATGATCCGCGCTGCTTCCGCTTCCAGTTCATGACGCGCATCATCGGTGGTGATCTTCTCAAAACCGGTCTCTTCCAGCGTGCTGCCCACCAACACCCGGCCATCCCGCCGCGGGATAACGTAGCGATCTTTACTCAACACAATGCGCGACACCAGTCCGGGACTGGTCTTGTAGAGCAGCATCTGCCCCCGAACCGGCCTTACCTGAACTTCATGGCCGTATTCCTGTAATAACCTGGCCGTCCAGGCTCCCCCGGCCACGACAACTTGCCCGCCGAGCAAGATTTCAGTCCGGCCCAGCCTTACCCCGGCGGCCTGTCCGTCCCGGATGTCCAGCCCCTGCACCTCAGTCTGTTCCCGTACGGTCACCCCAAGGTGCGCCAAACTGCCGCGCATAGCCTTGATCAGGCGCGGGTTACGCACCTGGGCCACGTCGGGCAGCCAAATCCCCGGGTTGTCCGCCATACTGCCAAGTTGTGGTTCCAGTGTTCGGCAGGTTTGTTGAGAGACAATTTCCAGATTGCTGCAGGATGTGACTGACCAGTGCCGGGCGGCATCGATTTCATCACTATCCACAATCAGCAAACCATTTTGGGTCCATTCCGGGTCAACACCACTTTCCCGGTGTATGTCAGCCGCCAGCGATGGGTAGACCTGTTGGCTCCAGGCGGCCAGCCGGGTAACCGGGTCGGGGTAACGCCAGGGGTAAAGCGGGGAAATAATGCCGCCGCCCGCCCAGGTGGACTCCTGCCCGAGGGTGCCACGCTCAATTATCGCCACCGACAGGCCGCCGAGCGCCAATTCACGGGCAGTCAGCATGCCAATCAGGCCGCCGCCCACTATCAAACAATCATGCACGGGTATATCCTGCTCTTTGTGTCTGGTATTAAATTCTCTATGAAACAACAGCTGTCCCTATTTTGCCGGATGGGACAGCCCGTGGAGCGCGGCAGCTGCACTGACTATGGCACAGGCCGCTTATCCGGAATAAGATGCAGTTTATCGGTTATCCCAAGACAACTCCAATTTCGTGGCTGATACTTCAAAATATGAAAAAACACACTGGATTTTCCCTGATAGAACTGATGCTGATGCTGGCCATTGTCGGTATTGTTGTCGCATTTGGTATGCCGAAAATTACCGGGGTCCTGGAAAACAACCGCATCGTTACCTACGTCAATCTGCTCTCCGCCAACCTCTCCTATGCCCGTTCCGAATCCGTCAAGCGCGGGGTACAGGTCCTTGTCATCTCAAATAGTGGCGATAATAACTGGCTGAACGGCTGGACGGTTTACATTGACGCGGATAACAATAATGCTGTCACGGCTGGAGAGGAATTGCGTATTGTTGACCCCCTTGGTCTGAAAAACACGACCCTGACCGGTCCGCCCGGCAATGTGATTTACAGCCCGGACGGGTCTGTCAACGCTGTTACCAGCTTCCAGTTCAACTCAGCCGGGATGTACCCGACACGCGATGTCAATATCACCATTACAGGTAAAGTTGATATAGTTGTCACCTATTAGTCAGTGAATACCAATATGAAGATACATAACCACAAATCCATTCATATTCAATCCGGCTTCACGCTGCTGGAAGTTATGCTTGCTCTGGTCATATTTTCTGTCGGACTGCTTGGCCTGGCCGGGATGCAAATGTCCGGTCTGCAGAATAACAATGACGCCATGTTGCGAACCCTGGCTTATCAACAGCTATATGATATGGCTGAACGGGTACGTGGCAATTGGAGCGGTTATCAAAATGGCGATTACAATTCACTTTCCGGCAGTGTAGCCGTTGCGGCCTGTTCTCCCTGTACGACAGGCCAACAAGCATCGAACGACTTTGCGGAATGGGAAACAAGCAACGCCACCGCCCTCCCGGACGGTACCGGGTCGGTAGCAAGGGATCCTGCGGGTAATGTCATTATCACTCTCAATTGGACTGATCGCACAACCGGTGCAACCAATACGGCATCACTGGGGATAATTCCATGAATATCTCGGGTATTCAACCGGCTGTATATCAAAAAGGTATGAGCCTTATTGAAATTCTGGTTGCGCTAATTATCAGCGGTTTGCTGTTACTCGGTGTGTCTACCGTCTATACAGCCAGCAAGCGCTCATATCAGACCAATGATGAAATTGCCTCCATGCAGGAAAATGCCCGCTTCGCATTGCAAACACTAACACAAAATATTCGCATGTCCGGTTTTATCGGCTGTTCCAGCCTGAACGAAAATGTTTCTCTGGTGAACAATATTGATGATCCGGACAATCCCGGCAACCCCAATCCACTATACGATGTAAACCTGAACACGGTTGCTGTTGGACACCAGGATACAGGTGCATGGAATCCCCCTTTACCGGTGACCCCGGGTAATATTGTCGCCGGCACCAGCGCCATTTCCATTCGCAGGGGTTCAAATTGCGCGCAAAAACTGGCCAAGGATATGATCAGTCTGACTGATCCGGTAACCGTAACAACGACTGTGAATTGCAAGTATGATGTCGATCAACCGGTTATTGTTACTGATTGCTACAAGTCAGATATTTTCATGATAACCGCCGTCACACCGGCAGGCGGGACATTACAACTCGAACATGGCGCGGGAAAAAATTACCGGCCCACCCTCTCACAATCATATTCAACTGCCGGTAAGTCATTTGTGTTATCCATGTATACCAAACTCTACTACATCGGAACAAACCCCGGCGGCGGCACCAGCCTCTATGAGGTTGTCAATGGCAGTGCGCCAACGGAACTCATCCCCAATGTTGCTGACATGGTCATCCGTTATGGCAGAAACAGTGATAATGACCTCAGTGTAGATAGAGTTGAAAAAGCGGATGCGGTTCCTGCCAACAGCTGGAGCAAAGTCCTTAATGTCTATGTCCGACTGCTCATGGCATCCGATCCGGTCGGCACCGCCGGCAAGTCCTATACTTTTGACGGACAGGTCTTTGATGGTGTAGCCAACCCGTTACCGGGTGATACCCGCTACCGCAAGGAATTTGTCACAACGATTAATTTGCGCAACCGTACCACGCGCGGAAATCCAAACCCGTAAGCCATATCGAATCAGGCTGAGAGCAGACTATGAAACGAGACGCAAACAGATACTTCAACAGACCCGCCGGCCAGTCAGGTGTTGCACTCATCATCGGACTGGTATTGTTGCTCACCCTGACCATTCTGGGTATCGGCGCACTGAGTACAACCAGTCTGGAGCAGCGCATGGCAGGTAACATGGGGGATCTCAATCTGGCGTTTAATGCCGCCGAATCCTCCAGCGAAATCTATGCCAATTATATTATTAACAACAGTAATTTCCCGCGCGTTAAAAACATGCCGGAAGGCTGGTGGGACCAACCCGGTTATGGCGCCAGTTGGTGGAATGGCAGCGCAGACACATTTACTTTTGGCTCCCCCATCCCCGAAGTCAGCAGCCAACCACGCATTATTGTAGAAGATGCGGGTCTTTTTACCCGTGACAGTGATGTGATCGGTCATGCCTATGGCGCTTCAGGGACAGAAAAACTCAGATTAACGACACGCGGTACCGGATATTCAAATAATGCCCAGGTAATTATTCAACAGGTAATTGCCAAACGTAACTAATCATCTCAATGGATATAGAGAAATGTTCATGAAGACAACACTCATAATTATCGGCAAAACCCTGCAGGGTTTGCTGTTCGGTATGTGCCAATTCATTTCACGCAAGTGGTTGGCGCTGATTCCCGGGTTGCTTGTTCTCGCATCAGGCATGGCCCACGCCGGTCCCCTGGCACTATCAAATGTTCCGCTGGCAGTCAGTACTTCGGTAGAACCCAATGTGATGTTATTACTCGATAACTCGGGCAGTATGAGAAACCTGGTGTGGGATGAGAACTTTGATGATACATCAACGACCTATACCAACTGGGGTGCCGGACGCTGGAATATGACGGACAGAAATATTCGCATGGGCTCGATTTCTTCTTCGTGCAGCGGTGGGAAGTGTACCGTTCGCAAAGCTGATAATGCTTATTTGATCCTTCCTGATCCGCAAAGTTTTGAGCCTACTTTCGGTAACGGTGATACATGGATATCCGGCAGATACCTGAATTACCTGTTCGATACCCATACGCATAACACAGACATTACCGCCCTCATCCCCGGTGATACCCGGCTGACTGTAATGAAAAATGTCGCAAATACCCTGATAACCAATACCAGCGGTATTCGTTACGGTTTATCTGTATTTAATGGTAATGACGGTGCCGATGTCAGAAGGCAATGCGGTGCAACTTACAGTTCTATCACCGGCTCGATTAACAATTTGAGGGCCTCCACATCCACACCACTTGGCGAAGCGCTCTATGATGTCACCCGTTACTTCCGGGGCTTGTATGGCTCCCTGGCCAGTCCCATTCAGTATCGCTGTCAGAAAAACTTTACCATTATTGTCACAGACGGTTTACCTACCAACGATAATAACAACTACAATTCCGCAGGCACTGATATTGATATCGTTCCCACTTGTAACAGACTGGCGGCAATGACGCCGCCTGAAGCAACACCACCCTGTTCATTGCCCGACTGGGATAAAATCACCGCTGACCCGGGCCGTTTTTCAGATGGTCCCGGTGGCGGTGCAGGCAACGAAGGTTCATTCCTGTTTCTTGATGATATCGCAAAGTTTGCCTATGACGTCGACATGATGAACACGTCGGCCAAGACCGGTGCAAATGCGCCTGATTATGATTTGGCTGGGGAAAGCTGGGATGGGAATGACTTCAAAATCCAGAATATGGAAACATTTACCGTTGGTTTTTCCATTAATGCACAGGTACTGCGAGACGCCGCTCATTATGGTGCAGGTCTGAAGGCCGGCGACGCTGAAGATAACAATGATTTGACGAAACACTATTTTACCGCCAACAACCAGGCCCAGCTCCTGAACCAGTTACAGACCGCCATTACCAACATTGAAGGCCGCACCAGTTCCGCTGCATCCGTTGCCTCCAATACCGGTTTCATCAGTAATTCACTGTCAACCTATATTTTCCAGGGCAAATTTGAGAGTAATGACTGGACCGGCAATTTGTTCTCTTACAAGGTCTCAGACGCGGGCGTTGTTGACACCGCCCCGACTCTGGACGCATCGCTGGTAATGAAGTCCCGCATCGGGACTGACGGCAGCAATCATACAGACAGACACATTTATTCCATGAATACCGATACCTCTGCGGGTATAGAATTCAACTGGGCATCTATTTCTCCAAACCAACGCACAACGCTTGGCAGTGAAAATGTACTGAACTATGTTCGCGGCTATCGTGGCTGTGAGATAAGCAGCGCAGGAAGCTGTTCCGGATCAAAGACCCTGCGGGATCGAAACCTTAAAAGTACCTGGCAATTCGGTTCATTTATTAATTCGGCGCCGGTCTTTATCGGTCCCCCGGCATTGCGTTATCCGGATGAGTGGCCGGGCGGCTCCTCGGCACCGGAAAATGCCGCCAATAAACCGTACAGCGAATTTCAAACTGCAAAATCCGGCCGTAAACCTGTTGTTTATATCGGTTCAAACGACGGGATGCTGCATGCATTTGATGCGGAGACATTAAATGAGTTGTTTGCGTATGTCCCTGGTTCAGTGTACTCCAATATCGTCTATTACAGCGATCCCAGCTACACTCACCGTTACATGGTTGATGGCACACCGACTGTCATGGATGTCTTTTTTGCATCAAAATCTGAGTGGAAAACCGTCCTTGTCGGCGGTCTGAACAAGGGTGGCACCAGCATTTTTGCGCTTGACGTTACCAACCCGTTTTCTTTTGTGAAAGGTAATGTCCTCTGGGAGTTTACCGACAAGGATCTGGGTTTCACCTACAGTCGTCCCTCCGTGGTAAGAATGAAAAACGGTAAATGGGTGGCTATATTTGGCAATGGTTACAACAATACAACCAAAACCACCAATCCCAGCACTACCGGCAACGCCGTACTCTACATTGTTGATATCGAGACCGGTGCATTGATCAAAAAGCTCGATACCCAATCAGGCATAAATGACGACCCAACCGGCACCTCATCACCAAACGGTCTGTCCACGGTTGCCGTGGTTGATCTGAATAATGATTATATTGCTGATTTTGCCTATGCGGGCGACCTGTTTGGCAACCTGTGGCGATTCGATATCTCCGATGCTGACCCGAACAACTGGCGCGTCTTCGGCCGGACTTCCAATCCGGATACCACGCCAATCTTTGTTGCGCGTGGTCCCGGCGGTAATCCCCAACCTATTACCGTACGTCCTGAAGTATCCAGAACCACTACCAATGGCGTGATGGTCTATTTTGGTACAGGTCTATACTTGCAACAGCCGGATAAGACCTCAACCAGCGATCAGACATTTTATGCAGTACTGGATGATCCCGAAGCGGAAAAACTGTTGACTGTGCCAAGAGGGCTTACCAACCGCGCAGGGATGACTCCTCAAACAATGACAGACACCACGCACAACTCGGAAACCGTACGCAGCTTTAGCGCAAATGCAACCAGCGACCTGTACAGCAGTTGGTATGTCGATTTGCCGGCACCGGGTGAGCGGGTGGTAGGCGAACCCTTGCTGCGCGGACTGCCCTCACATAAACGTGTCATCTTTACCACAATCATTCCGTCTACTGCCGATGCGTGCGGATTTGGCGGTAACAGCTGGATTGTTGAGCTGGATGCACGTAATGGTAATAAAACATATAACCCGGTGTTTGACCTGAATTTTGACGGCAAACTGGATAAATTCGATAATGGTGGTTCTTCCAATGGTGACGTATACAACGGTTGGTACCACACAGGGATATCCACATCTCCGACAGTCATCTCCGGTACCGACAAGGAATTCAAGTTTATGTCCAACTCCAAGGGTACCCTGCCGTCCATTACCGAGGCATTGCCTGAAGGTTCACGTGGACGTGTAATGTGGCAACAATTGAAATAATGAGGAAATCAACAATGAATTTGTATAGAGTTGCCGGCGGTATATTCCTGGCGTTTGTCCTTGGCCTGGTATCCATAGGTGCAAATGCCGATGATATCCGCCGAGACAAAATTGTGTCTATTAACAAAAGCGTAAAGACCCTCACCCTCGAAAATAACACCTACAAGGTGCGCACCGGCGCCAAAGTGCATGATTCTGCAAAAAAACTGGCATCCTTCCATACCCTGGAGCCGGGCATGACGATTGAGTATAAAACACGTAATAATTCACGAACCAAGAGCTCGGAAATCACTGAAATTTGGGTAATCTATTTTTGATTGCTACAATATCCGGCAGACAGTGTTCAGAGGGTTCAATCATGCAGACATCCAAAGGCTTTTCACTCATTGAGTTACTCGTCATACTCGCTATCGCCGGTATAGTCGGTGTAATAGGCCTGCCGATTTACAAGCGGTATGAGTTTCGAATCACGCATACCGATGCCGTCGCGGGAGTGATGATGGCGCATAACACACTGGAAAAATGCGCTTCTGCAGCAGGCGGCATCTATGACGGCTGCGATGCCGGTTTTCCGATTCTCTCACCGAAAAACAGTTACAGCATCAGTGTTGTACTGGGCGCGCCGCCCGCAACCACGTATACCATTACCGCAACTCGCGCACGTCCCGATCCCGGAGAAACCTGTGGTAACTATACCTTGAACGAACTGGGGCAGAGAGGAATCACATTCGGCAACGTTCAGGACTGCTGGATTCAGTAGCTCTGCCCGGTTACGAAACCCTCTGCAAGGGTTTTGGCAGGGAAAAGGTAATAGATTCATTTGTCCCGCCCATCTGCTGCACATCACCACAGCCCCATTCCTGCAATCGCTGTAGAACATTCTGCACCAGGACATCCGGTGCCGAAGCGCCGGCGGTTACGCCCACGACTTTATTCTCGCCCAGCCAGGCTTGTTGAATCTCGGTTTCATTGTCGATCAGATAAGCCGGTTTACCCAGACGTTCCGCCACTTCCTTGAGTCGGTTGGAATTGGAGCTGTTGATGGATCCAACCACCAGAACCAGATCACACTGCATGGCCAACTCCTTCACCGCATCCTGCCTGTTTTGTGTGGCATAGCAGATATCATTTTTCTTCGGTCCTTCGATGTGCGGGAACCTTGCGCGCAGAGCATCAATCACAGCGGCGGTGTCATCCATGGAGAGCGTGGTCTGGGTGACATAAGCCAGTTTTTCACTGTGTTCAATCGGTAATTTTTCCACATCAGCCACTGTTTCAACCAGATGCATCCGACCTCCACATGAGTCATCAAATTGCCCCATGGTGCCTTCGACTTCCGGATGACCGGCATGGCCAATCAGAATGCATTCATAACCGGCCTTGCTGAATCGCGCAACCTCCAGATGAACCTTGGTCACTAACGGACACGTGGCATCAAACACCTTCAGCCCCCGGCGCTTAGCCTCTTCCTGCACGGCCAGTGAAACACCATGCGCACTGAAAATCACATAGGCATCATCCGGCACATCCGACAATTCATCGACAAAGACAGCGCCCTTGTCTCGCAGTCCATCTACAACAAACCGGTTATGCACCACCTCATGCCGGACATAGACAGGAGCGCCAAACAGTTCCAGCGCCCGTTCCACAATTTCAATTGCGCGGTCTACGCCGGCACAAAAACCACGCGGATTGGCGAGCAAGACAGACATGTTATTTTTTCCCCTTCCCGGCTGGTTTTACTGCCAGTATTTCTACATCGAAGGTCACTTCAAAACCGGCCAAAGGATGATTGAAGTCGACAATGACCGAATCATTGGTTACTTCCTTGATGGTACCGGGTACTTCCTGTCCGTTGGGCGTCGTAAAGGCTACAACTGTTCCCGGCTCAACCGGAATATCATCGGAAAATTCACTA
This sequence comes from Gammaproteobacteria bacterium, assembly GCA_029880855.1. Lineage (GTDB taxonomy): Bacteria > Pseudomonadota > Gammaproteobacteria > UBA6429 > Thiohalophilaceae > JAOUNS01. The sequence continues at coordinate 386,984 of JAOUNS010000002.1, forward strand.
CGCGGCATGGTGTGAACATTATCATCATCGGGAAAACCAAAGGCATCACGCGGATCGATGGAGAGGCATTCCTTGTCGCCGGCTTTCAAGCCATAGAGCATCAACTCCAGCCCATCGATCAGCGTACCATCGCCCATGGTGAATACCAGCGGATCACCATCCTGGATCGCATCAGCAATTGTCCCGTCAGGCAAACTGAGTTTGAAGTACATTGAGACTTCACATCCGGGACCAATCGTTAACTGTTCTATATCACCCATGGAATATCTCCGCGTCAATCTGTCTGATTTTCATTCGCGTGCCGTGGCCATATGCTGTCATATATAACGAGCATCGCGCCGATAGTGATCGCCGAATCAGCGATATTGAAGGCCCAAAAATGCCATCCGGCATAGTGCAGGTCGATGAAATCAACCACTTCACCCAGCCATAAACGATCTATCAGGTTACCCACTGCTCCACCGATAATCAGCGCCAGGGCGACAGCAATCCGTTTTTCCTGTGCCGTCAATCGGCTCAACCAGTAAATCAGGTATCCGCTGACACCAATGGATACAATGGATAATAACCAGCGTTGCCAGCCGCTCCCGTCATTCAATATCCCCATAGCCGCCCCCGGATTGTGGACCAATACCAGATTAAACATGGAGGTAATTTCCAGTGTCCTGCCCGGTAAATAAGTACTTGCCAAGTGCTTGGTATACTGATCAACTACAACAATAACCGCCGATATCCAGAGCAATTTCCACATTCTCATCTTCCCCAAATTCAAACTGCTCAGGCAAAACGGCGTTGTTCGCCGCTCCCGACCACATTCTCCACGCAGCGTCCACATAACTCGGGATGCTCACTGTTAACACCAATATCTTCCCGATGATGCCAGCAACGCACACACTTGGTATGGGCAGAGGGCGAGACGGCAACCCACATCTCATCACCATTACGCAGGGTATAGTGTTGTGCCTCGGCAGGCGGAGCATCACTCACCGGTTGAATGGTTGCCGTAGAGGTAATCAGCACAAAGCGCAACTCATCCCCCAGTTTCGCCAGGAGGTCATGAATTTCCCGCCCGCAATAGAGCGTGACATCCGCCGCCAGCCCGGAACCGATCCCACCGGCAACGCGCAACTGTTCCAGTTCCTTGTTAATTGCATCACGCGCCTCGATGATTCTGGCCCAATCCTGCATAGCCAGTTCTCCATCCAGCGAAACGACCGGCAATTGATACCAGCCGTTCAAAAAGACGGATTCATTACGTTGTCCGGGGATAAAGTTCCAGGTTTCTTCTGCGGTAAAGCTGAGGATGGGCGCCAGCCAGCGCACTATGGCTTCAATAATGTGATACATGGCGGTTTGGGTTGAACGCCGCGCATGGCTGTCTTTTTGCGTGGTGTATTGCCGATCCTTGGTGATGTCCAGATAGAAACTGCCCATGTCCACGGCACAGAAGTTATGCACCTTTTGATAGATATGGTGAAACTCGTATTTTTCATAATCCTGCAACATGCTGTCCTGCAACTGGGCCGTCCTGGCCACCGCCCACTTGTCCAGACTCAACAGTTTGTCGGCCGGCAGCGCATGCTGCGCCGGATCAAAATCATACAGATTGGAAAGCAGATAACGGATCGTATTGCGAATTCGGCGATAGGCGTCAGCAGTACGCTTGAGAATCTGATCGGAACCGCTCATTTCAGTCCGGTAATCTGTCGCCGCCACCCACAGGCGCAGGATATCCGCACCCAGCGTATTGGCCACCTTTTGCGGTTCCACCCCATTGCCTTTGGACTTGGACATCTTGTGGCCCTTCTCATCCACCGTAAAGCCATGGGTCAAGGCGGCCTTGTAAGGTGCAGTACCATACATGGCGATAGAGGTTAACAAGGATGACTGGAACCAGCCGCGATGTTGATCCGATCCTTCCAGATAGAGATCAGCAACCGGATTGGCCTCGATACCTTCGCGCTGTTTGAGGACCGCATAATGGGTCACACCGGAATCAAACCAGACATCCAGTGTATCGGTGACCTTCACATAGTCTTTGGCCTCTGCCCCCAGCAGTTCTTCCGGTTCCAGATCAAACCAGGCATCGATACCCTTCTCTTCGACACGCTTTGCAACCGTCTCGATCAATTCATTGGTGCGGGGATGGGGTTCATTTGTTTGCTTGTGCACAAACAGGGCAATCGGTACACCCCAGGTACGCTGGCGGGAGATACACCAGTCCGGCCGGTTTTCCACCATCCCGATAATGCGCGCTTCACCCCAGGATGGCACCCATTGTGTTTGTTTAATCTGTTCCAGTGCGGTCTTGCGCAACCCCTGCTGGTTCATGCTGATAAACCATTGCGGTGTGGCGCGGAAAATGATCGGTGACTTGTGTCGCCAGCAATGGGGATAGCTGTGGCGCAGTGCAGCCTGATGGACCAGGGCGTTTTTGGTCTTCAGGATATCCAGCACGGCATCATTTGCCTTAAAGACATGCTGCCCTTCCAGTAATGGTGTCCCCGGTACAAACTTGCCTGAACCATCCACCGGGTTATCCACCTTCAGGTTATAGCGGGAACCCACCACGTAGTCGTCCTGACCGTGGCCGGGGGCGGTATGTACAGCGCCGGTGCCTGCTTCCGTCGTGACATGATCACCCAGGATGATCGGCACTTCCCGTTCATAGAAAGGGTGCGCCAGCTTCAGTCCCTCCAGGGCCTGTCCTTTTACGTTGGCGATGACGTGGTAGTGTTCCTGCCCATAACGTGCCATCACATCTTCCAGCAGGGCATGAGCAATCACCAGCCGTTCCGGCACATGTTCACCGATACCATCGGTTTGCACCACGACATAGTCCAGTTCCGGATTCAGCGCCACGGCCTGATTGGCGGGCAAGGTCCAGGGTGTCGTGGTCCAGATCACCACTGACAAGGGTCCCTTGCCTGACTTGCCGGGCACATGCTGACATTGCGCCATAAAAGCCGCTTCATCCAGCACCTCAAACCGGACATCAATGGCCGGTGAGGTCTTGTCTTCATATTCCACTTCCGCTTCCGCCAGTGCAGAACCGCAATCGATACACCAGTGCACCGGTTTGGCGCCTTTGTGCAAATGGCCCTTGTCGATGATGCGACCCAGGGCGCGGATGATATCCGCTTCGAACTTGAAATCCATAGTGAGATAGGGATGGTCCCAGTCACCAATCACGCCGAGTCGCTTAAAGTCCTTGCGCTGACCTTCCACCTGACGCATGGCATATTCGCGGCAGGCCTTGCGAAACTCGGCGGGCGAAATTTTTACGCCGGCCTTGCCTTTTTTCTTTTCCACCTGCAATTCGATCGGCAGGCCGTGGCAGTCCCAACCGGGGATGTAGGGTGCGTCAAATCCACTCAATACTTTTGATTTAACAATGATGTCCTTGAGGATCTTGTTCACCGCATGACCGAGGTGGATGTCACCATTGGCATACGGCGGACCGTCATGTAACACAAACAGGGGTTTGCCGGCGCCGGCCTGCCGCAGCTTGCCGTACAGGTCCATGTCATCCCAGCGTTTGAGGAATTCGGGTTCACGCTGCGCCAGATTGCCGCGCATGGCGAATTCGGTTTCGGGAAGGTTCAGGGTATGTTTATAATCTGCCACAGTAATTTCAACTCAACGACTTGTTATCTTTACAAAATAATCTTGCGCCCGTTGCACATCCTCGGCGATTTTCGCCTTTAGTGCCTCAAGCGACTCAAATTTCTCTTCATCACGCAGCTTATGCAAGAAACTCACTTGAATATGCTCGCCGTAAATATCCCGGTTAAAGTCAAACAGGAAAACTTCCAGTAACACCCGCTTGCCATCCACCGTTGGTCGTGTACCCAGGCTGGCCACACCCGGCAGCGGTTCACCCGCCAGACCATAAACCTCGACCACAAAAATCCCCTGTAAGGGCGAGGCACGCCGGTGCAGATAGATATTGGCCGTGGGATAACCCAACTGCCGACCGAGTTTCTCACCATGCACCACCCGGCCACTCATCCGATAGTCACGACCCAGCAAACGTTCGGCCTCTTGCAGCCGACCCGATTCCATCGCCTGACGGATGCGGGTACTGCTGACACGTTCACCGTCCACCGCAAAAGTGTGCATGTTCACCACGGCGAAATTATACTGCCTGCCGGCCGCCGCCAGTTGCTGAAAGTCACCGGTACGTCCTTTGCCAAAGCGAAAATCATCGCCTACCACCAGGTAGCGTATCCCCAGCCCCTCCACCAGAATCCGGCGAATAAAGTCCTCAGCGGATAAACCGGCCAGCTCACGATTAAACCCCAGACACAAGACCCGATCCACTGCAAATCGACGCAGGGCCTCGACTTTTTCCCGAAACCGGGTCAATCGGGCCGGCACCTTGTCCGGTGAGAAATATTCCATGGGCTGCGGTTCAAAGGTAATGACCACCGCCGGACAATTCAAACGCGCCGCCTCATCCGCCAACTGACCAATCACGGCCTGATGCCCAAGGTGCACACCGTCAAAATTGCCAATCGTCGCCACACAGCCATGGTGTTGTGGACGCAGGTTATGCAGGCCGCGTATCAGCTCCATCAGCTCTTCTCATGAAAAACGGGGAGTATAACAAGAATCAGGCCGGGCTTAACGGGCAGACTCGGCAGGCCGACGGAGTTGATGCAAGCGCAACCCCAAAAGCCACAACATCGCAAAGTATACAACGGCGCCAACCAGAACTATGCCGGCCAACCAGCCTGAGCGCATCAAGACACCGGCACTCAGCCAGGTGTCCAGATGACCGGACATACCCCACAGCACCGCCAGCATGACACTGTTGGCGAGAATAACCTGCACAAACAACCTGCCCCAACCTGCATCAGGTTGATAGACACCACTCTTCCACAAGCCCCTCAACAACAGGCCGGCGTTTACAAATGAAGAGACGGTTGTGGCCATTGCCAGTCCGGTATGCGGACCGGTAAAGTCCAGCATCACCATGGGCACGACGAAGGCGATGTTACAAACCATATTCACCACCATGGCAATGACACCGATCCGTACCGGGCTCTTGGTATCCTGACGGGCGAAATAACCGGGGGCCAATACCTTGACTGCAATGAAACCGAGAATGCCAAAGGAGTAGGCCATCAAACTCAATTGCGCCATTCGCACATCGTTGGCGCTGAATTGGCCATGCTGGAACAGGGTGCTGATAATCGGGCCTGACAGGACAGCCAAACCCACCGCAGAAGGCATGCCCACCAGAAGCACCCAGCGCAAGGCCCAGTCGATGGTGTGGGAAAAGTCCCGTGGGTTGGCATCCGCATGTTTTCTGGACAAGGCAGGCAAAATCACCGTTGCCAGAGCGATACCCAGCACCCCCAACGGTAACTCCATCATCCGATCCGATAAATAAAGCCAGGTCACGCTGCCGGTAATCAGGAATGAGGCTATCACGGTGTCCAGTAACAGGTTTATCTGCATGACCGCCGAGCCAAAGATACCGGGGATCATCAACTTGACGATGCGTCGTACCCCTTCATGGTCCCAACCCCAACGGGGCCGGCCCAACAGGCCCAGCTTTGCCATAAAAGGGATCTGGAAGGCCAACTGGACGATACCGGCAATGAACACCCCCCATGCCAGGGCAGTGACAGGTTCCGCCATCAGGGGGGCGAGAAAAACCGCAGCCAGGATCAGCAAAATATTCAAAAAGACCGGTGTCAGCGCCGGGACAGCGAATTTGCCATAGACATTTAACACACTGCCGGCCAGCGCCGTCAGTGAAATAAACAGGATATAGGGAAAGGTGATCCGCAACATCTGGACGGTGAGATCAAATTTGTCCGGGTAGTTCAACAGAAAGCCGGTGGCAAAAATCCCAACCACCACCGGTGCAGCAATGATGGCAACCGTGGTCACAGCAAGCAGGATCAAACCCAGCGTCCCGGCCGTACGTCCGACCAGTTCATGCACCTCGGTATGGTTGCGCTGTTGCTTGTACTCGGTCACCACCGGGACAAACGCCGGTGAAAATGCCCCTTCCGCAAACAAACGTCGAAGAAAGTTGGGGATCTTGAACGCAACCAGGAAGGCGTCTGTTCCGGCCCCTGCGCCGAATATCTGGGTAAAAACCATGTCCCTGGCCAGCCCAAGTACCCGGGATACCATGGTCATGGTACTGACGATCGCAGTGGATTTAAGCAGCCCCATAATCTTGTTTTGTTTTAACCGCAGCCTAACTGTTTGCTATTTAAGGAAATTCGCCACATCTTACCCTATCCCGAATATTACAGGTAGGCGAAGTGGAAAAAACATTCCCCCACACTCCGCACCGGTCCAAAATCATTGACAAACGGGGCCGAAACCGCCATATTACGCCGCTTTCCGAATTCGTAGATGTCAGGAGACAAACCTTGGCTAATTCAGCACAAGCAAAAAAACGGGCACGTCAGGCTGAGCAAAATCGTCAGCAAAATGCCAGCTACCGCTCAATGTTCCGTACCAGCGTCAAAAAGGTACTGGCGGCAGTTAAAACCGGTGATAAATCCGCTGCCCAGGCGGCCTATACACAGGCGGTATCCATTATTGACAAGACTGCCGGCAAGGGTCTGATTCATCAGAACAAGGCCGACCGTCACAAAAGCCGTTTAAACGCCCGCATTCGCGCGCTTTAATTTACACGGTAATAGTCGATCTGAAAAAAGACCGGTCCTGCGACCGGTTTTTTTCTATTTGCTGAGAAACTTGTCGTACAAGGTCAGCAGAATATCCACCACGATCAGAATGACGATATACCACTCCACCCGCAGCGAACGGTTGGTCTGTAACAGATCAAGCAGGGTCCCGGCGGTGCGGGAAGTCAGCTCGAGTTTACGCTCCAGCGCCAAATGGCGTTCGGTCAACTCAAACTCATCCTCCAGTCGCAGGTAGAGCCTTTCCAGTTCAGGGTGTTCCCACAGTAATTCCGGCTTCTCGGTTACTTCGACTCGCCCCACCATCTTGCCCTGAATAAAAAGTATGTCGCCAATATATTTCAACAACTCCCTGGCACTCTGGTAGCCATGCCCACGCTCTTTCAAACTGGTGGCCAACGGTTCGATATCATCAAAACTTTTCGCCACATTCTGCTCATAGTGGGCCAGCACCACACTCTTGGCCAGAATATCCGCCACCAGTACCAGTCTTTCGATGCTGAAGTCCTGCAGATAGATTGAGGAGTTTTCAACTCCCTCCTTGCCGCTCTCTCTGCGCACCAGCTCGGCCATTTCCGTTTCCGGCGCTTCAAAGGGTTCGAGCACAAACGCTTTTATATCCTCAATTAATGCCGCCTGCTCCATACTGGTCAGCCCCACCATCACTACCACCCCGTAGCGAAACAGGACTGTACAGCCAGCCTGCCCGGCGGTGATCGTCAACGGGAAGTTTTTCAGCTTGTTGGTATAGGTGAAATTCTTCAGCTCCAGACGCTGACCCAGATAGATTGCATGGACCTGGATGGTCTGGTGATTGGCAAATAAATTCTGTCGCATATTAAGTTATGGTCTCTCCTGCCTCTCACATATATAGACGATAAAAAAAAAATTTCCCTGCCCGATTCGTAATAGTGAATCGGCGGCATCACGCAGTTTCCGCTGTGATCGAAAGAGACATGAGATGCAGTTAGCGATTATCGGCGAACCAGTGGTTGCCCGTGTGACTTCAAAGCAAATTGGCGGACGGTTGAGAAATAGCGGATCGTACCGGTTTTACACCAACACCAGATTGTCGCGGTGGATAAGCTCGGGTTCATCAACATAACCCAGGATGCTCTCAATGCGCTCACTGGGCTGACCCTTGATTTTTTCGACCTCGGCATGGCTGTAATTAATCAGACCGCGGGCGATCTCCCGACCGTTTTCATCGATACAGGCAACCACTTCCCCTCGCTGAAACTTGCCCCGCACGTCCCTGACACCGACAGCCAGCAGACTTTTGCCGGACTCGCGCAATACCCGGGTTGCGCCGGCATCCAGCACCAGCTGACCACGTAATTGTAAATGGCCTGCCAGCCACTGTTTCCGGGCCGTCACCGGCGCCTGTTGGGCAACAAAAAAGGTACCGACCTCTTCGCTCCGGCGAATCTTCAACAAAACGTCTTCCAGCCTGCCGGGTGCAACCACGGTTGAAGCCCCGGAACGTGCTGCCAGGCGGGCGGCACGCACCTTGGTCAACATACCGCCACGCCCCAGCGCACCGGCCCCCCCGGAAGCCATGGCCTCCAGAGAGGGATCCGTGACCAGCACTTCTGTCAGCAATTTCGCATCCGGATTGGCGCGTGGATCCTTGTCATACATCCCGTTTTGATCAGTGAGGATAATCAGGTGCTCTGCCTCAATCAGGTTCGCAACCAACGCAGCCAGCGTGTCATTATCACCAAAACGAATTTCATCAATAACCACAGTGTCATTCTCATTCACCACCGGCACCACGCCATAGCTCAGCAGGGTACGCAAGGTGGTTCTGGCATTCAGGTATCGCTGCCGATTAGAGAGGTCGTCATGGGTCAGCAGAATTTGCGCTGTATGCATATTGTGCTGTTGAAAGCGGGACTCATAGGCCTGCACCAGCCCCATCTGGCCCACTGCGGCGGCCGCCTGCAGTTTGTGCAGCTCACTGGGGCGTTCTTTCCATCCCAGACGGCAAAGACCTTCAGCCACCGCACCGGAGGAGACCAACACCAGCTCAATTCCCTGTGCGCGAAGCTGGACCATTTGTTCAACCCAGCGGGAGATGCCTTCCAGGTTCAGTCCCCGGCCTTCATTGGTGAGCAGGGCGCTGCCGATCTTGATAACCCAGCGCCGCGCAGAAGCAAGTTGTTGCCTTTTACTCATTCTCGTTGTTGTTATGGTCAGATTTTGAATCGTCTGATTCTGTACTGTTTCGGCGTTGTTGTTCAATAAATTCCATGATTCGGTAACACAGTTCCTGTGTTCCCTGCTGCTTCATGGCTGAAATCGAAAAGACCGGTCCCTTCCACGCAAGGCGACGGAGAATCTCATCACAGGTCGCCTGCTGATCCGCTTCCGGTAACAGATCAACTTTGTTCAGCACCAGCCAGCGATCATACCGGGCCAGTTCCTCGCTATAGCGTTCCAGTTCCCCTTCGATAATCCGTACATCCTGCACCGGATCGTGAGTTTCATCCAGCGGGGCCACATCCACCAGATGCAACAGCAACCGGGTCCTGGAGACATGTTTCAGGAATTGCAGCCCCAGCCCGGCTCCTTCCGCCGCCCCCTCGATAATACCCGGGATATCCGCGACAACGAAGCTCCGATGGGTTTCTACGCTGACAACGCCGAGGTTGGGGTGCAAGGTGGTAAAGGGATAATCCGCCACTTTGGGACGGGCCGAGGAGATGGCCCGGATCAGGGTCGATTTGCCCGCATTGGGCAACCCCAACAGACCGACGTCCGCCATTACCTTCATTTCCAGATGCAGGTGACGCTGCTCACCGGGGGTGCCCGGCGTAAACTGCCTGGGAGCACGATTGGTGCTGCTCTTGTAGCGGGTATTGCCAATCCCGTGAAAACCGCCCCGGGCGACGCAGAGCGTCTGTCCTTCGGTCAGGATGTCACCAATGAGTTCTTCGGTTTCATCATCCACCACCTGGGTACCCAGCGGGACCTTGATATAGAGGTCCTCACCGCTCTTGCCGGTCATGTTGCGTCCACTACCCGACTGACCGTTTTCGGCCCTGAAACGCCGTGTGAAGCGGAAATCGGCCAGGGTATTCTGGTTGGGGTCACCGACCAGGTAGATACTGCCGCCGTCACCCCCATCACCCCCGTCAGGACCGCCTTTGGGAATATATTTTTCACGCCGAAAGCTGACGCAACCGTTTCCGCCATTCCCGGCCTCGACCCGGATTGTAGCTTCATCGACAAATTTCATAATCCATTCCCGGAAATAAAAAACCCCGTCTGCGTGACGGGGTTTTTGACTCGATTCGAATTACCCAATCAGGCAGGAATAACGCTGACCTGTTTGCGCTTCTTCGGGCCTTTGATTTCGAATACGACCACACCATTTGCCTTGGCAAACAATGTATCGTCACGACCCAAACCGACATTCACACCAGGGTGAAATTTGGTGCCGCGTTGACGCACCAGAATATTGCCGGCCAGCACTGTTTCACCGCCAAAACGCTTTACACCAAGACGTTTAGACTCTGAATCGCGACCATTGCGTGTACTACCACCAGCTTTTTTATGTGCCATGCCTGCTATCCTCTTGCCTTAACCCGCATTGATGCCGGTTATTTCGATTTCTGTAAAGCTCTGACGATGCCCCTGGATCTTCTTATAGTGTTTGCGGCGACGGAATTTGATGATCCGCACCTTTTTACCACGACCCTGGGTCTTGACGGTTGCTGTGACTTTGCCACCCGCCAGATAAGGTTTACCCACCTTGATGTCTTCGCCATTGGCAACCAGCAGGACCTTTTCCAGATCAACTGTGGAACCTTCTTCAGCGTCGATTTTCTCGACCCGGAGGATCTGCCCCTGGGAGACCCGGTACTGTTTACCACCGGTTTCAATTACCGCGTACATGTTTGTTTCTCCAAACCTTTTTCCCTCGCTCAGGCGTGAGGGGAACCGTGAAAAGCGCGTGATTTTACCGCCTTCATCCAAGGGGGTCAATCAAATGATCGTCCGGAAACCGGCATTTTGCCGGTAATTTCCCCGTCCGGTGACTCGCCGCCACTCTTGACTGTCCGCAGCCTGCCCCCTACCATGCTGGACCTTTGAACATAACGACAATAATGATGGATATCAAAGAAATCTACAATCTGATCGCAGACGACATGGATGCGGTAAACAACTGCATCACCGAGCGCCTCAGTTCGGATGTGGTTCTGATCAATCAAATTGGCCATCATATTGTCAACAGCGGTGGCAAGCGGCTTCGTCCGGTACTGCACCTGCTGGCGGCCAGGGCGCTGGGCTATACCGGCAAACATCATATCGAACTGGCCGCGCTGATCGAGTTCATTCACACCGCCACTCTGTTGCATGATGACGTGGTCGATGCCTCGGAGTTGCGTCGGGGGCAGGACACCGCCAACAGCCTGTGGGGCAATGAAGCCAGCGTGCTGGTGGGCGACTTTCTCTATTCCCGGGCCTTTCAGATGATGGTCAAGGTCAATAACATGCGCGTCATGGAAATACTGGCGGACGCAACCAACACCATCGCCGAGGGCGAGGTTCAACAATTGTTGAATGTGCATGATCCGGACACGACTGAGGAGCGCTACTATCAGGTCATCCACAACAAGACCGCCAAGCTCTTCGAATCCGCCACCCAATTGGCTGCCGTTATTTGCGGGCAGTCTGATACACTGGAATCAGCCATGGCCGCATACGGCATACACTTGGGGACCGCCTTCCAGCTTGTCGATGATTGTCTGGACTATAATTCCAGTGCAGATGAAATCGGTAAAAACATTGGTGACGATTTGGCGGAGGGCAAACCCACTCTGCCACTGATATATGGTATGCGGGTCGGTACTCCGGAACAGACTGCAGCAATCCGCAAGGCCATCGAATCCGGCGGCCTGGAAAGCATCGACGAAGTACTGGCAACCATAAAAGCGACCTCTGCTATTGAGTACACTGCCGCTGCCGCCCGGGCTGAGGCAGACAAAGCCATTGCCTGTTTGGCCTGCATCCCGGACTCACCCTACCGGGAGGCCATGCATGAATTGGCGGAATTTGCCATCAACAGGAAGTATTAATTATCGCAACCGGCAATATTTCCGGGTAAAATCACCACTCAATTTCGGCGTGTAGCGCAGCCTGGTAGCGCACTTCGTTCGGGACGAAGGGGTCGGAGGTTCGAATCCTCTCACGCCGACCAAATTCACAACCTCATCAAATTCAGTTCCCGCAGACCTCCATGTCGCATTCTTCCGGCCAGACATCCCTGTCCGGCGTTCGCTGAGCTGCGTTTTGACATTAAGTCAAAACGGTCTCATCTCACCCTCTCACGCCGACCAATTTCACAACCTCATTAAATTCAGTTCCCGCAGACCTCCATGTCGCATTCTTCCGGCCAGACATCCCTGTCCGGCGTTCGCTGAGCTGCGTTTTGACATTAAGTCAAAACGGTCTCATCTCACCCTCTCACGCCGACCAATTTCACAACCTCATTAAATTCAGTTCCCGCAGACCTCCATGTCGCATTCTTCCGGCCAGACATCCCTGTCCGGCGTTCGCCATGGTCCAGGCTATGAAGAAGTAAATACCCCGACCGTATTTTAATCGCGACGATCACTTTTCAACATATCTAATGAACCGCACATCACGTTACGCCGACAGGCAATCCTGTTACCTGTTCTTCTGGGTGCGATCAGACGTAATCGTTGCGCTGACGGTGTATAGCACACTTTCTCCTTCAGCCAATAAAATATCATTATTGCTAATACGTGCTATGTATTTCGTGAATTATGTGTGGTCAAGTTAATCAGGTTTAACAGGTGTAGCGGGTTCCGGTTTGAATAACGACACACCTCCTCCGGTTCATACCTCTTATTTTATGCTGTATAACCCGACAAACCGTGACACATACTCACTTTATCATTTAACCCAGACACATTTTTTTACATTGTTTCATGAAATTTTGGATACACTTTTATAATGTACAAGTCGCATTAATTACTGTCATATTGCAATCACAATCCACGGTCCGGTTAGGTCATGACTATAAAAACACTACCTTGTGTCGGGTTTGAATTACATTATTCGCCATTTGAAAAAGACTGCGTGGAAAATCTCGCTCATAAATTTGTTGCCTCTCCAGTCAGGCTTGCATTTGATGTGCAGTATAAAATTGATCTACACCAACAACTCGTGATCCTGTTTTCAAATCAGTACGGACCAACCGAAAGACTTTATGGAAAAATCAGAGGTTGCTTGCAGGTCGGTGCTGACACTTATCGCGTCAAGGTAGAGTTGCAAACCAAACCTGATATCTCTTTACAGGATGTACATGATATTATCTGTTTACCGGTTATGAAAGGGATTGCTACACCGGTTGAAATTACCTTGCAATGCCCGTCTTGCAAGGAATTAACACACTTTAACCTGATAGCTGATCAAAAGGGGGATTGGGAGAAAGGGATCATGCCACTGTATAATTGTGGTTCATGCGGAACGACCCGGGCTATCATTGGTTTGCTGGAGCACAATCACTCATCAACAAAAAACCGCAAGCTGACTTGCCTATAGACCAAACAGATCATCATCCAGCTCTTTTCGTAAGCGTCTTTCTTCCAAATAATCTTCCAGACGTCTGCGAGTTGCTACCTGATCACTGTTTGCGGCGACACTGATTTCATCGACTTCAACGATACCGTCACCCGACAACTCATCATCAACCATTTCTTCATCCAGGTCATTGGGCTTTGCTCCCTTGACCTCCTGCTTCGATTCTTTGTTAACACCGGCCATAAACTGCTCCTCTAAATATATAAACGACCGCCATTGTTTAGCGCAGGAATAATGCTGCCTCTATTTTTCGAATATTTAGAACCAATTTGCCCGGACGTCAAGTAATATTTTCCGACCCGGGCTTAAATAAACAGGGTGTGTAGCGCCTGGTATGCAGCGCATAAAAGCAAGCCAAAGCCCTGCCCCTAATCACGGTCATAACGTATTGAAAATTCAGGAGTAAAAAATGCGGTCGCAGAGCCGACAGCCCATGCGGAAAAAGCTAAAGTTTTTCGTCAAGAATACACGGCAGGGTGCCAGATAACCGTCAGCCCTGCCGGGCGGTCAGATTGAGCGCGTCAGGCGTAATAAATCAAAGGCGCACCGCAGTGAGAACGGTCTGGCGGCAATGTATTCCCGCTCAATAATATCGGTACCCCACTTGACCTTATATTCCGACTGGGTCTTGGCAGGATATACAACGCTGCCATGCCTGTATAACAACCGAACCAGCCAGGCGATAAAACCCTGCCCCCCTTCCGGTTCCACCTCGTCAACGATGAAAGGTGTAAACCCAAAATGCAGGTACTTGATACCTTCCTCCATCATCTGCTCCAAAGCACGGGCATTACACAGCTCCATAGCGCCGGTTGGTGCATCAGGTAACTTGCGAGTCAAATCATGCAGGTAGCCGGGTCTGCCACCCCACACAGGGACATAGGTTATGAATGCAATAAATTCACCTTTCTTGTCCTGCACGACGAAGATTCGGCGTTCGGTATCGGACGCACAGCCGAGTTCACCGATCATGAAATCAAGTTCTTTTTTACCCTTAGCAGCAAGCCATTTATCACTCACCTGATTTAGCCGGGCAAATGTTGACTCGTCACGAGGCAGCCCTTTACCGACTTCCAATACCTTCAAGCCGGCTTTTTCCGCCCGTTTGATCTTGTTGCGCAAGCGCATTTTCCGCGTTCCAGCAAAGGTGTAGCCCACAAGATCAACACAAAAACTGCTGCCAAGCTGGTTGACGGTAGCACCGATGTTTCTAAATAAATGAACCTGTGATTCACGCACCTGAACAGCGACAATATTTCGCTTATGTACTTCTGCTTCTGCAATAAATGCCTGCAGCAATTCGGCCTGTTTATCCTCTGGTGCGTTAACCCCGCCAAAAATAACATAGTGACGGCCATATTCCCGATAGGCAATAAACCCGGGTATACCGTTCATCTGAAAATGCCGGTTACGGTCGGAAAGGGTGAAATAACCGGAAGGGTGATCAATAAAAGTTTCCAGGCCCGGTATTTTGTCGGTCATGGCCAGATTTTCAGCAGTTGCGCTCATTTAATTCTCCAGCACACCCTCGGCCAATGACTCATTAATGTTAATACCGGCGGCGGCCGCCTGTTGCTTGTATTCCGCATACGGAACAGGTTCGAATGACAAGGTTGAGGGTTTATAGATATTGCCGAAAATGCTGCGGTCACCGGACAAATGGATTGGTAAAGCCAACATGGCCCATTCAAATCCACCAATCAGCAGAGCCCAAATCCCCACCCATGCGGCAGCAGTGATATACGAGTGCATAATGTTATACATGTAGTGATAACCGGCCGGAATGGGGCCGCCCTTTTGCCGATGATAAACAATGGCGCCGGGGATATAGCCAACCAGATCGATAATCAGAAATGCTCCAATGAAACGCCACCAGTTGATTTCACCAATATGCATCAGGGCAAGTACTGAACAGGCAACAACGACAATCAGATGTTCTGCGCGCACCAGCATATATGAACTATTGGTATGAAACCGGTTTTTAATATCCATATCAGGCGATCCCGGCCCGGGTGATTAACTGGTTATGTTGCTTTTCGATACTCGCATGAATGGTCTTGATTTGTTCTTCATAGGGGGTATCAAAGATTTTTCTACCGGGGGCAAATTCTGCATCGGCAAACAGCCCCTTGTGTTGACGCGCTACTGCATCAAACAGTTTGACGAATTTGCGCACATAGTAGCTGAATACCTCATCCATTAACTGGCTGGCATCTTTACATAACTTGTTTACCCTGGCTTTGCGTTTGGTGTCACCCTTCAACAACTCACTGACCAGTTGTGCGCCATAGGTAACATGTCGAGCTTCATCCGCAAATGCACTTCTCACCAACGAGGAAAGATAAGGATCTACCGGTTCCCAGTAACGCTGTTCATAGGCATACAGGGGATAGGCCATGCCTTCAAAGACCAGATTCATCAGTGACAGTCCTTCAACAAACTCGCCCCGGTCCACAATTTCGTAACACCGATCAAGAAAGTTTCTTAAAGGCGGGATCAGGATGGCTTCATTGATGCCTGTACCTGCTTTGCCCTGATAGCTTCGTGACTCTTCCAGTCTGCGCAAAAATATTTCATGGTGACGGGCTTCATCCAGGGTTTGCTGCGCAGAAAAATTCATGGTATCCAGGGTTGGCGCGCTGCGGGTCAAAGCACCGGAAACCCTCAGTGCCGCTTCCTCAAAAACAACAAACAGTGACAGGTCCAGACTGTGAACTTCAGACAGGGGGCGTGAGTCAGCAATAGTGTCCGGTAAAGTGGACCCGATGGATTCAAGATTATCATCTTCTTTAATCCACTGCTGATTTGGGACCTTGCCAACCCAATGTGAAATTGTGGTATCCAAGTTATCCATTTTCCCCTCCCAAGCAATTTTCACCGCAAAACATGTTTGTTCTCCTGGCAATATCTAAAGTTGTGGGTTTAACTATTCTAACCAGCTGTTTTTGGCACCATCTTGTTATCGCTGCTTTTTTTACCGGCACGGATCGCCGCCAACAATGCAAAACCGTATGTGGCAATCAGTAACAAAGCGGTTTCAAGTGTTGCTTCCCGAGCATCCAGTAACACACCGGCTGCCAATCCAACCAGGCCCATCGCCAGTGTTATCCCGGCCAATCGGCGAATAACCGATCTTTTTTCTTCAAGAAACGGCTGACGCTCACGAATAAAACAGGCCATGGCATAGACCAGTGCCGCAGCAATGGCAGCGGCAAATATCGCCGCCTCGTACATGGCAAACAGATAGATGATACTGGTCAATAAAACCGCCAATATCAACAAGGTGTTCAGGGCGGAACGAGCGGTTAAGGTGCGAGGATCCAATTGCGCCAGATGTTTAGGTAATACGCCCTGGCTGGCCAGTGCGTAGGTCAGGCGAGACATGGCCAGCAAGGCTCCGTTAAACGATGAAAATGAGGCCAAAATACACACTACGGCAATAAAGGCAACAGTCAGGGTTCCACCGGCTTGTTCTGCGATGGCAAGTTGCGGGACAAAAAAGGCCTGTTTACTGCCAGAGGGATCAATAACGAGACAGGATATACCCATTGCGACAATACTGTAAAAGACAATCAGTATCCAGACGCTGCCGGACATGGCTTTTTTAATCGATTCCTTGCCCGCCAACTCTACATGAGAGGTCAACAGCTCAAACCCCATAAACAGGAACAGTGCCTGCCCCACTGCGGCGGCAAACTCGAAAACACCCGGGTCACTCTTCAATAATACACTTTGCAGCTCACCCCGTTCACCGGCGGCGAACAACGCCAGCAAAGATATACCAATCAGGGAGAAGAACAGGCCGGCGGTGGCAATCGCCTGTGCCTGGTAGCCTATACGCAGCCCGGCCTGACAAATCGCCCATGTACCAATCAAAAAGATTAGCGCACCAATATAGGAAGGTACCGTGAACAAACGAGCAAATAATTCTCCAACGATCAATGCTTCAAAACCGACCAGAAATAACATCAGCATGAGATAGGGCGCAACAGCCACTACCCCGTGACGTTTGCCGAGAGCCCGGGAGACGTAGGCAATGAGCCCGGCGCCGGTCGGGACGACATACATCAATCGAGAAAATACTCGGGAAAGTACCAGACACAACATGCCGGCCAAAAGCACGGCACCAACCGCCCAAAGCCCTCCCACCAGCTGTTCTATTTGGAACAACCCGACCGCACAAACCGAGGCCATGGCAGTACCACTGCCGGACGCAAGGAGTGCGTTGTCACTCGGCTTCCCTTCGCCCGCCGTCGCAGTCTGTCGTAAAACAGGGGTCGGTTTATTGCTTAGTGTGGGCATAACATTGACATAATGTAATCAAGGCGCATGAAATGTTCCTCTGGTCCCTGTACGGTCAGTTCACCAAACATATACGGTTCATTCGGATCACGCCGAAACTCCAGAATGTCGTATAACACCCCTGAGTCCGAGGTAATCAACAAATCGACTTCCTCTGGTAAATGCTCCATGTCCACAACCTTGCCATTTTCTATCTGCAGACTGACCGTCTCATCGCTGTCGGATGCAATCAGAGCAATAGAACAACTCCAGTTATCATACGCCTTTACCAAATCATCCTTGGCGTGATAAGTGGATACAAAGTTTTGTAGCGAATCAACCAGCCTCGTCATAAGCGCCTCATTATAATAGTTGTTATATTCTAGCCCCGACCGGTGACCGGTTTTATGGTTGCCATATAATCCAGTTCATCCATTTCCGGCTCGGCAAGACCGAAGCCGTGTTTCCTGGCCAATGCAACAATCTCGTCCACTTCATCCAGTGTCACATTTTCACCCAGGCCCATATCCCGATCTACCTGGGCCATGGAAAGGAGAATGGTTTCAGACAGGCAAGCCAGCTGTATACCATCCGGGAATCCCTGGATGTTACCAACACCGAAACGCACGGTTGGATCCGGCAATGCAACCAACCCGCCATCGATCACGGTAATATCGGGACGCTCACGCAATACTTCCGATGCATCCGGTGGGCGGGCCACGTCACAGACAATGGCGCCGCTCTTAATCGGCGCTGTATCAAGAACCGGCTGACTGGAAGAGGTGGCGCTGAGGACGATATCGCACTTCGCCAGATCATCAAAGTTGTCGGTTATACTCACCGGGCACCGGGTCAGTTCACGAATCTCCATCTCGATTTGTTCGAGGTGTGAGATATTTGAGTTGGGGTTACCGACCAGCACGATCTCTTTCGGTTGGGAGCGAGCCAGTAATTTTGCGCAAAGTGAGCCGATAGAGCCTTTTGCACCGACAACACCCACGACGGCATCCTTGATATATCTGCCGCGCCTTTCCATCACACGTTCTATAGCGGCAAAGCCCATGGCGGCGGTCAGGATGTTGCCGGTCGTCACCACCGGTACGCGTCCCGCCACAGTTGTACCACGTCGGCTGAAGACGGAGGTAAAGGCGCCCAGTCCAACGACACGCACACCAAGATTACTGGCGATATCAACGGCACGGGAAATTTCTTTTTCCATCAGTCCGCGACCACGGCGATACATCTCATCCGGCAACATGCCGATAGCAATCAGATAGCCCTTAACTTCCACGCCGGTTGCCGAACGAATGAGCGGCGCTTCATAGACAACCCCCGGCGGCATGTCCGCGATGAAATTGCAGTAGCGCTCAAGTTCTTCCTGCGACAGACTTTTCAAGGCCGGATCAGTGGTGGGAATATCCTTCAGACGTGTGTAGTGCATCAGAAAGGCATAACTGTGATTATTGGCCGGTGCAGGCGCTTTGGGTGGAAAATCGAGCGGTCTGGCCTGTTTCAATATCCGTGACGGAATGGGTTCACGGGGCTCATGCAACCGTCCTATGGTGCGGACGAAAACATCAACTTCATTATTTTCGAGCAATTTCACGACCCGTTCAAAACCACTCAGGATTGTGTCGATCTGCGCTTCAGTCACAATTAATGGCGGCGCAATTCGCAGCACATTACCGTTGTTCAATGTCGGCAACACCAGAATACCTTCCAGTTCCGCCAGGACAGAAGCAATACCATATGCCAGCAGACTCTGGTGTGACATGTAGGAGAGGAAAGCCCCCTGATCTTTCGTCGCGGCATGGAATTGCACAGCACACAGCAAACCTTTACCGCGCACCTCTGCAATCACTTTCGGATAACGACGCGCCAAATCCTGCAACCCGTTCATCAAGCGAGCACCCAGCACAGCAGCCCGCTCGCACAGGTTTTCCTTTTCCAGGGTCTCCACTACCGCCATGGCAACCGCACAGGTCACATTATTATTGGCAAAAGTGGAGGAGTGGCTCAGAGCAAATCTTGAATCCCAGTATTCACCGGATATCAGGCAGGCGCCAATCGGTACCAAACCACCACCCAACGCCTTGGAGAGCAACATTACATCGGGTGACACACCTTCATGTTCACAGCAAAACATGCGGCCGGTACGACCCAGGCCGGTCTGAATCTCATCCAGTACCAGTGCGACACCATAGCGGGTACAGATTTCCCTGACTTTGGTCAGATAACCGACGGGTGGAACATAGACACCGCGTTCCCCCTGCACCGGTTCAAGAAAGAATCCGGCAACATTGTCACCATGCTTTTCCAGATAATCTTCCAGGGCCTGGGCATCGCCATAGGGAATTTGATCAAAGCCCGGCGCAACCAGTTCTTCATTACCCCGATAATGGCCCTTGCCGGTTACCGCAATCGCCCCCATGGTTTTACCATGATAGGCCTTGGTACAGGACAGGATAATGGATTTGCCGGTCTTGATGCGGACAACCTTGATTGCCGCTTCAACTGTCTCTGCACCCGATGATGTGAAGACACAGTGTTGTATACCTTCCGGTGCGATAGACACCAGTTTCTCTGCCAGTGCCACCGCATTGGGTGCACGATAGGGTTGGACCATAGCCGGAATTTTCTGCGTGAGGGCATCCGTCATTGCCTTTACCACGCTCGGCGCGTTATGCCCCAGCACGACAGCCCCATATTGTGAGTAGCTATCCAGAAACGTGCGACCCTTGTCATCGGTTAACAGTGCTCCCTCACCGCGAACCCAGGTTCGATTCATATTCACCATTTCCAGTAACATACCCAGATCAGGATTGAGAGCAGCTACCTCTAGACTCATTTGTACATCACTCCTCAGTTATACTTATCTTTCATAATGTTATTCAGCCGGCATATCCCTGGCCGAGACTGTATAAAACTCATCAAGCCCTGTCCATCAAAGACATCACAAGAGTGGTGGCCTGAAACCCGATAAATCGCGCAGGCTCAAATGGTATAAAGGGCGGGTTTGCACGAAACCAGGGTAATTGTTCCGGTGGTATGCCTTCATTCACCAGATGAGCGACCCAGGCACCTGACGCTATTGTCAGGGCGACACCATGTCCACTCCAGCCGCCAACGTGAATAACTGCCGGTTTGTTTGGCAGATACTGGATTGCCGGGATGGTATCCAGCACATAATCAATCAACCCATTCCAGCTGCGGGCTACCTTCAACTCGATTTCATCCGGAATGGTGTTTCTAAACTCTGCGCTCAATTCAGCAAGATATTCAGGGTTATCCGGCTCCGGCATCGTGCTGCCGCCCCAATGATAACGGGGTAATCCGCCGCCAAAGATGATCCGGTTATCTTTTGTCAAACGGAAATAATTAAACAGGCGCCGCGAGTCGATAATACATTCACGGCCTTGCCAACCAAGAACCTGCATCTCCGCAGGAGACAATGGTTCAGTCAATAATACGCTTAAATGGACCGGCAAAACCCGGCCTTTCATAATGCCCAAATCAGGTGCATTCCCTGAAGTGGCAAGAATGACTTTATTTGCCACAATCTCGCCGCCGCCTTCGATGGTGATAGTGGCAGGTTGACCGCTGCTGATATTGGTCACTTTGGCCTGTTCGTAAATGATGCCGCCCAGATCCAGGACCTGTTGGGCCAGTCCATTCACCATACGCCCCGGATGCAGTGTACCGGCAATCGGTAAACGTATCGCTGCAGGGTCGCAGGTAGCGTCGGGGGAATGTTTCAGATGTACAAGATGATCCAGCTCAGCTGAAGAAAGCAGTTCATGTGGCAGCCCGAGTTCTGCAAAGGCCTGTGCCTGGTTTCGCAAGCGCTCACTGCCTTTCGCTCCGTGGGCAACAATCAACTGGCCGCCCATCTCGAGTTCGCAATCGATACCGAGTTTTTGCGCCAACTCACCGGCATAGTTCACGGCCCACAGCGTCTGGTTATACATGCCACGAGCCTGCTCAACTCCGACACGTTTAATCAGCGCCGCCAGATTCTGACCAATACCGGGTGTCAACATGCCTGTGCTGCGGGTGGAAGCCCCCGACCCGATACGGCCTGCCTCCAGCACCAGCAATGTCTGCTCCGGTCGTTTTGCCAGTATGTGCCAGGCGGCAGACAACCCGGCCAGCCCCGCACCAATGACTACAGTATCAACGCAGTGTCTTCCACCGGGAAATTGTTGTCCCTGAGATTCAACCCCCGCTGTCCATATGGGTTCATGCTTCAACATCGTTTTAGTGGGCACCGGCATCCAGGGTTCGTGTCACTTCAGGCGTTCGCCTGATCCGCCAGATTTTTGAATCCACAAAGTAATGATGGAAAGCAACCCCCCAGCCAAGTCCAAGCAGAATATTGCGCAACAGGTCCGAATCAACAATGGCAACGCCCATAAAGCGTGGCCCATACCACATCAGACCAAATAATGCGCCGAGGCCGAGATACAACACGACATTTCCCATTGGTACACGCTGATGGCCTTTCTCATACTGCCAGACAATCCGGTGATACTGAAAATTATGGAAAATAGTCAGGGTGGCGGTAATCGCAAACAGGTTTTCAAGTGTCGCAAAGACCAAAGCCTGGAAGCCGAGAACAATAAACAAAAGCATATGCTTGGGTCCCCATTGTGTGGGGCGGGTCCGCTGCCGTTTGATCCAGAAAGCCAGCCAGACCAACAGGAAAGCGGCAAAACCGACATCCAGTGCTGTGCGAGCCTGTTCAAACCATTCCACCGGGACAGGGTGAGGCAAACCACTCTTCAGATAACCGTCACTGAGTGTGAAACGCAAATAAGGATAGATGCTGCCACCCCACAGAAGCCAGGTATCCAGCCGTCCCTCATATTCGCCTGCCTTGCGGCGGTAGAGGCACATAAAACCATAATGCTGACGCACAAGATGGTAAAAGGCCCACATATAAGCAAAAGCCAGGAATAACCTGAACAATAGTCCGGCATGACCAAGAATCGACGGCCCTGGATTTAACGTCGCATAATCAACTAATGCAATGGCGGGACCGACCAGCAACAGCCCCCAGGCAAGTGAACCCGGCAGACCGGCTTTGGATTGTTCATCCGGTGCAAAATAGGTACGCGCATAGGTTGCCCAAACATGCGTGCCATCAATGAAGACGCCCCAGAGCAACAAGACGAGCACAGCCGCATGCCCTGCAGAATAATTACTGCTGTTCAGTTCAGGCAGCGAAAGAAATAATGCCAACAATGCCAGTCCGGCTATTACCGAACCCTGAAACCAAACAAGATCCTGCCCTCGAGAAATGATCCAGCCCGGTTTTTGCTGGATTGAACCTGCTACTGCAACCATGCAATGCACCCCCATCGTTATAGATTGTTTTATCGCTGGAGGGGGGGGAAACTGCGAATTCCCGCGCCCTGTTTGTTTTGTTTATAAAATTCTGCAAACAGAAATTATTCCTGTTTAATAATTACTGTATTTAGCATATGCAAATTGTCGATACAAGAAATAAGTTGAAAAAATTGCGAAAACATCTCAGTACCGTTAACGGTGCAACCATATGTTCCTGCACTGTTGACACGCCGGCCTATATAACATTCAGATACAGTTTCTTGACTCAAAAAAGATACACACACTACACTGTCCGGGCTTCATGCGTGCATATCCGGGAAGAATATGAATAAAACTGATTATTCCGAAAAAACGGCCCGATTTATCCTGATAGCTGTTGCTGCCGGTTCACTCTCAAATGCGGCCTGGATGTTACTCTTTCCTTCCGGCTGGTTCGATCATATGCCTGCCCTGGTCCCGGAATATGGAACATTTAATGTTCATTTTGTCCGTGATATCGGTTGCTCATTTCTCACTATTGGTGTCACGCTGTGGTGGGGGTTATTAAAACCCAAATACCTTTTTCCTGTTGCTGTCTTCGCTACCTTGTTTTACAGCGCACACGCACTGGTACATGTCTTTGATACTCTGCGCGGTCATGTGGGAGCACATCACTGGTGGGTGGATTTTCCGACCTCATATCTACCGGCAATCGCCCTATGCTGGGTTAGCCTGCATCTGTATCGTTCCGAGCAGAATTAAATCCTGCCTCTGTAAATACATTATCCGCATAAGAGGATTTGTGTTTCAGGTATTTTTTCATCACATAGAAAAACGGCCCACAAGGGGCCGTCTCTGCGATAGTGAATGGTTTATCAAACCGATTGTTCTTTAGAATGGGATATCATCATCATAATCGCCGGCAGGAACCGGATCGGGCATACCGCCATAACCGCCATCATTAAAGCCGCCGGTATTACCGGCGTTACCGGCATTGTTGTTAGCCTGATAGCCGCCACCACCACTGCCGCCGGCACCACGCGAGTCAAGCATTTGTAACTCGTTACCCAGTATCTCGGTGGTATAGCGATCCTGTCCGTTGTTGTCCTGCCATTTGCGGGTTTGGAGCTTGCCCTCAATATAGACTTTAGAGCCCTTTTTCAGATACTCACCGGCGATCTCAGCCAAACGGCGGAAAAACACGACACGATGCCATTCGGTCTTTTCCTGTTGCTCACCGGTATTTTTGTCTTTCCAGACTTCAGAGGTGGCAATTGTAACGTTGGCAACCGCACCGCCGTTGGGCATGTAACGAATTTCGGGATCACGCCCCAGATTCCCAATCAAAATGACTTTGTTAACGCCCCTTGCCATTACTTTATTCCCCCTACTTTAATTGCTGGATATGTAAATTCGGATGGCCCTATCATAACGGCGCAACAGCGAATTTACGAGGCCGAAATTCTAGCTGACGGAAAAAACACACAAGGCCTCCTGGTCCAGAGAGCCCTTGTCCACCTTGAGATAGGCCACCCCGTCTTCCGGGATAACCACGGCTTCCGCCACGCCCTTGACCGCCGTCAGCGCCGAAACCAGCTCCCTGGCCCTTACCTCATCCAGTCGGCCGACCTGCAGGGTATAGCTGCTGAGATAACGGGGTTGGCGCATTGTGACTGCAATAAACAGCCAGAGACCGGCCAGCACCGCATTCCCCAGAAAAACCGTTTCCAGTCCATAGGTTTGCCCTAACCAGCCACCGCCTGCGCCACCCAGGAAGGCCCCCATGAACTGGGAAGAAGAAAAAACCCCCATCGCGGTCCCTTTATGGGCCGCCGGCGCGGTTTTGGCCACCAGAGACGGCAAGCTGGCCTCCAGCAGGTTAAATGCCGCAAAAAACATCACCAGTAACATCACCATGCCGGCCAGACTCTGGTGCCAATGATACAAGCCAAGACAGGCCAGACTGAGTACGATGACAGAGGTAACCAGCACCTGCTTCATCATACGCTTGCGTTCGGCCAGGATAATAAAGGGCAGGATCAGAATGATGGAGAGGATCAGGACCGGTAAATAGACCCGCCAGTGGTCAGTCAGTGCAAGATTGAATTGTTTATCCAGGAAACGGGGCACCGCCATGAAAGTGGCTGTCATGATCATGTGCAGAATCAACACCCCTGCATCCAGCCGCAACAACTGACTGTCTTTGATCACCTTGCGAAACCAGCCCGGCTCTACACCGGCATCCCGATTCAGGTTGCTCACGACAGGTGTCGGAACACGAAACATGACAATCAAGATAGCTGCCAGCGCCAGCACCGTTGTCATCCAGAAAATGCCGGTCAGACCAAACCAGCCATGCAGTACCGGTCCAATTATCAGCGCCAGCATAAATGAGGCGCCAATACTCATACCGATCATGGCCATCATCTTCATACGTTGTTCTTCACGGGTCAAATCAGCCGCCAGCGCCATAACCGCGCTGGATATGGCCCCCATGCCCTGCAACGCCCGTCCAAGGATGACGCCATAGATAGACGTTGACATGGCCGCCACAACGCTGCCGAATGCAAAGACCAATAACCCGGTAATAATAATGGGCTTACGCCCCCACCGGTCAGACAACATGCCCATGGGGATCTGGAAAAGTCCCTGGGTCAGACCGTAAATCCCAATCGCTACGCCGGCCAGAAACCCGGTGTAACCCTCCAGGTCACGGGCGTAGACAGCAAATACCGGCAGGATCATAAAAAGCCCCAGCATGCGTACTGATATTACGCTGACCAGGGATAGGGCGACGCGACGCTCGCCGGTTGTCATTCGATTTTCATTCACTGTACTGGTTACCGGAATTCGCTTTGCTACTCATGCGGCAAGCGGCGTATATTAGCAGGTTGTTCTAACAAACCAAAAAGCAGTTATGGATACCATTCACATTCGTGGGGCTCGCACCCACAACCTGAAAAACATTGACCTGGATTTACCCCGCGACAAACTCATAGTCGTCACAGGTCTGTCCGGCTCGGGCAAGTCCTCACTCGCCTTCGATACTATATATGCAGAAGGACAACGCCGTTATGTGGAATCGCTGTCGGCCTATGCCAGGCAATTCCTGTCCATGATGGAAAAACCAGACGTGGACCACATCGAGGGCCTTTCTCCGGCAATTTCCATCGAACAGAAGTCCACCTCCCACAACCCTCGCTCCACGGTGGGTACGATTACCGAAATCTATGACTACTTGCGCCTGCTGTTTGCCCGCGCCGGCGATCCCCGCTGCCCGGACCACGATATCACCCTGGAGGCCCAAACCATCAGTCAGATGGTGGATCAGGTTCTGGCGCTGCCGGAAGGCAGTAAAATTATGCTGCTGGCCCCGGTCGTCGAAGCGCGCAAGGGTGAACATGAGCAGATCCTGGAGAAACTACGCAGTGAGGGTTACGTCCGGGCCAGGATCGACGGTGAGGTGGTGGAATTGGACGATGCCCCCAAACTGGACCTGCGTCGCAAGCACACCATAGAGGTGGTGGTCGACCGCTTCAAGGTCCGTCCTGATATCCAGCAAAGGCTGGCCGATTCCTTTGAAACGGCGGTCAATCTGGCCGACGGCATCGCCCGCATTTCGTTCATGGAAGGCAACAGGAAGGACCTGGTCTTCTCAGCCCGCTTTGCCTGCCCGGTATGTGGGTACTCACTGGCAGAGCTGGAACCCCGGCTCTTCTCGTTTAACAACCCGGCAGGAGCCTGCCCGACCTGTGATGGTCTGGGTATACACCAGTTTTTCGATCCGGCCAGAGTTGTCACCCAGCCGGAAGCCGGCCTGGCCGGCGGCGCCATCCGTGGCTGGGACAGTCGCAACCTCTATTACCACCAGATGCTGGTCTCCCTGTCCAAACACTACGGTTTCGACATGGATAAACCTTTCTACAAATTGCCGAAGAAAATCCAGCACACCATTCTGCATGGCAGCGACGAAGAAGAGATCGAGTTTATTTATAAGAATGATCGCGGCAGCAAATATCGCAAGCTGCAGCCCTTCGAGGGAATTATCCCGAACATGGAGCGCCGCTATCGAGACACGGAATCCAATGTGGTACGTGATGAACTGGCCAAGTACCTGAGTCATCAGGCCTGCCCGGACTGCCGGGGTACGCGCCTCAACCGCAGCGCACGCCATGTCTATGTCGCCGACCAGACCTTGCCGGAAGTCACCGCCATGCCGGTGGGACTCGCCCATCAGTTTTTCACTTCACTCACCCTGCCCGGCCGCCGCGGCGAGATTGCCGCCAAGATCGTCAAGGAGATCGGTCAGCGTCTCGACTTTCTGGTGAACATCGGCCTGGATTATCTGACGCTGGAACGCAGTGCCGATACATTGTCAGGTGGTGAGGCACAACGCATTCGCTTGGCCAGTCAAATCGGCGCCGGTCTGGTTGGCGTTATGTATATTCTCGACGAACCCTCTATCGGCCTGCATCAACGCGATAACACCCGGTTACTTAACACCCTCACCTATCTGCGCGATCTGGGGAATACCGTCATTGTGGTGGAACACGATGAGGAAGCCATTCTCAGTGCCGATCATGTGATCGATATCGGACCGGGGGCCGGTGTACATGGCGGAGAAATCGTCGCCCAGGGTACACCGCAGCAGATCATGGCCAACAAGGCTTCACTCACCGGACAATATCTTTCCGGCCAAAAAGAGATCGCGATTCCGGACACACGGACGCCGATCGATCCAAAACGGGTCCTGAAGATTAAAAAGGCCGGCGGCAACAATCTGAAAAATATTGATGTGCAAATACCGGTGGGCGTTATGACTGCCGTCACCGGCGTTTCCGGTTCCGGTAAATCGACGCTCATCAACGACACGCTCTATGCTCATGCGGCGATCGAACTGAACAATGCCTCCACCGATCCCGCTCCCTGTGAAGCCATTCTTGGTCTGGAACAGTTCGACAAGGTGGTGGATATTGATCAAAGTCCCATCGGGCGGACCCCCCGTTCCAATCCGGCTACCTATACCGGTCTATTTACACCGATTCGTGAATTGTTTGCCGGTGGTCAGGAAGCCCGTTCCCGTGGTTACTCACCCGGTCGGTTCAGCTTCAATGTCAAGGGAGGCCGTTGTGAAGCCTGTCAGGGCGATGGCGTCATCAAGGTGGAAATGCACTTTCTGCCTGATATTTATGTTCCATGTGATGTCTGCCGGGGCAAACGTTACAACCGTGAAACACTGGAGATCAAATACAAGGGCAAGAATATTCATGAAGTTCTGGAGATGACCGTTGAAGATGCACTGACATTTTTCGATGCCATCCCGGTGGTGAAACGTAAACTGCAAACCCTCATGGATGTGGGCCTGAGTTATATTACGCTGGGTCAGAATGCCACCACGCTCTCCGGCGGCGAGGCACAGCGTGTCAAACTGTCCCGTGAGCTGTCCAAGCGTGATACCGGCAATACCCTGTATATTCTCGACGAGCCGACAACCGGTCTGCATTTTCACGACATTGAGCAATTATTGGCGGTTTTGCATCGCCTGCGGGATCGGGGTAACACGCTGGTTGTCATTGAACACAATCTGGATGTGATCAAAACCGCTGACTGGATCATCGATATGGGACCGGAAGGCGGTCACAAAGGCGGGACGGTTGTTTGTGAAGGAACACCGGAACAGATCAGCAAGGTCAAGGCGTCCCATACCGGACACTACCTGAAGCCCCTGTTGAATAAAAAACTGTCCGCCTCTCAGAAATCAGCATGAGACAACAAAACTGACCACATAATCGGCAAACAACACAGCGGACACCGGAGAAATTGCAACGTTCTTCTTGTCCGCTGTATTGTCACTGCATGTTACTTGCCACCCGGATTGGAAAGCATCCCCTTCATTTTACCAATCGTACATTATCAATATAGATAGTCTGGCCGATACGCGGTTTTTCAATAAAGACAATAACACCGCGTATCGGGGCCATGGCCGTTGATGGACGGTTTATCTGTGCAGCATAGGCCAGTTCCAGCGTATTCCAGCCGGGCTTAACCGGATAACGGTGCATCGCCAGACCCGGCCAGACATAACGGTTTTCATTGCGTGGGTCGTTGTATATGCTGATACCGATCAATACCGGCTCTGGATCGGGAATATAAATGTCCAGCCGCAAGCCTGTATATTCCCGCCAGCGGTCCGGGAAGTACTGTAGTTTTGCGCTGACATAGTCACCGCCGCGGGCGGTCAGTTTCAAGGCGCAACAACCTTCTTTTTTAACCTCCTGTTGTATTGTCAATTCATATTGACTGACCCAACGTGTCAACTCAAGGCTGTCTTCCACACCGCTTAACAGCGGCAGTGTCCGCTCCGCCCGATACTCGTCATACAACATGGCAGTTGTCGGCCAAACTGCAATGAACACAATAACAACAGCCATAACCTTCAACCAGTGACGACTGTGCGTGTTGTGGCGTAAAGATGGTGACAACAACAACCAGGCAAGGATCCCGCCAAGCAAGTCCAGCCATACATCCTCCAGGCTTGCCGATCGATGCATGCCGGACTGGACAAATTCAACACCGGCACCAATCAACAAGATGAGAATAAACACCACTGCAAATTGTTTGAGAGCGGTTAACCTGACAAACAACGAACCGGTCAAACAGACCAAACTGACGAAGATAAAGAAAATGACAAAGTGGCCCAGATCCCAGACGGCCTGTGCCGAGCGGGAACTGTAATAATCCTGTTTGATAAAAAACAGTAAATATACCGCCAGAGTGATCCAGATTGTCCATAACCAGGCATAGCGACGCAGCGAACTGTTCATCACATTTCCATAACATTTAACAAATATGCCACGCTATCCACCCCAGCCGATGAGTCTTTATCCTACACTGTTAATCGGCATTGTGCCGACTATATTACAGGGCATTTTTCAATGTGGTATAAATCTCTCACAGCCTGCATAGTTTTTTCTTCGTTGATATTTCATCCGGCCGGTGCGGAAAATATAACATCACTAGAGCCGATAATACATATTGGAAAATTCTCAGGGCAGGATCCACAAACCATTACGCCGACAGGCTGGACGCCCTTGCAATTTCCCGGCATTGAAAACCATACCGCCTATTTTTTGTTACAGGACAATAAACTCAACCACAGTGTTGTCAAGGCAGTCAGCCACAACGCGGCATCCGGCCTGTATCGCAAAGTCAACATCGACCCGGCACAATATCCCTCACTTGAATGGCGCTGGAAAATATCCAACATCCTGAAAAAGGGCGATGTCTACACCAAGCAAGGTGATGATTATGCAGCGCGAATCTATGTGTCTTTCCATTATGATGCGAACAGACTGACCGGCATGGAAAAAGTCAAATACCGCTTATACCGCATGTTACGCAATGAACCACCGCCACTGGCAGTCATTAACTATATCTGGGCCAACAAGGCCAAACCGGGCACTGTAGTCGATAATGCCTATTCACCACGAGTGAAGATGATCGTGATAGATTCAGGAAATAACAATACCAACAAGTGGCGATATGTCCGGCGCAATGTATATCAGGATTATCTCAAGGTATTTGGAGAGAAACCCGGCAACATAACCGGTGTCGCCATCATGACCGATACAGATAACACCGGTGAGTCTGCCACCGCCTGGTATGGTGATATCAGTCTTGCCAAAAGTAACAGAGAGGCAGCAGATTAACGTTCGTTTTCTAATCAGCGATGACAATCTTGTCGCCGGGTTCGATATCGAGTGTCTTCGCAGCATTTCCCATATTAATGGCAATTTCCACCAGTCCATTTGAGTTTTCAAACCAGAAAGCGCGACCACGAGGCACATCAGAGAAGGTCCTGGCTTTGGATATAGAGTATTTACCAACCTCGATTTCACTCTCCTGATCCAGTTGTGAGGCCCGAATACCGGTCATGCAGTTACCATAGTGATCAATATAAATAATTTCGGCCAGATCATCCGGTTGCTGCGGGTCGATTCTTGACGTGGCTGGAACCTCATTCGACTGCGGTATTTCCCCTTTACTGAGCATGGCTGCCACCGGGGCGAACAGATCGCGACCATGAAATGAGGAGGAAAGATATTCAGGCTGCCAAAGAATATCGCGCCACTTTACCTGACTGGCTCGTTTGGCAATGACGTTAAACAATCCATTATCCGGCCCTACCAGCCGGCGCCCATCCGCTTCGATCATGACAGCCTTGCGTTCCGGGTTACCCACACCGGGATCAACCACGCCTATGATAATGGCCTTTTCAGGTAACCTGTCGATCAGGGAAGCCAACAAATAGCCGGCGGCTCTGGGTTGATATGTCGGTGCATCATGCATCAGGTCAATAACGGCCTGATCCGGGGCCTGTGCCTGCAATAACGCCTTGATCTGCCCGACATAGGGGCCTTGCCAACCAAAATCAGTGTAGAGGATGATCATACTGAAACGGGATCCTGTACGGTATGTTTATGTCAGTTACGTACAATCATAGTCTCTAATAAAACTTTTAGGCAAACAAAAGCCGGGCTTGCCCGGCTTTTGTAATGAAAACAACAGAAAGTGTTTATGCTTCGCTGCTGTCAGCCTTGTCCGAAACAGATGAACGGTCAACCAGTTCAACAATTGCCATCGGGGCGTTATCGCCTGCACGGAAACCACATTTCAAAATACGCAGGTAACCGCCGGGACGAGCCTGATAGTGTGGGCCAAGTTCATTAAAGAGCTTGGTGACAACACCACGATCACGCAGGCGTGAAAAAGCCAGTCGGCGATTGGCAACGCTGTCTTGCTTGGCCAGCGTAATCAAGGGCTCTGCGACACGGCGCAGTTCCTTGGCCTTTGGCAAGGTTGTGCGGATCAATTCATGCTCCAGCAGGGAAGCCGCCATATTACGAAACATCGCTTTACGATGACTGCTGTTACGATTTAATTTACGGCCACTATGACGATGACGCATGGTTCTTTACCTTCAAATTCCTGTCTTCATACCAGTCCAGCGATCAGGCTGCACTCTCGTTTTTTTCTCTCAGGCTGGCGGGGGGCCAGTTTTCCAGGCGCATACCCAGGGATAAACCACGGGATGCCAGGACGTCCTTGATTTCAGTCAGAGACTTCTTGCCAAGGTTTGGTGTCTTGAGCAATTCAACTTCAGTACGTTGAATCAAGTCACCAATGTAATAGATCTGTTCAGCCTTCAGGCAGTTTGCCGAGCGTACAGTCAACTCAAGGTCATCAACCGGACGCAACAGAATCGGATCAACTTCAGGTTCTTCCGTCGCTGACTCAACCTCTTCCTTGCCGGACAAATCAACAAAGGCTGACAATTGGTCTTGCAGAATTGTCGCCGCTGTACGAATCGCCTCTTCAGGATCGATTGTGCCATTGGTCTGCAGGTCAATAATCAGTTTATCCAGGTCAGTGCGCTGTTCAACACGGGCACTATCGACAACATATGCCACACGTTGAATCGGACTGAAGCTGGCATCCAGCACCAAACGACCGATCGGTCGATCATCATCTTCCTCACCCAGAGCGCGAACGCTGGCCGGTTGATAACCGCGACCTGAAGATATCTTCAGGGTCATGTTCAGTTCACCTGACTTGGTCAGGTTGGCAATCACATGCTCTGGATTAACGATCTCAACATTATGGTCGGTAGTAATATCAGCCGCTGTGACAGCACCAGGACCTTTTTTGTTCAGAGTCAATTTCGCAGAATCGGCATTGTGCAACCGAATCGCGACCCCTTTCAGGTTGAGCAGGATGTCGACAACGTCTTCCTGAACACCTTCAATTGTTGTGTACTCGTGCAACACTCCTTCGATTTCCGCTTCAACCACGGCAGCACCGGTCATTGAAGACAGAAGGATACGTCGTAACGCATTACCAAGTGTGTGCCCGAAACCCCGCTCCAGAGGTTCAAGGACAACACGCGCACGTGTGTCGGTGACCTGCTGGACGTCAACAATACGTGGTTTCAGAAAGTCAGCTACTGAGCCCTGCATAAAAGCCCTCTTATGTTATTCAGATTATTCCGTAAAAAACCGCTTACAAGCCACCGGGATTACTTGGAGTACAATTCCACTACCAGGTGTTCATTGATGTCTGTCGGTAATTCACTGCGTTCAGGTGCATTCTTGAATGTACCTTCGAGCTTCTTGGCATCAACTTCCAGCCATTCAGATATTCCGCGCTGTTGAGCCATATCCATCGCACCTTTGATGCGTAATTGGCCGGCAGCGGCTTCATTTACCTTGATTACATCACCGGCATGAATCTGCATTGACGGAATGGTGACAATGCGACCGTTAACCGTAACGGCCTTGTGACGAACCAGCTGGCGTGATTCAGAGCGAGAGGCACCGAAGCCCATACGGTAAACCACGTTATCCAGACGGGACTCCAGTAATTGCAGCAGGTTTTCACCTGTAGAACCTTTACGGCGATCCGCTTCTTTATAGTAACTGCGGAACTGGCGCTCCAGAATACCGTAGATACGGCGCAGTTTCTGCTTTTCACGCAACTGGGCGGCGTAATCAGACAAACGACCACGTTTCTGCCCATGCATACCCGGCGCAGTTGGGCGTGTTTCAATGGCACACTTGCTGCCGAAACATTTTTCGCCTTTCAAAAACAGTTTTTCGCCTTCACGGCGACACTGACGACATTTTGGTCCGATATATCTAGCCAATGTTCTTCTCCTGACTTAAACGCGACGCTTCTTGGGTGGACGACAACCGTTGTGCGGAATTGGCGTCACGTCAGAAATGCTGGTAATACGAAATCCCTTGGCATTCAATGCACGAACGGCGGATTCACGACCCGGACCCGGACCCTTGACGCAAACTTCAAGGTTTTTCATGCCGTATTCCTGCGCCATTTCGCCGGCACGCTCTGCAGCAACCTGAGCTGCAAAAGGGGTGCTTTTACGAGAACCACGGAAACCGGAACCACCAGCAGTCGCCCAGCACAGAGCGTTCCCCTGGCGGTCAGTAATGGTTACGATGGTATTATTAAATGATGCGTGGATGAACGCGATACCATCCGATACGTCACGTTTTACCTTCTTGCGCGTACGTGCACTCTTGCTTGCCATAATCAGTTAAACCTGTACTCGTTAAATACTATTTTTTGATCATTTTGCGCGGACCCTTGCGAGTACGAGCATTCGTTTTTGTACGTTGACCACGCACCGGCAGTCCACGGCGATGACGGATACCACGGTAGCAACCCATATCCATCAAGCGCTTGATATTCATGGAAACTTCACGGCGCAAATCACCTTCAACAGTGAATTTGGCCACTTCATTACGCAGAGTTTCCACCTCAGGCTCAGCCAAATCCTTGACTTTGGTGGTTGGGGCAATGCCCGCAGCCTGACAGATTTCCTGCGCCCTGGTGCGCCCGATGCCATAGATCGACGTCAGAGCAATCACTGTATGCTTGTTTACCGGTATGTTGATACCTGCTATACGGGCCATCTAGCCACTCCTAAACACAAATCAAACCCACTCACGCGCAGAGCGCATGAAACGGGCAATTCTACTGATAACCGCCTGTCCCCGCAAGACTTCCCGCACTTTACAGTGGAAAAATCCCGGCAACAGAACCCCTTATAACCTTATGGCTATTAACCCTGTCGTTGTTTGTGGCGCGGATCCTTGCAAATTACCCGCACTACACCATTACGGCGAATGATTTTGCATTCACGACACAGTTTTTTAACAGATGCACGTACTTTCATGCCAAACTCCAAATAATCGCTTGCCTAGCGCCCCAGGCCACTCCGGCCATGCCCCTTGAGGTTGGCCTTCTTCATCAAACCTTCATACTGGTGCGACATCATATGTGCCTGCACCTGTGACATAAAGTCCATTACCACGACTACAATAATAAGTAACGACGTTCCGCCAAAGTAAAAAGGCACATTCCAGTTCAATATCAAAATTTCGGGCAATAAACATACCGCGGTAATGTAGACTGCACCCACAAATGTTAAACGGCCCAATATCGTGTCAATATGGCGAGCCGTCTGCTCCCCGGGTCGAATTCCAGGAATAAATGCACCTGACCGCTTCAGGTTATCTGCCGTTTCTTTCGGATTGAACATCAACGCCGTATAGAAAAAACAGAAGAAAATAATCGCAGCTGCATACAACATTACATATATTGGCTGCCCGGGTGACAGTTTTGCTGCAACATCCTGCAACCAGCCAATACCCGGGCCATCAGCCGCACCACCAAACCAGCCGGCTATCGTAGCCGGGAACAGGATTATCGCAGAAGCAAAAATCGGTGGAATTACGCCTGCCATATTAATTTTCAGAGGCAAATGCGTAGACTGCGCCTGCATTAATTTACGTCCCTGCTGGCGTTTTGCATAGTGTACAGTAATCCGGCGCTGACCGCGTTCCATAAATATCACAAATGCGATAACCGCCAGACTCAATAAAAACAACAACAGAATAAATGCGTGGCTCATCTGCCCTGAAGAACCTTGTTCCATAACACTCGCAAGCGCTTGTGGCAGTCCCGCTACGATACCGGCAAAAATGATCATTGAGATACCGTTGCCAATACCACGCTCAGTAACCTGTTCACCCAACCACATGAGGAACATGGTACCGGTAACCAATGTAATCACTGTCGTAAAATAGAAGGTGTTGTGATCAATAATCACCAGACCTTCCTGTCGTGACAGGGCTACTGCAACACCAAGCGCCTGAAACGTAGCCAGTCCAAGCGTGCCAATACGCGTATACTGTGTAATCTTGCGACGACCGGCAGCCCCTTCCTTGCTCAGCTGCTCCAGTTTCGGATGCACTTTGGTCAACAACTGGATAATAATCGACGCCGAAATATACGGCATGATACCCAAGGCAAACAATGACAACCGTTCCAGCGCGCCACCACCGAACATGTTAAACATGCCAAGAATGGTATCTCGCTGTGACTGAAACATCTGCGCCAAAGTCTGTGGGTCGATCCCGGGTACGGTTATAAATGAGCCAACCCGGAATACAAGCAATGCCCCAATGACGAAGAAAATTCGATGCCGCAACTCGGTCAAACGACCGGAGGCCATCGCTTCGGCTACAGCTGCGCGTGATTGCCCCATTATTCCTCGACTTTTCCGCCGGCAGCTTCAATCGCCTGGCGGGCACCTTTCGTGACCGAAATACCCTTAAGGGTAACTTTCTTGTCCAGCTTGCCGGCGAGCATCACACGGGCGCGCTTGATATTACGGCTGATTAAATTAGCCGCTTTCAGCACATCCAAATCAATCACATCGGCGTCGACTGTGTTTAACTCATGCAAACGTACTTCAGCGGTTGCACGGGCCATCCGTGAACTAAAGCCGACTTTGGGCAGACGGCGATGCAAAGGCATCTGACCACCCTCAAATCCGACCTTGTGGAATCCACCGGCACGTGATTTCTGACCTTTATGACCGCGACCCGCTGTTTTGCCGAAACCGGAGCCGATACCACGACCGAGTCGCTTGGCGGCGCTTTTTGCACCTTTAGCAGGCTTAATAGTGTTTAAATACATGGTTTAGTTCTCCTCAACAGATACCATATAGGAGATTTTATTAATCATGCCGCGCACTGACGGGGTATCTTCCACCTCAACAGTATGGTGCATGCGACGCAGGCCCAAACCGATAGCACATGCCTTATGCGAGGCCAGGCGGCCATTTGTGCTGCGGGTAAGGGTTACCTTGACTGTCTTTTTGCTTGCCATGGTTTTATTCCATTATTTCTTTAACTGTCTTACCGCGTTTGGCAGCAACATCCTCGGGTGAAGACATCGCAGCCAAACCTTTAATTGTTGCATTTACAACATTGATAGGGTTGCTGCTGCCAATACATTTGGCCAGTACGTTATGGACGCCGACAACATCAAACACAGCGCGCATCGGACCACCGGCAATAACTCCGGTACCTTCAGAGGCAGGCTGCATAAAAACTTTGGCAGCTCCGTGTTCAGCGACAATCGGATACTGCAGAGTTCCATTTACCAGAGGCACAGTCTTCATGTTTTTACGTGCGCTTTCCATCGCCTTTTGTATAGCGACCGGCACTTCACGCGCCTTGCCACGCCCAACACCAACACGACCATTGCCATCACCAACTACAGTCAATGCAGAAAAACCGAAAATCCGGCCGCCTTTGACTACTTTGGCAACGCGGCGAATCCCAACCAGACGTTCCTGCAACCCATCTGCACTCTGTGTATCTTCAAAACCTGCCATAGCGCAACCTTATATATTTAGAATTCCAAACCAGCTTCGCGTGCTGCATCAGCCAATGCTTTCACACGACCATGATACTTAAATCCGGACCGATCAAACGCAACGCGAGTTACGCCGGCGGCCTTGGCCTTTTCAGCAATCAGCTTGCCAACCTTGGCGGCGGCATCTGCATTACCAGTATATTTCAGCCCCTGCTTCACATCAGCCTGTACGGTTGATGCGGCAGCAAGAACTTTTTCACTGCCTGGCGCAATAACCTGAGCATAAATGTGACGAGGAGTACGATGCACACACAGACGGTATACACCCAGTTCCTGAATCTTCGCTCTGGTACGTTTTGCCCGACGAATACGTGTAATCTTCTTGTCCATTGACAAATCCTGCCTTTATTTCTTCTTGGCTTCTTTACGGATGATATGCTCATCCGAATATTTAACGCCCTTGCCCTTGTAGGGTTCCGGCGGACGATAAGCACGAATTTCGGCAGCTACCTGTCCGACCTTCTGCTTGTCGATGCCCTTGATAAGTACTTCAGTCTGACTCGGGGTTTCAATAGTCACACCTTCCGGAACCGGGTATGCAACCGGATGTGAAAAACCGAGAGTCAGGTTTAAAACCTTACCCTGTGCCTGAGCACGATAACCTACACCAACCAGCTCCAGTTTCTTTTGGAAACCTTCACTCACACCAGTCAGCATATTACGAACTACAGCGCGAGCCGTACCGGTTTGGGCAATAGCGCCCATTTGTTCTGCACGCGGCTTGAAGACCAGCTCATTATCCTGCTGGGATACTTCAACCAGAGGATGAACATGGTGTTCCATTGCACCTTTGCTGCCCTTCACGCTGATATGCTGTTCACTGATTGAAACCTGCACACCACTCGGAATAGAAATCGGGGTAATTCTTGCCATGTCACTACTCCTTTACTGTACGTAACACAGCACCTCACCGCCGTGACCAGCCTTGCGTGCAGCACGCTCAGTCATCACACCGGCAGAGGTGGAAATAATTGCAATACCCAAACCGCCCATAATCGTCGGCAGTTCGTCCTTACCTTTATAGATTCGCAGGCCAGGACGGCTGATGCGCTTGATCTGCTCAATAACCGGTTTACCCTGGTAATATTTCAGCTCAATATTCAGCGCAGGCTTAGAATCCTCATCCTGTCTGGAAAAATCTACAATATAACCTTCATCCTTAAGCACAACGGCAATAGCCTGCTTCTGCTTGGAAAAGGGAATAACGACTGATGTCTTGCCGGCAGCCAGTCCATTGCGGATGCGGGTCAACATATCAGCTATTGGGTCAGTCATCATAATCTGAATCTCCTCTCTTGTTCCCAGTCCGCTTACCAACTGGCCTTGTGCAGACCTGGAACATCACCGCGCATGGCGGCTTCACGCAGCTTGTTGCGGCACAGTCCGAATTTACGATACACGGCATGTGGACGACCAGTCACACGACACCGACGCTGTATACGAGACGGACTGGCATCGCGAGGCAACTGCTGCAGTTTGCGTTGCGCTTCCATACGCTCTTCATAACCCAGATTTGGGTTTTTCACAGCAGCCTTGAGCGCAGAACGCTTGTCAGCGAATTTCTTCACAGTCTTGATGCGTTTCTTTTCACGTTCAATCATTGAAATCTTAGCCATAACCTCGCCTCTTAATTCTTGCCTTTCAAAGGAAAGTTAAACGCTTCAAGTAAAGCGCGACCTTCCTCATCAGTCTTGGCTGTTGTAGTAATAGTGATATCCAGACCCCGGATCATGTCAATTTTATCGTAATCGATTTCCGGGAAAATGATCTGCTCATGCACACCCATACTGTAATTACCACGACCGTCAAATGATTTTGGATTGAGTCCACGAAAATCACGAATACGCGGAATCGAAATACTAACCAGACGATCAAGGAATTCATACATACGCTCACGACGCAGCGTAACCTTACACCCGATCGGCCAGCCTTCACGGATTTTGAAACCTGCGACCGATTTACGAGCCTTATTGACAACAGGCCTTTGACCGGCAATTTTGGTCATATCCGAAACAGCATGTTCCATGATCTTTTTGTCACCAACCGCTTCACCAACACCCATATTCAGCGTGATTTTGGTAATACGCGGTACTTCCATGACACTCTTGTATCCAAACTTGTCCATCAATTGCTTGATGACATTTTCTCTATAAAACTCTTGTAACCTGCTCATTTTCTGTTACCTGTGTTCACTATAACCAATCAGGCGTCAAGCACTTCGCCGTTGGATTTGAAATAACGCACCTTGCGACCGTCTTCCAGAACCTTGATTCCGACGCGATCAGCCTTTCCGGTTGTCGGATTAACCAGGGCAACATTGGAAATATGAACCGGCATTTCACGGTCGACAATACCCCCGGGAACGCCTGCGTTGGGATTTCCACGCTGGTGTTTTTTGGCAATATTGATGTTTTCCACGACGACGCGGTCATCCTCATCAATTACACGGACAACATTCCCGGTCTTACCCTTGTCTTTACCGGTAAGAACGACGACGCTGTCACCTTTCTTGATCTTTTTCATTTCCAAATCCTCGCCTTATAACACTTCTGGCGCCAATGAAATAATTTTCATAAAGTTTTCGCTACGCAGCTCACGTGTGACTGGTCCGAAAATACGCGTACCTATCGGCTGTAACTGGTTATTCAACAGTACAGCAGCATTGCCGTCAAAACGGATCAACGATCCGTCGGGGCGACGCACGCCTTTCCTGGTACGTACAACGACCGCATTGAAAACGTCACCTTTCTTAACACGGCCACGAGGAATCGCTTCCTTTACGCTGACCTTGATAACATCACCAATACCCGCATAGCGACGCTTGGAACCGCCAAGCACCTTAATACACTGAACCCGACGCGCACCGCTATTATCTGCAACGTCTAGCATTGTCTGCATCTGAATCATGACGGACTCCGCAATTCCTTAAAATATAAACCTGGACTATGCCTCTGTGGCGCGCTCAACAACTGAAACCAGCGTCCAGGACTTGGTCTTGGACAGCGGGCGACACTCTTTAATGGTTACTGTATCGCCCATGTTGCAATCGTTATTTTCGTCATGCGCATGCAGTTTGGTGGAACGGCGGACATACTTGCCATATACCGGATGCTTAACACGACGTTCTACCAATACGGTAATACTCTTGTTCATTTTGTTGCTGACAACACGACCCATCAGCGTACGTTCTGTCTTCTGCTCGCTCATTATGCGTTACCTGCTTTCTCTTTCAGCACAGTTTTGATACGTGCAATATTTCTGCGAACTTCCTGCATCTGGTGCGGACGGGACAACTGACCTGCACCACGCTGCATACGCAGATTAAACTGAGCTTCCAGTTCGCCCAGCAATTCTTTATTGAGCTCTTCAACGCTCTTGTTTCGTAATTCATTCACTTTCATTACATCACCGTCCGTATTACAAAGGTGGTTGCAATCGGTAATTTGGCAGCAGCAAGCTTGAACGCTTCACGCGCAATTTCCTCAGACACACCTTCCATTTCATAGAGCATACGTCCCGGCTGAATCTGGGCAACCCAATATTCCACGTTACCCTTACCTTTACCCTGACGAACTTCTAATGGTTTCTGCGTAATCGGCTTGTCAGGAAATACGCGGATCCATATCTTGCCACCACGTTTAACATGACGGGTCATCGCACGACGAGCAGCCTCGATCTGACGAGCGGTTAAGCGGCCACGGCCTGTTGCTTTCAGACCATATTCGCCAAAGCTGACCTTACTGCCACGAACAGCAAGCCCGCGGTTGCGGCCTTTCTGCTGCTTACGAAACTTTGTACGTTTTGGTTGTAACATTGCTAATCAATCCTCTGCTTAACCGGCTGCACTGTTTTTGCCGGAAGTAGTATCTTCCTCTTCCTGCATGCCAATAATTTCGCCTTTGAAAATCCAAACTTTCACACCAATGATGCCGTAAGTTGTGGAGGCTTCAGCAAAGCCATAATCAATATCAGCGCGCAGTGTATGGAGAGGCACACGACCTTCGCGATACCACTCGGCACGGGCAATTTCCGCACCATTCAAACGACCGGATACATTTACTTTTACACCTTGAGCACCAAGCCGCATCGTATTGCCTACGGCACGTTTCATGGCACGGCGGAACATAATACGTCGTTCCAGCTGTTGCGCAATACCTTCAGCTACCAGCTGTGCATCCAATTCAGGTTTACGAATCTCTTCGATATTGATATGTACCTTGGGCAAACCCATCATCTGGGTCACTTCATGGCGCAGGCGCTCGATATCCTCACCCTTCTTGCCGATGACCAAACCCGGACGAGCGGTAAATACAGTAATATTCGCGCTGCCTGCGGTTCGTTCAATCTGAATGCGACTGACAGAGGCCTGAGCCAGCTTCTTTTTCAGGAACGCACGTACTGTCAAATCACTATTGAGGAAATTCGCGTAATCACGGTTGTCGGCATACCACTTTGATGTGTAGTCCTTGACAATACCGAGACGAATACCTATTGGATGTACTTTCTGACCCATGCCAGTCTCTCTCTTACTTTTCGCCGACCATCACAGTAATGTGACTGGTACGTTTAATAATATGGTTAACACGTCCCTTTGCTCGCGGACGCCACCGACGCATTGTAGGGCCCTGATCAACGAAGATGGTCTTCACCTTCAGCTCATCAATATCGGCACCTTCATTATGTTCAGCATTTGCAATAGCTGACTCCAATACTTTTTTGATAATTCCGGCGGCTTTTTTGGAACTAAACGCCAGAATTTCCAGGGCACGTTCAACCGGTAATCCGCGAACCTGATCTGCTACCAGACGGCATTTCTGCGGTGAGATACGTGCATGTTTTAATCGCGCTGCAACTTCCATCATCTTTACCCTTTATTTGGCTTTCTTGTCCGCCACATGCCCCTTGTAGGCGCGGGTGGGAGCAAACTCGCCGAGCTTATGACCAATCATGTTTTCGGTAACCAGTACCGGTACATGCATACGACCATTATGTACCGCAATAGTCAGGCCAATCATGTCAGGGATGATCATGGAACGACGCGACCAGGTCTTGATCGGCTTTTTCGTATTGCTGTCTCTGGCATCCTGTACTTTCTTAACCAGGTGCAGGTCGACAAATGGACCTTTTCTAATTGAACGTGCCACGGCTCTTTACTCTCTATTTAATCTGCTTACTTCTTGTTACGACGACGTACAATCAGTTTATCAGTACGCTTGTTCTTGCGGGTTTTGTAACCCTTGGTCGGAACCCCCCAGGGTGTAACCGGGTGACGACCACCTGAAGTACGGCCTTCACCACCACCATGCGGATGATCAACCGGGTTCATCGCAACACCACGAACAGTTGGACGAACACCGCGCCAGCGTGTGGCACCGGCCTTGCCGAGCTTCCGCAGGTTGTGTTCACTATTACTCACTTCACCGATAGTTGCACGGCAATCGACATGAACCTTGCGCATTTCACCGGAACGCAAGCGCAATGTCGCATAAATACCTTCACGAGCGATCAATTGCACTGATGTACCGGCACTGCGTGCGATTTGCGCACCTTTACCGGGACGCATTTCAATGCAGTGGACCTGAGTACCTACCGGGATATTGCGCAACGGCAGACAATTCCCGACCTTAATCGGCGCATATTTACCGGACAGTACTTCGTCACCAGCCTGCAACCCTTTCGGTGCAACGATATATCTGCGTTCACCATCGGCATACAGCATCAACGCAATATTGGCGCTGCGGTTGGGATCGTATTCAATACGCTCAACCTTACCCGGAATCTCATCCTTATTGCGTTTAAAATCAATAACGCGGTAGTGCTGTTTATGGCCGCCACCCTTATGACGCGTAGTAATACGCCCCATATTGTTGCGACCACCGTTCTTTGACTTCTTCTCAGTCAGACCCGCAAAAGGTTTGCCTTTATGCAGACCTTCTGTGCTTGGACGAACTACAAATCTGCGCCCGGCGGATGTTGGTTTTGCCTTAACTATAGCCATAATACTCTTCCGTCAGATATTACTCTGCACCCATAAAATTGATGTCCTGGCCGGCTTTAATGCGAACATATGCCTTGCGCCAGTTTTTACGTTTGCCCATTGCAAAGCGGCTGCGCTTGGTTTTACCGTTCACGTTGGTCACCTGAACAGACTCAACATCAACCTTCAGCAACAATTCAACGGCCTTTTTGATCTCCGGCTTGGTTGCATCGGGAGCCACTTTAAACACAACCTGATTGCACTGATCGGCAACCTGGTGCGCCTTTTCTGAAATATGAGGACCCAACAGCACTTTCATTAAGCGTTCCTGATTACTCATGCCAAACTCTCCTCAAGTTTCTTGATAGCCGGCACTGTAGCCAGAACCTTATCAAAACGAACCAGATTAACCGGATCAACTGCACCTGCCTCGCTCAAGCCGACCTGATGCAGGTTGCGAGCGGCAAGATAAAGATTTTCTTCCATTTTCTCAGTCACAATCAGGACATTGTCCAGACCGAGTGTTTTGAGCTGACCAACCAGCATTTTGGTTTTGGGCTGCTCTACCGCAAAGTCATCCAGCACGATCAGTCGATCCTGGCGCACCAGTTCTGACAAAATCGAGCGCATGGCGGCACGGTACATTTTACGATTCACTTTCTGTGACCAGTCCTGCGGCTTTGCCGCAAAGGTCTTGCCACCTGTCCGCCACAGCGGGCTGCGAATTGTACCAGAACGCGCGCGTCCTGTACCCTTTTGTCGCCATGGTTTTGCACCACCGCCGCGAACTGCTGCGCGATTTTTGTGGGCACGGGTACCTGCTCGGCCACCGGCCAGATACGCGGTAACCACCTGGTGTACCAGACCTTCGTTAAATTCTGCGCCGAAAGCCAGATCGGCAACTTCCAGACCTTTTTTTGATGCCTGGCCATTGGCAGTTGTTAGCTTCAGTTCCATCACTTAACCTCTTAGCGCGCTTTTACCGAAGGACGAACGATTACATCGCTGCCTTTGGCGCCCGGCACCGCTCCCTTGACCAATAACAGATTACGCTCGCTGTCAATGCGGACGATCTCCAGGTTCTGGGACGTGCACTTTACATTACCCATATGACCGGCCATTCGCTTGCCTTTAAAAACGCGACCCGGCGTCTGGTTTTGACCAATCGAACCCGGGGCACGATGCGACAGCGAGTTACCATGCGTGGCATCCTGCATACGGAAATTATTACGTTTTACGTTACCCGCAAAACCTTTACCAATGCTGGTTCCAGTCACATCAATCTTCTGTCCGGCTTCAAAAATATCAACCTTGATTTCGCTGCCGGTGCTCAATTCTTCACCTTCACCGTCATCCAGACGGAATTCCCACAAACCACGACCAGCTTCAATACCCACCTTGGCAAAATGCCCGGCCTCTGGCTTGCTGATGCGATTGGACTTGCGAGTACCGGTTGTAACCTGTACCGCGCGATACCCGTCATTTTCGATATTCTTAAGGACGGTAACGCGATTTGGTTCAACCTCAATCACGGTAACAGGCAATGATGCACCTTCATCTGTGAAGACACGGGTCATGCCGACCTTCCTACCTACTAAACCGATTGCCATCGTTCTCTCCAGTGACTGTCACCAACTATCTGGCTTCAGCTCCTTAATT
The DNA here is from genome assembly GCA_029880855.1 of Gammaproteobacteria bacterium. Taxonomy (GTDB): domain Bacteria; phylum Pseudomonadota; class Gammaproteobacteria; order UBA6429; family Thiohalophilaceae; genus JAOUNS01. The sequence continues at coordinate 431,828 of JAOUNS010000002.1, forward strand.
ATTGCAACTTAATCTGAACATCAACGCCAGCGGCCAGGTCCAGCTTCATCAATGCATCCACTGTCTTGTCAGTGGGATCAACAATATCCATCAACCGCTTGTGAGTACGCAATTCATACTGATCACGCGCATCCTTGTTAACGTGCGGAGAAATCAATACGGTAAAGCGTTCCATCTTGGTCGGCAGCGGAATCGGGCCTTTTACCTGCGCACCAGTGCGCTTGGCGGTTTCCACGATCTCTTTGGCCGACTGATCAATCAGGCGATGATCGAAGGCTTTAAGACGAATACGAATGTTCTGATTTTTAGCCATGTTTTATTTACTCAATAATCTTCGCAACAACGCCGGCGCCAACAGTACGACCGCCTTCACGAATCGCAAAACGCAGACCTTCTTCCATCGCGATCGGGGCAATCAACGAAACGGTCATCTTCACGTTGTCACCCGGCATCACCATTTCTGTTCCTTCCGGCAGGTCGCACGCACCGGTGACGTCTGTCGTACGGAAGTAGAACTGCGGACGATATCCATTGAAGAACGGGGTATGACGGCCACCTTCGTCCTTGCTCAATACGTACACTTCCGCTTCAAACTTGGTGTGCGGCTTGATGGAACCCGGCTTGCACAGCACCTGACCACGTTCAACTTCTTCACGCTTGGTACCACGCAGCAGGACGCCCACGTTGTCACCCGCCTGACCCTGGTCAAGCAGCTTGCGGAACATTTCAACACCCGTTACGGTGGTGGAGGTGGTGTCTTTGATACCAACGATTTCGACGGTATCACCCACCTTCACGATGCCGCGCTCAATACGACCGGTCACAACCGTACCACGACCTGAAATCGAGAAAACGTCTTCGATCGGCATCAGGAACGTGCCGTCTATCGCACGTTCGGGTTCCGGGAAGTAACTGTCCATTGCCGCAACCAGCTTTTCAATCGCCTGCGTGCCAATCTCAGAGGTGTCACCTTCCAGCGCTTTCAGCGCAGAACCGGTCACCACCGGAATGTCGTCACCCGGGAAGTCATAAGAGGAAAGCAGTTCACGCACTTCCATCTCCACCAGTTCCAGCAGTTCGGCGTCATCCACCATGTCGGCCTTGTTCAGGAACACAACAATGTACGGCACACCTACCTGACGGGACAGCAGAATGTGTTCACGTGTCTGCGGCATCGGGCCGTCAGCCGCAGAACAGACCAGGATCGCGCCATCCATCTGCGCCGCACCGGTAATCATGTTCTTCACATAGTCTGCGTGGCCGGGGCAGTCGACGTGGGCGTAGTGACGGGCGTCACTTTCGTATTCCACGTGCGCGGTCGCAATCGTGATACCACGGGCACGTTCTTCCGGCGCACTGTCAATGTTGGCGTAGTCTTTGAACTCACCACCATGCTTCTCGGCCATTACCTTCGTAATCGCCGCTGTCAGTGTCGTTTTACCGTGGTCGACGTGACCAATTGTGCCCACGTTCACGTGGGGTTTATTGCGTTGAAATTTTTCCTTGGACACGGTGTCTACCCTCTCAATTCAAATCAATTACGATACTTTTTTAATCACTGCATCAGCTATGCTCATCGGCGCCTCTGCGTATTTCGCAAACTCCATGCTATAACTTGCACGGCCCTGCGTCGCGGAGCGCAAATCGGTGGCATAACCGAACATTTCGCCCAAAGGCACTTCGGCTTTAACAATCTTGCCGGAAGGCCCGTCTTCCATTCCTTGCACAATGCCTCGACGCCTGTTCAGGTCGCCCATTACATCGCCCATGTATTCCTCAGGCGTTACCACTTCCACTTTCATAATGGGCTCAAGCAGTACAGGTTTTGCCTTTCTGGCACCCTCTTTAAAGCCCATGGAACCGGCAATCTTAAATGCCATTTCCGAGGAATCCACTTCATGGTAGGAGCCGTCGTATAGAGAAACCTTTACGTCAACCAATGGAAAACCGGCCAGTACGCCGTTTGCCATTTGCTCCTGAATCCCTTTATCCACCGCAGGGATGTATTCCTTCGGAACCACACCACCCACGATCTCATTTACAAACTCATATCCAGAACCCGCTTCTTTGGGCTCTATCCTCAGCCAGACATGTCCAAATTGACCACGACCACCTGACTGACGAACAAACTTGCCTTCCTGCTCAACCTTGTTGCGAATGGTTTCGCGGTAGGCCACCTGGGGAGCACCAACATTGGCCTCCACCTTAAATTCGCGCTTCATGCGGTCAACAATAATCTCCAGGTGCAACTCACCCATCCCGGAAATGATGGTCTGACCTGACTCTTCATCGGTATGCACCCGAAACGAAGGGTCTTCTTGTGCCAGCTTGGAAAGCGCTATCCCCATCTTTTCCTGATCCGCCTGCGTCCTGGGCTCAATAGCCACAGAAATCACCGGCTCGGGGAACTCCATGCGTTCCAGTGTGATGACGTTTGTCAGGTCACACAGCGTGTCACCTGTCGTGACATCCTTCAGTCCGATGGCCGCAGCGATATCGCCTGCCCGGACCTCTTTAATCTCTTCTCGGCTATTGGCATGCATCTGCACCAGACGCCCAATTCGCTCTTTCTTGCCTTTTACCGGGTTCAAGACCGCATCCCCGGAGTTAATCACCCCGGAATAAACCCGAAAAAAGGTCAGCGTCCCGACATATGGGTCGGTCGCAATCTTAAATGCCAAGGCGGCAAATGGCTCATCATCAGATGAGTGGCGTTCCGCCTCGCTTTCATCCTTGTCACTCAAATGCCCTTTAATCGCCGGCACATCGACCGGTGAAGGCATAAAGTCGACAACCGCATCCAGCATCGCCTGCACACCTTTATTCTTAAAGGCTGAGCCACACAGACACGGCACAATCTCATTGGCCAGGGTACGCATCCTCAGGCCCCGCTTGATATCGGCCTCATCCAGCTCGCCGCTCTCAAGGTATTTCTCCATCAGCTCTTCGCTGGCTTCTGCGGCAGACTCTATCATCTGCTCACGTAACTCTTGGGCCTTATCCTGCAACTCAGCCGGAATTGCTTCGTAGCTGAAGGTCGTACCCATGTCGGCCTCACTCCAATTGATGGCCTTCATTTTGATCAGGTCGACAACGCCTTTAAAGCTTTCTTCTGCACCAATATTCAGATGAATCGGTACAGGGGTCGCACCCAATCTTTTCTTAATCTGGCCAACCACCCTAAGGAAGTCGGCACCCGCCCGGTCCATCTTGTTAACAAAGGCCAGACGCGGCACATGGTACTTGTTCGCCTGACGCCACACGGTTTCAGACTGGGGCTCCACACCCCCGACGGCACAAAACACAGCACATGCCCCATCAAGCACTCGCAACGACCGCTCCACCTCAATGGTGAAATCGACGTGTCCGGGCGTATCAATGATATTGATACGGTGCTCGGCAAATTGTTGATCCATGCCCTTCCAGAAGCAGGTTGTCGCCGCAGAGGTGATAGTGATACCCCGCTCCTGTTCCTGCTCCATCCAATCCATTGTTGCAGCCCCGTCATGCACCTCACCAATCTTGTGAGATATCCCCGTATAGAACAAAACACGTTCTGTTGTTGTCGTTTTACCGGCATCAATGTGTGCCATGATACCGATATTACGATAACGCTCTATAGGGGTCTTACGGGCCACTGCCGGTATTCCTATATTGCTGATTTACTACCAGCGGTAATGTGCAAAGGCTTTATTTGCCTCCGCCATACGATGCGTATCTTCTCGCTTCTTAACAGCTGAACCACGATTTTCAGATGCGTCCAGAATCTCACCCGCCAAACGCGCACCCATGCCTTTTTCGCTGCGACCGCGGGCAGCATCAACAATCCAGCGCATGGCCAGCGTATTGCGTCGATTCGAACGCACTTCAACCGGCACCTGGTAGGTGGCACCGCCCACACGACGGGATTTCACTTCCACCATTGGACGAACGTTATCGAGAGCCTTTTCCAGCGCCTCAACGGCATCGGCTTTTGCCTTATCCGCCACACTCGTCAGCGCACCATAGACAATCTTTTCTGCAACCGACTTCTTGCCATCCTCCATCAGCATATTGATGAACTTGGAGATCAATTCGGACCGATACTTCGGATCAGGCAGTGTGGGCCTTTTTGCTGCGACACGTCTTCTAGCCATTTACCAATTTTCCTGTTCTATTTATTTCCTGAACGACTGCAGTAACTTTTGCAATCATTCACCTCTAATTCATACCTTAGGATTTGGGTCGTTTCGCACCATACTTGGAGCGACCCTGTTTCCTGTCATTTACACCCGCTGTATCAAGCGAACCACGCACAACGTGATACCGCACACCCGGCAAGTCCTTTACACGACCACCGCGAATCAGCACCACTGAGTGCTCCTGCAGGTTATGGCCTTCACCACCGATGTAGCTACTCACCTCATGACCGTTTGTCAGCCTGACACGGGCAACTTTACGCATGGCCGAGTTCGGTTTCTTGGGTGTTGTGGTGTAGACACGTGTGCATACTCCACGGCGCTGAGGACAAGCCTCCAGGGCCGGAACATTACTTTTTTCCCGCTTGCTTTTACGCGGGTTACGTACCAACTGGTTTATCGTAGCCATAAGTCTTTCTAACTCCAGAAAATAAACGACAGGCCGAACCGTCCAAAAATGGGGTCCGACCTGTCGTAAGGCGCGAGATTGTATTGAATCAAGGGGGTCCCGTCAACAGGAAACCCGGCTCAATTTCTACTTTTTCAAGGGTGTTTTCAACCCTCGTTGATGGTCTCGGTGGAGGATTCCGGGGAATCTCCCGCCAGAGCGGATGTTTCCGCCTCCAGCAAGGCTTCCATGCTTTCCTGTTGCTTCCGCTTGCGGCGGCGCTCCGCATGGAAGGCCAGACCGGTACCGGCCGGGATCAGGCGTCCCACAATGACGTTTTCCTTCAGACCACGCAGGTCGTCCACCTTTCCAGTTACCGCCGCTTCGGTCAGAACGCGGGTGGTTTCCTGGAAGGAGGCGGCGGAAATGAAGGATTCTGTCGCCAGAGAGGCCTTGGTGATACCGAGCAACAGCGGCTCATACACAGCCGTATCCTTGCTGCCCGCCCTGGCCTTTTCATTTTCCTCCAGGATGCGGACACGATCCACCTGCTCCCCTTTCAGGAACGGGGTGTCACCCGGATGGACGATTTCCGCCTTGCGCAGCATCTGCCGCACAATGACTTCGATGTGCTTGTCATTGATTTTTACACCCTGCAGACGGTAGACGTCCTGCACTTCATTAACGATGTAACGGGCCAGTTCCTCAACACCCAGTAATCTCAGGATATCATGTGGATTTGGCTCGCCTTCAGCGATAACTTCACCCTTCTCAACCTGTTCACCCTCGAATACGGTGACATTTCGCCATTTCGGGATGAGCTCTTCGTATACATCACCATCTGTCGGCGTGATGACCAGCCGCTGTTTGCCCTTGGTTTCCTTGCCGAAGCTGACAGTACCCGAAATCTCGGCCATGATGGCAGGTTCTTTCGGTTTACGGGCTTCAAACAGGTCAGCCACGCGGGGCAGACCACCGGTGATGTCACGGGTTTTGGAGGATTCCTGCGGAATACGGGCTACCGCGTCACCCACACCTACTGTATCACCATCGCGCAACCCGATAATCGCACCGGACGGCAGGTAATAGTGGGCAGGGATATCGGTTCCGGCGATGGTCAGGTCCTTGCCCTGCTCATCGAGCAGTTTCACCATGGGTCTCAGATCCTTGGCGGCGCTGCCGCGCTGTTTTGGATCCATGATAACCAGGCTGGACAGACCGGTGACCTCGTCCACTTCAGACTGTACAGTGACACCGTCTTCGATATCGACGAATTTGACACGGCCGGCCACCTCGGTAATAACCGGGTGCGTATGCGGGTCCCAATTGGCCACAACCTGGCCTGCATCAACAGTATCACCGTCATCGACGGAGATATTCGCACCGTAGGGGACCTTGTAACGCTCACGTTCACGGTTGTGGTCATCCAGAATGGTGATTTCACCGGAGCGGGATACCGCGACGAAGTTGCCGCTGGCATGCTGCACTGTCTTGATATTGTGCAGACGGACAGTACCCTTGGTTTTAACTTCAATATTGTTGACCGCAGCGGAACGGCTGGCGGCACCACCGATGTGGAAGGTACGCATGGTCAGCTGGGTACCGGGTTCACCGATAGACTGGGCAGCAATAACACCCACGGCTTCGCCTACATTCACCTGATGCCCACGGCCCAGGTCACGCCCATAACAGCTGGAGCAGACACCGTGGTGGCTCTCACAGGTAATGGGTGAGCGGACCATGATGTGGTCCACACCCAGCTCTTCCAGGCGGGTCACCCACGATTCATCCAGCAGCGTGGCACGCTTGATGAGGACATTACCTTCTGCAGCGGTTACATCCTGGGCCACCACGCGACCGAGTACACGTTCACTCAGAGGCTCAACAACGTCACCGCCTTCGATCAGGGAGGTCATCATCAGGCCGCGGCTGGTCCCGCAGTCAACTTCGGTGATAACCAGATCCTGGGAAACGTCGACCAGACGGCGGGTCAGGTAACCGGAGTTGGCGGTTTTCAGCGCTGTATCCGCCAAACCCTTACGAGCACCATGGGTGGAAATAAAGTACTGCTGTACCGACAGACCTTCGCGGAAGTTCGCCGTGATGGGAATTTCGATAATGGAGCCGTCCGGCTTGGCCATCAGGCCGCGCATACCGGCCAACTGACGGATCTGGGCGGCACTACCACGAGCGCCCGAGTCGGCCATCATATAAATTGAGTTAAATGACGGTTGTTTGACGGTGTTGCCCTCGGCATCCACCACGTCTTCCTTACCCAGCTTGTCCATCATGGCCTTGGCGACCTGGTCATTGGTGTGTGACCAAATATCCACTACCTTGTTGTAACGCTCACCGAATGTCACCAAACCGGATGAGTATTGGTTCTCGATCTCCTTTACCTGCTCTTCTGCGGCACTCAGGATGGCGCCCTTCTCATCCGGGATAACCATATCATCGGCGCCGAAGGAAACACCGGCGCGGGTGGAGTAGCGGAAACCGGTATACATCAACTGGTCGGCAAAAATAACCGTATCTTTCAGACCCAGCTGTCGATAGCACTCGTTAATCAGGCGTGAAATGGACTTCTTGTTCATGTCACGGTTGACAAAGTCATAGGGCAGGCCGTCGGGGACGATATCCCACAGCAACGCACGACCGACAGTGGTGTCCTTTACGGAGTATTTCTCTTCCTTTCCGCCATCTTCGTTTTTCACCACTTCGCGGATACGGACTTTGACCCTGGCTTGCAGGTGAGCTTCACCATTGGAGTAGGCGCGCAGCACTTCAGCGGTATCACTGAAAATCATGCCTTCACCACGGGCGTTCACCCGATCACGGGACATATAGTAGAGACCGAGTACAACGTCCTGGGATGGTACGATGATCGGTTCACCGTTGGCCGGTGACAAAATATTGTTGGTCGACATCATCAGCGCCCGGGCTTCCAGCTGCGCTTCCAGCGACAGCGGTACGTGGACCGCCATCTGGTCACCGTCAAAGTCAGCGTTGAACGCAGAGCAGACCAGCGGATGCAGCTGAATGGCCTTGCCTTCGATCAACACAGGTTCAAAGGCCTGGATACCCAGACGGTGCAGGGTTGGTGCGCGGTTGAGCATGACCGGATGTTCGCGGATCACTTCTTCCAGAATGTCCCATACCTCGGGACCTTCACGTTCAACCATTTTCTTGGCCGCCTTGATCGTGGTGGCCAGGCCGCGGCGCTCCAGTTTGCTGAAAATAAACGGCTTGAACAGCTCCAGGGCCATTTTCTTGGGCAGACCACACTGGTGCAGTTTCAGGGTCGGACCGACCACGATAACGGAACGGCCGGAATAGTCGACACGCTTGCCCAACAGGTTCTGACGGAAACGACCCTGCTTGCCCTTGATCATGTCGGCCAGGGACTTGAGCGGGCGCTTGTTGGAGCCGGTAATGGCACGGCCGCGACGACCGTTATCCAGCAGGGCGTCAACAGATTCCTGCAGCATCCGTTTTTCGTTGCGGACAATAATGTCTGGCGCATTCAGGTCGAGCAGGCGCTTCAGACGGTTGTTACGGTTGATGACGCGACGGTACAGATCATTCAGATCCGATGTTGCGAATCGACCGCCTTCCAGAGGTACCAGCGGACGCAGTTCCGGCGGCAGTACGGGCAGTACCGTCATTACCATCCATTCCGGTCTGTTACCGGAACTGATAAAGGCTTCGATCAGCTTGAGGCGTTTGCCCAGCTTTTTAAATTTGGTTTCGGATTTGGTGGAACCGATTTCCTCGCGCAAACGGGTGGCTTCAGACGGCAAATCAATGGTCTGCAGCAGGCCGTGGATCGCTTCGGCACCCATTTTGGCATCGAACTCATCACCGTATTGTTCGATGGCTTCCAGATACATTTCATCGGTCAATAACTGGCCGCGTTCGAGCTCTGTCATACCGGGATCGACAACTACAAATGCTTCAAAGTACAGGATACGCTCGATATCACGCAGGGTCATATCCAGCAACAGCCCCATACGGGACGGCAGTGACTTGAGGAACCAAATGTGGGCAACCGGACTGGCCAGTTCGATGTGCCCCATCCGCTCACGGCGCACCTTGGCCAGCGTGACTTCGATACCACACTTTTCACAGATCACGCCGCGGTGCTTGAGGCGCTTGTATTTGCCACACAGACATTCATAGTCTTTGACCGGGCCAAAAATCTTGGCACAGAACAGACCATCACGTTCCGGTTTAAAGGTTCGATAGTTAATAGTCTCCGGTTTCTTTACTTCACCGAAGGACCAGGAACGTATTTTCTGGGGAGAAGCCAGACCAATGCGAATGGCATCAAAGTCATCCATCTGCCCCTGCTGCTTGAACATCTTCAATAGATCTTTCACGTTGTTACTCCCAATGAGTTACCAGGTTCTGATTGCGCAATTCAGTACCCGTTGTTCAATCCTGTTGTTCCAGTTCAATGTCGATGGCCAGGGAGCGAATCTCCTTGAGCAGTACATTGAATGATTCCGGCATACCGGCTTCCATACGATGGTCACCATCCACGATGTTCTTGTACATCTTGGTACGACCCTGTACGTCGTCCGACTTGACGGTGAGCATTTCCTGCAGGGTGTAGGCGGCGCCATAGGCTTCCAGCGCCCACACTTCCATTTCACCGAAACGCTGACCGCCGAATTGCGCCTTGCCACCCAACGGCTGCTGGGTAACCAGACTGTACGGACCGGTTGAACGAGCGTGCATCTTGTCATCAACCAGGTGGTTCAGCTTCAACATGTACATGTAACCAACAGTAACCGGACGATCAAAAGAATCGCCGGTACGACCATCATACAGCGTGGTCTGACCGGTACGAGGCAGGCCGGCGAGATCCAGCAGATGCTTGATCTGGGCTTCATCGACACCGTCAAAGACCGGTGTCGCCATAGGAACCCCTTTCATCAGGTTCATAGCCAATTCCAGTATCTCTGCATCGCTGAAGTTCTTCAGCTCTTCCTTACGTCCTTCGGTCTCGTTATAGATCTGTTCGAGGAATTTGCGGATCTCAACAATCTTTTCCTGGGCTTCGAGCATCTCACCGATTTTCTTGCCCAGTCCCTTGGCAGCCCAGCCAAGATGTGTTTCAAGCACTTGACCGACGTTCATACGCGAAGGTACGCCCAGGGGATTAAGCACGATATCCACCGGCTCACCGTCTTTGGTATAAGGCATGTCTTCCACCGGAACAATCATGGAAATAACACCCTTGTTACCGTGACGGCCGGCCATCTTGTCACCGGGCTGAATACGACGTTTAACGGCCAGATAAACCTTAACCATTTTCAGAACGCCGGGCGCCAGATCATCACCGGTTGTCAGCTTGCCGCGTTTTTCTTCATAACGCGCATCAAAATCGGTACGCAGCTGTTTGAGCTGTTCCGAAATCGCTTCCAGCTGGGTATTGGATTCGTCACTGCGCAGACGGATTTCAAACCATCTTTCCCGTTCCACTTCAGACAAATATTGTTTGGTAATTTTGGTGTTGGCTTCCAATTGGTTGGGGCCACCATCAGCGACCTTGCCAATCAGCATCTGTTCAACACGGCTGTAGGCATCGTCTTCCATGATACGGCGCTGATCGTTCAGGTCTTTCTTGACCCGAGCCAGTTCAGAATCCTGAATCGCCTGGGCGCGAGAGTCTTTTTCCAGCCCATCCCGAGTAAAGACCTGTACGTCGATAACTGTGCCAATCATGCCGGAAGGTACACGCAGTGAGGTATCCTTCACGTCAGAAGCCTTTTCACCGAAAATGGCACGCAGCAGTTTCTCTTCCGGCGTCAACTGGGTTTCCCCCTTGGGGGTAACCTTACCGACCAGAATATCACCCGGCTTCACTTCGGCACCGATATATACGATACCTGCCTCGTCCAGTTTGGAGAGCGCAGCTTCACCGACGTTCGGAATATCACCCGAAATTTCTTCAGAACCCAACTTGGTGTCACGCGCCACACAGGTCAGTTCTTCGATATGAATCGTGGTATAGCGATCTTCCTGCACCACACGTTCGGAGATAAGGATGGAGTCCTCAAAGTTGTAACCGTTCCAGGGCATAAAGGCCACCAGCATGTTCTGGCCCAGCGCCAGTTCGCCCATGTCAGTGGACGGACCATCAGCCATGACGTCACCGCGGGAAATCACATCACCGGGCTTGACCAGCGGCCGCTGATTAATACAGGTGTTCTGGTTGGAACGGGTGTATTTGGTCAGATTGTAGATATCCACACCAGGTTCACCAGGTACGGTTTCTTCGTCGTTAACACGCACCACGATACGACCGGCGTCTACCGAATCAACCATACCGCCGCGCTTGGCCACGACCGTCACACCGGAGTCGACGGCAACCGTGCGTTCCATACCGGTACCCACCAGCGGCTTTTCAGCGCGCAGGGTAGGCACAGCCTGACGCTGCATGTTTGAGCCCATCAGGGCGCGGTTGGCGTCATCATGCTCAAGGAACGGGATCAGGGAAGCGGCCACCGAAACGATCTGCTTCGGTGAAACATCCATATAATCCACCCGATCCGGAGTGGCCATGGTGAACTCATTCTGGTGCCGACAGGAGACCAGATCATCACTCAGACTGCCCTTGGCATCCAGCGCGGCATTCGCCTGGGCGATAACAAACTCAGCCTCGTCGATCGCGGAAAGGTAGTCAATCTCATTGGTTACCTTGCCGTTTTTCACTTTGCGATAAGGCGTTTCCAGGAAACCGTAAGGATTGGTACGCGCATAAACCGCCAGTGAGTTGATCAGGCCGATGTTCGGACCTTCAGGGGTCTCAATCGGGCAAACCCGACCATAGTGGGTCGGATGCACGTCACGCACTTCAAAGCCGGCACGCTCACGGGTCAAACCACCCGGACCCAGCGCAGAGATACGGCGTTTGTGCGTCACTTCAGACAGCGGGTTGTTCTGATCCATAAACTGAGACAACTGGCTGGAACCAAAGAATTCCTTGATAGCCGCAGAGACCGGCTTGGCATTAATCATTTCCTGAGGCATCAGGTTGTCGGATTCCGCCAGACTCAGACGTTCTTTCACAGCACGTTCAACACGGACCAGACCAACACGGAACTGGTTTTCAGCCATTTCACCAACGGAACGAATACGGCGGTTACCCAGGTGGTCGATGTCGTCCACGGTACCGCGACCATTGCGAATAGCAATCAGCACTTTCATCACATCAAGGATGTCATCATTATCCAGGGTGCCGGAACCGGTGATCTCCTTGCGACCTACACGGCGGTTGAACTTCATACGACCAACGGCAGACAGATCGTAGCGTTCATCACTGAAAAACAGATTGTTAAACAGGTTCTCTGCCGCTTCCTTGGTCGGCGGCTCACCCGGACGCATCATGCGGTATATTTCCACCTGTGCTTCCAGTTGGTTACTGGTCGAATCAATAGCCAATGTCCGGGAAATATAAGGACCGTGGTCCAGATCATTGGTAAAGATAGTCTGGAATTCGGTAATACCATTGTCTCGCAGCATTTCGACCTGATCGACAGAGGTAAACTCATCATTTGCATTGAGCAGAATCTCACCGGTTTCGCTGTTCACAATATTGTGTGCAACAACTTTACCAATCAAATAGTCTTCCGGAACAATCAGCGTTTTGGTCTTGGCCTTTTCAAACTCACGAATATGTCGCGCAGTAACACGACGGCCTTCTTCAACAATCACCTTGTCCTTGGCCATCATATTAAATAACGCAGTTTCACCGCGCAGACGCTCGGGGATCAGGTCAAATTCAATACCATTCTTGGTGAACTTGAAACTGTTCTTTTCAAAGAAGGTATCCAGGATCTGTTCGCTGTCAAAACCCAGCGCACGCAGCAGGATAGTCACCGGCAACTTGCGGCGACGGTCGATACGGGTAAACAGGCAATCTTTCGGATCAAATTCAAAATCAAGCCAGGAACCGCGGTAAGGAATCACGCGGGCATTAAACAGCAATTTACCGGAGGAATGAGTCTTGCCACGATCATGGTCAAAGAACACACCCGGTGAACGGTGCAACTGGGAGACGATAACACGCTCAGTACCGTTGATGACGAAAGTACCGTTATCAGTCATGAGCGGCATTTCGCCCATGTAAACTTCCTGCTCACGGACTTCTTTAATAGTCTGGGTTTTGGCCTCTTTATCATAGATGACCAGCTTTACCTTGACGCGCAGGGGGGCGGCATAGGTTACACCCCGCATCTGACACTCTTTGACGTCAAAGGTCGGCGTACCGAGCCGATAGTTCACATATTCCAGGGCAGCATTGCCCGAATAGCTGACTATCGGGAATACAGATTTAAATGCAGCATGCAGGCCCCTGTCTTCCCGTCGATCGGGATCAGCTTCGGCTTGCAAAAATTCCCGGTAGGAATCAATTTGCGTAGCCAGCAAATAAGGCACTTCGAGAACACTGGCACGACGGCCAAAGTCTTTACGAATTCGTTTTTTCTCAGTAAATGAGTAACCCATTGGACGCTCCGCGTGGCTTTAGAACAGTTTGTCACCTGTGGTCCATTGTCGAATTCCACTGACAATGGAACGGCAAAAGACCGGCGAGCCCATGCCCGCCAGTCCAGAACCGAAATAATCTTGCATAATAATAGACGGAATTCGGCAACAAACAGCCACCACACCGCCCGGAGCAGCATGGAGGTTGTTGTTGCCGGATATCCTTAACAACTTACTTGAGTTCGACAGTTGCGCCGGCCTCTACCAGTTGCTTCTTAACTTCTTCAGCTTCAGCCTTGGAAGCAGCTTCTTTCACAGTAGAAGGCGCGCCTTCAACCATGTCTTTGGCTTCTTTCAGGCCCAGACCAGTGATGGCACGAACAGCCTTGATGACGGCAACCTTGTTGTCGCCGAAGCTGGTCATAACAACATCAAACTCGTCTTTTTCTGCAGCTACAGCGGCACCACCACCGTCAGCAGGAGCAGCTACGGCAACGGCCGCAGCGGCTGTTACGCCGAATTTTTCTTCCATCGCAGAAATCAGATCCACAACTTCCATAACAGTCATGTTGGAAATGGTTTCCAGGATTTCGTCTTTAGATACTGCCATTTTGTTTCTCCTAAATAATCAATTCAGTTCATTATGCAGCTGATTTTTTCGCATCGCGAACTGCCGCGACGGTACGGACCAGTTTGCCGGGTACCTCGTTCAATGTACGAGCCAGCTTGGCAACTGGCGCCTGCATGACAGACATAAGCATACTGATGGCCTGATCCTTGGTGGGCAGACTGGCCAGACGTTCGAGATCGCCTGGGCCGAGCAGTTGACCACCGACAGACAGGGCTTTCACAACCAGTTTGTCATTGTCTTTGGCGAAGGCCTTGATCACACGGGCCGCAGAACCGGGGTCTTCCTGAGAAAACGCCAGCACCAGCGGACCGGTCAGGACTTCATTCATGCACGCATAATCCGTGCCTTCAAATGCGCGTTTGGCCAGTGTGTTCTTGACGATACGCAAGTACACACCCCCCTTGCGAGCTTCCGCACGCAAGGCTGTCATCTGGGTAGATGTCAGACCATGATATTCCGCCGCTACAGCGGAAAACGCATTGGCGGCAATTCCTGCAACATCAGCTACAATGGCTTCTTTCTCACTGAAACTTAATGCCACTAGAACTTACCTCCTGTTTTTCATCGGTCACCCGATGAAGGTTGGACACTACGGAGTGCCATCACTGACACCCCGCTCTTGCAGTGGCCTTTGCAGAATATTCTGTACAGGCACACCATCTACGCAGGCCATTACTGTTTACGCCGCAAGCCGGTTACCCGACCTTTGGTACCCACGGTCTTTGATGGACGATGCAATAACCGGGCGAACCCGGTTGCTGCAACGACCCAAAGCTCTTTGTGTTAACCGGCCAACGTGGCCTGATCAACGCTAATACCCGGCCCCATGGTTGTGGAGACGGTCACTTTTTTCACATAATGACCCTTGGCAGCCGCCGGCTTGGCCTTGCGCAGGTCCGCCAACAGAGCTTCCAGGTTTTGTTTCAGGCTGTTCGGATCAAATTCAACATTGCCGATGGAACAGTGAATAATACCGGCCTTGTCAGTACGATAACGTACCTGACCACCCTTGGCATTCTTCACCGCTGTTTCCACATCCGGGGTAACAGTACCGACTTTCGGGTTCGGCATCAGACCACGCGGACCCAGAATCTGGCCCAACTGACCCACCACACGCATGGCGTCCGGCGTGGCGATAACGACGTCGAAATCCATCATGCCTTTCTTAATGGAGTCACCCAGGTCTTCAAAACCGACAATATCTGCACCGGCGGCCTTGGCCTTCTCGGCATTTTCACCCTGTGCGAATACCGCAACGCGAACGGTCTTGCCGGTGCCGTTTGGCAATACAGATGAACCACGAACCACCTGATCGGATTTACGCGGATCGACACCCAGATTCACCGCCACATCGATGGATTCAATGAACTTGGCGCGAGGCATGTCTTTCAACAGTTGCAGTGCATCATCGATCGGATACTGTTTGTTGGGTTCAAGCTTTTCACGGATGGCTTTCATACGCTTGGTTAACTTGGCCATGTTACACACCCTCCGTGATCAGACCCATACTGCGGGCGCTGCCTGCGATAGTCCGGACGGCGGCGTCCAGATCGGCGGCGGTCAGATCGGGTTCTTTCTGTTTGGCGATTTCTTCCAGCTGCGCACGTGTTACGGTACCCACCTTGTCACGGTTTGGTACGGCGGAACCGGATTTAATCCCGGCAGCCTTCTTCAACAGAATTGAGGCCGGCGGGGTTTTCATAATAAAGGTAAAACTGCGGTCGCTGTAAACGGTGATCACAACCGGAGTGGGCAGCCCCTGTTCCATACCCTGAGTCTGGGCATTAAAGGCCTTGCAGAACTCCATAATATTCACACCGTGCTGACCCAGAGCCGGCCCAACCGGCGGACTCGGGTTAGCCTGCCCGGCTGCAACCTGCAGCTTGATATAAGCTTCAATTTTCTTTGCCATTTCAGATACTCCTGTGTGGGTGCAAACGCCTTACGGCTCCCCTGATATAAACAAGTGGTTGTTGAATTGGCGACTCAACAAACCAGCTAATCCTCTCGCCCTGATCGGGTGAAAGGAAAAACCTCAACCCTTCTCGACCTGGCTAAACTCCAGATCAACTGGGGTGGAACGACCAAAAATGGATACTTCCACACGCAAGCGGTTCTTGTCGTAATCCACTTCTTCCACAACGCCGTTGAAATCGTTAAAAGGACCATCGGTGATACGGACCACTTCGCCGGTTTCAAACAGTACCTTGGGCCGTGGCTTCTCGGTACCTTCCTGTACCCGATTCAGGATCGATTCGGCTTCCTTGTCAGTAATGGGAGCAGGTTTATCGCTGCTGCCACCAATGAAACCCATGACTTTAGGTACATCTTTAACCAGGTGCCAGGTCTCATCATTCATTTCCATCTGCACTAGCACGTAACCCGGAAAGAACTTGCGATCAGATTTACGTTTCTGGCCATCACGCATTTCAACAACTTCTTCAGTCGGCACCAGCACATCGCCGAACTTGTCTTCCATCCCGGCCAGCTTAATACGCTCGATCAAAGAACGTTTTACATGCTGTTCAAAACCAGAATAGGCATGTACGACATACCAACGCAACGCCATGTGTGTTATCCCCCTTGACCTGTCAGCTGTCTGACCGCCCACAACAACATTGTGTCGAATAACCACAACATCACACCAACCAACAGCACCATTGCCAGTACAATCAGCGTTGTCCAGCCGGTATCCTTGCGGGAAGGCCAAACTGATTTGCGCACTTCACGCACAGATTCGCGACCGAAACTCAGAGTTTCAGCACCCACCTGTGTTGTAGCGGCAAGACCCAGCGCAACAGATATCATGCCCAATAGTCCAAACACTCTGTATAACAGGGCGACCTTCTGTTCCGCAAAATGGTAAAACCCATAAATACCGGCAACAATTAGCAGTATTGCGATTAGTAACTTAAATTTATCCAGGCCTTGCATCTACTCTTAACCTTACTTTCAAATTACCTGCCGAATTTGGCAGGCCAGGAGGGAATCGAACCCCCAACCTACGGTTTTGGAGACCGTCGCTCTGCCAATTGAGCTACTGGCCTAAATTTTTCGATAAACGAAAACGACAAGATACAAGGACCCGCCAAGCCCGTATGAGGCTTCGAACCCTTGTACCTTGTGCCATTTATCCTGAAACGCTATTCAATAATCTTCGCAACAACGCCGGCGCCAACAGTACGACCGCCTTCACGAATCGCAAAACGCAGACCTTCTTCCATCGCGATCGGGGCAATCAACGAAACGGTCATCTTCACGTTGTCACCCGGCATCACCATTTCTGTTCCTTCCGGCAGGTCGCACGCACCGGTGACGTCTGTCGTACGGAAGTAGAACTGCGGACGATATCCATTGAAGAACGGGGTATGACGGCCACCTTCGTCCTTGCTCAATACGTACACTTCCGCTTCAAACTTGGTGT
The DNA here is from genome assembly GCA_029880855.1 of Gammaproteobacteria bacterium. Taxonomy (GTDB): domain Bacteria; phylum Pseudomonadota; class Gammaproteobacteria; order UBA6429; family Thiohalophilaceae; genus JAOUNS01. The sequence continues at coordinate 448,942 of JAOUNS010000002.1, forward strand.
GCGGCTTGATGGAACCCGGCTTGCACAGCACCTGACCACGTTCAACTTCTTCACGCTTGGTACCACGCAGCAGGACGCCCACGTTGTCACCCGCCTGACCCTGGTCAAGCAGCTTGCGGAACATTTCAACACCCGTTACGGTGGTGGAGGTGGTGTCTTTGATACCAACGATTTCGACGGTATCACCCACCTTCACGATGCCGCGCTCAATACGACCGGTCACAACCGTACCACGACCTGAAATCGAGAAAACGTCTTCGATCGGCATCAGGAACGTGCCGTCTATCGCACGTTCGGGTTCCGGGAAGTAACTGTCCATTGCCGCAACCAGCTTTTCAATCGCCTGCGTGCCAATCTCAGAGGTGTCACCTTCCAGCGCTTTCAGCGCAGAACCGGTCACCACCGGAATGTCGTCACCCGGGAAGTCATAAGAGGAAAGCAGTTCACGCACTTCCATCTCCACCAGTTCCAGCAGTTCGGCGTCATCCACCATGTCGGCCTTGTTCAGGAACACAACAATGTACGGCACACCTACCTGACGGGACAGCAGAATGTGTTCACGTGTCTGCGGCATCGGGCCGTCAGCCGCAGAACAGACCAGGATCGCGCCATCCATCTGCGCCGCACCGGTAATCATGTTCTTCACATAGTCTGCGTGGCCGGGGCAGTCGACGTGGGCGTAGTGACGGGCGTCACTTTCGTATTCCACGTGCGCGGTCGCAATCGTGATACCACGGGCACGTTCTTCCGGCGCACTGTCAATGTTGGCGTAGTCTTTGAACTCACCACCATGCTTCTCGGCCATTACCTTCGTAATCGCCGCTGTCAGTGTCGTTTTACCGTGGTCGACGTGACCAATTGTGCCCACGTTCACGTGGGGTTTATTGCGTTGAAATTTTTCCTTGGACACCTGTGGGCCTCCTCAAGTCGTCTAAATGTGAAAAACCAAAATTACATACACTATATATAAACAAACTGAATATGGAGCTCATAACCGGATTTGAACCGGTGACCTCTTCCTTACCAAGGAAGTGCTCTACCGACTGAGCTATATGAGCCAATTAAAAATGGGATTGAAGTAAAGTAAACACATCTTCAATCTGCCCAATCAAAGCCGGCCCTTAATTGACTCCAATCCCATTTTTAATTGGAGCGGGTGATGGGAATCGAACCCACATCATCAGCTTGGAAGGCTGAGGTTCTAGCCTTTGAACTACACCCGCATTCATTCACTTGCCTGGGTCTAGTTGCCGGGACCAAACCACTTGTTGCCCTGCTTACTCTGTGCTTTTTCCTCTCCAGACCCTGGAGACCGGCTCCACGAACCTGTCACACATTTAAAACATGGTGGAGGGGGTGGATTACGCAGGGCATCCGGCCCTTCGCCCCTGCGGGATCGACACTTCGCGACGGTCAAATTTGCTACCGGCAAATTTGTCGAACCTTCGGTTCTCATCCACTCATACAGTCGCGCTACTCTTGCGTGACATGCACTTTCACCCTCTCACTCTAAAATATGGTGGAGGGGGGTGGATTCGAACCACCGAAGGCGGAGCCGTCAGATTTACAGTCTGATCCCTTTAGCCACTCGGGAACCCCTCCGCGAGCAAGCTGCGTATTTTCCTTGAGCAATCCCATGCTGTCAACAGAATTCCCGGGATTATTTCTTTACTTTTCGGGGACCTGCAGGGTGGTTTTGGCCTGAAACAGGGCTGGGGGGACCTGGAGTGATGGTCGGTCACCAAGTGGTGTCGAGAGTACAGACCAGCACTGGTACGACTCATCTCCCGACAGAAACCAGGGCTTGGTAATTCCGGCCATGGGTATAAAAAATGGTGCCGACAGAGAGACTCGAACTCCCAACCTACTGATTACAAATCAGTTGCACTGCCAATTGTGCTATGTCGGCGAAATTCCATAGATATCCGCATATAGCGAATATCACGTATGCGGCGCATTCTAGTAGAAACACTGCATACAGTGCAATTTCAAATTATGGGAAATTTGCCGGATTTGGCTTATCTCCCGGAATTTCCTGCACCAGGCGCACAGACCCGCTCGGTTTGCCCCACCCCCTTAAATTGCTCACGCAGTGAGGCAAGGAGCTGTGCCGATGGTTGAACCTGTTGTAATTTTTCCCAATCCAGCCAATACATTCGTTTGGGCAAAGTGACTTTTTCCACTCGGGCATTGAAGCCTTGGTCGTTGAGTTCCTCCATCCGCGCTTTGGCCAGTTTTGCCTTGGAAAAAACCCCCAGCGAAATCGCATTTTTCATCTGGCCTGTCGCCACCAAAAAATAATCCCTGGCTTTGGCCTGCTTCAACCGTGCCAGAGAGTGATTCGCCTGTTGACGGGATTCTGCCGGGGGTAAATACACCCAATATCCACTTCTGATGGCGTCCCTGTCCACTCTCTGCCGTGTCGGGATCTTTTCCGCACGAAATGCCTCAATCGCCTTTTCCGCAGACTCTTTTTGCTCGAACGGCCCAAGGCTGTAACAAACCAGTCGGCTCTGCCCCTGCGTTTCTGCCGTTGCCGGTTGTTTTCCCGTGCTATCACGGTTTTCCCGGAGCAACACAAGTCTGGTGGTGCCATCTTCCAGCTCACGCATTCCGGCCTGGGTATCAGGCCGCTGGTAATGCCAAACAAATATACCGAGGTTTACCAGCAGTAACACTGAAATCATCCATTTCATGCAGAAATCTCCCGCGGCCTCTCCCGGGCCAGAACAGACAAGCCCTGCAAAACGAGTTCGGGTTCAAACCTGGATTGGCAAACAAGGGCACTTCGTATTAGTTCCGCATCGCCACCGGTTATAATGAGTGAAACCCGCCCTCCACAATCCAGCTCTGCCTGAGCAAGCGCCTGTTCAATTACCGCTTTGCAGGCCAACAAGCTGCCCTGCACGATACATTGCGTTGTATTCCTGCCAAACTGCATAACTTCCGGATGCGTCTCATTCTCAGTCACATCAGACAATTGCGCCCCTCTTTGCATAATAGCCTGCTGCATCAGTTTATAACCCGGTAAAATTAATCCGCCAATATGGCGCCCTTGCTGATCTATCACATCGATGGTCATCGCTGTACCGCAATCAACAACACATACCGCGCCCTGAGTCAGTGCGTACGCGCCAATCATTGCCGCCCATCGGTCCACTCCCAATCCAGCCGGATCTGAATACGCGTTTGTCACCCCGCAGGCAAGTTTGGCCGATTTCAATTCTTCCACTTCCATCCCCCACTGTTGCCCGATCAAACGACGAATTACCTGCACCAAAGAAGGCTGTGCGACATTGGCCAGAACCACCCGATCAACTTCGATAGTGGAAAATGAACCATTGAATAATTGTTCAACCCCTGTTTCAGTTGAATAACACCAGCCGCCGGGAGTGAAATCGGCAGCCGTCGAGGTGGCCCATTTTAATCGTGTGTTACCAATGTCAATCAATAAAAGATTCACTATTAATCCCGTCTGCGCAAACTGACTTCGCCGGCATGATAACTCAACAGTTCCCCGTCTTGTTCAACCAGAATAGCACCATTCTGATCGATTCCCCGCCCGATACCACAGATTTTCCCGCGTTCTGTCAGCACGTTGACGGCCTGACCATACAGGATATCCCGCTCCAGCCACGCCTCACGAAATGGACTAAAACCCAAATCAGTATATCTTCGGATCGACGACAAAACAGCATCCAGAACAATGCCGGCAACTCTGGAACGCGAAACCGGAGCCCCCGCAATCGTGGACAAGTCCACCCAGGGCTGATCGATTGCTGCACCTGTTTCAGGCGTCATATTAATATTGATTCCTATACCGATGATCACCGTACCGGTACCATGGACCTCGCCTTCAACCTCCAGCAAAATGCCGGCCAGTTTCCTGTTTTGCCAATAAATATCATTCGGCCATTTTAGTCCAACATCAGGCACAAATACCGCCAGACCATTTGCGACCGCTATCGCGACAACCAATCCCAATCCTGATAATTGCATAACCGGGACATCAAAACGCCACGCCAAGGAAAAATAGAGATTCTTCCCAAAGGGAGAGACCCAACGGTTTCCCCGCCGGCCCCGCCCGGCGGTTTGCTGTTCCGCAAAGACTACCTGCCCCGAGCGTACCGCCCCATTGCGTAGATAGTTATTGGTGGAGTCGATGCAGGGCAAAACTTCGATCTTGCTTAACAAGGCTCGTCCTGCGGATGATAAACCGGTCTGAATCCCCTCGACTGTTAACAATTCAAGCGGCCTGGCCAGACGATATCCTCGTCCGGGTACTGACTGCACGGTAACTCCCAACTGTTCCTCAATACCTTGCACGGTCTTCCACACCGCTGCCCGGCTCACACCCAGTTGCTCCCCCAGGTCCCGGCCGGAATGAAATTTCCCGTCACTGAGCAAAGCCAGTACTTTTAGTTGTTCAGGCATACGATCCTCCGATTCGAGCCATTATACTTAAGTCAGACCAGCCCCGTTACATCGGGGGCGTTACCGCTAAACCTTGAACCTCGTTATGCAAAACAGAATCAAGCCCGACTATTTTCCCCTGACCAATGGCAAATATGAGGTAAAACCCGGTTTGCACCGATTCCCCTGTAATTTTGGAAATGGAGAAAGCGACCGCCTGATATTTCAACTGGATGATGAGTTTGAACATTATCGCAGGCAAAAAATGGCGTCACGGGCAGAAAGCCTGCCAAAATACTATGGTACGGACGGTATCACGACTTCGACATCACAGGTCATAAACCGCTTCATCGTACAACGTCTCCTGACCGAACACCCACAAATATTTACTCTGCAAAAAAATAGGCATCACCAGATTCTGGCTTGTAATCATAGTGGCGACAGCCTCGTTTTCGATAATAACCATATCCTGCTTGATGCCGAAAACCGGTCGCCGATTTCGCCGGTCTACCAGGATGGATTGGACGCACTGGCCGGACAGATTCAGGAAGACATCGCAGTCGTTAACCTGTCCCAAACCGGTTTGGATCAACTGACCGCCATCCATCTCTGTTTTCCCAACCATTGGGCGGCACGGGAAAAACTCGGCCGGAATTTTACATCTGTCCATGCACCGGTACCGGGCATGGCGAAGATCAACCACGGCATCAGCCGAATCATGGACGCCATTTTGAATAAGGGGCCTTTTGTGAGGTTTGCCTGGGGTCTGGCCACCGACAGGGAGCTAAACCACCACCCTGAACCGGCCCCTGTTACCGACAGAAAAGTGTGGCATGGCAGGCGATTTGATCCGGCACACCCGGAACTCTACCTGCGTATCGAACGGCAGACACTGCACGGATTTCCCGCCGATTCGGCCATATTGTTTACCATTCGAACCTACTTTACTGATGTTCTTACATTGCGCTATCAACCGGAAAAGCTTCAACATCTCGTGTCCGCCGTACAGAGCATGGGGCCGGATAGTCTTCTCTATAAAGGGCTGCAAACCGATTACCCGGCTATTCTCGGTTGGGTTAACTCACTACTTTAACCAGGCCTTTAACCCTATAACCTGCCTGAACCGCCTTACTCCACTTTATTGCCGACCAGTTTATCCAGGTACAGTTCTTAAATTGTACAGACCGGCAGTTTAGTGATGATCATCATTATCATCTGACGGCGTCTGGCCTATTATTAAACGACATAGACCAGCGGTCTCAACACTCCCAGTACCATGCTTATCAATCTGACACAGTCTCTGAGCACCAATATACTGATCTTTGTTATTGCTGCATTAACCATCGGCGTGTTCGGTGTTCGCATGACCCATGTTGCCCGAAAACTGGCCATGAATACCGACATAGGCGAAGCCCTGATGGGCGCGGTCTTTATCGGCGCTGCCACATCCCTGTCCGGTATAATCGCCTCGGTCACAGCAGCGAGTTATGGCCATGCAGAAATGTCGGTCAGCAATGCCCTTGGCGGCATTGCGGCACAAACATTTTTTCTTGCCGTGGCAGACATGTTCTATCGGAGGGCCAACCTGGAACATGCAGCGGCTTCTGCCGAAAACCTGATGATGGGCGCGTTCCTCATCTGCCTGTTGTCAGTCCACGCTGTGGCATTTGCCGCGCCTGACTATCAGATTATGGCCATCCACCCCGCCTCATTTCTGCTGCTCATCGGCTACATCCTCGGGATACGAATCCTCTCCAAAACCCACAGGATGCCCATGTGGCTACCCCGCCGGACGCGGGAAACGCGCATGGAAAAGGAACCTGCATATCGACTTCATAAAAGAAAGAGCAACACGCCGCTGTGGATTCGGTTCATTGTCTTTTCCTTCATTGTCGGCGTCGCCGGCTGGGCACTATCCAAAACCGGGCTGGTAATTGCTGCCGAGACCGAACTGTCGGAAGGGCTGGTGGGCGGCGTATTCACTGCCGTTTCAACTTCCTTACCGGAACTGGTGATTGCCATTACTGCAGTCCGACTCCGATCACTGACTCTGGCTGTAGGCGACATCATAGGAGGCAACGCCTTCGATACACTGTTTATCGCAGTATCCGATGTAGCCTACCGGCAGGGCCCCATCTATGCCGGCATCTCACCAGTCGAGCAATTCTGGCTGGCGGTTACCATCTTGATGAGCGGCATTCTCCTGATGGGCTTGTTGCATCGTGAAAAACATGGCATCGCCAACATTGGTTGGGAAAGTTTTCTGGTATTCCTGATTTATATCGGCAGCCTGGTATATATTGCCTGGACCTGATTTGCATTCGGTCATGCTAATGCGACCGTAGATAGCCGGTTATAGTGAATTACATCACTACCGAGCTAAAAAAGAAAAACCCTCGACACTTTCGTATCGAGGGTTTTGGGATTAAAACCTGGCAGTGACCTACTTTCACATGGGGAGACCCCACACTATCATCGGCGCTGAGCAGTTTCACTTCTGAGTTCGGGATGGGTTCAGGTGGTACCCGCTCGCAATGGCCGCCAGGCAAACTGGTTGAAAAATGGGGCCAGAGTAAATTTTTCTCTTTGCCGGTTAGAGTAGAAATAAATTTACTCTGACCCCAGTTTTCGAATTCGGTAAATGTGAGAATGGGTTATGCGTTTTGCGCCAGTAACCACTAACAATCTTTCCAAACAGATTGCTTGGGTGTTATATGGTCAAGTCGCACGGGCAATTAGTACTGGTTAGCTTCATGCATTACTGCACTTCCACACCCAGCCTATCAACGTTGTAGTCTTCAACGGCCCTACAGAGTGATCGAGTCACTAGTGAGACCTAATCTTATGGGGGGCTTCCCGCTTAGATGCTTTCAGCGGTTATCCCGTCCGAACATAGCTACCCGGCAGTGCCATTGGCATGACAACCGGAACACCAGAGGTTCGTCCACTCCGGTCCTCTCGTACTAGGAGCAGCTCCATTCAAGTCTCAAACGCCCACGGCAGATAGGGACCGAACTGTCTCACGACGTTCTAAACCCAGCTCGCGTACCACTTTAAATGGCGAACAGCCATACCCTTGGGACCGGCTACAGCCCCAGGATGTGATGAGCCGACATCGAGGTGCCAAACTCCACCGTCGATATGAACTCTTGGGTGGAATCAGCCTGTTATCCCCGGCGTACCTTTTATCCGTTGAGCGATGGCCCTTCCATAAAGCGCCACCGGATCACTAAGACCTACTTTCGTACCTGCTCGACGTGTCTGTCTCGCAGTTAAGCACCCTTATGCCTTTGCACTCATTGCGCGATGTCCGACCGCGCTGAGGGTACCTTCGCGCTCCTCCGTTACTCTTTGGGAGGAGACCGCCCCAGTCAAACTACCCACCACACACTGTCCCTGACCCGGATAACGAGCCGAGGTTAGAACCTCAAACATGCCAGGGTGGTATTTCAAGGATGGCTCCACCGGAACTGGCGTCCCGGTTTCAAAACCTCCCACCTATCCTACACAAGCAGGCTCAAAGTTCAGTGTGAAGCTATAGTAAAGGTGCACGGGGTCTTTCCGTCTTGCCGCGGGTACGCTGCATCTTAACAGCGAGTTCAATTTCACTGAGTCTCGGGTGGAGACAGTGTGGCCATCGTTACGCCATTCGTGCAGGTCGGAACTTACCCGACAAGGAATTTCGCTACCTTAGGACCGTTATAGTTACGGCCGCCGTTTACCGGGGCTTCGATCAAGAGCTTCT
>JAOUNS010000020.1 GCA_029880855.1 Gammaproteobacteria bacterium
GGGTAAGATTGCATTCGGCATTAGGGTATATGGCGCCACTGCATTATGAATTAATGAATGAAGTGGCTTAATAAAGGTGTCCGTGAAATCGGGGGAAGTTCAGAGAACAATTGTTTCTAATATAAGCCTCTCCGAATATTAGAAGAAAACATTCACTGATCCAATTTGCCCAACAATCCAGGTCTCCCCCTTCCGTCTGGTAATAACCACTGATTAAGCCCAACCCGGCCAGGTCCCTCGTCCGGGCAAGTTCATGCTTATACAAACATTTGCCATAAGATTTCCCGCCCTGCCCTGTGTTGCCGTTTCTCTTGTGTTAAATAAGTCTGAATGACTGATGGTTATCAGGGAGAAGGATCACAGGGTCACGGTCTGCCGCAATTGTTTCTATCCCTTTTATTGTTCGGTACTGCCTGCCTCAACCCGCGAGGTCAGAATACTCAATAACTTTTCGGCCAGTTCTGTCGCTTCCAGTCCCAGATCAGTCAGGTAACCACCATCAAACTGTGAGAGAATGCCCTTGTCATACAAGCGCCTTGCAGCCGCAATGACGGCAGGATCAGCATCAGTATGTACCTTGATCCCTTCCCGCATACTGGTCAAATTAAAACGCGTCAGGACATTCAGTTCATCCATCATATCTTGATTAAACAACATCACAACCTCCAACCGTTATCTGGTAACACCATCGTAAACAACGTGGTCAGTTCTTGCAATGAAATATCAGCCCTCACTGACCCGATTAACACTATTCCCGCCCCATCCGCGTTACGCAGGGTTGTCTGGTGCTGTCCACTGACTAAAACCTGACCAACCCGGTATCTGGTCCGGTTGTAAATTACCTCAAGGAATGGGTAAAAGCGTCAATCCAGGCTATCCTCACTTTTCCCTACAGCCGGATTAGGGGATAATGCCTTGAGCGGAAAACGGGGGCAGAAAACATTTTTTTCCAATATAAGCCACTTCGAATACAGGAATAAAATGTTCTCAACCCCCAATTGTCCTGTAATAATCCGCTTAACTCGGTTACGCGAACGCACGCGATTTAACTTGTCGTTATATTTTTTAAGATACAACATCATATGGAGAATGTAAAAGGATGACGATTTCAAAAGCACTCAAGGCCACATTAATTATATCAGGATTGATTGGTCTATATATCGGTGTGGAAATATTGTTATTTCCTGTCAAATTTTATGCGACAAGCGGGATTTTTCTTGGTGACAATATTAGCTTATTAAATGAAATAAGAGCTCCCGGTGGCGCATTACTGTTTAGCAGCATTTTAATCATTATGGGGGCCTTCGTGCCAAGGCTGACTTTTACATCAATTATACTTGCTACATTGCTATATCTTTCTTATGGCGCATCCAGGATCTTTAGTATGGCAATAGATGGCAGGCCTGTTGAAATACTTATATATGTCTCGGCATTAGAGATAGCGATAGGCCTGGTGTGTGCTTTTATGCTGGCCAGGTTTATAAAATCTGAGCAACAAAAGGCATAATAATACGCTCGTTCGATCACAAACCACACTGCGCTTCATTTTCGAAGCACAGCTATGTCATTTTGAGTATATGAGGCAGATGAACAAGAATGACTGATACAACAACTGCAGCATATATTTTTGGTTTTCTTGCCGCGGTTGTCATGCTCTTTCAAGTGGCCCTGGCACTGGGCGCGCCTTGGGGTGAAATGGCAATGGGCGGCAAGTTTCCCGGCCGTTTTCCACCAATGCTTAGGATTAGCGCAATAGTGCAGATGCTGCTATTGGGTTTTGCCGCGCTTGTGGTACTAACACGCGCAGGTCTGGTTTTGGAAAATTACTTTGTATTCTCAAAATCGGCTATTTGGTTTGTTGTTGCTTTGTGTGTAGTCAGTGCTATTTTAAACACCATTACACCGAGTATAAAGGAAAGAATATTGTGGTCTCCGGTTACAATTATTTTGGTTATTTGCGCCATTGTTGTTGCCCGGAGTTAGCATTGTGGGAAAACGGTGTTAGAGCAATCAGGGAAGTGGTTCACCCCCCTTTATTGCCTTTATTGAGAGGAAGCATATGAATACACGCCAGGAATTAAATGGAGTAATGTACGCCCTGTATCATGTACGAAATCTTGATGATGTAAGAGCAAATAGATACATGTACAATATTTACAAGACGTTTATAGAAGATTTTGATCCCGAAACAAAACAAAATTTTATTGAAGCCATTGAATGGGCATTACAACAAGAAAATATCGGCTCTTGCTGCTCTCTCCCTCATTTACCGCATGACGACAGTTTTAAGCGGCAGTATTTAGAAATAGTTTTGTCTCACCTGAAGAATGCAATTCAATGAGCAGACAGGTTGAAAAACCGGGTCAGAACAATTGTTTCTAATTTACCGCAGTTCAACTATAAGTGTTAATTATCCCACCCCCATTAATGTCCCATTTATAGCATTCCTATTCCTCTCATTTATTACAGTTATCAGAAAAATCTTGCGACTCTGATTTGCCTGGGTGTGCTATTATTTGTTTGTGCGCTATCAAACCAGGGACATGGAAGGTGATTCACAAGACACGAAAGAAAAAAAGTGTTTTTAACTCTCAGGGCCGGCAGGCGAAGTCGCCTTCTGTCCTGCAGAACCAGCAAGGATTCCTCTTGCCACAAGATCACAGGCAGCAACCATCTTCTGCGCCTGCGACAAATTTTTCCTTCGGTAATATACCGGTTATCCAGCCCAAATCCATCAATTGCCCGGCGACAGACAGATATGAACGGGAAGCGGACAGTGCAGCGAATTCAGTCATGCAAATTCCGGACAGGCAGGTTGACAGCAGTCATTATTCGGGTTTGACAAGTTACAGTGCCATGCAATCCGAACAGCGCCTGTCCGGAAGGGAAAGAAATTACAGTCAGGCTGCGAATACGTCGTCCGAATCGGTTCGCCGCGGTCCCTTTCTCGCCGCACAGGAAAAAGCCTTTTTTGAACCCCGTTTCGGTCATGATTTCAGTCAGGTTCGCATTCATGCCGATGCCAGGTCTGCCAGGATGGCAGACGCTTTAAATGCTCACGCATTCACCGTCGGTCAGGATATCTATTTTGGCCGTGATAATTTCTATTCCGCATCCGTCGAATCGGACAGTCTGCTCGGTCATGAGCTGGCTCACGTAGTCCAGCAAACCCGGACAGGTCCGGCATTGCAAGCCAAGCTGAAGATCACCGGCAAGGCGGATCATCTCACCAGGACGATGACACTGCTGAATAGTGGTCTGTTCGGATATACCGTATCGATCGACAAGTCCGGCAATGTGACTATTGCGGAAACCGGGGAGGTGGGGCCGCCGAGCCCGCAACAAACGGCACTGGCCGGCCGATTGATGACGGTTATCAATGATGCGAAGGATGTAATCATGACCGTCAGCGCCGGCTCGGATACCCTTGGCGGATCTTTTGATACCGCCGATTTTGATATTGCCGATCTCGAAGTCTACGGCATCGGTGGTCTGATCCATGAGATCGTGGAGCAGCACCAGAAACAGGCCAAAGGGATTAAGGATTTTGGTACGGCAACAACCGGTGCTCATGGCGAAGCGACCAGGGCGGAGTCGGAGGTCACCGGCCTGATACGAGGTGCAGACAAGGTCATTTCCATGACACAGAACGCCGACGGCACTATCGACGCAGTCATCGAAACACCTCACACCTTCCCGGACGGCAAGGTAAAGAAGAAAGTTTCGACGATTAAGAGCAATAATATAATCTCAGTGTCATGGAAATAGTATAGTATGCGTATACCCGGTAAAAAGTGCTGCCACTCGGCATTTATTTTTTTTGCCTGTTGTAATATCGCAATAGCATTTATATCCGGCTGCGAAAAACAAAGCAACCAATTAGAGAAACCAACCATGGTTGAACCAAGGTCAACTGCTGCTCCGGACGCCATCGCCATTGAGCAATTAACAACACTTATCAACAATAACGATGTTCGCTGGGATGGAACATCGTTCGGGCTTATGCCGACGGTAGTAAGCACCGCAGGTCAACAGTTGCTTGCATCAGGTGCGCCCGCTATTTCGCACCTTATTGATAGCCTGGATGATGAATCCCGATTTGTCGTCGCCCATGTCCTGTTAACACATTTGTCAGGCATCGAATATCAGACGATACCCTGGAACGGTTTGAATATTGAGTTGCTGGATAACGGCGAGGTTCGGTTTGACACCAGTCAGCGATTTGAGCTGCAGCGACGCTGGCAACAATGGCACCGGTCATCTCCACATCCACGCTCATTGCCAAAATAGGTAATCCGTACTCCCGGACAAGCTGCCTGATTCCACAATACGGATTGTTTCCACACATCTACCCTCTTTACAGGGCCGGCGATTATCATGGCACATTCAGCATCCAGGATAGTTCTTTGGCCCAGTCTGTTACTGCATGTCAAACATACGACGCATCACCCCATCGGGGCCGGTCGCTCCAGCACAACTCTGAAGGCGTCATTGTCGTGTGTATAGAAAGAGTAAGCGGAGCCCCACAGGTAAAGCCTGAATATCCGGAACAGCTTTTCATCCCAGCGCTGAAGGATCATATCTTGTACCGACTCCAGTTTTTTAGCCCATTCCCGGCAAGTGAGATAATAGCTGTGTCGATCATTATAGATACTGATGACTTCGAGATTTGTCCTGGCAACCGCGGCCAGAAAATCATGCAGGCAGAAGAAACAGTGATTGCCAGGAAAGACATAGCGAGAAATGAAGGTGGATTTGTTGTGCTTCATGCGGTTGGAACTGGCGTCCAGATAGATCCGCCCGCCGGGTTTTAGCAGATGCTGAAATTGTTTCACGACTGATCGGTAGTCCGGCAAGTGTTCCATGACACCCAGGATCACAATCGCATCATAGGGCTGCGGTGATTCGTGTCGGTAAAAATCCTGGTATTTAACCTCACAGGGCAGGTTTCGCTCGGCAATGAGTTGTCCCAGAAACTTTTCCGACTGTCGTGCCAGGGTCAGGGCTGTTACTTCTATCCCCCGTTGTCCCGCATACTCCACAAAGGCTCCCCAGCCGCCGCCCACATCCAGTACCCGATCACCCGGCTTCAGATGACAATTGTCGATGATAAAGTCCAGTTTGCGACGTTGCGCTGTTTCCAGTGGTTCATCGTCTGTTTCGAAGACAGCTTGTGAATAACAACGGGTAGGATCCAAAAAGCTCAGAAAAAATTCATTGTCATATTCATAATGATCGGCAATAGCCAGTTGATTGGTGCGTTGCTGCCCCGTCAGCAGGGGTTGCAAGCGTCGCCACAGAGTATGCAGCGGGTGGATATCGTGCAAAACCGTGCGGTTCCACAGCATTGACCAGATACTGCCTTTGATATCAAGTCGGCCATGAATATAGGCCGATGCGAAGCGCAGCTCATCCAGACTCGCGAGGGCGGATAACGCTTCATTGTCCTTGAGAATAATTGAAAAGGCCGGTTCACCGTCACCAAATCGGTGCGTATTGTTGTCCGGAGTACGAATTTCGAATGGGGCAATCTTCTTTTCCGCCAGGCCTGCCCGAAATTCAGAGAGGGCCGCTGTGTCTTCTGTCATTTTTTCTGCCGCAAGGACATCCATCATTGATTCCTCCGCAAACCCAAAAGTACCGAGATTGTTGTGGTATTGAATATTCTGCAGAATCAACATCGTATTGACGATTATTTTTTGCGTCAATGAGCAAGATCAGTTTTTTTCTTTTAAATCAAATTAACGTTGTCCTGCATTGATATTTTTCGCATGACGTCGTGGATTCACAGCGCCGGGCGGAAAGAGTCCGGGATGGTTATAAAATATACCGAGGATATGAGCAAAAGAGGTCTCTTGAGCGAACTGTAGTCTGTCACGTCCAGCAACAAGACCTCACTTATCCCAATATCCGCTGTCCACAGAACGCACTATTCATGGCATATACTGCCAATAAAAGCCCACATTTTATACACATTACAAATGAATAAGTTATTTTTTACAGACTGGATCATATTTTAACCAATGCCTGCAATTTTTCGTTCGGTTAAGTGACAGGCTTAACACTTCTTTAATTGTTATGTCATCTTGCCTGTCTATACTTCCCTCCACTCTGATTCAAATCAATCATCATAAACTTGCAATTTAAGTGGTATCAATATGATCAACACATTCAAAGTAACGCTGTTGTCCTGCACAATGCTCTTGTTGCCATTCTTTTCAACATCGGTATGGTCGGAAGAGGTTCTGGTTTTTTCCGCACCACCGCTTGAATCGCGAGCAGCAGGATTAAGGGTATATGAACCTGTTGCGCAATACCTGAGTAAAATCACCGGTAAAAAAGTCATTTATCAACAACCCGGCAACTGGCCGAAATACACCAGCCATATGCGCAATAATGAATACGATATCGTCTTTGATGGTGCGCAATTCGTCAGCTGGCGTATCAAGCATTTGAAACACCGGCCGGCTGTGAAAGTCCCCGGTGAACAGGTCTTTGTCTTTGCCGGTAAAAAAACCAACCTACGGATCAAACAGGTGAGTGATCTGATAGCCAAAAAAGTCTGCGGTATGGCGCCACCCAATTTGGGTACGCTGCACCTGTATGATCTGCTGGACAATCCCATGCGCCAGCCCACACTGATCACGGTGAGTTCATGGCAGGCCGGTTATCAAGCCATGCTGGATGGAAAATGTGACGCGGTGATTCTGCCGCTGGCCACCTATCGGGAACTTGATCCTGCCAAAGCCGTGACCAGGCCGATTTATGTTTCGAGGCCTGCATCCGGTCAGGCTATCACGGTGGGTCCGCGTATCAGTCGACAGGACTTCAATAAAATCCGCACCGCGCTGTTGGACAAAAAAGGTCAGGCGGCCTTGAGCAATCTGCGCGCCCGTTTTTCCGCTTCACCACTGATAGCCGCCGATCCGGCGGAATACCATGATGTCTACAGCTTGCTGGAGACATCATACGGCTTTGACGCCTACGCAAGTCAATAACGCCAAATCGACAGCGCCCCCACGCCATGTTGAGGCGGGAAGCATAGTTGTAGTACTCACTGTTGTTGTGCTTCCTGTCTGCACTGAATACCCCGGCTGAAACCATTCGCTGTCAAGCGTCAGATTTTGCAATTAAGCGACCGGTCGCTGCGACAGAAAAGCATGCCGGCTTGAACGGCACATCTGCAGCGGATATTCCCACACAACGCGACGAATGCCTTACCCATCCGGAAAAAACGCGGTGCGGCCTCACCACCGGTTTATCTTTGACTGAAATCATGCTATCTATAGGTATCACAACACAGGTATCGTGCATGCGTTTTATCATCTCCCCAATCATCGCTCTGTTTTTTCTCTGCTTTAGTCTGCAATCTTTCGCGCTGGATATCCCGCCTTTGCAAGGACGGGTGAACGACTATGCCGGAATACTCAGCCCTTATACAGCCGGACAAATTGCAGCCTTGCTCGAAAACCACGAGATGCAGACCGGTAATCAGATTGCCGTGCTCACACTGGACTCGCTGGAAGGTGAAGTCCTTGAGGATTTCGCCAATCGTGTTTTTCGCCGTTGGGGGTTGGGGCAAAAAGAGAAAAATAACGGCGTCTTGCTCATGATTTCACGCAGCGACAGGAAACTGCGCATCGAGGTCGGCTATGGTCTGGAAGGCGTGTTAACAGATGCCGGCAGCAGCCGGATTATACAGACAACGATAGTGCCCTACTTCAAACGCGGCGACTTTAATAATGGCATTCTGGCCGGTGCTCAGGCCATCATCGCCACGCTGGATGGCAACCCCGTCAATGAGGGTGGCGATGCCGAAATGATAAAACCCGACATGCCGGCCGATACTGATTTGGCGCTGGACATGCCGACACTTTCATGGTCGGAAAGGATCCTGATTGGTTCCTTTGTCTTCGGCATCCTGGGACTGTTTACAGTTATGGGTCTGCTGATCCCGGGCATGGGCTGGTTTCTCTACTTTTTCCTGATCCCGTTCTGGGGCACCTTCCCCATGATTATCATCGGTACCGGCAATGCAGTGACACTGCTCATCACTTATTTAATCGTATTCCCCATTCTCAAGCTGATTATCGGTCGGACCAAATGGCATAAAAGTTCGCAATTCAGCCGCATGCGAAGCAGCTCATCGTACAGCAGGTCGGGTTATAGCAGCGGCTACAGTAGCAGCTCCAGTTCCAGTTCATTCTCCGGTGGCGGTGGCAGTTCCGGCGGTGGCGGCGCCTCCGGCAGCTGGTAAACATCGATATCGGTGCAGCGCTTGAGGATGAGGTGTACTACCGATCCCGCGCACGCCCTCACATACTCATAAACTGGGTTACCGTCATATTGTACGGTTTGCAATGAGCTACCAGTGCTTCATAGAGATGATACATATCCTGCATGATGACTGACGGATCACCTGCTTCCGGGCAACTGAGATCAACCAAAAACAGAAAACGCCGGCCTTTTCCAACCCACAGCAGGTTATCACGCGAGGCTTTGTAGACAGGCGTGATATCGGCCGGTTCCTGTGCATGCCACTGCGTGACGGCATGCGCCACCTGGCTGCATTGCACATCTGTCCATGGCCCGACAGCAAATTGGCTGCCGGGCAACCCTCCCATGGTTAGCATAAAGCTGCCACCGGCTTTATTCTTTTCCGGTAACTTATCAGTCGGTTCGACCATGGTTGTGATCGACAGGTACACCGCTCTCTCCTCTTCACAGTCCAGAGTAATTTGGACCGGCCGCATAACAACAAGTCAATTTGACAGGCCGGTTTACAGTTGCCATAGTATCCTGCACATGCAAAATCAGCACAACAAGATCAGCAAATTCCTCAGTTATATCCTGCGCCATCACCCGCAGGATATCGGCTTGCATCCAGATGAACAGGGTTGGGTGGCGGTCGATGAACTGATCCAGGCGGTAAATGCGCACGGTAAACATCTCGACCTGGATCTGCTGCAACAGGTCGTTGCCGGCAATGACAAACAACGCTTTGCCTTTTCACCGGATGGGTTGCGGATCAGGGCCAATCAGGGACACAGTATCCGTATCGAACTGGGTCTGGAACCGGCTGTGCCGCCGCCGTATCTTTACCATGGGACGGCAACCCGTTTTATGCAATCCATTAACAAACATGGCCTGACACCGGGCAGTCGCCACCATGTCCATTTGTCAGCCGATCACATCACGGCCAAACAGGTCGGGACTCGGCATGGTATGCCTGTCGTGTTGCTTGTCGATGCCGGCCGGATGCATCAGGACGGTAACGTATTTTATCTGTCCGCCAATGGTGTCTGGTTGACTGACAAAGTGGCGCCAACCTATTTTTCCATTTATGATCAAAGCACGAATCACGGATAGTCACACAGCGCAGGGATAAACATGTCGGTTTCCAGCACAGTACACTCAACACTGCACACAGCTTCTCTCCGACTTGCCTTTGCCCATCTCAATTTGCGCTTTAATCCGTTTGGTGAATTGCCGCGCCATCAGCGTCTCCTTACCGCCGTGGTTGAACTGGATGATCTGCCCCGGCAGTTACATATTGCCGGTACAGCCATTCAGTTTGTCGCCGACCATGGTCGCGGCAAATCCACACACCTGATTGCATTACACCGGTGTTTCCCTGACAGCCCCTATACCCAAATCCACCATCGGGACAAGCCCCGCTTTTTATCGACCAACATACAGTTCGTGGACAGTATCGAAAACCTGTCCCGTTTTGCCCGCAACCGACTGTATAAGCGCAGCGGTTCCATTGCCCTGACCACACACCGTGACTTGTCCATGGAACTGACCCGTGCCGGTTATCGGGTAATCAGTCGGGAAATCGCCCAACTATCGACAGACCGTATCTCAGCCATATTGAATGCGCGCATTCGTCACGCCCGACGCAATGATGCTTTACCCATCCCGGTTATTTCAAATGCAACTGTGAAGTCACTGCAGGACGCGTGTGGCAGTAACATCCGCGAGATGGAATATCGGTTGTATGATATTTTTCAGGACTTAAGGGAGATTAGTGATGTCTAAATGTGATGTACGTATCGAACTGGATCGTAACAGTCAAATCTACAGCCTTGGAGACAAGCTGAACTGTGAAGTCCATGTCTCGGTAGACAAACCGGTCGAATGTAACAAACTGGTATTGCGCCGTTCCTGGTATACCCATGGACGAGGCAATGTCGATAGTCAGGACCTGCAAGTCATTACCTTGTTTAAAGGCGAGTGGCAACCGGGGGAATACCGTTATCCGGTCGCATTTGATATCGATTCCGGACCACTGACCTATCGGGGTCACAACATCAATGTAGACTGGCAGCTGGAAGTCAGAGCGGATATTCCCTGGAGCATCGATCCGCGCAGCAGTGTGGATTTTATTGTTGAACGGGGTGATGCAGAGTTGCCGACACAGCTGGATGAAGAAGATACCGCGCCCGGGCAGAATGCAATTGACATGGACAAATATCGCCCTTATCTGCTCATTGTTCCCCTGATCTTCATGTCGATTGGCGCCGGCATCGGCTTCTTTGGCTGGAGTGACAACGATCCATTCACGCTCATATTCGGTTCGATCTTTTTCCTTGCCGGCCTGATTGCCGGCTTCTTTATGATTCGCAACAGCCTTGCCCAGCGCAAACTGGGCAAGGTCAATGTTCGCATCACCCCGAACAGACTCCGCCCCGGCGAAGAGGCGGTTGTCTATCTGGACTTTACCCCCAGGTCACCCATCGACCTTAAACACATCACAGCCAAACTCTATGCCGCAGAAAAAGCCGTCAGTGGCAGCGGCACCAATCGCACGACCCACACCCACACTCTGTATAGTGAAACCTATGAGCTCAGTGGTCCCATGACGCTTGCGGAGGGCATGCCGGTACAGCGGAAATTCCGGTTCACCATTCCACCCGAGGGGCCTTGTACCTTTATCGCAGCGGATAACCGCATTGAATGGAAACTGGAAATCCACATTGATATCGACAACTGGCCGGACTGGGTTAAAGACGAAACCATCCCGGTCGTTTTATAACAACACCGGGCGATATCCGCGCCGGCATTGATCGACATTCATACGGCATATATCACGATTATCTGCATCGTGTTCAGCTGGTATATTTTTGCTGTGCAGAGTGAATCAGCACCGGTTTGCTGCAAATTCACCATTGGTCTATAGTGAACAGCAAAACCAGCCGCAGGGTATTTATGAACCATACAATCGGTCTTTTCATTCTGACTCTTGGCCTGTGCAGTCTTGATACAGTACAGGCCGAACCTGATACCGGACAACTCGTACAACATATTTTCATCGGTCAGGCCTACCCCTCCGGCAATGTCTATCTGCGACGCTTCTCAAACGAGCCCATGCAACCACAGGACTGGCCTGACACACTGACTCTCTTGCCCATCGCCAAACACAACAGCCTGCCCCGTACCTTTACCGCCCGGCGGGTTAAAGTCCTGCAGGAAAAAATTGTCGATAACATCGTCAAAAGCATTTATATCCCCGGCCATGAAGGTATGGATGCCAATCATAATTATTGTGGGCAGGGCAAACCGCCCGGCCGCAATCCGGCCTATCAACAATTATCCGGCGATTTTTATACTTCCATCATTGACCATTGTGAGTCCAACCGGGGGATCGCAGTCTATCGAATCACACCCTCTACCTATTCCTTTATGGTATTGGGCACAGACAATCAAATCAGCCTGACAGATCCGGCTTTGCCTCAGGGTGAAAAACGCCCCATGACCCCGGCGGAAACCCGCAAACTGGCGGCTGATAAGGAAGCGGTCAGGAAGGAGACCGAAAAGTATGAATGCAACACCATCCCGGGCTGGCCGGATTCGGCAGAACTGATCTTTAGGGCAAGGATCACCCGACCTGCACTCAGTCTGCGATTGTCCAACTATCTTGATCCGGGTTGTGGCGGTCATCTGAGCAGTATCTATGTTCTGGACTTGCTCCAAAACCACAAACTGCTGGACAGTACAGTCATCGATCAATATCAGGGTGGTCTGTAAGCCGGATTAATGGCGGATTTGGTATACCTCGCCTATTGCCCCAGAGAAAATCCAACTATACTGCTTGTATATTTTTGTAAACTTTCTTATATACATAATATTAATGAGAATTATATTTATCACTGCCAGTGTGTGAAAAGGGAGAGAGGGTTTGACGAGCGACGAATCCTATACAAACCTCATCAATGAGGTGCTGGGAACATTGGGAATTACCCCTGAAGAAATCATGGAGCGGAAGCGCTATCTGGAACTGTCAGATAACGACATTACCGTCCTCCGCAAGCTGGAACCCGCTCTGGCCAGGGCGCATGGCAAATTGATGGATTCCTTCTATTCCCACCTGCTCTCTTTCAAATCAACCGCCGCATATCTGAATGACCCCCAGTCCATCGAAAACCTGAAACAGAAACAATCCGTTTACTTTGCCGGACTGATCAACGGCAAGTACGACTGGGATTATGTGCTTGATCGCCTGCGGGTGGGGGTGGCTCATCATCGTATCGGTCTGGAACCGCGCTGGTACTATGGCGCATACAGCAAATACATTTGTTCTCTGCTGCCCGAAATCTGGGAAGCGGCGGAACATGATCAACAACTTGCCACCGCCGGCATCAAGGCCTTGCTCAAAGTGGTCTTCCTGGATATTGAGTTGGCCATCGAAACCTACATGCAAGCCGACCGGCATGAAATCGAGATGCTCAAGGAGTATGCCGAAAACCTGGTGTGTAACGTTCCCTCCGGTCTGGTCGTGCTCGACAGCAAGTTGCGGGTTGTCTCCGTCAATCGTTTTATGGATCGCCTGTTCACAGAAGATCATGAAGTACTCAAGGGCAGATTCATTGATGATCTCTTTCCCGATATGGGCTTGCGGGATCGCGCCAATGAAGTGCTCAGTACACTTCGCGGCCAACGAGGAATCGTTATCGCAACCCGGGATATCCACGGCAACAAGCTGCATTTTGAATTTTCCGTGATCCCCATGTTACAGGCCGGAAACCGGGAACCCCTCAAGACCAGTGCAAGATTACTGGTCATCATTGAAGACCTGACCGAACAGGAAACCCTGCGCGTACAAACAGCTGAAGCGGATCAACGTGTCAGGGCGATTATGGACAATGTCGCTGACGGGATTATTACTATTGATGAACAGGGCACCATTGAATCATTTAATGCCACTGCCGAACGGCTGTTTGGTTACAGCGCGGCAGAATGTATCGGTCAGAACGTCAAGATGCTCATGCCGGAACCCTACCAGAGCAACCATGACAGTTATCTGGATCGGTACCGTACCTCCGGGGAACGACGTTGCCTGGGTTTCGGTTTTCGTGAAGTGGAAGGATTGCGCAAGGACGGCTCCGTATTTCCCATGGATTTGTCGATCAGTCAAATGACTCTGCATGATCGTCAATACTATATTGGTATGGTCCGGGACATTACCGAGCGCAAGGCCTCGGAAATGGAGATGAGCAAGCTCTCACATGCCGTGGAACAAACCGCCGACACCATTATGATTACCGACAAAAACGGCCTCATCGAATATGTCAATTCAGGTTTTGAACAAACCACCGGATACCAGCGTGCTGATATCATCGGACGAACACCCAATGTCGTCAAATCCGGCGAGATGAATGAGGAGTTTTATGAAGAACTTTGGCAAACCATCCTGAAGGGCGACGTGTTCCGCGATGTGTTTGTCAACCGTAAAAAAGACGGCAGTGTCTATTTTGAAGAAAAGACCATTACCCCCTTGCGCAATATAACCGGTGATATCACACACTACATCTCCTCCGGCAAGGACATCACTGATCGGATGCGCACCCAGGAACGCCTGCAATACCTGGCCCACCATGACGTGCTGACCGGTCTGCCGAACCGTCTGCTGTTTATGGATCGACTGTCCCAGTCCATTAAATATCTCAAGCGCAACGGCGGTATGGTCGCCCTGATGTTTCTTGATATTGATCGTTTTAAAAATATCAATGACACGCTGGGTCATCAGGCGGGTGATACGCTGTTGCGTATCATCGCCAAGCGTCTCAGCAATTCACTGCGCGAACATGATACCGTCGCCCGGATCAGTGGAGACGAGTTTGCCATTATTCTGGAAGGGGTGATCAGCATTGATGCACTCCCCGGTATCGCCCGCAAGATCTTGCTGGAAATCTCCCACCCCATGATCATCAGTGACCACGAGATTTTCACCACCACCAGTATCGGCATCTCTATTTATCCTAATGATGGCGAAGAACCGCACACCCTGTTAAAAAATGCCGACTCCGCCATGTATCATGCCAAGGAGAAAGGGCGAAATAACTACCAGTTCTATACACCGAACATGAACGCCATGGCGGCGGAATATCTGAAACTGGAGAACAAACTGCATCGTGCGCTGGAACGCAGTGAATTTGAAGTGCATTACCAGCCACAGTTTGATATTAATTCCGGGCAACTCTACGGGATCGAGGCGTTGTTACGCTGGCGGCATCCGGATGAGGGTTTATTGCAACCACAACGCTTCCTGCATCTGTTGGAAGAGACCGGCCTGATTGTGCCCATCGGTGAATGGGTGCTGTATACCGCCTGTCATCAGGTCAGTAAATGGATTGCAACCGGTATGCAAATCCCCAAACTGGCGGTGAATATCACACCGCGCCAGTTGGCGAACCAGAACTTTGTCAATGTGGTCCAGCAGGCCCTGAAAGATACCGGACTGGATGCCCGCCGGCTGGAGCTGGAGATCACCGAAAGTTCGCTCATGGAAGAAGAACATACCAACATCAATGCCCTGCATGACCTGCATTCACTGGGGGTCAGTATCGCCATGGATGATTTTGGCACCGGCTACTCTTCATTGAGTTATTTGCGCCAATTCCCGATTGGCACGCTGAAGATTGATCGCAGTTTTGTGCGGCAGGTACCCCACAACTATGACGATTGTGTCCTGGCCAGAACCATTATCTCCATGGGCCAAAACCTGAACCTGAAGATTATCGCAGAAGGCGTGGAAAACAGCTCACAACTCGACTTTTTGAAACAACTGGGTTGTAATGGTGCGCAAGGCTATTTGTACAGCCCGGCGATCCCTGCCGAGTTGTTCACCACCGACTTTTTACCCTGATCAGCCCTCCGCCATTCCCAGAGAGAGGATCCGGACAGCCTTTTCTTCCAGGATACATGCCGCCCGGCATTGTGCGCAGCCGACACATAGCGATGCATTAATCACCGGTCTCTCAGCCTGCCATTCCAGCGCCCCCGCCACCGGACAACTGCCGGCACAGGCGCCACACTCGGGACCGAGAAACGGCAAACAGGTTTCGACATCAATCACCGCCCGTGCGAAAGCCGGCAGTGCAACGTCTGCTTCATCCGTATTGCGCTGCAGGGCCTTTGGTTCACAACTTGTCACGCATGGCCAGTCTTCACACAACAAACAGACCTTGTTCAATAAATCCAGCGCCGGTGTACCGGCAACATCCGCGCCCAGACGAGCGGCCAGAGGAAAGATCACCTGTGTGGGACAGGCTTCGATACAATCGTGACAACGGGTACAGGCCAGCAGGAATTCCAGTTCCGGCAAGGCCCAGGGTGGACGCACCCAATGCACGGCCCGCTTTTCGGCCCGTGCATCCGCTTCCTTAATGGCGGTTTCGGCCACTTTACCGACACTGCGGCGGAAAAATTCTCTTCTGTCCATTACATTCTCATGACCATGGGTTGCATCAACAACCAGACATTCAACAGTGTCAGACTGACCAGCAGCAATGTCATCACCCCTTTCACCATAATTTGATCATAGCCCGCCGGCAACCCGGCTGCCCTGTTTTGCAGAATTCTCACAGCCAGCTGGAAACCCAGCACGATTAATCCGGCCTGCATGGCAAAGGTCCATGCATCCGGCACCAACGGCGACATATGTCGCATGTGCAATTCATGGCCGCTTAACGGCAGGGTGTCCCGCCCCAGCGGGTTCATGATCACCGCACTGATCCCGATACTCTCCCGAAACAAATGATTCAGGTTATGGGCCAGATGATAGGCAAACGCCAACGGGATCAGCGGCAGAGCCAACAAGGCAAACAGACGTTTATATTCCTGTTCCGATTTAATCGCGACCTTCAGCAGGAGAATCACCACCGCATAGATCATCATCGGGATCAACATGGCCAATATCATGCCGATGGAAAAGCTCCACAACAGTTGTCCTGAATCACCGATCGCCTGCGCCAATCGGCTGACCCACTGCTCCCAACCGGGCAACATGGTCAAGCCGTGAAAAGCGGTCAGACTGAGCAAGACCAACACAAACCAGGCTTCATCCCAATGGGGACGAATGAAATGTATCGCTTCACTGCCGATGTTGCGCAGTCCCCAATTCACATTTTGATACGGACAACTCTGGCTGCAGGCGCCACAACTGGTACAAAAGGTATTTTGTTTGCTGCGGCCAATCACCAGACTGGTGGGACAGGGTTCGATGGTCTGATTACCGTGATAACACTCCAGCGTCTTGCACTGCAAACAGATGTTCTCATCCACCGGTCTGATCGCCACCGGTGACAGCCCCGCATAAAAACCGATAGTGCGTCCCACCGAACAAAAATAGCGACAGAAGGCCTTGCGTTCATACAACACCTGACTGACCAAAGCGAGGACCACAATCACCAGACACAACAAGGCGGTCGCATAGGGACTGGTGGTCATACCGTAACCCAGTTCCAGCCAGGTCAACACGACAAACATCAGTGTGGCAGGCCAGATATTGCGTAACTGTTTCGGTACCTTGAGTTGCAGACTGTTGGTATTATTACCGCGTTGCCAGAGTCGCAGGCGCACCAGCCAGGTGGCTGACACATCCCAGGGGCAAACCGCACACCAGGCACTGCCAAAAAAGAAGACAGCAATAATCAATCCCGTCCACCAGATTGTCCAGGTCAGGGTGGTGGCCAGATTGCGCTCCGGAATGGGTGTGCCGAACAAACCGCTGATGATGACCAACAGGAAGATCGAGACAAACAGACTGCGAAAGGCCAATAACACCCACGGCCGGGTCACCATGCGGTGTAACAGCTTACCCGACACCGGCAGACCGCGCAGTGAATAACGCCTTTCCGTCTGTGGCCCGGCCGTCGTCAGGATGCCGTACAAGGATAACAGGACCACACTCAGCACGATCAGATTCACCCAGCCATCAGGCAAACCGGGGTGCATCATCATACCCTCACCGGTCAGACGCAACCCGTCCCAGTTCAACAAGGCAGAGAAATCGATCATGGTGAGTTGTGTTGATTTTCCGCGTGATGACGACCGGCCTGCAGCCGCTGCATCCGGCGTCGCTGGGTAAGGTTAACCGAGATCAGGATCACCACAATCAGGCCGACAGTTAATCCCAATGGGCCGATGGCGGAAGGCTCACCGATGCGTAACGGAAAATCGATTATGTAGGGTTCTTTATCCTGAAATTCGGCGCGAATGATATAGTCACCTTCTTTACTGAAGACAAATCCCTGGCGAAATACACTGTCATCCGGGGCTTGCGTCCCCAACAGCTCCTCTTTCGAGGAAAACCAGTTATCATCCAGCACCTTGAAGGTCACCTGACCGGGAAACGATTTACCGTTATCGATCCGCTTGGCGTATAAATTCAGACGCCCCGGTTCGTTGGGTTTGGGAAAAGCGGGAAAGGCCATGTAGGTAACATAATACTCACCGATTTGGGTTTCCACCTGCATACTGGGCGGGGTATTGGAATCTTCACCCAGACTATAGGAAGGTCTGCCCAGCACATGATGGGCCATGCTGCTGACCGGCAGGAGACAAAAGAAAACAAGCGTTAACAGTTTCATCTTATTGCAGCTTTATATCATTTTTTTAAACGCAAAGACGCGAAGGCGCAAAGAATTATACAATTTAGTGCATATTTCCTTCTGTGTCCTGGCAGCCAGATGATGCATATAAATTCGGTTTAACGGTACAGCTTTTTACGTATGCCGACACCGTGTTGCGCCACTGTCGGTTCACCGCGTGCAACAATGCGAATCGGCAGGCTGGGTTCCGGACAGACTTCTACACACAAACCACAACCCACACAGCCCTCTTTTACCACAGGCCGATAGATGTTTCCAAACTCGAAGTCGATGGCGCTCTCACCCAACGGGCAGATCCCCACACAGGCGCCGCAGATCCCCTTGTCCACCCAGGGATAACAGGCGACGCGATCGATTTGCGCCACGCCCATCGTAATCTTGCGCAGCGGTGTCACCGTCAAGGCATCGGTGGGACAGACTTCCATACACTTGCTGCACAGGATACAGGCCTTCTCGGCCGGATCGATATAGGGTGTATTGGCCTTGTCCCCTTCATGATCCTTGTAAAACTTCACACAGCGCGGCGGGCATACCTCACCGCACAAACCGCAACCGATGCATGCCGCAATAAAGGCATGAGCATCACTCAACGCCCCCGGTAACGGCACATGCATCTGCGCCGCATCGGCCCGCGAGGGCATCATCCATCGGGCAATGCCGTATGGCAACGTCACAAACGCCAGTGTGCCAAGCGCCTGTAATGTAGAGAGAATAAACTTGCGTCGCTGCATAGCACAGCCTCCGCTGCTTGTTACCAGAACCCGTCTCAAAATGTCGTGAGCGCAGGCGCGATAATTTTGAGACGGGTTCTACTGTTTCTTGTACTCATGACCGAGATGTCCCGGCCCCTGAAACGCGGCATCAAACCGTCGCCATTCAAATTTCAGTGCATCGGTGGGACACACCGCAATACAGGCCGTGCAGTTATTGCACTCCTGCCCGAAGTCATCATGCCAGGGGTCCAGCCCGAACTGACAAACCACATTACACTTGGCGCAATCATTACAGTGTGTCACCTTGCGCTGGATGCGCAGCAGACGAAAGTGTCCCAGCAAGGAATACAACGCACCGCCCGGACAGACATAGCGACAAAACCCGCGCCGCGCCACCATCAGGTCAAACAGCAGGGTTAACAGGAAAAAAACAATACCCACGCCAAAACCGCCGACGGCAATTGCATAATAGATCTCACGACCGATTATCGCCGGTGGATAGATCGCAGCGAACAGCACAGCACCGCTGAACAGGGAGAGCACCACACCGGCCGCCAACACCAGATATTTCAAACGGCGATCCAGACGCCGACGACTCACCGGCAAACCGGCACGTCTTAACCAGGCGCCGAGATTATCATTCAATTCATATAACAGCGTGGCCGGGCAGATCCAGCCGCAAAAGAACCGGCCGAACACGACGGTTAACAGGACAGGAATCAGGGCCGTCACGATAAAAGGCCAATACAGGGTCTTGCCGGCGGCACTCTGTCCCACCACTGACAAAGGGTCGCTGAGGGCCAAACCGAATAACTTGCCTGACCAGGTAGTGCCTTTCAGCCCGTTCAGATCTTCAGCCGGATCGGTGACAAAGGGTTTGGTCAGGGTTTCCATGCTGTCAGCGATGAATTTTTCCCCCGGCGTCAGCAGATCGTAGGCATGGGCCGCCTCGTAAGTCTGATACAGATGCAGAAAGGGGATCAGGATCAAGAGCAACATCACGCTGCTCAACACCACCCAGCGCAAACGGTTCAACCAGACTAACCGGTTCATGACAAACCTTCCCTGGTCTGCTGAGGAATAATGCGGATCGCCTGCGGGATCTGGATACAGGAGCGTTCACACAACCCACAACCGACACAAGCCTCGGTCACATGGGGTTGCTCCAGCATACCCGTCCGAATAGCGATATCCTGCAAGGGACAGGCGCGGTAACAAACACCGCAGGTCTTGCCCTGGAATGACAGACACAATTGCTCATCCACCCGCGCCTTGCCCATGTTGACGCGGTGAATGATCTCGCCGGCTTCACGTGTAATCTTTTGCAAGGCGCCGGAGGGACAGACCTCCCCACACTTCATACACAGGATGCAGGCCTGCTCGCGGGGAATAATATACGGGGTGTCGATGGAACCAAGACCGTTCTCGGTGGCAAAGAAGTTAATACACCGGTTGGGACACACCTCGCCGCATTGGCCGCAACGAATACAGCGTGATTCGAACTCACTTTCAGTCAGTGCACCGGGCGGGCGCAAAAAACGCAAGGTTGGTTGAGAACGAGCAGCCCGGGTTTCAGTGCTGACCAGCGAACTCAAACCGGCAACAGCCAATGACTGGATAAATTGACGACGTTGCATTAAATAAACCTGTACACCCTGACTATTTTACTTACATCTTTAACGCAAAGGCGCAGAGACGCAAAGAAATCATTGTTAAATCTCTGCATCCCCGCGCCTTTGCGTTTAAATAAAACGACTATATCAAACCTTCCCGAATCAATTTTTTACCACAAAGGGTCGTTCTCGCACATCCACCCGCCTCACAACACCGGCGCGCCCTGTAAGTCGCACGAAGGCGCAAAGAAACGATCTATCAATTCTCTGCGCCTCGGCGTCTTTGCGTTAGAGTTTTACAATATCAAACCTTCTCGATCCGACAGGCCAGTTTCTTGAAGTCCACCTGACCCGAGACCAGATCCCAAACGCGACTCGAAGTACTGTTCACCAGCCACTTGTTCTTTTTGGGATCGGCGCTATCGGCCACTGACAGGTTCCAGGGACTGAACACATAGCCTTCCGGCACACTGTTACGCGCCGGTTTGACCAGACTGTTACTGCCCACCTGAGCCTTGGCCTCGTAGGAACCACGCCGGGTTACCAGGCGCACCTTGTCACCATCCTTGATACCCAGTGCCTTGGCATCATTTTCATGCATCTCCACATACATCTCCGGTACGAGTCGGCGCGTGGTCGCACTGCGATTTGACTTGGCGGTATGGAAGTGTTCATACACCACACCCAGCCCCAGCCAGTAGGGATACTTGTCTTTCGGCACCTGATCCCAGGTCTTGCCGCGATGTTCATCATCGGTGAGGTCGGGGGTCAATCCCATATCCCTGGCCTGTTTCAACAAGGGGATATTGTCGATGGTGTAGACACCCTGCACATGGCCGAACTCCATGAGTTTTTTGGTGATCTCTTTGCGTTTGGAATAATCCTGCTCACACAGTTTCATGTGAACCTTGCCGTCCTTGGTACGGAAATAACCGTAGGGACGGTTTTCCCAGACACCTTCCTGCGCCATATAGCGTCGATGTGAGCCACCGGCCTTGGCGATGGTATAGGTCGGCGCCGGCCATTGAATACCGCGCAAGCGGCGCAACTGTTCGTATGGGCTGATCTTGTCGATCCGTTCCACTTCCAGGATACCGGACAAATCGGTATCCGTGCCCTTGCTGGCGCGGATCACGTCACGGAAGATCTCCTCGGTATCGATAAAACCATCCTTGCCTTTTTTCCAGGGGAAGATTTTCTTGCCATCCAGACCCAGCAGGTCGGCGATCTCGCGGCCCTTATCCACCACCATATCCAGGTCAGGACGACAACCGGGCGGTGGTTCGGCCGCCTTGTCGCAGATATTGATCCGGCGTTCGGAACTGATATAGACGCCCTGCACCTCACCCCAGGTGGCGGCAGGGAAGATCACATCGGCATACAGGTTATTCGGTGCATGGCGGTAGATCTCCTGCACTACATTAAAGGTCTTGCTCAGGGCCGGTCGCACCAGATTATCCTGATCAGGCAAATCAATGTGGGTGGCGTATACCAGGAACATCGCCTTCACCTCACCTTTCAATGCACGCTCCATCATGCCCACGGCATAACCGGGGTTCTGTGAGTTCATGGCATTGATCAGGTTCTTCTCCGGCACCTTCCATTGCTTCGCCATGTGTTTGCGATGCGCCGCATTATCCAGCGGCTGGTTGAAGGGCAAACGCCCGGTCAAACCACCGGTGAAGCGTTCACCCATGGCATTGGGCTGACCGGTCATGGAGAAGGGACCACAACCGGGCTTGGCCAGATTACCGGTCAGGGTCAGCAGGTTGATAATGGAGATCACGTTATGCTGGCCGTGGATATGCTGGTTATAGCCGATGCCCCACATGATAATCACACCGCCATGACCGCTTTCGCCGCGATCCAGACGCTTGCGGGTGGCTTCGGCGAACATCTTCGCCACCTTGCGAATCAGCTCCGGTGTCACTTCCTTGCTGCCCATGCGATCCTGCACCTGTTCGGGGCTGTAGCGCTCTTTCACCCCTTTGACATATTCCTGCCAGCCGGATACATGCTTGCGCAGGAAGGGCCAGTCGATCACATCTTCATGATCCTTTAACAGAACATGTGCAATGGCATTCAGGAAACTGATGTCGCCGTTCAGGATCGGCACATGTACCGAGTTGTCCGGATTGATATCGGCATAACCCTTGGATGTGCCGGTGTAACGCGGGTCGACCACGATGGTCGGGATATTGGTCTTCTTCTTGTGATCAGCACAACGCCAATAGATGATGGGATGCGCTTCACGGGCGTTATGACCAAAGTGCATGATCATGTCGGACAGTTCGATATCTTCATAGGCCAACGGCGGTGTATCCGAACCCAGAGTGGCAAAATAACCGGTCACCGCTGACGTCATACACATGCGCGCATTGGCCTCAATGGTATTGGAGCCGAGCACACCTTTCATAAACAGGTTTTCCAGATACTGCCCTTCCATGGTCAACTGACCTGAACCATACAGAGAGATAGAGTTGCCGCCGTGTTTTTTCACAAGGTGGACAATCTTGTGCGCCACCATCTCCGAGGCCTTGTGATAGGGCACGCGCACAAAATGTTCTTCATCAAACGAGCCCTTGGTCTTGCTCACATAGGAGAGGTCACCATGTTTGGGTTTGTTCCATTCCGCCCAGACATCCTTGCGCACATAGGAATCACCTTCCATGCGATCCACATAGATGGGTTCAGCGGCGGTCAGGCCCTTGATACATTGCAGGCCGTAGTTGGTGGGATGATCCTTGTCAGGACGCATGGAAACGATCTTGCCGTTTTCAACCTGAATAATGGTGCCGCAACCCACACCACAATAGGGGCACTGGGCCAGGGCTGTTTTCCTTTGCACCTCACCGGCAACGGCGGGGGCGGCTTCCAGCTCCGGATTATCCGCCACATACAGACCAGCGCCTGCGGCTGTCCCGGTAATAAAGCTGCTGGTTTTGAGAAAATCCCTGCGTGTCATTTTAAAGCGTTTCATAAAACAGGTTCTCCTTAATTATTTACTGGGTACAGTGCGCAGATAAGAAATGATGTCATCGATCTCCCGGTTTGACAGATCGGCCAGTGCGTTGGGACCGGCAAACGGCAACATCCGGGTATTGGAACGCCCTTCTTTAATAGTGGTGCGGATAAAGCCGTCGGAGACCTTGTTCAGGAAACCGGCCTTGCCAATGGCGGTGCCGGTACCGCCGGCGGCATAACCGTTCCCTTCCGGGCCGTGACAGGTGGAACAGACCTGATCAAACCATTGCTTACCGAGGCGTGGATCACCGTGGGCCTCCGGTTGTGCGTCCACTTCCTTGATACGACTCGGCAGTGTGGCATGGGAACGGAGAAAAGCGACGATTTGTTCAATTTTTTCATTACCCAGATGTGAGAATGGCGGCATACCGGTACCCGCCCGGCCTTCCCGGATGGTCTCCACCAGGAAATTAACCGGTGCAATGGCGAGGAATTCTTTGTTGGTGAGTGAGGGGGCAATGCCGGGTTTACCGATGGCATCCGCCTGGTGGCAGAAAACACAGTTTTGGTTATAGAGCTCTTCGCCCTTGAAGGCCATTTCCTGATCCACCACAGGCGGACTTTGGCCGTTTTTCTGTGTTGTTGTTTTCCCGGATTTGTTTGGTGCTTCCGGTTCTTTGTTACAACCCGTACTCAATATAAGGGTGGTAACCATTACCAGCCCTGATATGACTAAATGCGATCTTTTCACATTGCCCTCCTGCTCTCCAGAGAAGTTTTCTCTTTGTTATGTATGGCTTAGAAACCATCTCAAGCATAGCGGCGAAGTAAAAAATTTCTCCTTGACCTGGATCAATTTGAAAATACTTATGTGAAAATCAATAGGCTTTAAATTAAAAGCTTATTGAGCAACCTGTTTAAGCAGGGAGAATTGTTTAATTTGGACATAGCGATTTTGGATATCGATCAAACCGCGCTCCTGAAACTGGGAGAACTGGCGACTGACGGTTTCCAGGGCCAACCCCAGATAGTTGCTGATATCCTGCCGGGACATACACAGCCTGAAGCGGTCACTGACCAGTTTCTGATCCGCATACCGTTGTGACATATTCAACAAAAACCGGGCGATGCGCTGTTCGGCGGAAGTGCCACCCAACATAAGCAGGACATGTTGTTCACGCATGATCTCGCGGCTCATGATGCGTGACAGGTTGTGCAGCAGCTCAGGCACTTCCATGGACAGTTCTTCCAGTTTGGCGAAGGGAATTTGGCAAACTTCGGTCTTTTCCAGCGCCACGGCATTGCAGGGATGAACTTCACCATCAATGGCATCCAGACCAAACACCTCACCGGAAATATGGAATCCTGTCACCTGCTCCCGGCCATCCACCGTCAAGCCGTAGGTTTTCACAGCCCCGTCCTGAATGGCATAAATCCCCTTGAACTTCTCACCGGCGCGATACAGGAATTCGCCTTTGGCCAGCGGTTCGCGCCGCACCACCAGCTTATCCATCAAAGAAAGGTCCTGAGATTTCAAATTGGTGGGCAGACACAATTCACGCACCCGGCACTGTTCACAGGCCGGTTTAACATGAATGAGGTGTATCGGGTTTGGCTTGAGCATGGGTTTTATTATAGTTTACTAATTGCATCAAGAAATCCATGATGCCCGATGTGACGAAATGAAACAAGAAAATTTCTGTTAAAAACAATAACCTTCCGCATTCAGGGTGTTTTTTATTATACCTTTAACTGCTATACATCAAGTCACCATTCACCTATCCTGATACCATAGTCCGTCAGTCAAATTCAGCCGGAAATCACCCATGCTCCTGGACCCCTATAACCGCGCCATCGAATATGTTCGCCTTTCGGTGACAGACCAGTGCGATCTGCGCTGCAGCTATTGCCTGCCCAAGGGCTTCAGTGATTTTCAGGAGCAGGAACACTGGCTGAGCTTTACCGAGATTGAACAGATTATTCGTGTCTTTGGCAGTCTGGGCACGCGCCGTATTCGACTCACCGGCGGCGAACCGCTGGTGCGCAAGGATATTGATCAGCTGGCAGCACGCCTCGCCGCACTACCCGGGATCGATGATCTGTCGCTGAGCACGAACGCGACACGGCTGGAAAAACTGGCCCCGGCCCTGTATCACGCCGGAATTTCACGCATCAATGTCAGTCTGGATACCCTGCGCCCGGATCGATACAAGGCCATCACCGGCGGCAAACTGGACAAGACCCTGCGCGGTCTGCTGGCCGCCAAAGAGGCGGGATTCCAACCCATCAAGATCAATATGGTGGTCATGCGGGACGTGAATGATGACGAGGTGGAAGCCATGGTGGAATTTTGTCTGAAGCACGATTTCACCCTGCGTTTCATCGAAACCATGCCGGTGGGAGATACCGGACGTGCCGCAGGCAAACAATTCATCCCTCTGCACGCCATTCAGCAACGCCTCGCCGACCGCTATGAGCTGATCGACAGCGTCATGCAGGGCGGCGGTCCGGCCCGTTATGTACGCATCGCCGGTACGGAATTGCGTATCGGCTTCATCACCCCCATGTCACAGCATTTCTGTGCAACCTGCAATCGGGTGCGTCTCTCGGCGGATGGCATCCTCTATATGTGCCTGGGTCAGGAGCACCAGTATGATCTGCGCCCCCTGGTACGTGACGGGATCAGCGATGCCGCACTGGCGGAACACATTCAACAGGCCATCGCCCTGAAACCGGAAAAACACGAATTTCAGGAAAAACCACAGCAGGTCGTACGCTTCATGTCCATGACCGGTGGCTGATGTGCCATGCTGCGCCGGTTAGTCTTTGTCCTGTTCTGTTGCGGCATCCTGCCGTCCGGCCTGTCAGCCAATTCCAACACCCTGCAATCGATCCTGCAGCAACCCGACGCACCGGCAGGTGTGGTTATCGAAATCGCCACACGCGATCAAGCCGGTCTGCAATGGGCTCTGCCCCGTGCCCATACCTATATACAGCAACTGCGCGAGCGGTTTCCGAAACTGCCCATCGTGATCGTCAGCCATGGTCGGGAGCAATTTGCGCTGCAAACAAACCGGCAACCGCAAACGGCCCGGGTCCATGAACTGACCAAACTGTTGAAAAAAGACAATGTGCAATTACATGTCTGTGGTACGCACGCCGCATGGCGTGGTGTCAGTGCAGAGGATTTCCCGGATTATGTCGATGTCTCGCCGGCCGGACCGGCACAGATCAATGATTATCTGGCGCTGGATTATGTGTTAATAGTCATCCGCAAGGCGGAATAGCGGTTTACGGACAGTTACCCAACCGCTTGCCGGAATATTTCAGTTGCAGTTTCATGGTCGGCATACCCTTGCCACCCGCTTCAAATGCCCCCTTGCCCGACATCGTATCGTCCATATATGTAACAGTTCCGCCGCCTGTCATTTTATCTTCATCAGTCTCACAACTGATTGACCAGCTGACCGTATCACCTTCCACCTTGACCTTCTGTTTACTGCATCCCTTGTTGTTCTCATTCAGACCGGGGGTGGGATTTCGACGGGTAATACATTTCTGATAAGTATCGGGCGCCACCTCAACCGGCAAACCTGTCCCGTGGGCCTGAACAGTAAACTCCCACATGCCATATTTAATCTTCGCCTCGGCGGCCGGAGAAACAAAAACACCGCTCAACAACAGCATCGGCAAGACCAGTCTTTGCCCGGCGAATTTTAAATGGTTGTGGTGCACGACTCAGCCCTCATCAGCTATCCCAATAACATGCGTAAACCCAGTATAGCAATAAATATTGCAAATACTTTCTTCAGTACCTTAGCAGGCAGTTTGTGGGCCAGCCATGCCCCCAGGGGTGCAGAGAGCACACTGGTCACCACAATGCCGAAAAATGCGGGCTGGTAGACAAATCCACTGCTTTGCGCCGGCAGGCTGCTCTCCCCCCAGCCGGTCAGCATAAATCCTGTTGCACCGGCTACCGCAATGGGCAGACCGGTAGCGCTGGACGTGGCCACCGCCTTTTGCATCGTCACATTACACCAGACCAGAAAAGGCACCGTCAGGGTACCGCCCCCGATCCCCACAATCGCTGACACCAAACCGATCACACCACCCGCCCCGCTCATGGCCCATCTGCCCGGCAAGGCGCGGGCGGCATCGGGACGCAACCCCAGCCACATCTGTAATGCCACCGCCAATTCAAACACCGCAAAAAAGCGCTTTAAAAAAGCCGCCGACATCAACTCGGCTGCCACCGCTCCCAGCAAGGCGCCCACCACGATGCCCGGCGTGAGCCGCCAAAATACCGGCCACAACACCGCACCGTGGGCATGGTGGGCACGCACCGAGGAGAGGGAGGTAAACACGATCGTCGCCAGTGACGTGCCCACGGCCAGATGCACAATAATGTCCGCGTTAAATCCCTGCTGCTGAAAGATCATCACCAATACCGGCACGATGATCAGACCGCCGCCCACACCGAGCAAACCGGCCACCACGCCGGTAAACAGGCCCAGCACGCCATATATAAGGTAGACTTCCATTACGTTTGACTTACAAATATGTACTGAGCTGAAACAGTACGAAGGCACTGCTGCAGATAAAACCACACACCGGCACCCACAACGGCACACAGAAACCCGCCACCGGTTCACCCCTGAGTTTAAGCAGTAACAAGGCAAGATTGATCATGGCAAAGATCGTCAGGGTGATAAAACTGGTCAGTTTGGCCAGACTGAGCAAAGGCAGAAACAAAGCAAACAGCAGAATGACACCACCAACCACCAGTGTGGAAGTCACCGGCGTGTGTGTCACACTGTGCACATTACCCAACACATGCGGCAACCAGCCCTGACGACTCATACCATATAATACGCGTGACGCCATGATGATCTGCACCAATGCACCGTTGAGTACAGAGATCAAACTAATCAGGGTAATGACCGTTGGATGCATACCGGTCTTGTGCTCATACAACATGGCCAATGGCGCATCACTTTGTGCCAGCTGTTGTGTCGGCATGGCAAGGATACTGACCAGTGAGACCAGTATATAAAAAGTTGTCGTTACCACCAGCGCTATAATAATAGCGCGGGGCAAATTCACCTCCGGTGACTTGACCTCTTCCGCTACATTGACAATATCTTCAAAACCGATAAAGGCATAAAAGGCAATAAACGCCCCGGACAATATCCCGATCCACACCCCGCCATCCCAACCGGGAACAAGTTCGGAAAATTTCGCCGGCACCAGAGCAAAACTGTCCCGCGCCACCCACAGAATCAACAACAAGCCGGATATCTCCACCACCGTCATCAAGGAAGCAATAATGACCGACTGACCAATACCCCAAACCACAATCGCCGTCATCACCAACACCAGCACCACAATCACCAGCCAACCCGGCCACTGCACAAAGATATTCAAATAACCGACAAAACCATGCAACAGGGTGGCTGTAGAAACCGCGCCCACCAGCACGATCAGCAAGCCCACCACCCTGGCCAATCGTTCACTGCGTAAACCATGCCGGACATAGATTGCCTCACCGGCACTCCGGGGATAACGCACCGCCAGTTCTGCATAGGAAAAAGCCGAAAACCCGGCCAGAATGGATGCCAGCACAAAGGCAAGCAGCGTATACATTCCGGCATAACCGGCCACCTTGCCCACCAGCACATAAATCCCCGCGCCCAGGATCGTGCCAATCCCGTAAAAGGTCACCAGTGTCAAAGACAGGGAACGTTTTAATTGCACTTCATGTTGGTTATTCATCGTATTAGTGTATCTCAATAAGTCATTCGCACAACACCACACAAAGTGATATTATCGCAACCGGAACTGTGTAACCCAACACCAACAGAGACACCTGCCATGTCACATAACCAAACAACACAGCCCCTTTCCACCCTCAACAGATGTCTCATTGGACTGTTATTCCTGTTCGGATGCAGCAACCTGCAGGCCGATGACTTCAACTATGGCGATGTATTTGGTGTATCCGTCGGTGTCGGCATCAGCCAAACAGAAACCCGTGACGGCAAACTCGCCTGGGCAAATATGTATATGTTTCTGTTCAACCTCACCGCCGAATACCAGGACTATCAAGACTACGACATCACCAACATCTATACCGGCTTCGGACTGGGTAAATTTTTGCAACTGCAATACGGTGACGGCAGCAAGGGTGAAGCCTACCGGGCGAGAATGGAATTCAATATCTACAAAAATCTGTCGATCATGCTGGCGCGGGAACGCTACCCCAACGATCACTCGCACGACAACACCAGCATTGGTCTGGGACTCACCTTCGAGTAATCCAGTACCATGCCGGCCATAACACTGCACGACTTACAGAACAAACTCCACGAACAAATCCCCCTCACCAAAACCATCGGCATCCGGGTGACTGACTACTCCGGTGAAACACTCACCCTCAGCGCACCGTTGCAAAACAACATCAACCACAAAAGCACCGCCTTCGGCGGCAGCCTCTATTCAGTCGCCGTCCTGGCCGGCTGGGGATTGTTATATACCAAACTCAACGAACTGGATCTGAGCGGACATATCGTTATACAACAAAGCAACGTCAATTACCTGCAACCGGTCAAAAGCGACATCATCGCCACCTGCTCGGTTGGAGACATAACAACCTTCGAGCGGTTCATTCGGACTTTTAACAAAAAAGGCATGGCGCGAATCAAACTTGCGTCTGTCATTATGCAGGGTGATGAGGCAGCGGTGGAGTTTGAGGGGAGTTATGTGGTGCATGTGTAGTTTTATGTTTTTGTCCGCCGCTACACGGCTTTGGCGGGTCACTTTCTCCAGCTTGACCAGTGTACGTTACCTGAGAGGTTGCTTTAGTTTCGCCCGCCACTGCGTGGCTGAGGCGAGTGACTTTCTCTTGCGCGGCCAAGAGAAAGTCACCAAAGAGAAGGCCGCCCTGGCTGCCTTGATGCTGTGATTGGTTTTGATTTTTGCCTGTGTTTGACAAAAGGGCCTTCCCTGGCCCTTTGTCAAACTGCGACATCCTGTCGCTACTCTATCAATACAAAAATTAAATCCAATCACATGGCAGCAAAGGGACTGATCCTCGCGGCAAGGTTCTTGTTTATCGATATGCCTGCTTTAAACATGATATTCAGGGGTGGGATCATTCCCCTTTACAGGCATGTTGTGAACATGAACTTCGACATCGATCAGTGCGCCACAGGATGACGTCCAGGGATGGACTAATGTCGCGGGAGGCATGGATGCCGGGAGCGACGGTGGGCGCTGACCGGCAGCGGTACAGGGAGGTACCGTTGCCGGGCAACAAGTCGAAGTTGATGGTCACAACAGTCTTGCCTGTGAGGGAAACATTTTTGGTGACTTTTGATGTTTTGTTTCAAAAGTCACTCGCTCCCGGCAGGGAGTGAAACATGGATATCTTTGACTATACGAACAAAGATCAATGCCACGCAGTGGCGGGCGAAAAAGAAACATCGAATAAACACATGCCCTATGCCAAAGCCGCACAACGGCAGGCAAAACCACATCAACCACCCCACGGATAAACTAAACCCTCCCCAACTCCTCCATCGGCCATCTCGCCCTGGCGGAGAAGTCCAGTCCCTGCCGTTCGCCGGCCATGAGTCGTTGGCAGCCGGCGAAGGCGATCATGGCGCCGTTGTCGGTGCAGAAGGCCAGGCGCGGGTAGTAGACCCGGCCGTTTTCTTTTTCGCAGACTTCGGCGAGGCGTGTCCGCAAGCGGGTGTTGGCACTGACGCCACCGGCGATGATGAGGCGTTTGAGGCCGGTTTGTTTCAGGGCGCGTTTGCATTTGATGGCCAGGGTTTCCACCACGGCGATCTCGAAGGCGAGGGCAATGTCGGCTTTGGTCTGGTCATCCAGTTCATGGGATTGCATGGTATTGAGGGCAAAGGTCTTCAGGCCGCTGAAGCTGAAGTCGAGGCCGGGCCTGTCGGTCATGGGTCGGGGGAAGGTAAAACGATCCGGGTTTCCCTGTTCCGCCAGTTTGGCCAGGGCGGGGCCGCCGGGATAGCCGAGGCCCAGCAGTTTGGCGGTTTTATCAAAGGCCTCACCCGCCGCGTCATCCAGTGATTCGCCCAGCAGTTGATATTGACCAATGCCATCAACCCGAACCAGTTGGGTGTGGCCGCCGGAGACCAGCAGTGCCACAAAGGGAAATTCCGGTGGCGACTCTTCCAGCATGGGGGCCAATAAATGGCCTTCCATGTGGTGGACGGCCACGGCAGGCACCCCCCAGGCATAGGCCAGACTGCGGCCGATGCCGGTCCCTACCATCAAGGCGCCAATCAACCCGGGCCCCGCCGTGTAGGCAATCCCGTCGATATCGGCCGGCTGGATACCGGCCTCATCCATTACCTGTCGAATCAGCGGCAGGGTTTTCTGCACATGATCCCGTGAAGCCAGCTCCGGTACCACCCCCCCGTATTCGGCATGCAGAGCCACCTGGCTGTGCAGGGCATGGGCCAACAGGCCGTTTTCACTGTCGTAAATGGCAATTCCTGTCTCGTCACAGGAGGTTTCGATACCTAATATCCGCATATTTCTAAAATTTTCCTGGTTTTCTCCGATAAATGCTTTTGCATTTGCCCGCGCCGGGCAGTAAAATTGCGCGCTTTCACTAGTACAACCCAACTCAGGACATTTTAATGCCTTTAGTACGTGTAAGAGAAAACGAACCCTTTGATGTAGCCCTGCGTCGCTTCAAGCGCTCCTGCGAAAAAGCCGGCGTACTGTCTGAAGTCCGTCGTCGTGAATTCTACGAAAAACCGACTTCGATCCGGAAGCGTAAAATGGCTGCTGCCGTTAAACGCCACCAGAAGAAAGTCAGCCGCAGCATCACCAACCGCAAGCGCCTGTACTAATTTCTTTCCTGTCGGAAAAAACCCGCTTCGGTCATGAGCAAATCCGGGCTAATCACGCGCATTAACGAGGACGTTAAGTCCGCCATGC
Source organism: Gammaproteobacteria bacterium (assembly GCA_029880855.1). Lineage (GTDB taxonomy): Bacteria > Pseudomonadota > Gammaproteobacteria > UBA6429 > Thiohalophilaceae > JAOUNS01. Next base: position 32,164 of record JAOUNS010000020.1, read on the forward strand.
GCAACAAGGATAAAGAGCGTCTTGCCACCTTGCGCCTGATCACGGCTGCGATCAAGCAAAAAGAGGTGGACGAGCGTATCGAGCTGGATGATACCGCCACTCTGGTCGTGCTGGACAAGATGCTCAAGCAGCGCAAAGACTCTATTGAGCAGTACACCAAAGCCAATCGCACCGACCTGGCCGACAAGGAAGAGGCCGAAGTGGCGATTATTATGGAGTACATGCCGACCCAGCTCAGCGACGCTGAAATCGACCAGATGATAGTCGAAGCCATTGCCGCCTCCGGTGCCGAGGGAATGAAGGACATGGGCAAGGTTATGGGCGTACTGAAACCCAAACTCCAGGGCCGCGCCGACATGGGCGCCGTCAGCGGCAAAATTAAGGCTAAATTGAACTAATCCCTGCCAGATAACCAGGCTCCCATCCGGTTTTTCGCATTTCAACAACTTCTGAACATAACGCAAAGGCGCAAAGACGCCAAGAACGCAAAATTGATCATAATTGTCATGGCGAAACAATAAAGCTGACAATGTTCCCAAACGCAGTGATTTCAACAAGTTCACCTGCCAAGTCGATTTCAATTTCCCAGGTAAAGTAGCCAGGGTTTATACAAGGCAAGAAAGAACTTGTTTATAAACAAGTAGATAACCTTTATATTCTTTGCGCCTTTGCCCCTTTGCGTTATGTCTCCTGTCCCAAAAACCATATTCGCCGTACAATTCGCCCATGGCCGGCCTTATCCCCCAAAGCTTTATTGATGAATTACTGACCCGTTCCGATATTATCGAGGTCATCGACAGCCGTGTGCCTTTAAAAAAGGCCGGACGGGAATATACCGCCTGTTGTCCCTTCCATAATGAGAAGACCCCTTCGTTTACCGTGAGTCCGGGCAAGCAGTTCTACCACTGTTTCGGCTGTGGCGCCCACGGCAGCGCCATCGGTTTCCTGATGGAGTACGAACACCTCAATTTCCCCGAGGCGGTGGAGGAACTGGCCCGGATCAACGGTCTGGAAGTACCCCGCGAGTCGGGACCGGCCCCCGATCCGAAAGCAAAACAGCGCCAGACCACGCTTTATGATTTGATGGGACAATGTGACCGCTTTTATCGCCAACAGCTGCGGCAGCATCCCGCCTCCAAACGAGCGAAAAACTATCTCAAAGAGCAGCGAGGATTGACCGGTGAGATCGCCACCGTCTTTGGGATCGGCTACGCACCGCCGGGCTGGGATACCCTAAACAAAGCCCTGAATCCCGACAACAAGCCTGAACTGGAACAGCAACTGGTGGATCTGGGCATGTTGATCCGCAAGGATGAGGGAGGGAGTTACGACCGCTTCCGTGATCGTATCCTGTTTCCGATCCGCGATCAGCGCGGCCGCACCATTGCCTTTGGCGGCCGTATTTTAGGCGATGAGAAACCGAAATATCTGAACTCCCCGGAAACTCCACTGTTCCACAAAGGACGGGAACTCTACGGCCTGTTCGAGATGCGCCAGGCCATGCGGCACATTGATCGGATCCTGGTGGTGGAAGGCTATATGGATGTGGTGGCTCTGGCCCAATATCACATCCGCTATGCCGTAGCCACCCTGGGTACCGCCACCACCCCCGATCATCTGAACAAGCTGTTCCGCATCTGCCCGGAGGTAGTGTTCTGTTTCGATGGTGACAGGGCCGGCCGCGAAGCCGCCTGGCGGGCACTGGAAAATGCCCTGCCTATTCTTAAAGAAGGCCATGAGATCCGCTTCCTGTTCCTGCCGGATGGCGAAGATCCGGATACACTGGTTCGCAAGGAAGGCAAGGTAGACTTCGAAAAGCGCATGTCTGAGGCAACGCCTCTTTCAGAGTATTTTTACTCACAGCTCCGGCAAGAGCTGGATATTAGCAGCCCTGAAGGGCGATCTAGATTTGTAGAACTTGCCAGACCTTCGTTGGAAAAGTTACCAAACGGGCTTTTTCGGACATTGATGGTTGAACAGCTGGCACAGCTTACGAACCTACATCCTAGCCAACTAGCATTATCAGCAACTAAAGTATCAAGCAAAATAACAGCCCCAGAGAAAGTGACAAGCTTTAAACCTGCGGCAAATACAGAAATTACCCCATCACTAGTTGCAAAAGGGGTTAAAATAATTGTCCACAGGCCAGATTTATGCAATCTACTGAAAGACAAAGAAAATTTTGAAAAAACTCAGCTACCAGGAATCAATATTTTTAGTGAAATAGCCACTTTAGCAAAGGACAACCCAGGTATTACTACGGCTTCATTGCTATCCAGGTTAGAAAATAGAAATTATGGACCCAGACTCAAACGATTGTTAAGTAAAGAGCAATTACTCGACGGTGAGCCACTTGAAGAAGAGTTTAAAGCGACACTAGAAATTCTACGAAAACGAGTAAAACAATTGAGAAGAGATGAGCTATACGATAGAAACTTCTATGACCTAACAACTGACGAAAAAAATGAGCTAAAAGTATTAGCCACTGATAAGTCACTGTATTAAAAAGTTTATTTAGTACATAAAGTTTCAGGTTTTAGCTTGAAAACTTTCGCAGTGAGCCCAATATAACCATGGCAGACTTGGTTGACGCTGGCGCTCCAACGAGCAATGGCCCCACCTGGAGGTCCTCCTGGCCTGGAACCCGATGCACGATGCCGGTGTCGACATAGAGGTGGAATTCAAGGCCGCAACCCAGGCACTCCTGAGCAATCATAATGAGGGTCGGGTGGAAACCCTGCTCAGCAAGTCTAAACTTGGACCCCTGAGCCATGCAGAAAAGGTGGAATTACAGCAATTATTAAGCCGCTCAGGGGTCTGAGCAGCTATATTTATATGTGACATCAAATAGATAAACCGCATTTCATAGTGTAAAATCTGGTGATTTTTACTCTGCCGTTTTCTGGTCTATTGTCGTATTTTTTCTAGGGCGTAATTAATGAGTCAAAGCACGCAAGAATCGCAACTTAAGTTATTGATTGCCAAAGGCAAAGAGCAGGGCTACCTGACCTACGCTGAAGTCAATGACCACTTACCCAACGATATCGTCGATCCGGAACAGATCGAAGACATCGTCGCCATGATTAATGACATGGGTATTTCGGTGCATGAAACCGCACCGGACACGGAAAACATGATGATCAACGACGCCGACACTGTGGATGAGGACGCCGCCGAAGAGGCCGCCGCCGCTCTGGCCACCGTGGACAGCGAATTCGGCCGCACCACCGACCCGGTACGTATGTATATGCGTGAAATGGGCGCCGTGGAACTGTTAACCCGTGACGGGGAAATCGAGATCGCCAAGCGTATCGAAGACGGTCTGAACCAGATGCTCTCCGCCCTGGCGATGTACCCCGATACCGTGGCGACAATTCTCTCCATATATGACGGCATCGCCACCGAACAATCCAAACTGACCGACATTATCTCCGGCTTCATCGATCCGAACGCCCCGGACGAAATCCCCAGCCCGGCGGAAATTGCCGCGCAAAGTGACACTACCGCCGCACGGGATGATGATGACAGCGATGACGATGATGAAGACGGCGACAATCAGGAAGTGGCTGATACCGGCCCCGATCCCGAGGAAGCCCGGATTCGCTTTGAGCGTCTGGCCAAGCTGCACAAGAAACTGATCTCCCTGCTCGACAAGCACGGACATCAGGATGCAAAAACCGCCAAGATCCGCGAAGAGATGATCGACGAGCTGATGCAGTTGAAACTGACCAGCAAGCTGGTCGACGCCCTCATGGCGAATATGCGCGGTCTGGTGGAACGCATTCGCACCCATGAGCGCCACATCATGCAATGCTGTGTACAAACCGCCAACATGCCGCGCAAGGGTTTCATTGACAGTTTCCTGGAAAATGAAACCAGCCCGGACTGGCTGGACACCCACATCAATGCCGGTGAAAAATATTCCGCCAAACTGGCCGAGCAAAAGGAAGAGATCATAAAGTCTCAACAAAAGCTGGCGTCTATCGAAAAGGAATCCGGCCTGAACATCAGCGACATCAAGGACATCAACCGCAAAATGTCACTGGGTGAAGCCAAGGCACGTCGCGCCAAGAAAGAGATGGTGGAAGCCAACCTGCGTCTGGTGATCTCTATCGCCAAAAAATACACCAACCGTGGTTTGCAGTTCCTCGACCTGATCCAGGAAGGCAACATCGGTTTGATGAAGGCGGTGGACAAATTTGAATACCGTCGTGGTTACAAGTTCTCGACTTACGCCACCTGGTGGATACGTCAGGCCATTACCCGCTCCATTGCAGATCAGGCACGCACCATTCGTATCCCCGTGCACATGATCGAAACCATCAACAAACTGAATCGCATCTCGCGTCAAATGTTGCAGGAAATGGGTCGAGAAGCCACACCGGAAGAACTGGCTGAACGGATGGACATGCCGGAAGACAAGGTGCGCAAGGTATTAAAGATTGCCAAGGAACCGATCTCCACGGAAACACCCATCGGTGATGATGAAGATTCGCATCTGGGCGACTTTATCGAAGACAGCAACGATATCTCGCCCATCGACTCGGCGACGATCGGCGGCCTGCGCGAAACCACCCAGCAGGTGCTGGAAGGGCTTACCGCACGCGAAGCCAAGGTGCTGCGTATGCGTTTCGGTATCGACATGAACACCGACCATACCCTGGAAGAAGTCGGTAAACAGTTTGACGTAACCCGTGAACGTATTCGTCAGATTGAAGCCAAGGCCTTGCGCAAACTGCGTCACCCGAGCCGCTCGGATCACCTGCGCAGCTTCCTGGATATGGATTAAGCAGCGACAAGAAACAGAAAAAGGGCGTCACAGAACGCCCTTTTTTATTTTCCAACAGACCCTATACCCGCTATAATCCCCCGCACGTCATAATTGACGTACGGGCCTGTAGCTCAGTTGGTTAGAGCAGGGGACTCATCAAAATGGTGCGTTCGCGTTGAAAGATGCGAAATGAACGGGATGAATTCAGGGAAACCTTACCAGTTACAACTGCTGGCAACCCTGAGCCAAGCCGGAAGTACACTTCCGGAAGGTGCAGAGACTACCTGGGGACTGGTGCATACCACCAAGCGTCCTTAATAACAGGCAAGAGCGTCCCGCACCCAAACGAATAATGTCGTGGGTGATGAGATAGTCCACTCCGGATAGAAATATCAGGACAGAGTGAATCCCTTGGTCGTAGGTTCGAGTCCTACCGGGCCCACCACTTCATTTAAATAAAATCGTAGCAAGCCTTCCCTGGCGCAGCTTCAGAAGTTTAAATAATCCCCGGCCCGAACTTCCTTGTCCGGGCGCTCAGCGGGTAAAAGGTACATTAAGTACCTTTTACGCTCTCCGCTTCGCCCTACCGGGCCCACCACTTCTTTATTGATGCTTCACTGCAAGCCATCCTTGGCACAACTTCACTTGCGTAGATTTAAACCAGCCTAAACAGGGTCTGTTTTATCCAACAGGGTTTGCCGGTAGGCCAAGGGTCTGACACCCACATGTTTTTTGAATGCGGTGTAGAAGGCGGATTTTGAGTTAAAGCCGGCATCATAGGCAATGCTGACTATACTGGTGTCGTTGTTTATTGTATCCGCCAATAATTGTTTGGCAGCTTCGATCCGGTAGTCATTGATAAAATCAAAAAAGTTTTTTCCAAACCTTTCATTGATCACCTGGGAAAGGTAGTTGGGTGAAATGCTCAATTGTTTCGCCAGTAACGGCAAGGTCAGCCGGCTGTCAAGATACGGTCGTTCGGTTTCCATGTGACGCTGCAAATCAGCCTGTAGCGCGGCGCTCATTCCGGCATCCAGTGCCGATGTTTTGTATTTGGCAGTTGCCTCTGTCACACTCTCTGATCGGGGTTCATCTGGCACATCGATGACCGGCATTTGCTGTGAAAATATAACCGGCTGACGCAAGCCAAGATAACCCATGGTGTAAATCACAGCCACCACCATCAAATATAAAAGCCGATTAACATTCTCGTCCAGACCAAGGCTGCGTGAAAAAAATCCATCAAATATCAATATAAGATAAAGTACAGACAAGGCAAGTAACAGGTTTCTTAACCAGTTAAGTGTGATCTGTTCGATGGAGGAAAATTGCTGACGGATAACCTTTGCATGGTGCCGCAGACGACGCAGGCTTAATACCAGATACACGCCAATGGAAACCACAGAGGCAAGTGCGATCTTGCCGACCACGGCCAGAACCATCACTTCATTCTGTGCAGTTGCCTGTAGTTTGCTGTAAAACAGTTTTACATACTGTTCCGGTGTCAGTCCCGGCAGGATGAAACACGCCACCAGTCCGATACCAAATGGCATCAAGTGCATTCCAGCCTTACCTTTCCGGGCAACTGTTCTATCCCCGGTCAATACCTGAACATACAGATAAAAGGCCGGGCCATACAGCAGGTTAATGACCGGGTCGAGGAAGGCGATACTCAGGGTATTGAGCAAATGACGGGACTGATATAAAAACTCATGCCCCAGATCGATACTGAAGGCAAGAGTCAACAGCGCGAGATAAACATGCCCTGCCCTGTTGTCTTTGCCGGTATTAAGCAGTGCCAGCACAAGAAATAATCCATGTGCGGCACCCAATAACATGATAATTGAAAACAGAGTAAACTCAGGCTGCATAATATACAAATGTATGTTTATAACAGGAAAGTGTCAAACAACCACCATGCTAACAAAACCAGGACGATTAAGCCAAATGTATTGGCAATGTACAACCAAAACCTGCCCATATTCATGTCCTCTCGTGTAATAAATGTCTGTTTGGTTTCTTGATATCAAGCGATATACAGCCTAACCCGCTTCGCTGTACTGTTTTGTGAAAAAGAACTCTTTGTCTTTGACAACCAGCACAATGGAAAACACGATTAACAGCCCGGTCTGTATCACTTTGCTGTCCGGGTGAGTGGCAAATATCTCATTAAAATATCCGGCTGTGATATGAAACACGATAGCAACCAGAATATTCCGGCCGGTTTTATAGTAAAGCCAGTTCATAATGATCACGAAGGGAAAGAGGCTCACCAAAAAGTTAACACCATGCATCCAACCGGTCGCTACGATATTGCTGTGGTAATAATCATTTATGGAAGACAGCGGGATGTGCCAAAGCCCCCAGAACAGACCGAATATCATTGATGTATTGAACAAATTGAAGCGATTACGCAGGCAGTCCGTACCATAGGAATGCCAGGCCAGTTCTTCCAGCAAGGGTGCAACGATCAACAACACCCACACGGGAAACACACCGGACGAGAAAGTAAAATGGCCGGTAATCATAAACTGATCCGCACTATAACCAAACAACAGGGAAACAGCTTGCGCCAACAATATACTGGCCGGCATCAGCAACAAGGTCAACACAATATACACCGGCCCTGCCTTTTTGAGACTGAACAGCCTGTTTGCCAGATCATCTTTTAGCATGGAATTTTTGGCCATCAGCCACCATGCAATAATGACCGGGCTCAGCAAACCGGCAAACCCCAACAGACCAACCACGCCTGCGTGATGCGGCTGCTGTGGAGTGAGGTGACTGATATACCCTGCTGTGAACCAACAAACCCATGGGATCGCCGTTGCCAGGAAATAGAAAAGCATGGGGTGTTTGTAGTGTTTAATCGTGTCGATCATGGCCGTTCTCCTTTCAATTATAGTGATTCAATACTTTCCGTCTGAGTCACACTAAAATTTGTATTGCAGTGTAGTGAAGGCGCAGGTGTCATGTTTTTTATCCACGATAGGGCTGGCTGTAATGTTTTTTCCCATTCGTGTCACCTTCAAACCACCAAGCAATTCCACACGTTCACTGATTTGGTAACCCACTGCCAGGTCAACAAAGATGTTTGTCACGGCCTCGCCGGTATAATATGCACGGTTGCCGGTCACTTCATTTGCACGCACACCATAATAATAATCCACCAGGTCGCTGCTCAACCAACTGACACCCACGGCCGGAGCGATAAACATACGATTAATCATGTATGGGATTTGATACTGAGCCCGTGCTTCAACACCTTCATGCGTGCCGGTTATATCCCCCAGGATCATGATTTTCATCTCCCCGGTTGAATCAGTCCGCGCCAGACTGAGTCCTGCATCAAAAGACGGCCGGCGTTCCGCCATCCCCGCCAGAGCCGGACTGTCCTGCGGTTCATAACCATCAAACCGCAGTTCGCCCTCCAGCGCAATTTTCATCGTCCCTGTCTGGTGTAATGTATAGGTAACTGTCCCCAGGTCGAGATTAAAGTGCTCGCCGTGGTAGGTTACGTATGGCAAGGCACGGACATCACTGTCTACACCGGTGTGGGGTGGCTGAATATAGGCTGCCGCCATCCCTATCCCCCACTCTCCGGCTACACCACTTTGTGGCAGCATGGACAGCCCTGCAAGCAGGTATATGACTATTTTCAATGTGGTTTTCATAGTTTGGATCTCCCAAAATTTGCTTCATCCTGGGAGAAGTATGCGAGTGACAGGGTATTCCGTCGTCCGGATGTATAAGTCAGGACAAGTTTGACCCGTCTGACCGGTTCTGACGGGAATAATCAGACTGCTTCAATGCATAGCTGTGCAAATATTATGCACTGCAATAACAAGTGGAGATAATCCAGTATGACGGCAAATCGAAAATCGGCAGGGATATCCTGCTAAATTCAACAGGAGATGGAACAGGTTTAATGTGAGACAAACATATTAAGGAGTGTCAATTATGGTCGCATACAGGGGCTATGCCGTATGGGGTGGAGGAACCATCATTATTCTTGCGCTGTTTCTCTGGTTCGTCAGCAACGGCTGGCCCGGTTCACCCAATGGCTGTTTGTTGAATACGCCAAATACCTGTTTCTGTGAAGCATTTAATCCGCTCGATGTCCAAAACGGCGCGCCGGGTGTACGGCAAAAGGTCAATACCTGGTCCAATCTGTATGCCATTTTCACCAGCCTGCTCGTCGCGGTATTTGTCTTTCTTGATCGCAAAAAGTTTGCCGGAACCACACCGCCCAATTTGTTGCGCTCAGCAACCGCTATCCCCGATGTATACATCTTTGCCGTGCTGTTCCTGGGGACTGGTGCATACCACCAAGCGTCCTTAATAACAGGCATGAGCGTCCCGCACCCAAACGAATTATGTCGTGGGTGATGAGATAGTCCACTCCGGATAGAAATATCAGGACAGAGTGAATCCCTTGGTCGTAGGTTCGTCAAGCTGCGATTGTCCATTTAGGACAATCGGTCTCTCCTCACCCTACCGGGCCCACCATTTCATTGTGACTACAGCCGGACAGAATCAGCGCTGTATCCAAACAAGTCATATTTCGTATAACGGTAACAATACCCTGCACACCTCTTGTGTTATCCGCGCCACAGGCGTACGGTGGAGAGGTTTTCTTTTCTCCCCTTCTGCATGACCTTTTCATCTCGTTGTGTCGTCGGATTTCCGATCCTTCACCAGCGAGTGACGACGTGCCCGACTATCAAATCAAGTTCGAGACCATTACGGTTGATCAGGTGGATTATGAGATCCGTTCTTTAAAAGATCGGCAACAGTTTCATGATGCGGGGCAGTTGGCGGCAGCGGTGGGGATTTCGTCAGCCACCTGGCCGTTGTTTGGTGTGCTGTGGCCGTCATCCCGCGTGCTGGCGGCACGGGTAAGTCGATTGATGCTGGGTGACAAACGGGTGCTGGAGATCGGTTGCGGTCTGGCCCTGAGCAGTCTGGTCTTGCATCGCATGGGCGTGAATATTACGGCCAGTGATTATCATCCGCTGGCCGGTGATTTTCTGAACGCCAATGTACTTGGCAATGATCTGCCGGCGATCAAGTATCAGGAAGGAAACTGGGAAACGGAAAACCCGCTGCTGGGCCTGTTCGATGTGATCATCGGCAGTGATGTACTGTATGAACCGGCCATGGCGGAGACAGTGGCCCGCTTTATTGATCGTCATTCCAGCAACAAGGTGGAAGTAATGATCGTTGATCCCAATCGGGGTAATCGCAACCGTTTTACCCGCCATATGACGGACCTGAGTTATTTCCATCACTTTGAACGATTCCATGTCGAGACGCCGGAAGCGGCACGCTGCAAGGGACGAATTTTGCATTATCGGCGTTGAACATTGAACAAACGCGCCGGCTGTTCTCGACCGGTTCAGGATGAACCGCATGAAACGCTCACCGGTTATCTGAACACACTGAAAAAGACAGACATTGAATCAATACCGGTTTCACCGGCAATACTGACGGATACGCCAATCACCTTTTGCCGGTCCCTGCTACACTCAAAACAGTACAGATGAATTCACGCAATGAGCATATGCTGTCGGGAGTATAAATCATGGGTATGTACCGGGGTTTTGTGGTGTGGGCGGGGGGAACCGTCATTATTCTTGTGCTGTTTCTCTGGTTCGTCAGCAACGGCTGGCCCGGTTCACCCAATGGCTGTTTGTTGAATACGCCAAATACCTGTTTCTGTGAAGCATTTAATCCGCTCGATGTCCAAAACGGCGCGCCGGGTGTACGACAAAAGGTCAATACCTGGTCCAATCTGTATGCCATTTTCACCAGCCTGCTTGTGGCCGTGTTTGTCTTTCTTGATCGTAAAAAGTTTGCCGGCGGCACACCGCCCAATTTAATACGCTCCGCCACCGCTGTTCCCGATGTGTATATCTTTGCGGTGCTGTTCCTCGGGCTGGGCAGTATCTGGTTTCATGGCTCAATGACCCAATGGGGCGGGACGGTTGATGGTATCTCCATGTATATCTATGCCGCTTTCCTGCCGTTTTACTCCATTCGACGGTTTTATCCGAGCGATCGTTTTTTCTGGATCGGCTACCTTCTGACGATTGTTGTCTTTGCCTTTTTGCACAACAGAATGTCTTCATTTATCACCATTCTGATACTGGTGATCGCCTATCTGATTGTGGAGGTTTATATCTGGATACGCACCGGCAAGATTATGCAGGGTAAACCAGTCACCATCGTTTTATGGTTATCTGCGGTTGTTGCCATTCTGGCGGCAAGTTTTTTCTGGTGGGCTTCACAAACCGGTAACTTCCTCTGCTTCCCCCATTCATTCTTCCAGCCACACGGTATGCTCTGGCATACCCTCGCCGGTGTGATGGCTGTCTTGCTCTACTTTTACTGGCGTCTGGCGGATGATCCGGTGTAATGCCCATAAAAAACGCCCGGATCGGGCGTTAATTACCGGTCAGCAAAACGATTACCAGCCGAAGATCACACCTTCCAATAGTGTATTGTGACCGGTGTATTCCTGTCTGCTCGCAGCGATAAAGGACGTGGTCTGCTTGCCGCCAAAACGTTTTACGATAGCGGAGCTTTCCTTGACCCCTTTACCGAGCGTCAGTGAGCGGATGATCTGTTTTTTCAAACTGTCACTGACACGTGAACTGACCGAGATGGCCTGATTGGGTAATGGTGCGCTGTGGAAGAGAATTTTTACACTGTCTCTTTCCTGCTGGGTGATTTTCTTTTTATAGTGGCCCGAGCGCAGGACCGCAGCCTCACACTTGCCGTCTTTAAATGCCTGAAAGACCTTGTGCATTCCGCCATTGATACCCTTCAGTACAGGCTGGCGTACCGGGTTACGAAACCGATCCAGCACGGTCAGGGTGGAGAGATTGGGCGGTGAGATACCACAGATTTTTTTGCCGACCAGCTGATCAAGTGATTCGAGTGAGTTATCCGACTTTTGGGCCACTACATAGAACTCCAGTGTGCCCGGCAGTTTGACCAAGACATCGTGTTTCAGGTGTACCATACGCCAGGAGATAAAATGCGGCCCGTCAAATACGATATCGTATTTGTCATCACGCATGTTGCGCTGGTAATTCAGCCAGTTACCCGGATGTTGATAACTGACATCGACCCCTAACAGTTCGGTAAAATGCCGTGCAAGCGGGCCATATAGTGTTTCCCCCGCTTCTTTGGTTTCACGAGGTGGTGCGGTCAATATCAGACCTGCCGCTGATGCCTCGACAATCAGCCCTGTCAGCATGAGCAACAGACAAAACTGCGCAATCAATAACTTCTTCATTTCATACCCCAGAATTTATTAAGAATATCATCAAGGACAATGAGCACGGTGGGTCCTGCCCCCGTGTGAGTCATTTGTTGAGTCTGCGCATGGACATTAATACACTAAATGCAGGTATAACACCAGCTCGCATTTTCAATTATACTCTGTCTAAATATTTGATATTTCTATATTATCCCGCTACCTGTTACATAATAGACAAGAAGAATCGCTGCCGCCCATGACTCTGCCCGCCCTAAGCTTGCCCAAAACCGCCCGTTTCAGGTTGATCTGGTTGCCGGGACAGCTTCTGGTCAGTCGAACACAGGCCTGGAGCCGCCGAATCGGTCAACAGGAGTTATCTGAGCGTTTATTGCCGTGTGTCCAGCAAATACAACGACTTAACCGTGCATATCGCCCGCCCCGAACCCGGCTTGCCCAGCTGGCGGCATTTCAGAATGCCTTGTTTGACTGTTTTGTTGCGGAGAAAGAATTGATCAGGTTGTCCCGCAACCTGCCCAAAGGGACAGTAACCACTGTGCAACAGCTGGATAACCTGTACGCGCACATCGCCGATGGTTACAAGCTGGTGATCCATCAGCTGGCCTCCCTGCCGGAACTGGATGATGAAAATGCCTTGCTGATCCAGGAGGCGATCTATTTTGCCCTGAAGTTTCTGGCCCGCCGCCTGCTGCTGGCCTATGCCCAATACCTGCCGCTGCCCAAAGGGGTCTGGCGGGAACTGCATCAAATCTACCGCTATGCGGATGAAAACGCATTGCTGTTCCACATCATCGATGATCAGGCTTCCGATGTAAGCTTCCCGGTTTTTCACAGCGGTGATTTTATCTATAAGCGCATCACACTGGTTGCCCTGGCCGAACCCTATCGTCTGATGCAGGATGAGTGTATTGAGTTGTACAGCCTGAGCAGTCACTGGACCAGTGCCTGTTCACTGTTTCCGCTGGGCAAATTGTCCACCCAGGGAGAACATGTGGTGGATCTGGCCGATGATCAACCGCCGCGGTTTGTCACACCCGATCTGAGTTGGCGGCCCATGGATGGCCGGGTCATCGATATTACTGAAGTGGTGGAGCGACTGGAGAAGGATCTGGCCGGGTTATTGAGAAATGAAAAGCGCGGCAGTGAATTTGATCTGCTGGATCTGGAAGAACGACAAAAACGGGATATGTTGCTGCGAGTGATCACAACCTATCAGGGCAAACCGGTGCGGCGCAGTAAACGTTTTTCCTTAACCGAAACCGTGGAGTTCGTCACCACCATCAGCGCCTGTCATCAGCAGTTATTGCAAAACAAGGCCTATAGCCCGGAGATGGATGAATTGAAACTGATCTCCGCCATGCATCGGGAAAACGGCGAAGCGACACAGGAGCGGTTTGCCAATCGCTATAAAATCGCGCTTGAAAAAGATCAACGCAGCCAACGCAGCGCCTTTACCCTGCACACCGCTTCACAACTCAACATCAATCCATTGGGACTGGCGCTGGAATTTGAAACCATGCAACACACCACCATCAAGGTCGGTGAACTGATCGCCTATCGGTTTTGCAATAAAAATCAACCACGCTGGCAACTGGGTTCCGCCTGCTGGATGCGGCAGGTGAATGATGATACCTGTCGTTTCGGGATTGTGAATCTGTCCAACAACGCAATACCTGTCGCAATTAAATCCGCCGCCGACAATCCGGGGCAGCAAAGCTACTACCGCGCCCTGTTGATCCCGAAACATGTATCTCATCAGCAAATCAGAAGTCTGGTATTGCCCAGTCTTTCATTTGATGTGGGCTCCGAACTGGTGATGAACATGGGGCGCAGTCTGATGTATATCCGCCTCAGCCGCATGCTGGTGTCGACACGGGCCTTTGCCCAGTATGAATTCGAGGTTCAGCAAAAACCGCTGGATTTTCTGCTCTAGCCCGGCTGACGATAACGGAGCATGGCGCCGATATGCGTGGCAAACCAAAAGGGATCGGCCAGCAGTGACGGTTGCCCGGAATTCATGGCCTGCAAGGCCTGCTCCCGATAACGAGACAGCCTGCCCTGACGCGACAAGGTCAGCGTTACATCGATCAGTACAGCCGATGGTGAAGGCATGGGGCCGTCCGGAATAACATCCTGCCCCGCCCCATAGCGCAACAACATATTCTCGGCTGGATTCCAGCCCTGCGGACTGTAAAAGCGTTGCCAGGCCTGTTCGATCAGTGTGGTCAACACGGCACTGCTCTTTTCATCACGGGTCAACAAGGTCCAGTGCAACAAACCACGACTGACATAGGCATAGTCTTCCAGTCCGGCTTCGCCAAACCGCTTGTTCGCCCCTGCTGCACGCCACAAGCGTTTGCCATCCCAGAACACCCCGGCCAGTTCATCCGCCAACCGCTGCGCCGCCAATCTGTAGCGTTCACCGTCGTCCTGTTTTGCCCCTTCCACCAGGGCCGACAATAACAAACCATTCCAGGCCGCGATGCGTTTACTGTCCTTGGGCAGCCGCCGTTTGCTGCGCGCCTGCAAGAGCTTGCTCCGTGCCGATGCCAACAATGTCTCGACCCGGCCTGGTGTCATTTTCAACAACTGCGCCGCCATGGGTATGTCAGTGGCCAGGACCAAATGCTGACCATGTTCGATATCAGCCGGTCCTTCCAGCGCCCATACCAGATTGGCAACGGCCAGTTCATCCTTGTTCAATACTTGCCGGAGTTCATCCGCTTCCCAAAGGTAATAACCACCTTCGATACCTTTATCGTCCACGGCAGAGAGGCTGGTGGCATAACCCGCATGTGCGGTGGCCATATCACGCAAGACAAAGTCGAGGGTCTCCCGTGCCACCAGAGCGTAGTCCGGTCTGGCAAAGACGCCGGCCGCCCTGAAATAGACTTCCGCCAACAGGGCATTGTCATAGAGCATTTTTTCGAAATGGGGAATTTGCCAGCCGGGATCGACGCTGTAACGAAAGAAACCGCCGCCCAGATGGTCACGCAGCCCCTGGGTTGCCATCTGATCCAGATTCAACAACAGGATTTTTTTCAGGCGCGGGTCTTTGTGTTGTGCATAGCGCTGGAGGAGCACCAGTAATTGCGGGACAGAAGGAAATTTGTTTTGGTTACCAAATCCTCCCTGCATCTCATCCGCCAGACTATAGGTTTGTGTGACCATCTTATCGGCCAGATCCCGAATCAACCAGTCAGCGACATTGCCGTCTTTAGCCATCACCGCATTTTGCAGTTCCCGGCCGGCCTGTTGTGCGATGCCCGCCAATTCCCCCTGCTTTTGTTGCCACTGTGCCACCAGATTTTCCAGCACCTTCTGAAAGCTGTCCGGCGGCAGATAGACCATGCCCACCAGCGGATAACCGTCCGGTGTCACAAAAACATTCAAGGGCCAGCCGGAATACCCCTGTGTGCGTTCCACAAAATCGATCAAGCGGGCATCCAGTGCGGCATGGACTTCCCGATCCACCTTGACCGGTATGAAATGGGTATTCAGTATCCGGGCGATCGCCTGATTGCGATAACTTTCACGCTGCATGACATGGCACCAGTGGCAGGAAAAATAACCACTGGAGACAAACAATAATTTCCCTTCCCGTTTGGCGCGGGCCACTGTGGCGGCATTCCATTCCTGCCACTGCACCGGATCGTCGGCATGCATGGCCAGATAAGGGGAGGTATGGTGGCGTAATTGATTGACGAGTGAGGCGGCTGTTAATGGCGAACTGCCCAGTAGCAGGAGAAGACACAAAATCGAACGCAACATGCTATTCCCTGGATATGGTTGAGGCCGTATTTATTCCGGCTTACCGAAAACGTAGTGCTGTTTATCCGTTAACAATCCTGCGCAGCCCTTTATTCCGAAAAGCCAGATAATCACCGACAGGAATCAGTTTTGCCTGTTTGATACACCTTTTATATAAATAACACCAGGCCAGCAAGGTATCCCCATGCGAGTCATGGATCGTGACCATATCCCGTTGATATTCATAGGGCCGTGCGGAGTGGGTGCTGCACCCCTCATACTGATCCAGATACTCAAATAACCGTGCAGCATCTGCTACCGCATAGATCTCCCCCCTGACGATCATGCGCGGGTTATTGGACAGCACCAGCCCGGGGTAATTGTCGATCTCATATAAACGGCCGTTGATGTAACCCGGCGCCACAAAACGGGCATGTTGCACCATCAGGTCATGCATGGGATGGTGCAAACCGCTTAACAACGTACCGTAGACAAATAAATGTCCCGTCATGATTCTGTTGTCTCCTCAACCGGAAAACCGTAAGAGCGTTCCACTTTGCAGATCCGCACCTGAAAAGCGCGATACCATTTCTCGCGACCGGCCTCACGGGCCAATCGGTGCTCTGCGTGTTCGCGCCAGGCCGTGATCGCGGCCTGATCACGCCAATAGGAGATAGTGATGCCCTGCCTGCTGTCACGGACACTTTCCACCCCCAAAAAACCGTCCTGCTGTGCAGCCAGTTCCAGCATACGTTCTGCTGTGGCCTGATAGTCGTCATCAGTATCGGCCCGGATCGAGGAAAAGATTACCGCATAACAGGGTGCCGGCGGATTAATTAACATCTTGTTGCGATTCGCTGTATGGTCATTTTCCGGAATGGTTTTACTCTAGCAGTTTCCGTTGCTTCCGGCGAATTCTCCCGACTTCCCCTACTTATCTCAATGATATTTAACGACTAAATTTTGAACAGTGAATATTTTATTGAATATTCAGAGTTCAGGCGTATACTTGCAGGCATGACGACGAAAACCTCAGCACAGGATATCGACCAGGTCCGCGAAACCATCCTGCTCGCCGCCGAGCAACGGTTACGGACCTTCGGTTATGGCAAAACCACCATGGCGGAGATTGCCACCGACGCAGGCATGTCCGCCGCGAATCTCTATCGTTACTTCGACAGCAAACTGGATATCGGCGCCGCTCTGGCCCTGCACTGTTTTGAAAACCGGAATACCCTGCTGCAACAGGTCGTACAACGCACCGACCTCACTCCCCCCGAAAAACTACAGGCCTTTGTCATCGCCTGCCTGCACTACACACATACTGAATTCAGTGAAGCACCGAAAGTAAACGAATTGGTTGATATTATCGTTGCCGAGCGGCCGGATCTGATTCAGGTCAAGATCGAAAACGATCTGAAACTGATCCGCGCCATACTGACCGACGGGATCAACAGTGGCGAATTTGCCATCGACGATCTTGCGGTCACCGCCCAGGCGATACAAAACGCGGTTGTAAAATTTAATGTTCCCCTGTTTATCACCATGCACCCGCTGGCAGAATTTGAACAGCATGCCCGGGCGCTGGTTGATTTGCTGGTCCGGGGTCTGGCGTCGAAACAAGACTGAACTCTCCTAATATAACAGGATGCGGCTATGTCACCGATCAACGCTACACCAGTACTGCTCAGGGACCAGACCCCGGTCAATCTGAGTCTGATTCAACCGTCTGATCGAATACGGTTACTCAACGGTTTTGCCCGTATTTCACCGCGCACCAATATTCAGCGCTTTCACACCTTTAAAAAACAATTTACGGAAAGTGAACTGAACTACCTGCTCGCCATCGACAATGTCAATCATCTGGCCGTCGGCGCCATTGATATCAATGGTGCAACGGATATCGGGATCGGACTGGCGCGTTATGTCAGGGATGTCGGACAACCTTCGCGTGCCGATGCCGCCATCATTGTCATTGATGCCTATCAGGGCAAGGGGCTGGGCAGACTGTTATACGCAGAGATACTGAAATTCGCCCGCCTGCATGGTATTCGGCAGTTAAGCAATACTGTGTTGAAAGGCAACCGGGCCATGTTACACCTGCTGGCGGCATTCGGTGCAGTCAGAATTGCCGAAGATGAGCATGTCTTGCAGTTTCTGGTCCGAACAGACAGTAACCATGAAGTTACCACATACCGGGAAGATACCCTTCCCGCCTAATCTGAGAATAAGAAGGGAACCATGCACGAGTTTGAAACCAATTTCGGGCGCTGGGTGATTCGCTACAGAATACCGATCATTTTGTTGAGCCTGATCATGCTGGCTGGATTTGCGATCGGGATGTCCAAACTCAGCTTTTCCTCCAACTACCGGTCGTTTTTCAGCCACGACAATCCCCAGTTGCTGGCCTTCGACAAACTGGAAAAAACCTATTCCAAAAACGATAACATTGTTTTGGTGATTACGCCGCAGGATGGCAATGTCTTCACCCGCGATACACTCAGCGCCATCACCGAGTTCACGGAACAGGCCTGGCAAACGCCCTATTCCAGTCGCGTGGATTCCATCACCAATTTTCAGCACACCACCGCCAAAGATGATGAGATCGTTGTGGCGGATCTGGTGCAGAACCCGTCCGCACTGACCGACGCTGAATTACAAGGCTTGCGTAACATTGCCGTCAATGAACCGTTGCTGGTAAACCGCCTCGTCTCCCGCGATGCCCATGTCACCGGCATCAACATCACCATTCAGTTACCCATGAAGAATGCGCAAAAGGAAGTGCCGGAAGTCGTGGGATATGTACGTCAATTGGTTAAAGATATCGAGGCGAAATTTCCCCACATTGACGCCCGTATCACCGGTATGGTGGCGATGAACAACGCCTTCTCGGAAGCCGCCCAGGGGGACATGAAAACCCTGGTCCCCATCAGCTTCCTGTTAATGGCCGTGGCCCTGGCCTTCCTGTTACGCGGCATGCTCCCGGCAGCCATGACCATGCTGGTGATCATCTTTTCCATTTTGATCGCCATGGGTGCCGGTGGCCATCACGGTCTGTCCTTGACCGGCCCGACGGTGACGGCGCCGACCATCATTATGACCGTGGCGATCGCCAACTCGGTCCACATGCTGATCACCATGCTGCAGAAATTGCGACAGGGGCTGGATAAAAACGCCGCGATAGTTGAAAGCATGCGCGTGAACCTGCAACCGGTCTTTATCACCAGTCTGACCACGGCACTGGGCTTCCTGTCGATGAATTTTTCCGACGTGCCGCCATTTCGGGAATTGGGTAATCTGGTTGCCGTCGGCGTAGCGGTTTCCTTCCTGCTGGCCGTGGGTTTTCTGCCGGCCGCCATGAGCCTGTTGCCCTTCAAGGCAGGCAAGAGCAGCAGCAAGCGTGATCAGTTGATGACGGATTTTGCCGATTTCGTCGTCCGGCGACGCAAGAGCCTGATGATCTTCATGCTGGTGTTTATTGCCGGGCTGGTCTCGTTCCTGCCGCAAAATGAGTTAAACGATGTATTCGTCAAATATTTCAGCCCGAAGATCGAGTTTCGGCGTGATGCCGATTACTACTCCACGAATCTCGGCGGCCTTTATATCATCGACTACTCGCTGGAATCCGGTGAACCGGGCGGCATGAGCAATCCCGGCTTCCTTGCCGATGTGGCGAAGTTTGCCGACTGGTTCCGCCAACAACCGGAAGTCAAACATGTCAATACCATCACCGACATCATCCAGCGCTTGAATAAAAACATGCACAATGATGATCCGGCCTACTATAAATTGCCGGCAAGTCGTGATCTAACCGCCCAATATCTGCTGATGTACGAGATGTCGCTGCGGCAGGGGCTGGATTTGAACAATCAAATCAATATCGACAAGTCGGCAACCCGTTTCACGGTCACCATGCGAACGGTGTCATCCAATGAGCAGATCGAACTGGCGGCCCGGGCCGACGCATGGCTCAAGGCCAACACCAAAAATATCAAGGAGGCCAACGCCAATGGCCCGACCATGATGTTTGCCCATATCGGCAAACGCAATATTCACAGCATGTTGATCGGCACCACGGTGGCGCTGATCATGATCTCCCTGATCCTGATCCTGGCCTTGCGCTCGGTAAAGATCGGTCTGATCAGTATGCTGCCCAATCTGGCGCCGGCCGCCATGGGTTTCGGTCTGTGGGGCCTGTTGGTGGGTGAAGTGGGTCTGGCCCTCTCCGTGGTCAGTACCATGACCCTGGGTATTGTGGTGGATGATACGGTACATTTTCTCAGTAAATACCTGCGCGCCCGTCGGGAAGAAAATCTCGACAGCCATGCGGCGGTTCGTTATGCCTTTACCACCGTCGGTCGCGCCCTGCTGGTCACCACCCTGGTATTGGTGGTGGGATTCCTGGTACTGGCCTTGTCCAACTTCAAATTGAACTCCGGCATGGGTACACTGACAGCCATCGTTATCGTGTTTGCGCTGGCTGCCGACTTTTTATTCCTGCCGCCACTGTTAATGAAAATTGAGGAAAAGAAACATGTTTAAACAACGTTTTCTGGTTGTGGCTTTATTACTCACTGCGACAGCACTGTATGCCGAAACACCTGCCGAGAAAGGCTTGGCCATTGCTGTGGAAATGGACAAGCGCGACACCGGCTGGGGCGATTCCAGGTCGGAAATGTTAATGACCTTGCGAAATGCCTATGGTCAGGAAAGCAAACGTCAAATCCGCAGTCGCAATTTGGAAGTAAAGGGTGATGGCGACAAGTCTCTGACAATTTTTGATCAACCCCGCGATGTAAAAGGCACCGCCTTTCTCAGTTTCACCCACGCCAAAGGCCAGGATGATCAGTGGTTATATCTGCCCGCCCTGAAGCGGGTCAAACGGATCTCCTCCAGCAACAAGTCCGGTCCGTTTATGGGCAGTGAGTTCGCCTTCGAGGATATCTCCTCACAGGAGGTGGAAAAATACACCTATAAATACTTGCGTGATGAAAAGCTGGATGGTCTGGATTGTTTCGTGGTGGAGCGCAAGCCGACCTATGAACACTCCGGTTATACACGCATGGTCAGCTGGATCGACAAGGAAAAATATCGCGCTGTAAAAATTGAATATTATGATCGCAAGGACAGTCTGTTAAAGACCCTGCGTTTGCTCGACTACAAACTTTATCTTGGCAAATACTGGCGCACGCATCGCATGGAAATGCTCAATCACCAGACCAAAAAGAGCACAGTACTGGAATTTAACAACTTTAGCTTCAAAACCGGTCTGACTGATCGCGACTTTGATAAAAATGCATTAAAGAGGCTGCGCTAGGTGAAGAAATATCTCCTCATCATTGCTTGTCTGTTGCCGGTTATGCATTCGGCCCGGGCCGAGTGGTCCGGCTATACTGCGCTGGAATACCGTAATTTTTTCGAACCGGCGGCGGACCCGCGACAACCCGATAATACCGGCAGTCTGATCCTGCAACCCGAATATCATTATCAATGGGATAACGGCCGGCAGATCTTCAGCTTTATTCCCTATTATCGCGTGGATCAATATGATGATGAGCGCAGCCACGGTGACATACGGGAACTGGCCTGGGTATCGGCAGCGGAAAGCTGGGAGTTACGCCTGGGTGTGCGCAAGGTATTTTGGGGTGTCACGGAATCGACACATCTGGTTGATATCATCAACCAGACTGATCTGGTGGAAAACCCGGATGGCGAGGACAAACTGGGCCAACCCATGCTCAACCTGGCCCTGATCGGTAACTATGGGACCCTTGATCTGTTTGTCTTGCCCATGTTTCGTGAACGGACCTTCCCCGGTGTCGAAGGCAGGCCGCGCCTTGCAACCATCGTGGATACCAGGCAGGACGCACTGTATGAATCGGATAAAAAAGATCAGCATGTGGATTATGCTGTACGCTGGAGCAAATCCATGGGTATCCTGGATATCGGTCTGAGCCACTTTTACGGCACCAGTCGTGATCCGGAATTTATCTTTGTACCGGGGCCGATTCCGTCACTGTTACCCTACTATAAACTGATCCACCAGACCGGGCTCGACCTGCAGGTCACCAGTGAGGGTTGGCTCTGGAAACTGGAAGCAGTCAAACGCAGCGGGACAAATATTGACTATGCGGCGGCAACCGCCGGACTGGAGTACACCCTCTATGGTATCGGTGGTTCCACAACCGATGTGGGACTGGTCGTGGAATATATGTATGATGATCGTAACAAGCTTGCCACAACACCATTTAACAATGACCTGTTGGTGGGGCTGCGCTTTACCTTTAACGATACGCAAAGTACGGATGCCCTGATCGGGCTGATATATGATCGGGAGTATGGTTCAACGGTATACAGTATTGAAGCCGGTCGCCGTTTGGGCGATCGCTGGAAACTGAGTGTGGAAGGCCGCTTTTACCGGGATATTGATCCGCTGGATAATGTGCTCTATTCCCTCCGCAAGGAAGATTACCTGCAAATGGAACTTGCCCTTTATTTCTAGAGAGTGACGATGGAACCGACACAACTCAAAAGCCGTGCAATCACCGAACAGGATTGCAAAATTATTTGCCGCTTTCCGCTGAATATGGAAGAGCTGTTCAACCTGGCGCCCAATGCCCGCTTCCCCTGGACGGCGGCGCAAATGTTACAGACCCTGCCCGACAGATTGGCCAATACCGCTTTCACCATTGATGTGGATATTGTCGGCTTTGCCAACTTTTATAATTATGAGCAAGGCAACCAGACCTTTATCGGCAATGTGGTGGTGAATCCCCTGTATCGAGGCCAGGGCATCGGAAAAGCGATCATTCGTCAGATGCTGGAAATCGGTTTCAGCCAATACCGGTTTAAGGTCATCCATGTCTCCTGCTTCAGCACAAACACCCGTGGCTTGCTCATGTACAAAAAGCTGGGGTTTCTGCCTTACGGGATTGAACAGCGCACCAACCATGCCAATGAACCGGTCGCGTTAATCAACATGCAACACAGTCACGAAAGTTTTCTCGACTATTGCCGCACCAGACATATTCCTGTATCTGATTTCACTGCCCAGAACTGATCTGCCTGCCGAGACGCAGGATCCAGTCAGCGATTCCCGGATAGACCTTTTTTCTGACCTGATGATCAACCGAGGCAAACGGGATATACTCACCGGCCGCCTGAGCCAATGGCTTGAACATGCGATCTTTGCTGACACCGGTGGTTTCAAAAATAATGATCTGGTCGTTCTGCTGATAGACAATCCAGGCGTGGGTACCGGCACGGCCGTTGCGCAGCCACTTCCCCACCATAAATTCACACTCATATCCCAGCTCGATCATCTTGCGCCAGGCCCACAACGCAAAATCTTCACAATCACCGGTGCGTAATTGTTCAAACATCAATGGATGTTGCCAGTGATCACGTACCCCCATGTGCTCCAGATCACTCATATAACGACAATCCACCAACCAGTCGGCGATCTCATCCAGACTGGACACCTGCACCTGACTGTCCCCCTCCAGCCAGTGTGAAAACACCTTGTCACAACCACCACCATAAAAACGCAACGGGATATTCTGGTGACGGCCTCGCCAATTGCGACGTTGTTGCTTGTTCAAGCCGTCCAAATGATGTTCATCATTGCGCTTGTTGAGCGGAGAAAACACCCAACTCACCAATAATGGCAGCATGATGCCAGTTGCTGACACGACGGTATAGAACAGAAAGGGGAGTTTTATCGGCACAACTGAGTTTCCTTACGGTACAGTAAACACACTGATCAGTTTCAAATCCGCTGAAAAGCCGAACATGTGTTGCCCGCCTTCAAACTTCAGGCTCGGCAAGGTGGTGGTGACCGCCACAATATATTCATACCGCCCCTCATCGTCCCGGATGTTAAACGAGGTCGGGTTATTGCGTAACAAAACCAGCATTTCTTTTGAAAATAACAAAGGCACATCCTGTTGGCAAAACGTATCTCCGGGAATGTATTGCTTTTCCGCATACAGCAGTTCATACCAGTTTTTGTTGGTCTCCCTGAACCGCTCCAGTTCGTTCGCTTCCGCTTCGGTGTTATCCAGACACAACTGACATTCCACTTTAGGCGCAAGCCGCTGTTTTATCTTACGACAGTCACCACTCTCAACGGCAGCGAGAAAGATCGGCCAATATTGACGCATACGTTTAATTTGTTGCTCATCAGATGCTTTTTCCACCCCAATGCACAACCCGCACAACAGGCCGTAGAGCATCACGCCAAGCATCACCTTTTGCATCATCTTCTCCTTTGTCCTGTTGTCAGCGAAACAGATCGGCTTTCCGTTCCAGCAAATCTGCACTGTCATGACGAGGACTGTTTACCGCTGTATCGACCGGGTAAAGTTCCAGCCAGTCGAGATCAACCGGCATCAGCAGGTCATCCAGCTCATCCTCTGTCTGGTTTTCCACCTCCAGCCACCGCTGGTAATCAGCGGGAGCAAGGATCACCGGCATACGTTCATGAATCGAGGCAATCATTTTGTTTGCAATGGTGGTCACGATAGTAAACGAATTCAGGGTGTGTTCTCCTTCCCAATACTCCCATAAGCCGGCGAAGGCGAATAACTGTTTTTCCCTGCCGCCGATAAAATACGGTTGCTTGCCATGTGCGGTTTCATGCCATTCATAAAAACCGGTGGTTGGTATCAGGCAACGTCGTTTGCGAAAGGCATCTCGATAGGCAGGCTTGTCACGCAGCGATTCCGCCCGGGCATTGATCATTTTGTATTTTGAGGTTGTAGTCCTGGACCAGTGGGGGATCAGCCCCCAATGCATTCGGCTGCAGGCACGCCCGTCGCCCGGCTTTTGCCAGATCACCGGTACATCACTGCCGGGCGGAATATTGAAGGATGGCAGAAACGCCGGACAGGATTGCTCAAGATCAAAGTGCGCTTCCAGCATGGCCGGATTGATATTCAGAACAAATCGGCCGCACATTGTTCATTCATGAAGAGTTTGTCTGTAATTGGTTTATGATGCAAAGGGCACCCGGTTTTTCTCCAGACACTCCCTGATACTTGCATCCATACGCAATTGTTCTGCTTTGGTAAATTCAAAACGACGAACCCTCAGGGTCTTTTCCCCTTTGAGTTCCCATACAGTCAGCCAGGAAGGTTTGAATCTGACACTGTGCAGGTCAGTCCATTTGATGGTGGTGGTGTTACCGTCATAACCGGTCAGCATGACCTCTTGATCATTCAGGGCCACACGCTTTCGGTCACCCAGCATGAACACGAAGGCGGCCGCGATAAAAAAGACCAGATTGATTTGCAGTACTTCGGTGATCTGGGCCAGTGTGGAGACATATTCATCCGAGTGGAACAGCGGCAACAGCAGATTGCCAATGCTGCAGAGCAGGACAAAACCAAGGATCAATAACAGCATTCTTGTTTTGGACTGGACAAACATTATTCACCCGGAACTTGTCGATTATGAGCGCCAAACAGGACAGCCTGCAGTGCCGGCGGTATATCCTTATCATGAACGAGGATGCCGTGTAATTCAACCGCTGACAGCTGTACACAGGCCCCGACCGGTGTACCCCAACGCGCCTCCGCCATACCTGGCAATAAGGTCAGGTCTGGATTTTCAAAATAGAGCATGGCTTCACCCGCCCGTAACCGGCACTGTTCACAGTAAAACTGATGGCGCATCGGCATGGTGGCCAGAAACGGCTTGCGCTTGTCTCTGTATTCGGCAACCAGCTCCATCTGGACCGCGTAGATATCTGGGTGACCGGTCCGTTGTGCGGCGATGCTCAATAAATCAGCAAACTCTGCGATTCTCGCCGCGATATCCATGTTATCTCCGGGTTCAGGTGCTTGTCTTGTCGCGGCGGAACTTCTGTCGCTTGGCGTAGATCATGGAACGCCATACCCACTCCATCGGCCCATAATGAAAGTAATACAACCAACTATAACTGAATACCGCCAGGAAAACCCAAACCCCGACACAGACATAGAGCAATTCGTAGCGTTCCAGCTGTCCGTACAAACCAAACCCCACACCATAGAAGATCAACATGGAGAGCAGACTTTGCATCATATAATTGGTCAGGGCCATCCGTCCGACACGCGCCAGGACATTGGCGATGCGGGCAAAGAACCGTGTTTCGTACAGCAGACAGATCAAACCAATATGACCGATCGTCATGGCAAGACGACCAACGTTATAAAATGTTGACTCCCGGCCCACCAGCCGGACCAGATTGAAGCCTCGCGTGACGGCCTCATAGACCTCCGGGAAACGCATGAAAAACCCAATCAAATAACCGACCACCATAAACGGCAGATAGACATCCGCCGTGCGTTGTCCGCTGAAGATACCCATGGCAAACAACCCCATGCCGATCAACATCATACCGCCGACGTCAAAGAAGTAGGTATCGTAGACATTGCTGGACTGTTGCCGAATTACGTCTTTCTTCTGGCTTTCAAATATGGTCCAGTAGCCTGAATGATATAGTGCGATCTCTTCCTCGATCTGGTTTTCAATCGCCTCACCCAATTGCGTGTCGGCGATGGATTCTTTGGTGATGTACTCGATGCCGGTATCCGACATGGTCTGTGAAACTTCCGCCTGACTGACTGCCGGTGATTGTCCGACTCCCAGGTCTCCCAAAATCAGCAGCACGAATCCCAGCGCGAACAAGGCTTTCGGCGACAACTTGCGCAACGGAAACAGAAACAAACCCAATAAACCATAGGCGTACAGGACATCCTGTGGCCAGAGTAATATCCAGGCATGGATCAATCCGAAGATAATCAGCAGGATGGTGCGGCGATAATAGCGATCCACTACCTCCAGCCCGCCGCCGGCCAGACGTGATTCCGCCAAAAATAACATGGCGCTTGCGCCAAACAACATGGAAAACAAGGCGCGCATGGTGCCGTCCACCATTAACTCGGAAAAACCCCAAACCAGATTATTGGCCAGGGTTGCCTCGCCCATTAAAACCGGCAGCACATAGGCACTGTATGGCAAGGCAAAATACATGACATTGACCCAGTAGATGCCGAGCACGGCGGCTCCACGCAACACATCCAGTTGGACGACGCGTACATCCGGCGAAGGTTGATGCAGTGTATTGGAAATCAGTGGTTGCATACAGGACCTGGAAACGGGGAAATCCGGCGGAGTATAAGTCCGGGCACCCGGTTTTTACTATACGGGCAGAATAAAAAAATCGGCCGGACAAATATATCTACCAGCGCGTACTGACACACCGCCTGCCGATGCAAGACAGTATCCGCCAGACAGGTCACAGATATCCGGGCGGGCTGATTGGCAAACAGGAAAAAACCGTCTGCCGGCAACGGTCAGAGGATGGCGGCAATCTCCTCGATCCCTCTGGCATAGGCTTCGATTAACCCGGCCCGCTTCGTCGTTGCGATCTGCAAATCACTGTCGTTATCAATAAAAAACGGCTCGGCGATAACACACGGCGCTTTGGTCAATTTCAGCAAGTGCCCCCCTCTGTCTTCCGCTGTCTTTGGCTTGATACCACGACTTTTCAGCCCAAGTGCAGCCTGCAACTTTGTCTGGAGGATTTCCGCCATCTGCTTGCCTTTGGCGGAACGATGGTAAAAAAGCACTTCTGTACCGGAAGCTGATGCATTGTAGGCGTTACAATGCAGGCTGACGATAAAGTCAGGTTCGAATTCATTGATATCACCCGGCAGTGTCTCGTAAGTCCGCCGGTATATACGCTGTACTTCTACACCATTGACGTTTTTTTCGATATCGAATGCCAATCCGTCATTAAATGCAAATTCAGTGAGCCCTGATGCTTTATTGCTCGCGCCGGGAGATGCCCGTTTGTGACCGATAACCAATGCACATTTCTTCATATTCGCCTCCTTATGTGATGACCGACGCAAAGCCGGCTAACTGTCCTGATTCATGCAGAATGTTTGCATGGTTTGAAACTCTATAAAATGTAATACATTATGGCTGTAACGGAGATGAAGCTCTCTCTCTTCAAAGTATAGTCGATACGAACCGGCGGAATGATAAACAACAGTGGTGTTAACAGCACACCGATTTAAGGCATATTGCCCGACTGACGCAGCACCTCGCCAAGGCTGTGTGCATCCGGGACATAGGCTGACAGTCCCCAACCAATTGCAGCGGCCAGGAGCGCCGTCATCAGAAAGGGCAGTGCGGTGCGCCGCAAAGCGGTTTGCAGCCAGTGCCGATATTCCAGACCGCGAATGCGGCGGTACAGACCGGCAGCGATCACACCATCCACCATTAACTCTGCGAACAACACCGGCGCGGTATAGATCACATAGATGCCTGACAGCAGGATAACGAGCAGTAATGCGATCACCAGCAGGGGGACAGCCAATTCGTCTGCATCACCGGCAGACCCCAGCACCTCCGCCGCCGGACCGGATTCCAGCATGGAAGGCGACTCAGCCACTCCGCCGTCCGCCACCACCGCATCATAACCGCCACTCGCACCGCCACCGCCGGCGCTGCCGCCGCCACCGTCATACCCGCCACTTCCACCACTCGACCTGCCGAGCGAACCAAACAAATCCGGATCAGCCGGCTCTAAAAAATCAGCATAGTCTTCCTCTTTTGTTCTCAACCATAACCAGAGCAGAAAGAGGAAAACCAGCCAGGCGATACCCACCGCCAGCGCATAGCGAAACCACATCTCGGTCAGGCCGAGCTTGAGCATCACAAAGGAGGCAAAAAAACCCGCCGCTCCGGTCAGGGTCACCAAAAACAACATTTGTAAGCGGGGATAACTCTCGCGCTCCAGCCGCTTGCGTACACGCAATATTTCCTTAATGCGGGAAAAACGTTTACCCATTCCACCTTCCCTCTTTATCGTTATACCGAACCGGTAAATACCGATGATCAATATGAATATTTTTTATCCACTTGCAGTTTGCGTGGTGATCGCTTCAGCAATTTATTCCAGGACATCAACACTGTCCAGCGAAACGGCCGGCTTATTGTCTATACTTTAATAGTCTGCGACGCAGAATCAACACACCAACCAGACAGGGAAGGCATATCCATGCTGCACAGTATCCGATTTCATATCATGATTGCGACGCTGTTAGTCATCACAGCCATGCTCTCTTTCGTTTTCGTCCGCTACCAGACACCGTTTATTGTGCCTGTTTTTCTGACCGGTGCACTTGGCGGATTATGCAATTCCTATCTGCGGATGAAAAATGTCCCCTCCGCTGTCAACACCATGCAGGATCCGGTATCCAACAGACTGGCGATATTACAGGCATATATTTCGCCACTGGTGGCCGGTATCCTTGGCATCCTGTTATTTTCGCTGTTTCTGACCGGCATGATCACAGGCAGTCTGTTTCCCGACTTTAATGGTGTTAACGAAAAATATCACAACATGTATGAACAATTCCGTCAGGTCGCCCCCAAAACCTATCTGGATGCCGCCAAGTCACTGGTCTGGTCATTCATCGCCGGTTTTTCTGAGCGGTTGGTTCCCAACATCATCGACAAAATGGCGCAGGAGAATGCCGTTATCGGGAGCAACAGGAAAACCTGAGATGAACAGGTAATAAAACCAACATTACCGTACATCGTACAAAAGACGCCTCATCCGGCACCTGCGTGATACGAGCTCCACTTCTCTGCAATTCAGGCACATGTTTTGCTACAGCTCCCTGTATCGACAAAATACAGGAGCAACGCCATGCGACGGATCAGTCTGATATTCGTGATGCTATTGTGCTGCACGCCCATATACGCCGCAAATCTGCCGTATATATACTATTTCAGTGAAAGCAGGACCACCGATCCGGTCACCGATGTGGGCACCACCACCGTCACCGGAGTCGGCATGGAATGGTATGGTCAGCAGCCCAAGGGGCAACTTTTTGCCGGTGTCAGCGGTGGCGTCATGGAGTCGGATCAGACGGTATCCTCCTTCGGTGACCCAAAGTTAGCCTATCCCCTGTTCGCTTATGGTGGTGTCGGCTTCAACAGCCACATCACACCGTTTATCGAATTTGGCGTGGATTTGTTAACCGCTATTTTCCATGACACGGTGGAAAATGAGGAGGCTCCGAACTATGACCATTTCTTTTCCGGTGGCATCATGATCCGAAACAAACACCTCTTGATCAAGATATACGCCAGACAATACAGCATGAGTCTGTTACTGCTGCCCCCGACTGATGTCTACGTGGTCGGCGCATCGCTGGGATTAAGATTCTGATATCACACTATCGACTTGATATTGACTGGAAATGGATTGCTATATCAGTATGACTGCCGGTGAGATATAGTGGCGGATATTTCGCAACCGTCTGTCTATCTGCTGTAATTCCTGTTCCTGATCTTTGTTCATCGCCTACCTGCAGATTGCAAGATTAACTTCTATTCGCCAAACAACAAGCTAGCGTTTGCCGATTTTGCCTTCCTTGCCGGATAACAGATTCTGGATATTACTGCGGTGGCGCCAGAACAGCATGGCCGTCATGCCAATGGTAAACATGGCAATATCAGTGGATTGCATGATCAACAGGACATAGACAGGCGCCAGCGCGGTGGCCACCAGGGCGGACAGGGAGGAGACTTTAAAGACCTTGGCCATGAACAACCAGGTCGCGGCGGTGGCCAGTCCCACCCACCAGGAGAAACCCAATAATACCCCCAGCATGGTGGCCACTCCCTTGCCGCCCTTGAACCCAAAAAAGACGGGGTAGAGATGACCGAGGAATGCCGCCAGACCGACCAGCGCCAGGATGAGTTCGTCCACATGAAAGCCATATTTGGCGATCAGCACCGGCACCAGCCCCTTGAGCATGTCGGCAAACAAAGTGATCGCCGCCGCCTTTTTACCGCCGACGCGCAACACATTGGTCGCCCCGGGGTTACCGGAACCTTCGGTGCGTGGATCAGGCAGCCCCATGGCCTTGCAGACGATGATGGCGGCGGAGATGGAACCCAGCAAGTAGGCCAGAGCGATCAGGGCGATATCAATCACGGTATATTCCCGATGAGAGTAGGATTTTGCAGATTATGTCCAGACAACCGGTGGGTGTCCAGTGATTGGAGTTCAGTCGCGGCGGCTTTTCCCTTATGATTACGCCTTTCCACCACAAACCGGCGAAAAGACAAGAATTACGCATGGATATTATCTATCTCAACGATCTGCGCATCGAAACCGTCATCGGCATTTTTGACTGGGAACGACGCATCCGCCAGACCATCAGTCTGGATATCGAAATGGCGACGGATATCCGCAAGGCCGCCGCTTCTGATCACATTGATGACACCCTGGACTACAAGGCCGTCTCCAAACGCCTGATCGATTTTGTCAGCCATAGTGAATTTCAGTTGGTGGAAACACTGGCGGAACGTATCACCGAGATCATCCTCAATGAATTTAACGTCCCCTGGGTCCGGCTGCGCCTGAACAAACAGGGCGCGATCCGCGGCGCACGCGATGTGGGCGTGCTCATTGAACGCGGCACCAAGTCATAAACACAGCACCATGCACCGGGTATATATAAGTATAGGCAGCAACATCGAACCGGCCCGCCATGTGCGTCTGGCGGTCACCGCCCTGCATGAATACTATGGTGAATTGATCATCTCCAGCGTCTACGAAAGTGCGGCGGTCGGTTTTGACGGGGATAACTTTTACAATCTGGTAGTGGGTTTCGACACCACACAATCGGTGGAAGAAGTGAACCGCACCCTGCACGAAATCGAAGATCGCTACGGCCGCCAACGCAGCGGCCCGCGCTTCTCGGCCCGGACCATTGATCTTGATCTGCTGCTGTATGACGACCTGCAACTGCAACAGGGCAAACTCACCCTGCCCCGCGAAGAGATCCTGCAAAACGCCTTCGTCCTCTGGCCGCTGGCGGAAATCGCCCCCGACCTCATCCACCCCGATACCCGCACCAGCATGGCACAACTGTGGCATGACTTCGACAAAAGCAAACAACAACTCACACCGATTGAATTTGCGTGGACCTGACGAAAACCAGAAACACACATAACACGCCTTTACGGTATTACCATTTCATACTGACAGAAACATAACGCAAAGGCGCAAAGATATTGAACGGACTGGTATATTGCACAGTAAAAAAATGTCAGGGTGAAAAGCTGAGATCAGCCACACAGGATGACAGCATAGGGTGGGTATAAAAAAATACTGGTTGGTGATTAAACTACACTATAAATTCTTTATTCTCTGCGTCCTTTGCGTTTTGTATATGGATATACTTATGCTGCGGGGTCAGGGATGACCAGAAGCAGCCTTTGCGTTTTGTTTCCCAACCTGAACAGATCATCATATGCAGTAAATGAGCACTGTTGAGTGCTTGTCCAACACCGCAGACACAGCGCCGGCAAATTAATCAGCTTCTAAGAGAACGACCACCGTCTACCGTGAGAACCTGCCCGCTCATATACCCCGCATCCTTGATCAAATAGAGGATCGCCTTGGCGATGTCCGTGGGTTCGCCTTTGCGTTTGAGCAGGGTGCGGGAGATGATGCGTTGCTTGGTGACTTCGTCAATGTTTTCCGGCCAGAGGATAGCGCCGGGTGCAACGGCATTGACGCGCACGTCCGGTCCCAGTTCGACGGCCAGTGCCTTGGTGATCATCACCAGTCCGGCCTTGGCGGCGCTGTAGACCGGAAAGGCCTTCAACGGACGATCGGCGTGCACATCGACAATATTGATAATGCAACCCTTCTTTTTGGCCAGATAGGGCGCGGCGGCCTGAGAGAGAAAAAACGGCGCTTTCAGATTGGTGCCCATCAAATCATCCCACTGTTCTTCAGAGACGGTACCGACCCGGGTGGGATAAAAGGTGGAGGCGTTGTTGATCAACACATCCAGTTGACCAAACGAATTGATGGTCTCTTCGACGATCTTCGGCATACCGTTGTTGCATAACAGATCAGCCTGTACCAACACCACGGAATCGGCGCGTTTGTCATTCAGTTCTTTTTGCAGAGCCTGTGCCGATTTGCGAGACTGGCGATAATGCAGCACCAGCTTCATGCCTTGATCATGCAGGGTACGCGCAACTTCCGCGCCTATACGATGGGCCGCACCGGTGATCAATGCTACCTTGTCCGTCAGCATTCTGTGGTATCCTCATTCTCTACTAACCCCGGGGCCGCACACTTTACCCTAAATCAGAGCGTTTTGCCCGGATTTTACAGAAGAAAACCCGATTTGCTCATGACTCCAAGCCGGCATCTGCCCACACCCGACCCCGCCGCCCTCGCCCACAGCCGGAAACTCGCCGACGACTTGCTGCGTGTGATCCAGGCCAACAACGGCCGGATCAGTTTTCACGATTTTATGCAGCACCTGCTCTATGCCCCCGGCCTGGGTTATTACACCGCCGGCAGCCGTAAACTGGGCGAGGCCGGAGACTTTATCACCGCACCGGAGATATCCCCCCTGTTCGGCCGTACCCTGGCCCGCGCTGTTGCACCGGTATTAACCCGGTTACCGAAACCGATCATCCTGGAGGCCGGTGCCGGCAGCGGGGCAATGGCGGCAGCGATCCTGCAAGAGTTACAGGCCATGGACTGCCTGCCGGAACAGTATCTGATCATGGAAGTAAGTGCTGACTTGCGTGAGCGTCAGCGTGCCACCCTGACACAGGCTGTCCCAACATTACTGGATCGGGTCATCTGGCTGGATGCCCTCCCTGACACCATTCACGGTGTGGTACTGGGCAATGAGGTACTGGATGCCATGCCGGTGCACCTGATTGTTAAACAGGACGGCAAATTGCTGGAACGCTATGTCACAGAGGGCGCGACAGGATTTGACTGGCAGGACGGGGACATCACAGATCCACGACTGGCCGAACGCATTCACACTATCGAACAACAAACCGGCCCCCTGCCAACCGGCTATCTTACCGAGATCAATCTGACAGGGGAGGACTGGATCCGAACCCTGGCCCATAGCCTGCAACAGGGTTTGATCCTGCTGATCGATTACGGCTTCCCGCGCCACGAGTACTATCACCCGCAGCGCAGCAGCGGCACCCTGATGTGTCACTATCGTCACCATGCCCATCCCGATCCCCTGCAATTCATTGGTCTGCAGGATGTCACCGCCCATGTGGATTTTACCGCCATGGCCGAAGCAGCCTGGGACGCAGGTTGTTCCATCGCAGGCTATACTTCCCAGGGCAATTTCCTGCTCGGCAGCGGCCTGGCGGAACTGGCCGCGCAGAGCGATCCCAATGATGTGGCGCGGCAACTGCAAGTTGCCGGCGCGTTGAAGAAACTGACCCTGCCCCACGAGATGGGTGAACTGTTCAAGGTGATCGGTTTCAGCAAGGGTGTCGATACCGACCTGCCGGGATTTATGCTGCGCGATATGCGCAATTACCTATAACAAAAATGAGTCGACCATGACACTGCTGCAAACCATTGTTCTCGCCCTGGTACAGGGACTGACTGAATTCCTGCCCATCTCCAGCTCCGGCCATTTGATCCTCGCCAAGGATGTGTTCCATTGGCCGGATCAGGGAGTGGCCTTTGACGTGGCGGTTCACATGGGCACCCTCAGCGCCGTGGTGTGGTACTTCCGCAAGGAGATCAACGCCATGACCCGTGACTGGTTCAGCTCCATTGCCCAACGCCGCATGGTGGGTGAAAGCCGGCTGGCCTGGGCGGTGCTCTGGGGCACCATCCCGGCGGGTTTGGTCGGTCTGCTCTTGCATGACTTTATCAACAACCACCTGCGTACACCGGTAGTGATCGCTTACACCACTATCGGCTTTGGCCTGTTGCTCTGGTTTGCCGACAAAAGCGGAGCGCAACAACGGGATGAACACAGCATCCGCTGGAAAGACGTCCTCATCGTCGGCCTCGCCCAGGCCCTGGCCCTGGTGCCCGGCACCTCCCGCTCAGGTATCACCATGACGGCCGCTTTGTTACTCGGCCTGAACCGCACCGCAGCGGCACGTTTTTCCTTTTTGCTGTCTATCCCCATTATCGTGCTGGCCGGTGGTTATGAAACCAAAAAACTGCTGGCGCAAACCACACCGGTAGACTGGAACGCCCTGCTCATCGGCACCATACTCTCAGCGATCACTGCCTACCTGTGTATCCACTTCTTCCTCAAGCTGCTGGACCGCATCGGCATGTTGCCCTTTGTGATCTATCGCCTGTTGCTGGGTGTGGTCCTGCTGGCGATCTTTGTCTGAACATGCAAACCAATACCGCATTACGTTATCGCAAGATGTGGCTGACCCTCGGCTGGTTGCTGACCGCCTTTGTAATTTTTATTTCCATCATACCCAAACCACCACAGATTGATTTGGGCATCAGCTTCGGCGACAAGGTCGGTCACTTCCTGGCCTATGCCCTGCTGATGGCCTGGTTCATCCAGCTCTATCACACCACAGGCACAAGACTGAAATATGCGCTCGGTTTTGTTGCCATGGGTGTCGGTCTGGAATACATCCAGGGACTGGGACCGGATCGTCTGTTCGAATATGCCGACATGGCGGCCAACACCGCCGGTGTCACCACCATGTTGTTACTCATGCATACCCGGCTCAATCAACTGTTCTGCTACGTGGAACGCAAGCTCGGCCTCAATAAAGCCGACTAACCACATCCCATGTTCGACTTCTCGCCCCTCTATGAAAAAATGCACCTGCCCCGCCTGCAAGGCTGGGCCGACATCCTGCCTGCACAGATCAAGCAACAGCTGGATAACAAACGCCACGGTGATCTGGATAAATGGCAGGCGGTACTGGATCAGTTACCGGCTGTGACGCCATCTTCTTATGATCTAAATACCTCGACGGTACGCATCGGTGAACAAGGCGATCTTGGTGGTATTGATAACAACGACTTCATCGCACTGTTAAAAAAATTTCATCCCTGGCGCAAGGGACCGTTCGACATCTTCGGCATCCACATCGATACCGAATGGCGCTCTGACTGGAAATGGGAGCGGGTCAGTCCCCACATCAGCGATCTGACCGGCAGAACCATACTCGATGTAGGATGCGGCAGTGGTTATCACTGCTGGCGCATGCGCGGCGCCGGCGCGGAACTGGTCATCGGCATCGACCCCACTCTGGTCTTTAACATGCAATACCAGGCCATGGCCCGTTATCTGCCTGATGAACCGGTCTATGTGTTACCGGTCGGCATTGACGATGTCCCGTCTGACCTGCGCGCCTTCGACACCGTCTTCTCCATGGGCATCCTCTACCACCGTCGCTCCCCCATCGATCATCTCTATGAATTACGTGAATGTCTGGTCAAGGGTGGTGAACTGGTGCTGGAAACACTGGTCATCGACGGCGCAGGCGGTGAAGTCCTCATGCCGGAAGACCGCTACGCCCAAATGCGCAACGTCTGGTTCATCCCCACCGTCCCCACCCTCGAACAATGGCTGCGCCGCTGCGGCTACCAAAACATCCGCACCGTGGACGTCAACGTCACCTCACTCGACGAACAACGCGCCACCGACTGGATGCACTTCCAGTCCCTCAATGACTTCCTCGACCCAAGTGACCAAAACAAAACCATCGAAGGCTACCCTGCACCGCGCAGAGCGACACTGATAGCAACCGCGCCTTAGGTAATAACACAGCCTTTTACAGTTCAGAAACATAACGCAAAGGCGCGAAGAATAGAAAATCCCCCCTCCTTGCAGGTACCCAGACTCCGCAGGATTGGGTTACTCAAAATGAACGAGCAGGTGGTTATACATCCGGATTGTCAGTACAACCGGTCAGGACAGCGTGGTCAAAATCCATACTGTTACTATTTGCTAATTTTTCCGCTTTTTTATTCTGGTTTATGTGGTTAATATTTAAGCATCAAACAATATAACTGCTTGATCAGTTGGAAGAAAACAGGCATTTTAATGCAATTCAGAAATCGTAATATACAGAAAGGTTGGTATTACGGGAAAGGCAGCTTTCTGTATATATCACTGTTATTTTTTTTAGCCGACACGACTAAATATTTATAGATTTAAAAAATACGAAATGACTGACAAGGATATCAGAAAAAACTGACAAGCAAACGAAAAAAAATATGATAGAA
>JAOUNS010000021.1 GCA_029880855.1 Gammaproteobacteria bacterium
GCGGGAATGACACATTTGATATCTTCGCCAATGTGAATGCCGGTGGTTCATTGAACGGTGGTGACGAGAACGATACCTTTACGCTTCGCGCAGATGGCTTGAACGTGGCATCGATCAATGGCGGCACCACCGGGACGACCGATGTGGATACGGTTGTGGGTGCGGACTCGTCCTTTATCAATACCTGGTCCTTCACCGGTTATACCGTGGCCGATGGCAGTAACGGTACACTGACCAACAATGGCGCGACAGTTAACTTCAATAACATCGAAACGGCCACCGGCGGCACCGGTGCCGATCAATTCACAGTTACCACCACGGGTGGTATCGATACCATTGACGGTGGTTCAAGCAGTGGTGATGAGCTGGTGGTAAACAGCCTTGCTGCGGATACCATCAACTGGACGATCAGCAGTGATAATGCCGGTTCGGTGGCAACAAACAAGGTGGGCGGCTTTACACAAATCCAGACCCTCACCGGTGGTGCTGGTATGGATAATTTCGACATTAGCGGTGCGATGACCACAATCAGTGGTGGCGGCAATACCGATGACTTCAATATCAATGTCGCCACGACAGCAACGATCAATGGTAATGGCGGGAATGACACATTTGATATCTTCGCCAATGTGAATGCCGGTGGTTCATTGAACGGTGGTGACGAGAACGATACCTTTACGCTTCGCGCAGATGGCTTGAACGTGGCATCGATCAATGGCGGCACTGCGGGTACCACCGATGTGGATACGGTTGTGGGCGCGGACTCGTCCTTTATCAATACCTGGTCCTTCACCGGTTATACCACGGCCGATGGCAGCAACGGTACACTGACCAACAGTGGCGGGACAGTTAACTTCAATAACATCGAAACGGCTACCGGCGGCACCGGTGCGGATCAATTCACGGTTACTACCACAGGTGGTATCGATACTGTTGACGGTGGTTCAAGCAGTGGTGATGAGCTGGTGGTAAACAGCCTCGCTGCGGATACCATCAACTGGACGATCAGCAGTGATAATGCCGGTTCGGTGGCAACAAACAAGGTGGGCAGCTTTACACAGATCCAGACCCTCACCGGGGGTGATGGTGTGGATAATTTCGCAATTAACGGTGCGATGACCACAATTAATGGCGGTGGTAATGATGATGATTTCAATATCAATGTCGCCACGACAGCAACGATCAATGGTAATGGCGGTGACGATACATTTGATATCTTCGCCAATGTGAATGCCGGCGGTGTGCTGAACGGCGGTGATGGTGATGACACCTTTACGCTGCAGAATCTCGGTCTGACTGTTGCCAGTATTATTGGTGGTGATGCGAATGAAATAAACGGTGACACCCTGGTCTCTGCGATTGAAGACAATTACTGGAATATGACCGGGACCAATACCGGTACTATCTCCGGCATTACAACCCAGTATATCCCCTCCCCGGCTACGGCAGCGGTGTCTGATGGCAGTGATCGGGTGACTTTCAGCGGCGTGGAAAACCTGACCGGGAACCAGAACTCCGATTACTTCAAGATGAATCTCGGTTCCGATATTACCGGTAACATTGTAGGTGGTGATGGAGCAGGTGACCCGGATGTGTTCGATGTCAGCACCTGGGGCCCCAACCCAATTCCGGTTGGCAATATGGCCGGTATTGAAGAACTGTTCGGCGGTGGCGGCGGTGATTTCTACGCCGGCGGCAGCGGCTTGATCACCTGGATCATTAACGGTGACGGTTCAGGTACCGTGAACGGCATTAACTTCTCCGGTTTTACCAACCTGTTCGGCAGTGATGATCCTGCCGGTGATGATTTGTTCATCCTGCAAGCTGGTGGTTTTGTCACAGGTACGATTGATGGTCGTGGCGGTAATAACACGGTTGAAGCGGGCATCACCGGCGGTGACAGCTGGGATGTTTCCAATACCTGGAATATTACCGGTGCAGGTACAGGTTCAGTGGTCAAGGATGGTGATCCGGCCAGCCTGACTGATTTTGTGAATATCCAGAACCTGACAGGTGGTGAAGGTAACGACAGATTTAATTTCCAGTTGAACGGGGTGATCGCCGGTACAGTCGATGGTGGCGGTACCGGTACAAACATCATTGATATGTCTGCTGTTAACGCGGTGACTGCACTGCATGTCAGAATGGGTGTGGATGCCGATCCGCTGACAATGGATGTCCTTAATGTGGGTCAGATCCGGGGTAATGGCAATGCGTCCAGTACTTTATATGGTGATGCCACCACGGCAAGCACCTTCAATGTCAAACAGATATTGGACATCAATGCTACCCTGACCGATGGCGCTGATGATGGTGAAATTGCCGGCGTTGTTACCTTTGAGAATTTTGCCAATCTCACCGGTGGTGCGCAAAGTGACAGTTTTACTATCGAAACAAGCGGAACACTGTCTGGTGCCATTGATGGTGTTGGTGCAGGGAATACCCTGACCGTGCAAAATGCCGGCACCAATAGCTGGGTCATTAATGATGCTAATATTGGTACCGTTACCAAGCTGGGTAGCGGTTTCAGTAATGTAGAAAACCTTGTGGGTGGCGCTGGTTCTGATGACTTCCTCGTGACAGGATCGGGCTCGATAGGCTCAATTAATGGCGTCGGCAACGGTAACAGTCTGAATATGAATATTGCCGGTGCATTGATCTGGACTATCAACAGTGCCGATGGCGGCAACAATGATCTGGTTGCCGGCTTCTCCGGTATCCAGACCCTGACCGGCAGCACCGGTAATGACACCTTCGGCATCTCTGCCGACTACACCGGGACTATCAACGGTAATTCAGGTGGCGATACCTTCAATATTACCAGCAGCGTGAGTGGTATCCTGAATGGTGATGCGGGGACAGATACCTACAATATTAATGATATCGGTCTGGTGGTGAACAACATCAATGGCGGGACAGAAGTTGATACCCTGAACCTGGCCAATGAAGCCAACTACGTGGTGATCGATGCGGCCAATGGCGGCCGTGTGTATAACACGGGTGTGGTGGTCAACCAAATTCCGGCCAACCAGCGTTCTGGTTTTGCGGGTGTGGAAAATATCAATGGTAACGCCAATATTGATAACTTCCGTATCACTGGTGTTGGTTCCATCAATAACATTACCGGTGGTAACGGCAGTAACAGTCTGAACATGGATATCGCCGCTGTTTTAAACTGGTCCATTAGCAGCGCCAATGGTGGCAGCAATGATCGGGTGAGCAGCTTTACCGGTATCCAGACCCTGACCGGCAGCACCGGCAATGACACCTTCGGCATCAGTGCCGACTATACCGGTACTATCAACGGTAATTCGGGTGGTGACACTTTCAATATCACCAGCAGCGTGAGCGGTATCCTGAATGGTGATGCGGGGACAGATACCTACAATATTAATGATATCGGTCTGGTGGTGAACAACATCAATGGCGGGACAGAAGTTGATACCCTGAACCTGGCCAATGAAGCCAACTACGTGGTGATCGATGCGGCCAATGGCGGCCGTGTGTATAACACGGGTGTGGTGGTCAACCAAATTCCGGCCAACCAGCGTTCCGGTTTTGCGGGTGTGGAAAATATCAATGGTAACGCCAATATTGATAACTTCCGTATCACTGGCGTTGGTTCCATCAACAACATCACCGGTGGTATCGGCGGCAACGATCTGAATATGGATCTCGCCGCTGCACTGAACTGGACCATCAACAGCGCCAATGGTGGCGGTAATGATCGGGTGAGCAGCTTTACCGGTATACAGACCCTGACCGGCAGCACCGGCAATGACACCTTTGGTATCAGTGCCGACTTCACCGGAACCATTAATGCCGGCAGCGGTGGTGATACCTTCAATATCACCAGCAACGTGAGCGGTAACCTGAACGGTCAGGGCGGTGGCGATACCTACAATATCAACGGCACCGGTCTGATAGTGAGTAATATCAACGGTGGTGGAAGTGTTGACACCCTGAACCTGGCCAACGAAGCCAACTACGTGGTGATCGATGCGGCCAATGGCGGCCGTGTGTATAACACGGGTGTGGTGGTCAACCAAATTCCGGCCAACCAGCGTTCCGGCTTTACGAGCGTTGAAAACATTAACGGTAGCGACAATATCGATGACTTCCGTGTGACCGGTACGGGTTCCATCAGTAACATCACCGGTGGCATCGGCAGCAACAGCCTGAACATGGATATTGCAGGCAACCTGAACTGGACCATCAATAGTGCCGATGGTGGCAGCAATGGTCGTGTTAACAGCTTCAGCGGTATGCAGGCCCTGACCGGCAGTACCGGCAATGACACCTTTGGCATCAGTGCCGACTACACCGGTACCATCAATGGCAACAATGGTGTCGATACTTTTAATATCACCAGTAGTGTGAGCGGTATCCTGAATGGTGATGCAGGTACGGATACCTATAACATCAACAGCCTCGGGCTGGTGGTGAACGGCATCGATGGTGGTGCTGACACCGATACACTGAACCTGGCCAATGAAGCCAACTATGTGGTGATTGATGCGGTCAACGGCGGCCGTGTGTATAACACGGGTGTGGTGGCCAACCAAATTCCCGCCAATCAGCGTTCCGGCTTTGCTGATGTGGAAAACATTAACGGCAATACCAATATTGATGACTTCCGTATTACCGGCGTTGGTTCCATCAATAACATCACCGGTGGTAACGGCAGCAACAATCTGAACATGAACATCGCAACCGCATTGAACTGGACCATCAACAGCGCCAATGGTGGCAGCAATGATCGGGTGAGCAGCTTTACCGGTATGCAGACTCTGACCGGCAGCACCGGTGTTGATACTTTTGCTATCAGCGCCGATTTCACTGGCATAATTAATGCCAACAACGGCAACGATATTTTTAACATCACGGCCAGTGTAAGCGGTAACCTGAATGGCCAGAGTGGTGATGACGTATACAACCTTCAGACCGGCAACCTTATTGTTCCCAATATCGATGGCGGTGAAGGTGGTGAAACCAACGGTGACCAGATAGTCGGTTTCAACGAAACCAACTACTGGAACATCACCGGTGTGGATAGTGGTACGCTGGCCAGAACGTCTGCCACTCCTGTTATGGTGACCTACGCCAATATTGAGAACCTGACCGGTAGCTCCAATACCGATTATTTCAACATCACCGCGACAGGCAACCTGACAGCCATTGGCACAGGCGGTGTTGTGAATGGCGCCGGTGGTAACAATGATACCCTTGCCGGTCGTCTCAGCAGCGACAATAACTGGAGCATTTCAGCTGTTAACACCGGCCAGGTTGTGGTGAATGGTGAAACGATTCCCTATGCAAAATTCAGCAGCGTCGAAAATCTGCAGGGTGGTGATGCTATCGATGTATTTGCGCTGACCACCACCACTGCCACTATCGGCAGTATTGACGGTGGTACCGTTGTGGGAGGTGATCCTGCCACCTATAACGAAATTATCGGCCGTAATACCGCAGAAATCTGGACTATCGACAGCGGTGATGGTGGTAATGTCAGCGGGGTTATCGGTTCCTTCAGCAATATACAGAACCTGACCGGTGCGCTTACCCAGAACGATACTTTCACCTTCCTGGTGGGAGGAAGTCTGACCGGTCTGATCGATGGTCGCGGTAATACAACCGGCGATATTATGAATATGACGCTTGCCGGTCTGGGGGCTATCAATGTTGTTCTGGGTGAGGATGTGGTCAATGTTGAAACCATCAATGGTAACAACGATGCCGGTTCAACTCTGGTGGGCACCCTGGGTACAAATAACTGGAATATAACCGGGGCCAACGACGGCAACGTCGATATCGGTTCAGTCGTTAACTTTACAAATTTTGCAAATCTGTCGGGTAATGATGATGTTCCCAACAGTATCTTCTCGACAGACATCTTCACCTTTGTGGGTGCCAACGGTTCAATCAGCGGCCGACTGGATGGCAAGCGTGGTCAAAATGATCAGTTGTTTGTCCAGACTGTTGGTGATGTGATTGTGACTCTGCTCGATGGCGCCGCACCCCTGCCGGGTGACGTGATATTTAACGGTATTATTTCGACCTCAACAGCCGAAGTGGTGAATGTCGACGGCATCGAAACCATCACTGCCAATGGCGCCGACACCAACCTGTTGGTGGCGGCCAACACCAACAACACCTGGTTGATCGATGGGGCCAACTCGGGCCTGGTGATGCCGGCAGTCGGTGCGGATGCCGAAAATACCATCCGGTTTAACAATTTCGATAATATCCGTGGTGGTACGGAAAATGATAACTTCCGGATTACATCAGGCAACATTTCCGGGATTATTGACGGTAATGAAAATTTCACCAACACGGATATAGACTCGCTGGACTACTCCCTTCAACCGGGTCCATATACAGTTGATCTGTCATCCGGTAGTGTACTGGGTAGTGTGAAGCGCGCCGAAGGTGTGATCGGTAACAGTACCAACATGACATTGCGGGCTGATGATATCAATAATATCTGGGATATCGCCGGTGACAATAGCGGTGTATTGAACGATGCCATTCCGGCCAGTCGTTACACCTTCTCCGGTTTTACCTATCTGGTGGGTGGTGACGCAAACGACACGTTTAACGTGACCGGCAGCGGTGGTTTGTTGGGCGGTACGCAGCCGCGTCAGCAAATTATCCTTCGCGGCGGGCTGGGTGATGATGAACTTAATGTGATGCTTGCGAGCGGAACGGGTGACTTTGGTGTGATTTTTGACGGCCAGGCCGGCCAAAACAGCGTCAATATCGATGGTGGAACAGGCGCAGTGTATAGTGCCGCTTATACGCCAAATACCTTTACCCTGGATGCCATTGTCTATGATGAGATATCCTATACCAATGACCAGAACGCAAATAATTACCGGGTTCGCTTTGCCAATGTCGTTGACGTACTGGCAGAGATCGCCGTGCAAGATATGACAGTGAACGGCAACGCCGGTGTCGATTCATTTGTGCTTGGCAGTGGTATTGCTACGGATACGGGCACTGTTACCCGTACACTGAAGGCGCCGCTGGATCGCAATTACTTCAGTGTCAACGGCGATACCGGTGTTTATTATGCCAATGCAACCAACCTCACTGTGAATGGTGACAATGCTGATACCATTGATGTGAGTAACGTATCCAGTGTGACCGGCACACTGACGCTTACCGGTGATACCGTGACCACTTCCGGTTCTATCTCTACCAGCGGTCTGGTCTTGTCCGGTGTCAACACCGCCGGCACGCTCGGAACACGGCTGAATACCAGCGTAAGCACCCTGTCAGTTATCAACTCTGGATCAGTTTATCTTGATGAGGCCAATGGCATCACTGATATCGTACTGAGCGGAACAACGGTCTTCGATTTGCTGGCTGCAAATGATGTTATCAGTACTTCTGCCATCACGACGTCGGCAGGGCAAGTGCTGACGATAGATGCCGCCAATATCAGTCTGACCGGCCCGAATAGCATTGCCGGTGTGATTAACCTGAACGGTGCCAATGTCACACTCAATAATACCGGCGATACGAATCTGGGGAATGTCACAGCGAGCGGCACATTGGCTGTCAATGTGAGTGGTGGTGGTTTGACTGATTCCGGTCAGGTAGAGGGCTTGACTGTGGCAGACTTTAACGTGAGCGGCGGCAGTGTTGTCCTTGATACCGCCGGCAATGATTTTGGCTCGACCATACTGACGGTTGATGGCGGCAGTGCGACACTGGTGGATAGCAATGACATTACGCTGGATAGCGTAAATATTACCGGTGGCGATCTTTCTGTCACCGCAACCGGCATCAATGTTGGTATTGTCAGTGCGGACAATGTCAGACTGAATGCGCGCAGCGGCGCGATTGTGGATAACAATAATGACGACCAGGTGAATATCTCCACCGGCCTGTTGTACATGCGTGCCGGCGCCGGTATTGGTGAACCCATGGATCCGCTGGAAGTTTCCGCAACAGAACTGGATGTGATGAATACGGGGGCCGGTGGTTCAGAGATCAATATCAGCAATGACCGCGCTGTGACAGTAACCAATCTGGTCAATATCGGGGATATTAC
This sequence comes from Gammaproteobacteria bacterium, assembly GCA_029880855.1. Classification (GTDB taxonomy): domain Bacteria; phylum Pseudomonadota; class Gammaproteobacteria; order UBA6429; family Thiohalophilaceae; genus JAOUNS01. The sequence goes on from JAOUNS010000021.1 coordinate 8,060, forward strand.
ATTCAGCAACATTGGTAATGTTACCGTTAACCGGATTGATGCAGATTATGATACCGGAACGCTTACCATGAATGTTGAGAACGGGGATGTCATCGGCACGCCGTTACGCCCGGGTTACTTTAACTATTCTCTGGTGCCGGATATATCGGCGTATTCCGCCCTGATTCTTGCGCAGGACGGAAACTTTGGTACAAGTTCGCGGCCTATCAGCATGTGGATTAAAAACGATTTAACATTGGTATCTATTACCAACGCTATTCATTATTTCAATAACATTCCGCCACCCAATCGCGATCTGAGCGGTCAGTCTCTGGCGGTTACCACCGGTGCTGATTTGGCGCAGGCGTTAATTGAAGTAGAGTCTCTGGCGGAAATCGACCCCGCGATCTTCACCGAGGTTCGCAACTACTACCATGATGATGTGGCCATCAGTATGCCGCTTGATCAGCGCTATGTGGTTGACGATAACGAAGATGAAGAAAAGAAACGCAAGAAAGAGGCAGAGGAAGCTGAAAATATCAAATTGAACTGAGCATCTGCTCAATTGATGAAAAAAGGCGGACATTGTCCGCCTTTTTTATTTCATACCTGCGGGACGGGGGAGCGATCCAGTCGTCGATAGCCGATGGCCTCAGTAATGTGTGCCGTTGTCAATGACTCGCTGTCCGCCAGGTCGGCAATGGTACGAGCGACTTTCAATATACGGTGATAGGCGCGGGCGGACAGACCCAGCTGTTCAATGGCCCGTTCCAGCAATGCACGATCCGCCGCCGCAGGCCGGCAATGTTGTTCGATCTGTTTATTGCTGAGCAGGCAGTTGGCCAGATTGCTGCGACGCAGTTGCCGTTCTCTTGCCGCCACCACCCGCTGTTGCACTGTCGCGCTGTCTTCCACCTTGTCATCAGCTTGTTGCATCACATGGATCGGTACGCTGGGGACTTCAATATGCATGTCGATGCGATCCAGCAAGGGACCGGAGATCCGTTGGCGATAGCGCTGTATCTGTTCCATCGTACAATGGCAGCGGCCGTTGCTGTGGCCGAGATAACCGCAGGGACAGGGGTTCATGGCGGCGATGAGCTGGAAGCGGGAGGGGAACTCCGCCTGTCTGGCGGCTCTGGAGATGGTGATCCGGCCTGACTCCAGCGGTTCGCGCAGTACTTCCAGCACTTTACGGTCGAACTCCGGCAACTCATCCAGAAACATGACACCGTTATTGGCCAGGGATATCTCACCGGGACGGGGATGGCTGCCGCCGCCGACCAGGGCAACGCCGGATGCGGTGTGGTGTGGCGCACGAAAGGGTCTGATGCGCCAGTTGTGATATTGAAAACCCTGCTCACTGATGGATTGCAAAGCGGCGGTTTCCAGCGCCTCGGCTTCGGTCATAGGGGGGAGAATGCCCGGCAGTCGGGAGGCCAGCATGGTTTTGCCCGTACCGGGTGGGCCGACCATCAGCAGACTGTGGCCGCCGGCGGCGGCGATTTCCAGGGCCCGCCGGGCGTGGGCCTGGGCGCGCACATCTGCCAGATCCAGTTCCGGGCGGGTTTGTGTTGCCGGCGGGGAGAGTGCGGCAAGCGGCAAGGCCTGTTGGCCACAGAGGTGGGCACACACTTCCAGCAGATGATCGGCGGGCAGGATGGCGGCGTTGCTGAGCAGAGCGGCCTCGACTGCATTTTCCCGCCCGATGACCAGACTGCGTCCCGCCGCTGTGGTCTGGATCACTGCCGGCAAGGCTCCCTTGATCGGGCGGATGGCGCCGGTGAGTGCCAACTCACCCATAAACTCGTACTTCTCCAGCTCACCGGACGGGAGCTGGCCGGAAGCGGCCAGGATGCCGACAGCGATGGCCAGATCAAAGCGACCGCCTTCCTTGGGCAGATCGGCCGGGGCAAGGTTGATGGTGATACGGCGGGCGGGAAACTCGAAGCGGCTGTTGAGGATGGCCGAGCGAACCCGGTCCTTGCTCTCCCTGACCCCCGTTTCCGGCAGGCCGACAATGGAGAGCGATGGCAGACCGTTGGAGAGATGAACTTCAACGGTAACCAGCGGGGCGTTTATCCCCGTTTGGGCGCGACAGTAGACAATAGCAAGCGACATGGGAAATCCTTTCCATCATTGAGTGTGTTATCCATAACCTTTTCGAACCTTAATGCATTGCCCGGCGGGCGGCAAGATCAGTCTGCCTGATCGTCTGCCGCTGCCTCCAGCTGCGCCACCTGTTTGGCCAGGGCATCGCATCTGGCGCGGGTCCGGGCCAGCACTTCACGCTGGATATCAAACTCATCCCGGGTCACCAGATCCAGTCTGGTCAGGGCGGCACGCAGGGCGCTGTGCAGGTTTTTCTCCAGATCACTGCGTAATTGCTCCCAGCCCGGTGGCAGGGCGGCCATGAACTGTTCAAACAGGGCATCTGTTGTGGGTCTGTTCATCTCTATTCAACCTTCATCGACGATAACCCCAAAATGGTACTGTATTACGCCGGGCGAGCATAGTTGTCAGGGGATGATTCGCACCATTTTGGTATGAAGCCTGCATAACCATAAAAAAACACCTGAAAGAGGAAAATTCATGCCGCAATCGCTCAGTGTATTTATCCGCCTCATTATTCTGGCGTTCGGACTATTCCCGCTTCTGGTTCGGGCCGGCGACTGGTATGCCACCGTCGGGGCCGGCTCAGATTATGTGTTTCGCGGTATCAGCCAGACCGGGGGCGGGGCAACCGCCTCGGGCGGAATCGAATTTGTGGATTTCAACAACACCTACTTCGGTGTCTGGGTCTCGAATACCAATCTGGGGACCAATGGTTCCTACGCCGGTGAGACCGATATCTATTTCGGTGTATCCGGGAAATCCGAGGACACCGGTTATGACTTTGGGTATATCGCCTATCAATATCCCGGCAATAACCCGCTTAACTATGAAGAGTTTTATGCCGCGCTCAGCATCAGTGGTTTTACGGTAAAAGTGTCAGACAGTAATACCTACGGCAATTATGTGGAAGCTGCTCTGAAATTTCGTTTTCCCGGCAAGCGCAAGGTATATGTAAACCTGCATCTGGGCAGATATAACCGCGATGATTTTGAAGACTATCACGATGCCAATATCAGTCTGCAACTGAATGAATTGACCTTTACCATCAGTGATACTGATCTCACCGCAACCGCTGATCGCAGTATGAAAGTGTTTATGAATTGGGAACACAATCTGGATTTCTAACAACAAACCGCCGTACATACATCACAGGCCCGTTCCAGCACGGGCTTTTTTAATTGTTAACAAACGATAACGACACATCGGTACGTCATTGTCATTGCACAGACATGGTGCAATGACCCTCTTTTGATCCAAAGCCATTGCACCAACTCAGTTCATATATTTTTTGTATATAAACTAACTCATTGGTTTTTATAGATAAAAACACTTGGCATGGCCTGTGCACTGGGAGAGATGTGTTCGTACAACAAATTTAAATAAAGACTGGAGAGAAACGCATGAAAAAAATATCCAAATCACTGGTGTGTGTATCCGTATTAGCGGCGCTTGGTATGAGTCAGGCCGCCCTGGCCGAATCACCGTTAACCGGCAACATCGGTTTCGCATCCAACTACATCTGGCGCGGTCTGACCCAGACGGGTGATGGTTCAGCCATCTCCGGCGGTATCGACTATGCACAGTCCGGTTTCTATGCCGGTGTCTGGGTCTCCAACGAATCTTGGACTGCCACCCCGGGTTATGAAGAAGACCTGTATCTGGGTTATGGCGGCAGTGCCTCAGGCCTGAGCTATGACATCAGCTATATCAAATACGGTTATCCGGTCGGTACCGGCAAGGATGATTTTGCTGAAGCCATTCTGAAACTGGGCTATGGCCCGGCCACCTTCACCTACGCCAAGACTGTCAGCAAGGAAGATGGCGCCGCGCTGAAAGATGACAGCTACATGAGCCTGTCCGCCGTTTTCGAGGTGAAAAAAGATCTGTCCCTGGGCCTGACCTATGGTTCTTACGACTTTGAAGCCGCCGGTGCAGATTACACGCACATTCAGGTTTCATTGAGCAAGGGTGATTTCACTTTCGCATACGACAAGGTCAGTCCCGATGTAGATGGGGCATACAGCGACGATCCACGGATGAGTGTGACCTGGAAAAAGAGTTTCGACCTGTAAGTTTGACTATAACCGGACCCGCCAATGTCGGCGGGTCTGAATTCCGGAGGGTAAGAAAATGAAACTTGTAATGGCAATCATCAAGCCTTTCAAGCTGGACGATGTGCGTGAAGCCCTCTCCGATATCGGAGTACAAGGCATCACCGTCACAGAAGTAAAAGGGTTTGGACGGCAGAAAGGTCACACTGAACTGTACCGCGGTGCAGAGTATGTGGTGGACTTTTTACCAAAGGTGAAGATCGAGGCGGCAGTGGATGATGGTCTGGTTGATCAGGTTATCGAAGCGGTTTCCAAGGCAGCCAACACCGGCAAGATCGGTGACGGCAAGATCTTTGTTATGAGTATTGAGCAGGCTATCCGTATTCGTACCGGTGAATCCGGCTCAGATGCGCTTTAAGCAGGCAGGAGGACATCATGGAAAACAATATATTTCATCTCCAGTATGCCGTCGACACCTTCTACTTTCTGGTGTGTGGCGCACTGGTGATGTGGATGGCAGCCGGTTTCGCCATGCTCGAAGCAGGGCTGGTTCGCTCCAAAAACACAACTGAAATTCTCACCAAGAACGTGGTGCTGTTCGCAATTGCCTGTACCGCTTATTTGGTGATTGGTTACGCCATCATGTATGGCAAGACCATGTTCCTGAGCGGTATTGCCGGTGGTGAAACACTGGTAGACGATGCGCTGAAAGCGGCCAAGGAACGGGAAGGCGGCTTCGGTGGCAGCGCAGTCTATGCCGGCGGTGCTGACTTCTTCTTCCAGGTGGTGTTCGTCGCCACCGCCATGTCGATTGTGTCAGGTGCGGTTGCCGAGCGGATGAAGCTCTGGTCATTCATGCTCTTCGCTGTTGTGATGACTGCTTTCATCTATCCGATGGAAGGCAGCTGGACCTGGGGTGGTCAGAAAGTCTTTGGTTTGTTCGAACTAAAGGTGGGCGACGCCAAGTTCTCTGACTTCGCCGGTTCCGGTATTGTGCATCTGGCCGGTGCGGCCGCTGCTCTGGCCGGCGTACTGTTGCTTGGCGCACGTAAAGGCAAATACAAAGCCAATGGTGAGATCGTTCCCATTCCGGGCGCGAACCTGCCTTTAGCCACACTGGGCACCTTTATCCTGTGGATGGGCTGGTTTGGTTTCAACGGCGGTTCGGTACTGAAACTGGGTGATATCGCCAATGCCAACGCGGTGGCGATGGTCTTCCTGAATACCAATGCAGCGGCTGCCGGCGGTGTTATCGTGGCCATGATTGTTGCCCGCATTATGTTCGGCAAGGCTGATCTGACCATGGCGCTGAATGGTGCACTGGCCGGCCTGGTGGCGATTACCGCTGAACCTTCCACGCCGACGCCGTTACTGGCAACCTTGATCGGCGGGATCGGCGGTGCTCTGGTGGTCTTCTCCATTCTCACCATGGACAAGCTGCGCATCGATGATCCGGTTGGCGCCATCTCTGTGCATGGTGTGGTTGGTATGTGGGGGCTGCTGGCTGTGCCGCTCAGTAAAGCCGGCACCAGCTTTGCCGCCCAGATGCTGGGTCTGGTGGTTATCCTCGCCTGGGTGTTTATCGCCAGCTTTATTGTCTGGTTCATTATCAAGGCGGTGATGGGGATCCGGGTCAGTGAGGAAGAAGAATACACCGGCCTTGACCTTACTGAATGTGGTATGGAAGCCTATCCTGAATTTACCGGTACCATGGGTTCAGGTAAATAATCAGTCACGATATCTCCTCTTATTGAGTGGTGTTAAGGGCGTCTTCGGACGCCCTTTTTTTATGTGTTTTCTTTACGGGTGAATCTTTGGTTGCAGAATGTATGTGTCACCTAAAGTGATTGGGTTTAATTCCGATATTGTAAAAGATGGTTAACGCATATTGGTTAATAAACACATTTTAAAATAGTGTTTATTCCGCGGATCAAATCGGAAATCGAACGATGTTAACACGTATTCTAATTATGGTGGTTTCACATTAACAGGAGAAACCCATGAATTTCCTCTCGAATCTAAAAATCAGTATGAAGCTGCTGCTGTTGACGGCAATTCCAACCCTGGCTTTGTTGACCTTTGCCATAATCAGCGTGTCAGAGAAGATGTCTGTGGCGAAGAGCATGACCACTGTCGAGGGCATGGCAAGAATTTCTGCGCGTATGACTGCAATGGTGCATGAAATGCAAAAAGAACGCGGCATGACGGCGGGGTTTTTGGCCAGCGGCGGTAAAACGTTCTCCAGCCAAATCGGTGAGCAACGCCGCACAGTGGATGAGAAGATCAGCGCTTTAAAAGCAATATTCGACGGGACTGACAAAGACACGCTGGACCACCATTTTGTCAAAATCGTCTCTGGCGCCATCAGTAATCTGGACCAGCTGGATGATATCCGTCGGCGGGTATCAGCGCTGGATATCAATACGGGTGATGCAATTGGTTATTACACCAAATCCAATGCAGTTTTTCTGGATGCGGTTGTAGAGATGTATGAAGAATCGGTGACGGCGGAAGCCGCTGCCATGATGCTGGCTTATGGTAATTTTCTCCTTGCCAAGGAGCGGGCGGGTATTGAACGTGCGGTGATGGCGTCAGTGTTTGCCCAGGACAAGTTCAAGGGTGGCCAGTTTAAAAGGCTGGTGGAGCTGGTCAAGGAACAGGATGTCTTTATCAGCATATTCCTGCGTATTGCCCCGGAAGCACATTCCGATTTCTATAAAGAAACCATGCGGGATTCTGTGGTGGGAGAAACCGAACAGATGCGGCAAACTGCGTTCGCCAAAGCGGATACCGGCGGGTTTGGCATCAGTTCCCAGGACTGGTTCAGCAAACAAACCGCCAAGATTAACTTATTAAAAAAGGTGGAAGACTATTTATCACATGAAGTCGTCAAGTTTGCGGAAGAGACGGCCGCCGGCGCCGCCTGGGGGCAGACCGCCTACATCGTGGCATCCCTGGTGGTGCTGGCCGTGGTGGTCATCGGCTTTATCCTGATCGGTAATGGTATTCGCAATCCGCTGCAGGAGATGGTGACGGTGGCGAGCAAACTTGCCAGAGGTGAACTGGATGTTGAGAAGACGGAAGTGCATAAGGATGAAACCGGACAGGCCCTGGCCGCCATGTACGGCATGGTGGATAAACTGACCGAGATCATCACCGGTATCATCTCATCAGCGAATAACATGAATAATGCCTCGCAACAGGTGAGCTCATCTGCACAAAGCCTCAGCCAGTCCTCCAGTGAACAGGCCGCCAGTGTGGAAGAAACCGCCGCTTCACTGGAAGAGATGAATGCGAGTATCAGTCAGAACTCGGAAAATTCACGTGCCACCGCCGCAATCGCAACAGAAGTGGCCAAGCAGGCCAATGAAGGCGGCAAGGCAGTGGAACAGACTGTGGTGGCCATGCGCGATATCGCGGAGCAAATCACACTGATCGAGGATATTGCCTACAAGACCAACCTGCTGGCCCTGAATGCGGCGATTGAAGCGGCCCGTGCCGGTGAACACGGCAAGGGCTTTGCGGTGGTTGCCGATGAAGTTCGGAAACTGGCGGAACGCAGTCAGACATCGGCCGCCGAGATCACTGAAATGGCGGAGAAGAATGTGAAGATCGCCGAGAGCGCCGGTAAATTGATCACGGAAGTGGTGCCGAAGATTCAGCAAACAGCGGATCTGGTGGAAGAGATCAACGCGGCATCCAGCGAACAGGCCAGTAATGTGGAACAGGTCAACCGCGCCATGGATCAGGTCGACAAGGCGGCGCAACAAAGTGCGGCCTCTGCCGAAGAGCTGGCCAGCACAGCGGAAGAAATGTCCGCCCAGACCGATGAGTTGAAGACCACAGTGGGTTACTTCCGTCTGGCGCAGTAAACCAACAATAACAACGTAAAAGGAAAAAGCCCGCATTGCGGGCTTTTTTTATAACTCTTTATGTGCACCGTCGCAAAACGGCGGCTTGCCGGTCTGCTTGCAACCGCATAACCAAACCGTCTTTTTTTCATCCAGAGTAAATTTTATTGGTTCGAAATCCGTATCCTTGTGGGAGCCGTCACAAAAGGGCTGATTCTTTGATTTACCGCAACTGCACCACCAATAGTCACCGGCTTCAAGTTCCAGACTATAGGGCGCCTTTTGGGCACAAACAGGCTTGGACATGGATTACCTCACTGGTTAAAGGGCTGAACAGCAGATTCAAAACGGCCTTAATCATAGTTGAAGCCGTCGTGATGGACAACGAAAAGCAGGCGGTATATGGTGCAGAAAACTTTATTTTTCCGGGTGAATCGATTGAATAAACTGGAAATAAAACAGCTTGCCATGCCGGCGCTTGGCCCGGTGGATTTTGCTGTAGCGGAAAGCGAGACAGTGACATTGACCGGTCCCTCCGGCAGCGGCAAATCCCTGCTGTTACGCGCCATGGTTGATTTGCTGCCACACAGTGGTGAAGTCTGTTTTGCCGGTCAATGTTGTGAGCAGACCCATCCTGTCATATGGCGTGCACAGATCGGACTGTTACCGGCGGAGAGTTTTTGGTGGAGTGATCGTGTCGGTGATCACTTTCCGCCTTTGTCAGATGAGCAGCTACGCTGGTTTGGCAGGCTGGATTTGGATCGTGCGGTACTGGATTGGCAGGTCTCACGTTGCTCAACCGGCGAACGGCAACGCCTGGCGTTGTTGCGGTTGTTATGTCACGGCCCGCGGGTATTGTTGCTGGATGAGGCGACCGCCAATCTGGATCAGGCCATGACCCTGCAAGTGGAACAGTTAATTAAAACCTATCAACAGCTCAACCGGGCGCCGGTACTGTGGGTCAGTCATGATATGGCGCAAACCGGCCGTATTGCAGACCGGCAACTGCGACTGGGCCGTGATGGACAAATCACCGAGGTTCGCGTATGAATGTGATCCCGTTAAGTGCACTTGATCTCATGGCGGCCGCCGGTCTGGTGATCCTGCTGGCGGTGTTGTCCATGGTGTTACAGTTGGGGCTGGGCAAGCGCATTCTGATTGCTGCGTTTCGCACCACGGTGCAATTATTGTTGATCGGCTATGTGCTCAAGACGTTGTTTGAACGTGCGCAACTTGTCTGGGTGTTGTTACTGGCCATGATCATGCTGAGTGTGGCCGGCTATGAAGTCATGGCGCGTCAGAAGCGCAGCTTCAGTGGTCTCTGGGGCTATGGTCTGGGCACGCTGTCCATGTTTATCTCTTCCTTTACCATTGCGCTGTTTGTCCTGCTGGCCGTTATTAATGTCGATCCCTGGTATACACCGCAATATGCGATCCCGCTATTGGGTATGTTGTTGGGGAACACCATGACCGGTGTAGCGCTGTCACTGGATCGTCTGACTCAGGGGGCATGGGAGAAACGCGGCATGATTGAAGCCCGGCTGATCCTGGGTGAAGACTGGCGAACCGCGATTGGTGAGATCGTGCGCGAGGCGATTCGCGTTGGCTTGATGCCCATGATCAATGCCATGGCGGCGGCGGGTATCGTCAGCCTGCCGGGGATGATGACCGGTCAGATCCTGGGCGGCAGTCCGCCACTGGAGGCGGTGAAATACCAGATCCTGATCATGTTCATGATCGCGGCCGGGACCGGCTTTGCCGGCATGGGAGCGACCTGGCTGGGGGCGCGTCATCTGTTTGATGATCGGCAACGTTTGCGTTTGGATCGACTCAGGGAACAATGATCCACATACAGCAGATGAGTGTTGTCATCCAAAGAGTAAAAAATACCCGCTGTTGAAAAAAATGTGTAACCAGATCGCCGGCAACAGGTGGCCATAGCGATCCCGGAACAGCCCATAGATCAGGCTGGGTATAAATACCCCTGCCGCCCACAACGGCGGATGATAGAAAAAATGCAGGCCCGTAAATATCACCGAGGTGACGATGTTGGGCATGCTTATCTGTCCGAAACGGCGGGCGGTACGGAGCGGTGTTGTCCACAACCAGCCTTGCAGCAAGCCGCGAAACACGATTTCTTCCAATATCGGATAGAGCAGGATCAATTGCAGCAACAGCAATGGGTTATCGGAGAGTCTGCCGCTTGTTGTATCCGTGACGAGATAGAGGCCGAGCCAGAACAGTATGGCCATGGCATGGACAAGCAGAAAGAGTCGGTCAGCGCATAATTGGCGATAGAGTGGCGGCATGGAAGCAGATTATTTCCGGGTTCGGTTTTCTTTCGGGGAAATCCGCATACTATAATAAAAATCAGGCTGAACGAAGGCCTGTGAAATTTTTACCACGGAGCACGCATGGAAGCATGTGGAGGAACTGGAATGAAATACGGCCTTGTATGCAGCATAACCGCAGGAATAATGTTTATAAGTCTCCATGTCTCCGCCGGCCCCATCTATAAGTGGGTGGATGAAAACGGGCAGATCCATTATGGCGAGAAACCCGGCAATGCGTCTGCGCGGCCGGTCCGGGTAAAACCCTCACCCCCTTCCCAAACCAGTCAAACGGAGAGTCAACAGGCCGGTCCGCCTGATCGTGATCGTTTATTACATTCGATGGAACAGGATCGTCTGGCTCGACAGGAAAAAAGGAACAAGGATAAAAAGGATCTGGCTGATCGAAAAAGACAATGTGTAAAGGCGCGGGATACGCTGCAACAGTACACGGCAGCGGCCGTACTTTATGATTTGGATGAGCAGGGTAACCGTGTTCCCTTAAGCGAAGCACAACGACGGCGGGTGATTGCGCAACTCGAAGCCAGGATCAAAACGCATTGCGATTAATAATCTGCCGCAGAGTCCGCAGTGACTCGCTTTAAATCAGGGTTGCTTTTTATTTGCGTCGGCACTGCCGCTTTGATCCTGTACCGAACGGAACAGGTAACCGGCGATGGCGCCGAGTATACCGATGGCTGCCGTGAGCTGTTCGTGAGTGCTCACCACCATCACCAGAATAATGGTGCCGAAGATAATCAGGGTTAAACCGGCGGCGTTCACCACATCCTTGGCGGTGGGGGAGCGTTCTCTGAGAAAGGTCAGCACGATAAGCAGGGTGGCAATGCACAGCACACTGAGTAACAGGATATACCAGAACTCATGCTTGATTAGTAACTCTTTATTTGTCTGGGCGGCGTCGGCAGCGGATTTATCTGCGCTTTTCTTTAGAACTTCTTCATGATCCACCATGCCGGGGAGAGTTTCATTTGCAGCTGCACCCGCCTGCAGCGGCGACAGAATAAACAAGGACAAGACAACGATAAGTATGCGCATGGATGGCGCTCCCTGTTGATTATTGTTTATAGCGATTAAGAATTTCCTGGTAAAAGTCCGCGGCGCTGTAATTTTTTTGCTCCAGCGCCTTGTCGATCCTCTTCTGATACTCGTTCAGCATTCTATCCCGCAAACTGTCATCCGCATTTCTCAGATTGCGTACCGCCTCCTGGATTTTTTCTTCACGGATATCCCGCGTCGATTTGGGGGCGCTTTTGAAACTATCACCGCTGTCGTATTTTTCCAGGGGACCGGCCATGGCGCCGGTCGGCAGCAAACAGACCAGAAAAATGATCAAATGTGGCAAGATTAATCCTTTCATGACTATCCCTTCTGATAAATAGGGCACTGACAGCGAAGACAACCACAGATTCAGACACGCACTCTCTTGTTTAAGAGTACGTCTGAATGCGGTGTTTCGCAAGTTGTGAAAGGGTATGGCTCAGGTTTGGTGGTAGGGTTTGCTTAACTCATGCACCGCATTGACAAAGGCCTCGGCATGGGCGGGGTTTACGTTTTGCTGGATACCGTGGCCGAGGTTGAAGACGTGTCCTGCGCCATTGCCATAACCGGCGAGAATCTCCGCGACTTCCTTGCGAATCCGTTCCGGTGAGGCATACAGGACAGTGGGGTCCATATTACCCTGCAGGGCAACCCGATCACCGACACGCTTGCGTGCATCACCGATGTCGATGGTCCAGTCCAGACCGATGGCATCACAACCGGTGTTGGCAATATCCTCGATCCAGCAGTGACCGTTCTTGGTGAAAAGGATCACCGGCACTTTGCGGCCGTCCGCTTCGCGAGTGAGCCCCGCAACAATGCGCTGCATATACTGGAGTGAAAATGCCTTGTAGTCCCTTGGTGTGAGGATGCCGCCCCAGGTATCAAATACCATGACGGCCTGGGCACCACATTTGATCTGAGCGTTGAGGTAAACAATGATGGTGTCAGTCAGTTTGTCGAGCAATTTGTGCATCAGATCCGGGCGATCGAACATCATGCCCTTTACCTTGGCGAAGTCCTTGGTGCCGCCGCCTTCCACCATATAGGTGGCCAGTGTCCAGGGACTGCCGGAAAAGCCGATCAACGGGACCTTGCCGTTCAATTCGCGGCGAATCATGCTGACGGCGGCCATCACATAGCCCAGCTCTTCTTCCACATCCGGGATGGGCAGACCGTCTACATCGGCGGGACGGGTGATGGGCCGCTCAAAGCGCGGACCTTCCCCCTCTTCAAAGTAGAGGCCCAGTCCCATTGCATCCGGGATAGTGAGGATATCGGAAAACAGGATGGCGGCATCCAGTTCAAAACGCCGCAGGGGTTGCAGCGTCACTTCACAGGCCAGTTCCGGGGTTTTGCACAGATTAAGAAAATTACCGGCTTTTTCCCGGGTGTTTCGGTACTCAGGCAGGTAGCGGCCCGCCTGGCGCATCATCCATACCGGGGTGGCATCAACGGGTTCGCGCATCAGGGCGCGCAGAAAACGATCATTTTTTAGTTCTGACATCATGGACCTCAATTTCAGGGGGGGAAGTATGAAGGACTCTGTTGGTGACAGCAAGACCAAAGGGCGGCGATGGTGGCGCGCCGGATCGACGGCAATACAGTGATAATTCTGTGTTTTTTGGGGATATCTGCGACGACTGCACGATGAGAAGCACCGTGCAGACGGGCATGTGACAGGCGGGCGCAGCTAGATCTTAAAACCGGTCAGCAGTTGTGTCAGATTGGTGGAGAGGCTCAGTAACTGCTTGGCATTTTGGTGATTGTGTTCGGCCCCGGTGACGGTTTGATTGGTGACCTCGACGATCCGGTTGATATTTCGATCCACTTCTTCGGCGACGGAGCTCTGCTCTTCAGCTGCGGTGGCGATCTGGTGGTTCATATCCCGCATGCGTGAGACCATTTCCGCAATCACTTGCAGTGCGGCGTGGGCCTCCTGGCTGATGGTCTCGCTCTCGGCAGCATTTTGGCAACCGGTCTCGATCGTACCCACCGCCCGTTTGGACGCATCCTGCAATTGCTCGATGAATTGCTGGATCTCCTGGGTCGATTCCTGGGTACGGTTGGCCAGATTTCTGACTTCGTCGGCCACCACCGCGAAACCACGACCCTGTTCACCGGCGCGGGCGGCTTCGATGGCGGCATTCAGGGCCAGCAGGTTGGTCTGTTCGGCAATATCCCGAATTACCTGGACCACAGCGCCGATTTGGGTGCTGTTTTCCCCCAGCTCATTAATCACCTGACTGGACTGGGACATCTCCCGATTCAGACGGCTGTTGCTCTCCTTGACGCGTGTGATGAGCGACATCCCCTGATTGGTTTTTTCATCAGCCTCATTGGCGGCCTCGGCGGCTTGCGCGGTGTTTTTTGCCACTTCCTGCACGGTGGCGCTCATTTCGGTAATGGCCGTGGCGATTTGATCGGTCTCAGAACGCTGCCGGTTAATCCCGGCACTGGTATCGGCGGCGACACTGTCCATATCTCTGGCGGCATCACCCAGTTTGGTGATGGTGCCGGCGATCATGGTCATCAGGTTGTGCAGCACGCTGAGCAGATTATTGAACTCCACCACCACATCACTGATTTCGTCATTACCGCTGACAGGCAGGCGGCGGGTCAGATCACCGGTGCCGGTGTTCATATCTTGCAGGGATTTTTTCAGATTCTCCAGCGGCGGCAGGACTTTTTGGCTGATGAGGAATAACACGACGACGGCGCAGAGCACCGAGCCGATGGAAAATCCAAGGATGATGGTTTTGGCCTCACCCATTTCGGCGCGAATATCGTGGGTTTTATTGGTCAGTTTTTGATCCAGTTGTTTGGCGAAGGACTCCAGCTCTTTTGCCAGGAGCAGCGAGACCGCATCCAGCCCGGTGTCAGGGCGTTGCATAATGGCATTACCCGCTTCACGCCCCTCTCCCAGATAGGCTTCGGCCATGGATATACCGATTTCATGCAGGCTGGTGATGCGTTTGATGATGGCTTCAACGCCGGCCGCATCTTGCGGCGAGAGGGAGGCAACCGTTTTCAGGTTGGTGACGGCCTGTTCGTAGTGTTCCCTGGCCTCATTAAAACCATCGCGGTTACCGGTGGCGCTGACATCAGTCAGAAATTGCTGGACCTGGATGATGTGATAGCGTGCCTGCTGGGTGGCCGAAGTGAGGTTAATCAGTTTCTCTTCTGTTTCGGCATCCTCAATGACATCATTGAGCATGAGCCAGGTTGCGGTAATAAATGTGACGGCCACGACGAAGTATCCGCCGATAATGACCAGAAATATTCCCTTAATTGTGATGCGTTTATGTGAACGCGAGTTACCCATACCTTGTCTCTTTTTATGGACGAGTTCTTATAACCAAGGGTTATGCAAAGCAGCTTCGCTTTATATCGGATGATGCGGGTATTTATTAAGTACGCCGAATGGCGGACAGGGGGATGCGGCTCCCCGAACGGGGATATAACCGATTGAAAATAGCTGGAAAAGCACGTCAGAGTCCGGCCGAAGCCGGACACACTATTCAGACGTTCAGATATTCGAGGATTCCTTCCGCCGCTTTGCGGCCTTCGTAGATGGCAGTAACCACCAGATCGGAACCGCGCACCATATCACCCCCGGCAAAGACCTTGGGGTTGCCGGTCTGGTGGGCGAATTCCTGGTGCTGACCGGCGATGACACGGCCGCGTTCGTCGGTGTTGATGCCAAAATCGGCAAACCAGGCAGCCGGGCTGGGACGGAACCCAAAGGCGATGATGATGGCATCGGCCGGGATGATCTCTTCGGAACCGGGGATGGGTTCGGGACGGCGACGGCCGCGCTCGTCGGGTTCACCCAGTTGGGTGGTGACGACCTTGATGCCTTCCACCTTGCCCTTACCGACGATCTCGATGGGCATGGCATTCCATTTGAACACCACGCCTTCTTCTTTGGCGTTGGTCACTTCGCGTTTGGAGCCGGGCATGTTGGCTTCATCACGGCGATAGGCACAGGTGACACTCGCCGCCTTTTGGCGGATGGAGGTGCGGTTACAGTCCATGGCGGTGTCTCCGCCGCCCAGTACCACAACCTGCCTGCCTTCCATGCTGATGTAATCAGCCGGGTCTTTTTCGTAGTTGTGGCAGTGGTTGACGTTGGAAATCAGGAAGTCCAGCGCGGCATAGACGCCGGGCAGGTCTTCGCCGGGGATGCCGGCCTGCATGTAGTCATAGGTACCCATGCCCATGAACACGGCATCGTACTCATCCAGCAGTTTCCGGAAGGGCAGGTCTTTACCGATTTCCGTGTTCAGTTTGAATTCGATGCCCATGCCCTCGAGGATGTCGCGACGGCGTTTGACGATCGCTTTTTCCAGCTTGAACTCGGGGATGCCGAAGGTCAGCAGACCGCCGATCTCGGGGTATTTGTCATAGACCACCGCCTTGACACCGTTGCGGGCCAGTACATCGGCACAACCCAGCCCGGCCGGACCGGCGCCGATGATCGCCACTTTCTTGCCGGTATCCTGAACCTGGGAGAGGTCCGGGCGCCAGCCCTGGGCAAAGGCGGTATCAGAGATATATTTCTCGATGGAGCCGATGGTCACGGCGCCAAAACCGTCATTCAGGGTACACGCGCCTTCACACAGGCGGTCCTGGGGACAGACCCGGCCGCAGATCTCGGGCAGTGAGTTGGTGCGGTGGGACAGTTCAGCGGCGGCGCCGATCTTGCCTTCGGCCACCAGCTTCAGCCAGTTGGGGATGTAGTTGTGAACCGGGCAACGCCATTCGCAATAAGGGTTGCCGCAGGCCAGACAACGGTCAGCCTGTTCGACGGCACGGGCCTCGTCAAAGGCGCCGTAGATTTCACGGTATTCCTGAGTGCGCTCCTCGACCGATTTCTTTTCCGGGTCGTGGCGCTGGAACTGGACGAATTGAAAGTTATTACCCATCTTGTTCTGTTATCCCATAAGCAGTTTGTTATGCCGCGGCTTCGTGCAGGTCTGCCAGCAACGAATCCAGTGCGGCCGCTTTCGGTTTTACCAGCCAGAATTTGCCGCACAGGCTGGAGAAGTCGTCGAGGATCGCCCGGCCGTGTTCACTGCCGGTCTCTTCAACATACTCCGCGATCAGGTCGCGCAGGTGGTGCCGATAGGCCTCCATGTTCTCGGGGGCGATGCGGTGGATGTCCACGTCTTCATTGACGCAATCCACGAAGCTGTTGTCCTCATCCAGCACGTAGGCGAAACCGCCGGTCATGCCTGCGCCGAAGTTCAGGCCGGTTTTGCCCAGTACCGCGACCACACCGCCGGTCATGTATTCACAACCGTGATCACCGATGCCTTCCACCACGGTGGTGACGCCGGAGTTGCGCACGCAGAAACGTTCCCCGGCGAGACCTGCTGCGAACAGCTTGCCGCCGGTGGCGCCATACAGGCAGGTATTGCCGATGATGGTGGCTTCGTTGCTCTTGAAGGCGCTGCCGTGGGGCGGATAGATGACCACCTTGCCGCCGGTCATGCCCTTGCCCACGTAGTCATTGGCATCCCCTTCCAGACAGATGTGCAGACCGCCGGCATTCCAGACGCCCAGACTCTGTCCGGCGGTGCCTTTCAGCTTCAGCTTGACCGGGGCGTCTTCCATGCCCAGGTTGCCGTGGCGTTTGGCGATCTCACCGGAGATGCGGGCACCGATGGAACGGTGGATGTTCTTCACTTCGTATGCAAAGACGCCGCCGCCTTTGGCTTCAATGGCAGGCAGCATATCCGCCACCATCTGTTCGGCCAGCTCACCCTTGTCGAAGGGGGCGTTCTTCGGTGATGTACAGAAGCGGGGTTTGTCCGCCGCGACACCGCCATTACTCAGCAGCGGGGCCAGATCCAGCTTTTGGGTCTTGCTGGTGGTGCCGGCCAGGATCTGCAACAGATCGGTGCGACCGATCAGATCGGTCAGTTGGCGGCAACCCAGTTGGGCCAGCAGTTCGCGGACTTCGCGGGCGATGAATTTGAAGTAGTTCATCACCATGGCGACTTCGCCCTTGTAGTGGTCCATACGCAGGACATTGTCCTGAGTGGCCACGCCGGTGGCGCAGTTGTTCAGGTGACAGATCCGCAGGTACTTGCAGCCCATGGCGATCATGGGGCCGGTACCAAAGCCGAAACTTTCCGCACCCAGAATGGCCGCCTTGATCACGTCGAGACCGGTCTTCAGGCCGCCGTCAGTTTGCAGGCGCACCTTGTCGCGCAGGTTGTTGGCGCGCAGGATCTGGTGGGTTTCGGTCAGTCCCAGTTCCCAGGGACTGCCGGCATATTTCACCGAGGTGATGGGGGAGGCACCGGTACCGCCGTCATAACCGGAAATGGTAATGAGGTCGGCATAGGCCTTGGCCACACCGGCGGCAATGGTGCCCACACCGGCTTCCGCCACCAGCTTCACGGAGACCAGGGCTGCCGGATTGACCTGCTTGAGGTCGAAGATCAGCTGGGCCAGGTCTTCAATCGAATAGATGTCATGGTGCGGCGGCGGTGAAATCAGCGACACACCGGGCTTGCAGTAACGCAGTTCGGCGATCAGATCATTTACCTTGTGACCGGGCAATTGACCGCCTTCACCGGGCTTGGCGCCCTGAGCGATCTTGATTTGCAGTACTTCCGCACTGGCCAGATAGGCCGGGGTTACACCAAAGCGACCGGAAGCCACCTGCTTGATCTTGGAGCGGGTCTTCGTGCCATAACGGGCCGGGTCTTCGCCGCCTTCACCGGAGTTGGAACGACCACCGAGGGTATTCATGGCCTCGGCCAGGGTCATGTGGGCTTCGGGTGAGAGTGCGCCCAGGGACATGGCCGCGGAGTCGAAGCGCATCAGGATATCCTGTTCCGGCTCCACCTCATCGATGGAAATCGGTGTGATATCGTCGCGTACTTTTAACAGGTCACGCAGGGCCAGATGGGGACGGTTATTCACCAGACGGGCGTATTCCTGATAGGTCGCATAGTTGCCGGATTTGACCGCTTCCTGCATGGTGCGTACGACATCCGGGTTATAGGCGTGTTCTTCACCACCATGGACATATTTCAACAGACCGCCCTGATCGATGGTCTTGCGCTTGTTCCAGGCCTGTTTGGCCAACGCCTTTTGATCGTTTTCCAGATCCTCAAAGCCGGCGCCCTGCAAGCGGTTGGTGGTACCCACAAAACACAGGTCGACGACGGCCTGATTCAGACCGACCGATTCAAACAGCTGTGAACCGCGATAGCTGGAGATGGTGGAGATACCCATCTTGGAGGTGATCTTGTACAACCCCTTGTTAATGCCCTTGCGGTATTGCTGGGCCAGGCGGGGTGTGCCGCCGTCACTCACTTCACCGCTACGGGCCATGTCGTTCAGACATTCATAGGCCAGATAGGGATAAACAGCGGTTGCGCCATAACCGATCAGGGCCGCGAAGTGGTGCGGGTCACGGGCCGTGCCGGTTTCGATGACGATATTACAGTCACAACGCAGCCCTTCCTTAATCAGGCGGTGGTGGACAGCGCCGGTGGCCGGCAGGGCATGCACCGGCAGTTTATCCTGTGCAATGGCCCGGTCTGACAGGACCAGTACCACTTTGCCGGCCTTGACGGCGGCCACGGCCTGATCGCAGATCGTCTGGATGGCCTGCTTCAGGTTGCCACTCATGGGGTAATTGATATCAATGCGGGCATGGGCATAGTTGGGATCGTCGATGCTCAGCAACTGGTTGAATTTGCCTTCAGACAGCACCGGCGAATCGACACGCAACCGCACGGCATGGACATCGGATTCATCGAACATGTTTTGTTCGGCGCCAAAGCAGGTCTCCAGCGACATCACCACCTGTTCACGAATGGGATCGATGGGCGGGTTGGTGACCTGGGCAAACTGCTGGCGGAAATAGTCATAGGGTGAACGCACGATGCGTGACAGTACCGGCAAGGGTGTGTCATCACCCATGGAGCCGACTGCCTCCTGGCCGCTTTCAGCCAGCACGCGCATGACCTGATCACGTTCCTCGAAGGTGATGTTGAACATCTTTTGATAGACGCTGTAGGTCGACTCGTCCATGGAGACACCGCTGCCGGTTTCATCCAGACAGGATTCCAGCCGTTTGCACTGGGCATCCATCCATTGCCGATAGGGATGGGCGGACTTCAGGCGATTGTCGATGTCTTCCGGCAGCAGCAATTCACCGCTTTGGGTGTCCACAGCAATCATCTGGCCGGGTTTCAGACGGCCCTTCATGACCACGTCTTGCGGCTGGTATTCATAGACACCGATTTCCGAAGCCAGCGTGATATGACGATCTTTGGTGATCACCCAGCGCGCCGGGCGCAGGCCGTTGCGATCCATGGAGCAGGCGGCATGGCGGCCATCGGTCAAAACGATACCGGCCGGACCATCCCAGGGCTCCATGTGCATGGAGTTGTATTCATAGAAAGCGTGCAGGTCCGGGTCCATGGTCTTGACGTTCTGCCATGCCGGTGGAATCAACAGGCGCATGGCGCGGAAGATATCCATGCCGCCGGCCATCAGGGCTTCCAGCATGTTATCCAGACTATTGGAGTCGGAACCGGTCATGGAGACCAGCGGACGCACATCCGCCATATTGATATGGGGCGACTCGAACTTGTGGCCGCGGGCCACCGACCAGTTGCGGTTACCCTGAATGGTATTGATCTCACCGTTGTGGGCCAGATAACGGAAGGGTTGGGCCAGACGCCACTGGGGCCAGGTATTGGTGGAGAAACGCTGGTGGAACACAGCGGTGGCCGATTCCAGGTTCTCGTTGCCCAGGTCCTTGTAGAACACGGGCAGGTATTCGGGCATGACCAGACCCTTGTAGGAGATCACACTCGAAGAAAGGCTGGGGATATAGAACATGGGATCTTTCGGTTCGATCACCTTTTCGGTGCGGCGGCGGCCTATATATAGGTGACGCTCAAAGGTCACCTGATCCATGCCTGACGGTGCATTGACGAAGATCTGTTCGATGTGCGGCAGGGTCTTGAGGGCCTCTTCACCACAGGCGGAATCATCGGTGGGGACAACCCGCCAACCCTGCACATCCAGGCCTTCTGCCTTGAGTTCTTTTTCCAGTGTCTGGCGTGCCGTTGCCGCCAGGGAGGTATCCTGATTCAGGAATACCATGCCGACTGCATAGAGTTCGGTTAATTTGAAACCTTCAGCATCGGCGACAGCGCGCAGGAAGCTGTCCGGTTTTTTCAGCAGCAGTCCGCAACCGTCACCGGTCTTGCCGTCCGCCGCAATCGCGCCGCGATGGGTCAGGCGTGTCAGTGCGCCAATGGCGGTATCGACCAGCCAGTGACTGGGTTTGCCATCCATATGGGCAATCAGGCCAAAGCCGCAATTGTCCCGCTCAAATTCCGGGCGGTAGAGTCCGCTGTTTGTCAGTTGTTCGTTATTCACAGTCGTTTGAATTCTTTAAAGATTGTCGGCAAAACCACATTGCCGGGCCGTGTTGGATTTCGGCAGGCAAAACGGCCAAGCAGTATACAGTCATGCCGTCAGGGCTTCAATGATTAGGCGGTCAGAGAGTGTGGCCAATTCAGGGTGATTTGCAGGGGACATTGGCGATCATTCAACCAGTCCGGCGCTGTCCTTTGCCGGCAGAGGTTATCGACTCTGATCCATCTCCGTGTGGATAGCGGCGAAGTTACGCAACCAGGGACGTTGTTGTTTGAGTGTGTCGGGTAACGCGTTGATGGCGGCGCGGGCCTGTTGGTTATCAGGGTAATTGCCATAAATCAGTGCATACCATATTTTGCCGTCACGCTTGCTTTGGTAATAGACCACTTTGCCTTGCAGATCATGTTGCCGGATATATTGTTGCAGACTGTCGATGCTGTGGGTGCCAAGTAATTGCAGGGTGAAGTGGGCCGGGTTCTGACTCCAGATCCAGGCTTCATGGGCCTGCAGGTTGTCCAGTTTGGGGAGCGTGCGATTCGTCACAGGCCGGGGCCCGGGTTGTGCGGCTGCGACATGCAGTTGTTCACGAATCGAGGCAAAGGTGCGTGCCCAGGGTTTGTTACGGCGGGCGGCGGCAGGCATGGCTGCCACGGCGGTATCGGCAGCGGTTTTATCCGGGTACGAACCGGACAGCAGGATATACCACTCCTTGCCCTGATGCGTGGTCTTGATGATGTAGCTGTCCTGTTGCAGCCCATGTTGCTTGATGTAGCTCTGCAAGGGTTGTGGTGAGTGGCTGCCCAGTAATTGCAAACTGTAGTGGTTTGCCTGTTGCGCACGAATCCAGTCCAGGGCCTGTTGGTTCTCCTTCTGACCCTCCGTTTGTGGCTTTTTGTCTGCTGAGACGGTTTCGAACAGCAAGGTATTGGAAATACCGCGTTTGGGATCAGTCACCGTCAGTGTCCACTTGTCCGGCTTCTTGCCCGGCGTCAGTTGCAGGCGGATCACTTTGTCGCTTTCAACCCGGTACTGTTTCTTGCCCAGCTGTTTGGTGTTGCCGGTCCAGCCCAGTGTGACACTGCTGTCCCGGGTAAAATTCTTGCCGTGGATCGTCAGTTCTATTTTGCGCAAACCGGTATGGATGGGGCTCGGTTCCAGTTTGCTCAGAACCGGCGTCAGATCTTCTGCCGGTGCAGGGCCGGTGGTTTGTTGAGGTCCCTGTTTGTCATTGGCCGCTATGTTGTCCGGTTTGCCCGTGTCCTGTTGAACGGCCGTCGTCTCTGTTTGTGGTGATTTATCGGCGGGATCAGCAAAGGGACTCTCTTCCGGTTTTTCCGTCTGGTTTTTCGGCATGTATTTTTCAATGTCCGGTTTGGAAGAGAGCACATCATCAAGGCTTTCGCCTTCCAGCAGGCGGTTGATGTTGTTCTGGTTCCATAACAGCAGCAGGATAATCATGCCGAGGATCGTCAACAACGTCTTGCGTAATGCGGAGCGGGGTTTTGTTTCGGTTTCTTCTGTTTCCATTGCCGCGGTTTTTGTGTAGACCTCATCGTCGAAGTCATCATCAGGGGCGGCTGCGCCGACATTGTCATCCAGCGCCATGTGGGCCAGTTCATTGATGCGGGCCGGTACGCCGCCGGACATTTTGAATATCTTGCGAAAGACTTTCGGCGCAAACAGGTTTTCATCAACCACCCCGGCCACCCGCAGGCGGTTATTGATGTATTGAATGGTCTCTTCTTCAGTGAGGGGCTGGAGTTCAATGAAATGGGTCATGCGTTCCACCTGGTTGCGTACCGAGGAGGTTTGCAGGGTCGCTTCAATGCGCGGGTCGGCAAACAGCACCATGTGCAGCATAGGGCCGTCTTCGGCACGCACTTCGGCCAGATGGTAGAGCAGTTCGACGGCATCCTGTGACAATACATCCGCGTCATCGATGATGGTGACCGGCAGGATATCATTGGCATGCAGGCGGGAGAGTTTATCCAGCAGCAGTTCCTGCAATTCAGCGCTGTTGCCCGGCAGGGATTCAAGGCCAAAGCCTTCCGCGATCCGGAACAGCAACAGGTCCATATCCATCATGCTGTTGGCATTGACACGACTGACATGCCAGTTGTCATGAGCGGACTTGAGGTAGTGTTGCAGGAGGGCCGTTTTACCCATGCCCTCATCACCGGTGACCAGCAACAGCATGTCGCTGTACTGGGTCATGTGGACCAGCATGTTGGTCTGTTGGTTGATCTCACCGGTGGGATAAAAGAAACGTTCATCCAGCGTGGAGGCAAACGGCGGTTCGTTCAGGCCGTAGTGTTCCAGATAGGCCGGTTCCAGGCGGGTCAGGGTTTCGGTGCTGTAGTCATTGATCATGCGCCGAGTTCCTGACCGTGGGTAAAGACCACCCGATAGCCGCGCTGGATCTGGGCGTCGCGCACACTCATGCAGGCGTTGACAGCCTGTTCGAGGGTGGCAAAGTGATCCTGCTTGACCCGACCGGGTGAACCCTGTTGACCCCACTCACGCACCAGCGTCCAGCCATCGATCAGGTCTTCCTGAATATTCAGCTGGTAGTAGCGTGGCGGCTTGTCAGCCATGGCCTGTGTCTGCATGTAGATCCGCATAGGGCGTATTATTACAACAAGTGTTGAGCAAATCCCATTCCGTTTCAGACCCCTTTGTCTGTCCACACAGTATAGATGATTCTGTGAAATTGTTTATCAAATTCAGTGAGTTGTGGTGGATGACGGCGGCGGGCGGGCCGTCCTCAGGTCAGTTCGGCGGGGTTAAAAATGCGTTCGTATTCGGTAATCGCAAAACGATCCGTCATGCCGGCGATGTAATCGGCAACCGCCCGCGCCCGGCCGCTGTCGCCGTGTTGTTCCGCATACTGCCGGGCAAAGGTCTGGTGGTCATGGGGCAGCAGGCCGATGTCATTGAGAAAGGCGTCGAACAGGGCGCTGAGGATCCGGCTGGCCTTGCTGGTCATGCGATGGACCCGGTAATGGCGATACAGATTGTGGCGCAGGAATTGTTTCAGTTCGTGGTTCATGTCACGCATCGCCTCACTGAAACCGGCTGTCGGTTGGGACTGCCGGCGAATCTCGTCGATGTTTGCCGGTTTGAGTTGCGCCAGTTGCCGGCGGGTCGTGTCGATGAGGTCAATGGCGGTGACATTGATCATGCGGCGAATGATCTCGTGGGTCATGCGCCGTTCCGCCAGTTCCGGATAGGTTTGCTTGACCTGGGTGTATTGCGCATCGAACAGTTTGATCTCACGCAGTTGTTTGATACTGAGCAGGCCGGCGCGCAGGCCGTCATCCACATCGTGATTGTTATAGGCAATCTGGTCCGCCAGATTGACGATCTGTGCCTCCAGCCCCGGTTGATGTTTGTCAATGAAGCGTTGTCCCACATCACCCAGCAATTTGGCATTGCTCAGTGAACAGTGTTTGAGAATACCTTCCCGTGCCTCGAAGGTCAGGTTCAGGCCGCGAAAGGCGGCATAGCGTTCTTCCAGTTCATCCACCACACGCAGGGACTGCAGGTTGTGTTCGAAACCGCCGTACTCTTTCATGCAGGCGTTCAGGGCATCCTGTCCCGCATGGCCGAACGGGGTGTGGCCCAGGTCGTGGGCCAGGGCGATGGTCTCCGCCAGATCTTCATTCAGTTGCAGGATACGGGCGATGGAACGACTGAGTTGGGCGACTTCAATGGAGTGGGTCAGGCGGGTGCGAAACATATCCCCTTCGTGATTCACAAAGACCTGGGTTTTGTACTCCAGACGACGAAAGGCGGCGGAATGGATGATGCGATCCCGATCCCGCTGGTATTCAGTGCGATAAACCGGTTTGTCTTCAGCGACACGTCGACCACGGGAATGTTGTTCCTGAGCGGCGTAGGCGGCGAAATCGGGCATGGATGATCTCAGGCTTCCGCCAGGGCGCGATGCGCCTCGATGGTTTCACGCAACAGTGCGGTGTCGTAATCACCGGTCACGACGGCATCGCCGATGGCCTTGAGCAACACCAGATTGATCTTGCCGTCGCGGACCTTTTTATCCACGGCCATGTGTTCAAGAAAGTGGTCGTAGTCCATGTGGGCGGGGGCGCGCACCGGCAGGGCGGCGCGGTCGATTATATCTTCAGTGCGGTGCAGGTCCTGTTCACTGATCCAGCCCAGCCGCATGGAGAGGTCGGCGGCCATCAACATACCGGTGCCGACGGCTTCACCGTGCAACCACTTGCCGTAACCACAGCCCGCCTCAATGGCATGACCGAAGGTATGCCCCAGATTGAGCAGGGCGCGGCGGCCGCTCTCTTTTTCATCCGCCGCCACTACCTCGGCCTTGTCCCGGCAGCTGCGTTCAATGGCATAGACCAGCGCATCATTGTCACGCGCCATCAGTTTAGCCATATTGCTTTCCAGCCAGACAAAGAACTCGGCATCGCCCAGCAGGCCGTACTTGATGATCTCCGCGATACCGGCACTCAGCTGGCGATCATCCAGCGTAGCAAGGCTGGTGGTGTCAGCGATCACGCAACGGGGTTGGTGGAAGGCGCCAATCATGTTCTTGCCCAGCGGATGGTTCACACCGGTCTTGCCGCCGACAGAAGAGTCGACCTGGGACAACAGGGTGGTGGGGATTTGAATGAAGTCCACGCCGCGTTGATAACTGGCGGCGGCGAAGCCGGTCATGTCGCCGATCACACCGCCGCCCAGGGCCAGCAGGGTGCAGCGACGATCAAAGCGTTTTTCCAGCAGACCGTCGAAGATTCGGTTAAGGATATCCAGGTTTTTATATTGTTCACCGTCGGGCAGGATGACGGTCTCACAGGTGAAATCCCGCAGCCCGGCCAGCGTTTTTTCCAGATAAAGCGGAGCGACGGTTTCATTGGTGACCACCATGACCTGTTGGCCGCGAATATGGGGGGCGAGCAGTTCAGCCTTGCCAAGCAGATCTGCACCGATATGGATAGGGTAGCTGCGTTCGCCGAGATCAACGTGTAGTGTTTTCATCGTCATTTTTATATTGTGGTCGTTTAGCTCTCTATTATATACACCACAAGAGACAGGATGAGAGCGATCAGGCCTGATTTTTCAGCTTTTTAATGATCTTGCCGGCAATTTTCTTCGGATTACCGATGCCGGTATCAATAATGATGTGGGCAACCTCGCGATAGAGCGGATCACGCTCTTCCAGCAGGGACTGCAATTTGGCGCGTGGGTCGGCGGTTTGCAGCAACGGGCGGTTTTTGTCATGCCGGGTTCGTTCCAGCAGATCCTCCAAAGCGGCCTGCAAATAGATCACCGTACCCCGTTCATGCAGGTATTGGCGGTTGGCTGCATTGATTACGGCGCCACCGCCGGTGGCCAGCACGATATTTTCCTGTTGGGTCAGTTCATCGATTATGGCCGTTTCCCGCTTGCGAAAACCGGCCTCGCCTTCAATCTCAAAAATCACCGGTATCTTTACACCGGTAACGGCCTCGATCTCATGGTCGCTGTCGATGAATTGCAGGCCAAGCTGTTTCGCCAGGTGCTTGCCGATCGTGGTTTTGCCGGCCCCCATGGGGCCGACGAGGAAAATATTCATGACGGAAGGATAAGATGCTTTATTCGCAAACGATGATTTATCCACAATACCACTGGCGGTGTAGCGTCTGTAACTGCTATGGGCAGGTGAAACTTGTGGATGCAGTCGCTGCAGAATCTGCATTGGCAACAAAGTCTATAGTTGCAGTTTCACCCGCCGCACCTGTACAGACAACCGCGATTTCGCAAATTCCATATTCACCCAAAAGTGATGTGTCATCAGTAACACAGGTGCTTGTTGCCGCACCATCGACTGTTACGACACCACTGTCTGATGAAGACGCTGTAATGGTCATGTAGGGAAGAAGCAGAAATTCCTTATCGGTCAGGGTGAGTCTGATATTCGCGTTGCCACCCAGTGTTGTCGGGTTTGCAGATAGTTGCAGGTCCTTGATGGCGGCAAAGGCAAAACTGCCGTCAATAGTGGCAACGGAATTATCTGAGGACCGTGCAATGATAAAGACATCGGCAGAGCCGGTGACATCATATCGGGTATCGCCTGCGATACTGCCGACGAAGATGGTATCCGGTCTGGCGGGGTACTCAATGCGAAACTTGCCGATTCCGCTGATATCCGTTTTTGTAAAGGCCCCCAGTTTTTTTGTTGGTTCGTCAGGATCAATACCGTTGATTTTAACTCCGATATCCGAAGAGCCGATGAGATACGTGGTGGTGCCTGCCGCATACTTGCCCGGATAGACCTGGCTGTAACTGGACGTAGTGGTGATCGTGTTGGCGGTGATCGATTTGATGAATCTGACCTTGTCAGCCGGATCGGCATTATTGACCAGAAGCACAATGTCATTGGCTTCGATATAACGGTCAGAAAAATCACGGATGACTTTTGCCGTATTGAAAAAAGTTGCAGAGCCATCTGCCAAAGTGGGATTGGCATCGGTGATTACTGCTCCTGTGATATTGTCCAGCAAACCGAATGCCTTGATAGTGTCAATGGCATCCAGGTGAATGATACTTCCCTTGGGTGGCGGGTTGCCGTTTCGGTCGGTGACCAATACCGCACCGCTCATGCTGTAAAAGCCACCGGCTTCACTTTGCAGTTTGGTAATGGCTTCACTGTTTGGATAGCTGATTTCGATATTGTATTCACCGGTTATTTGGCCGGCGCCGATACCGTCACCGGTGAATCCACCACCGCCGCCACCGCAGCTTGTCAGTCCAAACAGCAGGCCGCTGATGAGGGTTGTCGATAACAGGATTTGATTGTTCTTTTTCATGGGTGATTCTCCGAATCAAACTGCATTTTGTTTGCTCAACGTCGGCCTTGATTAAAACGCCTTGACGTCTTTCAGGATCTTCGGTGTCACGAAGATCAGCAATTCATTTTTCTCGTCTCTTTCACGGGTCTGACGGAACAGGGCGCCCACCAGCGGCAGGTCACCGAAGAAGGGGACGCGGTCCACTTCCTTGCTCTTGATCTGTTCATAGACACCACCCAGGACGATGGTTTCGCCGTTACTGACCAGTACCTGGGTCTGTACTTCACGGGTGTCGATACTGGGCACACCGCCGAAGATTTGGCCCACACTGTCCTTGTTTACTTTCAGGTCCATGATGACGCGGTTATCGGGAGTGATCTGCGGGGTTACTTCCAGACTGAGCACGGCCTTTTTAAACGAAATGGAGGTGGCGCCGCTGGATGTTTGTTCTGCATAGGGAATTTCCACACCTTGTTCGATGAAGGCTTTGTGGGCATTGGCGGTGACCACCCTCGGGTTGGAGACAATCTTGCCTTTGCCTTCCAGTTGCAGGGCGGAAAGTTCCAGGTCAATCAGTGTATTGCTGCCCAGGACCGCCAGTGCCAGGGAAGGGACGTTGGTGCCTGCCACCGGCAGGTTGACATTCAACCTGTCAGAGGTGACCGGATGTACATTGACCGGGAACGGGCTGCCGGTATTCAGGATATTGGTTTGCGCCTCGAGTACGGTCGCATTGGTGGACGTGGTGTTGCCGGAGTAGACCATCAGGCCGTCCGCACGCTCTCTGTTACCGCTGACGCCGAACTTGACACCCATATCTCTGGAAAAATCGTCATTGGCAATCACGACCCGGGATTCGATCAAGACCTGCTTGACCGGGACATCCAGTTCTTCAACCAGACGGCGGATGGCGACAATGCGTTCGTCCACATCGGTGATCAGTAATTTGTTGGTGCGACCATCCACCGAGATACTGCCGCGCTCCGACAGCATGGAGGCCGAACTGGACTTGACCAGTTCGGACAACTCGCCGGCCTTGGCGTAGTTGACCTGAATACTTTCGCTGACCAGCGGCGCCAGTTCTTCAATTTGACGACTGGCCTCCAGTTCAACCTTTTCCTGGGCGGCAATTTCCGCCGACGGGCCGATCATCATGACATTGCCGGTCTCGCGTTTGGACAGGCCTTTGGTCTTCAGGATGATGTCCAGAGCCTGATCCCAGGGAACATTTTTCAGACGCAGGGTCAGGCTGCCGGAAACCGAGTCACTGGTGACCATGTTGGTACCGGTGAAGTCGGCGATCAGCTGCAGTACGGCGCGTACTTCAATATTCTGGAAGTTGAGCGACAGGCGCTCACCCTTGTAACCGAAGCGACGTTTCTTTTCTTCGGCCTTTTTATCGACCACGATGGGTTTGATGTCGATGGTGAACTGGTTGTCGGTTTGGTAAGCGATGTGATCAAAGCGGCCTTTGGCATCGACCACCAGGCGGGCATCAGCACCTTGCCGGAAAGCATCAACCGTTCTCACCGGGGTGGCGAAATCCAGCACATCAAGCCGTCTTTCCAGCTCTTCCGGCAAGCGGGCGTTTTGCAGGGTAACCATCACCGAGTTGCCCCGCTTGTTCATATCGATGGACGTGTTGGGGTCGCTCAGCGTGACAACAATGCGCCCCTCGCCGTGATCGCCGCGTCGAAAATCAATGTTTTGTATCGCTTTGCCGGATGATGTCGGGGCGGATGTCGTGGTCTTGCGTTGCGCGGGTTCAACAGCGGCAGTGCTTTGTGTGGCATTCAGGGTGACAATAATGTCATTGCCGTCAATCCGGGTCTCATAGTTGACGAGACGGGTCAGATTGATCACGACACGGGTGCGACCCCCTGCCTCAACGGCGGTGACACTGCGTGCGGCGCCGACACCAATGGTTTTACTCTTGCTGGCCAGGCGGCTTTTGGTATTGGGAAAGTCGAGGGCGATGCGCGCCGGGTTGTCGATGGTGAAGCTGCCGGGTTCGCTGGCCGGACCGGACATCTTGAGTCGTAACTGAACCGTATCCCCCGGCAGTGTGCTGTAGCTGATGGCATCCAGCGTGTTGGCGTTGGTATCCAATACCGCAGCCATGGCCGGATTGACCAGCAACAGGAAGGGTAAAAGCAGGAAGCGACGCATGGATGAACGGATGCCACCGTGGCGCCTGACTGATTTATAATTTGTTGTGCTCATCATACTAATCTCCATAAGAGCATTATTCGCTTAACACAAGCGAGGCTTCTCTGTCGACCCATCCCCCGTTACCACTGGGTATGATCTCAACCAATTTGATATTTGATTCGGAAATCGAAACAATTTTTCCGTAATTTTTGCCAAGGTAATTACCAATCTTGACCCGGTAAATGGCACTGTCCGGCGCCGCGATCAGCCCCCAGCGTACACCGCTTTTTTCCAGATGACCGACGAAGGTCAGCGAGTCCAGCGGATATTGTTCCAGTGGTTCGCGCTTGCGTGTTGTCTTCGTTGGGTTCGGTCCGGGCGCGATGGTCTCCTGTACATAGGGTGTAAACGGGTTGCGCAGTTCCTTGGCGTCATAGGTAAATGCGGCATAGGGTTTGACTTCAGGCAGTGAATCAATGCGACCTTTTTGCGAGGTCTTTACCTCTTCAATGAAGGATTCAAGATCGCCATAACGCCCGCCGCTGCACGCGGTGAGCAACAGCAGCACGCAGGCGGCGAGCGCTGTGGCGGGGCGACGCCCGCCGGTGATAGTCAAATTGTAAACTGACCTATTCCTGTACATCGGTTACCTCTTCCGGCTATAGATAAACACGGTCATCTGCGGCCCTTGTTTTTCTTTTTGTCACGCTCTGCAGCGCGATTTGCGGCAATTTCCTTTGGATCAAGGTAGCGATAGGTTTTTGCGGTCATGCTCATGGTGAGTATGCCGTTGGTCTTTTCACTCTTGATCTCGATATCGTGCAGGGTGACGATACGCGGCAGGGCGGCGACGCCACTGACAAAATTCCCGAACTGGTGGTAATCACCTGTCATGCTGATCTTGATGGGCAGTTCGGCATAGAAATCGACAAATTTTTCCTTCTCCGGTTTGAACAGGGTGAACTCGACACCGCTGGACAGCCCGGTCTGGGAGATATCAACCAGCAGATCATCCACCTCGGATTTGCTGGGCAATTGTCGCAACATGGCGCCGAAGGAATCTTCCATATCCTTTAACTGGGCTTTGTAGGCATCCAGGTTGACGGCTTTCATGTAGTTGGTGCGGAAATCATTTTTCAATTTCTGTTCGTATTGTTCCACACCTTCCAGTTTGGTTAATTGTCCTGACAGATCGATGAAGTAACCCAGGATCAGGATCAGGAGGCAGACGATAGCAACAAAGGCGACCTTGCCTGCCACGGGCCAGGAGCCCATGTTGTTAAAATCAATATCATTCAGATCGATATCTTTCATTTGTTGGCCTGTTGCTTTTTCTGCTCTTTCTCGTTGTCACTTTGTGCCAGCTTGTTCATTTGCTGGGCCTGTAAGATAAATGAGCGTGTTCCGTCCTGGCCGGCGGCTTTTTTGTCATCGGTTTTGATGATACTCAGCTGTGGATTCCCCAACCACTCCGAGGTGTCGATGTTGCGCATGAAGGCCGAGACGCGGGCATTGGACTGGGCTATTCCCTCAATGGTCAGTGCTTTTTCGACCTGCTTGAAGCTGGTCAAATGCACGCCTTCCGGTATGCGTCTGGCCAGTTCATCAAACAGGTGGACAATCTCGGGGCGGTTTTCCTGCAG
Source organism: Gammaproteobacteria bacterium (assembly GCA_029880855.1). Lineage (GTDB taxonomy): Bacteria > Pseudomonadota > Gammaproteobacteria > UBA6429 > Thiohalophilaceae > JAOUNS01. The sequence continues at coordinate 39,468 of JAOUNS010000021.1, forward strand.
ACGCTGAATAATCTTCATGCGGTCCAGCAGGTTCTTTTTGCCCTTTTCAAGATTGCTGATCTCAGTGAGTTGTTGATTCACGATATTAATCTGCTGTTGCAGATAGGCGTTACGGGCGTTTTGGGTGCTGATCTGGCGCGAGATCTCCAGATGGACAGCCAGGATGATCAGCAACATCAGAACCACGGACAATCCGGTGATGGTCAGCAACTGTCTTTGCTGTTCTTCGCGGCGTTCCTGACGCCAGGGTAGCAGGTTAATATGTGCCATCAGTCGAAACTCCTCAAGGCCAGCCCGCATGCGATCATCAGTGAGGGGGCATCATTGGTCAGGCTTTGGGCCTTGACCCTTGAAGCGATGGTCATGTTGGTGAACGGGTTGGCGATGGATGTTTGCACCCCCAGTTTGTTGGCAATCATATCATCAATGCCGCTGATCATGGCACTGCCGCCGGCCAGGATAATATGGTCCACGCTGTTATAGGCGGCGGATGAGAAAAAGAATTGCAGGGAACGACTGACCTGCTGTGTCATGGCCTCTTTAAAGGGTTCCATGACTTCCGGCACATAGTTATCCGGCAGGCCGCCCTGACGCTTGGCCATGCCCGCTTCCTCATAGGACAAACCGTATCGACGCTGAATTTCTTCGGTCAGTTGTTTGCCGCCAAAGACCTGTTCACGGGTATAGATGGTTTTCATGTCGTGCAGGACATTCAGGGTGGTCATGGTGGCGCCAACATCGACAATGGCAATGGTCTGGTTGAAACCCTGATCCGTTACCTGTGATGAGATCAGGTGAAAGGCGTTTTCCATGGCATAGGCTTCGACGTCGATCACCCGTGGTTTCAGTCCGGCCAGTTCAATGGCGGCGACACGGACATCGACATTTTCACTGCGTGAGGCGGCCAATAACACTTCCACGCGCCCCGGGTCATTTTCGGACGGCCCCAGCACTTCGAAATCGAGATTTACTTCTTCCAGGGGATAGGGAATATATTGGTCAGCTTCCAGTTCGATCTGCTGCTCCAGCTCATCGGTGGAGAGATCAGCCGGCATGGGAATAATCTTGGTAATGACCGCCGAACCCGCTACGGCAGCGGCGGCGTGTTTGCATTTGGTGTTGGAGCGTTTCACAGCCCGTTTGATGGCTTCGCCCACGGCTTCGACATCGGAGATATTCTTCTCGATAACAGAGTTGGGCGGCAGGGGCTCAACGGCATAGCTTTCGACCCGGTAACGGTCCCCGCTCTTGCCAAGCTCAAGCAATTTGACCGCCGTCGAGCTGATATCCAGCCCCACCAGGGGAGGGGAACTGGGGACAAAAAGGTCGCTAAATGCCATTTTTCTCTTTAATCTCTTATGGTTACATGGACTTTATGTATAATTACATTAACTACCACTGTCAACTATAGGTCAACTAAAAGATAATTACAATTCGTATGGTGCAATGCAGATCATCGCTCTATACTTGCAGGGTCGCGCAAGAGAATAATAAAACTGCCCGAAATCGTTATAATAATTATTTGTTTGTCTGATACTTGTGACCATACCCGCAAAAAGCCGTTTTCAACGATTCCTGATCTTTAGCCGTAAAGTTACGCTGATGGGCGTGACTGCACTGGTGGTCTTTACCATGATCATGCTTCCCTTCCTGCCGGATATTGATACCCTGCGGGATGTCCGTTTACAGGTGCCCCTGAAGGTCCTGGCCCAGAACGGCGAGCTGATCGCAGAGTTTGGTGAGAAAAAACGCTCACCTCTCAATTATAACGACTTTCCCCCTATGTTGATCAAGGCTATTTTGGCGGCGGAGGATTCCCGTTTCTTCGAACACCCCGGTGTGGATTATCAGGGCATCCTGCGAGCGGTCCTTTCGCTGGTTCGCACCGGTGAAAAGGCCCAGGGCGGCAGCACGATTACCATGCAGGTGGCCAGAAACTTCTTTTTGAGCCGGGAAAAAACCTTCTTCCGCAAATTCAACGAAATTCTGCTGGCATTCAAAATTGAGAGCAAGCTCTCCAAAGAAGAGATCCTGGAACTCTATTTAAACAAGATATATCTGGGCAAGCGGGCCTATGGGTTTGCCTCTGCTTCCCTGATTTATTACAACAAACCGCTGGCTGAGCTGGAACTGCACCAGTTGGCCATGCTGGCCGGTTTGCCCAAGGCGCCGTCACGCTATAACCCGGTGATCAATCCGCGCCGCGCCACCATTCGGCGGAATTATGTGCTGGGGCGGATGCTGGACCTCGGTTTTATCAATCAGGAGCAACAGGTTGATGCCGTCGATATGATCGATAACGCCAGTGTTTACGGTCTGGCGGTGGAAGTCGAAGCCCCCTACGTGGCGGAAATGGTGCGGGCCGAGATGTATAACCGGTTCGGCAAGGATGCCTACACCATCGGCTACAAGGTCTACACCACGGTCAGGGCGGACACCCAGACAGCGGCCAATGAATCCTTGCGTCAGGCCCTGCTCGACTATGATCGACGTCATGGTTATCGCGGGGTGCTGGGTAATATCGATCTCTTTAAAATCGACGAGTCTGCCGCGCAGGAGCCGGACGACGCGGAGGAAGAACTGGGACCTGTCAAAGGTCAGTTTGAACTGGATCTCTGGGGTATCGATTGGGAGAAGTATCCGAAAGTCGGCAATCTGGAACCGGCTATTGTTGTTGCCATGGAGGATCAGGAGGTTTATGCCTGGACACCTTCAAACCGAATGGCCTACATCCCCTGGAAAAAGATGGACTGGGCGCGTCGTTTCATCTCTGATCACAGTGTTGGACCAGAGCTGAAAAAAGCCGCCGATATTCTCAAGGTGGGTGACATTATCATGGTCACCGAGGCGGACAAGGACGGTTGTTCCTGGCTGGCCCAGGTGCCTGTTGTCGCCGGCTCATTGATTTCCCTGCGTCCCCAGGACGGCGCCATCCTGGCCATGATCGGCGGTTTCGATTATTTCTCCAGCAAGTTTAATCGAACTTACCAGGCCAACCGTCAACCGGGTTCCAGCTTTAAACCCTTTATCTATTCTGCTGCACTGGATAAAGGTTTTACCCCCGCCAGTATCATCAATGATGCCCCGGTCGTATTTGATGCCCCCGGTCTGGAAGATACCTGGCGGCCGGAAAACTACAGCGGCAAGTTCGATGGCCCGACGCGGATGCGCGAGGCTCTGATCAAATCACGTAATCTGGTCTCTATTCGTCTGCTGCGTTCGATTGGTATCGGTTATGCCGTGAATTATGCCCGTCGGTTCGGCTTTAAACGTCCGGCCCTGCCCCGTGACCTGTCACTCTCACTGGGCAGTGGCACCCTGACACCGGTGGAACTGGCCACCGCCTACGCCGTGTTTGCCAATGGCGGTTTTAAGGTTGAACCCTATTTTGTCGACCACATCGTTGGGCCCGATGGCAAGATCCTGGAAATGACCAATCCGGTTCAGGTCTGCGTGAAGTGCGTGGAAGAAGAAGAACGCAAGCAGGCAGAACAGGAAGCCGCCCTGGCGGCACAGAAAGAGGCCGAAGAGCGGGCCGCCAAAGAGGCGGACCGCAAGGAACGGGAAACAGAGCAGAACAAGACCATTATTGATCCGTTACTGGAGCCCACCGAGGCGACCCCGGTTACTGAGCAGCGATCTACACAACCGGAGGTCATCACGGTCCTGTCCGATGATGCGGTACAGCAGGCCAAGGAAGAAGATGTGGTCGAAACGCCGCCGGAAGATATTGCATTGAACACCGGCAAGGGTGATGCCCTGCCGCTGTGGTTGAGCCAATCGGGTGAAGTGATCCCCTTCCAGGGACCGATTCCGGTGAAGACGGCGCCGCGCATTATGAAGCCGCAAACCAATTTCCTGATCAACTCCATGATGCGCGACGTCATCCGGGAAGGTACCGGCAAGCGCGCGCTTTCACTGGGCCGCAAAGATCTGGCGGGCAAGACCGGTACAACAAACGATCAACGGGATGCCTGGTTCTCCGGCTTCAACGGTGACGTGGTCGCCATTGCCTGGGTCGGCTTCGACAGCCCCCGGCCGATGGGCGCCAGGGAGACCGGTGCAGGCGCAGCCCTGCCCATGTGGGTTGATTACATGAAAGTCGCCTTGCGCAACAAACCGGAAACCGAGTTTATCCAGCCACCGGGCATTGTCTCGGTGCGCATTGACAGAGAAACCGGCAAGCCGGTGAGTGCCGGAGCGCCCAATGCCATGTTCGAATTCTTTATGGCTGATCAGGTGCCGGATGCATCGGACAAGCCCGCTGACGGTGAACCTTCCACACAGGATGGGACAGGTATACAACAGTTGTTCTAGAGGTCGTCTCAGGATGACTGCGCCCGGTGAGATGGCGTCAGCGTTGAGACCGTTTCTGGTTTGGTGAAAATCAACTATTATGAAATCTGACAGGCCTCTGAATTGAAGCGCTGGAATGGGAAATCGTAATCACCATAATGAAAAACAGATGCGTATTTTGTTGGCTCAGGCCGCAGCGCGTATTCTGGTCGAAAGCGGCAGCCAGGACTTCTTAACCGCCAAACGCAAGGCCGCCCTGCATCTGGGCGCGGTGGATACCCGCAATATGCCCAGCAACGCGGAGATCGAGCAGGCCCTGATTGAATACCAGCGGATCTTCCGTGCCGACACCCAACCTGTGTTTCTGAAAAACCTGCGGCTGGAAGCCATCCGCGCCATGGAGTTTTTCAATCCATTTCGCCCGCGTCTGGTGGGGCCTGTGCTGCATGGCACGGCCGATGAACACACTCCCATAACCCTGCATCTGTTTGCACGTACCAGTGAGGAGGTCGGGTTGTTTTTAATGGACTATCACGTACCGTATAAACTGCATGACAAACGGTTGCGACTGGGGAATGACCGGCAGCAGGAATTTCCCAGCTATCGGTTTATGGCCGGTCAGATCCAGATTGAAGCGGTCATCTTTCCCTCAGAAAAGCCCACCGCGCCACTCAGCCCGGTGGACGGACGCCCCATGCGTCGCGCCGGCATTGCCGAGATCGAGCAGTTACTGGAAGAGTTTCAGGTACCCAGTTGCGGGTAATGGGCCGGATAAGGGATGCGAGCCACACCTGTCCCGACCGCCGCCCGTGCAACAGCAGGCGGGATGTAATCCTTCAGTCGCGGATCGAAGGGTGTGGGGATGATGTAATCCGGTCCGAAACACAGCGAGCCCTTCTTCTTGCCATAGGCCTTTAATACCGAATCCGGCACCGGGGCATGGGCCAGTTGGGCCAGGGCATGAACCGCCGCCACCTGCATATCAATGTTGATCCGACTGGCCTGGACATCCAGTGCGCCACGGAAAATAAACGGGAAACCCAGCACATTGTTCACCTGATTGGGATAATCACTGCGGCCGGTGGCCATGATCACATCCTTGCGCACGGCGTGAACCTCGGCCGGTGTGATCTCCGGGTCCGGATTGGATAGAGCGAAGACCACGGGATGGTCCGCCATGGACTTGATCATCGCCTGACTGATCAGGTTGGGACCTGATACACCAATTACGACATCGGCGCCGTGCATGGCGTCTTCCAGCGTGCGGGCACCGGTATCATTGGTGAACTCTTCCTTGTAGATATTGATGTCTCCCCGACCGTGGTACAACACCCCCTTGCGGTCGATCATCACGATGTTGTTTTTCTCTGCGCCGAGGCGTACCAGCAGGCGCATGGAGGCGATGGCGGCGGCACCGGCACCCAGACAGACAATCCGGCTCTCGGCCAGTGATTTGCCCTGTAATTCCAGCGCATTCAACAGGCCGGCAGAGATGATGATCGCGGTGCCGTGCTGGTCATCATGAAAGACCGGGATATCCAGCCGTTCGGTCAGGACGCGCTCGATCTCAAAACAATAAGGCGCCGCGATATCTTCCAGATTGATCCCGCCAAAGGTGGGCGCGATGTGGGTCACGGTATCGATAAAGGCGTCAGTCGTGGGGGCATCCACTTCGATATCAACCACGTCAATATCGGCAAAACGCTTGAACAGTACCGCCTTGCCTTCCATCACCGGTTTGCCGGCCAGCGCACCCACATTGCCCAATCCCAGCACGGCGCTGCCATCGGTGATCACCGCCACCAGATTACCCTTGGCGGTGTACTGATAGGCCGCCTGTGGATCGGCAGCGATGGCCCTGACCGGGGCGGCAACACCAGGGGTATAAGCCAGACTGAGTTCTTCCTGGGTTTCACAGGGTTTGGTGATCAGGGTTGCCACCTTGCCGGGACTGGGTTCGGCGTGATATTTCAGGGCCTTTTCGGCATGGCTTTGTGTATCCGGTTTTTCTGACATGATCGTTCTTTTATTTGGTCTGTAAGGGTTTGCCGTCCACCTCCAGGGCAGCCGGGTGTTTTATCTGCATGACGAGCTGGTTTTTGTATTCACTGAACCAGCCTCGGGCGAGGATCTGCCGGCCTTGCAGGGCTTTGAAGTCTACACCATTGAAATACCCAAGATCACTGCGCTTGATACGAATCGCTGTTTTCCCTTCCAGGTTTAACCAGACAGAGGCCCGACTTTGACCGATTCGTCCGACTGTGCCCCGGAGCAGCCGGTAGCCGGCTTTTGTCTCTGTTACTTGCCCGGCGGCAAGCGGCTGGAACTGTGGCAGGGACCAGAGGCCGCGTTGATGGGTGCGGGCCTCCTGTTCCGCTGCGAGATAACAGGACCAGTGCCGGATATTTGGTGGAATGGTCAGTGTCAGGCCGTGGCCCCGGCGCAGTAACCACTCACTGACATTCAGGCCGTCCGGCAAATAGACATGGGCCAACATACGGCCGTAGCGATCATGCTTTTTTTCACCCCAACGCAGTTTGATCTGCTGTGAACCCAACAGGCCCCTCAGGGCCGCACGCGCTTCTGTTGCCCAGAGTTCGGCCGGTCGATCTTCGCGGGCCAATTCAGGTGTATTCACGCCGATGATGCGCAGTTTGCGACCATCAGCAAGGTGCAGGGTGTCGCCATCCTGGACTTTTGCAACGCTGACGGTTTCATCAAACTGCCCGCTGTGGCAATCGCTGGCGGCCTGCAAGGCGGTGTTGCCGCCCGCCACACCGATGGCGATGAGCAAAAGGCGGGCATAAAAAAAGGCGTCATGCTGAGACGCCTTTTTCGCGGATGTCAGGGATGACATCTGTCTTATTTCATACCGTACTTCTGACGGAACTTGTCTACACGACCGGCGGTGTCGACAATCTTCTGCTTGCCGGTGAAGAAAGGGTGGCATTCAGAACATACTTCGATGTTCAGATCATGACCGACGGTTGAACGTGTTTTGAAGCTGTTGCCACAGCTGCAGTTAACCGTGATATCGGCGTAATTGGGGTGAATCTCTGCTTTCATGGAATATTCCTCAAACTTGGTTGGTGCCGCCACCTGGTCCCAGCGCCAGGCACCGCACGAGAGCCGGCAATCTTACGGAAAACAGGCTTGCTCAGCAAGCCTGTTCCGCCCGAACCGGGAGTTTTTTTATTGATTGTTGCGGCTGGGGAAAGGCAGGATAGTGGCCTTGGGCAGCTTGGCGAAGTCCTGTTTACCCGGCGTTTTTTTACCGTGTTGTTCGGCAAGGTAGTGGTAGGAGCGGTTCAGATCGTGGAAGGTGTTCCACATCATGTCGGTTATGGCAATACAGGCCGCCAGGGGGGTGGTTTTGAGTTCGCGGACCCGGTCAACTTTCCACTGCAGTCGTCGCAGCATTAGTTGCCGGTTTTCCGGTACCCGTCCGATGGCATCGCTCAGGGTTCGGGCGCGGCGCGCTTCAAATCGGTCCGGATCCTGTGCCGCCAGTTTAGCCCATTCCTCGAAGTTAAACTGGAAGGCGTGTTTTGGTTTTATCACTTTCATATCGTTTCCCACACTTCATTGTTTCGGGCACGCGACGGAGGAAAGCAGCCGGGAAAGGGCGGGGGCTTCACACGACCCTTGCTTTCCACCGGGAGTTCACGTGTGTTTTTTTAATCTTCGTGGTTTTGTGTGGCCTTGTCAAAACAAAAAATACCCATAAAGATATAAGTATTTTTATATATCGCCTGTAATTGCTTGAATTCTATTGGTATTTTTTAGAGAAAAAAAAACGTAACAGGATATTGAATTGCCTGACTTGTGAGCGGGCTCACAGCTGACAAGGGGGAAAAGCGAGGCACCCGACCCCGGAGACGGGGTCGGGTAGCGTTAATCAGCGCTTCATGGAATCGAAAAATTCCGAATTGGTCTTGGTCGCCTTGAGCTTGTCGTTCAGGAACTCCATCGCGGCCAGCTCATCCATGTCATGGACCACCTTGCGAATGATCCACATCTTCTGCAATTCATCCGGTGAGGTGAGCAGTTCCTCACGGCGGGTGCCGGAACGGTTGATATTGATGGCCGGGTAGATGCGTTTTTCGGCAATGCGGCGATCCAGATGGATTTCCATGTTGCCGGTACCCTTGAATTCCTCGTAGATCACATCGTCCATGCGCGAACCGGTATCGATCAGGGCGGTGGCAATGATGGTCAGTGAACCGCCTTCCTCAACATTACGGGCCGCACCAAAGAAACGCTTCGGACGGTGCAGGGCGTTGGCATCCACACCACCGGTCAGTACCTTGCCGGATGAGGGGATTACTGTGTTATAGGCACGGGCCAGACGGGTAATGGAGTCGAGCAGGATCACCACGTCTTTCTTGTGTTCAACCAGACGCTTGGCCTTTTCGATAACCATTTCCGCGACCTGAACATGGCGGCTGGCCGGTTCGTCAAAGGTACTGGAGACCACCTCACCACGCACGGAGCGGGCCATTTCGGTCACTTCTTCCGGACGTTCATCGATCAGGAGGACAATCAGGTAGCATTCGGGGTGTTTGGAGGTAATGGACTGGGCGATGTTCTGCAGCATCATGGTCTTGCCGGCCTTGGGCGGGGAGACCACCAGACCACGCTGACCCTTGCCAACAGGGGAGGCCAGATCGATGACCCTGGCGGTCATGTCTTCCGTGCTGCCATTACCCATTTCCAGCATCATGCGTTCATTCGGATGCAACGGGGTCAGGTTCTCGAACAGGACCTTGTTCTTGGCGTTTTCCGGTGGTTCAAAGTTGATCTCATCCACCTTGAGCATGGCGAAATAACGTTCGCCGTCTTTGGGGGGGCGAATCTTGCCCGAGACAGTGTCTCCGGTGCGCAGGTTAAACCGACGGATCTGGCTGGGAGAGACGTAAATGTCGTCCGGTCCGGCCAGATAGGAACTGTTTGCTGAGCGTAAAAAACCAAACCCATCCTGGAGGATTTCCAGTACACCATCGCCATAAATGTCTTCGCCGCTTTTGGCGTGAGCCTTGAGGATGGCAAAAATGATGTCTTGTTTGCGGGCGCGGGACATACCCTCGATGCCGACGGTTTCGGCCAATTCCTGCAATTCGGGGACGGGCTTGAGCTTTAATTCTGTCAGGTTCATAGTGCGAATTCTTTAGTTAAATGGTTGGGGTTAACAGGGGGTTATTGAAACGCACGAGCAGAAAGTCGTACGCGTATGAAATTTCTGCGTTCTTTAGATTTTCGTTCCGTTTGTTTTTATTGAAGTTGTCGGGGGTTGCTGATTCAGCGGCAAGATCAAACAAATCGAATGATTCTTGTAAATCTATTAAACAAACTTAACACTAAAAACGGGAACCGTCCAGCCCCAAAACGGGGCTGGGATCACATTGGGCCGCCGGATTACAGATTACTGTCAATAAAAGCGGTCAGCTGTGACTTGGATACGGCGCCTACCTTGGTGGCCTCAACATTACCGCCTTTGAAAAGCATCAGAGTGGGAATGCCGCGAATACCGAATTTCGGTGGTGTGTTCGGATTTTCGTCAATATTGAGTTTGGCGACTTTCAATTTGCCTTCATATTCGGTGGCGATTTCATCCAGGATTGGGGCAATCGCTTTACATGGGCCGCACCAGTCTGCCCAATAATCGACCAATACCGGCCCGTCTGCTTTTAGTATTTCTGTATCAAAACTATCGTCTGTGACGTAGACAATTTTATCGCTCAAGGCAATTCTCCCGTTTCTCCTTACCTAAATGACCATTTGAGCCCAATCGGACGCGTATTTCAAGTCCAAAGAACGATCGAATCTGTTATGCTTTCGCACCATGAGTGATAAACACCTGACAGATGTGAGTTTTAAAAGCCTGAACCTTGCTCAATCGTTGTTGCAAGGCATTGAAGATTCAGGTTTTTCGTATTGTACCCCGATCCAGGCCGAGACCCTCCCGGTGGTGTTGTCCGGCAAGGACGTGGCGGGACAGGCCCAGACCGGCACGGGTAAAACCGCCGCCTTTTTGATTGCCGCCTTCCAACACCTGCTGAAAAAAGACACACAATCGATGGAAGCCGGTCGGCAACCACGAGTCATCATCCTGGCACCAACCCGCGAACTGGCGGTACAGATCCATAACGATGCCGAAAACATCGGTCGCAACCTGCCGTTTCGGTACGGCCTTGCCTACGGCGGTACCGGCTATGATTCACAGCGCAAGACCATCGAAGAGGGGATCGATTTCCTCATCGGGACACCGGGCCGAATCATCGATTATTTCAAGCAACATGTATTTAACCTCAAGCAGATCGAAGTAGTGGTGCTGGATGAAGCCGACCGCATGTTTGATTTGGGGTTTATCAAGGACATACGCTTTTTGTTGCGGCGCATGCCGCCGCCCGAGCAGCGCCTCAGCATGTTGTTCTCCGCCACCCTTTCCTATCGGGTACAGGAGCTGGCCTATGAACACATGAATAATCCGCAAAAGGTGGAGATCGAACCGGAACAGGTTACCGCGGAACAGATTGTCGAATCGGTTTATTACCCCGCGAAAGAAGAAAAGATCCCCCTGTTACTGGGCCTGTTGAACAGCAAACCGGTCAGCCGGATGGTGATCTTCGCCAATACCAAACGGGTAGTGGAAAAAGTAGGCGCCTACCTGATGGGCAATGGCCACAAGGTGGCGCTGTTATCGGGTGATGTGCCGCAGAATAAACGTCTGCGCCTGTTGAAAGAATTCACCGACGGTGAACTCTCTATCCTGGTCGCCACCGATGTGGCGGCTCGCGGTCTGCATATCCCCGATGTTACCCATGTCATCAACTATGATCTGCCGCAGCAGGCGGAAGATTATGTGCACCGGATTGGTCGTACCGCCCGGGCGGGCGCCAAGGGTGAAGCTATCAGTTTTGCCTGCGATGAATATGTCTTTTCCATTCCCGAGATCGAAGAATACATCGGGCACAAGATCCCCATGGAAAGTATTAATGCCGAAATGCTGGTGGAACCCCAGCCGCCGGCTAAAATCGAACGTCATTTTCCAGGCAAGAAACACGGCAAGGGCCATAAACATAAAAGTGACGGCGGCAAGGGACGACGCAAGCCGGGCAGAAAACATCACGGTCCCAAACCGCAACCCACTTCCGGTTGAAACAACGGCAACCTGTCCTTAGACCTGAGTCAATGAGTACGACCGGCAATCTATTGAAAATGCACACCAGTCTGGCGGTGCCGGTGGAATACCAACTGCCGGTTGGTGACACCCTGCTCCCCCTGAACGACCTGATCGGCAACAAACTCACCCTCGAATATACCGGCGAGATCAATTGCATCCACTGCGGCCGCAAGAGCAACAAAAGCTTCAGTCAGGGCTATTGTTTTCCCTGTTTTAAATCCCTGGCCCAGTGCGATATGTGTATTGTCAAACCGGAGACCTGTCACTTCCATGCCGGAACCTGTCGTGAACCGGACTGGGCACAGGACCACTGTATGCAACCGCACTTTGTCTATCTGGCCAACTCTTCGGGGATTAAGGTTGGCATTACCCGTGGATCACAGATACCCACCCGCTGGATCGATCAGGGCGCAAGCAGCGCCATGCCCATTTTCAAAGCCAAAGATCGTTTAACTTCAGGCAAGCTGGAAATGGCGCTCAAGCAACATGTGGCAGATAAAACCGACTGGCGCAAAATGCTCAAGGGTGAACCGGACAGCATGGACCTGGCCGCCCGCCGTGATGAGATCGTCAACGCCACCACGAAAGAACTTAAACAATTGGAAAAAGAGCTGGGCTGTGATGCCTTTGAATTCCTGCCCGCCGAAAGGCAACAGGCGATTGTCTATCCGGTACAACACTATCCACTCAAAGTTACCGCCCACAACCTGGACAAGACACCAAAGGTCAGTGGTGTGCTGCAGGGTATCAAGGGGCAATATCTGATCTTCGACAACGGGGTGATGAATATTCGCAAGTATGGTGGTTACAAAGTTAAAGTCACTGTTTAGGTTACGCAACTAACGCAAAGATTGAATAAAAATCTTTAACACAGAGTCGCGGAGTTCACAGAGGACACAGAGAAGGTTATTGTTCTCTCGTTCCTACGGTGGCCCGTGGGAACGCCTATACGTGAGAGCCATAAAAACTCTGTGATCTCTGTGGCTCTTCGCCTCTGTGTTGAGGTTTTCGTTCTTTCAGTTGCCACCATCACAAATCGCTATGCATTCCCACGGTGGACCGTGGGAACGAGAACGTAAAAAACTCTGTGATCTCCGTGTCTCTGTGCCTCTGTGTTGAGGTTTTCAGTCTTTCAGTTGCCACCATCACACACCACAACCTGGACAAGACACCAAAGGTCAGTGGTGTGCTGCAGGGTATCAAGGGGCAATATCTGATCTTCGATAACGGGGTGATGAATATTCGCAAGTATGGTGGTTACAAAGTTAAAGTCACTGTTTAGGTTACGCAACTAACGCAAAGATTGAATAAAAATCTTTAACACAGAGTCGCGGAGTTCACAGAGGACACAGAGAAGGTTATTGTTCTCTCGTTCCTACGGTGGCCCGTGGGAACGCCTATACGTGAGAGCCATAAAAACTCTGTGATCTCTGTGGCTCTTCGCCTCTGTGTTGAGGTTTTCGTTCTTTCAGTTGCCACCATCACAAATCGCTATGCATTCCCACGGTGGACCGTGGGAACGAGAACGTAAAAAACTCTGTGATCTCCGTGTCTCTGTGCCTCTGTGTTGAGGTTTTCAGTCTTTCAGTTGCCACCATCACACATCGCTATGCATTCCCACGGTGGACCGTGGGAACGAGAAAAGAAATTAATACCTTTGCGTTCTTCGCGCCTTTGCGGCCTTTGCGTTATGTCCGATATGGTGGTGATTTCAACTGCTCTGTCTGACCGTCGCCTTGATCGCCCGTATCCGTGCCTGGGTGATTTCCTGTGCGATGGCTTCGCCTTTTAATCCTTTGGCGGTGATGGCGCTGAGGTCGACATCATTGGCGGCCTGACGGGTTTTTCGCAGCAGTTCGGGTTGGTGCATGATGCGATCTTCGTAGCCGGGTCGGCCGCGTGCGTCTGCTTCACAGGCGAGCAGGAACTCCTCGAAGCGATCCGGGCGGCGGAAGGCGTCGAGGTTTTTAAACAGTTTCAGTAATGAACCGGCGCGCAGTTCTTCCGCACGATGAAAGTGCAGGTGATAGCGGGTGACGAGGACCGCCAGATCATGAAAGGCATTGGGTACTTTTAGGCGTTTGCACAATGCCTTGACCAGGGGGACGCCTCGCTCTTCATGTTCATGATGTTTGGGCCATTCCTCTTTTGGTGTGATGCCCTTACCCAGGTCGTGCACCAGTGCTGCGAAACGAACGGTCGGTTCAGACGACAATTTACAGGCCTGTTGCAGGACCATCATGGTATGGATACCGGTGTCGATCTCCGGGTGATATTCCGCCGGTTGCGGCACGCCAAACAGGCAATCAATTTCCGGGAAGAGGCGTTCCAGTGCGTTGCATTCACGCAGGACGGCAAAGAATATCTCGGGCCGCTTTTCCCGCAGTGCCGCTGCTGTCTCTTGCCAGACACGCTCCGGGACCAGGGCATCCACTTCACCGTTGACCACCATCTGTTCCATTAACAGCATGGTCTCCGGCGCGATGCTAAAGCCCAGGTCAGCATAACGGGCGGCAAAGCGGGCGATGCGCAGGATGCGCACCGGGTCTTCGCTGAAGGCGGCGGAGACATGGCGCAGTTTGCGCTGTTCCAGATCATTAATACCGCCCCAGGGATCAATCAATTCGCCGTCTGTTGTTTCCGCGATGGCGTTGATGGTCAGGTCTCGGCGTTGCAGGTCTTCTTCCAGCGTAACATCGGCCGATGCATTAAAGGTGAAGCCGGTGTAGCCCGGTGCGGTTTTCCGTTCCGTGCGGGCCAGGGCGTATTCTTCCTTGCTGTCGGGGTGTAAAAAAACCGGGAAGTCCTTGCCGACCTGTTGGTAGCCCAGCGCCAGCATCTCTTCCGCCGTTGCTCCTACGACCACCCAGTCACGATCCTTGCCGGGCAGACCCAATAATTTATCGCGGACACAGCCGCCGACCAGATAAGTTTGCATGGAGGAATCATAGCCTGAACAGTTCTGTTCTGGCTATGTGCAATCAGTCGCGTCGGCTGTGGCAGCGATATATCGGGTAGCGGCCGCGTTGCTGACAGTCACTCAGGTATTGCGGGACGATCTCTTCGACGCTGTGTGGTTTGATGCCGAAGATGGCCGGGAAGGGGCCTTTACAAACACTGTCGGTCTGCATGGATTTGAAGTTGTCACGGGTAAAGGGTTTGCCCGGTGCGAACTCCAGCAACATTGCCTGAAGTTTTGACAGACCGGTTCCCAGCGCGATGACGCGGCGTTTAAAGGGCAGAAAGCATCCGGCATAGTTGACCAGCTCTTTTAGTGTGTAGACCTTTGGGCCGCACAGGTCATAGCGTTTGCCGTAGGTGCGCGCATCGTGCAGGCTGTGGACGAAGGCTTCAACAACATCACCGACATAGACCGGTGCAAATTTTGCGTTGGCGCAGGCCAGGGGGAAAAAGAACGGGATATTTTTCAACAGTGAATAGAAGCGGTTAAAGAAACTGTCGCCGGGGCCAAAGATCACAGAGGGGCGGAAGCTGGTGACATTCATGCCCTTGATGACATGAACGAGTTCTTCCGCCTGTCCCTTGCTGTGCAAATAGTGGCTGGTCCCGGCCTGTGGATCGGCCGTGGCGTTAAGCGCACTCATGTGCAACAGTCGGGTGACACGGTTTTTTTCACAGGCCTGCACGACCTTTTGTGTCAGTTCCACATGGGCCTGCTGGAATCCCTTGCCCTTGCGGCCGGGCTCATTGAGGATGCCGACCAGATTGATCACCACATCCTGTCCGGCAAAATGTTTGGCCAGCTCGGATTCGTTCTGGATATCCGCCTGTACCAGTTGCACGGTAGGTAAAACCAGCAAGGCGCGATGCCGTTCCCGGTGTCGGGTCAGGATGCGGACATGGTGGCCGTCGCTGCAAAGTTTTGCGGTCAAATGCCGGCCGACAAATCCTGTACCGCCAAGCACGCAAATATTCAGTTTTTTAGTATCCGGCATTTTTATAAGCTTATTATCGTCGTCTGGATGCGGCCAAAAGGCCCGGGGGGAACCCTGAAGTTTAGTAGTCGCATAGCCTGCATTCCAGTTGAAGGCGGCTATACTATGAAATTAAAAAATAATGAAATTCTAAACAAGGAGAGGAATGACGATGAGCTTCGCCGCTGTAAACCCCGCAACCGGCGAGACCGTTTCCGAGGTGCCCGACTGGAATGACAGCAGTATCGAGCAGGCCCTGACAGAGGCGGCGACGGCGGCCCCGATGTGGGCGGCTGTGCCGGTCGAACATCGGGCCGAGTTATTACGTAAAGCGGCGATGGTGTTGCGCGAACACCTGGAAGAATATGCCTCTCTTATCACCCGCGAAATGGGCAAGTTGATCGGTGAGGCGCGGGCCGAGATCGAAAAGTGTGCCCTGGCCTGCGACTACTACGCGGAGCATGGTCCGGCATTTCTGCTGGACGAACCTATCGCCAGCGATGCCGGCACCAGCTATGTCGCCTATCTGCCGTTGGGCACGGTACTGGCGGTCATGCCCTGGAATTTCCCCTTCTGGCAGGTGTTCCGTTTTGCCGCACCGGCACTGGTGGCCGGCAATACCGGCCTGTTAAAACATGCTTCCAATGTCCCCGGTTGTGCGCTGGCCATTGAAGAGGTCTTTTCCCGCGCCGGTTTCCCCGATGGTGTGTTTCGCTCCCTGATGATTCGCGCCTCACAGGTACAAAAGGTCATCGAAGACTCACGGGTCCATGCAGTCACCCTCACCGGCAGTGAACCGGCCGGGCGTCAGGTGGCCGCTGTCGCCGGGGCCTGTCTGAAAAAATCGGTATTGGAGCTGGGTGGTTCCGATGCCTTTATCGTACTGGAAGATGCGGATCTGGATGCCGCCGTCGCGGTGGCGGTGCAGTCACGTTTCCTGAATGCAGGGCAGAGCTGTATTGCCGCCAAGCGTTTTATTGTGGTGGATGCCATTGCGGAAGACTTTCTGACCCGCTTTCAGGCTGCGGTGGAGGCCTTGCAACCGGGCGATCCCTTTGCTGCGGACTCGACCCTGGCGCCCATGGCCCGGGTTGATCTGCGGGATGAATTGCACCAACAGGTGACGGACAGTATTGCCGCCGGTGCGGTGGCTGTCACCGGGTGCCGGCCGGTGGACGGTGGCGGGGCCTTTTATCAGGCCTCCATACTGGATCGGGTGGAGCCCGGTATGCGGGCCTGGCATGAAGAGTTGTTTGGACCGGTGGCGCTGGTGATCCGGGCGCGGGATGAAAACGACGCCCTGCAGATTGCCAATGATTCACCTTATGGTCTGGGCGGCAGTGTCTGGACCCGGGACAGCGTCCGCGGCGAACGTCTGGCGCGGCAGGTTCAGTCCGGTGCGGTCTTCGTTAACGGACTGGTCAAGAGTGATCCGCGCCTGCCGTTTGGCGGTATCAAGAACTCCGGTTATGGCCGCGAGCTTTCACATCACGGTCTGATGGAATTTGTGAACGCCAAGACCGTCTGGATCAAATAATCCGTGCGTCGCTGCGTCTGGTCAGCGCGTATTCGGTGCCTGTCGCGGTGTAAATAAACACCGGCATCTCAACGCGGTTTGATGCTCACCTGCAATTTAAAGTGTCCCGTGATGGTTTCTGCCGGTCCGGTTACGCCAATCACCACTTTATAAGGGTTGCGTGCTGTCTGCAGCGATACGGCGCGGGTGTGATCCTGTTGCTTGCCCTTGCGTTTTCTATCCCGTTTGTAATCCGCCTCACAGGTAACGGCGCTTGGCAGCTTCGGCGGCAGGTAGAAATCATTCATGCCCATGGCGTAGACATAGACCGACAGGTTCTGTTGCTCGTTCAGGGGAATGACAGTGATGTCCATTTTGCTGTTCGGCGGGATCTGCGTGGTAAAGAAGCGATGCTTGCCACGAAATTTGCTTGCCTGTGTTTGTGGAAAACAGGCAACGTTTGAATCCCAGGCCCAGGCCAAATTATCCACCGCCACGCCGGATTCGAGCGAACCCCGCGCTGTGGCTGCACTGCCTGTCGCGGGTGGTACCGGGGTAATTCGGGAGGGCCATTCTGCTGCCGCATGGAATGATAACAGGCAGAGTGTGCCTGTCATAATGGTGTTAAAGAATTTCATTCAAGGCCTCGCTTCGGTCATTTATGGTGTATGAGGGCGGGTAGAGTTGGTCGCCTTTGTTTCGGCATGTTGTTTGCGTTCCGGATTGGCCAACATTATCAGCCTGATACCGCCGGTAATAAACGCATTGACGATGGAGATCAGGATACGGATCATGATAAAGCCGATAATACCGAAGAAAAAGTATTGCAGGGTTTCGCTGGCATGCAATTCAAATTTTGCCTCGGCGGCGTGTCCGCTCAGCACCAGATCCTTTTCACTGACCGCTCTGACCAGCCATTGCACCAGTCCGGACTGGTCAGGGGCGTTAATGATTTGGATCAGGGTCACGATCAGATAGAGCAGACAGATGACGCCAACCACAACCAGTCCCAGCCCGGTATAGAAGGTCGCTGTCCGGATGTGATCAGTGATACTGGTTTGATCGTCGTGCTCGTTATCCTGTCTGTGCATCTGTTATACCCTTTTCCCAATGATGTTGATTATCCACGAAGTGCCGGCGTCGGTTAATCGGCCAACTTGAGCGGCGCAGCGCTGAAACCCGCAAGCTTGTACTCGTTCAGCGCTTCCCACTCACTGTTACCCAGCTTGTAGACCGTGAACTCCAGCCAATTGATCGCGCAACCGGGGCAGCACTTGTGTGTCAGTGTGGATTGCAGTTGTTCCTTTTGTTGATGTTGCGCCGCGCCGAACCGGGCATGGGTGTCTACCGCCTGTTGCATGGTACCTGCTGCAAATTCACCCTGCATCGTCTCGATCAGTCCTGCCAGACCATCGGTATCCGAGGTATAGCGGACCTGTTTGGCTTTCTGTTTAAGATATTTTTGGCATTTGTCGCAATAAGGCAGGGCGGCAAGGATGGCATAAACGAAAAAGCCACCGATGGCAAAGCCGAGAATTTGCAGTGCGGCGGTGGCATAACCCCATAAGCCAAGCTCACCCGTACCGCCTACGTCAGCACCATGGACACTGAATTGTATGGATTGATGCTGGAGTATGGTATCCATATAGGTGGTAAAGGGGACCAGTTTGCTGATGCTCACCCCTTCAACTTGAGTAAAAAGATAACTTAAATAGTAGATGATAAAGAAAGTGCCGATTGACACGGCGACCATATTGAACAGCAACAGTTTGCCGGGTTTATGTCCGAACAGTCGAGCCCCGACATAGTAGCCGCCCGCGGCAACAAAACCGGACAGGATGGCACCGACCGGGATAATAAATAACAACATGAGCGAGTAAAAAGAAAATTCAAGCTGTTCTTCCACTACATACAGAATACCGGCGGTCAGCAGGCTGGCGAGGGCGCCGAAAAGGGTAACGATAATATCCTGCAGGATTTTTTTCATGGGTTGTCCCTGTTTTCATCTCAAACACGCAATGTGATATGAGGTACATTTCCATATCACCCCGAAAGGCCGCATCTGATACGTTGCAGCACTCCCGGAATTAATAACACACATAAGCCGGATTGGCCAGTAAAGGCAATGAACTGTAAGACAAAATGCAGTTAAATCGGTGTGGCAAGTTTGTATCCGGACTCTGTGCGATGTACAGGCTGGTTATTTTTTGTACTTCATACGGGGTGCGGCTATCCCGTTTCAGGCTATGATGTGAAATCGCCTGTACACCCTTGCCGCAGAGGTTGCATCGGTATAATAATTGGGAAAATTTTCTGAAGGGATCAGTGCTATGTACAAACGGATACTTGTTATTTTACTGCTGACGCTGCCGGTCTGTGTCAGCGCCAAAGCCAAAGGTCATCAAATCAAAACCGGCAGTGACCTGCAACACTGGTGCGAAAAACGTTCGGCAAAATATCTCAAGGCAAAAAAGCTGCAGTTCTATAACTGGACGGCCTCGACGGTGAATACAAACAATGTCTATGAAACCCGTGGCGAGTGGCGTACCAGGGAGCATAACTTCCGGTTTCGCTGTCAGGCAAAGAAAGGTACGAGCAAGCCAACCTTTATCGTTGGCGAAGAGTAAAGCTTTTTTTGTGAATCAACAGGTCCAGTAAATTTTTTCTTTCAGATCGACCACCGTCGGACCATCAGAGCAACCGCCGACATCTTCTGCATTCAGGTCGGCCGGATCGGTGCTGATGATCCATTCCTGCGATTTTTCATGCCAGACCAGCTCACCTTCATCAATGAGACCCAACGGAAACACATCGGCCCTGTCCTTGTTAACAAGTGATATACGCCCGTTTTTGATGGACGCTTCCAGTGTAATGCTGTCCATTTGAGGATGTTCCGCAAATTTGTGCTTGAACTGATAGACACCGTCTTTGAGGGGAAGGGGGACCTTGCCGGCTTCCACTGCAAATGCAAACGGCGTAACAGCGGCCAGCAAAAGAGCCGAGAGTATGGTTTTGATGGTCGCTGTCATGTATCGCAATGTTAACTGTGTGTAATGTCTGTATCGACTGGCGCAGTATTGCGTTTGTCGAGAATGGTTTTGGGGAATTCCCGGAAACTGCAAGTTCAGGGGATCTGTTCGGCGTGTTACGCCTTGGGAATATTGTCCTTGATAAAAGTTTCAATTGTTGAACAGGGCAGCAGCAGCGGTTTTTTAGTGATATGGATGGTACAGATCTGACCTGATATTTTGTAAGTGCCGGAAATTGTGCCGACCACTTTAATCGGAATGGTAACCGTGCCTTCAGATGCATTCCCGCTGATCGTGCCCTTGTTGTCCTCAACCAGCTTTTTCAGTTTTTCGAAAAGTTGTTCGGCACTGCCGGAAAATTCTACTTTAAATGGATCGCATGAGGACATGTTGTTTCTCCTTGTTCATTATTAATTTCGGTCATCTTTTGGGAAAGATGATAGTTGTGTGCTGATAAATAACCGTGACCGGCTGACTCTGAGTTGCCGTATATCCCGCTATAACAACGAAAAAACTCCGGTTATGCATAACTACACCGGAGTAGAATACCTTACCCGACGTCATCTTTGTACGATCTAGTAAAATTTAATCGCGGTAATAATAAAAAATGCTCCGGCTACGGAAGGCCAATAGATAACCTTGCCCATCAAACCATCCATGTAATCAAAAAACCTGAACTTGAGATTGAGGGTGAGGCGTATGGCATTGATGGGCACCAGAATAATGGTAAAGTAGATCACAAAGAAAATATATTCGAGATAAAAGATTTCGTCGGTACTGATATTTTTCCGGATCGCAATATGGGAAAAGACCACCACAAAAAACACCGAGACACAGACGCCGAGAATCTTGCCGATATCCACCGTGCTGGATAACAGGGTAAGCACGAACAGGATAATGGATACCACAATAAGGTGAGTCAGATTGGAAATAAAGGCATCAATGAAGATCCGTTTAACACCGATGGTGTAATACAGCGTCGGCGGTATTTTGAGATCGATATTGCGGTCCGCGCTGAAATCGGTTTTCCTGTCTGTATCCAGCAGACTGAAACCGGTATTGGTAATTGTCCAGCCCGGTAAAAAGACCTGCGGATCAAGGCCGGGCTTTTCGGTGGGAGAGGTGTACTCATAAGCCTTTAAATCCGGTATCAGCATCTGGTCGCTGTCCAGTTCCAGAGGCAGAATGGGGATCACCAGTTTATCGATCTGCAGCGGATAACGTGAAAAATCCGGATTGATGCGTAGTTCCGCCTCAAAACTGCAACGGACGGTCGAGCCTGTTTCCGGTTGCGCAGGCAAGATGGGTTTGATCTTCTCATTTCTGCTGCCGCCAAACCGGATGGCACAGGTTTTATGTTTGGTATACCCGGCCGGATAACGTTGCCAGATATAACCGGCGATACGCAAGCTGTTGGTGGCGCTGAACTCCATGGCGTCCAGATGCAGTCCGGTCTCGATCCGGACAGGGGGCAATTGGTTGTTTTCCTTAAAGGCATCCAAATACTGTGTGACGAGTGGTTGCAGAGCCGCTTTGTCAATGATTCTCATGTTCGAGGTTCGGTGGGAATAGTCATAGGCCAGTGCTATTTGCCAGATAAACACGGTGCCGGTGGTCAACAACAGCGCGATACTGCTGCTTATCAACCATACCCGCCAGTGGGTAACTGTCTTTGCGGACAACAGAATAAAACAGAGTGAGATGGCTGTGACGAGGAAACAAACCAGGATCAGGATCATCTCCTGGCGCAATCGGATAACATCAATCGCAAGATCATCGATGATAATGGTGTTTAGTAATGACCAGCCGGAGACCGGGATAGCCTGATGGAATAACCACGACGCGCGGGAATTACCGGACGCGGCCAGTTCCATAAAGCCGCTTTCGCCCCGGGCGATCCTGTCCGCAATCTGTCGCATATATTTGCCGTGACCATCGTAATCTACACGCCGAATATTGCTCTGGTTTTGCACATAGTCACGATTCTTGTGATACAGGTAACTGCCTTCACTGGTGGTGAGTGCGCCAAAACCGCTGGGGCCGAGGTTCAGGGACTCGATGATATTTTTCAGGTAATTAACCGAAATATCGATCGTGACCATGCCTGTCGGGATACGCTTTTTGGTTTGTGGATCAATAGCGTAAAAAATCGCCGAATAGGTGGTCATGTTGGTTCGTCCGCTTTTGTCCCAATAGGGCTTGCACCAGCGGTTACCCCTTGCCATGGCTTCACCATACCATTCATATTCCGGCAGAGGATTGGTATAGGTGTTTTCCTTATCCAGTTGGGTATAGATGATTTTGCCATCCCGGCCTGATTTTGAGTAATAGGCGGAGTAGAGTTTGATTTTCGGATCATACCGGTATGGTGCAAAAGTAATACTGCCGCCGTAAAAATAGGCATTGCTTACAATCAACGACTTCAACTCGGCGTGCATGTTTTGTCTGTTGACCGTGCCTCGGGTTATTTCTTCCGCCAGGGTGTCGGCCGAGTGCATGGCCTGTTTGAGTATCTGCTCGATTTGATCAACCGCCGCAATGGTCAGCTTCTGGAGCTGCGCTTGATGCTCAGTATAGATTCGGTGTTTGTAAGCAAGATGTTGTTTGGTCAGGATGATCGCGCTGACAAGTGAAATCAGACACACGCACCAGGCCAATAGGTAGAGTCGCTTTACGGTTCGGCCGGGGAAAATTTCCTTTATTGACTCGATAACGGACATCCTTTTCCCTTTTGTTCTAATTAAGTGGGCGTAGACATTTACAATTAGGCGGGATTTGACCGGATGTCAATGCCGGCGGAAAGATGGTTGCCTTTTAGGGTAAATCAGCCGGGCAGGGTGAAATCAGATTCCATTTTCCGGGTGAGTAAAAATTGTTGTTACACAGAAATTGCTTCAGATTGGATATCACCGGATTCACACCTCCTCTTATCCGTCCGGAGCCTGCAACAACTTATAGGATCCTGTCGCCAAACTGCTCCACCAGAAAATCCACCAGTACCCGCAAACGTTGCGGTAAGTAGCGTTGTTTGGGATAGATGGCATAGATATCCTCCATGCCTGGTACATAATCGCTCAGGATAGGTATCAGCTTGCCTTGCTCGATCGCCTCATTGCCGATAAAGCCGGGTGTCATGACGATGCCCAGACCGTCGATAGCGGCCCGCAGCAGGACATCACCGTTATTGGCGCGGATACGTTCGTTCATACGCACCTGAATATCCTCATTGTTTTCACCGACAAAATGCCAGTAGTGGGATTTTATATAGCTATAGGCGAGGTGCGTGTGCTGTTCCAAATCACGGGGATGACGGGGTTCGCCATAGCGCGCCAGATAGGCCGGGCCGGCGCAAAGTATCATGCGGGTCGACGCCAGCTTGCGCGCCACCAGCGTTGAGTCCTCCAGGTGCCCGATGCGAATGGCCAGATCGATATCCTCTTCCATGAAATTGAGAGTACGATCATTGAGATCCAGCTCCAGTTTCAGGGCCGCATGTTGCTCCATGAAACTGTTCAACACCGGCGAGAGATGACTGATGCCAAAACTGAGTGGGGCGGCAATACGCAGGGTGCCGCGCAGGGCAACATCGCCGTGGGTGACGGCCAGCTCCGCCTCTTCAAGCTCGGCAAGGATGGTTTGGCAGTGCGCGTAATATTGTCGACCGCTCTCGGTCAGATTGAGACGACGGGTGGTGCGGGTCAGGAGTTGTACGCCGAGGCGGGTTTCCAGCTCGGCCAGCCGCCGACTGACAGCCGACTTGGCAATACCCTGGCGTTCGGCCGCCGCACTCAGGCTGCCGGCCTTGACCACCCGCACAAAGGTAAGCATTTCTTCGAATCGGTCCATTGTTCTTCATATCGGAACAGTATGTTCTTAATTATGCCCTTTATTCCTGAGAAAGCAACGATACACTAATCCGATATTTCATAGCCTTGCACTCAGGCAAGCAAGGTTCCGGGCATAAAGGAGAGACCATGCAGTGGCGCACAACAACAGAACGGTGGGGATTGCTCACTATCCTGATCCACTGGCTCACGGCTCTGACAGTGTTCAGCCTGTTCGGTCTTGGTCTGTGGATGGTGTCGCTGGATTATTATCACGCCTGGTATCGTCAGGGACCAAACCTGCACAAGAGTATCGGTATCCTGCTTTTTATTCTTACCCTGCTGCGTCTGGCATGGCGCCGCATCGAGGGACGGCCCGCCGCCCTGTCGAGCCACACCGCACGGGAACAACGGCTGGCCCACCTTGCCCATGTCATGCTTTATCTGTTAATGATTTCGGTGATGGTGTTTGGCTATCTCATCTCCACCGCCGACGGCCGCGCCATCGAGGTATTCGGCCTGTTCAGCGTCCCCGCCACCCTCCATGGCATCGACAAGCAGGAGGATATTGCCGGTGTCATTCACCTCTGGCTGGCCGTGACACTGATCAGTCTGGTGGTGCTGCATGCCGCTGCTGCTGTCAAACATCATTTTTTCGACCGGGACCGGACATTAACACGCATGCTCGGCCGGTAATTCATCAACACCAACAACAAGAGGAAAAACAACCATGAAAAAAACCATACTGACGACCCTGCTGTTAACCCTGTCCATACTGGC
>JAOUNS010000022.1 GCA_029880855.1 Gammaproteobacteria bacterium
GGGTAAGATTGCATTCGGCATTAGGGTATATGGCGCCACTGCATTATGAATTAATGAATGAAGTGGCTTAATAAAGGTGTCCGTGAAATCGGGGGAAGTTCAGAGAACAATTGTTTCTAATATAAGCAGCCTCGAATATTAGCAAGAATTGTTCTCTGACCCCGATTGTTTCCGATTGTTTATTCAGCAGAACCGTTATCGGACAGCCTGGTTGTGATCACTACATTTACTGCAATTTCCTCAATAACTGCGTCTCCAATTTTTGCGCCGATGAGTTGCGTGTTCTTCAGGTCTGCCCCGGTCAGGTTCACTTCGGTCAGGTTTGCTCTGGACAGGTTCGCTTCAGTCAGGTTTGCATAGGACAGGTTCGCGTCGGTCAGGTTCGCCTCTGTCAGGTCCGCTTCGGACAGGATCGCATCGTCCAGTATTGCATTGGACAAATTCGCTTCGGACAGGTCCGCCTTGTACAAGATCGCATATGTCATCTCTGACTGAGACAGGTCTGCTCGGGACAGGTTCGCTTCGGTCAGGTTCGCCCCGCTCAGGCCTGCTCTGTTCAGATTCGCACCGGACAGATCTGCGCCAGACAGGTTAGCTGATATCAGATTTGCCTGGGTTAAACGTGCGCTGGTCAGGATTGCCTTGGTCAGGTTTGCGCCTGAGATGTATGTAGTGTGCATGTTTGCAGAGTGCAGGTTTGCTTCGGCAAGGTTTGAAGCGGTCAGGTTCGCCCAGGTCAGGTCTGCTTCGGTCAGGTTTGCCTGGAACAGGTTTGCTTCTCGCAGGCTCGTACTGGACAGGTTTGCTCCGGACAGATCTGCGCCTGACAGGTTTGCTTTGGAGAGAATGGTCATGGAAATATCTGCACCGGACAGGTTTGCCCCGGACAGGTCTGCTCTGGTAAGGGTTGCATCGGAAATGTTTGCACCGGCGAGGTTTGCTCCGGTCAGGATTGGGGATGTTCCAGTCAGGTCTGATCCGTACAGAATCAGGTATGTCCTGGAGAGATTTGCACCAGACAGGTCTGCACCGGTGAGATTTGTTCCGGACAGGTCTGCTCTGGACAGGTCTGCTCCGGACAGTTTTGCTCCCGACAGATCTGCCCCGGACAGGTCAATCTCCTCCGGCCGTTCATTGTTCCATTTTGTTGCTCCATCTTTTTGCATAAGCAGACGAAGGTGATCCTGGTTAGCCATCTCATATCCCTGAACTTTGAGTCAAATTCAATATGTCGCAATTAAACAGGGATGCAATTAAACGGTGACAGAGAACAATTGCTTCCAATATTAATCGCGTCAATATTAACGAAAATTATCCTGTGTCACCATGTGTTTTGTCACCTCACGTCGTGTAGTTAAACGAGTTGAAAGGGGAAGAGAGATTAAATTTTGTACAAATTGAAAAGGTGGTTAAGAAATAACCCCTCTTTGCCTTTGTTCCCTTAATGGGGGAAAGCGTAAAGGGAATTAATTTTGTACAATCCGGTAAAGTGATTGATCCGAAAAAGGGAACCGGGGACTATTATTCCTGATATCAGCGGTCTCTAATATCGGTTGTTTAAACTATGGCTGGTGGATTGAGTATGAGAAATTTTTTTATATTGCTAATATGTGCTATCTGGATTACAGCCCCAATTCAGGCGAAGGAGACATTGTCACCATTCGAAAAGGTGACGCTTGAGGCTCGGAAAACGCAAGACTTCATGCCGGTGTGGGAACGATTTGTCAATACGGAATTCTTTGTTTCAATCATTCCACTGGATTCAGGTAAACAAACTTCAGATTTCAGGTTTTCAATTCTCAATGGCCCTGGCACAAATACTGAACCGGTTGTCCTTGTGTCAGAAAATCTGCAGCGACTCTCCATTGCAGAGAGCGGTAAATCAATCAAGCTGCGTGGCGGCAAGTTAATTCAGATGATAAACCCGGAGGTGGGTATAGTCGTAGTTTTGAGTGATGGTGCATTTGGTATACCGAAGGAACGGGTGCAATGGCTCAAATCCAGTATCCAGACTGTAAACCGGTAGAATGTCACAAAAGATGGTGTGAGAGACCAATTGCAAACTCCGGAGCCGGTATACTATTTATTACTAAAGCTCGGTGAACAGAGAAGCAGGTATAGTGTCCCCGGATTTCCCCTTGATTGGTTACTATTTAATCTCTCCATCTCTTTTATTTAGAAGAAATAATTCTTGTTGCTGAAGTCGGGGTTATATGCATTGAGCAAAACACTGAGATGTTATTTTGACGAGCACCACGGACTGAGCCTGTGAAAGCACCGGAATTTATCGAAACCGAACGACTTATCTTGCGCCGACCTCATTTGCTTGATGCGGAGGCAATATTTACTCGCTACGCCGGTGATCCTGAGGTTACCCGATATCTTGGCTGGCCTCGACACAAGTCGATTGAACAAACCAGAGGATTTCTTGCCTTCAGTAATGACGAATGGGAAAGAGCACCTGGCGGTCCTTACATTATCGAGTCTCGAGAAACGAATGCTGTACTTGGCAGCACGGGCTTCGGGTTTGAAGTTATTGACCGGGCGGCTGTTGGTTATGTCCTGGCTAAAGATGCATGGGGTTTCGGTTATGCGGCAGAGGCTCTTCGGGCGCTGACTGCAATTAGCCCGGAAATCGGCGTCAGCTATCTATTTGCTTATTGTCATACGGAACACAAGGCATCGGCTCGTGTCCTCGAAAAGTGTGGCTTCATATTGGAAGGTATACTTCCATGCCATACTGAGTTTCCCAACCTTGAAGGTTCAGGCAAGAAAGACGTGCTGTGTTACTCAAGGGAGTTCAATAAAGAATTTCCGTGAACGGTTTTTAACAAGCCGGGTTTAAACAGATATACTGTTCAGATAGTGATTTATATTCGGGAGGAAAAAATGAAGTGCACAAATTGCCAGACAAACGTTGATCTATCTGCCCGGTTTTGTCCATCTTGCGGTACTGCAGTGACAGCCGGCCATGAAGTAATATCACAATCCGAGGTTACAATTGAATGGCTGATAAATATTCTTAAAGGTATGGGCTACATCGTTAAGCCGGTTGAAACGGCTCCCGACGTAATTCTGGCAACGAAGGACGGACATGTACATTTCCACATGCAGATATTCAAGGATATGAATCTGATTGGTTTCCAATCTGTTTGGGAAATAAAGAAGCCATCCTGGCTGAATAAGGATGATTTCCTGGCAGCTCTCAATACAGCCAATAGCAAGGGATGGTTGTGTTCTGTCTTTACTCCCGATTCACTGGATATGATTTATATTTCTTCATATATTTATCCCACTGAGAGTATATCAAACAGGGATATAATGTTGTTTGTAAAGAATTTTAATGATGCTGTAATTTTAATGCTTCAAAGTCCGGAGCTGGATAAGTATATGCCGTAATATGAGCTGTTAATGCCGGCATCCTCGTGCGTACTTGTTTCAAATATATTTTCAATTAAATTAGAAAATATTATTCACTGAAGTTATTTATCCCGCCTCGGTCCATTCGCCGGACCATCGCTTATCTTAAAAACAACAACCAAATCGCCGGTACAATAAAAGCACCATATGTCATGAACATGCCTGCTGCTTTCGGCGCCGGGTTGTTTGTAAACAGAACGCTCAGTGCGTGGGTGCATCGACTGGCAATCAACAGGCCGCCCACTGTCCAGACGAGGGTATTGGAGGCATTGTGATATTCCAGCAGTCCCAACATGACAAGACAGATTGGTACGTATTCGACAAAGTTTCCAAAGGCGACTCTGCGCCGCTTTAACACTTCGTCATCGCCGTCACCAAATGCAACACCACCTATATCACCCATGGCCTTGCCAAGGGCAATTCGGCGCATGGTGACTTGCATGGTGAGTGGCAGCATAATGATGGCGAGGATAGATGCCACGGTTGTAGTAACTGTCAATGTATTCATTTTTTCTCTCCTTGTATTTCAGCTGTTTAGATAGTCATCCAGACGGGATAAGGTGCCCAGCCATCCTTCGTTATGTCTGGCGCGCATGTCTTCGCCCTTGAGCTTGATATGTGAAACGATTAGTTGCGTATATTCTCCATCTTCAAGCAGATCAATCGACACCAGCGTATCGATATCGGCATGGGGATCCGGTTTTTCCCAGCAAAATGAAAAGGCCAGGTGTGCCGGTTTGTCGATAGCGTGAAATTCACCTGTCAGTGATGTCGTGATCCCGTCGGGCAGGGTAAATTCCATTCTGTATCGACCACCGGTATAAAATTCATATTGGGTAACGTTGGTTTTGATACTTTCATGGGGCGCGAACCATTGGCTGATCGCTTCAGCAGTGGCAAAGGCATTGAACACATGGTGTATTTGATGGCGATATTGGCGTCGGAATTCCAGCGGTGATTTGTCGGCGTTCATTCTCTGTCCTTGCTTTTATCGAGGAATTCCCCCAAACGGGACAGACTGCTCTCCCAAAATGACAAGTGTCGTTGTAGCCACTTGTCGGCCTCTTCGAGGGGTGCTGTGTTCATGGTGAAAAAGTGTTGTCTACCTTCCACCTTTCTGACCACCAGCCCCGCCTGTTCCATTACCCTGAGGTGCTTGGATATGGTTGGCTGTGAGGAATTGAACATTTCAACCAATTCATTGGCGGAGCACTGCCCTCGCTGACTGATGGTGGCCAACATCTTGCGTCTGGATTCATCACCTAGTGCGCGAAATGTGCGGTCCAGTGTACTGGAATATTGTATAGCCATATGGCTATATTAGTTATCTAACAAGTGTTGTCAAGCTTATTTATGTCTACAATTAGTAGTGAATTATACGGCCCGGTATTTGCGCAGAGCCAAATACCGTTGTGACGGATATCGATGTTTGTGTCAGCGTTGCCGGTCGGATATGAAAAAGTCGCTGGAAGCAGGCTGTTATTTTCAGGGTGAGTTGTACGCAATATCCTCACCAGGTAATCAAACTTTTGTAGCCAGGCAGGTTTATTTGTTTATTATCTTCGGATGGTTGGTCAAAAGAAACCAAATAGCATGGGCCGGGTGGGCTCAAAAAAGTCTATCCGAGAGGCAAATAATAATCAGCTCAAGCAGCCCCAATACTGCAGCGCTTGCTTTGTGCTGTTCAGAAATAATCTACATAACAAGTCACTTCAGTTTGGAACAAAAGCGGCGCGCCTCCTGGTGCCGCCACACTTTTTTTCTCAGCTGAACTCAATCGTTATATGGTTAATGTATATGGATAAAGTATTAACGTCTAAAATCACTTTCTCTGTACTCCTGGCGGTTTTTTCGTGCACTACATTTGCAGAAAGTTGGAGTGCTGTGGGTAGGCATGGTGAATGTATACCACTTGAGGAACTGTCAAAAAGAGTTGTGTTTCTTGCTAATGTTGCTTCACTTGATGATTTGAAAAATAATTTGGAACAACGGGGCCTGGAATATACATTGAAACCAATGTCGAGCGAATTAAAAGAATTTTTTACCTTAAATATTCCAACTGAAAGTGTAAAAATGATAATTACAAAAAGTAAAAATTGTAAAGCTCTTGCTAAATGAAGAAACCATATAGCGAGTCAGACCACCGAAACAACTTGCAGACAATTCCGGTAACAGTATATATATTCAATATTAAAACGCGGTGATCGGAGAAATAGATGTACTGTCCCCGGGTCACGGAGTCAAAATTAAAGGGAATGGAGGGGTCAATTTTTGTGCACTTTGATAAAGTGGTTAACAAATATTCACTCTGCACTCTTTTGTTCATTGGGAATAATTGCACCCCTCGTGGTCCGAACTAAAATGCCGGGTTAAATTGGTCTTGATTGATGCAACAACTGCTGAAAGAAACTGCTGAGAATCTGGAAAAATGTGTTTTACACGGATTGAAGATATGCCGGTCTCTGGAAGGTATGAAAGAGATTCTGACGGGTTGTTTTGCCGGTGTTATCGAAAAAATGGCCTGGGTGAAGCCATTTCACATTTATCTGGATCAGACGAAAGATTATATACCCTCTTATTACTTTGACTCGGATAGTTATTCTCAACAATGCCTTGTGATCAATAATGGGCCGGATGAACAGTTTCTCTATCTGAATGAAAAAAACTGGAATCTCAATGATTATGAGGAAAATTTGCAGATAATTGCCGGTCACCTGGTAAAATGGCAGGCGCTGTCGTGTCCAAAAAATGTTATGGCTGTACAGGAATTGATTGAAAAAGATTGCTGGGAGTTGAGCGCAAAAACATTGCCCAGGTTATCGGATAATGTTCCAGCTGACACAGAAGAATTGCTCAGTTGGGATGATAAATGTGTGCTAACCGGGACCAGTAAGGAAAACATGATGGTGATCACCAGACAACAATGGGATAAGATTGTCGAAAATGAAACGTGGTTTAAAGACCAGGAATAAGATAAAAAATTTTGTAAAAAAGGGAGCGGAGGAACAAGTTTGTATGATCTGGTAAGGTGGCTAATCAATAATCCTTCCGTCCCGTTTGGTCGCTATGGTATCAAACGTTTTGGAAAATAATCTGCGCTGACATGTGTTCGGGTAAATGCCTCTATACTTTGCACCTCTGTACGATAATTGAAATGTAAACGGGTTTTTAAAATCAGATATTGATACAATTCACCCATGTCGGGTATGGCCTCGAATTCTATGTCTGAACTTCTCAGTGGCAAGTCCGCAGTATCATCTTCATCACCTTGAATTGTATAACTGTCAAGCCAGTTACTCAGCCAGTCCTGCAACTCTTCAGGTTGCATCGTCCCTGAGTAGTGATCCAGTATGGAACGAATTGTCAACATAATACGTCCCAAGCTTAACAGATGTTCGATTTGCATCATTGCATTGGATTTTACCTGTAGATAAGCGTCATTGTGTTTTTCAGGTTTGTGCAGGCTGACAAATTTTTCAACATAGGCGAAATGGCTGGTGCGGTTGCATTTCACGGTTAATAAGCCCAGTCTGTTGAGTTCCTGTGTGAGGCGGTCTGATAATAATGTTTCCACAGGTCCGTTTATCGAAATTGTTCCATCTTCTTGAGGTAAAATATGTGCGTTCAGGTTTTTGAAACGACCATACTGTGCGCCGTGAATGTTCGCAGGCCAACGATCTCTTGCGAAAGAATCAGCGATGACGGTTGCCACTCCCCAGGCAGCATTCATCCACAAGTAATCAGAATGTTGCGCTATTTGTTCGGTATATTTTATTTTCCAGTTCAGGTTGTTTTGTTCAGATTGTTTGTCGGCATTCCAGGGAAGTCTCGCCAGAATTCTCGGCATGGCAATGAAAGTGTATTTAATGTCCTCAATTTCCCTTAATGAACGCCACCGGATATAATCTGAGGTATCAAAGATTCGTTCAACGTCTCTTGGGATTGTAAGTTCTGGAAAGCCTTTCATGCCAAAGAGTGCCGGGTCAGCACCGGTTATCCATGGTAAATGCACCGTTGCGCAAATATTGGATAGTGATACTATCAAGTCAATGTCATCATTGCTGTGTGACATCTGGTAGTCGGCAACAAGCAGGCTATAGGGCGTTTCACCCGGTATTGCAAAGCTTGAATCATATAATTTTTTAAATAATTGTGCATGGTCAAACTCGACTGCACGTACAGCATCTCGGTAAAGTTCTCTTTTTGTCGCGCACATAACCCGCAGCTTGAAGCCGGCGCCGGTATCATGCCGGCTGCATAAATACTCTAGTCCTCGCCAGCCGGCTTCCAGTGCCTGAAACTCGGGGTGATGTATCACCTGATCGAGTTGTCTTGAAATAATGTCTTCCATGTCTGTGATAGATTCACGAAGCATTGCATCAAACTGCTTCAGTGTCGTCTCTTTATCGATGCGTGTTACCAGTTCTTCAAGGAGAGTAATGTAATCAGAACTATTATGTGCTGATTTCAAGTTAGAGTTTTTCCGCCAGATAAAAACAGCATTGTTTATATTACCCTGTGTGAGCAAATTCAGCATTTGCAGAGCCGGTTCCGGCTGTGACTCAACAAAGGATGATAAATCGGACAAAACAGAATGCAGATCGGTATAAAAACCCATGCCATCCAACTGCTCGGCGATACTGGCAGGTTCAAAGTCACTCATTTGTTCGAAATGCAATTTTACAGAAAGCGGATGACCATCGCTTTTTGTTACATTCGGAACATTGAGGCGTAAAAATGGTGCGATACTGTATAACGTTTTATTCAGATTGTTGCAGTCGACATCCCGAAACTGTCGGTCACGAAACCTGGGCATCAATTCCTGATTATGCCCGGCCAGATCAGAAATTACTCCAATCATAAACGGCAGTTCTATTTCGGACTGGTCGTTTGTGAGTTTGTCTTTTAATGTATATGTTAGTGGCTTCCACATAATATTATAATCCTTTAATATACCTTGTCCTGAGTCGACCGGGTTGGCGTAGACACTGTGTTTCCTTTTTGCTGATGTCAGTGTATAGATATTATTGTACAGAACGACTTTTAATTAAAGACAACGGTGTGATTAAATTTTATAGAATCCGAAAAAGTGATTAATAAATAATCTAATCGTGACCACTATTCTTTATATTTCACTGCTGTCGGCCATCTGTTAACAGCTTGTTCAGTAACAATCTTATATAAAGCTGATGTGGCCAAATGTGAAGCGAGGATTAAGCGATATCATCGACAGATATAGTTAAGTAATTTTCACTTCAACCTGTAAGGCTAACGTTATTTGGGTGATGGGGATGCCTTTGAAAAATATTGTTCTCGCGGGTTTGTTGCTCGGTCTAACTGCCGGCTGTGCAAGTATACATGCAGTATCTGATAAAGATAAATCTGCCGGGCCGTATGCATATAGAGGTGTTCAGACGGATATTGCCCTGATGGGATTGTCTCTCTGTGAAGGACATGGTTGTGTGCCACTTGTTGTATTGCCATTCGCACTCATCGATCTGCCGTTGAGTATGGTCATGGACACAATACTGCTGCCGTTTACCTTAACAAGACCTTCGGTAGACATTCACTCCAGACAGGCGCCTGCCATTCAACAAAATAATTCATCCGGAGAATTTGACTCTTCTTACTGCAAGGAGTTTGGTGTTGGATATAACCAGGTGTTGGGCAAATGGGAAAAATGCCGGTAACCAGGGAAGGTTGTTTCCATTCCCGATATTGTCTATTGAGGTCTGAGTCGACAGCAAGAGCCGGCCTGTCCGGATGCTAGATAATATTAACTGTTAGGGAAAATGATTGTGTTTTTTCGGTGTAGTGCAGACAACTGATTGCGGCCAGGAATTCCGCCTCGTCAGGATTGTTGTTTGTATACTCAGGCTTTTTATTGATGCTGACTTTTAGAGTAAACACAAAGGTGCCTGATTCAATCGGGGTACCGCTGATATAGACGCGCCTGTTTTGCTGATCGAGTGTGTAAGACATACCGGTTGGGAGTTCCCCGTTAAATGAAAATGTATAATTGAACATATCATCCTCGGGATTATTGCCTACTGATGCAGTGATGTAGGTTTCATAGGTCTGGTTGAGAATGGCATCTGGAATAGTTTTCTGGTCAAACTTGGCAATGTCGCAAAGGCTGGCGCAGGCAGTACTTGCCAGTGCCAGCAGGGCTATGATGACCGCCTTTATATTGCCATTAGAAGTAATATTTTTGATTGTTATTGTTGTTTGATCCATTAACCGGTTATCCCTGTATTAAACTAACTGACTGTTGATCGGTAAACGGTTGTTTACACTGGCTTTTGTTTTATTTGTGTTGTATAAATCAACCTGTCATCCGGTTGGGACTGATTGTGCTCTATATCACCGCAACGATATGACAGGGATACTGAACTTTAACTGAATGCACCATGTGGCGTGGGCCGGCAGCAGTTGCTACAACATGTCCGGGCAGCTGAATCGGTATAACAGGGATTGGATTTGAGTAATACATATCAGCAGGCAAGTATGGTCAAGGTCGGAGAACATACAATCACGTTAAGCAATGCCGTCTTAAAAAGATTTACATGTAATGAATTACGCGTAATCCAGTGATGGTTTAATGATTCACTGTTGGTAGTGAGGTAAATTTGTCCAATCTGGAAAAGGGGTTGGAAATAATCCCTTCACACTCTTTTCTGACTCTCCGCAGGGATTTATGTTGTAGCTCAGAATTTGTTGTCTTAAAATTCAAGGAGAATATGGTTTGAACAGCAAGAAAGAGCCGAATATCAGGCTGGATCACCTGGCAGGATATCGGGATGATTTGGATGAATTGAAGAACGCACTGGATAATTATCATTTTAAACAAGACTCAAGGGATGAGGCGCTATATGCGGCCGGTTATAGTCATAACTTTCATGCCGTCACACTCCTGACAAATTACCCGCGAAATCCCGCCAATCCCAATGCATTTCGGCGTGCGATTAGTAATATCTATGTCCCTCTGGTGGTGGACATTATACGACTGTATTCATTTTCGGAATCTGACAAGGAAAAAGAGGCCTACGCTGTATGCGATGCCTTTTTGAATAATGGCTTTGATCCCAACCTTTTACCGAAAAACTGTGAAGAAGCCGCGCTAAGTTGCGCAGGTCAAAATCGCTGGAAAAGTGTGGTCAGACTGTTATTGAATGCAGGTGCAGATCCCAATCTTGTTGTGCGTCGACGGTCATCAGCTGAAACGATAATTTACAAACT
This sequence comes from Gammaproteobacteria bacterium, assembly GCA_029880855.1. Lineage (GTDB taxonomy): Bacteria > Pseudomonadota > Gammaproteobacteria > UBA6429 > Thiohalophilaceae > JAOUNS01. The sequence goes on from JAOUNS010000022.1 coordinate 10,660, forward strand.
TCTGGATGAAGTTAAAGACGAAGCGGATGCGATCGAAATAGTCACGATCCTGATGGCGCATGGGCTGAATATTAACTGTCCCTCTGGATATTCATTGAAAACACCGCTGTTACAGGCAGTGGATGGAAACTTTCCATTACTTGTTGAGTTTCTGCTGGAACAGGGGGCTGATATCAATGCGAAAGACAAGTCGGGCGATACCGCTATCCAGATAGCCTGTGACTATGGCTACGGCGCGATCCAGCAAATACTCTATAGATATGGTGCAACCATTGATCGTTTGCACGCGAGTCGGGGCAGGCTGAGGGCTGCTGTTCGAGAGGAGAACTGGCGGTGCGTAATTGATGAAGCCGAAAATGTTCTTCTGCCGGGAGATAAGGACAATGAACGGCTTTACTACCTGATCAGTTCAGCGTATGCGCAGCTGGGCGATCAAACACTGGCCTATGACTGGGCCAGGCGAGGGATGGCTGAATCATATTCTGAGCGACTATTGGAACGTTTAATTACTTCCCTGGCCTTGTTGCAGCGTGATGAAGAGGCGTTGGCCTTATGGCAGCAATATAAACCGGAACTTGAATCGGGTTCAGTGGAACCGCAACTGCTTGCCAATATTATTGCTGTCACTGAAAGACAGAAGGGTTACCAGGCATGTATCGACGAGTTTGCACCCTGGGTGGAGGAAAATACTGACACCGATCAGGGCATGATCTCCCTCAATATGGCTTGTATTTATAGTTTGGCTGACCAGACAAATAAAGCACTGCAGTATCTTGAACGTGCGATGGAAAATGGATGTTCAGATGAGACGATCGAGAAGGAACCACAACTAAAGGTACTTCGGGATCTTCCGATCTATGCAACCTTGAAATCATGTATGCGAGAAAAAATTCTGTTTTACGCAGGCTGCAAGCCGGGAGAGCCGGAAAATCTCATTGAGCTTGTTGTACGATGGCGGTCTTTGGTGATACGAAAGTATAATCTGCAAGTGTCGGACACGGCTGCCGAAGTAACGGAAGAAGAGTTTGACACCTATCTGGCGACCGCAGAGGCCTGTCAGAAAGCCGGCGCGAAGCTGGATGAGGAAGGCTTTCTCGCATGCACAGGTGCCGCCAATCGTTACTGGCCGCAAAAAATTATTCAAACCTGTGAAGCCTGGTGCGCAGCACAACAACAGGGCAATTTGCCTGCGCTGGGCGCCATGATTGTTGAATGGGACTTTGGCGACGATGAAGGTGAACACAATTTCTGGTTCGGCGCCTGTCAGCATAACCCGGATGAAAAGCCGGAAGAGACATTTTTACGCTATGTGTATGGCGACAACGTTCTCTGCGATGATACTGACGCTGGACCACCGGTCGATCATGAAGAACAGTTCGGTTCGATCATCAAGACAGTCACAGAGTCAGATGCATTCAGGAGACTGAACAAACAGTCCCCGTTTTATTTCTGTTATCAGGAACATGACAGCGGTCCAATCTGCCATGTGCGGGTATGATGTGTGCTGAAATGATTAGAAGCGGTCTCATAATTACTGCGCTTGGTCCTGCGGCGTTAAAATTGAACTCAAAATGCTCATTTACTCCGCTTTTTCGTTCAATTTACCTTGCATCACCTGCGCTCGCGACATTTTGAGACCGCTTCTAGTTGATATTATGGATTGCCTTGATAAGCATCACATATAATTAGGAATATAATATAGATAGAATTGTGCGTGTGTACAAGCAGATGTTTTTTTTGAATAATGTATCTTTTGCCTATTTATTTTTCACCAGGGTGGGGTTTTGATATGAAATTATCGGGTATAAGCGTAGCAGGTTATGGTATTTTAGCTATGGGATTACTGCTGTCATCAATTAGCGTCTCGGCCTCTGAAAATGAAAAACGTGACAGGGAAATTATGAATCATTGCACGATGATTATGCGTTTTGGAATTTCATTTTCAGAATTGATGACGGGCGGGATGGAGAAAAACAAGGCTTGGCATGAGGCGGCGGACAGAATAGCAGTCAGGTATAAAATTGCCGATGTATCCAGACTCAAAACGATAACCGGGGTATATGCGACTTTCATTGGTCTTATCGACAAATTCAACTCCAACACGACCGGTTATTTTGTGCTTGCCCACTGTTTGGCGACACATGCCCAGAATAAGATGTTACCGCTGGATTCGAAGGAAGGAATTAAAAGTGTCAATAATGCGTTGCAACATTGTCAGGCGACAGCAAAGGATGAAGATTCACTGGGGGGGTGTGTGTTAACAGCCCTCAGACCTTTGGCGATACCAGGCCCAACACGTTAAGCGAAGTCGAAGAACAATTGTTTCCAACATAAAAAGGACGCTTGTGTGTGATGAGGGGCGGAGTCAGGGTATTTAGTTATAAAGGCGCACCGGTTTTTCTGCACGTGTCGCTGTTGCTTGTTTTTTTCTTTTATATTGCACACCAGGGTGTGGTGGATGGAATCTTTGCAGGGTTGGCCTTCATTGTGTTGATGCTGGTGCATGAAATGGGACATGCCTGGTTTGTCAGAAAATTTAACCACGATTTGATCGATATCCGGATTTATCCCATTCATGGTGTTTGTCACTATGAACATGCTGAACACCGGCTGCCTGAAACACTGATTATTGCGGGCGGCCTTATCGCTCAGGCCATATTGCTCGTCTTTTGGTCGGCTTGTATGGGGCTGGTTCTTCTGTTGAAGCTGTATAGCATCCATCACATGCTGCAGCCTGTCTCCAACGTTTTTTTTGCAATGAACATCATCATGCTGGTTCTCAACAGCCTGCCGATACCCGGTCTGGACGGGTTTGAGTTGTGGCAACGGTTTTGGGGCCGGCTCAAGACGGTTCTGTTCAGACAACAGCCGGGACCGGATAAAAAGCGGCAGTCAAATTTGGAGTCATCGAAAAAGGTGGTTGATCTGGCGATTAAACGAGCGCAAAAAAAATAAATGAAATTTACATATCCGTAAATGGTAATCATGGGGTCAAATTAAATGGTTAAATTATGATCACCTGGACTTATCCTGAATAAAATACCACACATATAGTGTTGAAATATCCTGCCGGATATGCTCTTATAGTTTTACGGATGTTTTATTACGAAAGTTTGCCAACAGTAATAAATCTTTATCCAGGCTAAACGTGTTTGTATCTGGTCTAAATTATCAGTCTGGTTTTCAGGAGTACTTTTTATGAAGCAGTTTGCTTTCGCTATGGGTTCCAAACTTGCGAATATTCGTCTTAACCTTCCGACACTTCACCGGTTCCTCTGCGGTTTGCTTGTTGCCGCAGGTGTCTCAACATATTCAGCAGTTGCAGCAGCGGGTTCAGTCAATGGTGAACTGTCGATTTTGGTTTCGAATCTTGCCAAAACACCGACAATAACCGAAGAGCGGCAATATGCCAGGATCGCGACTGACTCGTTTGGCAACAGTGTTGTGGTATGGCAAAAAAAGAATACCAACTCAATTCTGGAGCCGGTTGATTCTGCTAACGGTGGTATTTTTGGGCAATTAGTCAGCCTGGATGGTGTTTTGTCCGGCAGTAAATTTCTTGTACACAGAAACGCTGCCGGTGAGCAATCACGACCGGATGTGGCGATGGATGGGAGTGGTAATTTTATTGTTGTTTGGGTGAATAATAATTCAGTGAGTGAGAATATTGTTTATGCGCAACGATACAATGCAGATGGAACGACAAACGGCAGCTTAATCACAGTCAGTAGTGCAACAGCAAACGCAAGCACACCCAGAATCGCAGCAGACACGGCAGGGAATTTTGTCGTGACCTGGCGGGAAGGGAGCAACACTATCCATGCCAGATTATTTGCGTCAATTGGTACACCTGAATCCCCCGTTATTACTGTAAATGGTGCACCAGCCTATGTCCGTTCTGTTCCGGAAATTGCCATGGATGCCTCAGGCAATTTTACGATAGTCTGGGTTGAAGGAACGTCACTTTCCGATGGTGGAGATGGCAGTGGTCGAGGTGTTTTTGGTCAACGATTTAATTCAGTTGCTGGAAAATCAGGTGGAGTATTTCAGGTAAATACCAGTACAGCCGGTGATCAGGGTTTTCCGCAAATCAGCATGGATTCGTCCGGTAATTTTCTGGTTTTTTGGTTTGGTTATAGCGATGATCGCAATGACCTGGATATCCTGGGTCAGGCATTCACCGCTGCCGGGAATAAAACCGGCGGTGAGTTTCATGCAACCGGTATGCCGGAAACCATGTCAATTTTCAGTAACTACAAGGCAGGCAGTGACAGTAATGGTGTCACAACTCTTGTTTGGTTCAGTCATATTAAAAATGATGGTGGTGACAGCTATGTGAATTTACGGACTATCCAGATTAACGGGACTGCTGTAACGACTTCATACCCGATTATTCCGACCGCATATGCCGAATTTCATGTAGCACGGAATAACAGTGGCCGGACAACAGTTGTTTGGGAAGAAGAACGTCCGGATATAAAATACTACATTTCAGCACTGGTGAATCCCGATGAATATATCCCGTCGGCAAATCCTGCCGGCAGCGGCGGTGGTTGCGCAATGAAAAAGGATTCTGTTTTTGATCCGGTACTGATGGGTTTTGTGTTGCTTGGATTTTATTATTTACTGTTTGCAAGATGCCGCAGAGTCGAGGAGTTATAACATGGCTGTAACTGATGTATCTCGAATTTTGTTCGGGACTTTTGTGTTGGTACCTGTTGATACAACAAGCGGCATCTAAATGACAGCGGTGAAAGGAATTTCCCTTCCCCGAAAAACATGACCGGTTCCAGCCTGTTCCAACGCATTGAACTGTTAGGTCACGATTTTGTGTAATTAAAAAACGGCATTGACCCCTTAAATATCGTTTGGCAACTAGTGTGCCATTCTTCTATTTACGTTTGCCATGAATAATGGCACGCATTATTTGAGCAAAAATACAGCAATATCATCACTAAATTAACTGTTTTTGTATATTTCTGCGCAGATTGCTGCGATTTCTCGTTTCGATAGTTTGTAAAGCGGACAATATGGCGTTAACGTTATTTTATTGTCTGGTTTTCGGAGGTCCAGACATGTTGGAAATAAAATGTAATTAACAAGAATCAAGGAGAATTAAATGAAAGATGTGTTGTTTATCGATAATATGTTGACGCCTAAAATTATCACTATTATATATTGGCTGTTGTTGCTGGCCTCGGTTGTGGGCGGGGTGGGTACCATGTTTGGCGGGTACGACGGCTTTACATTTGGCAAATTTATGCTGGGTCTGCTGTTTGTTTTCGGTGGTGCAGTAATGTCGCGCATCTGGTGCGAGTTGCTTATTGTCATGTTCAAGATGAATGAGGCGCTGCAGGACATTCGCAAGAAGTAAACTTGAAAGAGTTAATAGGTTCAGCATGCAGCGGCGCAGTATTTTCTGCGCCGTTGCATTGTTGTGTTTCACTGAAGACAACCACCTGACGATTAATTAGTCGCGCGATATATTGTCATGGAAAATAAAGTTATTTTACGTAATGAAAGAGATAACGACAGTCTGCGCTATGTGGAGGCCAGGCTGGACGAGGATGGCGACCTTGTTATAGAAGGTCAGGATCTGGGGAGCGGGGTGGTGCAGTTTCCCGATGCCGCTGAATATGAATGGATCTGGATGATCAAGTCTGCGGATCATGGTTTGTTACGGCAGGCGCTGGGTGTGGAGGGGGATATCCTGGCTGCGCTGAAACAGCAGTTCAGCGGGCCGAATGCAGCCGGGTTATATGTGTTTCTGAAACAAAACGAAATTCCCTTCGAGGTTTACAGCCGGTTTGGTGATTGAACGCTGTTTTATATGACGAATAAATAATATGATAACCCCTGTGGTTTCAGTTCATATACAGCATCAGGCAGGCGTAAATACCAACCTGGAGGGGTGTTGAAAAAAAAGACAAAACAAATCCTGCTTTGGTTATTTACGGCGTGTGTACTGGTTTTTGCCGGCCTTCTACTTTCCTTTCCCAACTCTTCCAGGCTTGTTCTTTGCTTGGTAACCGGTACCTTGCCGGATTCAAGTCATGTTTCCCGCATCAGAAGTGACTTGCAGGGCCAGAAAGGCTTTATTGCGATGTTGGTGAAGCACGAGCAATTAACGCTGCAGCGTTTCTACGAATCCGGTAACAGTTTTTCGGTAAAAAAATATATTCACAAAACACCGACTTCCATGTTTGATATCCATGCGTTTCATGATTACTGGGAGGTTTGGGTGAGGACAGATATCGTCAACGGTAAACCACTGACTGCATATTTGGTACGGCTGGGTATGGTGAAGGATGTGAATGCCGAGACCTTCTTCCGTGACCAGTGTGGCGATAATGTGTGCAAATGGGTTATGCCGGCAATGATTGGCGTGTATAACAGGATGTTTGACTGGGGGATATTCAAACCCGTCAGGTTGAATATTACCGAACTGGATGAGACCTCTTCAGTGAGTCGAAAAAGACTGGATCTGCAAGAGTGGAAGAAACAGGTCGGCAAAATGCATGGCAACGGTCGCGGCGTAAGTTTTATGAATTTCCCTGCTTAAAACCAGCTCCAGCTGTTCCGTTAGTCTGGTTATGTGCCGAGAAGTCCACCCGGGCAGCCTGCATAATCGGTGTGCTGAGCTGGATGTGTTTTTCTGCAGCGGTTTTGATGATCTGTTCTATAACCTGGAAACGGACATAAAGAAGTTTGCGGGTCTCTTTGATGTAGTAGTACACCGCATATTCAACGGCGAAATCACCCGCGTCGACGGTTGCGACTTCATGTCCATGCTGTTTCTCGAACGGCAGATCACATTTTGATTTCAGCGTCTCAAAGGCTTCGGCAAACATTGCTTTGACAGAGTTAACCGATACATCATAACCGATTTTAAATGTAATGCGTTCACGCAAACCTTTGGCTGAGGCGAAACGTGACAGGTTGTGGATGACCCGGTCGCGCAACAGACTGTTACGAATCATCATGCGGTGATTATTCACCAGATTCAGCAATTCGGTGTGAAACAGTCGTGTTTTGTGGACGATGGCGATAAACCGCTCGCCATCCTGAAATTCAATGACGTCACCGGTTTCCAGAATGCGTGAATTAAGCATGATCAGGCCGCCAAACAGATCCGGCGCCCAGACATTTTGTGTCAGGGCGAGGAAAACACCGATCACACCAAGTACGCCGCCGGCCTCGAGCCAGCTCTCAAAGCCAAGGATGCGGACAATGGCGATGACCATGATAATGGTGAGCAGCAGGTTGGAGACAATGTTGATCAGTCTGGAGTGATAAGTCTCAATCAGAATGGAGGTGTCGCCGATTTCCTTGCGCTTGCCATATTGTGAGTGGATCACATTACTGATGCCATGGCTGGTGACGTAGCCAAGATACATCACGATGACAACCGAGAGTAATTTTATCCCGGGACCTTTGGCTTCACCGGGCAGGTAGATGTGGTAATAAAAAAAGGCGGCGACTACGGCCAGATTAAAGGCACGAAATACCTGCACGCGAAGGGAAAAATACTTGTCCGATGCATCGCCGTGGTAGATGAATTGCATGATCTGACGGGCGAAGATCATCAGTAACAGGTTAACGGTCAGAATGATCAGGTCCAGCGCATCAAAGACAGAGATGATTTTGTGAATTTCTTCTGGCAAGGGTAAATTCCTGCAGTGCGTACGTCGATGTGTGTTGAGTGTGAAATTATGCGTTTTATGTTGCGTAAAAGCAATTTACCGCAGCATGTCCCGTGACTTGCATCTGCCGATGCGCTGCCGGGATTAAACCCGATATTTTTTCTATGGTATTTAATGCCTGCAGGCAAGGGTGGCCGACTGAGTGTGATTCGGCTTGAACGCAAAACGAATTCCTGTGATAAACTCGATGCAAAGATCAATAACGATTAATAGGGAGAAAAAATGAAAATTGTCGGTATCGAAGGTATGACAGATCAAGAAGTGATGGACGAGATCCAGAAAGGGGGTAAATTTGTCATCTACCAATACTGTATCTCCATCATTATTATGAGTTTCAGGCAACCCAGTAATATCTATTTCATCAAGTCGGATCAGGGTTCCGTGGGCAAGGGCCTGGGATTTTCTCTGATTACACTGTTGCTTGGTTGGTGGGGAATTCCCTGGGGACCGATTTATTCCATCGGTTCTTTATATACAAACTTCTCCGGTGGCAAGAATGTGACGAATGACATTCTGAGCGGAGCACAGGGAGAATAAAGCGTTTTCAGCACGGAGAAATGCACCATTTTGTGACACAGTACATGCTGTTTGTCACCGTGGTTCAAATCGAACCTGCACAATTATGTAGCAGGAAACGCAGGTGGATCAGGTGTTTGTCAGGCCCAAATGAGGCATCGATTTATATGGCAGGAAATATGGTGTCAGTTACGCCGGCGTAAAAACATACCCCGTTAGTCAGAATTGATGGGGCGTGTATCAATATCGGTGTTTTTTTAAACTTTCGAATGGTCAAGCCGATAGTGGTGTATACCTGATATATACCGACAGCGACACGGATGATTCAGCGGGTTGCGATACGATGAAAAACAAGCACATCATGCCGACCAATCAGGAGAAGGTGATGCGAGAGAATGATTTCATCGTGTCCAAAACTGATCTGAAAGGACGCATTACCTATGGCAATCGGATTTTCATCGAATTTTCCGGTTATACGGAAAATGAGCTGTTGGGTGAACAACACAATATCATTCGACACCCGGATATGCCGAGATCCGTTTTCAAATTGCTGTGGGATACGATCAGTCAGGGGCGGGAAATATTTGCCTTCGTGAAAAACATGGCCAAAGACGGCTCGTTTTATTGGGTCTATGCCAATGTCACACCGGATTATGATCAGAGCAACCAAATATGCGGATATTTCTCCGTGCGCAGAAAACCAAACCCTCAGGCGATAAAGACCATCAGCCAACTGTACAGCAGTATGATGGAGGCGGAGAAAAAGGCCGCTGCGAAAAATGCCATCGCGGCCTCAAGTAAAATCCTGACGGACTTCCTGGCAGAGAAAGGAGTTAGCTATGAAGAACTTGTCATTGCTCTCCAGGGCTAGCCTGATCACTTCTTTATATGCAGTGCTGTTGTTTGGCACTGTTGCATGGTTGTATTACCAACAGCAACTGGATTTTTTTCTTGTCGGTGTCACTGTCCTGGCATTGCTGCTCAGTATCTATACCCTTGTAACCTCACTACGTGCAAGAAAGTCCGGCCGGATCATCGCCGAGATACAGAAGGTGATCAAAGAGGCATGTGCCGGTCGGTTTGGGAGCAGAATTACCAACATTGTCGGGCAGGACCATTTCGGACTGATGGCGCAGGATATCAATGACATGCTCGACCAACTGGAGACCTTTTTTCGGGAGGTCAATACCAGCGTCCATTATGTCACGCAGGGCAAGGTATTCCGCAAGCCCATGCATATGGGATTGCATGGTGGTTTTGTGCGTACCATGCAGGAGGTGGAAAAGAGCAATCAGGCCATCGTCGAAGTGCATCTGAACAGCAGCAAGAATGCGGTGCTGGGCGATCTGAATCAACTGAATGCCTCCAATCTGATCAAGAATCTGAAAGAGAACCAGGAAGATCTGGCAAATGTGAATCATGAAATGGAGGTTGTGCAGAAGATCTCCGGCAGTACCGCTGAAAAGGCGGTGGAAAGCAAACAATCTATTGGACGGGTGATTGGTGATCTGAACGCGATTGTCGAAATGGTAAACCAGATGGACAAGGCGTTCAAACAACTGAATGACCACAGCCTACAGGTGACCGGTGCGATCCGAAATATTGTCGAGATCACCGAGCAGACCAATCTGTTGGCGCTGAATGCAGCTATCGAAGCGGCCCGCGCCGGTGAGCATGGCCGTGGATTTGCGGTAGTGGCCGATGAGGTGCGCTCACTGGCCAATCACACCAAGGAAGTCACACAGGAGATCATGCCGGCGATTCAGGCGTTCAAGAATGAAGCGGAACGGATGATGCACGAATCCGAGTCGATGAAAAAACTGGCCAATGAGTCGAAGACAACCATATCCAGTTTTGAGGATAATTTTACCGAGTTTGCCGCGTCGGCGCGCAAGGCATATGAAAACATGACCTTTGCGCTGGATATGAGTTTTGCATCACTGGTCAAAATGGACCATATCATTTATAAACAAAACGCGTATCGCTGTCTTGAGTCCGGAACTGATTCAGATGAAGCCAGATCCGTCAATGTCGATCACCATAACTGTCGTTTGGGTAAATGGTATGACTCAGGAACAGGTGCACAGTTGTTCAGCACAATGCCATCCTATAAAGCGCTGGAACCTCCACATAAAAAGGTACATCAGAACATTCACAAGGCCATTGAGTGTTTGCGCGGGAACTGGGTGCAGGAACAGGGCTTGCAGGAAAAAATGGTCGGGTTTTTCACTGTCGCGGAAGAAGGCAGTGCCGAGATTATTCGAATCATTAACCGCCTGGTTAACGAGCGACGCAACAGTTATGCCGAGGGCGCGATGAATATCACAACATCGGATGTAAACAAGGATAATGCGGATGACGATGACAGTCTGACTTTCTTCTGATTCATCCTGTCTTCTTTTCTCACAATCGGTGCTTCACCATTTGACAAACCGCACGACAAATTTCTTTTGAATTAGACTCATTCAAGCTCTGTAAGTACGCGTATGTCCCGGATGACGGTTATTTGCCGCCGGTTACATGTACTTGCCGTTTTAACCGTCATAATTCCGTCACCTGAAAAAACAGTGCATGCAACTGATTGATAGTAGCGGATTTGAACCGATTCGCCGTATAATGGCACTGTATTTGCTTTTTCCACCGTATAGAGTAGTAGCGCAGGAGCACGGTGTTATGTTTTCCGGTTTGTTTCGTTCTTCCCTGATCATCGGCTTGATGATGCTTGTCCCACTGAATGCTGTTGTTGCAGAGGATTGCACCGGCAGTCACGATCCTGATTGTATGCCCATCCCGTTAGTCGTACAGGCGCGTTTTACCCTGGACAGCGGTTCCTGGTATCCGTTGTCGGAAGAGATCATGAAATCAGCGGTGATGGACACGGCATTGGCCAACCTGACCAACTCCGGTTTTTTCGCCTTTAATGACAAGGTGGCGCCGGAGGGCATTCTCGATTTTCGCATTTCCCTGATCGGACCGGCCCGTTCCATCAAGTTGACCATTACCCTGACTGTGCCGGATCAACCCAGTTTTATTTCCACCGCTTCCATGTCCGTCAAGGATCTCGACTATCAAGGTCTGTATCAGGCGTTTGAAAAAATCGGCAAGACTTCAGCACAACGCATGCTGGACAAGTTTAATGCCTATGTTTTACATGAAGAAGTGACAGACGATTACCGGGACGAAGACCGCCGTGCGCTGATGGCCATGCGCGATATGGGGCATGGCTATCGCGGCAGATCATATATGATGGCCTATGCCAACAAACGCCTGAGCCGCGAATAGGCAACCTCACTTCGTTGCCCGCCCTGCGACACTAATGGGCAACTTTGGGCCAGTACTTTTCGAGACTAAACGACGGACTGTGCGAGCCACGGTGGCATTGCCGGCAAACTTTTTCGGTCAGCCGGCCTTTCTGTGCAACAGGTGTAGTGCCGCCGCTTTTGACATGTTGTCCCGCCGCGCCATGACAGGATTCGCACTGGACCTGGGTCAGGTGCTCGGTAATCAAATCATCAATATAGCCGCCGGGTTTTTCAAAACCGACAACATGGCAGCCGATGCAGTTTGGATCGAAGGCCTTGTTGACGCGTCGCAGTGATTTGAAAGCGCGGGCATGGCGGCTTTGTTGCCATACCTGCCATGCGGTTGCATGACAGGTGCGACACTTTTCCGCACCGGCATACGGACTCACTCCGCTCTCTGAAGCCTTGCGCAACTCAACACGACGTAAATAATCCTGTTTTATTTCCTCATTATAATCTTTGTACCATTGTGCATACGCCGGTGAATCCGGGATCGATGGCGGCAAGGGGATCACTTCATGCTGAAAGGCGCGAATACGTGATGTGTGATCCAGCGACAGCCTGAGCAGCCCCAGGCGCATACCCCGTGAACCGGGTTGCAAGACCAGGGTGTGACCGACTTTTTGCGGTTCACCGAATTGTTCATGGCGGGACTTGATCAGCAGGATGTCCACATCCGTCAGTTTGAGTTGTTTGGTAATGTCAGCAAGCAGGCTGTCAGTGGCCAGGATAACCAGATCACCCTGTTGCTTGGCGGTATGCATGCGTGTCAGCAGTGTGGTGTTATCAAGAATTTGTGTTTGTTTGTCGGCAGCATGCATGCCGGTTGCCTGCGGCGGGATGGACATCCAGCTGAAGATATGCAGATGGAGATTGTTGCGTTGTATACGGCGCGAATAACGGAATGGTTTTGCCTTTTCATACCGGCTCACCCAGGGCAAGGGTGTATCTGCAAGCAGTTGTGAACCGAAGCTGAGATCCTGCGGTTGCACGGCGATGGCATCATAATGCATTTGGGCGATGCCCTGCAGGATGTATTTGTTTTTGATGGTGTCTGTCGAGTAGTCGGCAGCCAGCAGACCGCCGGTGGAGACAAGCAACAGATGTGGATATGTTTCCCTGAGCCGTGTCAGTATGGTGGCGCGACGGCGTATCCCGCCCAGATCGCCTTCTTTGGAACAGCCGCAGGGTTCCAGTTCACCATCCAGATTGCCGGTGTAGACAATAGTGACAGGATTATCTTCAGCGGCAGCAGTAAATGCTACCGGTACCAAACTGCACAGCAGCAGGATGAAAAATATTTTTTGTTGCATGTTCTGTTACATTCCGGGTGTATATAACCGGGTGCCTGTAGAAGTAATGATAGTCGATTAATCGCGATATCGTTTCTCCGTTAAAAATAGTTGCCATACATTGAATGTGTCATGCAGAGACCGGGAGTATGGTGAAGACACGAAAAGGCGATAACAAAAAATAACAGGTAAGAGGGCGCTTGTGTAACGTTAGTTACAATAAACAAAGTAAATCACTCATTTATTTAAAACATAGATTGCATTTATTAATCTTGACTTGGTCTAAGTCCAGGCATAGATTGATTAATGTGTGTTGATGATTGGTTGTTACTGTTATTTGTAACTGTGAAGTGGTTGAAGCGACTATCGTAATAAAAATATCAATGCAGCTGTCTTTGGTCGTTCGTAATAAGAATTAAATCCGCTTCGAACGTCAGCTTGTTCATATAAATCCGGTCTATGTGGTTGGCGTGTGTCCATGCAGTACTCAATACACTTGAGAAAACGATCGCGGGTGACGTTTCGTTTGTCTTGGTGTGTGTTGGTTCAGGCCATACAAGGGTTGCCTGCTGTTGTTTATTGCACAGACGATAAACCTGTCAGGAGGATTTATGAAACCTACGCCAAACGGCGTTTCGGGAGGGCGTCAGCATGGCCGATTGGCTATGCATAAAACGTCATTTCTCGGCGCTTTGCTATTTTCCGCGTGCCTTACCGGTACCTGGGTACCCACATCCGCGACGGCTGCACCGGTTGCACCATTGAATGCGGTCGGTGTGCCGGATGTGAATGTCATCGGTGTGCTGGATCAGAATAACGGTACAGATAACCGCTGGCCGCGCATTACGCGAAACGGACAACGTACCGCCCTGCAACAGCTGGGCAAGGCCCTGTTTTATGATATGCAGGTGGGCGGTGACGGTATCCAGTCATGCGCATCGTGCCATTTTCATGCCGGTGCGGATAACCGTAACACCAACCAGATGAGTCCCGGTCTCAAGGCCGGTGATACGGTGCAGGATTTGCTGAGTGCGAATGGCACATTGACCCTTGCGAATTTTCAGCACAACGGGGTCGGCGGTATCCCGGTGAGTGAAACGGCGAAGATCAATGCCGGCGCGACACCGGACCTGGCGGATGGCACACCGGGTGCGCCCGGTGGCAAGGCATCGCCCGCAGTGGATGTGAATGATGTTGTTTCATCGCAAGGTCCGCGTCTTGGTGAATATCAGGGGCTGACACCGGGTGCTGTTCCCGGTACCTACAGCTCAGTGGACAGCGCCATACTGGCAGCGGCTGACCCCGGGTTTGAGACCCTGTACACCGCACCGGCCGTTGGTATACCCCATACCGCACGGCGTGTGGAGCCGCGCAATTCACCTACGGTGTTGAATGCGGTGTACAACTTCCGCAACTTCTGGGACGGGCGTGCCGATGCCTTCTTCAATGGGGTCAATCCGCTGGGCTTCCGTGATCCGGAAGCAATGGTGAAAGTCTTTGCCAATGGAGCCGTGGGTAATGAACGTCTACGTATTCCGTTTTCATCACTGGCCTCGCAGGCGGTAGGGCCTATCGAAAGTGATTTCGAGATGGTCTTTCATCACTCTGCATCGGGCGGCGGCCGGCCCCATCGTGATCTGGGCAAGAAGCTCAATAATGCCCAGCCGCTGGCGGGGCAACTGGTCTCCTGTGGGGATTCACTGCTTGGCGGGATGACCAACTGCGCCGCACCGGGGACCAGTAACCGTGGTTTGTCCGGCACGTATGGCGTCTGGGTGAAACAGGTCTTTGATCAGCGTTTCTGGGGTGACGGAACCGGCAAGGATGTCTGTCTCGATGGCGGTGGTAACTATCTGGGCGTATCAAACGCCGCATGTACTGATGTGACCGGTACCGTCTATTCCCTGCTGGAGTGGAACTTCTCACTCTTCTTCGGTCTGGCCGTACAGGCCTATGAGGCGACGCTGACTACCGGCGGCACTATTGTTGATATCATCGCCGGCGGGATCGCCACCGGGACCATTACCAACACCAATGGCAGACAGACGAAGGTGGTGAATGTGACGGGACTGGCGCTGGATGCCTGTATTGCGGCGGTTGCGTTAAACAACAGCGGGGCGCAACAGGCGGTGGCCACTGACCTGTGTACCAAACACTATGCCAAGTTCATCCATCAGGGCGCAGTGACCGGCAGTGAATCGGCGACAGCCCCGTTTGGTTTTGGCGGCGTACCCGGCACTCCAATCCCTGCCGGTACACAGATTGGCGGTTGTCCGTTGCCGACCAATACCACCAACACCTCGCCGTCATGCAGTCCCAACGGGGCGGCGGCACAGGGGGCGATCATGAACGTGGATCGGGGGCTGGGTCGTTTCTTTGCCGGCGCAACCGGGTGCAGTGTCTGTCACTTCAATCCCGAGTTCACCGGGGCAACGGTTTCGGCGCTGACCGGCTTCGGTGCCGGGCCGCTGCTGGAGTTTGTACCGCCGGGTCAGCAGGAACCGATTGCGGTGATGGAACGCATGGTGGCCTTCAATGGCGCCCCGGTTGTCTATGACTCGGGTTTTTATAATCTGGGTGTGCGACCGACTCCCGAAGATATCGCTATTGGTGATCAGATCGGCGGCGTACCGCTGGCCTTTACCAAACTGGCCGAGGTGCTGGCCGGGGGAGATGCCGCCGGACTGGATATCAACAAGATCAATCTGGTGGGGGCCGAAATCCCGAATCTGATGTTGCCCACCTCCACCACGGATCTGACACCGGTGCCGTTCAACTTTAATGTGGCATGTGGTCCGGGACTGGTGGGTGGCGGTAACGCCAACAACAATCCCAATGCGCAGTGTGTGAACACGGTGATCCCGGGTGAACGGTTGTTACGCAACGGCGCCTTTAAGGCCTCGGGTTTGCGTAACGTGAAGTTCACCGGACCGTTCTTCCATAACGGTTCAAAGATGAACCTGCGTCAGGTGCTGGAGTTCTACAAGACAGCGGGTCACTTCACCACACTCAACTTCAACAATCTGGATGCCGGTTTGCGGATCTTTGCACTGAATCCCGACGATGAATCGGCAGTGGTGGAAATGATGGAAACCGGTCTGACCGACTGGCGTGTGGCGTATGAGGAAGGCCCGTTTGACCATCCGGAGCTCTGTGTGCCCCATGGACATGATCAGGTATCCGGCAGATCGGTACTGGTCGGTATCCCGGCGGTGGGTACCCAGGGTAACACGCTACCGCTGCAGACCTTTGAGGAGAGACTGGCCGGTGTGAATAACCGCGCCCACAATCTCAACGATGGTTGTACCGTACCGGGAGCGGCGGATGCCGGCAACCTGTCCTTAATTGATGTGCCGCCGTTGCAGGCCGCACCCTGAGCAGTTGACTGTTTGACCGGATATCTCCTCTCCGGACCCGCCGGTATTTCACCGGCGGGTTTTTTCGTTTAATCGCCTGTGATTTTTATGCGGATTGTCGATAGTGACACTGTTCGTTGTTGTGCCTTTTCCCATGAATAAAGTATGTTTGGGGTTTGTCGGGGAAAACGACACTGCGACGGCAATCGGCCGGGCTGAGGAAAGGATATGAGATGAGCGATGACAGTGTAATCAAGGCGTTACTGGCGGCGCTGGAACAGACACCGAATGATCCGGGGCTGCGCTTGCATGTCGCCGGCCTGTTGCTGGAAAAGGGGGCGTTTGCGGAGGCGGACAGTCACTATGCGGTGGTGCTGGCCGGGGAACCGGCCAATTTGCAGGCCCTGCAGGGGGCCGCCAGGGCGGCGCGTGAAATCGGTGACACGACCCGCGCAGCGGGGTATGCGACGCTGTTAACGGCGCTGGGCGGTCACCACGATAAGCCCGCGACCAATGAGAAACCGGCCGCTGATGACAAGGTGAGACCGTTTCGACCAGCGGCAGCCGGCAAGTCGGAAGCCGCTGACAAACCGCAAAAACTGCGCGTGGTGCAGGAGAGTGACAATGTGGAGATCGGCCCCTGGGAGGAATTTGATCCCCCCATCACCCTGGCCGATGTGGGCGGTATGGAGGAGGTCAAAAAGCGGCTTAACATGGCCTTTCTGGCGCCGCTGAAAAATCCCGAGATCATGAAAATGTACGGCAAAAGCCTCAAGGGCGGCCTGTTGCTGTACGGTCCGCCCGGTTGCGGCAAGACCTTTATCGCCCGCGCCCTGGCCGGCGAACTGGGGGCCACCTTTATGTCGGTGGGGCTGTCCGATGTACTGGACATGTGGCTGGGTGAGAGTGAGCGCAAACTTCATGAGCTGTTTGAGACGGCCAGACGCAAGGCGCCGACCGTACTCTTCTTTGACGAGATCGATGCCCTCGGGCAAAAGCGCAGCCACCTGAAACATTCAGGCGGTCGCACCATCGTTAATCAGTTGTTGTCGGAGATGGACAGTATCGGCAGCGATAACAAACATGTCTTTATCCTGGCGGCTACCAACCATCCCTGGGATGTGGATACGGCATTGCGCCGACCGGGACGGTTTGATCGCATGGCGCTGGTTTTGCCGCCCGATCAGCCGGCCCGGATCAGTATTTTGGAATACCACATGCGGGATCGGCCGGTGGAGGCGGTGGATTTTAATCAGCTCGCCAATGCGACGAATTATTTCTCCGGCGCGGATCTGGCTCACCTGTGCGAGTCGGCGGTGGAAATTGCCATGCATGAATCCATCGAGACAGGCACGGTGAGGGCGGTCAACATGCAGGACTTTAAAACCGCGCTGGCTGAAATTCGCCACAGCACCCGCCCCTGGTTTGAAACCGCGAAAAACTACGCCATGTTCGCCAATGAAGGCGGCGCCTATGATGATCTGCTCAATTACCTGAGTCAGAACAAACTGTGAGCGATTCCTCGGACGATTACCCGGATGATGTGCGCATCGCCGCCCGTTCGCTGGATCGGGCCGAGGCACTGATCGAGCTGGGGCGCTATGAGCAGGCCCTGCCGCTATTGGCCCAATCCCTGGCCGGGACCCCGGACGATGACTGGCTGCATTGTCGTATGGCCGATGTTTATTACCATCTGAACCAGCTCGACAAGGCCATGGAACACGCCGGCCGCGCCCTGCACCTCAATCCGCAGAGCGACCATCCGCACAACCGTCTGGCCTGGATCTATCTGGAGCGCAAGCACTTCGACAAGGCACTGGAACATGCGCGGGCGGCAATCAGTATTGATGCCGATGACGGCCATAACCTCTACTGTTTGGCCTGGGCGGAACTGCACACCGGCCATCACAAACGGGCACTGGCCGCCGCCGAAAGTGCGATCAAGCTGGACCCGGAGAACGGGGTATTGCACGGTCTGCTGGGTGATCTCATGCTGGAAGCCAATAAGCCCGCCAGGGCGGAAATCCATTACCGGGAAGCACTCAGGCACGATCCACAGAGCGCCCGTTCGCACTGTAATCTGGCTATCGCGTTGGCGGCACGGAAAAAACTGCATGAAGCCGCAGACCACTACCTGCTGGCCGTCAAACTGGAACCGGAAAACGCCGCATATCGTGAAAAGCTCTTCGCCCATGTACACCATGAATTGATGGATCTGCCGCTGCAATCGCAGGCGAAGGTATTGGCCAAACTCGATCCGGCTGTGCAGATGTTTTACCGCGACCAGCTTACCGGACGCGGCTGGGCGGAGCGGCTGCGCATTACCTCGATTGCCACACTGTGGATCCTCGGTATGTTGTTGCTGAGTCTGTTCTTTACCTGGCTGACCGGGGATGATGTGAGAAAACTGTCGCTGTTGGTGCTGGCGGTCTGTGTTGTATATATCGCACTTTTCATTGGCAAGCTGATTATCAAAATCATCGCCTCGCGGCATCGTGTGCGATACGAGCGGCGATGAGGCGAACCGGCATCCCGGGATGATTGTGCTATGGTTGCAATAATGCCGGCTGTACGGCGACAAGCCCCGCAGGCCGTTCCTGTCAGGATGTGACGTACTTCAGGGAAGACAGCGGCGAAACAGCATAAAAACCGGTATGACAGACGACAAATTTACCAATAATTGACAGGTTTCAGGGCAGCTGTTCTGTGTTCAAATGGCGACAGAACGTTGTCTGTACCAAAGTATTCCATGACTGAACGAGATTTTGAAATCAACCCGGATGACAGCAGCCTGATCGGCATCGACAAGGACCATGTCGCGCCCGGCACAGGCATTCGCTATAAAGAAACCCTGATTGAAAAATATCTGACGGAACACGGTAACATCCGCAATCTCTATCATGACGTGCTGTCCGCCTACCAATCCAACAATGCCCCCGAGTTTGTTCGCTTGCTGGAGCTGTTACACAATGATCTGCGCAGTCATCTGCTGGATGAGGCGCTGAATATGTATATCTACCTCAAGCACTATTACACCAGGGATGAAAAAAAGCTCGACATGATCCAGCGTTTTAACCGGAACATGAAAAAATCCTTCAAACAGGTCTTTACCTTTATTCGCCGCTTTACCGAAGAAGGGGAAGCCGTCAGGCATGACCCGCGTCTGTTATTGCAATTAATCGAGATGGGCAACAGTCTGGAAGTGCAATTCTCTGCAGAAGAACGTCATCTGTTTTGTCTGTATCAACGCCCGCAGGCAACCCCGGCGTGAGCGGGCGCAATGCGCAATTACTGCTGATCTGACAGCCTGTCAGGGAGCTGTGCTGATGACGGAAACACCAAACAGGCCGGCGTGTAATTTAAGCACGATCACATAGGCCAGCAGGGCGGCAGCCGTCCGCCAGATGCCGATCTCGATAAAACTGAACCGGTTCCTGCCTTGCAGGATAGCCAGGAAGGGCAGTCCTGACGTTTGCTGTTCAAATCGCTGCCAATTGGCGCCGTAGGCCATCCTTTGCTTGTTGTCGATGGATTTCATGCCGAACAGTGACAAGGCCAGAAAACCGCCAAAAAAGATCACGGCCGCCAGATCGCCGTTATAGACCAGATGGGTGGCTGACCAAATGGAGGTGCCGACAAGAAACGGGTGACGGGTTATTCGCAGTATACCGGTGGCTGATTCTTCTTTGTCCAACAACGCCTCGCCACCGAGGGCGGTGGGACTACCGGTCATGATACCGATCACTACAAACAGGAATGCAAGCAGGATCAACACAGCAGCAAGCCAACGCAGGCCGGTCACCTGACCCCATAATTCAAAGTAAGGCGAATGTGAGTAGGCAAAGATCATCCAGATCAGGCCGACCAGTGACAATACAGAAAAAATACCCAGATATTTTTTTTCACCAACCTGCAGGATTAACTTGTCGCGCAGACCGGTGCCGGAAATAAACATGTGAATACAGACAAAAAAATTCACGGCGACGATCAATGAAATCATCACACACTCCCCAAATTTTCACTCCTGTTGTTTAGCATAGCTGTTAAAGACGCACTGTAAACTGTCTAAAAAGGTCATTGACGAAATGCACTAATCTGGTGCAATGCATGAGTCGTGAAGAGGTAATACAGATAACTCAACTGATTAATTTTTGAGCTGCAAATGCAGGCAGATATCGGCGTGAAAAAAACAAAACCCGGTATGAACCGGGCTTTGATATAGCAGGATGGTGCTCCATTCGATCAGGCATCAGCCAGCGCAACAGCGAGCGCCGCTTTCTCTTTTCTCTCCCTCTCCAGCTCGGCCGCCTGGGACGCCGCCAAGACGGCGCGCTCTTTCTTGTCCTTGTTGATACCGGTAAACAGGGCAAACAGGATAGATGCAGCGCCAAACAACAGGGCCAGCGCCAGAGTGGCGAAGCTGATGTTGCTGAGCAGGTTGGCGGTGGTTGCCGAGATCGTTGCAATGATCTGCATATCGGACAGGTACACGGGTAATTTGAAGAAGCGGCTGAACAGCACAATAATCATGATCGAGCCCATGATCATTTTCACCATGTAGTCTTTGACATAGGTGGTGCCGATGGCGCCGAGTTGTACGCCGAACAGGGAACCGGCCAGAATGATCAGCGACAGGCGAATATCGACAAAGCCGTCCCAGGCATAGAACAGACTGCCGCCCATCCCCATCACAAAGGCGACCACCAGCTCAGTGGCGGAGGCCATCAGGGCGGGCACGCCGAGGACGTAGATCATGGCCGGTACGCCGATGAATCCGCCAACCGCAATGGAGGCGGCCAGCATACCGGTGGCGAAGCCCAGCGGGGCGATAAACAGGACGGAGACTTTTTTGTTGTTCAGGGCGCGGAACGAAACCATGGTGCCGGGGATGTTGATGGATTGCACCCAGCGGGCCAGACGCGGTGTCTTGTGCTCGGCAAGGCTGTCAGTATCATCATGGCGGGACCGCCAGGCATCACGCAGGACGAAACCACCAACGATGGCGAGGACGACAATAAAGACGACCGAAACATATAAATCTGTTCCGGTGTCGCCGAATTTAACCCGGATATCCGTCATGACGCCCTTGCCGACGAAGACGCCGACTTCGGCAAAGATGCCCATGATGACCCCCAGCTTGACATCCACCTGGCCGTATTTGGCGCGTTTGATGGAACCGACCAGCGCTTTGGGGAATTTGTGCGCCATGTTGCTGGCGACAGCCACGATGGCAGGCGCGCCCAGACTCATCATGGCGGGTGTCAGGACAAAGGCGCCGCCGGAGCCGATGAAACCGCTGACCATTCCACCGATGAAACCAACCAGAAACAGCAGCGCGACGGTGAGTGTGTTTAACTCAAGAAAATTAATTTCGGCCATCAGTTATGCCTGTTTGCGTTGTTTGGGTTTCAGGCCCAGGGCTTCCCAGAAATGACCGGTGAACGCGCCGTGTACAAAAGAGAAAGCGAAGGCAATCAGAATCGGGACGAAGAACAGCCCCTTGTCGCCGTGCAGCGTGGCTTTGGCCATCCGCAGAATCAGGTCACTGTAGGCAAACAGCAGCATATAGAGGGATGCACTGCCGACGCCGGTGATCCAGGCATAACGGGCGGCGCGGGATATTTCTTTGGCCGGTTTAGTGGTTTCGTTGATATGTCTTTCTGCAATACGTCGCATGATTTTTGGTTCTCCTGCCGATGAGAATTGATTGGCATATTCCTGATGAGAATAAAATATTCTATAAAAATCGTCGTATGGAATATGGCAAATAGGTTACAATCAGTTATCTTATTAAATATTAACAAGATATCTGTCGTGCGGACTTGAATTATCGGCCGGCACATTAGTAGTCTCTAATGAAATAATACTGTGGTGAATTCCTGAATGGAATATAAAAATCTTCCTGACCTCGAAGGTTGGGCCGCATTACGCGCTATTGTGGAAAAAGGCGGGGTCTCGGCGGCGGCAGAAACCCTGAATATCGGCCAACCGGCTGTGACCAAGCGCTTGCGGGCGCTGGAAACCTGCTATGGCCTGCACCTCATGGAGCGCAACGGCAATCGACTCAAGCTGACCCAGGCCGGGGAGAAGGTCTACATCCTTGCGGTGCAAACCCTGGATCGACAGTTGGCGCTGCGCGAAGAGTTGCAAAACATGGCGCGGGGCGAGACGACCATGCGGCTGGAAGTGACCTTCTCGATCGGCGAACAGTTATTACCTGATTTGTTGCTCCAGTTCTCCGAGCTCTATCCCCAGTATCGGGTGGAGAGCCGCATGGCCTATGGTCGGCAGATCCAGGCGGATTTGGCCACCGGTATGACCGTGTTGGCGCTGATGGAGAGTGCGCCGGATCACCCTGACATCCTGGTGCAAAAATGGGCCGATGATGAGTTGTGGCTGGTGTGCGGTTCCAATCACGCTCTGAACGGGACCGATTTGCTGCCGGTTGAGTCCCTGAAGGAGCTGAGCTATGTGCTGCGTGAAAAGCGCTCCTCACCGCGTGAGGCGCTGGACCAGGCCATGCAGCAGATTGGTATTACCGACCTGAAGATCGCCATGGAAGTGGGGTCGACCGATACCATTGTAGAGATGCTGGCGCGGGGCAAGCATGTGAGTTTCCTGCCGAAATTTGCGGTGGAAGACAAGGTGGCGGAAGGGGATCTGTACCATATCAAGGTCACCGGCTTTCGCATCATGCGCACCCTGTGGATAGCGCGCAATCGCTCCCAACTGGATCACCCGGTGGCCGAGGCCTTTATCCAGATGTTGCGCAACAACGCCGCCCGTTAGGCGATTTCACTCACCGGTTCGGGCAGGAGTTGCACGCCGGCCAACAGGGAAGAGCCGGGTTTGCCCAGGAAGTTGCCCTGGGCGTAGTCCACACCGATCTTGCGCAACAGATCCAGGGTGGCCTGATTTTCCACAAACTCGGCGATGGTCTGTTTACCCAGTGCATGGGCGATTTGGTTCATGGACTGGACCATGGCCTGATCAACATTGGTATACGGCAGGCTTTGGACAAAGGCGCCGTCGATCTTCAGTTTATCCACCGGCAGGTGTTTCAGGTAGGTAAAGGAGCAGAAACCGGAGCCGAAATCATCCAGGGCAAACTGGCATCCAATATCTTTTAACTGGGTAATGAAGCGCATGGCCGCCTGCATGTCCGCAATGGCGGCGGTTTCGGTGATCTCGAAAGTCAGTGCCGAAGGCTCAATGCGGGTATCGTTCAACAGACTGTTGATCATGGGCAACAACTGGTTGTCACCGAAGGCATGACCGGAAAGATTGATGGAAAAACGCACCGGTATACCGTTTTCGTGTAAATGCGCCAGATGTTTGATGGCCGTCCGCACTGTCCAGCGATCCACATGATTCACCAGACCGAAACGTTCCGCCGCCGGCATAAAGCCGCTGGGCATGATATGGGTGCCGTTGTCGGTCTTCATGCGCAACAGCACTTCATAATCCATCACTTCACCACTCGCCACTGACA
Source organism: Gammaproteobacteria bacterium (assembly GCA_029880855.1). Lineage (GTDB taxonomy): Bacteria > Pseudomonadota > Gammaproteobacteria > UBA6429 > Thiohalophilaceae > JAOUNS01. Next base: position 34,321 of record JAOUNS010000022.1, read on the forward strand.
TGATGGGTTGATAAACCAGATGGAAGCGATCCTTGTCGACGGCGTCTCGTACCCGTGTGGCCCAGCCGATATCCTCGGCCATACCGGATTTTTCATAGTCACTGGGTTTATAGGTATGGATACAATTCCGCCCCTGGGTCTTGGAAATGTTACAGGCCAGATCGGCCTGTGACAGGGCATCATCCACGGAAGAGGTTTCACTGTTCACCATGGTAATGCCGATACTGCAGGTCACGTTAAAGGTTTTGCCGCTGTCCATGAAACGGTAACTTTCAAACAACTGGCGAATATTTTCCGCGACCCGTTCAGTGGCGGTGCGATTGACGTTATACAGCAGGATGGTGAATTCATCGCCGCCAAAGCGGGCCAGCAGGTCGCCCTCACGGACATGAGACTTCAACAAGCTGGTGCATTCCAGCAACAAACGATCACCGGCGGCATGGCCGAGTGTGTCGTTCACATATTTAAACTGATCCAGATCCAGATAAAGCAAGGCGCAAGCGGCGCCATTGCGTGCAGCGCGGGAGACAAGACGTTGCAGTTCCTGCTGGAAGTAGTTGCGATTGTACAGGCCGGTCAATGAATCATGCTGTGCCTGATAGGTCAGCTCGCGCTCAAAAATTTTCTGTTCGGTGATATCGCGAGCCGTACCGGTAATGCGCACGGCATTGCCGTTTTCATCGTAGAGGGGTTTGGCATTAAAGCTGATGTGTTTGGGGTTACCGTCGCGATCCAGGTGCAGGGTTTCGTACTGCAGCAGTTCCTTACCTTCCAGGACTTTGGCAAAGGCCGCCATGTCTTTGTCGGTGGATTCTTTGGCCTGAAAATCGGTAAAGGATTTGCCCAGCATCTCTTTGACGCTGTAACCATAGATACGTTGCGCGGCATTATTGAGATAGGTCCAGCGACCATCCAGATCCATACTCCAGACCAGATCATGTGCGGTTTCCACCAGATCACGATAACGGGCTTCAGCTTCCATCAGCTTGAGTTCGGCAGCCTTGCGTTCAGAAATATCACTGACCAGACAGGTGTAATAGATATCATTCTCAGTTTGCATGGCCTTGATTTTCATCGCTACATTGAATTTTTTGCCATGACTGCGTTTGCCGAAACTTTCATGGGTTCCACAAATGTCCTGGATGCTTGTACTGTTCACGGCGGGCAATAACCAGCTGACCGGCTGGCCGATAATTTCATGTTGCGGGTAGCCGAAGAGTTGTTCCGCGGCCGGGTTAAAGGTTTCAATCTCGGTTTTGTCATTGATGACAATAATTGCCTCGGCCGTGTTCTCAATCACTGCATTCACATAGGAATCCTGATCACCCAGACGGCGAAACAGTTTACCGAGCATTTGCACCATATAACCGATCTCATCCGTGGATTGCGGATAGAGTCTGGCGGCCATTTCACCATATGTTGTGGCGCCACTGCCGCCAATGGCATTTTCCACCGGTCGCAGGGATTGGGCCAGACTGCGGATGGCCAGCACCGTAATCACGAATCCACTTAAGCCGAGTAAGGCCCAGGCCAGCATAATTTCGGGCGACAAATAATGTGTCTTCCACCAATAGTATTTCACCATCGCCGTGGTGGTGAGCAGGGGAATATATCCACCGACCAGTAACAGCTTGGTCTTCATGCTCATTTGTTGTTGTGTTGTGCCGGTATATTGTCCCAGCTTGCCGAGCAGTGACAGCGCCATCAGGTAACCGGGCATACCGACCAGAATGGCGATCACCAACTGGAACAACATGAAATTCAACAGACTGTTCAGCGGCGCCATGCCGTCAGTGCTGATACCTGCCCAGTGTTGGGTGGTGGGCAGCAGAAAGATTGCCAATAAATGAAATGACCAATAGTTACCGCAGAAACCCTGAATGTGTCTGGTCAAGGCATCCGGCAGCGTGCCGCCATGTGGATGTTTGTCCATCCAGCGATAAACAGGTGTAAGAAAATTCCGGAAATGCAGACCGGCCCATACCAACAGAATCAGATAAGGGATCAGAATGAGCAGACTGGCCGGTTGTTGTATTTGGTTGGCATCGAGTCCGCCATAAATCACCGCAATAACGTAACCCATGACAGGGGCGAGTGCCCAGCTGAGGGTTGTGTAGAGTGCAAAACGCCTTATTAAGTCCCGTGGGGGCTTAGTCATTAATACCGTTTCCTGCTTGTTGTTTGTTATTGTATTGCCCGAAGGGCTGGGGGTGGTGAACAGCCAAAATCAACACACCGGTACATCATGGCAAACTTGTTTCTGCCTTTCCAGTTTGTACAAAAAAAGTTCAAACTGTTGCAAATCAAACGGATAGATTCAGGTTAAATAGTCAGGTTAATGCGTTTGGGATGTCATGTGATTGACATCAAAAGATTTTTTTAAATGAAAAATAAATGAAAATTTTTTTTCATTTGTTAGTATGTCCACAGAGATATGTGATGTATTTCAAACCATAAAGAAAAGGGGAGAATAATGAAACGTCGTGATTTTATTCAGGGGCTGGGCGCAGGGACCGCGTTGGCCGGACTGGGTGGCGTGAAAGTTGCTAACGCCGCACCGCAGTTTAAATGGAAAATGATCACCACCTGGCCGAAAAATTTTCCCGGTCTGGGCACCGGCGCCAACAATCTGGCCAAACTCATTCAGGCAATGAGCGGCGGCCGTATTGAGATCAAGGTCTATGGCGCAAAAGAGATCGTTGGTGCGATGGAAGTGTTTGATGCCGTTTCACGCGGCGTGGCGGAGATGGGTCATGGCGCCGCCTATTACTGGAAAGGCAAGAGTGAAGCCGCACAGTTTTTTGCCGCGGTACCGTTTGGTTTGAATGCCCAGGAAATGAACGGCTGGCTCTATCACGGCGGCGGTATGAAGTTGTGGGAAGAACTTTATGCAGATTTCAACCTGATCCCGGCGGCGGCGGGGAATACCGGTGTGCAAATGGGCGGCTGGTTCAACAAAGAGATCAAGACTCTCGATGATTTGCGTGGTTTAAAGATGCGGATTCCGGGGCTGGGTGGTGAAGTGCTCAAGCGGGCCGGTGGTACGCCCGTGAGTCTGTCCGGTGGCGAAATCTACACCTCACTGCAGTCAGGTGCGATTGATGCGACTGAGTGGGTCGGTCCCTACAACGATCTCGCCTTTGGTCTCTACAAGGTGGCGAAGTTCTATTACTACCCCGGTTGGCATGAACCGGGCACCACTCTGGAGGCGATCATCAACAAGAAGGCCTATGATACCTTGCCGAAAGATCTGCAGATGATTGTGACCAATGCCTGCAAGGTGGTGAATCAGGATATGCTGGCGGAATACACCGCCCGCAATAATGACGCCTTGCACAGTCTGGTGAAGAAGCACAAGGTCAACCTGCGTCCGTTCCCGGATACGGTACTCAAAAAACTGGCCAAACTCTCTGATGAAGTCGTGGCGGAAATCGCGCAAAAGGACAAGGCCAGCAACAAAGTCTACAAGTCCTTCGTCAAATTCCGTGACCAGGCTCGTGCCTGGCATGATATCTCTGAAGTGGCCTATTTCAGGGCGCGTTCCCTGTAAGCCCGGCGGCAGTTGGCAGAAACACCGGACCCGGGGCACGGGTCCGGTAATTCCATGGCGGAATCGCCGGAAAAGACAAGACATCGCCTCCGCTTTTGGCTAGGATCGCAGGTTTTCTGTGGACGTCCATGGGTACCCGGCGATGAAACGATATACCACACTCATTTTCCTGTTCGGCCTGCTGTCAGTGCCCGTTACGGTCGTGGCGCATCCGGAAAAAGCGGATAACAGCTGGTGGTGGGACAAGGCCTGGTGGGATGAAGGCCGGATTCCGGCGGTCACCAACCACCGTGTCAAAGTGGAATGGAGCAGTTACGAACGTAACGGTGTCGATATTCCCCTCATGATCGCCCGCCCGGCAGACGGAAAGAAATACCCGGCCGTCCTGTTCCAGCACGGTCGCCGCGGGCTGGACGATTTATTACAACGCCACGTCAAACGGCTGGCCGCCCGTGGTTTTGTTGTCATGGCCCCGGACATCTACAAGGCCCACTTTTTGGGTACACATCCCGTTGAACATGACTATGAACTGGAAAAGGATGTGGATGGTGCGGTGGATGTGTTGCTGGCGCGCAAGGACATCAGCAGCAAAAAAATCTGTCTCTATTCCCATACCCGCGGCGGCTATTACACATTGAAAACCGCCGTCACTTTCAAGCGACAGGAGAGGCAAGTTGCCTGTTACGTTTCTTACTATCCACACTGGCAGGATCCCAATGCACCGGAACCCTCCCAGGTCTATGGTTACGCGCCGGAGATAGAGCAACTCACCATTCCAACCCTGGTGTTTATCGGCGAAGACGAACAATACCAGCGCCGGCGTGTGATTGAGACCTCAATGAAAGTACTGCATGAAAAAAAACGACCGGCACAGTTGATTATTTATCCCGGCGTTGGGCGCGGCTTTGATTTCCGCCCGGAAAATGTTCGCACCTTTGCCGATGATTTGGCTGCAAAGGATGCAATCCAGCGGGCTGCTGAATTTATGCAACAATACCTGAAGCAATAACCGAACAGTGATGGAACAGGCGATAGTTAAAACAATGAAGTACCAAACAGATGATTTACGGATTCGCGAGATCAAGGAGGTCAGTCCTCCGGATCAGGTACATGGCGAATATCCCATAACTGATCAGGCCGCCGAAACGGTCAGCAGCGCACGGAATGCGATACACAATATTCTGCATGACAGCGATGATCGGATGCTGGTGATCATCGGCCCATGTTCAATTCATGATCCTGTCGCTGCGCTGGAGTATGCCGGGCGACTCAAAGCAGCGCGTGATCGCCTCAGTGATGATCTGTTAATCGTCATGCGAGTCTATTTTGAAAAACCGCGCACCACGGTGGGCTGGAAAGGGCTGATCAATGATCCTGATCTGGATGACAGCTACCACATCAATAAAGGCCTGCGACTGGCACGCAAGCTGTTGCTCGATATCAATGATATGGGTATGCCGGCAGCCACCGAGTTTCTGGATCTGGTCACGCCGCAGTATGTGGCGGATTTGATCGCCTGGGGCGCCATTGGCGCACGTACTACGGAAAGCCAGGTGCATCGTGAACTGGCTTCGGGGGTTTCCTGCCCGGTTGGTTTCAAGAACGGTACAGACGGCACCCTGCAGATCGCCATTGACGCGATTCGCGCCGCCAACCGGCCACACAACTTTCTTTCACTGACCAAGGCGGGACGTTCGGCGATTTTTTCCACCACCGGAAATGATGATTGCCACATCATCCTGCGCGGCGGTAAAAAGCCCAACTACGATACCGCCAGCGTGGCGGAGGCCTGCGCGGAATTGGCTGCCGCCGATCTGGCGGAAAAGGTGATGGTGGATTTCAGCCATGCCAACAGCAGCAAACAGCATGACCGCCAAATTGTTGTGGGCGAGGATGTCGCCCAACAGATCGCCGCCGGTAATGATTGCATCATGGGCGCCATGATCGAAAGTCATCTCACAGCGGGGCGCCAGGATGTGGTGGCCGGGAAGCCGTTGACCTATGGTCAGAGCATTACCGATGCCTGTATCAGTTGGGCGCAAAGCGAGCCCTTGCTGGAGACGCTGGCAAAAGCCGTACAGGCGAGGCGCCGATTGAAGAACTGAACAATATTTTACCAGGCAATCCAAACAAAAAGCCCTGTCGATCAGCGGATGGACAGGGCTTTGTGCTGTGTGACGGATTGAAAACGATGGTGTTTATCGATTCAGGCTTGAAGCCTTTGATATACCACCGCCGTGCATCGCGGTCTCGGGCGGCGCTTCAGGAAAGATGGCCAGCAGACCGGCCAGTGAAGCAACCACAATTAACAGTATGAAAATTTGCTGCATTTTCCTTGATTCCTTCTTCCATTTCAGTGCGGCGTGTCAGGCAGTAATTATAGCCTGTTTTAACCCGACGTGTTGTCAGAATGCGCCGATCAATCAGCAGGAATAATCCTGCATAGGGTAAGCCCGAGCAAACACGTCGGACATCACATGTTTTTCGTACTACTTGTTATGACAGGGGTGGATTGAAAAATCACCATGCTCTGCATGCGCCATCAATTGATGGAAGGTATTGCCGGGAACCTGGATCAGGGCGCGATGATCACCGCCTTCTATATATATGTCGCTATAATTTTCAAGCGCTTCATCAACCAGTACGTCAAAGCCATACGCCTCGCCCAGGGCCGGCACAGCGCCTTCCTCACAATCATAAAACAATTCAGCGATCTCATCCTCATTAGCCAACTGGAATCGGCGTCCGTACATCTTGCCAAGTCGTGCTATGTCAACGTGCTGTGTGGCGGGGACAACAACCATGATGAATCCGAAATCGTCAACCAGTACGACGGATTTGGCCAGTTGGTGTGGCGGGATATGGGCGGCTTCTGCGGTGCTGAGGCTGGAAATGGTATAGGGATGCTGTAAAACGGTATACTCAATGTTTTCCCAATCGAGAAACTCCTGCAAGGTTAGTGCAATTGTCATGACAATCTCCTTGTTATTACAGGGCGCTCGAACAACAACTCAGGGGAGAGTGCCCATCTGTGTGGTGTGCATTAATCATAGTCCAGAACAAACACAGATGACACGTTAATCAGCAGTTGAATAAACTTTATGGGCAAAAAAAATTCCACGCTGCCAAATATGAAGTTTGTTAACAAAATGCTTATAAATAATTTTACTGGCATGATGATTAATTGAGTTTATGTTGTACGGAAAACACATTAAAACAGTCTGTTAGCGCATGAAGTTTAAGTGTTAAAGTTAAAGAGTGTTGTATGTGGTTTGTTTTGGCGGGCTTTAAGCCGTAATGGCCTGCTATTTTATGTGAGCTGGATAAAACCGGATGAAACCGTTTCATGATCAGGTAATAAAGCGACCCGTGCGGGACGGGGCCCTGATCGGCTATCGCCTTGGTCGGGTTGAAAAACAACCGCATGCGATTGTTATGATTCACGGGCTGGCAAGTAACTCCACACGCTGGACAGAATTTGTGAACGACACTTCGTTGCAGAAGCATTGGGAATTGTTGCGTATCGATCTGCGCGGTCATGGTCTCTCTCTTTATCGAGGTCACATCAGTCGAAAACGCTGGTGTGAAGATCTGCGTGATGTGCTTGCCGCAGAACACTATCGTGATATCGTTATCATTGGTCACAGTCAGGGCGCCCAGGTTGCCATGCAATATGCGCAGGAGGATCAAACCGGTTTGCGCGGCCTGGTGTTAATCGATCCGGTGTTTGATACCAACCTGACCGGCACACTGGGAGTGGCGCGTCGCTTGAAATGGTTACTCTGGCTGGGTGTCCGGTTTCTGTGGCTGCTGAATCGGCTGGGGATACGCCGGCGCCATTTTCCCCTTCGTGATTTATATGCCCTGGACCGACGCACCCGCGACTATCTGGCGACACATCCGGATAAACAGATAGCCGATATCTATATGCGACCCACAGCGGACTTCGGATATATCCCGCTGGCCAATTATCTTCAGGATGTGATCGAAGTGGTGCGACCATTGGGACCGTTGCAGACGATTACCTGTCCGGTACTGGTGTTGTTATCCAAAGGGGCGACCATGAGTAATGTGGACAAAAACACACAAATCATCCGTCAAATGCCCAACAGCAAAATCGAATACATTGATGCAGACCATTGGTTGTTAACCGAAAAGCCGCAACAGGCGCGTGCGGTTATCGAGGCATGGGTGAATGGGCTGGGCCGGTGAACAGTCAGCGTGAAAAATCAGACGGCGTTATGGTTCCATGGACATGCGGCGGCGTACCGGTTTGAAATCCTTGAAGTCGTCCTGCTCTTCATCGCTTTTGATCTCGATCTCTCCATCAAAATACAGCCAGTGATTTTCTTCCTTAACGAAGTTGCTCACTTCGTGTAAATAACCACGGCCGTTATCGCTTTGATAGTGTGCCTTGAATTCGACGATCCCCATTTTATCCTTGATATCGCCCATTTCACTGCGCAGGATTTCCAGACCTGTCCAGTTCAGATGGTTGGTGTTCAGCAGCGAGATACTTTCCGGGCGGGAACCGGGGTGCCAGGTGTTAAGCAGGAATTTGTTATTGTTCAGCACATAGGCGCTGTATCTGGCGCGCATCAACGCCTCGGCAGTAGGTGCCGGTGTGCCTTCATGGTATGGCCCGCAGCATTCGTGGTAGAGATTACCGGAACCGCAGGGACACAATTCTGCATTACTCATCGAGTTTTCATCCGCAGGAAGGAAGAGAAAATATCACGACGTTCGGTTAAGTGGCTTATCATAAGTATATCGCAACGCATCAGGTGTACCCGATTAAAGCGTAGCCATTGTGGAAAAAATTTCCAAACTACCGCCGGCCGGTGTTTCGCGCTCTGCCGCTGAGATTGTACATACCGTCTGGTTTGCATATTATTTTTATTAAAAAACAGTATATTTCACAATAGTTTGTAAAATTTTGTAAGATTTCGCTGCTAAATCTGACAGCTTGTATCTTTTGCGGCCATTATGGAATATATCTTTAACAAGTTGATAATTGAACTAAACTTGATACTTAAATACTGTAAGGATATAAAGTGCGCATAGCCGTAGTCGATGACGACCAACACCTCGCGGAACTGCTCAGGATTTGGCTGGAGGAGAGTGGGCATGAGTGTGCCTATTTCCCGTCCGGTGTGGAGTTTACCCGCGTATTACGTCGGGAAAGTTACGATCTGGTTCTGATGGACTGGATTATGCCCGGTATGGATGGCGAGAAAGTGTTGCGCTGGATGCAGGAGCAGTCCATTACTGATTTGCCGGTGATCTTCCTGACCCAGAAAACCGGGGAAGATGATATCGCCCGCGTGCTCAATTTGGGCGCGGACGACTACATCACCAAACCGGTCAGGCAAAAGGAGTTACTGGCCCGCATCAATGCGGTGGCTCGCCGCGCCTTGCCTCAATCACAACGTGAAGTGATTGATATTCCGCCATACCGGATTGATCTCAGCTCTCATTCCCTTTACTGCAATGGGGATATGATCAAACTGACGCAAAAAGAATTTGAATTGGTGGTGTTCCTGTTCAAGAACATGGGCCGTTTGTTATCTCGGGGGCATATCCTGTCCAGTGTCTGGGGCCATGGTAATGAATTCAATACCCGGACGGTGGATACCCACATCAGTCGCATACGCAAAAAGCTGGATCTCATTCCGGAGAACGGCTGGCGGTTAAGTGCGATCTATCATCAGGGTTATCGCCTTGAGCAAATCGATCAGGATGAGATGAGGGTCGGTCAGGCCTGAACTTAATCCTGTTTTTTATTCTCTCCCAACAGCCGGCTGAGGGCCAGTAACGGACCCAGGCTGCCGCGCATGATCGCCCGCAAGGTTTCATTGTGACGTATCACCTCCGCGACCGGCGGACTTACGCTGTAATAACTTTCAACAAAAACCCGTCCCGCCGCATGCGGCAAAAGATAGCGATCACGAAAACGGCGCAGACTGGTCACTTCAGCGGTCAGGGGTGAGCCCCAGGCGGCAGTGGCGATAAAGCAACGGGTGTCGTCGGGTGGCGGTTCGTCCGGCGTGATGCTGTTGGTGACCTGATTATCGCTCGCATTGGCTTCCGGGGTTGCGCTGGTGACCATGGCGGCGTGGGTGCGTGGTGTGGTTGAGTTGGGAATCACCTGGATATTTATGGCAACTGAGGCAGCGGCTGCCATATCGCCCAGGCGACAAATAACGATTTGATTGGCATGGGTGCAACTGCCTTGTCCCGGATTGGCGGAATGGTAAAAGTGATCCGGCGGCAGCATATAAGTGACGGTCGTTTCCACGGCGGTATTACTGCCATTATTGGTGACCGTCAGGGTAAACGTACCCGGTTCGGTGGCGCGGATGGTACCGCTGTTACCCAGGGCCAAATGCAAATCGGCGCTGCCGGAACCGGTTTTGATGGTCCAGCCGATATCCTGCAAGACATAGAGCGCCAGGCCGAGCGAATGAATCGGGTCGGTGTAATAGGGTTCCATGGTCTCATTGGGCGTGGCGGCATCACTGAAATGCGATACCGAAGAGCCCGTTTCAAAGGTGCCGGGGGCATACATGTGTACGTGCGCCCCGGTACGCCCGGCTGACAGGGTGCTGCTGTTATTTTGCACATTGGTACCGGTCCAGTGCAGGTTGCCGGTACTGGTCACGGCAGTGAGGCGTTGACTATCGGACATGGAGGGAAAGTCTGCCGGTGTTGCACCGTGATTTTCCAGATGATTGACGAAGACATCGACCATGCTGTCCTGCAAGACACCGGCATCAGACATCACGGTCAGAAAACCCAGCCCGTGCAGGATTTCATGCAAGGCGACTGAGACAAAATCATTGTCGGTACCGGCATTGCCGTCCAGACCGTAGTACCAGTCGGTGCTGCCGAGGACAGTCTGGTTATCCACATCGGAGTTAAAGGTGGCGACAATGTCGTAACTGCCGTTGAGGTTCAGGCCTTTCAGCGCCTCGGCCAGGGCAATGGGATACCAGGTATTGGCCGTCCCGGCGCCAAAATCACTTCTCACCGAGGTGGGGCCGGCAGACCCCAGGGTGGCGCTGCCGCCATCACCGCCAAGGCTATTGAATTGGGCGTCAATGACGATGACCACATTACTGACGATATATTGAGAGGCGATATTGGCTGCATACTGCAGGGCGTTCAGGCGCGCCTGACCCAGTGTGACAGCATGGTTGCCGCCCACCGGGGTAAAGGGTGTCTGGTCATTGAAACCTTCGCCGCTGCCGTCAGAGTTCTGGATGATAATGCCGGCGGCCGAGACCAGTTGGGAAGCCAGTAACAGCAGCAGACTCAAACCGGTTTGGCACAGGCGATGGTGTCGCAGCATCAGCGACCTCCTGAACGGTAGTAATACTGGAGGTCGATCTCTTTACTGCCGTCCTGCAAGCGATACTGGTTAACCTGATTGGCACGGGCGGCGCGACGCAGGTTGTGTTGCCTGGCCAGTTCTGCCCGTTGCTCAGCCGTGGGGGGACTGAACTCACCGGTCACCGGGTCCTTGAATGCCATCAGGGCATGGCTGGGGGGCGGTAATGTCAGAACCCGGGTCAGTTGTGGGCCGGCGGGACTGCCCGGCAGCATGCCGAACCAAAAGGCCAGGGAGACAAAAAGTATCAGTAAATGCAGACTAAGCGCGGAGCGGGCCACAGTTTCATACCTTTAATAATAACGATGCTTCTATTAGACCAACCTATCGGCCGGACGCCGGCCTGACTTGATGTGTTGGTTTTAAATTGTGAAGCATCTGAATAAAAAACCCTGTTTTCCCCTTCACAAAGTCAAGCACGTGCCGATGAGGATCGCTATAATTGCCCGCTTTTGGCCTGAGTGAAATCCTGTGACCGACATCAATAAACTGCGCAATATCGCCATCATCGCCCACGTTGACCACGGCAAGACCACCCTGGTGGACCAACTGCTCAAGCAGTCCGGTACCCTGGTGACCCGGGGAGAGATCGAGGAGCGGGTGATGGATTCCAACGATCTGGAAAAAGAGCGTGGCATTACCATTTTGGCGAAAAACACCGCCATCAAATGGCAGGACTATCATATTAACGTGGTGGACACCCCCGGCCACGCCGATTTCGGCGGGGAAGTGGAACGTGTTCTCTCCATGGTGGATTCGGTATTACTGCTGGTGGATGCAGTGGACGGTCCCATGCCCCAAACCCGATTTGTGACCTCCAAGGCGCTGGCCCGCGGCCTGAGGCCTATCGTGGTAATCAACAAGATTGACCGCCCCAGCGCCCGTCCCGACTGGGTGGTGGATCAAACCTTTGACCTGTTCGATCGTCTGGGGGCGACCGATGAGCAACTCGACTTTCCGGTGATCTATGCCTCCGGGCTGGCCGGTTATGCCGGCAACACAGCGGAGGTACGCTCCGGCGACATGACCCCGCTGTTTGAAATGGTCGTCAAACATGTGCAGCCGCCACAGGTGGATGTGAATGGTCCGTTCCAGATGCAGGTCTCGGCACTGGATTACAACAGCTATGTGGGCGTCATCGGTATCGGCCGCATTACCCGCGGCAAGGTCAAGACCAATACCCCGGTGGCGATCATCGACCGCAAGGGCAACAAGCGAAGCGGTCGTATTTTGCAGATTAATGGTTTCCTGGGGCTGGATCGGATCGAAATGCCCGAGGCCCAGGCCGGTGACATCATCACCTTTACCGGTATCGAAAAGCTGAATATCTCCGATACCCTGTGCGACCCGGCCAAACCGGAAGCCCTGCCGCCCCTGACCGTGGATCAACCCACAGTGAGCATGACCTTCCAGGTGAATAACTCACCGTTTGCCGGCAAGGACGGCAAATTCGTGACCTCCCGGCAGATCCGTGAACGACTGCAGCGTGAGCTGATCCACAACGTGGCCCTGCGTGTTGAGGATACGGGGGACCCTGACAAGTTCCGCGTCTCCGGCCGTGGTGAATTGCACCTTTCTATCCTGATCGAAAACATGCGCCGTGAAGGCTATGAACTGGGAGTGTCACGCCCGGAAGTTATCGTCAAGGAAGTGGACGACGTGAAACAGGAGCCTTTCGAAAGCGTTACCGTGGATGTGGAAGATCAGCATCAGGGCAGCATCATGGAACGGCTCGGTATGCGCGGCGGTGAACTGAAAGATATGATCCCTGACGGCAAGGGCCGGGTGCGCCTGGATTACGTTATCCCTTCACGCGGCCTGATCGGCTTCCGTACCGAGTTTTTGACCCTGACCCAGGGCACCGGCCTGATGTACAGCATCTTCAGCCATTACGGTCCGATGAAAAACGCCCAGTATGGCCAGCGCATCAATGGTGTCTTGATCGCCAATGGCCCCGGCAAGGCCCTGGCCTACGCCCTGTTCAACCTGCAGGAGCGCGGCCGCCTGTTTATCGGCCATGGTGAAGAGGTTTACGAAGGCATGATCGTGGGGATTCACTCCCGTGATAATGACCTGGTCGTGAATCCCCTCAAGGCCAAGCAGTTGACCAACATCCGCGCCGCCGGCACGGATGAAAATCTCATCCTGACCCCGCCTGTCATCATGAGCCTGGAACAGGCACTGGATTTCATTGATGATGATGAGCTGGTCGAAGTGACTCCCCATCATATTCGCCTGCGCAAGAAGTTGTTGCAGGAACACGAACGCAAACGCGCCTCCCGGGAACCGAAGTCGGCCTGATGGCTTTGACTTCTGACCGCCGATCGTTATGATGGAGACCCGGTGCAATCCATGCACCGGGTAATCATAATTTAAGAATAATCACACTCGCATTGATGTGATTTGTCCGGTGTGTCGTTGTCCGGCCAAACTGTCCGGTTTAATCCGGTACATCTCTCTGCAATCAGGAGGCAAGGAAATGATCGGCAAGAAAAATGTTGTCTTTGGTTTTCTCTATCTCGTTTTCACTGCAGCATTGGGTCCCTACATGGTGTTCAACATGCTGCCTGACGTTGGCTCGGCCCAGGTTGAAAAGCAGGCCAAGGTCGGTCGTCTGCAACAACTCAAGAGCAGTAATTTCGAAGAAGATCTGGAACCCCTGTCAGACGGTAAAATCGCCCGCGCCAATACAGACGGCATTCTCGCCCTGAACAAGCTGTTCAATGCACAACAGCCGGTCGACCTTATGAAGGCCGGTCCCCACGCCCACGGCAATCTGGAAGCTGTTCTAAATATTCTGGCCGGATTAACACTCTGTTTTATTGCAGTCGGTCGGCGCTTTAAGCAGGCCATCAGTTGGGTCTTTATTGCCGGTGCTCTGCTTCACTCCGGTTTGTTATACCTCAGTGCTTTTGGGGTCGAGTGGTTCAATTTTCTGCGCCCCATCGGACCCGTATTGGTCTTGTTGGGATTATTGATGATAGGTGTTGCTGCTTTGATAGGCTTTAATAGCCGGCCGGTGGCCGATTAATGGAGATCCTCTATCCCGATATTCGCCCCTACAAGACGCACACCCTGGCGGTGCAGTCACCGCATGTATTGTATATAGAGGAGAGCGGTACTCCCACCGGTATCCCTGTCTTGTTTGTGCACGGCGGACCCGGCTCCGGCTGCGAAGAATACCATCGCTGTTTTTTTGATCCCGAGGTCTATCGCATCATTCTGTTTGATCAGCGCGGATCAGGTAAATCGACCCCCCATGCCGAACTGGAGCACAACACCACCCAGGCTCTGGTGGAAGACATGGAGGCGATCCGCGAGTACCTCGGTGTCACCAAATGGGTGCTGTTTGGCGGTTCCTGGGGATCCACCCTGTCACTGGTCTACGCAGAGACCCATCCGGAACGGGTGCTGGGGCTGATCCTGCGCGGCATTTTCCTGTGTCGGCCGCGGGAGATTGAGTGGTTTTACCAGACCGGTGCGGATCGGATCTTCCCTGATCTGTGGCAGGACTATCTCAAACCCATCCCCGAGGATGAGCGGGACGAGATGGTCCCCGCCTACTACAAACGCCTGACCGGTGAGGACGAGGTGGCGCGCATGGCCGCCGCCAAGGCCTGGTCTATCTGGGAAGGACGCACCGCTACGTTGCGGCAGAACAAGAATGTGGTGAATCACTTCGGCAACCCCCATACCGCCCTGAGTCTGGCGCGTATCGAGTGCCATTACTTCTACCACAACTCTTTTCTGGAAGAGAACCAGATCTTGCGTGATGCCCACAAACTAAACGGTATTCCCGGCGTGATCGTGCATGGTCGCTACGATATCGTCTGCCCGGTCGAAAGCGCCTGGGATTTGCATCAGGTCTGGCCCGAGGCGGATTTTCAGGTGATACCGGATGCCGGCCACTCCGCCACCGAGCCGGGTATCGTCGACGCCCTGATACGGGCGACACGGAAAATGGCCAACCGCCTGAAATGATTGGACTGTTGCAGCGGGTAACATCCTCACGGGTTGAGGTGGCCGGTCAGGTTGTCGGCGAAATCGAACGCGGCATCATGGTGCTGGTGGGGGTGCAAAAAGGGGATGATGAGGCCCGGGCCGAACGTCTGGCCGAACGCTTGCTGGGCTATCGGGTTTTCCCCGATGCCGATGACAAGATGAATCTGAGCGTGCGTGATATCCAGGGCGGGGTGTTGCTGGTGCCGCAATTTACCCTGGCCGCTGATACCCGCAAGGGCACACGGGCCGGTTTTTCCACCGCCGCCGAACCGGCAGTCGGCAAGCTGTTGTTCGAGTATCTGGTGGCGCGGATCCGCCAACTTCACCCGCAGACAGCTGCCGGTGAATTCGGCGCCTATATGCAGGTTTCACTGATTAACGATGGGCCGGTGACCTTCTGGCTGGACGTATAGCGAGGCATGATGTTTTACCGTCTTATTCTGTTAAGTTTGTTAATGCTGTCAGTCGCCTGTCAGGAACAGATGCAGGTCCCGGCTGATGAACGTTATCCGTGGCAGATCACCCTCACCACGTCCGGCAGCAGCAGCATCTTTGGCGTGGTATTGAATGAGACCCGTCTGGCGGATGCCGTCAACCGGCTGGGCAGGCACTACAAGATTGCCCTGTTTGCCGAGACGGAAGACAAATTGTCTCTCGAGGTCTATTACGCCGATTTCACCCGCAGTGGTCTATCGGGGCGACTGGTGCTGACCCTGGACGCCGGGAATGATGTATTGCAAACACTCAAATCCAAGGCCGGGCGCGGGGAGAGGCTGGAGAGCGGTGTGATTCAATATAAACTCGGCGCACAGGTGGAACCGGTGATCCGGGATCTGATGGTACGGGCCATGACCTATTTGCCCTACGCCGACCTGAAGCCCGAGGTGGCCAAAGCCCGTTTCGGGACACCGGCCGAGGTCATCCGCAGCCATGCCAAAGCCGAACACTGGCTTTATCCCGACAAGGGGCTGGATATGATCCTGACGGAAGAGGGGCGGGATATCCTGCAGTATGTGCCACCAAACCGTTTTGCCGATCTGGTTCGGCCGCTCAAGCCCTAACCGACTTGCTGTTTCAGTTTTACGGCCTTCCGTTTGAAGGCAGCGACCTGATTACGGCCGGCGTCCTTGGCCTGATACAGGGCGGTGTCGGCATTGTTGACCAAATTCTTACCCAGCGCCCTGGCGTCCTGATTGCGCTCAGGGTGAATCGTATCGCAACCCACTGATACCGTGATGTTGGCTTTGACGCCGTCGCCCAGTTCATGGACCTGTTCCGCAATACTGAAGCGAATACGCTCTGCAATATTCCCGGCCAGTCGGGCATCGGTATTGGTGAGCAACACGGCAAACTCTTCACCGCCATAGCGGGCCATCACATCACTGACCCGCATCTGGCTTTTCAGGATCCGCGCCACCTCCTGCAAGACCCGATCACCGATCAGGTGGCCGTATTCATCATTGAATTGCTTGAAGTGATCTATATCCAGGAACAGGCAACTGAGTGGTTTCTGGTTGCGCGCGGCGCGATCCACCTCTTCCACCAGACGCTGATCAAAGTAACGACGGTTATGCACGCTGGTCAGCGGATCGAGCAGACCCATCTGCTTGATCCGTTCTTTATTCAGGGCATTTTCAATGCAGACAGTGAGGATAGAACTGAACTGTTGAAAAAAGTCGGTGGCCGAACCCTGTACAAAACGGTTTTCCGCATAACTGCCCAGATTCAGCGTGCCCATGCGACGCTTGTTACGCATCAACGGCAAAATGGCGACACTGGCCGGTTTGCGGTCTTCATCCGGGAAAAAGAAATCATCATGATCTTTCTGAAACATATCCAGCTGTGGTGTGGTCTTGCCCGACAGATACTTGCGCAACTCGGCGGACTTGTTCACAAAGATTAAGCCCGGCATGTTGTTGTAATCCAGTCCGGCATGGGTCAGGGTGCGACGGATCTCATAGCGTGGATCGACCAGGGTGAGGGTCAGGGTGTCGAGTTTTGCCTCGCGGCGGTATTCGTTGAAGATAATGTCGATGAGTCCGGCCAGATCCGGGGCCGCCAGCAGTTTCAGCGTGATGCTGTGGAAGCGCAGAAATTTCTTTTCGTTCTCGCGGGCCTGGGTGAGATAGGCGCGGAGTTGACGCTTCAGGTACTGGTTTTCGCTGTGTAAATCAGCAGACATTAATCTCAGTGTTCCATTTTATGACTACCTATGGTTTCAATCAGGGAAAAGAGTTGGTCTTTGCTTACCGGTTTGCTGAGAAAATCATCCATGCCGGCCTCCAGACAGTTTTGCCGATCCTCGATGGTGGCATTGGCTGTCAGGGCGACAATAGGGACATGGCCGTTGTGTTCAAGATCGCGCCAGGCACGGGTTGCCTCCAGCCCATTCATATTGGGCATACGCATATCCATCAGCACAAGATCATAACGGTTGTTTTGCAGGGCGTGCACGGCTTCCTGACCATCAAGCACGCGAGTTGCCTGATGGCCTGCCTTGGTGAGGTAGGTCGTAATTACCTTCGCGTTGATATCACTGTCCTCTGCCACAAGTATATTCAGCGGGTTAACCGGTTTTATCTCTTCCCGCAGGATCTGACTGGTTGTTTTTTGATCAGAGATAAAACAGTCTGCCAGATCTGAAAACTTTATCGGCAGGACGATATTTTTATTAAATATTTCTTTGCTGCCTGTGTGCGACTGCACAGAAATGAGATGAGTAAGTAAAAACAGGTGAATTTTAGCGGGTTTTCGCTGTTTTATTTCCTGTGCGAGTTGGCGGCATTGCGATGTGCAGACAGCATCATTAATAAAAATATAGATTTCACTGTCAGCCGGCAGTGGATCCAGCCACGCAAACAGTTCCTGTGTGGTCTGGAAGTTTTGGTTTTTAACACCCATGTAGCGGCAGTATTCGCTGAAAATAACCTGGTGACTGTGACTGGTTTCCAGCAAGGCGATCTTTTGGGTGTCACTCAGCGGAATACGCTCAGGTTGTTTTTCCACAATGCTGAAAGGCAGTTTGAACCAGAAGGTACTGCCGATATTGGGTTCGCTTTCCACCCCAATCTCACCCTGCATCAGTTTAACCAGTTTAGCCGAGATGGTTGTGCCAAGTCCGGTACCGGAGTGGTTGGCCTGATGCGGACCATCCACCTGATAAAATGGTTCGAAGATCTTTGCCTGTTGTTTGCTGTTCATGCCCGGCCCGGTGTCGTGCACAGAGAAATGGGCGTGAATCAGCGCGGGGTCTTCTTCATCCGACTCGTAAGTGACCCGCACCACTACATCACCCCGGCTGGTAAACTTCACCGCATTACCGACAATATTCAACAGGATCTGACGCAATTTGTTCGGATCACCGCTGACGATGCGCGGCATGTCCGGTTGAACAAAACAGGACAACTCTATCCCTTTCTCATGGGCAACCGAGGCAAACATGTGAGAAACACCATGAGTTACCTCGGTAAGATTGAAGCGGTTCGGCTCCAGCTTTTGTTTACCGGCCTCAATCTTGGACAGATCCAGGATATCGTCAATCAATGAGTGCAGCGCACTGGATGACTGCTCCAGCCCCTTTACATATTCACGTTGCTCGGCGTCCAGCCGGGTGCCGGCAAGCAGGTTGGTCATGCCGATCATGCCGCTCATTGGTGTGCGTATCTCATGGCTCATGGCGGCAAGAAACTCACTCTTGGCACGGTTTGCCTTGTCTGCTTCGGCCTGGGCCAACTTGATGCGATTCAGCATGATCCAGATATAGGGTGGTAACAGCAGCAGCAACAATACATACATCACAATGTCGAAAATATTCGAATACCAGGTGTCCGAATACCACAGGACCAGCGAGAAGCCGATAATACTGGCGATAGTGGAACCGTATAATTGTCCTTGCCCATAGCGCATACCGTAACCGATGAAGGTCCAGGGGTAGAGCAGGAAGTAGGGACTGAACGGGCCGCCGTCTGTGATCAGCATGGAAATGCTGATGGAACTGAAATCGAGAATAATGGTGAGATAGGTACGCAGCGCTGAACGTGGAAAAAAGTAAATACTGATAAAGCCAACGATCCACAGTGTAAGAAAGGTCAGGCAGAAGACACCATAGGCCATGAATCGGGGTGGATAGTAATTGGTCCACATGGCCAGACCGATATGTACCGACACCAATCCCCAGATCAGGAGGCGGATGATGGACTGGGTAAACTCCGGGTTTCCCAGATAGGCCTCTTTGAGGCGTTGTCGGTCGAATCTGAACATAATCTGTATTGGTCAGTGCAGGCTTATCAGAAGTATAATGGATTTTTGGCTTTTAATAGGGGTTTTTGCATGGCAACCAAAGGCAAGCAGGGTAAGGTCAATGTGGAGTTCAACGCGGAGACCAAGTGCAGTTTCTGTGAAGGGTCAAAATGCTGTGTCTATACCACTCAGGAGATCGCTGCACCGCGCTCCATGGATGATTTTGACCACCTGCTTTGGCAACTGGCCCACAAGGACATGCAGATCTATAAGGATGAAGACGGCTGGTTTCTGTTAGCCCTTAATCCCTGCCGCTTTCTGAAGCCGGAGGGCGGCTGCGGCATTTATGAGACCCGTCCACAGGTCTGTCGCGATTACAGCAACGACTACTGCGAATACGATGCACCGCCGGAAGAGTTTTTTGAACATTACTTCCCGGATTATGAAAGCCTGCTGGCCTATTGTCGCAAACGATTCAAGCGTTGGGATAAACGGTTTACACAATAAAGTTTTGAGGACAACCCGGGACAGTTAGATGGACATAGAAAAGGTTTTCCAAATTAATAAAGCGGACATTTAGCATCTTTGCCTTGTGCCCAGGCACAAGGATAGGTTCCATGAATTTGTACTTTTCATGTGTATGCCGTTGAGTACGACCCTGGTTGTGTTGCTGTCGATTTTTTTATGTCAGCCAGAAAGCTATATTCTCTGAACTGGTGCAGGAATGGAACATTTTACTGAGTTGGGTTATTGGGGGTTGTTTCTCGCTGCGTTTCTCGCGGCGACAATCCTGCCGTTAAGTTCCGAGGTGGTTTTGTCGGCCCTGTTGTTGAGCGGCTGGTCACCGATGACGCTGGTTATGGTGGCAACAGCCGGTAATGTGCTCGGCTCAATAACCAATTACGCGCTGGGCTATTGGGGCAGCAAAACGGTGGTGAAAAAATGGCTGAAAATGTCTGACGAGGAATTTGTCCATGCGGAACAGCGCTTCGTCAAATACGGTATGGTATCGCTGCTATTTGCCTGGGTACCCGTCATCGGCGACCCCATCACCGTGGTTGCCGGGATCCTGCGCATACGCCTGTTGTGGTTTGTCTTGCTGGTCACTGCAGGCAAAGCGGCACGTTATGTGGTGCTTGCCTTTGCTGTTATACAGGCAGGATAGATATCAACCTGTTTGATATCGTGATGAATTACTGAATGCCGGTTTCATTAGCAACCGGTCAGAACAAGCTGCCAGGAACCTGTAGCAAAAGCGTCAAATGGATTTGGCTCGCTGGTGAGAATGCACAGTTTTTTGCCTGCAGCCGTACGAAATATCACCATCACTTCACCACCAGGGCGTTGTTGGTATGATTCAATCCTTACACTGCGTGGTTTGTCCTCCACCAGATCCTTTTGGTAGTCCTGAATAAAACTCTCTTTCTGTTCGAATTGCTCAAGAAAACCGGGTTGCTTGAGCAATCTGTGCAGGGTCTCCATGCTCTTCTGCAAAATATCGCGATGTTGTGTCGGTGCCGGTTGTTTCTCCGATTGATGGTTGGCATGAGCCGGTTTGTTTTTTTTCTCTGGCAGAATAGGTTGCAGGCGGACAGAGAATTTTTCCTGAACTGTATCTTGCGGCGGGATCGATTTATGGAGATTACTGATAACAAATAGCAGCAGACCATGCAGCAGGAACGACAGCAACAGAAATAAACCGGTGCTGATATGAGGATATTTTAATGAAATCGCCGGCGGCATCGTGCCATTCCAGACAACGCCGTTTTTGTAAAGTTCAGACTGCCTGGTCGCGATTCATTCAGGGCATGATGTCCCTAAAACTGTGGATGGCCTCAAACTCCTCCACATCCTTGTTTGGGCCCTGGCTGTCGGGTTTGTGTACGCAGAGCAGGTGGGCGATGCCGTAGCGTTTTGCGGAACGCAATACCGGCAGGCTGTCATCCACCAGCAGGGTGTGTTGCGGTTGGTAGTCCACATCATTGTGCAGTTGTTGCCAAAAGTCAGTTTCTTCCTTGGGCATGCCGTAGTCATGTGAACAGATGATTTGATCCAGATGATCATGCAGTTGGGTGCGATCCAGTTTCAGCATCAGACTTTTTTGATGGGCATTGGTAACCAGCACCGCCTTTTTATTGATGCTGCGGATCTTTGTTAAAAAATCCAGCACATGGGGATGAATGGCGATCAGATGATTGATCTCTGCTTTCAACAGTGCGATATCCAGTCCCAGCGTTTCGGACCAGTAATCCACGCAGTACCAGTTCATGGTGCCTTCCACGGCCTGTAACTTGGGGAAGAGTTCGGTCTTGGCCGCTTCGACGTGAAGATCATGTTTTTCCGCATAACGCAAAGGGACATGTTCACGCCAGAAATAGGAATCAAAGTAGAGATCCAGCAGGGTGCCGTCCATATCGAGCAGCACGGTATCGATGTTATTCCAGTTTATCATGGGCGGATTGTAGAGGATTTTGACGCAGGGATGAATCTCGGGCTGATGCTTCTGTGCAGATCGGCTATGCTTGAAAGGTAATGGACTTGTACATGTTACGAGGCATGAATGGCTAAGCGATTCTTTTTACTCAGTTTGTTGGGCCTGCTCTTGATACCGGTGGCGCAGGCGGATGATTATACCGTCGAAGAACTGGAACGCTGGTTTAACAGCGACAAGTTCGAACCGCCGAACCCTGTGGGAAATGTTAACGATGGTGAACTGGAATTCCTCACCGCCTTGCCGAAGAAAAAAATTCACCACCACCACAATTCTGTGACCATTCTTCCCAACAGCCTGCAGGACGGCTGGGTCATCGTAAAGCAGTGCCACAGCAATATCGATCAGGTCAGTGCGGCCCAGGTTGTTTTCAAACAGGAGCGTGTCAAGGATCTGCAAGTACTGGAATATCAAAATATCGGTCGCGCCTGGGTGGAAGGACCGACTGTGCAAATGACCGATATCACCGCCAATGCCACCATCTGTTTACAGGCCCGCACCCGTGCGCTTTATATACGGGACGATGGCAGTTATTGTCTGCGTAACGGGCCGTTTATGCGACGTTTCCTCGACGGTTATTACCCCATTCGTGTGTCTATGGACATTGTCTATAAAGGCACCGGTCTGAAGCTGGTCAACACCTTGCCGAAACAACAGGCGGGGTTCAGTATCTGGCAAAAACAAAATGAGCTGGGTTTTGATGCGGTGTTTGAAGGGCAGTTGCGCACCGAATTCAGTTTCGAAGTGGAAACCCTTATCTGACTTTCTTACCGCTGTAAATCCCTTTATTTTTTCCCTGCGCTGGTGTGCATGGGTTAAAACTGGCAAAATTTGTCGCATAACAATCTGTTGATACCGGTTAATCCCCTGTTCCATGCGTCGCCAACCGAAAATCCTTGAGACTCGCACCCTGGCCAGGACCCGGCTGTTTCATATTCAGGAAATGGATCTGGAGTTTGCCAATGGCGTCACCGTGCAATTTGAGCGTATGTGCGGTTCGGCGCGTGGCGCGGTGCTGGTGATCCCCATGCTCGACGATGATACCGTGTTGTTGATCCGGGAATACGCCGCCGGTGTGGAACGCTATGAACTGGCCCTGCCCAAGGGGCGGATCGAAAAAGAGGAGGCAGTCATCGCCGCCGCCAACCGCGAGATCATGGAAGAGATCGGCTATGCCGCCCGTGATCTGCAACACCTGACCAGTCTGACTCTGGCACCCGGTTACTCCAATCAGACCACCCATATCGTCCTGGCCCGTGATCTATACACGCAGACGGCCGAGGGTGATGAGCCGGAACCCATTGAGGTGGTGCCCTGGCGACTGAGTGAACTGGCGGCACTGCTTACCGAACCGGATGTCACCGAGGCGCGCACCATCGCCGCCCTCTACCTGGCCCGGGACTTTTTAAACGGCAATCGGCATGGATAAGCAGGAACTGAAAAAGCTCCAGGAACCGATCATCTCCCTGGCTATCCGCGCCGGGGCGCGCATCCTCGACTACTATCGCTATGGCTGCAAGGTCAAACAAAAAGAGGACAAGACCCCGCTGACCCAGGCCGATCTGGAGGCCAACGAGATAATTCAGAACGGGCTGCAAAAGCTGACCCCCGATATTCCCATCCTCTCCGAAGAAGCACATGACATACCCTTCAGTGAACGGCAACAGTGGAGCCTCTACTGGCTGGTGGACCCGCTGGACGGTACACGCGAATTCATCAACCGCACCGATGAATTCACCGTCAACATCGCCCTGATTGAAAACGGCCTGCCTATCCTTGGTCTGGTCCATGCGCCGGAACTGGAGTGTTGTTATTTCGCCAGCAGGGGACAGGGTGCCTATAAAAAGGCCGGCGGTAACAAACCGCGCCGCATACAGGTGAAAAAGAAATGCCGCAGCCCGGTGATTGTCGCCGGCAGCCGCGCTCACCGCACAGTGGACTTCAGCCGCTTTTTGGAAAACATCGGTGACACCGAAGTGCTCAGCATGGGCAGCGCACTCAAATCCTGTCTGGTGGCGGAGGGTAAGGCTGATGTTTATGCGCGACTGGGACCGACTTCGGAATGGGACACCGCCGCAGCGCAATGTATTGTGGAAGAAGCGGGCGGCCTGATCACCGACACCAACATGGAAAGGTTGCGTTACAACACCAAGGAATGTTTATTAAATCCCCACTTCTTCGTCTTCGGGGATCAGAATGTGGACTGGTCGTCTTATTTGTAGAGAGCAGAATTAATTAGAACTCATCTCAAAATGTCGTGAGCGCAGGTGAGACAAGGCAATAATGAACGAAAAAGCGGAGTTTTGTACATGGATTGTACTTATTTCGCGAAGCCCATGGATGGGCGTGAGCGAATGTTACACGCAGTAAACGAGCATTTTGAGTTCATTATTAACGCCGTATCACCAAGTACAACAATTTTGAGATGGGTTCTACAGAAAAGAGGGGTTGGGAAGGGGGCTTACTGACACTGACAGCGGTCATATACCGCCATAATTGATCGCAACTCCGCCAGTACCTGCTGTTTTTCTCTGTCAGTCAAACCATTCAACAGCGCGATGGGATGGTTTTGTTCCAATTGTTCAATATAGCCATGTACAGCCTTGCAACCTTCATTACAAAGACTTTCCACAGCGGAATCGACGGCAGAGTGAGCGAATGCAGGTAACATCAGTGTGACTGCTCCGTGAGATCGAGTGTGAACTATACCTCAATTCTAGTACATAAACACCCCCGACAAGCCCGGCCCCCGCCGGATTTGTAACGATTTGCGACGAAACAGCCCGCTGAATTGGATTAGAAAAACAGCATTTCCTGTCGAAAGCACTGTTGCAAATCCATGGCTGAATCATCCAGCGCTGTGACATCTTCCTCCGGTTTAACAACCGGGTTGGCTAAAATCGGCGACTCAACGTGCTCCACGTTCACAGTATACCGGGCCTTCTCCCCGGCAATTCCTTCCACAACCAACATGACAAATCCCTCTTTTGGTGGTGTCCTGTAAAAACCATACGCCGATTATGGGAAAGGGGCAAGGGGATTTTGGTGGAAGATCTGCCAAAATGACGACACGGAATGGCCGGAATTCAACGAGATTTACCCTATGCAACGATACATGTACCACTGTCTGCTGATCATCGGACTATTATTCACCAACTCAGTCAATGCGGCGGAGGAGTGGGATGGGAAATACGAATACCACACCTCACTGGGTACGACGGTTGGCGGCTCAGTTATCATGTTGATGTATGAACTCAGCGTCAGCAAAACAGATTGCACACTCAACATCGACGGTTATCAGACCATGGACAGAATCAAATGCCGCGCTGATGCCAAAGGCGATCAACTTTTAGTCAGGTTTAAGTCATACGCCGATGGTTCAGTCAAGAATCCTTTTGGGATCGAGATATACAAAGTGGATGCCGTGCTGTTTGAATTGCTGCGCAAGGATGGAAAACTGGTAACGACATGGAAAGCCGAACAACCGGAAAATCTGACGGAGCCGGGGGAGTATTTTATAAAGGCCGACAGCAAGAAATAATTGCCGGCGGGTTTTGGTATTTATCGAAACTACATGGTGGAGGCGAGTATCGCATTTTCATTCAATGTTACTTTGTTTCGCCCGCCACTGCGCGGCTTTGGCGAGTGACTTTTCTTTGCGTGTCCAAAGAAAAGTCACCAAAAGAAAGGACACCCCATCGGCTGAAGCGTGGTTGCGATGGATTTCATCCTGATCATTGGCAGAAGGGGCGTCCTGCCCCTCTGCCAATGCGCGGCATCCCTGCCGCGATTATTTGATGATGAAATGCATCTCAACCACTCGCCGATGATGGGGCCGATCCTTGCGGCAAGATTCTTGTT
>JAOUNS010000029.1 GCA_029880855.1 Gammaproteobacteria bacterium
ACCATAGAGGTTTTAAATCCAAAAATGAGCGCGCCGACTAAAAAACATAACAAGTCGATAAAGCGGACGTGTTTTGAAGATCGCGCTTTTTTTAACCTGGTGCACACGCCGCTTATCTAATCGTTATGTGTAAACAATGAATTTAGAAATCGCGATACAAGAACTAAGAGAAGAAGGATTTGTAGAGGGGGAATTATCTATTGATCCTCTATGGTACATAATCTGGGAGCCTGAGAATCTCGAAGAATATAATAAAGATTATAAGCTCGCTGAATATCTTCCGGGTTATATAGCCTTTGGTTCAAACGGTGGTAACGAACTTTTAGTCGTAGATGGCTCAGGTACAGTCTATACGGTCCCAGCCATAGGTATGGAATTACGGTACGCTAATAAAATTGCGGAGAGCATCAGTGATCTTAAGCAGTATATGGAGAAAAACACATAACAATCGGGTCAAGATCGCCCGCAAAAAACGCGGGCTGGGACCTCGCTACTCGCTCGGCCCCTTACCCAAGCGTTATGGGGAATAACAATGTGCAATGAAGTAATTACTCCCATAAAAAAACTACATAGCTGGATGTATACGCTACTGTATCCAGCAGTTTTGGGGACTTTGTTATTTTCCTTTGTGAGTTCGCTATCAGTCGCTGACCAAAAACCAGATGCATATAGCATTGGTTTCGCCGCATTTCTAATTCTTTACTTTAGCAGCCAGCACATAGAAAACACCTTGGATTATGCAGGCTACAGATGGCAAATGTTTATTGCTGACTCGTTAGAACTGGTTGCAATGTTTGCTTTCTACATTTTGCTTGGAATTGTAAATACAAAATACAAAATAGGCGGTGATCTCAAATATTCATGGGATCACTTCTTTATTGTCCTAGGTCTTGTGTTCTTGCTACCTGTTGCAGCAAGAGCGTTTGTACATAAAAACCCATTTCATAAGTGGCGAGACGGGTGGTTAAGTATTTTGTCTATTGCAGCTGCTTTAATAGCATTTAGTGGCCTTTGTTTCGGCGTCAATACTGTACTTATAGTGCTTTTATTCCTTGTGTTGTTAATATATTTTGCGCTGTTTGTTTCTGGGGTTGTCAAATAAATCCCATAACAACGCACTCCAGCCGACGCCAAAAAGCGGCTCGGCTGAGTTTAAACGTTAGGAGCAATAATGGCTGGTCCTTGTTTGACAATTTATACAAAAGACATTCTCGACGAGGATAAAAAGTCAGAAATTTGGACTTATATAGAGACGATATCATCAGAAATTGAAGGCGAAAACTTTTGGATTTCTGGCCA
Source organism: Gammaproteobacteria bacterium (assembly GCA_029880855.1). Taxonomy (GTDB): domain Bacteria; phylum Pseudomonadota; class Gammaproteobacteria; order UBA6429; family Thiohalophilaceae; genus JAOUNS01. The sequence goes on from JAOUNS010000029.1 coordinate 1,300, forward strand.
ACCATTTTTAATAGCATCTGGTGAAGAACTCGATGAAGAAGATAAAACATTCGATTTAGCTGGATGGAAACCAAAAGACATCATCATACTGTGTGCAATGTGTAATAACCAATCGTCACATGTTTTGTTAGCTACTATAGCCATAAAAGTAGCTGAAATAACAGACGGAATGATATTGCTCGAATGCATAAGAAAATTTACCCACAGTCCAGCAATTTTGACTCTTGAGGGGCATATAAAAGTAAGCGAAACTGATTACGTTGTGAGTCCTGGTTATTTAGGCCATTGGCTAGGTAGTGGAGAATTTCGTTTATTAAAATGAATGCTCCTAACAAGAAAATCAACATGGATGGTCAAAAGCGTCGCAATTTTTGCAAAACCCGCAAAAATTCCGCCACTTTCGCCCACCAGTTATTTTGTCGTTATGCGTAAAGGAAATAACGAGTGAGTAGCGAAGATTGGTATAGGAACGAAGAGTGGAGCGAAGAAATTGAAAGCAAGTTCTTCGAGAAGCTTAAGCGTGCTCGCCGAAAAGAACAGTATTTGCGAATCCAGGCTTGTACCATTGCCAGTACAGAACCTGATGTTGCACTTTCACTACTAGAACAATACTTCGAGCTAAACGGTGACTTCGATCATGCTCAGGCTTACTGTGATATGGCGACTGCATATATCGCTAAAGGTGAAATCGAAAATGCAATCGACTCTTATGGTAAGGCCTTAGAACGAGAGTCGGCATTTCCAAATCTAAAAACCGATGCATATATTCTCTATCCACTGCTCATCGTAGAGAATAAACTTACTAACTTATATCAGTCTGCCAACGAAATCCTAGATGAGCATCAGGAGCGGTTAATGTTTCCAGTCGATCATTTTCGGTGGCATGCTGCAAAGGCAATCATTTCCGCCGCAAGCGGTAACAACGAGCAGGCAGCTAATCATGCCGGTCAAGCATTGGACGCTGCTCAGATCAAAAAGTCAGGTTTTCGTTTTCATCAAAACCTTGGCTTGGTGGGCAAAGATTATAAAGGCGTGGTAAATGAGCTTCGTGCCATACACGCATAACAAGGCGATCAAGCAAGGACGCGCTAACGCGCGCCGCTTAGCTTGGCGTTATGCCTAAACAACAATGAGACAAATAATGTACACATGCCCTTGCTGTGGCTATAAAACACTAGAAGAAAAACCGCCGGGCACCTATGAAATTTGTGAGCTTTGCGGATGGGAAGATGACTTCGTACAATTTAAAGATCCCGATTACGAAGGTGGTGCTAATGGAGAATCTCTCAGAGAGGCTCAATACAATTTTCTAAAAGAATCGAAAGACGAAAATTACGGTGAAGAATATGTCAAAGACAATGAGTGGAAAATACTCTCATCACCAGATGAAACTACAAGATTAAAAAATGTCAAAACCGATTTTATTGGTGACAAAAATGGAAATGTATCTAAAAAATAGGCATAACAAGGCGCTCAAATCGGACCGCCGAACTGCGGCGGCCGCTTAGCTTGTCGTTAGATTTGTAAAAAACATATGAGCGATGAAGAAACAGAAGAAGAATATTTATTAACCGATGAAGATAAAGAGATTGTGAGTGCTCTTGGTGAGTCGGATATTAATAAGATAGATGAGTGGCTTTTATTAAGTACAACGAATAAATGGAAAAAGGTAGCTATGGTGGTAGCGCAAGCTATCGAGCTGTCAGATCAGGCTGGTGTACTTTTAGATGTTCCAGATACCTTTTTTGGTATGCGGGTGGAAAAGCTAGTTCAGGATGGTCATTTAATTTCGCAAGGAAATCTCAAAAAAATGAGGTCGAGTGAGATTAAACGTGCTGAGGATATTTAGGGTCAGAGTAAAAACTCATTGAACTCACAAGCCATGATGGTTATATTAGCGGTTCGACTCACATTATCAAGGAAGATATATGGCTCGTTTACCACGTCTTTGCCTGCCCGGCATCCCGCAGCACATAATCCAGCGGGGAAATAATCGCCAAGCCTGTTTTGGTTCTGAAGAGGATTTTGCCGCCTACGCACACTGGCTTGCTGAATATTCACACAAATACCGGGTTGCCATCCATGCCTGGGTCTTTATGACAAATCATGTTCATTTGTTAGCCACACCAGAAACCGGGGATGGTCTAACAAGGATGATGCAGATGCTTGGCAGAAAGTATGTGCAATATTTCAATTTCTGTTATAAACGCACGGGCACTCTGTGGGAAGGGCGCTTTAAATCTTGTGTAGTGGATGAAGAAAACTACCTGTTGACTTGCCAGAGGTATATTGAACTCAATCCTGTGAGGGCAGGAATGGTGAATTCACCAGATGACTATATCTGGTCAAGTTATCACGCTAATGGATTAGGGCAAGAGATTAAACTCTGGACGCCCCACCCCGTTTATCTGACATTAGGTCACTCCCAGGCAAAGCGAACGGCAGCATATCGAGAGTTGTTCAAAGCGCATTTTAATGAAAATCTGGTCAATCAAATTAGACAGTCCACAAATCAGGGCATGGCACTGGGTAATGACAGGTTTAAGCAGGAGATAGAGCGACTGACAGGACGACGAGTTAGGCCGTTGAAGCGAGGTCCGAAGCCAAAGCGGAAGATTGAAGAAGAGTTTTTACTCTGACCCCAAATATTCCTCCCTGGTGGGAGAGGGATTAAAACACTTTCACTCGTCTCAGCCGCGCAGCAGCGGACGAAATATAACTCCACCTCATATACGTACCCCTGCCTGTAAGAAACAATTACCATTCTGACACTATTTTGGTAATTTTGTTCGCATCACGCAATGATTCGAGTACTCCAGATATAACCTCCTGCATTAAATAGAAGGTATACTCACGAGCAGAGAATGATTACACCTATATAAGACAGTTCGAATATTAGCATTGTCTGGGGCCGTTCTCTCACCCCTTGTCTTTGACGACAACACAAGGCATAAGCAAGGAGGAAAAATGGATATTATAATTCTCATTTTCATAATAATTCCGGTACTTTTCTTTTTCTATCAGATCGTCAGGGAGTCCACAATCCAGAAACGAGAAACATTTATTAACTGGTATGAGATACCCAACAAAGTACAAGCCAATATAATATCCACCTATCCTCATTTAAGTGAAGATGACACAAAAAAAGTCATCAGAGCGTTAAAAGAATATTTTCTTATTTGCAATATGGCCAAATTAAGAATGATTTCCATGCCCTCGCAAGTTGTGGATGTGGCCTGGCACGAATTCATTCTATTCACCAGAGAGTATCAGGAATTTTGTCACCAGGCATTTGGGCGATTTCTTCACCACACACCCGCTGAGGCGATGCAATCCAGGACTGTAGCGCAAGATGGCATGAAAAGGGCGTGGCGGTTATCGTGCAAAAGAGAAGGCATGGACCCACAAACTGCACCCAGGCTCCCTGTGTTATTTTCCATTGATTCTGATTTAAATATACCTGATGGCTTTAAATACTCTTTGAATTGCACAGATATAGACGACAAATATTGTGTCGGCCACATAGGATGCGGTGGTGGTTGTGCGGGTGATGGAGATGCCGGCGGTGATGGCGGAGGGTGTGGTGGTGGATGTGGTGGTGATTAACTCCTGACCGTAATCAGGACGTCATAGAGATGAATTACATTTCACCACATCGAGTTCAACAAATATATAAGGTGACGGAGGGATTATTCTTTAACCTCTTCGTCACTATAGTTCCCCTCCTGCTTTAAACAAGAACCTCTCCGCGAGGATCATCCCCTTTGCTGCCATGTGATTGGATTTGATTTTTGCATCGATAGAGGTGCGACAGGATGTCGCTGTTTGACAAAGGGCATGGATGACGTCCATGGATGGACTAATGTCGCGGGAGGCAGGATGCCGGGAGCGACCGGCCCTTTTGTCAAACACAGGCAAAAATCAAAACCAATCACAGCTTATGGCAGCCAGGGCGGCCTTCTCTTTGGTGACTTTCTCTTGGTCGCGCAAGAGAAAGTCACCCGCCAAAGCCGCGTAGCGGAGGGCGGAATGAAAACATCTAAAGGACAACAGGCATGTAAATTTATCCCCTCATCCTGCCCTTCTCCCTTAGGGAGAAGGAACGGTAGCCACGCAGTGACGCGCGAAACAAAACTCCAGGTAAAATAAAAAGCCGCGCAACAATCGCTTGCTGCGCGGCTTTGTTATGACAGGCAGAAAAACTTCCGCCCTGATTATTACTTGCGACGAATACCTTCAACCGAGAGGAACATTTCCACGGTGCGTGAGGCCGGGCCGAGGTTGTAGTTGATACCAAAGTCGGCCAGGGTCAGTGTGGTTGAGCCTTCGAAACCGGCGCGGTAGTTGCCCCAGGGATCATTGCCGGCGCCGATGTGCTTGACGTTGATGCTGATCTCTTTGGTGA
>JAOUNS010000001.1 GCA_029880855.1 Gammaproteobacteria bacterium
GTATCGTTCTCGTCACCACCGTTCAATGAACCACCGGCATTCACATTGGCGAAGATATCAAATGTGTCATTCCCGCCATTACCATTGATCGTTGCTGTCGTGGCGACATTGATATTGAAATCATCGGCATTGCCGCTACCACTGATTGTGGTCATCGCACCACTGATGTCAAAATTGTCCACACCATCACCACCGGTCAGGGTCTGGATCTGCGTAAAGCTGCCCACCTTGTTTGTCGCAACAGAACCGGCATTGTCACTGCTGATCGTCCAGTTGATGGTATCCGCAGCAAGACTGTTCACCACCAGCTCATCGCCGCTGGCCGAACCGCCTGACAGGGTATCAATACCACCCGTGGCGGTAACCGTAAATTGATCCGCACCGGTGCCGCCGGTGGCGGTTTCGATATTATTAAAGGTCACAGTCCCGCCGCTATTGGTCAGCGTACCGTTACTGCCATCGGCCGTGGTATAGCTGTTGAAAGACCAGGTGTTGATAGAGGTCGAGTCCGCGCCCACAACTGTATCCACATCGGTCGTGCCGGCAGTGCCGCCGTTGATCGTTAAAGTAATATTCTCGGCATTGATATTAAAGGTATCGCTGTCATCGCCACCGCTCATGCTTCCCGTCTGGGAAGCAGTCAGGTTAAATGTATCCGTGCCTGCTGCACCGGTAATCGTACCGCCAAAGTCCACGCTCAGATCAAACTGATCGCTTAATGATCCACCCTGGATCGCATCGAAATTCGCAAAGGTGACCACCGTGTCAGCCGGCGGAGAGGTTTCTGTGCCTGCCACACGTGCGCTGACACCATCTACCGTCCAGAAATTGTTCTGCTCTGCACCGATGATCGTGTTACCGGTTCCAGAAGCAGTAATTGTCTCTACATTGTGGACACTGATCCTGGCTGGATCATAGGTTGTACGGATACCCAATTCGACTGTTTTACCGGCATCAGTGATCGTCAACGTATCCACCACATTCACATCAGTAGTATGTGTGCCCCCGTCGATCAAACCGTCAATATCCGCCCCGGCCTGAATGGTAAAGGTATCGACAGCCTCATTACCGGTCAGATTCTCGATATCGACGAACTCTATACCTCCATTCAGGGTACCGTCATTGATGCCGTCAGCAACAGAACCGCCACCGCCATCAAAGTCTACGATCGACCAATCGTTGCCCTCATTGGCAGCAACCAGTGTATCGTCGCCGGTGTCACCGAACAGGGTCATGCTGTTCAAACCGAGTGCAGTGATATTGAATGTATCGTTATCTGCACCACCGGATATATTGCCGGTGTAATTGGAACTGATATTAAAGATATCTGCACCGACACCTCCGTTGATAGTCCAGGTCTTGTCCGCGCTGATATTAAAGGTATCGATATTATCTCCACCCGTCAAAACAGTGAAGTTCCCAAATGTTACGGTATTTTCAGCTGTGAAGACTGTTGTCGGTTTTACAATTCCTGTGGTATTGGAATCGACTGTCCAGGTATAGCCCTGATCAGCAGCACTGATGATTGTGTTGGTACCACCGCCTGCGGTGATGGTTTCAACGTTATTGACATTAAGGAACGGGTCCAGAACAGCATCCGCAATGGCCACATTCCCCAATCGTACTGTGCGACTATTTGGAGTGATCGTCAACGAATCAGTCGCGCCCGCGCCTCCATCGATCAAACCCTGAATATTACCTGCCGTGAGGTCAAAAGTATCCTGCTGGAGACCGCCGGTGAGGCTTTCTATATTGGAGAAGTTGATGTCACCGGTCAAATTTTCATTATCAGGAGTAGTAAAATTGACACCATTTGAATTATCCAGAATACCGCCATTTAAGCCGTTGATAGTCCAGATGTTGGTTGAACCGGTTGCACCTCCTGCAACGAGCGTATCATTGCCACCCAATCCATTCAGGGTAACCGTGGTGGCATAGAGCTGAGCGCCGTCGTTAATGTTGAAAATGTTATCGCCGGCATCACCATTCAGGGTAATCGTTGCATCTGCTCCGATCACCCCTGTACCAGGGAGCAGCCCCCGATACGATGATATATTTTGTGAAATGGTTATATCATTTCCTGCAGTTAACGTTACATTACCGGCATCACCAGCATCACCGTTATTTACCGCATTACCGCCTTTTGCCGAAACTGTAGCGGTAACGGTCAGATTATTCCCTGCCGTTAAATTTATTGTTCCTGCATTCCCGGCATTTCTATTTCCAGTACCACGTCCATCTCCACCATCTGCGGTAATTGCAGAGTTGATATTAAGGTCATTTCCTGCATTGATAGTAATAGCGCCGGCAAAATCACCAGATCCACCAGTTCCAAAATCCCCACCGTGGCCACCATCTGAAGCAAGAGTTGCGTTGATCGTAATATCATTTCCTGCTGTTAAAGTGATATTCCCACCATTATCGCCAACTTCACCATCCTGTGCACCCTCACCACTTCCGCCTATTGCAGAGATAGTTGCACCAGAGTTAATTGATATATTTCCTAAAGTTGCTGTTAAAGTTATATTGCCGCCTCTTTCACCATTTACTGATGTTGAATTTCCTTCAGCCAGTATTTGGCTATTAGAAACAATATCGCCAACACTGTTTGTAACCGTGATATCACCAGAATTATCGCCACCCGGGCTGGATGTATTTAAGGTTTGCAGTGTGATATCGCCTATATTATTCCCTGTAAAGTTACCCGTGGTAATTACAATATTTCCACTTGGATCATCATTTACATCACTAATAATATTGATAGAAGAACCTGCACCCATAGTAAAAGTTGCCAACCCGGCATCACGGTTTGCCGCGTTTGCACCCGTTGCATTTATCTCGGCATAAAATTGCTCGTTATTTCTGAGACCAAGATTGATCTGAACATTGTTGGCAATACTAATCGAACGACCGGCGTACAATTCCAGTGAGTTTGATCCAGTAATATTTGCTTCAATACTGATATCTGTATTCGCTTGCAGGCGTACGGAGGAAGAATTCAATTGATTGGATAGAGCAACACTATTTAAATTTGTACTTGTACTCGCCAGATCAGAAAACTGATCAAACTGATTGGGAGCGGGGAATGTGCCACCACTTGTTGGTCCTGAGCTAATTGTAATATTTTTTGGATCAAGTAAAAGAACACCATTTGAACCCATGAGCGCAGTAAGATCAACATCCCCATGAAACTCCAGATAGTTCTTGCCAGAGACTTCCGCAAAACCACCATTGCCGGATCCACTGCCACCACGGGCAAAGAGATTACCGTAAAACAGAGTATAGTCATCGGCCCACAAGATGACCTTGCCGCCGTCACCATTGGTCAGGGCATTCGCATAAACATTGGCGCCCGGTGCGATGATTGTCCGATTGGCATTGCGCATCAGCGGGTTATTACCCTGATAATCCCCGCCAATCAGCGCCTGACCGCCACCCAGATCACCGGAGACATCCACCACGGATTGATCAAACAGACCAACATGGTTGCCCAGTACCTTGACGATACCGCCCTGACCATTTGTATCAGAACGAGCCGAAACCAAACTCTCACCGGTTAACAGGGTGGTGTTATTGGCATGCAGTTCAATCTCACCACCGTTACCATTGATGTTATCGGCGCGGATCTTGCCACTGCTGGTGACGTTCTCGCCAATCAGTACAATACGGGCGACATTGGGGTCGTTGGCCGTGTCGGTTGTTTTGGAGACATCAATCGTCCCGGAGTTAATCACGTCAGCACCACCACCCAGCGTGAAGGTACCGTCGGGATGGACCACGACGCTGGTGGCCTGATTCAGGCCGTTGCTGTTGACGGCCTGGGAGAAGACATCCTGACTGACACTGGCGGTCAACAGAACGCGGCCGCCTTCGGCGTTGATCTTGCCGTTGTTAATCACGGCCGGATCGATGCCGATCTCTTCCTGCAGGATTTCCTTGGTGATCTTCACCCCCACCAGCCCTTCATTATCAAAGGTCAGGACCGCTTCCTTACCGGCGGCCAGATTGACTGAACCCAGTTTGGCCATGATCAGGCCGTCGTTTTGCACCTGTTTGCCCAGCAGGGTGACGTTGCCACCCACGGACGCATTGATGATACCGCTGTTGACCACCTTGCCTTCTGTCCCGGGAATATCATTAAAAATGAAATCACCGTTCATAAAGGCTGAGGGCTGGATGTCCAGGGCCGAGGCCACGATACCGCCCACGTTGATAACAGCGGTATCGGTAAACACCATTCCGTGTGGGTTGACCAGGATCACCTGACCGTTGGCGTCGATGCGGCCGCGGATTTCAGAGGCCGTATTGCTCAGGATACGGTTGAGGGAGATAGAGGAACGGTTAGGCTGGATATATTGCACACGTTCATCGGTGTTGACGTTATAGCTGGACCAGTCGATAGCCATGTTCTGGCTGGTCTGGTTGATGGTGGTGTTGGCGCCGCTCTGGCTGATACTGCCACTGCCACCCACCACGGTGCCGCCGGTGGGCGCAGCCTGCGCGTAGGGAATCCATGCCAAATTGGTAAACAACACCGTTAACACCGATGCCTGCGTCCATGCCAGCACACGACGACCTTTATCCATAATACCAGACTTCATAACTTATCCCCGTACTACTCAAAACGTATCAAAATTAACTGCTAAAACTTACTCATGGACACATCGTATCCATCACCGACCAAAAAATTAAAATGTTGTATAAGAGTAATTACTTATTACGCCTGCTACGCTGTTTGATAATGCAACAGCTAATGTATCATCTGAATTTGTAACAGTTTTAATTGCAACCATTCCTGTATACGTCCCATCAACGGCTGCGTTATCACATGTATTCCATGACACTGTAATAGTAAACATGTTAGTACCCGCAATTGGTGTGATATTGCTAGTATCTACAATAATTGCACAACCTGAGAATGGACCAGTTATGGTGATATCAAAATGTGAAACTTTTCCGGTGTTATCAATTGAGAACCCATGAACATTTGGCCCTGTATACAATACTCCTGCCCAATAATTATTCCCCACGTTATCAATCCGTGTTGCTGCAGCCTGCTGCGCATTTTCAGTGGAATAATCCGCAGTAAACGAACCATCCAACGCGACACCGCCACCGGTAATTGTACCGGTGATTTTGGATTTTATAATAACCACACCACTCACCGTAACGGATGTTGGGCTTACCCCCCCCTGAAATGCAGTCAGCGTGCCGGTAAAACTTCTCTCATTCATGGTAATGGTTCCGTCATACAGTAAACCTGTCGCCACGCTCATCAGGATCATCCGGTTGCCATTGATCATGACCTGCAAATCAGAAACGGATAATTCGGTGATTGAACCGCTATCATAGAACCCGGTCGCATTTGCATTCTTTTTATCATGTATACACCCCTGCACCCCCAACAACATGGCCAGCATGGTGAACAGTGCAACGGTTTTTGTAAGTTTTGATAGTGTGAAGATGGCTTTCATGACTGATATCCTTCCTTTTGGTTTTGTGTGACGGTCGTCAATTATTTTTGGTGGCGGAAAAAAACAAAACCCCGTTCCGGCATGAAACCGGAACGGGGTTGAGTAAGCTGCAATGAGGGAGAATGCGACAGCAAGCCACAGGCAAAACCGGACGGATTAACGCCGTATGCCGTATCAACAGTATTCAGTGCTTGCTGATTCATTGAGACCCCCGAGGTCGTTTTCCTTTTGAGCGTCACCCAGGGGGTGACGATGCTCTCCATGCTCTTCGGGAGTCCTGCCGCAGCGGTACATATATATAGTATATGGACCGTGCCAGTGACTTTGCGTGGCCCCAGACTCTGCTGAGGCCTTGCCTTTTCGGAGCGTTAAACGTGGCTCGCACCACGCAATGCCTTACCTGAGAACCGCCTCAATACTCCAGTGCTTTCGCTTTGAGACTGTCCCAGTATTACTGCGTATTTCCATAAAGGCTGTATATTAATTGAGCATATACAGCACCGCAACAACTGTGAGAGACATCTTGCAAAATGCAATCCTTTGCTTACTCTTCACAGGTGAAATACTACAATTATTTTAGGGATTATGCACTCTATATTTGGTCAAAAAATAACCGGAAATCAGAATAAGACTCATTCCAATTTCCGGTTTTTCTACCTTCACACAGTACCAGACACGAGGCAAAGTGTGAAATGGTTCCATGTTTGATCGATAAATCCAACAGGATTGGCGCCATCCATTTAGCTCTTCGTAAGGAACCAGTCTTGTATTTTTCATGTACGCCGGGGTTTCTATTCAATCAGGCCACTTTCATGTATAAATAGTTAATGTCGATTGGCCCGACTATCAAGCCGCGCACAAACGCCATATACATTGTAAAACCAGGAAATCCTGTTTGAACCATGACCAACCAGTCCAAAATATATCTTGCAAAGATAAGCATGATCACACCGGCCGGTGGAAACGCCGCCATGACGTGTGCTGCTGTCCGTGCCGGACTGGGTGAACTGCGCCTGCAGTTTCATAAGGGAGGTCACAACATAAAGGAAAAAATAAAAGATGATCATGGAAAATGGGTGGAAGTACCGGATGATGAACGATTACATATGGCCTACGATGAATTTTTAATAAACAAACTCGAAACAATGAATGAGCGGATGACGGGTTGGTCCAATGAGTGCCCTCTTTGCAAAGAAGGCGACAAAAAGAAGGATAAAGTTCAACCCAGCGTTCGCGTCAATGAGGCGCTTGATCGTTTATCCGAATTGGCGAAAACACATATATCAGGCAACAGGGAAAACTGGACACTTTTTATCTCCGATTTGGCCTGGATTTACCACTATCCGGTTTGTCCGCATCATACAAAGGTTGAATATTAAATCAGGTATATACAATGGGTTACTTTATTCTTGGTGAAAGTTTATTTCACAAATACCCGACCAGGGACTATTATTTCGATCTAGGTTCAAATATTTCATTTCTTTCTGGTCGATATCTCAAACTTAAAATCTCTGAACCGTTGAAATTCGAAATTGCTTGCCCGGCAGAAGATCATCCAGGCCATTATTTTTCAGGCACAGTTCCGGTAGTAAGTCCTAATTTCATTGAATTACTACAACATGCAAGCATTGACAATTTTCAACTTTTCCCGGCAGTGTTAACCAATAGTAAAATCAATAAGGAATGGTCCGGCTTTTTTGCTTTTAATGTCATTGGCTTGATTAATGCCGCCAATAAAGAACACTCAAAAGGTGCGATACTGATGGGAGGTTCAGATGATGAGGGCGTCCCCGCCCTAATTGATTATGAAAAACTTGTCATTGACCCCGGCAAGGTTAAAGGCGCATATATGTTTCGAGAACTGAGTTCTCCGGAGTTGTTGATCTTTGATGACAGAATCGAAGATTACATCAAGAAGCACCGCCCGCCGGAGGGATGGGGAATCACTGTCACAAAACTGGAAAGTATTTCTTCTCAATGAATTTGACAAGTTAAAGAGATTGAGCAGACTCATGCACGGTCGGTCCAACGAATGTCCACTGTGCAAAGAAGGCGACAAGTACTTGCTGATTCATAACGGCCCCCACCGTCGTTTTCCTTTTGACCGCCCCCCTGATGAGGTGACGATGCTCTCCATGCTCTTCGGGAGTCCTGTCGCAGCGGTACATATATATAGTATATGGACCGTGCCAGTGACTTTGCGTGGCCGCAGACGCTGCTGAGGCCTTGCCTTTTCGAAGCTTTCAACGTGGTGACAACCACGTTTTTACCGATCCTGATTGTACAATTATCTTGTGGTTTAGAAACTGGTTAATTATGTTTTGTTTCAATTATTTAGACAGATTCTAATCTTTTGACTCGATATCCCACCCTGCTGATGCATCATCCCATGCCCCGGCGGCACTCTGGACAAATTATAACCATGTCAGGTCAAATCCTGTCGATTTCCGCTATGAATTCCTGTTTTGGATCATGTATATTTTGTGTTTCAGAATTAACCAAGAAATAAATCCAGCAGGGAAGACCATGTTCAGCGCAACGATTCTCCAAGACCCGCACGGCCACACATACAAACTCCACGGACCGGGTGATCCGGTGATTGTGGGTGAACTGAGCTGCAAACAGTTTTCTAACGCCATTGAGGCCCAGAGTTTTATTCGCAGTCTGCGGGTTCCGATGGGATATTGGGATGATCTGGTCCATCGCTGCGGCCCCATGCCTTCCCACTGCGCCAATAAAGAGGACCATATTGGTGAGTTATTGGCCAGCGGGCATCTCAAACTCTATCCGGTCATGTCCCAGGCGAAACAACAGGCCACGGCCAAGGATCGGACCATCAAGACCAGGGATGGCAAACGCCATCAGTTTATGGACGCCGGCGCCAAATTGAGTCATGACCGGTCAGCCCTGAAGGAATTTTCCAAAGCCGATGAAGCCCATGCCTATCTCGACAAGCTGGGCATGGATGAAAAACAGCTGAAAGCCATGGCCAAATCCCTGGATGTCTCGTTGCCCGCCACTGCGGTTGACGGCACTGCCGTCACTGCCGCCATCGCCAAGGCCATGGCGGCCAAACAGATTGTGGTAGTGGTCAAGGACACCACATCCGTCCCGAAACAGGAAGCACCGGCCGCTGCACCAGGCAGCAGCGCAGGCCATGTGAAGATGGACAGTGCCGGAGCCGCCCCCGTAGCGGCAGAAGTTGTGGAAAAAAAGACCGACGCGGAGGAAGAAAAAAAACCTGAGTGCAAGAGGCAGTCTTTTAAAGTTTCATGCCGACATGGCAGAACTGTTGAAGTAACGCCAGACACAAAACATATGCCAACTCTCGCGGTTGTTTCATCCACCAAGAAAATGCTTGATGAAGACAAGCAACAATTACTTGATCAAATCATCATAGAATCTGATATTTCTGATATCTGCGGAACACACAAAAAAGGCCATCTGAAAACCACGGACAACTCTGGCGAAATTGTAGATCACGAAAAAGAGGGCGTTAAGGCAGTAATTAACACGCCGAGTGAAAAAGTGAGTTTACATTTCGGTTTTCTTAAATATTTATGGATGGATAATATTACGCCTCGCCGCTTTGAAGTTAATCATGCTTCTTGTGATAAAGACAAACTGAAAAATGCCGGTTCTGGTGTTGCTATTGAAGTCTATCCCAATGTTCAATTGGTTGGCACTGTTCATCTTGGAATGGGCAGCGGTTCAGCAAAAATTGTTGAAGATTCAGATAAGAAGGGTGCTTTCAAAAAAGAACTCAGCAAGAAACGTTTCTCTTTTGGTGGTTCATTAAAGCTAATCCAGGAAGACAACCAGCCTGAAATATCCACTGAATTTCTCGACACAGTCAAGGATACGGTTAGCGAAATTGAATCCGTTTCAAACGCACTTCAGGATATCATTGGCAAGTTTGATGAAGGTCGGAAACCAGCGATAGAGATAACCTGGCCAAATTTCGCTGTAGAGTTTTCCTCAAAAATAGCCGAAAAAAACGCCTCGCCTTCTGAAATCACCCGTGATTTCAGTGTTAAATTCAAGGCGGATCCATTCATAAAACTCAGTGGCGAAGTCGATATACTACCCATTCTGCTGTCCCCCCTATTAGGCGGCGCCGTCGGTAAAAATATTATCGATAAGTTACTGGAAAACATGGAGGAAGGCTGGGGAAGTGAGGAAAGCTGGGCACACCTAAAAGCCAAGGCATCAATCATCCTGAGTTTATCCGGCGAGCTGAAAGCGGAATTTGGCGTCGAAGGCAGCAATAAAACCGTGACTGCTGTTACCGGTGTACCTGTTGAATTCAGTTTTGGGTTCGAAGCCAAAGGTGAAATCAAGGTGGACGGTCATCTCTTGAAGGTAAAAATTGAGATTGTCGCCGGCATTGGCATCAAATCCAGCATTGATGTTGGTCTGGAATTCAAGGATGATGAAACCGGGCTCTATTGGAAACCAAAATTCATGTTTAATGGTATAAAAGCCTATATAGAAGGTGCGGCGAAACCTGAGAAAGATATCAAGGGTGAGAAAAAATCTTCTACTGGATTTAATCCCCTCGCTAAAACTGCAACTGTTAAGGCACACCCCAAAGAACATGTCTGGATCAGCCCAAGAAAGGTTGATTTCGACAAACGTTATATTGCCAAATACTAGATATGAAAAAAATTCAACAATTTATTTTGATAGCATTTTCAGGACTATTATTCATGAATGAAATTATTGCCGATCCTATACCTGTATTCGAAAAACCATGGTATACCCTGGAGCTGACCGCGACCGGTGTCGGGATTGATGCAAGGTTGAATGATATCTATGTTGATCAGGATGCGTATGGCGGCCACAGCACTACAGAATTTGAAGTAGGCACATCTATAATTGACGGTCTCAATGAAATCAAGATAATCATTTATCCATTTTTTAATGGTGATGACCAAACGCTTGATTATCACAAAGAGTCAGAAGTTAAAGCCACTTTGTACGTGCGTGAAAAAGATAACCGTGATGGCAAGAAATATGTAGTTGGCCATATTCATATCAATCCCAATCAGCCTCTGGAAAAAATAGCGGCAGGCAGTGCAGTCATACCCGGCGTGCCGGAACCGGTTGTCGATGTTACAAGCAAACCACTTAAATTTCCCGGGCGTGACTATAACAAACAGATTGTAGTTACCCGCAAAACCTTGCCTGTTAAAAGCCCCTATCCACGCTGGGCATGGCAAGACGGGCAAGTCATCGAATACACGAAGGAAAATTTTAAAGCAATTTTGATGGAGTACAAAAAGATCTACGATGCCTATGCGCAAAGGGACATGAATACACTCTACACGATTCATGCCGCACGAGCTCGTGAGAACGCAATCGCCTATTATCTTGGAGACAATATTGAGGCCGGCCACAAATTTATGAGTACAGGACAAATTCTGAAAGACTCTGGTGCGCATCTGGCTGAATTAAATATTGATGCAAAAAAACTCGATATTTATGCCAATGGGCGGATGGCACGAGTTGTTGATCTGGAGCAATACCATCCGGTCTTATTCTTTGATCCAGAAAAAGAATTGGTGCATATCATGAAGTTCGGCTTTTACAAGAACAAAACCGGTCAATGGGTGCTGATCCGCTGATCGAAAACTGAATTCGGAGCGGCGTAGCAACAGAACGCTTCGTAAAAATACAGGGGAAATGACATGACCAGGGACACGGACACACTGCGCGAGCAGGAACAGCAGCTATGGACCCTGATAGCGGCAAAGGCGGATGAAGATGATATCAGTGATCTGTTCCGTGAGATCACGAGGGAGCATGAGGATCGCATGCATTCGGACTATCGCGATCTGCAAAGCAGGCACGACTATTGTGAATTTGCCCTGCAATTCCTGCGCAAGTACCCTGCATATGACCGTTACTCCATTGAATGGGAAATCCAGGAAATATGGTCTGATTTTGCCGATAAAGCGGAATTCACCCCTGAACTGGAAAGCCTGTTATTTGCCGCGATACGCGACAATACCCTGACCGATACCCCTCGCGTCGAACAGATAGCCGCAGATTTCTATAAAAACAAGAATCTTGACAAGGCCAGAGCATATTATGATCTGGTCAGGGACAAGCTGACCGATGAAAAATCCTGGTGGCAACTCGCCGAATGTTATGCCGCCATTGATGATCTGCAAACAGCGGAAAGTATCCTTTATAAGGGCACATTCCAGCATCCCGACTCTTTTTTACTGGCCTGTAACCGCGGTTTTTATCTCTACCGCCTTGGTCAAATTGATGCCGCGCTGCTGACACTGGACGGTGTTATCCATTACGCCGAACAAAAAAAATATACCTCAGACTACTACTATATCTATGCCCTCGATCTGAAGATGACGATTTACAACAATCAGGGTATGTACATGAATGCCTTGCTGGAAAAAAGCCGTTTGTCGTCGGCGGGCAAGTCCTCTATATAGTCACCTCACTGCCGGCTGAAGGAAAAACCATGACCATAAATCGTTCACAACAAATGCTCATCAATGCGAACTGTCTTTATCATACACCCCTGTTTCATGTCTGCATCAGCCCAAGAAAGGTTGATTTTGACAAACGTTATATTGCCAAATACCAGATATGAAAAAGATTCAATATTTTATTTTGATAGTATGTTCAGGACTTTTATCCATGAATGAAATTATTGCCGATCCTATACCTGCATTCGAAAAACCATGGTATACCCTGGAGCTGACCGCGACCGGTGTCGGGATTGATGCAAGGTTGAATGATATCTATGTTGATCAGGATGCGTATGGCGGCCACAGCACTACAGAATTTGAAGTAGGCACATCTATAATTGACGGTCTCAATGAAATCAAGATAATCATTTATCCATTTTTTAATGGTGATGACCAAACGCTTGATTATCACAAAGAGTCAGAAGTTAAAGCCACTTTGTACGTGCGTGAAAAAGATAACCGTGATGGCAAGAAATATGTAGTTGGCCATATTCATATCAATCCCAATCAGCCTCTGGAAAAAATAGCGGCAGGCAGTGCAGTCATACCCGGCGTGCCGGAACCGGTTGTCGATGTTACAAGCAAACCACTTAAATTTCCCGGGCGTGACTATAACAAACAGATTGTAGTTACCCGCAAAACCTTGCCTGTTAAAAGCCCCTATCCACGCTGGGCATGGCAAGACGGGCAAGTCATCGAATACACGAAGGAAAATTTTAAAGCAATTTTGATGGAGTACAAAAAGATCTACGATGCCTATGCGCAAAGGGACATGAATACACTCTACACGATTCATGCCGCACGAGCTCGTGAGAACGCAATCGCCTATTATCTTGGAGACAATATTGAGGCCGGCCACAAATTTATGAGTACAGGACAAATTCTGAAAGACTCTGGTGCACGTCTGGACTCATTTGAGTATGAAGGAACAAAACTCGATATTTATGCCAATGGGCGGATGGCACGAATTGTTGATCTGGAGCAGTACCACCCTGTGCTATTTGTAGATACTGAAAAAGAATTGGTGCATATCATGAAGTTCGGCTTTTACAAGGACAAAGCCGGTCAATGGGTACTGATACGCTGATCGGAAACTGACTCTGGAGTGGCTTATCAGATGAAGATTTACAACAATCAGGGTATGTACATGAATGCCTTGCTGGAAAAAAGCCGTTTGTCGTCGGCGGGCAAGTCCTCTATATAGTCACCTCGCTGCCGGCTGAAGGAACAACCATGACCATAAATCGTTCACAACAAATGCTCATCAATGCGATCTGCCTTTATCATGCACCAGAGGTCGTGAAGTTTGCCGCTATCTTTTCCGACATGACAGAACTGCTGGAAGAATGTATGGGCAATTTTGTGCAGGCCGTCAGCAATGGGCAGGCGGATATTCAACCGGGGACCTTTTTCAATGATGAACTGGCAGACCTGGCCGGTGATTTTATTGATCAGGTTCAGGATCAGGCAGATGACATCATTGCTGATTATGGTCATTTACTGGATGAAATGGCCGCCACAGGCGGTCTGGCACAGGCACAAGAATGTGTAGACCAAATTAAAACCACTTTGCCCGGTCTGGTGCCGCTGGATCAACCCGCAGCGGCAAAAGATCTTTTGGCCTATCTGGGATTCATGGATAAGGAAAACCCGTACAGCCGGTTACTGTTTAATTTTCTGGACTGTTTTAAACCTGTCTTCAGTTTCATTGAGGAAGAACAACGCAGAGAGCGTGAAGAAGAACAGCAACAACAACACAACTGGTTTGCTGCGGCGGAAAAGAATGACACAGCGGCACTCCTGCCATTGCTGGAAGACGTGGATATCACACTGACAAACAATGACAGTCTGACCGCGCTGGCCGTCGCCGCATCGCTGGATCATGCAGAAACCGTGCGTCTGCTGCTTGAACATGGCGCCACACCCCATGACAGTTTTTCTTCTCACAGTCCGGCGGTGCTGGCGGTACGCAACAACAGTACCCGGGCATTACAGTCCATGCTGGATAGCAACCATAGTGAACTGCAAAAGGTAAACTGGAAGTCCTTGCTTGAAGATATCTGCCAGGATGATCGCCTTGCTGTCTTCAGTCTTATCCTGGCTCATATTGATGATGAATTTGATCTTTCCGAACTTGCGGCCAGGGCCATTCGCAACCATGCCGGATTGATCTTGCAACACTTGCTGAAACAGGGCCTTGCTGCATCGGCAACCCGTTTTTCAACGCCGCTGAGTTTTATCGCGCTGGAGGAGTCCAATACGACTGCACTGGAGCTGTTGCTGGATAACGGCACGGATATCAACCAACCGGACTGGCACGACAGGATACTGCTGGAAAAGGCGATTAATGACGACAAGCAAGCGTTCGTAACCCTGTTACTGTCACGCGGCGCCAACCTGGATGCCACCCGCTTGATTAACCTGCCTGAGATACTGGAAAAATTATCGGTCATCACCGGCGACCGTATTGCGGATTTAATTGACAAAGGTATCATCAAAACCGCCCGTATCCCTCTGCTGTTTTTTATTATTGGCAAAACCAGCATCGATGCTGCTGAGCGGGAGATTGTCACCCACCTGCTGGACCGCTGCGATATTGATATCAATCTGATGGAAGAGGATGGGGATGACAATCTCATCACGACCTGTTATGACGAAACACTGTTTAATTTGCTGCTTGAACGCAAACCCGATTTAAATGTTTCGTTTTCTGATTCCAACACCCTGGCGGAGAAACTGTTGGACCGTTTTGAAGGTCGCGCAATACAAAAATGTTTACAAGTCGGACTGAACCCCAATACCACCATCTATAGCCGCAGCCTGCTTTTTTACAGTATAAACAACAACTGCATCTATACGACAGATCTGATAGAGCGCGGTGCAGATGTGAATCAAACCGACAAGGAAGGCTATAGTGTTGTACAGCGATTCATTGGTGAACCGGCCAAACTGGGTGATCATTTGATATTGCTGGCACAGCATGGCGCCGATTTTACCGGCAAGACCATTACCGGTTTACCCCTGTTTCATGCCTTGTGCGCCATTTATTCCACTGATACTGTCCGGCAAATTGTCGAACTTACCGATCTTGATGTAAACGTTGTCGATAAACACGGGAATACTGCCCTCATGCAGGCCTTGCATGCCAGACAGCTTGATACCATGGTTTATCTTGCCGGACTTGGTGTGAATGCCAATCAGGCCAATGCGCTTGACATGAGTCCCATTGCACATGCGGTTTATAATAATGACACGGAATTAATGCAGGTGTTAATCGAGCAATGCAACGCTGATGTCAATGTGATGCCGGTCGGCAAATCATTGCTGGAACTGGCTGAAAGCGTCGAGAGTTATCAGGCCCTGGAATACCTTCACAGCCTCAGTGCCGAGGCAACGCCCTAGGGCATAATCAGAAACGATATGTGTGTATTATCTTTGGGCCGCTGGATAAACTCCTGAAATGGCGGCTCTTTTCCCGACAGGATGATCACCTGCAGTACATCCTCCATCTCTGCCGATAATTGTGCCGGCTGCGTTGGCCGATTACGGGTCAGGTTATAAACCCGGTAACCATAGTCGATCTGGTTTTCTCTGGCTGTTCTCACCAGCTCGGATAACGCCGCCTGCTCTGCCTGTGCGGTTTTGGCATTGACAAGGTTATGAATTTTTTCTTTAAACATGCCCGTTACCGAATCAGAACCACAGCCCGCGCAACCCAAGACAAGCCAGATTATTACGCAGCAGCGCAAGAAGGCCGCCATGCGGCGCCTCAAAATGAGGCCCCCAATCGGAGATAAGTCTGTTCCTCACCGCCTGCATCCAGCCCTTTGGCATAACCAAACGACATCTGGATTTGCAGGTTGTAAAACAGAACGGTATCCAGATTTAATTCAACCCCGTTGCTGCGGTAATAGTCCATGGGGTCCGCATCGGTATCCCAGGTTGTGCCTGCTTCTGCAAACAAGGTGGCATGGACCTGATCCAGACCGACCGGCGGCGCCATGAAACCCCTTTCGACCGTGAATAACGGCAAGCGGTATTCAACACTGCCCAAACGCATATTTTGGCCGGCCAGTTGCGGCAGCCCTTCCGGATAACCGCGCAGACCGTACTTACGCCGATTAAAAGGCGATGCTGCTGCCGGGTTTAATATTGTTGCCGTATTATTGCCATTCACCTTTGCGCCGCCCAGCCTGAAGCGCCGCGTGTTGGTCTCACCCCGTCCTTCCACATAGCGCAGGGCAAGCACATGTTTGCCGCCGATGCGGATAAACTCACGCCAGTCGGCCACACTGACCTGACCGCTGAAGTAACTGTTATGGATGATGTCACTGTCTTCCACGACCAGACTGACCGAACGTCCGGAAGAGCGGCTGACAGCTTTGGCGTGTGACTCGGTTGAGTCATAGACAATGGCCGCGCCGGCCACATTATCGGCAAACGGTGTATCCTGACTCAGGGACGGAAGACGGCGAATATCTTCCATGCGGTCCTGAAACAGTCCGAAGTTCAATGACCAGCGGTTATCCGCCTGGAGAAAAGGCAGAACCATCTCCAGTTTTTCAACATTGGTCCGGTAAACACGTTGGGTAACATTACCGGCGTTTCTGACAAACGCGTGGGATTGTTCCAGTTCCAGTCTGAACAGTGGATACCAGCGATCATAGGTATAGATGAGATTACCCAGCCCCCAACCGTTATCCGTATCATAGGCAATAGTGGCGTTGTAAGTGTGTCGGTGCAGGCTGTCTGAACCGGAAGTGGTAAAGCCCCATTCCGAACGATCGTCATCCAGATAGAAATACGGGAACCACCAGCGCGGTCGCAGACTGTCCCAGGGTGAATAGTCAACAGCCGGTGTGGACACCCCGACTTCAACCGGGGACGAAAGCTGCGTGAACGCACCGGCATCGGTTGTCACCAGTGGCCGGTTGACATACTGTGCCTGTGGCAGCTTATAGACATCCAGGCCGTCACCGTTATAGGCCAGATAAAACAGATCGCCCGCTGCGGAAACACCCGGTGATATAGCCGCGGTCAGGACATTGGTCAGCGTGGTGGTTCGGCCGCTCTGCAGATCAAGGCGACGGATATTGTAGACACCACCGTGCTCCGAGGTGTAGAGGATCGCATCCCCCTGCGGTGTATAAACAGGATGGGCTTCGATTGCGGTATCGGATGTCAGCGCCCGCCACTGTTTATCGGCCAGATTAAACCGTTCCAGATTCCAGCCACCGTTATTACGCCAGACCATGGCGGCCAGTTCTGTCCCATCCGGCGAGGTGTTCAATGCACCCACCACTTCCCACAACTTGCCCTGCCAGAGTGTTTGTTGCAGTTGACCGGAATCACTCAAGCGATGCAGGGCGCTTTTACCGGCCTTGTTATGCACGGCAATGATCTGTGTTCCATCCGCCGACCAGGCGGCATTGCGGTAACGGGCGCACTCGGTCAATCGCTGCAGGTTATCGCCGTTCAGATCGACACGGTAGATATCGTAATATACATTGGCGTTGCGACAATATTCGGGCTGTAACAGCAGGATACCTGCCACCGGGTGAACGGCCAGGCGTGTGCCGCCATTGACCTCACGCAGGCGATGAACCCGGCCCTGTTGATCAAGCATCATTAACGCTGTGCGTTGCAGACCATCATAGGCGATGTAATAGGCGCGACCGTCGGGCAGGACACGTAACGGCCCGGTGAAATAACCGGCCTGTGTCATTCTTTGCCCGGTGACCGGACCGCTGTTTTTTATTCTCTCGATCTGTGGCGCGAATTTTTTGTGTAAATAAACAACATAGTCATCCCACAGGTCGGCGAGATCCTTGCCATAAATCTGTCTGGCATTGGAATTGATGAAAAACGGCAACAGGTTATCGGAATAGTTTTCGATTAAATTATCAATACGGCGTGAACCATAAGTCTCTTCCAGAAAACGGTAAAAATGTACACCATACAGATAGGCGGCCGTACCCGATGGCCAGCTTGCCATGGGTTGGTTGATTTGCCGCAAGGGTTTGATACCGTTGATGACTTCATTGCGCATCATGGCGTCGAACAGGCGGCCTTGCCCGCGACCGACACCCTGCTCATCATTCGTTTCATGGTAGGTGGCATAGCCTTCGATCAACCAGCGCGGCTGGAAGATATTCGGAAAGAGATAGACGTGTCGGCCAAAGAGACTGCGAAATCCCGCGACTTTGCCCCGCGCCTTGTCCAGGTGCAGGATATGGACATATTCGTGGATAAATAACAGCTCCATCCAGCCGGCGTGATCTTCGACGCTGTTAAGATCATCCGGTGGTGTGGCATACAGGGTGATCCAGTTGGCGGGAAATGGTGTCGCCATGCCATTGGAAAAATCGAATTCATCGGTCAGTACCACATTGACCGGTTCCCGGGGCACCCAATCGAGGCGTTTGCTTAATCGGGCATGGACCCGTTCCGCCAGTGCCAGCGTATCACGGGCCATCTCTTCCAGACCGGTGTGATAGTGCAGGTGAAAATGCGGGCTTTCTAATGTATACCAGTCGAGGCGGGGATCATGTTCATAGGCCGCCGACAGACTGCCCGGTATGAGCAACAATAACCCCAAAAAGCTGATGAGTATGAGACTGATTCGATTTTCACAGACTTCCATGTATCCCCCGCCCGGCAGTGATCACAACAGAATTTTTCGCTACTATAACACTATATATTTCAACTTGAACCACCGATGAATCAGTACGTTCGCTTTGCTTTGCATATTCCCGCTGCAGATATCCTGGCCTACTATCAGGGTGCAGCCAAGACAGTCTCTGTTGTAAGTGATGACGGCAGACGCATCGCATTTCCTGCTGACAAGCTCCGACCGTTTGTCACTGAAGAGGGTGTGTTTGGTGAATTTGAAATGGTGTTTGACGCGCAAAACCGGTTTATACAATTACAACGCATCAAGTAACACCTGTTGCCCCCAATAACTCCGGGGAAGCCCAGATTAAGTCCCTATATCCAGTCTTGCGGTTTAAGAAACACCTCATACAGCCTTGCTTCAGGCGTACCGCTCTCCGGATGCCGGTTATATTGCCAGCTCACCAGCGGCGGCAGTGACATCAAAATGGATTCGGTGCGTCCGCCGGTCTGCAAACCAAACAGGGTGCCGCGATCATAGACCAGATTGAACTCCACATAGCGACCACGCCGGTATAACTGGAAATCCCGTTCCCGTTCACCATAAGGGGTATCCTTGCGTTTTTGTACGATGGGCCGATAGGCCTGCACATAGTGATCACCGACACTTTGCATAAAGGCAAAGGATTTCTCAAAACCCCATTCATTCAGATCATCAAAAAACAGACCGCCCACACCGCGCGGTTCGTTGCGATGTTTCAGATAGAAATATTCATCACACCATTTTTTATATTTGGCATAGACCTCCGGCCCGAACGGAGCACAGGCGGCTTTGGCCGCGGTATGCCACTGGATCACATCTTCTTCATAACCATAATATGGCGTGAGATCAAAACCGCCACCGAACCACCAGACCGGATCGGCGCCGTCTTTTTCGGCAATAAAAAATCGGACATTGGCGTGAGAGGTCGGCACATAGGGATTGCGCGGATGGATCACCAGGGAGACCCCCATGGCCTGAAAGCTGCGCCCGGCCAGTTCCGGTCGATGTGCGGTGGCGGAGGCAGGCAGACCCGGACCGAACACGTGGGAGAAATTGATCCCTGCCTTTTCAAATACCTTGCCCTCCTCCAGAACCCGGGAACGTCCACCACCGCCCGCTTCGCGTGTCCAGCTGTCTTCGATAAACTGCTGACCGGCCTCTTCTTCAGTCAGGGCCTGACAAATCGTGTCCTGCAAGGTGAGCAAGTACTCTTTAACTTGATCAATATCGGGTGTGTTCACAAACGTTGTCTCCGGTTTATCAGGCTGAACGGATGATGGTGTTGGTCAGGGCATCGCGGATTTCTGTTGGACGTGCACTCTCGCCCAGCTCTCCTTCCACGATCAAGTCCAGTTGCTCGCCAAAAATTGTCTGCACTTCTGCAGCCGAACGAGCCGCCGGTTGATCACTGATATTGGCGCTGGTGGAAATAAGGGGGCCGCCGAATGCTTTACAAAGCGACTGCACCAGCGGGTGGGCCGAAACACGCACCGCCAGTGTTGCATGCGTACCTCGCACCAGTGGCGAGACCTCCGGACGCACGGGACACAACCAGGTTACCGGGCCGGGCCAGGCGGCCAGCACCCGCTGCCGAATAGCGGGTTCCAAAGGCAGGAGCCAGGCTTCCAGTTGGCTGAAGTCCGCCGCCACCAGAATGAGTCCCTTTTCCGCCGGGCGTTGCTTTAAATCCAGAATACGTTGCACCGCATCCAGACGGTTGGGATCACAGCCCAGCCCGTACACCGCTTCGGTAGGATAGGCGATCACACCACCCTGTTGCAGAATGGAAGTCGCCTGTGCAATCCGGTCTGACATATGAAACGAATTCCGCGTAACGAAAAAATCGCATCATACAGGGAAGGGGCGCGAATGTCCTGATGATCAGTGATATCCCTGCACCGGGTATCGCTTTATACACTACAACTGATTGACCAAATTCGCTGCTGTGCAAGCCTGTCTGTGGGGGGGGGTATGCAGTGCATTTGACCATTTCGCCTCCATCTGCTGTGCCACATCCGTCGCATCCATGCCTTTGTCGGCCAGTGCTGCAGCGAACTCTGCCTGTGCCTGTTTGCGCGCCCTGAACAGTGCCATCTGTACCCGGCTGTAGACATTCACGGCGCCATCACCGGAGGTTTCGATGGGCAGGAAGTTGGCCTCCGGATAACGGGAAGTCACCAGTGACTGAATGCCATCGGAGACACCGGAGGATGGCAGACAACCGAAAGGTTTGACCGAGATCACCAGATGGGCCTTGTTCTTTTTGACATAGGAAATCAGTTTGCCGATCTCCATCGGTCCTTCACCACCGGTCACTTCACTGGAATGGTATTCCCGACTCAGCCGTGCCAGTTCCGCCACATCCGATAAATGATAATCACGCAGCCCCAGAATGCGGCTGTACAGGGCAAACCAGCCATTCATGGCCGTCCTGGTCAACCAGAGCAGGAAGTGTTTTTTCATGGGGGTGAAATCCAGTCCCTCTTTGACATTGTTCTGATCGGGCAGCAACAGGAATTGCCGGAACTGGAAATCCACAAACCACAACAGGTACAAAACCGTATTCATGATCGGCTGGATATCCACCTCGGCGCCTTCCGCTTCCAGATACCGTTGCAAATGGTAGTTACCATCACCCTCGGTGGTCATGGCCCAGAACTCACCGATGATCGCCACTTTCGGTTTGACCTGTAGGCGATTGACCTTGATGGCCTGTAATTTGCGGCGACATTTATACAGCGCAAGCAACATATTCTTTTTATTCCGCATGGCATGGGCAAGGATATCGCGACACTCGGTCAGGACCCGGTCCGTCATGCCCGCTTCAATTTCATAGGGACGGATGCGATAACCCAGTAGATTGAGCACATCACCGGAAATCAGACAACGAAGCAGTGATAAAACGAATTTGGGTGTAATTGCCAGCGTCGGGCCTTCACCATTCACATCCTTGATCCCTTCACCCGCCTCAAAGGAAAGCACACGAAAATTTTCAAACCCGGCATCACGCAAGGCCTTGCGATACTCGGTGGTATACATGCCGAAGCGACACGGTCCGCATGTCCCGGCCGTCAAAAACACATAACGCTTGACGATCTCCTCCTTGCTCATGCCCTCCACTTCGTGCAGCTGTTGCAAATACTTCACCAGATTGCCGACCGTGAAGTAGGTCGGATTGCATTGGCCGCGATTACCGTATTCCTTGCCCAATTGAAAGGCCTGATTATCCGGGCAGGGCAAGGCGCGGATTTTGCAGCCACCGGTTTCCAGTCCGGCTTCAAGCAGTTCATCCTGAAAGACCGTCAGACCGCCAATCAGGATCGTCGTTCCGGCCCGGTCCGCGCCGGTAAAATGGCGGGGATTGGCATCAAACCAATGAATGGGACGTGCCGCTGCGATATGGTTGCGATCATCTGTAAACGTCACCGGAATACTGTTGCCCGGTGTGTGCTGAAACTGTTGTTGTTGCATGGTGGTCTCCTGTGCCCGCCTGTTCTTCAACGGCGGGATGAAAAGGTCACCTGTACCGTGGTGTGATCTTTCTCCGGTAACGTCCCGGTGTGATTGCCTGTTTGTGCCTGTGTATAGCCCGGATCGCCCGACAACACCATGGGCTCCATGCTGAGTTGACCATTCCCGATAAAGCGATCTTCACAATAGCGTTCCAGTGAATAGGCAAAAGTTTTGACACGGATTTTGATCGAACCGCCGGGCTTGTTGGCATCCAGATCATGCAATGCCATATAGGGTGTTTTGCTCACCGCCATGATCTTGTCAATAATCCCGTAGATGGGCGCATCATGACCACACTTGAAGTTGGACAGATCCAGCACCGCCACATTGGGATGACGTGCGGCAAATTTTGCCGCCCAGACTTTTTGCGCACTGTTAACCGAGTAATTTTCCGGCCAGACATCCCGGCAATCAAACACATCTTCAATCAAACCGGATTGAATATCTGCGGCGAAAAAGCGTTGCAAATAGACAGGGTCCTTCGGGATGGAACGAATCGACAAAAAGGGATAACCCAGACTCTGGAACTCGTTCAGGATGGCGTGGTTGATGCCGGGATCATTATGATAGGGTCGGCCCAGCAACAACATCACCATACTGTTGTCCCGTTCCGCCTTGTCGAGCAACGCACGACCCTGTTGTTGCATATCATGATCAAAGGCCTGCATGGCCGACAAACCCTGTTTCACCGCCCATTCGTTTTCATCACGCGTGATCCCCAACCGTTCACCCCAGCTTTCCAGCAGTTGTTGCGTCAACAGGTCCTGTCGTTCAAAGCTGATGGCACGGTCCACATATTCCACACCGGCCTCGGCGAAGAAATCTTTCTCTTTTGTAAAGGCCGCTTTCGCCACATTGGGTGCGCCCATCAGGGTCGGACAGGTGGAAGAGCCGATGACATGGGTTAAATAATTATCCATGCCGGTGATACAGGGGAACCAGATATAGTCAATGGCCTTGTTGTTGCGTTTCTTGCGCAGCAGGTTATAGACATGGGCCGGCGAGACCTTGGAAGGATAACAGGGATCGATGGAGCCGTATTTACCTCCTTCAATATACATGTCTTCTGAGGTTTCATCAGAGAAAACAACATTCCGCGGCCGGATACCCAATACTTCCAGATAGACCCGCAGAAAGGGCGCAACCGTATAGTGGTTCAAGACACGGGGGATGCCAATACGCAGCTCGCTGCGTCTTTCCTGCATGGCGGCATGGCTGCGTTCAACACCCCGATTAATCCACTTGCGCCGTACCGGCCCATAACCAAACCAGAGACGTTCTATTTTCAATTCCATGATGGGGGTTCCCGCCTCAGGCAACGGCGTATACTGATATTGGGACTTGAAAACCCGTTCCGCTTCGTACTCCACCAGATTGGGAAAATGTTCTTGCAATCTTTTGCGTTCCTTGTGCAAAGCAACCACCGCCGCCTTTGATTCGACCATGCCTTTTTCACAGGAAAAACCGGCGATATAGCGGGTAATCCCGCCGGCGGGTTTTTCGATATCAATAAAACTGCGCGAACACAGATTATCGCAGAATGAACAACGGGTGGTTTCATCGGTGCGTGTGGTGTAAACCAGATTGATTGCGGCATCGAGATCAATAAATGTGGAATGCCCGCGACGCTCCACCACCCGCTTCGCCTCCAGTGCCGCACCAATTGCACCGCCCTCACCACAATGGGGATGGACCAGCACTTGCGCATCCGGGACGCGCTGCTTGATGTAGTCGACCTGCGCCTTCACCGCCGCCATGTTGTACTGGGTGCCGCCCTGCAGGACAAACTTTCTGCCCAGCTCCGACATGCGCGCCACCTGCACCACATACTGCCAGACATTTTTCGGCAAGACCTGGGCGAGGCCGGAAAAGAGCTCTTCTTTGTTAAAGCCTTCTTTCTGAAAATTGACCCGATCGGTATCGAGAAAAACCGCACAACCATAACTGAATCTGGGCGCGATTGTCGCCTTGTAGGCCACCTCGGCAAACTCCTGCACCTTGACACCGAACTGATCCGCCATGGCCTGTAACAACATACCGTTACCGGCCGAACATTGATTGGAGAGACGAAAATTCTTGATCGTGCCGTTTTGCATAAACAATACCTTGATATCCTGCCCGCCGATATCGCAGATCACATCGATATCATCACCGCAATACTTCTGCGCACTCATCATATGGGCGATGGTTTCGACAATGTTGGCGTCGGTTTGCATGGCGGCTTCCAGCACATCACCGGCATAGCCGGTCACACCACAACCCAACACCCTGAGTGTACATTGCTGCTCGGTGGCAAATCGTTTGATACTGTCCAGCAGTTCTTTGGCATCCTGGATCGGGTTGCCTTTCGATAACTGATAGGCCTTGTACAACAGTTCATCCTGTTCATCAAGCAAGACCGCCTTGGATGATGTGGAACCACCATCGATACCGATATAACCGCGAATCTCGCTGCCCGGTTCATACCGTGCCGGAACAAAGGTCGGTGGTTGATATTGTTTGAGGAAGGTTTCCAGTGATTCGTTTTTTGCCAACAGTGCGGGGCCGCAATTTGGTCCCTGTTTTTCTGTACGACCCTCTGAAATAAAAGATTGGAGTGGTGCAAGACCGCGATAGCGGATCAGCTCAGTCGCTTCGTGTATACCAAAAATGACCGCCCCGTATGCGGCATAATACTGTGAGTTGTCCGGGACAAGGATCAGATCCTCGACCGGCACTTCCGGAACACGGTGACCCCGATCCACCCACGTCTCGGGTATACGCACCCGCCAGCATTGTTGCAGAAAAGGCAAATAGGTATTCGGCCCGCCCAATAACAGCACCTTTTCTTGCAATGTGTTGCCGCGAGTCAACACCGAGAGATTTTGCATCACAATGGCATCGGCCAGGGAATTCATGATTTCGTCTGACGGGACGCCGGACTTGATCAGGTTGACGACATCGGTCTCGGCAAACACACCGCACTTGGCCGCAACGTGGTGCAGGCGTGACGCGTCAAATTGCAGACCGGCAACCTCGGCATGACTCATACCCACCTTGAGTAAACATTTATCGATGGTTGCACCGGTGCCGGAGGCACATTTGTCATTCATGGAGGTAATGATTTGGCGTTGACCGGTTTCCGGATTGGTCTTGAACAGGACGATCTTGGCATCCTGGCCACCCAGCTCGATCACGCTGCTCACTTCAGGATGCAGTTTTTCCACCGCCAGACTGACGGCATTCACTTCCTGAACAAAGCGTGCACCCAGCGGTTTCGTCAATGGACCCGCCCCCGAACCGGTGACAAACATACAGGCCACATTCGGTTGCAGATCGGGAAAGGACCCCGCTGCTTCCGTCAGCAGCTCCAGTACCTTTTCCGCCTGGCGTGTTTCATGGCGTTCGTATTTATGCCAAAGAATTTTGAAGGTGTCAGGTTCGACAACGATGCATTTCACTGTTGTGGAGCCAACATCAACCCCGAGCAAATAGCGAATCTCGTCAGTGGTGATTGTCGTGTCCACTCATCCTCCTGCCAGTATCCGGGTCCGGTTTGTTAACCGGATTCTTTTCACCGTCTCTTCATGCAGTGCATGGACATCAGAGAAAGATTTACAATATTACTCTGCCTTTACCATTCTCCAGATATATCGCTATTCATTTTTTCAGTCAAGCCTATCAGTCAATATTCGGTTAAATCGATATTTCGCATTTCACTCAGGTAAATAATGCCACTAAAACTGTTTGATTATATTTATCCTGCGATATGCACAGTTGTGTACAAGTTTGACAACATGATGGAATAAATTTTTTTGTCGCACATCCACCCGGTAAAAGCAGTGGCTTTCACTCTCCTATTTGACACGACGGGTTGTGCAAAACGGCGACAGATAGAAGTGACAAGAATAATGTATGAATTGATGAGTCGGTCATTCTGAAAAAAAAGAAGTGATGTAGATACGAATAAAATATTGACTGACCGTTTTAATGAATTGACAGCAGACTGTTGCCAAAGATCAAAAACCGAGACATGCCACCCCCATACAGTGATGGCATGTGCGGCTGATTATTTCTCCGGCTGATCGCCTGCCGGTTTGGTTTCATCACCGGCTTCATCGTCGGTATGGGCGGTATGTTTTTGCAGGGACTCTTCCTCGGCGATGGCCCGATCCAGTTCGGCCTCCATCTCTTCATCGCTGAGTTCACGATACTCACCCTCATCCGGCATGGCGGGCATGGTGGATGAGCTTTGTGTGGTTGCAGCAGAGGTGGTGGAAGCTTGCGTTTCTTCCGCTTCGTCTGTCTCTTCAGACTTGCGGTTGCGAATGATCATTCGGGAGAAATACAGACCGAACTCAAACAACAACAGCATGGGCAGGGCCAGCAAAACCTGTGAGATCACATCCGGTGGTGTGAGCAACATCGCCAGGGTAAAGGCGCCGACAATGATATAGGGACGCTTGTCCGCCAGGCTCTGTGGTGTAGTGATTCCGGTGGCAACAACGATAATGGTGGCAATCGGTACCTCAAAGGCGAGGCCAAATGCAAAAAACATCTTGAGCACGAAATCGAGATAGCGTGAGATATCCGTCATGACGGTTACACCGGCCGGCGCAATGCCCACCAGGAATTTAAACACCAGCGGAAAGACCACAAAATAGGCAAAGGCCATACCGGCGTAAAATAAAATAATACTGGATACCATCAATGGCAGGGCCAGACGCTTTTCATGCTGATATAAACCCGGCGCCACAAAAGCCCAGGCATGATACAAAATTACCGGCATGGCGAGAAATACGGAGGCAACCAACGCCAGCTTGAAGGGCGTGAGAAAGGGCGAGGCCACTTCGGTGGCAATCATGGTGCCACCCTTGGGCAGATGCGCCAGTAAAGGACCGGCTAACATGGTATAGAGATCGTTGGCAAACGAAAACAACATCAGAAAGATCAACATAACCGCGACAACCACACGCAGCAGGCGATCACGCAATTCCACCAGATGTGCCATGAACGGCAGTTCACTATCGGAGGATGATTGATCAGGCTTTGTCTTTGCCATTCGCATTGTGCTCATCAGCACTGTGACCGGATGGCTGTGCTGTGTGTTCCGGTTCATCGGGAATGGCCTTCACCTGATATTGCGGTTTGGGCTCTTCGTCTTCAAGTGTATATCTGTCCGGGTCCATGATACGTTTGATCTCATCCAGACCGGCCTCTCGTTCCAGGGCCTTGCGCAACTCTTCCTGACGCAATTCCCGATCGATATCGGTCTTGACCTGGGTGACAAAACGCCGGGTGCGTCCCACCCACATACCGGCCGTGCGCGCCACACCGGGCAGCTTGTCCGGTCCAATCACAACCAGAGCGACCACGCCGATCACAATCAACTCCCAGAAGCCGACATCAAACATGGCTTGTCATCCACTAAGGCGGCGTTAAACCGCTATGCCTTGTCTTTTTCCTGCGACTTGGTCACTTCACCTTCGATGACCTTGCTTTCGGGCTGTTCAATTTTTTTCTCGTCTTCCTCTTTCATGGAACTGCGGAAACCCTTCACCGCGGCACCCAGATCAGAACCCACATTACGCAGTCGTTTGGCGCCGAACAGGACCAACACAATCAACAGAATGACGACCAGTTGCCAGATACCAATACCCATTTGCTTACTCCACTTCGCTGTATTTAACGGAAACCCGACAGGGGTTCCTAACCAAAACCAGGCAGTTGTTTGCCGCCCAGTAAATGTATGTGCAGATGAAAAATCACCTGCCCGCCACCCTTGCCGGTGTTAATGATGGTACGAAACCCGTCGGTCAGTCCCTGCGCCGCCGCCAGTTTCGGCAAGGTGCGCAACATGTGTGCCATTAATGCATCATGTGTTTCGTCCAAATCATTCAGCCCGGCAACATGTGCACGCGGCACCATCAGCAGATGGACATCCGCCATGGGGTTGATGTCCCGAAACACCACCACCTGATCATCTTCATAAACCCGATCTGACGGGATCTCCCCGGCAATGATCTTGCAGAACAGGCAATCATTCATATTTTCTCCTCGCAGGAGTTTTCAAAATTGATGAGTGGAGGTGAGTCGATTTTTAACACCGTCTCAGCTTCACTCACGAATTTTGACGGCCGGCCTTTTCTTCAATACCTGAAATACCAAAACGGCGGCCCAGCTCATTCAGCACATCATCCGGACCCAGACCCTGCTGGGCCAGCAACACCAGGGTATGAAACCAGAGATCGGCGGTTTCATAAATAATCTGTTCCCTGTTCCCGTCCTTGGCGGCCATCACAGTCTCGGTGGCCTCTTCGCCGATCTTTTTCAGGATCGCATCCAGCCCCTTGTCATAGAGCTTCGCCACATAGGAGCTGTCCGGAGATGCCCCCTTGCGCTCCTCCAGCACCTCAGCCAGTTGTGTCAGTATATCGCTCATTTTGTATTTTCATCATTCACGAATGGTGTTTCAGCGGCACCATCGCTTTATTCAAATCATCGAGTCTAACGCCAAGTTACACACCCGGCTTTTTTATAACCTCAAAATCATATAGACAGGTTATTTATAAATTTCCTTCGGGTCTTTGACAACCGGCTCCACCGCCGTCCAGTTGCCGTCCTGCAGTTGTCGGAAAAAACAACTGCGTCTGCCGGTGTGACAGGCAATGCCACCCAGTTGTTCAACTTTCAGCAGAATCACATCATTATCACAGTCGAGGCGGATATCTTTCAACTGCTGCACATGGCCCGATTCCTCGCCCTTGCGCCACAATTTATGCCGCGAGCGGGACCAGTAGATGGCGCGTTGCTCCTGCACCGTCAGGGCCAGCGATTCCCGGTTCATCCAGGCAAACATCAGGATCTCGCCGGTCACATGATCCTGCGCGATCACCGGTACCAGTCCGTCATCCGTCCACTTTATCTCATCCAGCCACTGTTCTGACATTACTTAAACCTTTTAACGCAAGAATGCCGCCGCACAAAAAACCTCAAGAAAAGTGCACTTCGCGCCCTTGCATCGAGAAATTACAATCTGACTTCTATCCCCGCCGCCGCCATGCGACGTTTGGCCTCTTCAATGGTGTATTCACCAAAGTGAAAAATACTCGCGGCCAATACGGCATCCGCCTTGCCTTCCTTGACCCCTTCGCTGAGGTGATCCAGATTTCCCACCCCACCGGAGGCGATCACCGGGACATGTACCGCTTCGCTGATGGCGCGGGTCAGAGGCAGGTCAAAACCGATTTTGGTGCCATCCCGATCCATACTGGTCAACAGGATCTCACCGGCGCCATAGTCGACCATTTTTATCGCCCACTCGATGGCATCAATACCGGTGGCCTTGCGCCCGCCGTGGGTAAAGATTTCCCATTTTGGCGGGTTGTCGCTGACCTGTTTGGCGTCGATGGCCACCACAATACACTGGGAGCCGAACTTCTCCGCCGCCTCTTTCACAAATTCCGGGTTGAACACCGCCGCCGTATTAATGGCGACCTTGTCGGCCCCGGCATTCAGCATGCGGCGAATATCCTCCACCTTGCGGATCCCGCCACCCACAGTCAACGGGATAAACACCTGACCGGCCACTTCCTCCACCACATGCACCATGGTCTCACGGTTGTCAGAACTGGCGGTAATATCCAGAAAGGTGATCTCATCCGCCCCTTCCGTATCATAACGTCGAGCGATCTCCACCGGATCACCCGCATCACGGATATCCACAAACTTCACACCCTTGACCACACGGCCGTTGTCCACATCCAGACAGGGAATAATTCGTTTAGCCAAACCCATTATCTATTCCTGAAAACCCAACACAGAGTCGCAAAGAACACCGAGATCGCAGAGATTTATCATAAAATCGTTTCTCTGTGGCCTCAGTGTCCTCTGTGTCTCTGCGTTGATCATTGAGTTAATTCATCCGCCAGTTTTTGTCCGGCGGCGAAGTCCAGTGTGCCTTCATAGATGGCGCGGCCGGTGATGGCGCCGATGATGCCTTCTTCCGCCACTTCACACAGGGCTCGCACATCATCCAGATTGGTGATCCCGCCGGAGGCGATGACCGGGATGTTGATGGCCTGGGCCAGTTTGACTGTGGCTTCAATATTCACACCGTTCATCATGCCGTCACGGCTGATGTCGGTATAGACAATGGCGGCCACGCCATCCTGTTCAAAATGTTGCGCCATGTCGATTACATCGTGCTTGGAAAGTTTGGACCAGCCATCAATAGCCACCTTGCCGTCTTTGGCATCCAGACCAACAATGATATGGCCGGGGAATTCCAGGCAGATATCTTTGACAAAATGCGGCGCATTCACCGCTTTTGTGCCGATGATGACATATTCGACACCGGCATCCAGGTATGTCTGGATGGTGTCTTCATCACGGATACCACCGCCGACCTGGATCGGCAGATCGGGGTGGTTTTCGGCGATGGCTTTGATCACGGAGGCGTTCACGGGCTTGCCTTCAAAGGCGCCGTTCAGGTCCACCAGGTGCAGCCGCTTGGCGCCGGCTTCCACCCAACGGTCGGCCATAGCCACCGGGTCATCAGAAAATACAGTTGTGTCTTCCATACGACCCTGTTTCAGACGCACGCATTTGCCGTCTTTCAGGTCTATTGCAGGAATCAATAACATGGCTGGTTTCTCTTGTTAGTGCTGATTGTTGGATTGTTGCTTGGTTTATT
Organism: Gammaproteobacteria bacterium; assembly: GCA_029880855.1. GTDB lineage: Bacteria > Pseudomonadota > Gammaproteobacteria > UBA6429 > Thiohalophilaceae > JAOUNS01. The sequence continues at coordinate 30,814 of JAOUNS010000001.1, forward strand.
ATTTAACTGTTCCATCCCATTTCAGGAAATTGGCATACAGGCTCAGGCCGGCGTGTTGACTCTTCTCCGGATGGAACTGGGTGGCGAAGACATTATCCCGCGCCACGGCCGCTGTAAAGGAGATGCCATATTCACAGGCGGCGGCGATCAGGTCCGGGCCGGCCGGTTCCACATAGTAACTATGGACGAAATAAAAGCGGCTGTCCTGCGCAATTCCCTGCCAGAGGGGGTGATCCATCACCTGGTGGACCTGATTCCAGCCCATATGGGGAACCTTGAGTCGTTCACCGCTGCGGTTATCCCGCAGATCATCGCCAAAGAATTCCACCCGACCCGGCAGGATGCCCAGGCAGTCGGTGCCGTTGTTCTCCACACTGTGGTCCATCAGGGCCTGCATCCCGACACAAACCCCCAACAGGGGTTTGGTGAGAACGACTTCCCTGACCAGCTCATCAAAACCCAGGCGCCGGATCTCCGCCATGCAATCACGAATCGCACCCACACCGGGGAGCACCACCCGATCCGCCTTGCGGACCACATCGGGGTCGCCGTTTACCATGACTTTTGTGCCGGTGCTGACCTTCTCCAGCGCCTTGGCGACGGAATGGAGGTTGCCCATACCGTAATCAATTACTGCTACCGTACTCATCTCACTTGCTCAATCGGGAAATCGTTGTTGGAATGCTCAATCGGCGGTTTGCCCCTAGAGACTGCCTTTCGTTGAAGGCATCACGCCCGCCATACGTTCATCCGGCTCGATGGCCATGCGCAGGGCGCGACCAAAGGCCTTGAAAATAGTCTCGGCGATGTGGTGAGCGTTATTGCCGCGGATGGCGTCGATGTGCAGGGTCACCTTGGCGTGGTTGACGAAGCCCTGAAAAAATTCATTGATCAGGTCGACATCAAAATCACCAATGCGGGCGCGGGTAAATGTCACGCCAAACTCCAGCCCCGGACGGCCGGAGAAATCGATCACGACCCGCGAGAGGGCTTCATCCAACGGGACATAGGCGTGGCCATAGCGACGGATCCCCTTCTTGTCGCCCAGCGCCTCGCTGAAGGCCTGGCCCAGGGTAATGCCAATGTCTTCCACCGTGTGGTGATCATCGATGTGGGTGTCACCGGAAGCCTTGATATCCAGGTCAATCAGGCCGTGGCGCGCCACCTGATCCAGCATGTGCTCCAGAAAAGGCACACCGGTATCAAAGTTACCATTGCCTGCCCCGTCCAGGTTGAGGCTGACCCCAATCTGGGTTTCCAGGGTATTTCGATTCACACTGGCGGTGCGTTGCGCCATATAACCAAGCTCCCAAGTCAAGAATAAACAAAATCAATCTAACACAGTCGTGAAACTGTGGCCATTATATATAGGAAAAGGCCTGTGAATACAGCGGAAAGCATTCGACAGCAATTTGTTTCCCCGAGGGGCTGTGTTTCGTGGCAAAAATGCTATAGATTTAGTATATGGTTAAGTGTTATTCACTTCGCAGGAACCCAGGAAAACAAGATCCCTCATGAAAGATAACAACGTTATTGAACTCTCCGCCATCCGCACCACCTGCCAGAGCTGTGGTCTCTATCAACTCTGTCTGCCCATGGGGCTGGACCAGGGCGATATGGACAAGCTGGACAAGGTCATTAAACGGCAACGCAAAATTGAACGCGGCGATCACCTGTATCGCATGCGTGAATCCTTCACCACGGTTTATGCCCTGCGCAGCGGCTCCGTCAAGACCTACTCCACCATCGAAAACGGTCAGGAGCAGGTCACCGGTTTTCACCTGCCGGGCGAGTTACTCGGTCTGAATGCGGTCAGCACCAAATTCCATACCGACTCGGCCATCGCGCTGGAGACCAGCAGTGTCTGTGAGATCCCCTTTGATCGTCTGGAGAACCTGAGCCACGAGATCCCCTCCATGCACCATCACCTGCTGCATGTGATGAGCGAGGAAATCCAGCACGACCACTGCCAGCTGATGATGATCGCCAAGATGCCGGCCGAAGCGCGTCTGGCCCGTTTTCTGCTAAGCCTGTCATATCATTTTTCCCAACGCGGATTCTCGTCCACCAAGTTCAACCTCAGTATGTCACGCAATGATATCGCCAATCTGCTGGGGCTGGCGGTGGAGACGGTCAGTCGACTCTTCTCCCATTTCCAGGATGAAGGACTGCTTACTGTAGAGCGCAAATCCATCGAAATCCATGACATGGACGGCCTGATGAACGTCACCACCAAGTGCGCCAGCCACCCCTTGCCGGGCAAATCGCCCTCATCAGATTCATTGTCCTGATTTTCTATCCGGTTGGATAACTTCATTCGCAGCGCCCACTCGGGCGCTGATTGCCTATACTTTCAAGAATTTGTCGCTGCATGCCGACAGACATTGCGCACTTTGCAATAACAAAACCTGATCTGTGTTAACTATTTCGAAGAATGCATCTTGATCTGGATCAAGATCATCCGGGTTAAGGGTCTATACACTGCGACCAGTTTTTATAACACGAATGAACCTGAGGGAATCCTATGGAGAACCAGAATACCTACAACTACAAGGTCGTCCGCCAGTTTGCGGTAATGACAGTGATTTGGGGCATCGTCGGTATGCTCGTCGGTGTCATCATTGCCGCACAGCTGGTATGGCCCCAATTAAATTTTGACATGCCCTGGCTGAGCTACGGCCGGCTGCGGCCATTGCATACCAATGCGGTGATTTTCGCCTTTGGCGGTTCTGCGCTGTTCGCCACATCGTATTACGCCGTGCAGCGAACCTGCCAGGTACGTCTGTTCTCCGACAGGCTGGCCGCCTTCACCTTCTGGGGCTGGACCGTCATCATCCTGCTGGCCGCCATCACCCTGCCGCTGGGCCTGACCTCGGGCAAGGAATACGCCGAGCTGGAATGGCCGATTGATATTCTCATCGCGGTGGTCTGGGTCAGCTATGCCGTGGTCTTCTTCGGCACCATCGTCAAGCGTCAGGTCAAGCACATCTACGTGGCCAACTGGTTCTTCGGTGCGTTTATTATCACTGTCGCGGTGTTGCACATCGTCAACAGCGCCGCCCTGCCGGTGGGTTTGTTCAAGTCCTATTCGGTATACGCGGGGACCATCGACGCCATGGTGCAGTGGTGGTATGGCCATAATGCGGTGGGCTTTTTCCTGACCGCCGGTTTCCTCGGCATCATGTACTACTTTATTCCCAAGCAGGTGGGCGCCCCCATCTACTCGTACCGCCTGTCAGTGGTGCACTTCTGGGCCCTGATTTCCACCTACATGTGGGCCGGTCCGCACCACTTGCAATTCACCGCCTTGCCGGACTGGGCACAATCACTGGGGATGATCTTCTCGCTGATTCTGATCGCGCCCTCCTGGGGCGGCATGATCAACGGCATCATGACCCTGTCAGGCGCCTGGCACAAACTGCGCTCCGACCCGATCCTGAAATTCCTGATCGTATCCCTGTCGTTCTACGGCATGTCCACCTTTGAAGGACCGATGATGTCCATCAAGACCGTGAATGCCCTGTCCCATTACACCGACTGGACCATCGGTCACGTACACTCCGGCGCTCTGGGCTGGGTGGGTCTGGTCTCCATCGGCGCCATTTACTTCCTGATCCCGAAAGTGTTCGGCAAGAGTGAAATGTATTCCACCAGGCTGATCGAAACCCACTTCTGGGTCGCCACCATCGGTATCGTGCTGTATATCGTCGCCATGTGGATTGCCGGTGTGATGCAGGGGCTGATGTGGCGTGCCGTGAATGATGACGGCACCCTGACCTACAGTTTCGTGGAAGCCCTGAATGCCATGTATCCGTATTACATCGTGCGACTGCTGGGCGGTCTGCTCTACCTGTCAGGCATGTTCATCATGGCCTACAACGTCTGGAAAACCATCGCCGGCAGCAAGCCCGCCGCTGACGCTATTCCGCAAACGGCTTAAGGGAGATCTGAAGAATGAATCACGATAAAGTCGAAAAAAATATTGGTCTGATGGCTATTCTGATCGTGCTGGTCATCAGTGTCGGCGGGCTGGTTGAGATTGTGCCGCTGTTCTTTCTGAAGAGCACCACTGAGCCGGTAGCCGGTCTCAAGCCCTATACCGCCCTGCAACTGGAAGGTCGCGATGTCTATATCCGTGAAGGCTGCTATGTCTGCCATTCGCAGATGATCCGCCCCTTCCGTGCCGAGACCGAACGATACGGGCACTACTCAGTGGCCGGTGAGTTTGTTTATGACCATCCCTTCCAGTGGGGTTCAAAACGGACCGGCCCGGATCTGGCCCGGGTCGGCGGTCGTTATTCGGACGAATGGCATCGCGTCCACCTGATTAACCCCCGTGACGTGGTCCCGGAATCCAACATGCCCGGCTTCCCCTGGCTGGAGAAAAATGTCCTGAATGAAAACAGGACACCGGCCAAGCTGAAAGCCATGCGCACACTCGGTGTGCCCTATACCGATGCAGACATCAACGGCGCTTCTCATGCCGTTAAGGGCAAGACGGAAATGGATGCCCTGATCGCCTATCTGCAGGGTCTGGGCACCAGCATCAAGAGCCGGAGGTAGACATGGATATTCACGATATACGCGCCCTGTTTACCGTCATTATGTTTGTGATGTTCATCGGAATCGTGTTCTGGGCCTGGAGCAACAAACGCAGCCGGGCCTTTGACGAGGCGGCCAATTTGCCCCTCAACGAGCCAGAACAACCCCGCGTGGAGAAGAATAAGGAGGCACTCCAATGAGTACCGGCTTAAGTATTTTTGTTATTGTGTTTACGCTTGCCAACATCGTTGGTTGTTACTTCCTGATCAGATGGAGCGGTCAAAAACGCCAGGGTGAGGCGGCGGAAGGTCAGGTGACCGGTCATACCTGGGATGGTGACCTGCAGGAATATAACAACCCGCTGCCCCGCTGGTGGCTGTGGCTGTTCTATATCACCATCATTTTCAGTCTGGTCTATCTGGTGTTCTATCCCGGCGCCGGCAACTTCCAGGGCGTACTGGGCTGGAGTCAGGAACAGCGCTACAACGATGAGATCAAGGCCGCCAATGCAGACTATGGCCCGATCTTCGCCGCCTACTCAAAACAGTCGATCCAGGATCTGGCCAAAGACAAAAAGGCCATGCAGGCCGGTCAACGCCTGTTCCTCAACTACTGCGCCACCTGCCACGGTTCCGATGCCCGAGGTGCGAAGGGTTTCCCCAACCTGAGTGATACTGACTGGCTCTATGGCGGCAGCCCTGATGCCATCAAGACCAGCATCCTGAACGGCCGTAACGGCATCATGCCGCCCATGGGGGCCGCGCTGGGCGGTGCCGGTATCGATGAGGTAACAGCCTACGTGATGACCCTGAGCGGACGCGAAGCCGACCCCAACTTTGCGGAGGCCGGCAAGCAGCGCTTCCAGATCCTCTGCGCCAGTTGCCACGGCCAGGATGCCAAGGGTAATCCGGCGCTGGGTGCGGCCAATCTGACTGACGATATCTGGCTGCACGGCCGTTCCCGAGGCGCCATTGTGGAGACCATCACCAAGGGTCGGACCGGTGTCATGCCGCCGCATCGTGACTTCCTCGGAGAAGACAAGGCCCACCTGCTGGCGGCCTATGTCTACAGTCTGAGCAATAAATAACCATACCTGTTTGCCCCCGGCCCATTGCCGGGGGTCACCTGCCACCGGATAAAAGCAAGGCATGAAGACATCAAGCAAGCAGCCCGCTGAGGGCGGCGGTGAATTTTACGAAAAGCACAAAAAGGTCTATCCACGCGAGGTCCATGGGTTGTTCGCCACCCTGCGGGTGACCGGGGTGCTTACCCTGCTGGGACTTTACTATCTGCTCCCCTGGTTAAGCTGGGAGGGACATCAGGCCGTGCTGTTTGACCTGCCCGCCCGCAAGTTTTACATCTTCACTCTGACATTTTGGCCGCAGGATTTTATCTATCTGGCCGCCTTGTTGATCATCTCTGCGCTGGCATTGTTTTTCTTTACCACCCTGGCCGGTCGTCTCTGGTGTGGCTATGCCTGTCCGCAGACCGTCTGGACCGAGGTGTTTCTCTGGATGGAACGCTGGTTTGAAGGGGATCGCAACAAACAGATCAAACTGGACAACGCCCCCATGGCCGGGGGCAAATTCCTGCGCAAGAGTGCCAAACACACTGTCTGGCTGCTGTTTTCCCTCTGGACCGGCTTTACCTTTGTCGGCTATTTCACCCCGATCACCGAACTGGGACAGGCAGTGCTTCAGTTTAATACCGGGCCGTGGGAGACCTTCTGGATCCTGTTCTATGGCTTCGCCACCTACGGCAACGCCGGCTGGATGCGGGAGCAGGTCTGTATCTACATGTGCCCTTATGCCCGTTTCCAAAGCGCCATGTTCGACAAGGATACCCTGCTGATTTCCTATGATGAACAGCGTGGCGAACCCCGTGGCTCACGCAAGCGCAGCGCCGATCCAAAAAATCTTGGGCTGGGCGACTGTGTAGACTGTACCCTCTGCGTGCAGGTCTGTCCCACCGGGATCGATATCCGGGACGGTCTGCAATACCAGTGTATCGGTTGCGCCGCCTGTGTGGATGTGTGCAACGATGTGATGGGCAAAATGAAATATGCGCCGGGCCTGATCCGCTATACCACGGAAAACGCCATGCAAGGTGTCCCCACCCGCATACTGCGTCCCAGGGTCACCATCTACATTACCCTGCTGTGCGCCATCACAGCGGCCTTGATCTACAGCATGCTGATCCGCCTGCCGCTGGGTCTGGATGTGATCCGTGATCGCAACGCCCTCTATCGTGAAACCAATGAAGGTTTGATCGAGAACATCTATATCCTGAAGATCATCAACATGGACAAACAAGCGCATGAGTATCACCTGACTGTCAGCGGTCTGGAAGGCGCCACGTTGTTGCTGGAAAAGACTGATCTCCTGATCGATGCAGGCAAGGTCGTTACCGTCCCGGCACGGATCCGGATTGATCCTGTGCATTTGAAAAAGATTGGCTATGATGTCTACTTCACCCTGACCGCCAAAGATAACAGTGCCTTGCATGTACGACAGAAAGGACGCTTTATCGGTCCCCTTAACCGCTGAGAACAGAGAGCAACATGACCACAACTCACGAGATCATCCCGCCTTGGTATAAACAGTTTTGGCCCTGGTTTCTCATCGCCATCCCGGCAATCACGATTGTGTCGGGGGTCGCCATGTTTCTTATTGCAAGCCACAAACCGGATGGCATGGTGGTGGATGACTATTACAAATCCGGGCTGGCCATCAACCAGACTCTGGAGCGTGATGTGCAGGCCCGTAAACTGGGACTCACCGCCGCAGGACAGTTTAACTTAACCGAGCAGAGTGTTCAGGTTTTGCTGGCCGGCAAGGAGCTGCCGGACAGGCTGAAATTGACCTTGACCCATCCCACTGCCGGCCAGCATGATATGGTTATCGCCTTACAACAACAAAAACAACGCGGCCTTTACAACGGCTTGCTGGATCGCCGCCCTGCGGGAAGATACTACCTGTCACTGGAGCCGCTGGATCAAAATTGGCGGCTCACCGGACAACTGGATCTGACACAGCAAGACAAGTGGCAACTGGCGCCGCCAAATTAAACTAACCAATGGAGGGATGAAGAGACGATGACTGAAACAGAAAAAAAACTGCCCCTGGTTCAGCAGGTGGTTTCCATTCTCTGGCCATCCTTTCTCACCGCCGGTGCCGCGACCATCCTGTTCTTCACCGCCTTTGATCCCCAGTTGATCATGGAAGTCAGCGGCTATGGTGAAATATCCCGGCTCGGCGGCTACAGCATGGGATTTTTCCTGTTCTGGATGCTGACCTCGACCAGTTGCGCCCTGACCTGTTATTTTCGCAAGCCATGTGACGAACTGGGCAAAAAAAACCAATAAACGACAATCTGGCGTACCTGAGCCTGTGCACGGCCTTGCCAATAATTAAAGCCGTGAGAGTAATTGTCGACTACAAGGGCGATGAACGCCGTTGTGTTACCATACCGTATGTTACGCAGATTCTTTCGCAAGCTGAGTTGGGGCCTGCGCTGGAAATGGATTACCGGGGGTGCCCGGCAGCAAAGCCGTTCCAGAAAACAGCAACAGACCCTGCTCACCCGCAGCCGGCGCATTTTCAGCTGGAGTTGGCGTATCGGCCTGCTGCTGCTGGCCATGGATGCCTTCTATCTCATGCTGATCTGGCCTGACTGGTCTGCGTTTAAACACGGCCCGGTGGCCAGGTCCGAATTCATCAAGCTCTATCAACAACAGCGCAAGCAAGATCGCAACCTGCCGCCGTTGCAATGGCGCCCGGTTCGCATGGCCGACATCTCACCCCATATCCAGAAAGCGGTAATCGTTGCCGAGGATGCCCGTTTTTACACACACAGCGGCTTTGATGTCATCGCACTGAAAGACGCCATGGACCACAATATCGACAAACTGGAGATGAAATACGGCGCCAGTACCATCTCCCAGCAAACGGTAAAAAACATGTTCTTCAGCGCCTCGCGCAACCCGCTGCGCAAATGGCATGAATTGGTTTTCACCATCAGCATGGAATTTTTCGTCCCCAAAAAACGCATCCTGGAAACCTATTTGAATATCGCTGAATTCGGCCAGGGCATCTTCGGAGTGGAGGCCGCCGCACGTTTCTATTTCGGTATATCCGCCGAACAACTCACCCTGCAACAGGCCACTGAACTGGCCGCCTCGCTGCCCAGCCCAAAAAAGCACAACCCCAAAACCCGCACCCGTTATTTCAATCGTCGTGCAGCCAAGATCCAGCGCCATCTGGATCAGTATGATTGATATCGAACCGGCGGCGAATTGGCCTATAATCGTCGCTGACCTGTCTTAAAGGCGTCGAAATCATGCACAAACCACACTCCCCCGTCCGCCCCGGTTTATGGCCATACGGCGGCACAGCCTGGTTACTCTTGCTGATTTTCCCGTTGTTGCTGAATGCCGCGCCTCAAACACTGGAACCGTTTGACGACAAACCGCTGGATGAGGCCCTCAGCCTGCCCGACTGGTTCAAGCTCAGTTTTCTCGACATCCGTGAAGATATCGAAGATGCCAAACAGGGCAAACGCGGCCTGATCATCTATTACGGTCAGAAGTACTGTCCCTACTGCAAGGCCCATTTGCAGAATAACTGGGGCGACAAAAGTATCATCGCCTACACCCGGGCCAATTTCGATGTCATCGCCATCGACATTCGCGGCAACCGTACCGTAACCACCCTGAATGGCAAGGAGATCTCGGAACGTGACTTTGCCATACAGCAAAAGGCCAACTTCACCCCCGCTCTCCAGTTCTATGATCGCAAAGGCAAATTGGCGCTGAAGATCACCGGCTACCGGCAACCGTATCAATTCAAGGCGGCGCTGGAATACGTGGCCGATCTGCATCATGAAAAAGAGAGCTTCCCGCAATACTATGCCCGGGCGGAAAAGGCCTACAGTTTTGGCAGTGACAAGCTGAATGAGATGGCGCAATTTAACGCGCCATTGCAAGCGGGCCGTCCGGGCGTGGTCTTTTACGAACACTCAAGCTGTCATGCCTGTGATGTGTTGCATGGTGGACCGTTACTCAACAAAGAGATACAGCAGCGTCTCGCGCAACTCAATGTCCGGCAGGTGGATATCCAATCGGATGCCCCGGTGCAGGCCCTGGACGGAAAAAACCTCTCCGGCAAACAACGCGCCCGGCAACTGCAACTGGATTATGCCCCGACACTGATTTTTTATGATCCGCAAGGCAAAGAGATCATCCGCATTGATGCCGTGGTCTGGTTTTTTCGCCTGCGTAACGTACTGGATTACGTCACCGGCGGCGCCTATCAGCGTTATCCCGATTTCCAGGAGTGGCGCTACCGCAACACCCCGCAGCCATGATCGGGTTCACAGCCCGGGATCAAATGCTCACAATTTGTTCACCATAGTGGTAACATTGCTGTCTCGCACCACCCGGACAAACGGTACATCAGCATGGCCCAGGACGACCTTTCCACACCCGCCCGACTGCCTTCCCCCTTGCGGGTGGTTGCCATTACCGGCACACAGGCCGGGCTCGGCAAGACCAGTGTTACCGCCAATCTGGCCGTCTCCCTGGCCATGCAAGGTCGACACGTTTGCGTCATTGAAGCGGCCACCGGGGCGGGTAATATCAACAACATGCTCTACACCCGACCCAAATATAACCTGAACCATCTCCTGGATGGTGAGCGGAAACTGACCGATATCATCACCGAAGGCCCGCACGGGATCCATATCCTGACCATCGAACCTTCGACAGATCTGAACGCACAGCCCCGGGAGCGGTTACCACATCTGGTCACCGCCTTTCAGACGATAGAAGAAGAGTATGATTATCTGCTGATCGATACCGCCGCCACGCACAATCAACAAACCCTGCATTTTATTCAAGCAGCACGATTCAGCATCATTATTATTACCCCGGAGCCAGCCTCCCTGACTGCCGCCGGGACATTGCTCAAGACATTACAGGACAACAACTACCCGTGGCCGGTCCACATCCTGACCAATCTGGTACGCAGTTATGCCGCCAGCACCGAACTCTTCAAACAGTTTGAGTCAGTGATCAATGGCAAAATAACCATGCCTGTGCGCTATTTGGGTTATATCCCGGAAGACGATGAACTCAGACAGGCCGCTGACAATCGACAAACGGTGCTGTTAAGTGATCCCGCCACCCCGGCCAGCCGCAGCTTCATCACTATTGCCCATGCCATGCATCGTCAGCTGCAGGTCTCTGCCGACGAATATACCTTTGCCGGCTACTGGTCAGACCTGTGGTTTCCGGCCGAACCGGCACAAACCGCCGGCAAGGCTGAGCAAAATACCGCCACACCGGAACCGGAAGCCACCGCGCCTGTTGAGTCCCCGCAGGAAGAAACCATGGAAATTGAATTAACAACCGATGCCGATGCAGAAGCGCACGCCGACCCGTCCCGGCCGCTGTCCGCCGAACAGTTACTCAAACAACTTTCCACCACACCACTGAGCCGGAAACAGACCCTGCAACTCTGCCAACACCTGGTAACCACTTCGTTGCAACAATTCGGTAAATTGCCGTTTGAAATTAATGAGATGGTTTATCGCGCCCTGGAACTCAAGGACTTCGCGGAAGCGGACATCCGCCATCTGGTTCGCGCCCTGCGCGCCCTCTATCAAAAACGCCATAACAAACCACTGGATGATCCGGAACAGGCCATCATTGAAGAATTCAGCCGTCTTGGCGACAAACAGGACAAAATGCAAATGGTGCTGGAACAATTGCAACAGTTATATCAGGCGCAACGCAAACCGGAACAAAACAGTTCGCCGACCTTAAACCTGCCGACGGGGTTTTCCGGAATTCACACCGGTAGAAACGAAGACTAGCAATCCTCTTTGGCCTGAGGTATTTCCACCTCAATGTTGCGTCGGCATGTCGGCCAGGAAGTGGTCAATCACCGTCAGAAACCGGTTGATGTCGATGGGTTTGGTAATGTACTCGGCAAAACCTGCCTCCATACCACGTTTGATATCCAGCGGCATGGCGTTGGCGGTGAGGGCGATGACCGGGATATGCTGCAAACCGGCATCTGATCCGAATATCTCCAGCAACTCGTAACCGTCCATACCGGGCAGGCTGATATCAAGCAGGATCAGATCCGGTGCGGTGGCAATGGCAAGATCGATACCCAATTGGGCGGTATGTGCGGTGATCAGGCGCAGATGCTTGCGGCGCGCCAGTATATTGGAGACCAGCTTCAAATTGGCGGGATTATCTTCGATATAGAGGATGGTACCGATAATTTCGTGGCCGGTGATTGGCCGATCTTGCTCTGCACGGGATTTGTTTGCGCCACCCTGATTCCGGCTTTCCGGCAGCGATTCCAGCGGCAACTCAATCCAGAAGGTACTGCCGCTGCCATACCGGCTCTGCGCATCCACATTGCCCCCCATCATTTCAACAATGTTACGTGTCAACGCCAGACCTATGCCGGTGCCTTCAATTTCACTCTGTGCGGCATTCAAGCGGTTGAAGGGCTGAAACAATTCACCCAGCCTGTCATGCGGAATACCAAGCCCGGTATCGCTGACAGTAATACGCACTTTTTCGTCGGCAACCGGCCGGTACTCCAGTTCAACCCTGCCGCTGTTACGATTGTATTTTATGGCATTGGATAACAGGTTTAACAAGGCCTGTTTCATGCGCACCCGATCTGCGCGCACGCACAGGCCGGGTTGAGCGTGGTGTTTAAGGCTGATGTCCCGCTTATTCGCCAATGTTTTTACCAGCGACAAACAATCTTCGATAATACTGCAGACTTCAACCGGCTCCAGCGCCAGATCGATATGACCCGATTCCACCCGCGACAGGTCCAGGACATCATTGATCAATTCAAGCAGATGCCGGCCCGCCTTGATAATCTCCTGAACACTGTCTCTGTGTTCCTCCGATATCTCTGCATCCGATTCCAGCACCTGACCAAAGCCGAGAATCGCATTCATCGGCGTGCGCAGTTCATGACTCATGCTGGAGAGAAATTCCGACTTGGCCCGATTGGCACGCTCTGCTTCATCACGTGCGGCGATCAGCGCCTCTTCGGCCTGCTTGTTGTCGGCAATGTCTTCAACGATAGACCAAATCTGTGCATCGCCCTGTTCATTCCTGACCAGGATACCGTTCAGACGAACCGGTACAAGGTCACCATTTTTTCGGCGATAGACCGTATCATAAGGTCCATAACGCCCGGTCTCTTTCAATGTTGCCAGTTGTTGTACTGTTGCATGGGCATATTCCGGCGGGACCAGAACCTGACTGTTCAGTTTTGTCAATTCATCTTCCGGGTAACCACTGATGGTACGGAATGCATCATTAAACTCCAGATAGTTGCCCTGCATATCCGTCAGCGCAATACCCAGCGGTGACAGGGAATACAGGCCCCCCAGCTTCGTCTGACTTTCCCGCAGCGCCATTTCCGCACGCTTGCGATCATGAATGTCCTGCACCACCCCCAGCATCTGTACCGCCATGTCGGTTTCATCCCTGATAACGGCGCCACGCTCCAGCAACCAGCGTTCAGTACCATCCTGCCAAATCACACGGTGCTCAATCTCATACGGGATATTATGATTTACACAGCTGTTCACGGCATTGACCACCGCTTCCCGATCTTCCGGATGCACTGCGGCAAGAAAATTTTCATAGGTGGTTTCAACCTCACCTTCCGCATAACCAAACAGCGGCGCAATACGTTCTGACCAGTACAAATCATTGGTCTGGATATTCCATTCCCAGGTTCCGATATTGGCGTACATCTGCCCGCGGCGCAGGCGTTCTTTGGTTTGTTCAACCGCCTGCTCAACCTGCAAGCGTTCTATTTCTGATGCCACCCGAGCGGCAAATAACTGCATCAATGAAAGGTGGGCCTGGTTTTCCACCAGAGGATGCCCATCCATGATTGCCATATGTCCCAGCAACCGTCCTTGTACATCACCCAGCGCAATGCCGATATAACTCTCTATGCCGTTTTCCTGTAACCAGCTGTCGTGCGGAAAATAGCCGGTGATTTTTTCGGCAAAGACGGCCGTAGTATTTTCCTTTAATGTCTCACACGGCGTCCCGGCAACCTGATAGGTAAACTGTTCGACAAGATGATCGCCATCCCACATGGCCTTGATTCTGCAGATTGCCGGATCGGCGGGGTCTGTTTCCGCGATAAAAGCGATACGTGTACCGGTTGCTTTTGCCAATCCTTTCACTGCATTGTTAAAGAATTCCTGGCCGGTTTCAGCAATGGTGCTTTCAACCAGAGTTTCCAGTGATTTTTCATGTTCCTTGACAGAAGTTATATCGGTGCGTATGGCAACATATTGATATGGTGCGCCGGCGGCATCAAGATACGGCGTAATGGTGGTGGCAAACCAATATAAACCGCCATCCTTGTCCCGATTACAAATATCACCATGCCAGATTTTGCCTGCCGAGATGGTTTGCCACAGATTCACAAAGAACTCTGCCGGATGTTGCCCGGAATTGATCATGCGATGATTACTGTTGAGTAACTCATCACGGGTGTACCCGCTGATACGGCAAAACCGATCATTAACACTGATAATATTTCCGGCGGCATCGGTAATACTGACGATCGCATGACGATCTACGGCGGCATGTTCACGTTCACGTTCCTGCAGGGTCATTTCCAGACGTTTCTGTACCAGCTTGCTTTGCCGTGCACGTCTGGCTCTGGTGGTCACCGCAGAGACAAAGTGCTCAGGCTTGATCGGCTTTACCAGAAAATCATCTCCGCCCAAACTCAAGGCGAGTAATTGGCGACTGATATCGGTTTCGGAAGAAAGAAACAGGATGGGAGTCTGCAATAGATTATCCCGTTCGCGCAGCACCGCCGCCAGTTCCGGGCCGGAGGCATACGGCATATAAACATCAAGTACGATCACATCCGGATTGAACGATTCGACCATATTCAGTGTCTGCAGGGGTTCCGACAACGCCATGACCTGTAAACCCGCCGCTTGTAAAATGGCGGCTTCGGTTTCCAATAAAAGCGGGTCGTCATCCACCAGCAAGATCCGATAGGCTTCCGCCGGCATACGACCGGTCAGCGCATCCAGAATGCCGACCAATTGCGAAACATTATAAGGCTTGGTCAGATAACGACAGGCGCCGGCACGAAATGCCGACAATCTTGCCTCCAGATCATCACGCACAGACGCCACCAAAACAGCGACTGAGCTATTCTGCATGGCGGTAAATTCTGCAATTAATTGTGATCCGACGTTGTCCCCTTCAGGAAAAACCATATCCATGATAACAGCAGCCGGTTTTTCAGCCTTCTCATCCTGCAGTGCTGTCCGAAATTCTTCCGCCGCAGAAAACAGGACGGTACGAAAGCCCTCACTCTCCAGCGCTCTGGATAACAGGATGGCTTGTTCCAGATCATCCTCAACGATATGAATCAATGGTGATTGTCTGTTTGCAATGTTGATGGACGGGGCAGAGATGCCGGCCTCATCCGACTGCCGGGGTTGTGCGGCCAGATTGACCAGTTGTTGCAATAATCGATCAATGATCTCCCGGGTATGGCTGTCTGGCATAGCCGCCTCATTGATTATCCCTGCGAAGCGGATCTCCAGTTCCCGCGCTGTCTCCGTCAAGTCGCTCAAACCATGTGTCCCGGCGGCACCGGTCAGGCTGTGTATCAGCCGGTGTAATTCCCTGATATCGTTATACCGGGTGACAAGCTGATACAGATCCTGAATCGCTCTTATCCGCGCCGGCAGTTGCTTGATAAACTCCTCACGGAGTTGGTGCAGGATAGCTGTGATCGAATCACTCATTTATGTTAAGTGTTTGAAAATTAAATAATATATATAATACTTGGTTATACGATTAGCTACTCGGTTGACAATGCTTATTACTCTAGCATAATGCTTAGGTATTATAAGTGATTTACAACACACACCGAGCCTATCTATCGACACAATGCGATAAGGGCTTTAATTCAGGTTGAGGGAAGTCTTTTTCATGAGCAAAACACTGGAACGCATCCTGTATGTAGAAGATGAGGGGGATATTCAAAAAGTTGCTCAGGTCGCCCTGGAAACCCTTGGTAAATTTGAATTGTTAATATGCAGCTCCGGCCGTGAAGCGCTGGAACAAGCCGAGGCCTTCGCCCCGGATCTCCTGCTGCTGGATGTGATGATGCCCGGTATGGATGGACCGACCACACTCGAGGCACTGCGCAAAATTCCTGCCCTGCAGCAAACCCCGGTAATGTTTATGACCGCCAAGGTTCAACCCCAGGAAATTGCCCATTTTAAAACACTGGGGGCTATCGAGGTTCTCACCAAACCTTTTGAAGCCATGAAACTGGCGCAACAAATCAGGGATATTTGGGCCAAACACTTTGTTTGACCGCAAGTGTAACGCTTCACCGGAGAGGAATCAGGAATGATCGACGCTGTCACCATGCTGCATATCCTGAGTGAGGCGCAGAACAAATTTATCAGTCGCGGTGAACCACGCCTCGCCTTTGATGATCTCCTGACCGGTCTTTTGACACTAACCGACAGCGAATACGGATTTATTGGTGAAGTGCTGCGCACGTCTGAAGGCGCACCGTATCTAAAAACCTATGCGATAACCAATATTGCCTGGGATGACGCCACCCGCAAGTTTTATACTGAAAAAGCCCCGGTCGGTATGGAATTCTTCAACCTTGACAGCCTGTTTGGCGAGGTCATGAAAACCGGCGAGACGGTGATCGCCAATGACCCGGCCACTGACCCGCGTCGCACCGGCATACCCGAAGGCCATCCGCCACTGAATGCCTTTATGGGGATCCCCATCTATCGCGGTAATCTTCTTATCGGGATGGCCGGTATAGCCAACCGGCCCGACGGCTATTCCCCTGAATTGGCCCAGGAACTGTTGCCCTTTATTCATACCTGCGCCAACCTGATCAGCGCCTATCGCTATGCCCTTGATGCGGAAAGCAAGGCCAAACTATTGCTCAATAGTGAAAATCGCCACCGGGCGGTATTCGAAACCGTCATTGACGGGATTATTACGATTGATGAACAAGGCATAGTCACCGGTATCAACCCGGCAGCTGAAAAAATCTTCGGTTATAAAGCGACTGAGGTTATAGGCCGAAATGTCAAAATGCTCATGCCGGCGCATTATGCCGAGAAGCATGACGGCTATTTATCCAACTACGCCAAAACCGGGCAGGCGCATATCATCGGTAAAGGACGGCAGGTGGAAGGTTTGCGTAAAAACGGCAGCCGCTTTCCTCTGGAACTGGCAGTCAGTGAGATGCAGGTCAACGATGAACGCATGTATACCGGTGTGGTGCGCGATATCAGCGAAAACCTGGAGGCTGCGCTGACCATTCAGTCCTCGGTCACCCGACTGCAAGCGGTACTGGACAACGTGGTGGACGGCATTATCACCATCGATAAAAAAGGTATCATTGACCACTTTAACCCCGCTGCAGAAAAAATCTTCGGCTATACCCTCAGTGAAGTCATCGGCCGCAATGTTTCCATACTGATGCCCGAGCCGTATACATCGCAACATGATCAATATCTGGAAAACTACCTGACAACCGGTGATGCGCACATTATCGGTATTGGCCGTGAAGTTATCGGCAAACGCAAGGATGGCGCAACCTTTCCGATGGATCTTGCGGTGAGTAAAATGCGCATTGGTGATGAGATTATGTTCAGCGGTATTGTGCGTGATATCACTGAACGCAAACGTATGGAGACCATGAAGAATGAATTCATCTCCACGGTCAGCCATGAACTACGCACCCCGTTGACCTCCATCCGCGGTTCGCTGGATCTGGTCACCGGCGGCGCGGTCGGCGCCTTGCCGGCCGAGGCCATGGAAATGCTCAAGATCGCGGCTAACAACACCGAGCGTCTGCTGATTCTGATTAACGATATCCTTGATATTCAAAAAATCGAATCGGGTAAAATGGCATTCCGTTTTGAAACACTGAACCTGAAAGAATTTCTGCAACAGGCCGTCAGTGACAATCAGGCCTATGCGGATCAATACGGCGTGCGCTTTGTCATTAATTCCGCACATGACAATCAATATGTCTTTGCCGACCGGGATCGGTTGATGCAAGTGATGGCCAATCTGCTGTCCAATGCCGCCAAGTTCTCGCCACGGGATGATGTGGTTGAAATCAACACCGCCCGGCATGTCGATGCCATCCGCATCAGTGTCACTGACCACGGTGCAGGCATCCCCGATGATTTCAAACCGGTGCTGTTTGACAAGTTCACCCAGTCTGATTCCTCGGACAGTCGGCAGAAGGGCGGTACCGGTCTGGGTTTGAATATCGCCAAACTGATTATCGAAAAACACGGCGGTCGTATCGACTTTATCAGCAAACTCGGTATCGGTACGACCATGTATTTTGAATTGCCGGAACTATCAGGTTCCGAAACCTCACTCTCCCAACCGGCCAGTCTGGCAATAAGCCACGCACCTTGCATTCTTATCGTGGAAGATGATCCCGACGTAGCCGCCCTGCTGCAACGCATGCTCATCGAAGCCGGTTTTAATTCCGATATTGCCTACAACGCCACACAGGCACGAGAACTGCTCAAACTTAATGGCAAAAAATACAAGGCCATGACCCTGGATATTATGTTACCGGATGAAGACGGTCTGGATATGCTGCATAACCTGCGCAGCGATGCCGGCACACTCGATCTGCCGGTGATTGTGGTTTCGGTCAAGGCCGATGAGGCGCGCCGTGAATTAAACGGCGGTGCTGTCGGCATTCTTGACTGGTTAAGCAAACCGATTGATCAAAACCGGCTGCGACAAGCCATCAGGATGGCTGCCGGCCCCCATCACAAACCGCGGGTACTGCATGTGGAAGATGAGCAGGATGTACACCGCGTCGTTAATGTCATGTTGCGTAACGAATGTGAACTGGTCTGGACCACCACCTTGTCTGCTTCGCGTGAGGCACTGGAAACCGAAGAGTTCGATCTGGTATTGCTGGATATCGGTCTGCCGGATGGCTCGGGTCTGGATCTGCTGAATTTGATCGAAAAGCGCATCAAGCCGCCGCGGGTGGTTATCTTCTCGGCACAGGATGTGGATGCCTCGATTGCCAATCGCGTCAACAGTGTCCTGGTAAAATCGCAGACCAGTCACGCTGAGTTACTGGATACCATCATCTCGGCCATGCGTAACCCTGACAGTCATTAAACCCGCTGCCAAGACCGGCATGTCCAGACACCAGCCACCTATTCTGATCGAACAACGCGAGGAAACACGCTTTCCCTGCGTCGGTATCCATCTGCTCTATTCTCCCGCCACTGACAGTGTCATGGATAAGCTTGCCGAAACACTGGTGCAGGCCAGTCTGGTTGATATGAGTCTGTCCGGACTCAGCTTTGATATCACCACACCGCTGCGTCCGGGCGATCAACTTGCCGTGCTGGTCCACGGGCTGGATAACCGTCCGGTTGAACGACTGCTTGCCCGGATTTGCTGGCAGATCCGTCTGGGCAAGGATTTTTTCCGCATCGGTACCCAAATTCTCGACGGCGAAATAATTTCGACGGAAGAATCCATTCAGCCCATGCTGCATATCCAGCGTGGCGCAAATTTTCCTGCCGGTATCGCCATTCAATGCCCCGCCTGTGGGACAGAGGCCATGTTTAACCTGTCAGGAATTCAACCCATCAGTTCGGGCTTGCCCAACTGTATCCCACTGTATGATTGCAGCCATTGTCACACCACCCGCACCATCACCAGTCTGCTGGCGCATCAACGGCAGAAGCAGCGCCGCTGAGTCTGGTCTCGCGGGAGAAAATTGCACGCATTAATGATTCAACTGCTGTCAGGCGGGCGGGCAGGACACTTTACCTGTAGATATCTCTCAACCGCATCAGTGCTGTTCGGCCAGATAACGGTCCTTGAGACGGACATAATGTTGTGCGGAATAGGCCAGTGCTTCTATCTCCTGATCAGTCAATGCGCGGATACGTTTGACCGGTGCGCCGACCCAGAGATAACCGGATTCCAGTGTTTTATTTGGTGTCACCAGACTGCCTGCTCCCAGCAGGATATTGTCTTCCAGCACCGCGCCATCCATCACCGTGGCACCCATACCGATCAGGCAATTATTGCCGATACGACAACCATGCAAAATCACGCGATGTCCGACCGTCACATGATTGCCGATATGCAAGGCATAACCGCCGGGGTTATACGGCCCGTCATGGGTGACGTGCAGTACAGAGTTATCCTGGATATTGGTATGGGTGCCGATGCTGATCGCGTTGACATCGCCGCGAGCGATAGTGAACGGCCAGACCGAGCTGTGATCGCCGATCCTCACATCCCCCACCACCAGGGCGGTATCATGCACAAATACACCTGCACCCAATACCGGTTGTGTGGTTTCAAATGGCTGAATGGTCATTCAGGTATTTTACGCTGAATCGTAACGATGTCACCAGGGTAGATCAGGTTGGGTTTTTTAATATCATTGTTCCGGGCAAGTTCAGGATAACTGTACGGGTTTTCCAGATAACGTTCCGCAATGCTCCACAGGGTATCCCCTTTTTTAACCTTGTAGATTTTGGCCTTCTGTTCCTGGCGTTGCTTGAGCAAAATCGGGTCGACTTTGTTACCGTGGATAACCCTGATCTCATGATCTTTCAGTTCCACCACCAGACGATCCGGGCCTTCCGTCGGTTTGGATATTTTCATCTCATAACTCATGAGATCCGTCATTTTGGTCTGAACCTCGGGCGGCAGTTGTTTGACGAATTTTTGCTTCACCGACCAGTCCACCTGACGCCAGTAGATAACACCGCCCATCACCACTGCCAACACCACAATGAGCAAATTACGCAGAAAATTACTGCTGTTCTCACCCGGTGCGTGTGAGACGATGGAACGGATATCAACATACGGGATCGGTTTGTCGGTATCGGTCTCCCGCACAATCTCCGGCTGCTTTGCCTTGAACTGAACGACATCCGCGACCTTTTGATCTTTGGGACTGAGCAGGTGCGGCGGTGTTTTGGAGAAGATATTATTTTTTTTGTTCTTTACCAATACCGGTGGTTTATCGGCAGGGATAAAGTCACCCTCGTGTGGTGTCGTTGCAGAATTTGCTTCGCCCGAATCCTGCGCCGCTTCTTCCGGATATTTTTGTGCAACATCTGTTTCTTCAGCATAGTCATCGACAGGATAAACCGACGCTTCGAAAGCGGTTTGTGAGGCATAGGCATCGGGCACATCCCCGGCGACGGGGATGGAAACCAGATCTGTTGTTTGCTCATCTGCCGCGCTGACTGTCAGACTTTGCGTGATATCCTCGGCAGCAGGATCGTCCGTCGTCTCGTCCACCGCCAAATCCAGTGTGACCTCTTCACTGGAATCATCAACCTGTGACCATTCGTCTTCCTCATCGTCAATCAGCGCCGCGTCTTCAGTCTGCAATGACGCCAAATCCAGCTCAATACTCTCACCCGACGTGTCTATCTCCGCCCAGGGATCTGCGCCGGCGGTCTCTTCCGCCGGCACGGTGTTGTCCGGGGTTGCAGATAACTCATCGTTAACAGCCGCATCTGACAGGATAACGGGTTCAATATCGATGGCGGTATCCAGTTCGACCTCTTCGATGAGGGCGAGACTTTCAGCCTCCGGCTCGATAACTTCAAGTTCCGGTTCTGGTGCAACGTGTTCTGCTATTGACAGCTCTGTGGTGAGCGGGGGGCTAACCTCATCTTCCGTCAATAATTCTTCGATGATTTCACTTTGACTGACAGGCTGTGGATCAAACTGTATTGATGCGGCCTGTTCATGCGCAGATTCCGCACCGGCCTGATAAATATTCTCCCACCAGGCAGTGACTTCTTCATTTTCATTTTCCACAGCAGTTGAAGCGGTGGTTTCAAGATCGTCCTCTGCGATTTCTTCTGCGGTGATCTCGTCGTTAAAGTTTTCCGGCAATACTTCTGCGACGACTTCCGCTTCCTCAAGCAGGGCGGCGGCTTCAAGATCGTCCTGCGCAATTTCGTCCGGTATGATCTCGTCGTTAATACTTTCCGGCAGGACATCCTCGACGGCTTCCGCTTCCTCAAGCAGGGCGGCAGCTTCAAGATCGTCCTCTTCGATTTCTTCTGCGGCGATCTCATCGTCAATACTTTCCGGCAGGACATCCTCGACGGCTTCCGCTTCCTCAAGCAGGGCGGCAGCTTCAAGATCGTCCTCTTCGATTTCTTCTGCGGCGATCTCATCGTCAATACTTACCGGCAGGACATCCTCGACGGCTTCCGCTTCCTCTAGCAGGGCGGTGGTTTCTAAATCGTCCTGTGCAATCTCTTCGGCGGCGATCTCGTCGTCAATACTTTCCGGTAATGCTTCTGCAACGGTTTCCGCTTGTTCAAGCAAGGCATCAGCTTCGAGATCGTCTTGTGCAATCTCTTCCGGTGATATCGCTGCTTCAATACTTTCCGGCTGAACTTCTGCGACGGTTTCGGTTGGGGTAATCTCTTGTGCGGCTTTCGCTTCGGCCTCGGCCCGGACCCTGGCTTCCAGTTGATCCAGTTCCTTGCGTAACCGGCTCATTGCATTGATATTCACAGGATAGATAACCTGATCGTTATAGATCAGTGCCTGACGCAAACCCTGATTGAGCGCCAGCGTCGGCAGTTCAGACTGGATGCAGCGATCCGTATCAACCAGTCCCTTGATCTCATCGATCCACAAACCCAGCGGGTTGCCATCCAGATTCACCACCACCATGCTCGGTCGTCGCGCATCACTGCCTGTGTCCATTTTCAACAGATGTCGCAACTTGACCGCCACGATCACCTGACGCCGATGCAGGAAGGAACCGGCAATATATTCAGGAGCGTGCGGCAGTGTGGTGATTTCCGGCATTTCAATGACTGACTCAACGATATCCACCGGGATACAGAAGAGTGAGTCATTGATCTTAAAGGTCAAAACCTGATCAACCGAGATTTGTTTTGCCTGCATTTGCATTTTTCTACATCCAAGCGTCAAATCCCCGACCAGTTTTGAAATCAGCGCATGGTGACTAATTCCTCAGAGCTGGTAGGGTGAATAGCTACCGTATTATCAAAGTCCTTCTTGGTGGCCCCCATTTTTATTGCCACCGAAAATCCCTGTATCATTTCATCGGCCCCGGTTCCAATAACATGACACCCAACGACCTTTTCATTGGCGCCAATACACACCAATTTCATTGCGGTTTTCTGGGGGTGATCCGTCAGGGCGTGATACATGGCGGTAAATCGTGTCTGGTATACCTTGACCGCCTCTCCATGTATCGACCGGGCCTCATCTTCTGTTAAGCCAATCGTGCCGATGGGCGGGTGTGAGAACATGACGGTGGGGATGTTTTCATAGTCCAGTTTGCGGTCCGGCATGTTGTTGAACAGCCGATCCGACAAACGTCGCGCCGCCGCTATGGCTACCGGCGTCAACTGGGCCCGTCCGGTCACATCACCAACGGCATAGACCCCTGTTACATTGGTTTGCTGGAAGGGATCGGTGGGAATAAAACCCTGAGCATCCGTGGTGACACCGGCATTGGCGAGATTCAGGGGTTCGATGTTGGGGGCGCGGCCAATGGCCCAGATCAGGGCATCAAAACCTGTCAGAGTCACCCCGCCCTGACAATGGATAGTCAGTGAGCCGTCACTCACTTTCTCCACCCGTTCAATACTGATGCGCGGCATGATGTTGATCCCCGCCTCGACCATCTCTTCCATCAGGGTTTCCCGCAGCATGGCATCAAAATTACCCAGGAAATGGTCCTTGCGTAACAACATACTGACTTCGCTGCCGAGACCGTTCAGCACGCCGGCCAGCTCAACGGCAATGTAACCTGCGCCCACCACCGCCACCCGACGCGGTTGTTCCGTCAGAGCGAAAAAGCCGTCCGAGGTCATCCCCAGTTCCGCACCCGGCACATCAGGCACCACCGGATAACCACCCGGTGAGATCACAATATGATCGGCGGTATAGTGTTCACCATCCACCTCCAGCGTTCGGTCATCCACAAAGCGGGCGGTACCCTGCAAATAATCAATATTGGAGTCTTTCAGATAGTTCACATACCAGTCGGTGATACCTTTGATGTAGCCTTCCCGGGCTGTCACCAGTTTCTGCCAACTGAAGCCGTTGACCGTCACATCAAACCCGTAACTGCCCGCCCGTTGCAGGGTCTCGGCAATCTGCGAACCAAACCACATGACCTTTTTCGGTACACAGCCAACATTCACGCAGGTGCCACCCGGCTTTTTGAATTCCACCACGGCGGTCTTTTTGCCGTATTCAGCGGCGCGCTCTGCGGCGGACAAACCGCCGCTGCCGGCGCCAATGGCGATTAAATCGTAATGTTTGCTCATCTGAAATTCCTTGCCTGAGAAGCCCCAATCGGGGTCGGTTTGAATGAATGACAGGATTATATCGTGTCCCGCGCATGAAGACACGGGACAGGGGAGACATTGCTGTATGAGCGGTTACTGTGCCGATGGCACCGGCATGGCGCACGCTATCCGACAGGCAAGAACATGCTCGGCAAAACAGCAGGGCTGTTATCAATCATTACCGATCTGCTGACGCCACGGATTATTTTCCAACACCCACTCGACAGCGTCTTCCTGATCGCCACTGATTTGTTCCGGCAGACAATTATGCGCGGACATGACGTTGCGCCAGGGCGGCCTGAAGCTGTTACCGTTTTTGATCTTTACCTTGCCGGTGTCACAATCCGCCGAGGTGGTGGGTGCGCAATTTGCGCCGGGGTCCGGTGCAGTATCCCGAATATCATCTTCTTTATTATTCGCAAACCAGCCCTGCCGATCACCATCGGCGATCTCTGCCTTGACCTTGTCACAGGGAACATTTGTATTGGTATGCACCAGCCCCAGGTAATGCCCGAGCTGATGGGCCAGCAGGGTATCATCCGGACAACAACCACCGCGACATGCGCCACCGGTTTGCTTTTTGATACAGGTATTGGAATAGGAGGGCATGGAAATAAAATTACTGTGTCCGGGGCCGCCGCTCCAGCCGGTTTGACCGCGCTGCCGGAACAGAACCGGTATTTGATGGCGCGGCAATAAAGAAGCAAGATAGTTACCGGTCAGGCGATACAGTTCCCATTGGGGATTGGCGGCATCATCCGGCTTGCTGTTCAATACAGTGGAGCTGACCTGAATAATGTCTTTGTCCGGGTCAAAGGTAAACTTGTAACCACTGCCCTTCCAGCTTGTATTGGCCCGATTGACCCAGTGTTCGATTTCCTGTGGTGTCACAGGTGCGCGATTATTTCCGTCATCATCACTCAACTGTACGGCGATGATCGGTAACTTGGTGGTGCAGCCCGTTAGCAGCAACAGAGTAATAAGATATAGCAGTTTGCATAGATGTTTCATCTTGTCAGTCTCCCTGTAGCGTCAGTCCGTGGTAATGTCATACAGGACATGCACGCGTTCGGTACCCGGTTCGATTATCCCGGCAAAGCGGGACAGGCTGTTGTTTTCATTACGATAGGAATACTGGACCAGATAGCCGCCGACCTTGAGTTGTGCCGAGACCACCGGTTTATCACTGATACTGAAGCTGATCCCTTCATGCCCCTGTTGCTTCAGGTAGGCACGAAATACATTATGCATGGCCGACCATGTTTTGAGATCGGGACCGGGCGGATCAGGCAGGTCAGACGTTTTTTGCAAGTGGGCACGCACGGTACGCAACTCACCGCTCTTCAGATCAAAACTGCCGTATTGCAATCCCTCCATGATGCGCGCCCCTTTGTAGGTCTGATAGAGGACCACCAGCACATGGGTCTGGCCGTCGGGCAGGATGATGGTGCTCTCGCCATAAGGTGCAAAGGCGAGGTCGCGCCGACTGATATCCTTGCTGGTCAGATCGTCGTAGCGTTTGATGAGCACGTCGCCAAGCACTTTACTGCGTTGCAGGGTGGTTTCGGCTTTTTCGCCGGCGATATTGCCGCTTTCCTCGCGGGTCAGTTGATGTTCCTGCCCTATCACCGTTAATTTGGTACTGCTGCAGCCGACTGACAACAGCAATATCGGTACCAGCAAGACACTCCCGCACCATCGTACAGCGTATCGATAAGCATGTTGTATGGAATTATTCATTGTTGTTTCCTCATTACATCACCATGGTGTGATCAACCTAGAGTTCCAGTGTATCGGCATATACCAGACGACGGCCATTGGTAAAGATTTCATATTCCCTGATCACCACCCGGTAGGTGTTGGGTTGCAGTGTACCCGGCAGAGTCAGTTTACCGTTCCAGGTTGTGTGGTTGCTGCCGAACCGTTGCGCCTGCGGTGTCAGTATCACCGTGCTGCCCGCCACCGCCTGCCATTTCAGATCGGCATCAGTAACACCGGCGATGATTTTTTCGATGCCGGCTTCAAGGAAGTTGATCGACCGGCCCGGTTTCATTTGCGCAACGATATTCTGTACCGTCAGGTTTTGCTTGTTCACGGTACCCTGTTGTGGCTTCTTGTCTGACTGTTGCCGGAGTGCCGGTGATTTTCTGCTTTGCTGCTGTTGCAGGTCCGGCAGGATAAATTGAATCATGTGCGGATGATGGGCGGCATGTGAGTCCTCCGGTGCGGGACCGCTGACGGAAAGATCCAGCGTCTTGTTGTCGCTGTTGCGTTTGAGGTTTACAAAACGATCCGGTGTCAGTTGCATAAAGTCCGCCAGGACCACCCGTGACAGATGAGTATTCTGCACCGCATAGGGTTGATAGCGGGCCAGAGCCAGGCGGATAAAGGGGAAATAGACATCCACGCCATCAATCACAATATCGCTGTACCACAGACCCCGTTCCTTGTCATAGTGTACCGGGAAGGCCGCTGTTGCGACCTTGTGCATGTATTCCATCACCGGGTCCATGGCAATCGTTGTTCCCCCTTTCCCCGGCAGAGGGTTAAATACCGGCGCACCCTGCGTGAAGGTATCTGAAGAAGGCGCCTGTTGCGGCAGTTCCGCCAGTGACAGGCCGGTCGCCTGTTCAGCCGCACTCTTGAAGTTGACCAATAACGGGACCTCCGGCAATCCTGTACCGGCAGCACTTTTTGTCCAGACCGGATCTTTGGCCCAGCGTGTGGTAAAGGGTTCCAGCAGTTTATGCGTACCGACGGGTGTGGGTTTGGGTTTGGGCGGTGGTTCATTGATCACCACACCCAACATCTCATCTTCCCCGGACGAGTACCACGGACCTTCCAGATAGACCCGCAGGCCGTTACCCTTGCGTTCTTTTTTCACGGTAGTGCCGCTCTTGCTCTCCTGCCAGCCGAAGGTCGGCACAATATAAACGACCTCGGGGGCCGCCGGTCGCACTGAACAGGGTATATGTACTTCAATGCTCTTGATCGAAGGTTCATTCACAGACAGATCCGGGCGGGTGAATTTTTTTATTTCGTTTGCGCGATCCAAATCCGTCTTGCCGGCGCGCATCGGCCCGAAATATTCACGGAACCGGGTGGCAGCTGTCACTTCATAGATCACGCGATGATGTTTGGTGTCACCCAGTTCCTGCCGTGGTGCTTTTTGTAGCTTGATATTTTTTTGCGGCCCGCTGTCAAGCTGGTCAAAACCGCCCGCCAGTTGCTTGCTGTCATGACGCGGCGTAGTTCCCTGTCCCTGTAATTGTTGCAAATAGGTAAAGGCATGGCCGCCCAGCAACAAGGCATCATTCAGTGCTGACTTGCTCTCGGCATAGGCTATGGCACCGTGGTTAATTGATGCCTGCACTTCGCCATCCAGATCCACGCTGGTATCCAGTACCTGTCGTTGTCGTGGTTCGGTACGGTAACCCTGTGTACTGTTTGGATCATCGATGATTTCATTCCAGCGAGCCGTGACACTGACACTGCCGGTACTCTTGCCATGTAAATCCACAATGCCTTCCAGATAGGCCCATGTCGTCCCTTCTTCACGGCGCATGGTACCCGGTTTGGCATACTTCGGATCGACAAATACCGGAATAAACCGGGCCACCTGCAACGGTTGTTGTACGGCATGCACCAGTGTAACCGCAGCTGCCGGCGTCAACATCCAGTGCTGTCCCTGCAAGGCCTCTGTTTCAAGTGCCTGTAATTCAGAACCCTGCACATCCTGTTTGACCTGATTCCAGATCGCCATCAGTTCCAGATCCGCCTTGCTCATCACCGAGCTGCACGCCAGCTTAACCGTCTCCGCCTTGGGCAGTTGCACCGTCAGGATGGGATTGCCCTTGGTTGCAGTCGGCGCCGGATTGAACACGGGCGGTTTGTCACCTTCCACCAGTTGCAGTCGCAAGGCACCCAAATCCGGCCAGGCATCCTTTGTTACCTGACCATTGCTGATCCCCATACCACCGTAATGGATCACCAGTGGTGCATTGGTATGCGGAAGTCCCGCCAGACTCAAACCACGTGCCAGTGGATCGGGCAGATAGCCGTCACTGCTCATGAAGTCCTTGCTGAAATAAAAATTGGTTTGTGTTTGCTGTTGCTTGTTCTGACCCAGTACATTCAGCAGGGAACGTTGCACCAGCTGCTTGATCGCATTGCTGTATAGTGTCTGGCATTGTTCGTTATCAAAGCGCCCATGGTGTTCCGCCAGTTCGGCAAAGACCGGGGGCGGCAGAACATGACGATGTGAAGGTACGGTGGCGGGTTTGTCGTAGTTACTGCGGATCACCACATGCAGAACGGAATCGCCGGGAAACTTGCCGGCATCGGGTGGATTCAATGGTACCAGCACCGGTGAACCCAATGGGGCATAGCGACGATAGGTAAATGCCTGGGTGCAATGTGTCTCCTGATTGGCAGTGGCAGGATCACTGCCCGGATTGGGTGGCGCCAGGCTGTTCCCGGCTATATCGACAATACGGGCACGAAACTGATAGGTGCGTCCGTAGCGTAATTGCGGCAAGGTACAGGGCGCCACCTTGTGACTTGTTTTCAGGTTGAGTTTATTGTCGTTGTCACCGCCACAATTTCCGGCAGCGGGAGCATTGGGGTCGGCACAACGGGGGACGCTCAAAGACCAGCCTTCCCAGCGAAACAGCATATCCCGCATGCGATAGATATCATATTGTTGTTCTTCCCTGAATTGGGATAACAGACTGGTGATCTGTCCCTCCGCCTGTTGGTCCTTACCGGGTTTGGTCGTCTGTATTCCAACAAAGGTATAGTCAAGTTCACGCCGACACAGCGGATACCAGCGCTGCTTGTCGGGATGTGCATCGTACACGTCAACCCGCAACCCGCGCATCATGTCTTCAGCATAAACCACCATCTCCTTGCGTGCGGCCACAGCCTGATTCAGCATCAGTGAACGGATAAAGATGGACTGCTGCCGTTCCAGCCGCTTCTCATATATCACACCCAGCCCGGCAGAACGCAGCGCCGGCAAACGGGTGCCGCCTTCCGTCACCGCCTTGCCTGCCGCCTTGTCATGGGCATAACGCTCAGCCAGTTCCATGGCTGTCATGGCGGCACCGTCTTCATCCAGTTGTGTCAACGTGTAACTGTTTTGTTCATCCATGCGCAACATACGATCAGCAATATAGCTCCGACTGATGTCTTCTGCTGCCACATAGCCCACCACATTGTTTACGGTTGCAGGTTTTGCCGCCTCCTGATAGGAAGCGCTGATAAAACGTTTTGCATCCAGTACACAGGCTGACCAGGGTTGCAGGTGATATCGTTTGGCGCTGCTGTCCGGGTCATCCAGCGTGTTGGTCACATTGCCGGGAATGACCCTTACCTGCAGGTCATTGCCATACAGGGACGGCAGTTCATTCGCATTGGTAAACGGTACCTCCACATCCACCACCAGCCCCAGCCAGCGCAGCAACTCGGGATATTCCTGCAACAGGTTAACCGCCAAATGGAACTCCATGTCCCGTAGATCATCGCTATTCTGATCCAGCAGGAGATTCAGCTTCGCGGCTGTCACATTGCCGGCCTGATTTTCCGTTGGTGATATCTTGCCGGCAGACGCCGCCTCAGCCGGCTTGACCAAAAAGTCCAGCAACGGATTCGAAGACTCCGCGGAAGATGTCTGCATAAACTGTTGCAGGTTCTGCTGTATTTGATTATTGAGTTTATTTTGGTTATTGAGCAGGAGTTGATACTCAGTCGAGATCAAATTTTCAAGATTGAGCAGAACACCATTGTTATTCAGCAACCCTTTGCCCATCTGACCGCGCAGATTGGGAGAAAAGCTCAACGGGCTTTTCTGAATCATCCCCTGTAAACCCTGAATCAGGTTCTTTTGCAGAAACTCACTACGCATGACCGGATTGATGAGTTGCTGCTTGTTCTTCGCAACACCCCGGTAGATGTTGTCGATAATGGATTGCAAACCCCGCGGCATGATCGGCTGCAACAGGATGGTACTGCGATCCTTGAACGTATAGGACCGCACCGGCATGACCTCGCTGTTAAACACCGCACTCCATAATTTGGAATCGGGTGCTTCACTGCTCACGACAGCATTACGGACCTTGCCGGCACCACCGATGGAACTGCGTTTGAATTCCAGTTTGAAACCGCCATGCTGAATGATGCCGCGAATCTGTGCCGGCCAGTCCATAAAGTCGGGATAGGAGAGCAGGGGCAACATACCGTTCTTCAGAAACATCCCCGGCAGCGGCGTCTTGGGTACGGAGTATTTCAGATAGGGTGTAACCGAGATGGACAATCTTAATGTGGTCGCGTTTTTGAATCCATTGGGCACAGCGAACCAGACCAGCGTCTGTTCCCTGGTCATGGAAAACACCGACTTATCAGCAACATTTATTTGTTGCGTATTGCCTTTTTCCATCACCCTGCTGCCAGCCATAATGTTATCCTCTCGCCGACCTTACGCGTATGCCTGAAAGTAGGCCTCATCATACAGACCGGCCAGTTTTTGCTCTGTCATATCAGGCGCTGTCGCCTGTTGCCCGCTACCCTCGCTCAGGGTATGTTCCAGAGGCACCGAGACACTGAAATCCTTGATGGGTGTATCCACCGAGATGGTGATCTCGCCACGGGCTGTCGCCCTGCCGGTACTCAGGCTGTATTCCAGAGACAACATGGCACCCACACTGATCACCGCAATACCGAAGGCCAGCACACTGCCACCGGTCGCCACAAAACCGGTCAGGGTCACGGAGCTGCCATTGGCGGTCTCCTCGATCATGAACGCCACACCGATCCTGAAATAGCCCTGTCCCTTGGCGACCGGACCAAAATCGACTTTCACCTCGGCACGTGCGGCCAGTGCGGCAGAGAGTGAACGCATACCGCCGGGGCCTGCCTCCAGTTCCACATAACCGTCACCACCCAGGGCATTGTATGTCACCGTAAACGGCTTTTCGGCAGAGGCAAAATTGAAATACAGGGAGAGAGGATCACCGGTAAAGGGCAGATGCATGGCTGCACCCAACGATAAATCATGATAGCCCCAGGCGCCGGCGCTGATATCCGGCAGGCGCATGGTGTAACCCACTTCCACCCCGCTTGCCGTAACATTCAGGTGAGGCGGATCACTGAAACCATCGTTGGGGATATTTTTTTCCAGTGCCTGGATGTACTTCAGCGGCCCGACAAAATTGATGCCGTTTAATTGCACATCAAAGTCAGGTTTCTCGCCGTTGTGAGAGATAAAGCTCACCGATTTGAAGCTGATATGGAGGAATTCAAATCCCGGTACCAGGATCAACTTGAAGTTTTTCAGTTGCCCTGCAATGGTAAATTCACCCTGACCTTGTTTGGCCGGCGGCTTGCTGAATTCCGCCTTTATCACCAATGTATCGTTGACATCGCCCTGTGGTTCAAACAACGCACTCTTGCTCACCTTCGGTTTCCATTCATAGATGGTCCTGAAAACCGCGCCGGCGGGGCTGTTCAGCGTTTCGCTTTTTATGACCGGGATGTTTTTCCCGTCGTTAAAGTCATTCGCAATAATGCTGAACAGGTCAATGCCGCCAATGAGTTTGGCCTTGGGGAAGAAATCCTTGAAAAAGTCTTTTTGTAATACACCTGATGCCACTTCATTCAGCCGCTTCCCCGCCAGAGTGCCGAAACGACGAGACAGGCCGGTGATCTCCATATTGGGCATGACAATTCCGCCAACCTGACGACTGTTCTGATATTCCATTGCAACCGCAGTCAGCATTTCGGCATACACTTCACCCTTGTTCTTGTTCGCAAATCCATCTGACTTGTATATATCATGGTATTTAAACTGCAGCCGGACTGCTTTTCCACAAAACTGACCGGCGGCGGCGTGCTCGACTGCAGCCTGTTCCATGACCGGATAAAAATTTAATTCACCGCCTTTCGCATAGGCGGTGCGATCATCAACGGCGAATCTTATGGCCTGGGTTTCCAGCGCCGTATCCTGTGTTGTGTTGTTGACGGTTTTATTCGGTACAAAACCGACTCGCTGCCCTTGCAAATTTGCCGTGCGCAGTTTGCTGTCGGTTGTGTTATAGCCGGCAGGTGAAGCATCGCTGCTCCCCCCCAGGAGGTTCGATAACCCGCCAAAAAATTTGAATGTCCCGCCATCGGATTTCGGCTGCTGACAATTGTTTGCCGTTTTATCCAGCGGCATCTCGGCAACCTGAGCCGGGGCAAAGCGCATCGGCATACTGAACTCACAGACCCTGCCATCCCAATCCTCAGCCTCCACATGAAACTGAAAATGCTCACCGCCATTGAACATGATCCAGCTGTTTGCCTTGCTGTCACCGGGTACCGGATCCAGCATGGGTGTAATCAGGGTCTTGATACGCACGGAACGAAACGGCAGTCGGCGCCCTTCCCTGTCCATATTCCCGGTACCCGTTACCGCTTTGGAATAATGCTTCACCGGTTCCCGCACAATAATAAAATACTGGATGCGCAGGTAAGCCGCCTTGATCGGTTGTGATTCGATCTCCCGTTCTGTGACGGCAATCAGGGAGACCCGATGGCCGAACGGTA
This sequence comes from Gammaproteobacteria bacterium, assembly GCA_029880855.1. GTDB lineage: Bacteria > Pseudomonadota > Gammaproteobacteria > UBA6429 > Thiohalophilaceae > JAOUNS01. The sequence goes on from JAOUNS010000001.1 coordinate 63,394, forward strand.
CCAGATAGCCACGATAGACCAGCCGGACGAAGTGATCCCGCCCCATGGTTGCACGGTGTACCCAACTCTCCAGATCAAGGATGCGGGTCTTTGCCAGGTTTAGCGTTCCCGGTTCGACATCCCAATCCCCGCGCAGATCCAGCCAGGCACCGAGTGTACTCAACATCAGGTTATTCACCTGGATGGGACGCACATGCTTCGCGGCTCCCTGTCGGTGATCAGAGGTCAATTCAACGATCTGGCGCCGGTCATTCTGCGTCATGGGGCTGCAACGTTGATCGTTGGGAATGATTGCAGGACATCCCTTGCCTGCCGCTGCAATGAATTGCTGCTTGGCGCAGAACGGATCGGGGATTGGGTTTTCACTATACTCCTGTGACCAGATGGCGCGCACCTTGCGCAATGCCGCATCTTTGGTATCCACCCCCTGTTTGGTCTTCACCCCCAGCCGGGTATGCCATAACTCGATACGACCCGATTTGCCTTCAGGACCGGGGGAGTTGACCCAGCCCCCCTTGCTGTGGGGCGACAGGATCAGGTGATAAGGCGCCTCGATGGCGGTGGCCAATGGCTTCGGTTCTGCTATCGGCCATGACGGTGCAATATTCTTTTCCGGAGTAGTACTCCCCCCCTTCAAATGATCGGGCACTTTGGGCTTGGTCTGTACAACCTGTAGCTGTTGTATGCCCTGATAAGAAGTCAGCGGCCCTGTCATGGGTACCGGTGCAGCAACCGGCGCCAGATTCATATCCCATTGTTGCCAGGCCAGCAATGACTCCAGGGTATAGGGTATTGCGTGAAGGTGTGACGGCATACGAAATACCAGGCGGCTCGGACCTGATAACAGCGTGGCCACCGGCGGCGGCCCCGGCTGTTTGCCTGCGCCTTTGGGAAAGGCCTGCTCGTAAATATGCTGGGGCTGGAAGTGGACGACGATAAATGCGGTTTTGTTCGTATTCAGGCGCTGCAACTTGCCTGACTTGAGCCCGAGATTAAAAAACTGAAATTGCAGGTTTAACAGATCTTCAGCCCGCAGCACGTTAACCGTGTGGCTGGGCAACTCGTCAAGCTTGAGTAGTTCGGTAAGTTTTGTCGCCTCCGGATTAACTGCGACTTTCCCGGTCTTGATCTCCGCATTCAGTTGCGCAGCAAACAATCTGTACAGCCCGCTTGAACCGAACAACGCGGCCAGCAAACTCCCTTGCAAAAAGAGCCTGCGTTTCACGACAGTCGTTTCCGGTTAATCGACAAGAACCGGTATCCGCCGAATCTGTCCCGACAAGCCGGATACATCAGAGTTACACAACACCTGCTTGCGAACATACGATGGTTACCTCCCTTGTAACATCGTCGATGTAAAGCCTTGATATAAATTATTGAGAAGTCTTTACCACAATAAAAGCAACACTCCCAGTTAGAGTATATTACCTAAATTTACCCTTTGCCAATATGAAATATTAAAACAGAAAGCGATTTGTTTTGGTTAATAAAACATCGCGTCCCGACGATTATATCGTTAACTATTGACAACATAATTGGTAATTTTATAACCGTTGCAGCAACAGCTTCCTCTATACTCTAATTGCATTAATTCTGTGGGCCTGTCCCGCCCGTATAAATTGATCATTGATCCAGATCAATTCAACAACACAACATAACCGGTAACGGTATCTGTATAAAAAGCGACAATATATTCTCCATCACCTCTTCGCAGGGCATGAGTAAATGACTATTATACTCAACCAATCATCCATAAATCATAGGTCATAGAATGAGTGAGGGAATTCAATTAAACGAGGACTTAATCACTGATGTGATCAATGCCATCGGTAAACATGACCGTAATGCACAGGAAGATCGAATAGTGGTCCTGCAATACCTCGCCGCGATTAACGGCTTTCTCTCTGCCGATTACCCCGGCCCCGCTGCTGAGCGTGAGGAGTTGCCGGCACATCTGGATGAATTCACCCGTCATGTTTGCAATGAAAAGGTAAACGCCAGGCAACAACAACAGACTATAAGTCCCGCTCAGGCCCAACCAATCAAAGGCAGAAGCATCCCTGCCGCGGATCCTGCAGTGGGTATCTGGAAGCCGGAACAGGACATATGATAATTTCTGACACCTGTCTTTCTGGAATAGTTAGGGTAATACGGCGATGGATGAAAACAGGAAAAACCACCCGGCAGCGACAACTCTCGGCAATCTGATTGAGGCAGGAATAGACTCCGTGCTCATCATTGGACTGACACTCGCGCTTATCGAAGGATATTCCTCGCCAATCATAACCATTTTTGGTTTGGAGTTTTCCAATACAGCTAAAATTATGTTACTTATTTCGGGTATAGTGATGTTGTGCGGATTTATCGGAGTGGTCTTTGTTGATATTACCAAGTGGTTCAACATGAAAATTTATACTCCTCAACGAAGAGATTTATACTATCTTCGTTTCATCGGCCCACTCATAGTCATTGCTATATTCCATCTTGGCTTCGCCTTACTGGCAACATTTATTTTATAGCAGGCTTGATATCAAATCATATAAGCAAATTGCCAAAATAACAGAAAAGACAATCAGCGATAACCTGCGACATCATACCTAAAAGCAGCTTATCCTGCATAAGCATCCAGACCGAAGGGAAAGTTACTGGTTTGCGGCTTTACCGATAACACCGGTATTTTCAATATAAATCACCAGATATTTTTCTAAATTACCGGTACCGACCAAGCAAGCATGGCACGACATGATTACCTGGCAGGTAAAAGGACAGGCCACCGCATGGCGACCTGTCCGGGGTGTGTTGATTAATTAACGGTAAAGCTGCGGGAACCGATCTTTTTGGTACCGGCAGGGCTGTCCAGGAAGATGGAAGCCGTCCATTCACCGGCACGATCAAAGTCCACTTTGCGCCAGGTACGATAACGAATGGAACCGGTGGCCTCGATCTCTTTCACCATACGGGTCAGACCGCCCGTCTCAAACTGAATCAGAATTTTCTGTTTTTCTGTCCCGTTCGGAATCAGAAAGGCAAACCACATATTGATCGATTCATCCTTCTTGATGGCGGTCAGTTCACCGACACATTCATTTTTCAGATCACCTTCTTTACCAATTTCACTGCACATTTTGCTGTCGATCAGTACTACACCGAGGCCCTGCCCCTGATAGTAGAAATCCAGCACTTTTCTGACTTCGTCAGTGGTGGGAACCTCAACGGCCTGTGCGGAACCGATAAGGCATAAAGCGGCAATAAATGCTGTTGCGAAACGACGAGTACGTAACATGATGGATATCCTCCCTAAAGTGACAAATTATTGTATGCGGATATTTGTTACCTGTTCCCCAAATCCGCATTCAGCGCATTATATACATATTGCGCAGGGCCTTGAAAAGACATCACTGCCGGTTTTTGTCTATATTTTCCGTATCGTGTCAGTCAGCGACAATTCTCGTCCATGCCCGGATATCTGTGATTTACTTGTCATTCGATACTGCAAATATTACACATCGATCACGCAGTATTATTTTCCGAATCAGGTACTGTTTCATGGCACCGGGAGCATCCTTGCCCTGTGAACGGATTAACATTTTGTGCAATCCATTGTGTGACAGTGCACAAAACGCTGCATTGCCCGGAAAGATTTGTGCCGGGCGTCCGACAATATCAGCAAGACACACAGTTTTGGAGCATATCATGTCAGCTCAGGCAATTAAAAAACCGCTGCAGACCAGCAATTATTTTGACCTCGGTGAAGCGCACATCAGTCCGGCGACAGGACCCTGTATCCCGTATCGGGCCGGCCTGATCAACGAACTGAAAAAAGAAAATCGTCAAATACTGGTCTGGATAAAATATCTGCTGCACAGGATCAAGGAGGGGGATTTGAAAAAATCCGTGCAGGTCTTGCATGACATGCACAAACTGGTGCTGGCGCACTTCCTGAAAGAAAATATTTCACTGTATGTTTATATCAAATCCCTACACAAAAAAAATCCCGTCACCGGATTAATCAGTGAGATACGCCGGGAAATGGGTTGTGTGCAGGCCATGCTGCTGATGTTTTTCGATGCTTATCTGAACAGACAACTGCAACAGAGTGATATGCGCCCCATGGGTAAAGAGTTGTATGTGCTCGGCAAAGTGCTGCACCGCCGGATCAAGCGGCTGGAAAGTCAGCTTTACCCGCTCTATGTCCCACCCCGATTAATCTGATTTAATCCCAATCACTTTACTGTTCAAGACAGCGCAGGGTTTACATACCCCTGCCTGCTGCTAATATAGTCATATTCTTTTGATTGGCAGGGACCGGACATGTATTCAGACGAAGATTTGAACAACGCTGTGGAAAACGGAATATTTTCTGCAAGTGATGTGGATAAATTTCGCCAATTTGTCGCTGAAACCAAACAGACCACCCTCGTAGATGAAGAGAATTTCCGGCTCTTGTCCGGCTTTAATGATATTTTTGTTGTTATCGCCTGTGTCCTGCTGCTGGGTTCGGTTCTGGCCGTATTCGGTTCCGAGCATAAACAAACCGGCCTCATCCTGTTTACTGTGGTTGCCTGGGGGCTGGCCGAATTTTTTGTCCGCAGGCGTAAATTGGCCCTGCCGGCCATTGTCCTGTTACTGGCCTTCGTGGGCGGTGCATTCTTCCTCACCCTGACCTATTTCAAGCCGGTGGATGAAACCTCCTTTATGATTGCCACGGCGGTTGCCACACTGGCTGCATATATGCATTGGCGACAGTTTCGCGTTCCCATCACCGTAGCCGCCGGTGCCGCCGCCCTGTCCGGTTTTGTGATCTTTATGACACTGGCGATCTTCCCCGGCATCAAGGAATGGATCCTGTTATTGATATTCCTCTGCGGCCTGCTTATGTTTGCCTATGCCATGTATTGGGATATGTCGGACCGACAGCGTGTTACCCGATTTTCTGATGTGGCCTTCTGGTTACATCTGACATCAGCGCCACTGATCATCCATCCGATTTTCGCTGTTTTACAGGTCACCAAACACGATGCGAGTCTCACCAGCATGTTTGTCGTGCCGGTCCTGTATCTGCTGATGATTTTTATTTCACTGGTGATTGATCGCCGGGCATTCATGGTCTCTTCCCTGTTTTATGTGGTATTCGCCCTGGCGAAAATCTTTGAGTCGTTTGGCAGTGTAGGCAAGAGTTTTGCCATTACCGGAATTGTGATTGGTTCAGCCCTGCTGTTGCTCTCCGCCTTTTGGCATACAGCGCGGGTCTGGCTGCTCGGTCTGATGCCGGCTCACATCACAGCCAGATTACCGGTCGCCCGCACCGGCAATGCACCTGCGACCGCGAACAAAGCCTGACTCAACATGGTTTAAACAAGGTTGTACTGCTGCAGTTAAATGAATGCAGCAAGATCGATGTGGTATTTTTCCGGTGACACCGCCTGGACGATATGATCTTCCGGCAGCCGGCAAAGACGCACATCCTTGACCTGAACGTATTTTTCAAAGCGGCTGTTATAGATGATGCGGATATCGGGGCGCAGCAGATCGGATTCGTGTTGTTCCATCACAATCCCCACCAGCCCCGATTGCAGTTGCACCAGGGATCCCACCGGATAGATTCCCAGACTGCGAATATAGCTCTCCACCAGTTCACGGTTAAACTGGGTATCACTCCACTCCAGCAGTTTTTTCAGGGTAAAGCTGGGCTCCCAGGCATCTTTATAACAACGCACCGAAGTCAGCGCGTCATACACGTCCACCATCATGGACATCTGACCCACCATTGAAATCTCATTGCCTTTCAGGCCTCTGGGATAACCGCTGCCGTCAAACCGTTCATGGTGCATGGAGACAACATCGATGGCATCAGCAGTGAGTCCCTCCACTTCGCCCAGCAAACCAACACCATGCAAGACATGGGATTTCATCACTTCAAACTCGGCATCGGTCAATTTACCCGGTTTGTTGAGGATCTCCAGCGGAATTTGTGTCTTGCCGATATCATGCAACAAGCCGCCCAACGCAATTTGTTTGATACGTTCCAGTTCCATCCCCTGGGAATGGGCGAAGGTGGACATCAAGCCACTCACACTCACACAATGCATAAACGTGTAATAATCGCGATTCTTGATGCGGGTCAGGCTGATCAGGGCATCCTTGTTGCGAAACACCGAGCTGACGATCTTTTCCGCCACCGGTTCGAGCTGCTCCAGTTCCACCTGTTTGCCAAGGCGCACATCCTCCATCAGACGATGGATCACCTGGGTGGCTTCGCGATAGATATCCCTTGCATGGCTGAACTCTTCCACAGCGCGCACCTGCTTTTGGTGCACAGTTTTTTTCGCATGGGGTTTGTCGAAGGTCTCCTGCAAGACTGCCTGTACGGCATCCACGGTTTCACCGCCGGCGCAATCCAGGCCCTTTTCTGTATCAATCACCACCTGTTCAATGCCGGCAGCCTTGATCTGGTCAATCTGCTGCTGATCATCAAGGGTAAAACGAGTACTGACAAACGGATGTTCCATCCAGTCCGCATCCAGATCATGGATATGCATGCCGATTTTCAGTTGTTGAGTATGGATTTTTTTAAGCACGGTACTGAACCATACAGGGGACACACTACTTATATCGTCACGCTGTGCCCAACTATTAGACATTTACCGATATCAGATAAGGTTTACACATATTTGCTGCGGGAAAGTCCGGTAATTAACCCCGGTTTTTTATTGGCTATAAAAAAGGGGCTATACGCCCCTTAATCAAGTAGAGAATATCACTGACTCAGATCGGTAATCGCTTGTGGAATAAAGCGCCGGCAAGGCATCCCGTTCCGCGCTTGAAACAGCCGCGCTTAATTGACCGCTGAGGCACAGGCATAACATTAAGATGGTAAGTTTGAATCCGGATTGCACTGCCATCCCCCCAGGACTGAATGCCATTGATAAAGTAGTCCGGCGATTGTAACACCGTACTGATACAGTCTCCATTCCAGCGCCTGTGCTGATTCAGGAGTGATATCCGAGTCGCTTACCCCGATACTGCGGGTCTGTTGATCAGATATACTCGGTAAATCACCCGTGCCGGCGGGGAACTCTGCTAAAGTCAGGTAATCAATCCACAAGAAGAACCACGGCATTACATAGTTATGGATATGAATCGACAACAGATAACCCGATTGCATCAGGTCATTGAGCAGGCGGGGCAAATCATCCTCGGCAAACAAACCGCCATCAAACTGGCCCTGACCTGCCTGCTGGCTCGCGGGCATCTAATCATTGAAGACCTGCCGGGCATGGGCAAGACCACCCTGGCCCATGTTATTGCCCAATTGCTGGGGCTGGATTTCAGTCGCATCCAGTTCACCAGTGACATGCTGCCCGCCGATGTGCTGGGGGTCTCGATCTATGAGCAGACCAATCATCGCTTTGTCTTTCACCCCGGCCCGATCTTCGCCAATGTGGTGCTGGCCGATGAGATCAACCGTTCCACACCCAAGACCCAGAGTGCCCTGCTGGAGGCCATGGAAGAGCGACAGATCACTATCGAAGGTGAAACACGCAGCCTGCCCGATCCGTTTTTTGTGATCGCCACCCAAAATCCGGCGGAACAGATCGGCACCTACGCCCTGCCGGAATCACAACTGGATCGCTTTTTAATGTCTATCTCGCTGGGTTATCCGGATGCCGAATCGGAACGCAAGCTGTTGGCCGCGACGGACCGGCGGGATGAGTTATTAAAGCTGACTCCGTGCATCAGCCACGGTGAGTTAACCCTGTTGCAGCAGCAGGTGAAACAGATCACCGCCACCGATGATTTGTTCGATTATATCCAGGCCATTCTCAACTATACCCGCCAGTCCGAGCAGTTCGTGTGCGGTCTCTCCCCGCGTGCCGGCCTGGCCCTGTTAAATGCGGCCCGCGCCTGGGCCATGCTGGATGATCGCGATCATGTGATCCCGGAAGATATCCAGGTGGTGTTACCCCATATCACCGGCCATCGGTTACAGCAAGTCGAGTTCAATGCCGAGCAGTCCGTGGCGGAAAAACTGCTGGCCATCCCGATCCCCTAGCGGGTTTATCCCATGTTAAAGGCAATACTGGATCGTCATCTGAACCTGTCACGCTTTTTTGTCGGCGAAGGTCCGCAACTGCCGCCGTATTTGTTACATCGCCGTCGCGTCTATATCCTGCCGACCCGGCAGGGACTGATCTTTGCCTTCCTGGTTTTCGTCATGTTGCTGGCCTCGGTGAATTACAACAACAACCTGGGATATATGCTGACCTTCCTGCTGACCGGGGTGATGGTGATCAGTATTTTCCACACCTACAGCAACCTGCTTGCGCTGGAGATCGGTCCGGCCATGCTCAAGCCGGCCTTCGCCGGACACACCACCCCCGTGGCGATCCAGATCACCAATCACGGCTTCACTACGCGTTGCGCCGTGGAGTGCCGGCTGCCCAAACAACCTGCCGTCACGCTGGATGTTGCCGCCAACAGCAGCATCTTTGTCCGGCTGCCCATCAAGTTTGACCGGCGCGGGCTGCATCCCTTGCCCCGTTTTATCGTGGCCACGGTGTTCCCGCTTGGTCTGTTTCGGGCCTGGTCGCATGTCCAGTTACAACAATCCATTCTGATCTACCCCGCACCGGCCGATGATCCGTGCCTGCCGCAAAACACACACGGTGATCAACAGGGTGAAACCCGGACGGTGCAGGGGCTGGACGACTTTGAGGGGTTGCGTAACTACCAGCCCGGCGACTCCCTCTACCGTATCCACTGGAAGACCGCTGCCAAACACCAGCTCCTGCAAACCAAGCAGTACGTGGGCAGTGCGGCGGCTGATTTGTATCTGCGCTGGGCGGACACCACCCGTCAGGATGTCGAGACGCGCCTGTCGCAACTGACCCGCTGGGTATTGCTGGCCGATGCCGCCAGCCGTACTTATGGTCTTGAAATACCCGGCCACGCCTATCCACCGGACAGCGGCCCGGCCCATAAACACCGCTGCCTCGCAGCCCTGGCCCTGTATGGCAGCAGCGATGACAGCAGAACTTAATCAATCCAGGGCAGCCACGGCCTTTTTGTTGGCCGGTCTGACCACCGCCATCCTGCCCCTGCTGATTCAGTTGCCGCTGTTGGTGGGTCTGTTTTGCGCCGGCCTGCTGCTGTGGCGTTTCCTGCATGACATGGGCCGCGTTCCCCTGCCCCGCAAACCCGTGTTATTCGGCTTGCTGTTGCTGGTGATGCTGGGTGTGTTTCAACACTTTCACACCATCATCGGTCGCCACGCCGGCTCCGCCCTGCTGATTTGCCTGCTGTGTCTGAAATTGCTGGAGTTGCGCACCTTGCGCGATGTCTCCATGGCGGTGCAGCTGGCCTTCTTCTCCATCCTGGCGGGATTCCTGTTTAACCAGTCCATCCCGGCGGCGGTGTTGATGTTCGCAGCGGTGATCCTGTTGCTCGGCGCCCTGTTGACCTTTCACCATGCCCGCGCCGGATATCACTCCACAGCGGCTGTCGAGAAGGGGCATATCGCCCACGCGGCGCGGATGGTGCTCTATGCGGTGCCGCTGATGTTGATCCTGTTTGTGCTCTTCCCCCGTCTCAATACCACTCTGTGGAGTCTGCCGGAGGATGCCTCACAAGGCCAAACCGGCCTGTCCGGCACCATGTCTCCCGGGCTGGTCAGCCGGCTGAGTAACTCGCCGGAGGTGGCGTTTCGTGCGCAATTTGACACCGCGCCACCGGACAAGCTGCTGCGTTACTGGCGCGGACCGGTGCTGTGGTTTTTTGACGGGTTCACCTGGTCGGCCCCTGACAGCGCCCCCCTGCTGATCACCACGCCCGTGCTGGAACAAAAACGGAACAAGATCAGTTACCACATCACCCTGCAACCCCACCAGTCCACCTGGTTGTTTGCCCTGGACATGCCGGGCGCTGTCCCGGATGGCGCACTCATGAATGATGCGCTGCAGCTACTCTCGCCACAGCCCGTCAGCAAGTTGCTTAAATACCGTGTCGATTCCTATTTGCATTATGTGCTGCCGCGCCAGAGTGATCGACCGAATATCACTTTTCTGGCCGTACCCAGGCACATCGGTCCGCAAACACGTCGTCTGGTGCAGCAACTGCAGCGACAACACCCGGCGCCGGAGGCATTTATCAACGCCGTGCTGGACCATTTCCGCGAGAATGATTATTACTATTCCCGCACGCCGCCACTGTTGTTTGACGATCCCATTGATGAGTTCCTGTTTCAATCCAAACGCGGTTACTGTGAGCACTACGCCTCCACCTTTACCATCATGCTGCGCCTGGCCGGGATCCCGGCCCGGGTCGTTACCGGCTATCAAGGCGGAGAGATGAACCCGCTGAGTAATTATATGATTGTGCGCCAATCCGACGCCCATGCCTGGTCAGAGGTCTATCTCAACGACAAAGGCTGGGTCCGGGTGGATCCCACCGCCGTGATACCGGTAAACCGTATCGAAAATCCGGCCGATGCCGTGCGCCTGCGCCCCGGTCTGATCGATGTCTCCCGTTATGTGGATCGTGAGTGGTACAAAAAGACCCTCAAGCAATTTCGTTTTGCTGTTGATGTCATCAACAACCACTGGAATCAATGGGTGGTGGGCTATAACGAAAAGCGGCAACGCTCCTTCTTCGATATCATCGGCATCCTGGAATTCGGCTGGTACGGGATCGGCTACCTGCTGGTGGCCGCCCTCAGTCTGGTCACCCTGCTGATCGGCTTCCGGATTTTGACTCTGCAACGGGGCAAGTCGGATCCGGTCCGGCGCATCTATCGGCGGTTCCTGAAAAAAACCGCCCGTCGCAAACTCTACCAGGCCCCGACAGAGGGGGCTCTGAGCTTCGCCGCACGAGTGGCGGAACGTTTTCCGGCCCAACGCACCGCATTGCTCACCATCGCCGAGACTTACAACGACCTGCGCTATGGCCACCCGGATCAGGATGCGCTCGCCGAACTCAGGCAGGCAATCAACAACCTGCGACTGACCCCATAAGGAGAGCAGCCCGCTCCGAATCAGGTCGTGTCTATAGTCATTACCCGCGCAGGGTATTAAGATGTCAGTTGCACAGACTTTACCGGAACCATACACACATGCTGCCCACCCCCGTCACCCGGCGCTTGTTCGGACTTGCCTGCCTGTTAATCCTGCTGTTCGCGGTGAATGGCTGTGATCAGCAACCCGGCAAGGGCGATCCGGCAAAGGAAACCGCCCTCGATCATGCGGCAAAACACCTCGATCCTGTTTACATCTGCCCCATGCATGCGCATATCGTGCAAAATAACCCCGGTTCCTGCCCGGTCTGCGGTATGGATCTGGAACAACGCAAGCCCCCCGCCGCCAAACCCGATACGACGGTGCAGCTCTCGCCCGATGTGGTGCAAAAGCTGGGGGTGCGCACCGCCCGGGTGGAAGAGGGCAAGCTGTGGAAGTTCATCAAGACCGTGGGCTATGTCACCTATAACGAGCGCCGCACGTCGGTGGTCACCACCCGCACCTACGGCTGGATTGAGAATCTCGGGGTTCGCACCGTCGGGCGCGAGGTGAAAAAAGGCCAACTGCTGCTGGAGCTCTACTCACCCGATTTTCTGGAGACCCAAAAAGAGTTCATCGCGGCACAGAAGAAGGACCAGTCCGGCACCCTGAAAAAATACGGCGCCCGTCAGGAGAGTGTGCCTTCCCGTGATTACCTGCGCTATCTGGAGATCTCCGAGAGCATGGCCAACGAGATCGCCCGAACCGGCAAGCCCAAACACCGCATCCCCATCTATGCCCCGCAACACGGCGTGATCATTCGCCATGAAGTGAAAAAGCACCAGTTTGTCGAACCCGACTATCCCCTGTTCGTCATTGCCGATCTGACCAGCGTCTGGGTGGAAGCCGACGTCTATGAACACCAGCTCGACTGGATCAAGCCGGGTCTGCCCACGGAAATCGAAGTCCAGGCCCTGCCGGGCCGGCGGTTTCAGGGACAGCTTACTTATATATACCCTGAGCTGGACCCCAAAACCCGCACCCTCAAGGTCCGCCTGCTGGTCAACAACCCGGACCTGAAACTCAAACCCAATATGTTTGCCCAGGTGCGCATTCTGGGCGGTCCCAAGGAAAAGGCCCTGAAGATCCCCCGCGAAGCCCTTATCGTCACAGGCGAACGGGAAAGCGTCATCCGCGTCCTCGGCAATGGCAAATTCAAACCGGTGGATGTGGTCACCGGTATGCGCAGCCGGGGTGAAGTGGAAATCATCAAGGGATTAAAAAAAGGCGACCGCATCGTCGTCTCCGGCCAGTTCCTCATCGACTCCGAAGCCAACCTGCAAGCCAGCTTCCGGCGCTTTGGTTCAAATCAGGGAAAGTAACATAACGCAAAGAGCGCAAAGACGCAGAGAACGCAAAGGGATTTATTTGATCACTTTGTGAAAGCTATTGGGCAGGCTGTGTGGATAAACAATTATCAAACGACTTGGTTCAGAACAAGGCGTGAAACATTAATAAGTGACAAACACCATGTTGATTAATCTCATCCGCTGGTCGATTTACAACCGCATTCTGGTGTTGGTGGTGACCTTGATCGTGACCGGTTGGGGCTGGTTGTCGTTAAAGCAGATCCCGCTGGATGCCTTGCCGGATCTGTCCGATGTGCAGATCATCATTCGCACCAGTTATCCCGGCCAATCTCCCCGCGTGGTGGAGGATCAGATCACCTATCCCATTTCCACCACCATGCTGGCGGTGCCCGGTGCGGTGGCGGTGCGCGGTTATTCCTTCTTTGGTGATTCCTATGTGTATGTGGTGTTTAAAGACGGCACTGATCTCTATTGGGCCCGTTCGCGTGTGCTGGAGTATTTGAATCAGGCGATTGCCCGTTTGCCCGCCGGTGTGCAACCGTTGTTGGGTCCGGACGCCACCGGTGTCGGCTGGGTCTATTCCTATGCCCTGGTGGATCGTACCGGCCGGCATGATCTGGCACAGTTACGCAGCCTGCAGGACTGGTTCCTCAAGTTTGAATTGCAAACCGTTCCCGGCGTAGCGGAGGTGGCCACTGTCGGCGGTATGGTGCGGCAATATCAGATCATTGCCGATCCGGAACACCTGCGCGCCTACAAGGTATCACTCAGTCAGTTTGCCGCTGCGATTCGTAACAACAATCATGAAGTGGGCGGTTCGGTGCTGGAACTGGCCGAAGCGGAATACATGATCAATACCGTGGGCTATCTCACTTCCAAAGAAGATATCGAAAAGATACCGGTGCGCACCACCGAAGACGGTCGTCCGTTACTGGTGCGCGATCTGGCCACGGTGCAGGTCGGACCCGAGATGCGACGCGTAGTCGCCGATCTGGATGGTGAAGGTGAAGTGACCGGTGGTATTGTGGTGATGCGTCACGGTGAAAACGCGCTCAATACCATCGCGGCGGTGAAGCAGCGCATTGCCCAACTCAAGCCCGGCCTGCCTGAAGGGGTGGAGATCATCGAAACCTATGACCGTTCCACCCTGATCAAGAATGCAGTCGACAATCTCTCCGGCAAACTGCTGCAAGAACTGGCGGTGGTGGCGCTGGTCTGTCTGGTGTTTTTGTTTCATCTGCGCTCTGCCTTTGTCGCCATCATCACCTTGCCCATCGGGATATTGGTGGCATTTATCGTCATGACTCGATTGGGGATCAATGCCAACATCATGTCACTGGGTGGCATCGCCATTGCCATCGGCGCGATGATCGATGCCGCCATTGTTATGATCGAAAACGCACACAAGCACATCGAAAAATGGCAACAGGCCAATCCGCAGCAAACACTCGCCACACCACAACGTTGGGAACTGATCACCACGGCGGCCACTGAGGTGGGACCGGCCCTGTTCTTCTCACTCCTCATGATCACGCTCAGCTTTCTGCCGGTCTTCACGCTGGAAGCACAGGAAGGTCGCCTCTTCGCACCGCTGGCCTATACCAAGACCTGGGCCATGGCGGCAGCAGCGGGTTTATCGGTTACGCTGGTACCGGTAATGATGGGTTACTTTATTCGCGGCCACATCCCGGCGGAAAACAGCAACCCGATCAACCGCCGGCTGATTCAGCTCTATCGTCCCCTGCTGGAAAGGATCCTGCATCGCCCGCGCACCACACTGGTCGTGGCGGCATTGATCATGAGCAGCACCCTGTTGCCCATCAGCAAACTGGGCAGTGAGTTTATGCCGGAACTGAATGAAGGCGATCTGATGTATATGCCCACCACCTTGCCCGGTCTCTCCATCGGCAAGGCGCAACAGTTATTGCAACAAACGGATCGCCTGATCAAAAGCGTGCCGGAGGTTAAACAGGTGTTCGGCAAGATCGGCCGTGCCGACACGGCCACTGATCCCGCCCCGCTGACCATGATCGAAACCATTATTCAACTCAAACCCAAAGCGGAGTGGCGCAAGGGGATGACGCTGCAAAAGATCATCCAGGAACTGGATGCCACGGTAAATCTGCCCGGCATCACCAATGCCTGGCTGATGCCCATCAAGACCCGCATTGATATGCTCTCCACCGGGATCAAAACCCCGGTCGGTATTAAAGTGGCCGGTTCCGATCCACAGGTCATTGAGGTGATCGGTCGTGATATTGAACAGATCATCGGTCGGATAAAAGGCACACGTTCGGTCTATTCAGAACGGGTCGCCGCCGGCCGCTATATTCAGGTCATTCCTGATCGCGACAAGATCGCCCTGCTCGGTCTGAACATCAAACTGATCAATGATGTGATCAGTGCAGCCGTGGGCGGCATCAATGTCAGCTCCACGGTGGAAGGAACCGAACGCTATCCCATCAACCTGCGCTTTGCCCGTGAAGTGCGCGACGATCTGGACAAGTTGCGGGAACTGCCCATCATCACTCCGGCCGGGGTGGAACTGGCCCTGGGCCAGGTGGCAACCATCAAAGTGGTCGATGGCCCGCCCATGTTGAAGAGTGAAAACGCCCGTCTCAACGGCTGGACCTTTGTGGATATTCATGGGGTTGATCTGGGCGGCTATATCAAAGAGGCGCGCCTGATACTTGAACAGGAACTCAAGCTGCCGGTCGGTTACTCACTCAGCTGGGCCGGTCAATATGAATATATGCAACGGGCCAAAGACAAACTTTGGGAAGTCATTCCGTTTACCGTCTTGATCATCTTCCTCCTGCTATATCTCACCTTCCGGCGCAGTGGTGAAGTGTTGCTGGTGATCACCACCCTGCCCTTTGCCCTGACCGGCGGTTTCTGGTTGATCTATTTGCTGGGCTACCACCTCTCTGTTGCGGTGGCCATCGGTTTTATTGCTCTGGCCGGTGTGGCGGCCGAGTTTGGGGTGGTGATGCTGGTCTATCTGGATCGCGCCATGGAAGAGCATCGGCAGAACAATCAACTCAACAACACAGATGATCTCATCAACGCCATCATCGAAGGCGCCGTGTTGCGTGTGCGCCCCAAGGCCATGACTGTGGCAGTAATCATCGCCGGGCTTATTCCCATCATGATCGGCACCGGCACCGGCTCCGAAGTCATGCAACGCATCGCCGCCCCCATGGTCGGCGGCATGATCACCGCGCCGTTGTTGTCGCTGTTTGTGATACCGGTGGTCTATCTATTATGGAAAAATCGGCAAATCGACCAAGCGATAAAGTAATACCGAGCTTTTTTCTGCACTTCACGACCCGTCCTTTGTATCTCGGGTGCGTATATTTTTCATGCTCATTTTATAGCCATTTTAATACTTGAATATCCAGTTGTTCACCTATATAAGTAGGTAAAACCATGGACCAGGGATAGAGGGGGATAGAGAATGATTCTTGAACTGCACACCGGCAATGATACGAACAAGCTGACTTTGCTCTACCACGATCCCGCGGTAAAAACGGAAGCCCGCATCCTTGGTTCTGTCCTGTTGGTCATTGTCTTTGGCGCTATCATTGCCTCATTCACCACAGATACTGACATTGGCAGCTATCTCATTATTTTTATAGTAATGGTATTGCTTTTTCCCATCATCACATTTTTATTCAAAACGGCTGTTCATTCCAATTTGCGCCTCCGCGGCTATAGAATTGACGAAAATGATCCGGCAGATGCAGTAAATAAAAATTACAGCTTTTTTGGCAAGATCAGGGCCAGGAAATCAATCACATTTGATAAAGCAGACGGGAACACTGTCAATAACAAAAAATCACCGGATCCGTCAGTCCTTGAATCTGTTTTTGTCGAACCCTTGTTTGGCAATAACAACAAACTCCTGCACCGGTTTTTGCTGCGATTCGACGGTAAGGATATTTCTTTCATTGTTACAAATGATTACCAAACCCTGCTGGATATCGCCGGCAAACTGGCCAAACATACCAACGTCGACTTCATCCTTGATGAAGACTATGCGCAGAAAATCAATGACGTGAAAAAAACCGCTGAAGCAGCGGCCTATCGCGAGTATTCCCCGGATGAGTTGTTTATCAACGATGACGGAGATAGTGTCACCGCCGTCATTAAATGGCACAGTGATTATGGAAAATTTTTGTTTTCCATACCGGTTTTACTTGTTGCCGTCGGCTTCCCCTTGCACGACTGGATTGGCGACTCCCCTGACAAATTAACCAGGGCAGTTTTCCTCGGTTATGCCTTGTTCACCTATGTCAGCTTTCATTATGCCGCCGCCATGTATGTGAACCGGACCGAGATACTCATTGAGGATGGAAAATTAAAAACCACCATTAGCCCTTTCCCCTGGTTTGGGGAACAAATTATCAAGCTGGATGAAATTCAGGATATTGAAATAACTGAAAACAACAAGTCATATCATGGCCGGAATAAATTTGACCTGACCCTCATTAAAACCAATGGCAACAAACTGCGCCTGACCGGTGATCTGGTCACATTTCAGGATGCCAGGACAATAAAAAATCTCATCCGGGAAAAAATTACACATCATCTGAAAACGGATAACAGTCTCAAACACATATAAACAGGGAGATAGTTATGGAATTTTTTACACTGTTGGGGATTTTGCTCATGGTCACTCTCCTGCCGATCAAATTTGCCGGTGATTATCTGGGAGCGGAACGAACAGGACTCGGCTGGTGTTTTATGGCGATACTTGCCGGCAGCGGCTTTCAGAAAATGGCGGGGCAACTCACGATGTTGAGTGCACCGGTTATTTATCTGGTCGGCTTGTTGCTGTCCGGCATGGGTTTTGCCCTGTTCCTGAAAACAACATACCTGAAAGGCCTGGCCATCGCGACATTTCAACTGGTCGCAACGGCGATCATCCTCAACCTGTTTGTCTGGTTCCAGCACTGAACAAAATATTGCCCCGCACCTGCAGTACCATCACAAAACCTGTCACTACTACCATAGGACTGGTTTGTCGTTATGAATTCAGTCTGCATTAAGACAGTTTCAAATAACCTCAAGGATAACCAAACCAACTTATTCCTGTGGTGATCACTATGAACAACATAAAATCTGTAGCTATCGTACTGTTGGTTTCTCTTCTCGCCGGTTGCGCCGTCACTGCCACCAATACCTATCAGGCCGCCGGCAAAACCTTACTTTGCGAACCCGGTCGCAAGCTGGGCAAAGTGGTGGTGTTACCCGAAGCGGTCTGGCGCAAGGACCAGAAAGAATCAGAAATCCGCAAAATCATGGCCCTGGTGGAACTCGAAAAGGCCTTTACCAGCCTGCCCTGTGGCAGTATGGACTCACCGGGCGGCCTGAAAGGCTTTGATAACTGGTCGGATATGCCGGAATCCGTGTTGGTTAAACACTTTACCGATGAGGGCGCCGACACCATTATTCTGATCCGTATCGAGGAATTGACGCCAAGGCTGGAAATCACCTGGTCGCTGCCCTTTCTCTGGTCCGGCAGCAGTGAAGCCGATTTTCGGGTCAGGGCGATTGACACCAAATCCGGCGCCATCCTGACGGATATGCGCATCAAGCGATCACGCGGCGGACCGTTTAATATTCGCCCGGCCGACTGGGCCCAACAGGAGTTCGCTGCCGCCTTGCAAGCGGTGATTGGTCCGTAATTTTTGACCTGCCGGCGGACTTTCGGTGGAGGCACAGCCGACGGACTTTTGCTACCATTACCGCATAACAACAATAATGATGAGCGGTATTCATGGAACAACTCAAGTTCCCGCCGGTACAGCTGGCGATATATCTGACCCTTCTGGTATTTACGCTGGTGTTCAGCCGCCTGAACAGCGCCACGGTTATTCAAACCGGTGTCAATCTGCTGTTAGGCTGGACCCTGCTGGCGGTCTTCGCCGGTATTCCCGGCAGTTACGCCTGGTCCTGGTATGGCTGGCTTGCCGGAAGCCTGATCACCGCCTGGCTGGTACTGTGGGCTTGCATGGCGCTGTCCAACCGTTTCGGTGAGGCCTATCATGGTGAAGGTGTCATGTTTCTTTTGGCGCCCTTGTCTGTCGCGGCGGTGCTGTTCCCCCTGGCTATGATCATCAAATTTCTTTGGCAAACATTCCACAACTAATCTGACTGGTGTCATTGTGTATGCATTTAAGTGATGATGAAAAACAACTGGTTTATAAACGTATTCGCAACCGTATTATCGATGTCCTGGAAGTCACGGCATCGCTGGACAAGCAAGCCGAATTTGGCGCCAATGAAGTCGTCAATCTCTGGGAAGACTGGGTTGATGATGAACAACTTATTCATTACATGGAGCCTGTTTTCAGTCGCGAGGAACAAATTGCCATGGCTGATTACCATGGACAATGGAAGTCAGTGGTAGATGCCTTTCCACAACAAATGCCGAAGCTGGAAATGCTGCACAAAGATCAACACTGGCTCGATCTGACGGCAGCGGCACATCGACTGCTGCAAGTATTTGCCAAACGTGGCAGGCTCATTGAAGACGATCCACACGACAGTATCCGCAGAGAATAACCTCACCGCGAACACTGCTATCCGGTTCGGGTTCTGAAATACGATACTGTTAACACCGCCAAACGCACCTCGCTGGATCAGGTCGACCGCAGACCGGACATTGGTGGCGAAATCTGTTTAGTATTGGTTCAAACCTGTAGAGAGGAACCCGGAGTGAACAGTATTACATCATTCATCTGCACATTAATGAACCGGATCGTGTTTGGTCTGCTCATCGCGATGATGCTGATCATCTATCGCAACAGCCATGCCGCCGAGCTGCCGGGGATCGATAACTGGCAGACCCATCCGGCGATTGAAGAGGTGCGACAACTCTATAACCAGATCCAGCAAAACAGCAGTAACGGGATCTATCCAACCAAAACCCGCGCGTTCAAGGTACAGGCGACCCAATGCGGCGTTTACCCCATGCGGGAAAAGTCCATCTCACTCGATGAACGGGGCAAGGTGCGAAAACTGGTGATGCTGCAACTGGTCTCCGATGGCGCCCCCTTGCGAGTGGAGCGCTTTTATGACGAGCGGGGGGCGCTGCGCTTTGTCTTCAGCCGCTTGCTGCTGACCGACCTGCGTATCTATCTGTCCGCCCGGGGCGAAGTGATCTGGGCCATGGAGTTTTACGACAACAAGCGCGAGATTACCGAACGGGTCAAGGGTGACTGGGAGACCGTCCCCGCCACTGCCGACGAAGCACTGGCCCTGTTTAATCGCAAGGAAGCGTGTCCGGAGATACCGCCGAACTCGACCACGCCAACTCACTGAACAAGGCAATTCAGGTAAACCGACACAATGCGCATTCGAGAAATAACAGCCTCCGATCTGGATCGGTGCAGTCACCTCTTTGCCGGGGTCTTCTCCGGTCCACCGTGGCACGAACCATGGACCATAGAAAGTGCCTTGCATCGACTCAGCCATTTTTTTCAATCACCGGGCTTTGTCGGTTTGCTGGCGGAAGATACAGCAACCATTGCCTTTGTCCTGGGCAATACCGAACCCTTCCAGTCAGGTGAGTGGTTCTATCTGCGCGAGATGTGTACCAGCACGGCACATCAACGTCAGGGTATCGGCCGAACACTATTGCGCAATCTGGATGAAAAACTGGGAAGTATGGGTATCAGGCATATTTATCTGTTGACGGATCGCCACATACCGGCCGCACAATTTTATCTGGCCAATGGTTATCAGGCGTCTGACCGGATGGGCTGTTATTTCAGGGACATTCCCCCACTGCCATGAACATTGACTCTCTGAAAGCACTCATCAAGGCTGCTATTGCCGAGATTACGCCATCTCAAAACTGGTTCTGCTTAATAAACAGCAACGGTCTGCTATTATCGCCTGTCTGGAATGGGTCATATCACAGGACAGCCATGGCTTTGATACACCGGTTATCCAAAAGGCACTCTCCGCCACCGGCGGCAGGAACAAGAGACAAAAGAATGATGTGGAATAATCGCGTACTCAGAAATTGTCATTATCTTTCCGGTTTGCTTGCCATTCTGTTGACTGTTGCACCTGGTGCCGCCACTGCGCGCAGCATTTGTTACGGTAACACCTCGTATGGTCGTCTGGAAAACGGTGTGCAGTTGCCGCTCTCCGGCGAGAACTTTGTCGCCTATGGCAAGCTGCCGGTCATGGCGGGACGGACTTATGTACACAGCAAGGTGCACACGATTGTCCTTGCTGCCTATAAAAGTCTGGCGACCTCACACCCCGGCAAGATGTTCATCTATGGTGAAACGGGCTTGATTAACGGCGGTAAATTCAAACCGCACAAGACGCATCAGAATGGATTGTCGGTTGATTTCCTGGTGCCGGTGTTCGATGCTGAAGGCCAACCGTCAAGACTGCCCACCAATGTGGTAAACAAATACGGCTATACCATTGATTTCGACAGCAGCGGTCAGTATGGCGACTATCGAATTGATTTTGATACGCTCGGCGCACATCTGGTGGCGCTGCACAAGGCAGCGCAGGAAAACGGTGTCAGTCTGTGGCGTGTCATATTCGCGCCCGATCTGCAGGATAAACTCTACGCCACCCAGTACGGTGACTACATCAAAAAACACATCCTGATACCAAAGAAACGTTCCTGGGTCCGGCATGATGAGCATTATCATGTGGATTTCCGGGTCAAGTGCCGACGCTGAGCGGCTGGCAAAGCCCGCCACAGCTCACTATAATACGCCGTTTTCACGATAAACCGGTTGTATCCCCCATGAACCTGAACAATTTCCTGACTGCGCTGCGCGTTCAGCCCGACAGCATCACCTTCGATGACACCATGGCGGTCATTGACGCCAATTACCATTTTACTCCCGCCGCCTTCAGTAATGGCGATCAATTCAATGACGCGGGACAAAACAACGGCTCATGCAAACTGTTTGCCTTTGCCCGATTACATCATCTGACTGAACAACAAACCCTGGCCTGTTTCGGGGATTATTACCGCAAGGATGTGCTGGAAAATCCTGATGGCGATGATCACGCCAATATCCGTAACTTCATGCAAACCGGCTGGTCCGGTATCCGGTTTGACAGTCAACCGTTAAATCCCAAACATTGAGAGTAGAGTCATGAGTGAATTTAATAATGTCAGTATCAAGAAAGCCGCCAATGTCTATTTTGACGGCAAGGTCACCAGCCGCACCATCACCTTTGGCAGCGGTGAAACCAAAACCCTGGGTATCATGTTACCGGGTGAATACACCTTTAATACCGGCAAACCGGAACTCATGGAAATCATGAGCGGGGATGTTGAGGTAAAACTTGCCGATCAGGATAACTGGCAATCGATCACCGGTGGTGAAAGCTTTGATGTGGCAGGCAATTCATCTTTCCAGATCAAGGTCAACAGCATTACTGATTATTGCTGCTCTTTCCTTGATTGATTAAAGCAAACCATCCTGCGTCCGAATCTGTCCATCAGGTTCACGAAGAAAAAAAAGGGATGCCAGGCATCCCTTTTCTCATTTCAGAGCGGTCTGTGCATTATTATGTCTGAAATGTTGCGTCGCTTTCGACATCCTGCCCTCCACGACGCGGCTTCACTCTTCCCGTCCATTGTAATGTGACGGGAAGAGGAAAGTTTCGGTCTAGTTCACAACTACATTGGTCTTTGCTGTGCCCCATACCCGACCGGTGATCCAGTCCACGATATCAAACTCGATCACAAAGTTACCGGTCCGTGTCGGCTCCAGGATGATGTCATAGCGCTCACCGGAGATGGCCTTGAAGCTGGAAGCGTTCATGGGTCTTGGCAAGGCACGCCCATCCGAGATATAGGCTTTCGGATTCAGTGCTGACGGTATGCGGATCCGTTGCGGGTGATAACCGGCACACACATAACGCGCCAGACATTTCTGTCCCATGCGCATATTGGCCGAGATCGGCGGCAGGTTCATGGCTGATGTGCCACTCGCATCCACCCCGGTGATGATGAAGTAATCCGGGCGTAATACGTTCAGCCCCACATCTTCACCACAGGTACCGGCCGTCCAGGAGAGGTTGTGCCAGCGACTGTCAATTTCATCCACAACCCAAAAGGCTTCCATATCATAGGTCGGGCCACCGGACAACAATGTACCCGGTCCCTCCGGTGGATCAACGATCAAGGCGCCGTACATCCCCATTTCCGCGTGCAATACCGTATTGGTGTGGCAGTGATAGAAATAGGTACCGGGGCTGGTAGGCCGCCACTGATAAGTATATGTCCCGTTTACATCCCAGGTGACATGGCCCACCCCGTCGGAATGATCCGCCGGTTCAATACCGTGATGATGGATGGTATGAATACCGTTCATCATGCCGACACTCAGACGGGTATGAACGATGGTATTCACATTGACCCGCATGGGTGGCGAAGGGAACGGTCCGGCCGCATCCATCCCGCCCATGGCTCCGGTTGCCGTATCCACAAAGCCCCAGATCGGTACCACCCGACCGTCATCCATGGTCATGGAGCCGTTCATATAGACACTGCGTTCATACACCACATCGGGTGTCCTGATGCCCGGTGTGGCGGGTGTATCGGGATAGACATAACAGGCCGAGCCCATCATGCCGCCGCCACCACCTCCACCGCCGCCATCCATTGTGCCGCCGCTGGTGGTTGTCGTTGTTGTAGTAGTTGTTGTTGATGATCTTCTTTTACCCATTACAGCTTCCCCCGTTATTCAAAATAGATGTCTGTCATTGCGCCAAACATATAAAACCCGCCTGCCGCGGTCTGCGACATTTCAGTGTGCAGGTGCATGGGGTAGGTGGATTTGGTTACGGAAGGCCAGGCATCGGGTGGTGGCTCAAACGGATAGATGGAATCGATCTTGCCCATTTTACCTTCAAGGTAAAGACAATCTTTTTTCCACACGTCAGACCGGATTTTACCGTTCAGGGTCAGCCACTCCATATGGTTGCCATGGGCATGGACGGATTGATCCGCCAGACCGACATTGATCATACGGCACAAGGTGCGATCACCTACGTGACCGTGCAAGGCCGAGCGGGGATCGGTAATAGCGTCGATGTTCGGATCATGCGCACCCGGTGCGCCCGGTGGACGACCGCCCAGACCGTTCAGGGTGAAATAACGCGGTGTGTATGCAGTGCCCGGGATACGACCTTGACGCACTGCATCGTGCCAGACCGGATCGATGTCATTGAAGATCCAGCTGTATTGCTGAACAAAGGTTTTGCTGCCTGGATAAAGCTGGTTGGAGTAACCCCTGGGCATGACCGGCATGGCGCCGTGCAGACCGACCAGTCGGTTATAAGGTGCATTGCTGCTGTCGTAATAGAGATATGATCCCCAGGTATTTACGGTGAAAGAAAAAGACTTACTGCGACCGGCCGAGATGGTTTCATTCACCACACCGTCAATGGTGAAGTTATGGCTGGTGGACAAGGTGTTGTGTATGGTCAGATTGACGGTATCACCTTCCTGCAGGGCGCTGCCGGTACCGGTGGTGATCATCTCGCCGGGGACATTCACAACACCCGGACTGCTGCTGAAGCCTTTAAAGAACACACTGGTACCATCGATCATGGTTGCCAGACCCTGGGTGATATAAAACGTTTTATTGATGGTTGCGGCGTGTGCGCGTGGCTGCCAGCCAATTAATCCTGCGCCCCCTATTACTGTTGATGCAATCCCTGCCCCACTTAACTTCATAAAATCTCGTCTGTGCATACGAGCTCCTGTAGGTTTTAGGTATTTTTAGAATGAATCAAGATTGAGTATGATTTAAACAACAGGGAAAGAAACTCAAAATAATCAGGTATATAAGTATTTGATTATCTTGTAATTTAATAACGAACCTCAGTAACAGATTGATTTATCTGGACCCATCGATCGGCTCGATGATTTATATCGAAAAATAATATCTTATTATTATCATAAGATAATCAGTCATCGCACAAAAACGGTTCAGGCTGAATACATAAGTGATGATTGGAAAAACAAAGAGGCTGTGTGCGCAGCCTCTTTGTCGTTTCAGAGCAGTCTGTGCATATACTTGTCTGAAACTTGCGCCGCGTTGAACAAAACCCTGTCACCATTCGGTTTCAGGATCCGGGGCCTGACCTTTTCCGACAGGTCAGGCTTTGTCCCCGCGACTTTTGCTCATCCTTCCCGGTACTGTGGTTGAGGGGCAGGAGGAAGGATGACAACTCTTTATTTAACCGGTAACCACAACGTTGGTTCGCACCGTTCCCCAGACATTTCCGGTTATCCAGTCCACAATATCAAACTCGACAATGTACTCACCCGGTTGGTCAGGTTCAAGAATGATATCATAGCGCTCCCCGGAGATAGCCTTAAAACTGCCGGCATCCATCGGGGTCGGCAAGGCGCGACCATCGGAGATATATGCCTTCGCATGCAAACCGGCCGGGATACGAATATGCTGTGGGTGATAACCGGCACACACATAACGCGCCAGACACTTCTGTCCCACCTGCATATTGGCCGAGATGGGCGGCAAATTCATGGCCGACGTACCGCTGCCATCCACACCTGTGATAATGAAGTAATCCGGTTCCAGCAAATGAAAGCCTTCATCCGTACCACAGGTGCCGGCCGACCAGGACTTGTTATGCCAGCGTGTATCGATCTCATCCACCACCCAGAAGGCTTCCATGTTGTAGGTGGGCCCACCGGACAACAGCGTACCCGGTCCCTCCGGTGGATCGACAATCAATGCACCGTACATCCCCATTTCCGCATGCAATACCGTATTGGTATGACAATGGTAGAAATAGGTCCCTGGGCTCATCGGGCGCCATTGATAGGTATAGGTCCCGTTCACATCCCAGGTCACATGCCCCACCCCGTCGGAATGGTCGGCAGGTTCAATGCCGTGATGATGGATGGTATGAATACCATTCATCATGGGCACCGTGAGTTTGGTATGGACAATGGTACCCACATTGATACGCATGGGCGGCGAGGGGAATGGTCCTGAGGCATCCATCCCGCCCATGGCCCCGGTTGCCGTATCCACAAAGCCCCAGATGGGAACAACAGTACCGTCATCCATCGTCATGGAGCCATTCATATAGACACTGCGTTCATAGACCACATCAGGTGTCACTATTCCGGGTGTGGCCGGTGTATCGGGGTAAACGTAACAGGCGGAACCACTGCCACCACCACCGCTTGATGTAGTGGTTGACGTTGTTGTCGTTGTTGAAGTTCTACTTTTGGCCATCTCGCACCTCCTCACTCAAAATAGATATCTGTCATGGCACCAAACATGTAATAACCGCCGGCCGCGGTCTGCGACATTTCGGTATGCAGGTGCATGGGATAGGTGGATTTGGTCACCGATGGCCAGGCATCGGGTGGCGACTCAAACGGGTAAATGGAATCGATCTTGCCCATTTTGCTTTCCAGATACAGGCAGTCTTTTGTCCACACCTCGGGGCGAACCTGTCCATTCAGGGTCAGCCACTCCATGTGGTTGCCATGGGCATGGACAGATTGATCCGCCAGCCCCACATTGATCATGCGACACAAGGTGCGATCACCCACATGACCATACAAGGCCGAGCGGGGATCGGTAATGGCATCAATGTTCGGATCATGTGCACCCGGCGCACCCGGCGGACGCCCGCCCAACCCGTTCAGGGTGAAATAGCGCGGTTTATAGGCGGAGGTCGGTGTTTGGCCGTTGCGCACCGCCTCATGCCAGACCGGATCGATATCATTAAATATCCAGCTGTACTGCTGCACGAAGGTGTGACTGCCCGGATAGAGCTGATTGGACAGTCCCGCCGGCATCACCGGCATGGCGCCATGCAGACCAACCAGTCGGTTATAGGGTGCATTGCTGCTGTCGTAATAGAGATATGACCCCCACGCATTCACCGTGAAGGAAAAACTCAGACTTTGATTGGCCGGGATCAGCTTGTCCACCACACCATCAATGGTGAAGTTGTGGCTGGTGGACAGTGTATTGTGGATGGTCAGGTTAACGGTATCCCCTTCTTGCAGGGCATTGCCCTCAGCGGTAGTGATCATCTCGCCGGGGACGTTCACAACCCCGGGACTGCTGCTGAAACCTTTAAAGAACACACTGGTGCCATCAATCATGGTCGCCAGACCCTGGGTGATATAAAAGGTTTTATTGATGGTTGCGGCATGGGCACGTGGCAGCCAACCGATTAATCCGGTTCCGGCAATGACCGTTGATGCGATACCCGCCCCGCTTAACTTCATAAAATCTCGCCTGTGCATACGAGACCTCCTGTAGGTTACGGTACTGTTTAGAATGGTTCGAAAAATCAGTATGGGAATATTAAGCAGCTAAATAAACAAAAAAAGTGCATGTATATAAGCACTTGTTTAATTACTAATTTTAAAGTGCAACAGGATAAGAATCTGATTTACATAGATACATCTAATAATTAGATGGTTATTATCTAAAAATAATACCTTAGTATTTATGTTTATATCTAAAGTTTTTCCAGGGACGATTGAGCAAGGTAAGGAAAAGTTATTGTTTGCATAAGCCAGACTGCGGTACCTGATTGACACCTTTATACCGGCTGGAACATGTGTAAAAACGGCGATTATCCGCCCGTGCTTAAATCCAGATACGGCGCAGAAAGTCGTTCCACCTGCTCACGCAAGGTATAGAGCTGCTCTTCCCAATAGCGCGGGGTATTGAACCAGGGGAAATGTTGGGGAAAGGCCGGATCATCCCAACGACGGGCCAGCCAGGCGCTGTAATGAATCAGGCGCAGACTGCGCAGCGTTTCAATGAGGCGAATCTCACCGTAATTGAAATCGGCAAACTCCTGATAGCCTTCCAGAATATTCCGCAACTGGATGACCATCTGTCGACTGTCACCGGATAACAACATCCACAGATCCTGCATGGCCGGTCCCATCATACAATCATCCAGATCCACAAAATGCGGTCCCTGATCGGTCCAGAGAATATTGCCCGGATGACAATCCCCATGCAGACGAATCATGCGCAGATCAGGTAACGCGGAAAATTGCGCATCCACCAGCTGTAACACAGACTCCGCCGCCTGCCGGTAATTATGGACAAGCTCGGCAGGAATAAACCCCGACTCCATCAACCAGGCAAACGGCTCATGACCAAACACCGTCGGACTGAAACGCTGCCGTGACTGGAACACCCCGTAACCACCCACCGCATGAATACGCCCGATAAACCGCCCCAACCAAAACTGGTTCTCCTCATTCTCCAACTCAGGCCAACGTCCGCCGCGACGGGGATAAACCGCAAACCGAAACCCGTTAAACCTGCACAACGTCTCACCCGCCTCATTCGCCAATGGCGCCACCACCGGGATCTCCTGGCGAACCAACTCCACCGCAAAATCATGCTCCTCCAAAATCGCCGCATCACTCCAGCGACCGGGACGATAAAACTTCACCACCACAAACCGGCCGTCATCCAGCCCCACCTGATACACCCGGTTTTCATAACTGTTCAATGCCTGAAAATGACCGCTGGTAACCAAACCAAAGGAATCCACCGCATCCAGAATCACGTCCGGCGTTAAATTGGCATACACGGGTTGTGGAGAGTCTGACAAGCTGAATACCTGCTGTGGTTGGAAGGCTACAAGGTAGCATGAAACAGCAGGGGGAGGGGTTATCTGTTTAAAATAAAGTATGTATGAACATTCTGTCTTTTGTTTATTCGATGTTGTTTTTTCGCCTGCCGCCGGGCGGCATTGAACTTTGTTCGTATAGTCAACGATCTCCTTGTTTCACTCCCTGACTGGAGTGAGTAACTTTTGAAACATCAAAGCCACCAAAAATGTTTCCTCCACAGGCAAGACTGTTGTGACCATCAACTTCGATTTGTTGCCCGGCAACGGTCGCTCCCGGCAACCATGCTTCCCGCGACATGACTACTTCCTGTACGTCATCCTGTGGCGCACTGATCTATTTCGAAGTTGTTGTTCACAACATGCCAGTAAAGGGGAATGACCCCACCCCCGAATATCATGTTTAAAGCAGGCTTCGCTATAAACAAGAAATACATCGAAAACACGCTTCAGCCGATTGGATGTCCTTTGCTTTGGTGAAACAAATCTATCAAATTATTGCGCTTCTTCCGCCGCTGCTTTGGAGAGTATTTTAAAACGTTGCTGAATGCGGTTGCCCTGGTTGTCGACCAGGGTCAGTCGATGATAGCCCGGTTCGATGTATAAACCCAGTTCGTGAAATGTTTTGGTTTCGTCGATGAATTGATCATCCAGGTGCCAGTAGAGGATCGCGTTGTGGTCGCGGTGTACGGCCTTGAAGACGACTCTGCCCGGTTTGCCGTCCAGGTCGATGGGGATGTAGATTTTGGTGCCGGGTGTGGGGTAGAGCAATTCAATGGGTTTGTTTTTGCCGCCGGAGAGTTTGGCGCGACAGTCTGCGCGGTAAGGCGGCAGGATGTGGTAGCCGGCGTTGAATTTGCGATAGAAGTGTTCCTGCAGGGGTGGCAGGATGAACCAGTTTTTATGCACCATATTGCCGGTGGGTTCGCATTGGCTGTGTACTTGCCAACGCTGGTGTTTGTCCAGATGGACGGTCTGGTAGTGGGGGCTGGTTTTTTCAAAGTGACTGTTGGCGGGGATCCATTGCCGGGTGGTTTCGCAACGGCCGTTGTCCAGCAGGCCGTCTTCCTTGCAGGTGGCGACGCTCTTTAACAGGTATTCCGGTTTTCTGATCCAGGGACTTTTGTCCAGCCGATTGAAGATATCAAACATCAATGGTGCCGCGGCGGAGACACCGGTGAGTCCGGGCCGGCCTTCGCCGGTGGCGTTGCCGACCCAGACGCCGATGGTATAGCGTTTGGTGGTGCCGATGGCCCAGGCGTCACGCAGGCCGTAACTGGTGCCGGTTTTCCAGGCGATCTTTTGTTTGTTGTTAAAATTTTTCCAGTGTCCTTCATCGCCGGGACGGTTTACATCCAGCAGGGCTTCCAGGGTGAGCCAGGCGGCGGCGGGATCGAGTTCCGCCGTTTGTCGCATGTCGGTGCTGCCGGCGATTAACAGGCGTGGTGTGCGGTAGGTACGATGTGCCGGTGTGGTTTGTTGCGCCAGCCAGGCCAGGTTGCTGTAGATGCGCGTCATGTCCCACAGGGTGCCTTCGGCCCCGCCGAGGATCAGGGTCAGGCCGTATTCATCGGGCGGGCGATAGAGGGAGTCCATGCCGGCATTTTTTAAAAAGCCGTAGAAACGAGTTATGCCGTATTGCTTGAGCATATAAACGGCCGGGACGTTGAGTGAGTGGATCAGGGCGATGTCGGCCGGGACCGCGCCGCGAAAACGGCGATCATAGTTTTGCGGGATAAACCCGTTGTACTTGCTGGGGACATCGGGGATAAGTGTTTTGGGCAGGATCTCGCCGTGTTGCAACATATTGGCATAGAGCAGCGGTTTAAGAATGCTGCCGGTACTGCGCGGTCGATGGATGATATCGATGGCATAGCCGAATTCGGACTGATTGGAAAAGTCACTGTTACCGATGTAGGTGATGACATCAAAGGTCTGGTTGTCGATCACCAGTACGGCGGCGTTGTAGATATGCCGTCGTTGCAGTTTTTCTGCATGATGTTGCACGATGTCATTGATGGCATTCTGCAGGCGTGGTTGCACGGTGGTGATAAAGCGATGTTGTTGCGGTTGTTGCTGAATGAGTGTCTCCAGCAGGTGGGGTGCGATCTGCGGTAAGGCCACCGGTTTGGCCGGCAAGGGTTCGAGCAGGGCCAGTTTGGTTTGTGTGGCATCCAGGATGCCCTGCTCATGCAGTTTGTTGATCAGCCGATCCCGTTTTGCTTTCAGCAAGTCGCGATTTTTACCCGGATGGATCAGTGCCGGCGAGTTGGGTAATACCGCCAGCATACAACTTTCCGCCCAGGAGAGTTGTTGCGGTCGTCTGCCGAAATAGCGCCAGGCGGCGGTTTCCAGTCCGATCACGTTACCGCCGAACGGGGCATGAGCGGCGTACAGGGCGAGGATCTCCGCCTTGCTGTAGGTGAGTTCCAGACGCAGGGCGAGGATGACTTCACGCAGTTTTTCGAAATAGGTGCGGGACGGGTTTTGCCGTGACAGGCGGATCACCTGCATGCTGAGGGTACTGCCGCCACTGACCACGGATCGATGCCGCAGATTGAGAAAAATCGCCCGCAGCATGGCGACGGGATCGACACCGGGGTGCACGTAAAAACGCTTGTCCTCAAACTGGATCAGGGCGGTGCGAAACTTTTCCGGTATCTCGGGGTTGACGGGAAAACGCCATTGCCCGTCTTTGGCGATGCGCGCCCCCATGAGGTGTCCGTCCCGGCTTTGCAGGATAGTGGAATAGGGGGTATCGAATAACGGGTCATCCAGTGCGAACCAGAACAGCAGGAATGCTGCACTTGCCAGGGCAAGTACAGCGTTCCGTTTGCGGTTGGCCTGCGGTGTCCGATCCCTAATTTGCCGTAGTATCGGCTGCAGAGCGGCTCTGATGGTGACGGGCATACTGCTTGGTTCTCATGCGCTCTTCATTGTGGGCATGGCCGGGGCTGCTGTGGGTGGTTTCCGGCGCTGCTTTTTCAGCCTGCATACCCTTGGAGACCACATCAATCCAGTGGCCGCGAATGCGGGCATGCTGTTTCACATCATACATGGCTTCGACGGCGATGCCGGGCATGTAATAGTGACCCAGATAGGCTGCATTCAGGGTGGTGGTGAAGGTCTTGCGTTCACCCGGTTGCAGGTTGAAGTAGGTATAGACGCGATCATCACGAATATCCCGATAATCGATCTCCTGCGCTGCATCGCCGCTTTCACCAAGGCGATTGTTGATGATCTCCCAGCCGGACGGCACGATGTGGGTCAGTGCCAGATTTTCCTGCAGGCGTCGTGAGGTGTTGCGCACGGTGATGGTCGCCTTGAAGTCCTTGCCCTGCTCCAGACGCTCTACATCCAGATAGTTATTGTCCAAGTCACGGTAATCAACCGTGATCTCCAGACCGTGGCTGCTCGACTCTTCCGCTTCCGGTTTGGCGATGCCGGTGGTGTAAAGCGTGGCATACATGGTGGCCTTGCCGGTGTTTTTCAGTGTCACGGTATCGCCCTGCTCGGGGAAGTTGTCCAGGGTGGATTTATGGACCGGGGTGGTGCCCTTGACCTTCACGAAGGGACGCTTGCTGAAGGCATATTCGAAGCTGGGCAGGGTCTTCTCGCTGCCGACACCGCTGAAGCGGCTCATGGCCAGCAGGGCGTAGGCGACGCTTTGAGTGGAGTGCCAGCCCTCGGCGGACAGTGCTTTCGAGATGGGGTCGGCCAGACGGACCGCTCGATCCAGATCGCCCAGGATGACCAGTACATCAAGCAAGATGGCCTGATCACGCAAGCGGGAACCGAAGGTGCTGCCGGGTTCGGCATAGTCATCAACATCCAGCGTACTGGTTTGCACCAGTTGTTTTGCCGCATCGTTCTGACCGATCAGTTTGTAGGCGGCGGCCAGTTGCCAGCGGGCGATACCGTAGAGCTGATCGGATTCACGCAGGCGGTTCATGGCCCCCAGTTCCGGTTTGTTGGCCAGGGCCAGCGTATAGAGGCGATAGGCCTGTTCCATGGCGCTTTGCCGGCCGCCGGTCACCCAGTTTTGGGCGCTGGAGCGCTGGAAGTCCAGCCAGGGATTCATCATCTCCGGCGGGACATGATAGCCCTGTTTTTCCGCCTCAATCAGGAAATGCCCGGCATAGGTATTGGCCCAGCTGTTGAGGCCGGACTGTCCCGGCCAGTAACTGAAGCCGCCCAGCGAACCCTGATACTGGCGCAGGCGGTTGATACCGGCATGGATGTGGTTGTCGATGGTCTGTTTGTCCTGACTCGACAGGGTCACCAGCTTTTTCAGATAGAGCTGGGGGAAGACCGACGAGGTGGTTTGCTCCAGACAACCGTGGGGATACTGGATCAGATAGCGCAGGCGCTTTTCCAGGTTCAACGGTTGCATTACGGTGGTTTCCAGCGTGACGTTATTGGTGCCGGGCAAACCGTGGGGTGTGATGGTCACGGTTCGGGTCTGGCCGGGCGGCAAGATCAGGCTGGTGAGGCGGGTATCCGGCGGGTTGGCGCTGCGCACGTCGATAAAGACCTCAGAGGCGGTTTTGAATTTGCCCGAGGTGGCGGTGAAGCTCATTTTCGCCTTGCCCAGTTTGGCGCCGACTTTCATCTTCAGGAAGGCCGGTTTGTCACCCGGTTTGTCGAAGTGCAGGGTCTGGGTGGCCTTGCCCTTGACGGTGAAGTGGTTGTCCGCCTTGAATTCCAGGACCACATCTTTCACATCGGGATGCATGGCAAACAGGGTGATCGGGATGGTGATGTCCTCTTCCGGTCCCAGTACCCGGGGAACGGTGGCCAGCAGGGAAAGCGGTTCACGCACATAGACCGATTTGTCGGTCTTGCCATAGGCGCCGTTCTGACCGGCAACCACCATGACGCGCACACTGCCCAGATATTGCGGGATTTCGATCTCGTGACTGTTCTTCTTGCCGGCGATGAGGCGGAACGGGCCGAGGAATTTCACCACCGGCGGGAAGCGCTTGCGGCTCTTCTTGCTCTCTTTCTCCTCATCGCTGTCGTCACCACCAAGGGCCAGCAGGCGTTCCAGTTGGCCGCCGTAGGCGCCGACCACATTATCGAACAGATCCCAGGTCATGATGCCCAGGGCCTCCTTGCGATAGAAGTGGCTGTGCAGATCGGGGGTGCGGAAGGCGGTCAGCCCCAACAAGCCTTCGTCCACCACGGCCAGGGTGTAGGTCATACCCTGATTGTTCTTTTCGGTGACGGTGACGGTGGCCTTTTTGCGCGGCTTCCACTCATCATCCGTGACCAGCACCGGATCAAGCCGCGTCTTTGGATCGTTCACCAGCAACGGGATCACCCCATACAGACGAATGGGACGATCATTCTGCTTGTCCTGATGGGGCTGGATCAGAGTGATGCTGATATAGGCATTGGGACTCATAGCCGAGGTGATCGGCAGTTCCAGCTTGGTCTTGTCCTTGCTGAAGTTGATCCAGCGTTGTTCGATTATTGAACTGCCGCTTTCTATGCTCAACAGGGCGCGTCCGGCGGTAGACTCGGGTAACTGAATGACCGCGGTCTCACCCACATCGTATTTCGCCTTGTCGGCATAGAAGGTGAGCACGTTGGCGCCGGCGCCGGACTGTTCCTGGGCGCGACCCGCCCAGCCGGGCCAGTCCACGTAGAGGATTTGCGAACTGCAATGACCGCCCTGTTCGTCACAGGCGCGGACCAGATAACGGCCCCAGTCGGGATACTTGATCTCAAACTCCCAGTTACCGGTTCCCTTGCTGTCGGTTTTTACCGTCCCTTCCGCCAGTTTGCGGTGATAGGAACTCTGTGCATATTCGGCCAGGGATTCACCGGACTTGTCCCACCACCATTTCCAGCGGATCTTGTACAGGGAGAGATGGATATTTTTCAGCGCGACCGGGTTGCCGTTGTGATCCAGCGAGGCGATCTCCAGCTTGTGTTTCACATCAGTCAGCAGCATGTTGCGCGCCTGATCGCCTTTGGGTGGTTTGATCCCCACATAGTTGATATAGGGGTGAAATTTCAGGGCGGTGCTGGAACTGCTGAAGGCGCCGCCTTCTTCAAACACGCGACTGGTAAAGGTCGCATTGAGCATACCGGCACTGGCCTCATTCGGTGTGATCACGGCATCGAAGTTGGCATTGCCCTCTTTATCCAGTTGATCATCAAAGATGCGGAAGGTCTCGCCCTTGAACTCGCGTGTCTTGTCATCGAAGTTGTAATCGGTAAATACCTTGAAACGGGTGTTGAGGGGCGAGAGTTTTACCGCGACATCGGCCCGCAGACCGCCGGCCGTGGCGCCGTGCAACCATTGTCCGAACAGTTTGCCTTTGAGCGGCATTTCCGCCCGACTCAGGATTTCCTTGCCGAATTCCAGTTCCACCTTGAGACGATTGGGCACCACGGTTTCAATCTTCACTTCCTTGCTGAAGACCGCGCCGCCGAGCAGGGCCTTGGCGGTCCAGCTGCCGGTGATATCGTTGCTGTCCGTCTTCAGCTTGAAGGTATAAAAATCACCCACCGGCTGATTGTTGATCTCGGAATGCACCATCTGCCCCTTGGGATTGAAGAATTGCAGGGTGACGGGATGTGCCGCCGGGATCACATTGTCCTTGTCCTGCAAGACAAAGGTCAGGTGAATATCGTCACCGGGTCGCCAGACACCGCGTTCACCATAGATGAAACCCTTGATGCCCTTGGTCAGTTTCTCACCGTCAGTATCAAAGTGACTGACCGGCAGTACCGTGCCGCGGGTCAGTTTCAGATAACCGACCTGTTTGTCCTTGCGGGCGATCAGATAAAACGGGGTGGATTTGACCTGCAATTTGGCAATACCGGAGCCATCGGTTTTCATCTGACCGATGGACTGGTTCTGGAAATTCATGACATCGATGCTGACACCGGCCATGGGTTCCGAGGTGCGCAGATCGGTGGTGACCACATGGGTAAAACCATTGTCATCACGCTTGGCGATAATGCCGATGTTGGAGGCGAGGAAGTTGCGTTCATCCTTGACGCTGCCACCGGCGCCATGTACGTAGTAATCATCCTTGCAGGGGTTTTCCCGATCGCGCCAGTTATAGCCGCTCTGCGGGTTGTCGTAATAGTTTTCAACACCGTCCCAACCGCTGTTTTCCTTCAGATAGAGATCTTCCTGATTCTGCAACGGCTCTTCTTTTTTCACGCTGACATTGTTCTCTGCCTCAGAACAGGTGTAGGTGGAGTTGCTGCGATTGATCGACAGGCGCAGACGGAACAGGGCGCCGGGGTGTTTCTTCAACAGTTCAGTGGCATCGATCTCGTAACGGTTCCATTTGTTATTGGCCAGCGTGGGCAGGTGAATGGTCTTGCGCCACAGGTAGCGACCGACACGGTCCATGGAATCGAATTCTTTCAAGGTATTGGATTGCAGGAACTGTCCCATGTTGTCTGCGTAAACCTGGAAGGCAGTGACCTGTACCGAGTTAACATTGATGGCTTCAAACGGAATACTGAGGGCCTTGTTGTCCGGCAGGATCACCCCTTTGCCGGCAAATCGAACCTGGGGTTTTTGGGTGGCGAATTCGATCTTTTCCTTGATGTCCTTGCCCAGTCGTGCGCCATGAATGTTGCGCACCGCCTTGTTTACCACCACGACCAGCTCTCCGGTGAAGGCGCCATTCGGGTAGAGTTTCACCACATTGCCGTTTACCTTGTGCGAAGATTTGACGTTTTC
This sequence comes from Gammaproteobacteria bacterium, assembly GCA_029880855.1. Classification (GTDB taxonomy): domain Bacteria; phylum Pseudomonadota; class Gammaproteobacteria; order UBA6429; family Thiohalophilaceae; genus JAOUNS01. The sequence goes on from JAOUNS010000001.1 coordinate 99,123, forward strand.
AAACCTGATCAAGCCGTTGAGATTTTGGCGATTATCCAGCCGGTCGGAGAACTCCACCATGATGTATTGTTGATCATCCTGGATGGTGCGGATGCGCGTAATTTTGAAATCCGACAATGACGGGATCTCAACAATGGTTTCGCCCTTGTTGTCTGCACCGAGTACGCTGCCATCCCAGCGCAGGGTCAGATTCTGTGCATCGTCCTTGCGACGGATATTGTTAATCGTAAAGGTGTGTTCACGACCGTTGCTGCTGTGTTGCCACTCTATCGCCAACTCCTGATTTTCGATCCCGGCCTTGAGTAATTGTTTGATGGCATCACCGGTCTCATGATCCGATGTGGTCACAGAGCCGGACAGGATCATGGCCTTGTTGTCTTTGTCGCTGGTACTGAGGCCGGTGGTCCGGACTTCGAAATCCGCCTTGATGACCTGGAAGTGAAATTTATATTCTTTTAAATCGGTCGGCATACCCGGCAGGTCTTTGGCCTTGAAGGTGACCCGATATTCCTGACCGGGTTGCAGATCTTTTTCCGGTAACAGAATGATATCCCGGGTGGTGCCGAATGTGATGTTGCCGGGGATGGCGGGTTCGATGTCAATATATGTTGATGCATCCTGACCAATCTTTTCCACCGGTATCACTTCATTGATGAATTGCAGATTCAGACGGGTTTTTTTCGTGACCAGTCCGTTGGTATGCCCGGCGATATACTGACTCCATATTGCACGTTCTTCCTGTGAAGAGGCGGCATCTTTTTGTTTCGAATCACAACCATTGAGTAACAGTGTGACAAGGAACAGCAGACTGAAGAGTTTGGAAAATTTGGCGGAGATGATCATGTTCTTATCCCTTGTTAAAATACAATCCATACACCAGCAGTGTATTGCATTATTGCAATCTTGTTTTTATACAACAGCGGGGGAACTGTTGAATCCTGTTGTACAGGCAGGCTTGTTAGCGCAGCCTGATTGGATGCCTTGCCCGTAACTGTCTCAAGCATAGTGGAAAAGACACGCTGCCGGCAACACAAGATCAGTGCTCAATACGCTTGATTCCCGGTGTTTTTAGTCAGTTATATTTGCGGCACGGTGATGATACGTTCAAATTTTTCCGGGTAGCTGTACACTACTACCTGATAGGGTACTGTTTTATCAGCAAGGTACTGGAATTCAGTCCTGACCAGTTTCCGTCCGTATTTGCCCGGTAAATGTTTTTCAATAATGATTAACCGGCCATGTTCATCATATTGATAATCGGACTGACTGACCAGCACCTCCCGACTGGAGATCAGCAAGTGTTGCAGTTCTTTCACTGATTCAGGCACAGCGGCAAACAGGCCGACGACAAATCCTCCCATTGCGCCCAATACGGGCAAGGCAACCACCATCGCCAACTCAGTAATACCATGTGAATTGACCAGTGTTTCAATACCGGCTACAAAGCCCTTGCCGGTCCATACAAAGATCACTTTCACCGGACGGAAGACATCGGCTTGTCTGTCTTTGCGAATTGCGATCTCATACGACGTGGTGATGCGTTGTTGTTGTCGCCAGGCAAGATGATAGATAGAGCCGGACTCTGTCGGGCGTTGTGCCAGTGTCTTGCTGTAGTCGGGCAGGTTGTCTGCATTGAGTGGAATGGCTGAGAGGATCAATGGCGTCTGATTGGCATCCGGCGCCGGATTATTGAGTTTGACAGCGCAGCCGCTGACGAGGATCAAAACAGAGAGCAGGAGTCGCTTTATCATATCGGCTTGCCTTATACCGCCAAATCACCCGGTTTTCATACTATATATATGTACTGAATCCGTACTGAATGATATTCGTCAACTGTGGTCAGTTTTGTCGAAGATCCCCAACTCGTCCCACATGGCATCAACACGTTGTTTGACACTTTCATCCATGACGATGGGTCTGCCCCATTCACGGGTTGTTTCCCCCGGCCACTTGTTGGTGGCATCGAAGCCGATCTTGGAACCCAGCCCGGAGACCGGTGAGGCGAAATCGAGATAGTCGATGGGGGTGTTTTCGATCAGGGTGGTATCCCGGGCCGGGTCCATGCGCGTGGTCATGGCCCAGATCACATCATTCCAGTCACGCACATTCACATCATCATCGGTGACAATCACGAATTTGGTATACATGAACTGGCGCAGAAAGGACCAGACCCCCAGCATGACCCGTTTGGCATGACCGGGATACTGTTTTTTCATACTGACGACGGCGACCCGATAGGAACAACCTTCCGGTGGCAGATAAAAGTCGATGATTTCCGGAAACTGCTTTTGCAGGATGGGGACAAAGACTTCATTCAGGGCCACCCCCAGCACCGCCGGTTCATCGGGCGGCCGGCCGGTATAGGTCGAGTGGTAAACGGGATTATCACGGTGGGTGATCCGTTCTATGGTGAAGACCGGGAAGCGATCCACCTCATTGTAATAACCGGTGTGATCACCGAACGGACCTTCATCGGCCTCTTCGCCGGGATAGATAAATCCTTCCAGCACAAACTCCGCCGAGGCAGGGACTTGCAGATCAGAACCGATACACTTCACTACATCGGTTTTTTCCCCACGCAATAATCCGGCAAAGGCGTATTCAGAGAGGGTATCGGGGACCGGTGTCACCGCACCCAGGATGGTGGCGGGGTCGGCGCCCAGGGCGACGGCCACGGGAAAGGGCTCGCCCGGATGCTTTTCACACCACTCGCGATAGTCCAGCGCACCGCCGCGATGGGCCAGCCAGCGCATGATCACCTTGTTTTTCCCAATCACCTGCTGGCGATAGATACCCAGATTCTGTCGATCCTTGTTGGGACCTTTGGTGACCACCAGAGCCCAGGTGATGAGGGGACCGGCATCACCGGGCCAACAGGTCTGGATGGGGAGTTTGCCCAAATCCACCTCATCGCCCTGCAACTGGTGTTTTTGGCAAGGGGCCTTGCTCACCACATTGGGCGCCATGTTCAGGACCTGCTTGAAGATGGGCAGCTTCGCCCAGGCGTCTTTCAGACCCTTGGGTGGTTCCGGCTCTTTCAGGAAAGCCAGCAACTTGCCGGTCTCACGCAGGGCCGCCACCGAATCGGCACCCATGCCCATGGCCACCCGCTCCGGCGTGCCGAACAGATTGCCCAACACCGGGACAGCAAAACCTTTGGGATTTTCAAACAGCAGGGCCGGGCCGCCGGCGCGCAGGGTACGATCACAGATTTCGGTCATCTCCAGACGGGGATCGACCTCTTGCCGGATGCGTTTTAACTGACCGATTTTTTCCAGTTGCGCGATGAAGTCTCGCAGATCTTTATATTTCATGGTTTACAGGCCGGCTGTTGGGGATGCGGGGATTATGACACTGATAGCCGGGCCTGGCCAAGGCAAGGAAAAAAGGGGGGGAAGAGGAAAAAAAACGGCCGCACCGGCGAACCGGTCCGGCCGGGGAAGAAAGGAATTACAGTCGGAAGAAACCGACCGATGCAGAGAGTTCCTTGGCCTGATCTTCCATGACCTGTGCGGTGGCAGATAACTCTTCGGCGGAACTGGCATTTGACTGGGAGACCTTGTCCAGTTGTTCGACCGCCGTGGTCATTTGCTGGATACCGGAGGCCTGCTCGGCGGAAGCCGCTGCAATCTCGCGTACCAGAGTCGCGGTTTTCTGGATATCCGGAACGATCTCATTGATCAATCGACCGGCATTCTCGGCGACCTTCACACTGTTGCCGGCCACATCATTAATTTCTGAGGCTGCGGTTTGACTGCGCTCCGCCAGTTTGCGGACTTCATCCGCCACCACGGCAAACCCCTTGCCGTGTTCACCGGCACGGGCCGCTTCGATGGCCGCATTCAGCGCCAGCAGATTGGTTTTATAGGCGATGTCTTCAATCATTCCGATGCGTTCAGCAATATCGCGCATGGCGGCGACCGTCTCATTGACCGCCTGACCGCCATCTTCCGCCTTGGTGGAGGCCGTGGCGGCGATGCCGTCTGTGACACGGGCATTTTCCGCATTTTGCTCGATAGTGGCGTTCATCTCTTCCAGTGAGGCACTGGTTTCTTCCACACTGGCCGCCTGCTCACTGGAACCCTGACTGAGGCTTTGGGAGGTGGAGTTAACCTGTTCCGAGGCGCTGGAAATCTGCTCGGTCGCCGTGGAAATCTGGTTAATGATCTTGCGCAGATTGGTGATCATATTGGCCGAGCTTTCCATTACCTGGGCAACTTCATCCTTGCCGTCGACCTCAATTTGGATGGACATATCACCATCCGCAATCGCCTGGGTATGCTCAATCAACTTGTTCAGCGGGTTGACAATACTGCGCGTGATGAAGAAGGCCATGCCAAAGGCAATGCCCATGGTGATAAACAGGATAATGATAGTGACAGATTTGACTTCGACGGCCGTACTGTCAAATAACTTGTCCGCGTTGCGGCTCTCGGCAGACATGGAGGCGTCAATCTTGTCCAGCGGTGTGAGTACCGTGTCACGTATCTCATCCAGTTTGCCGTCAACCTCACGGATTCTTTCCATGTTGCGGTCAGCGCCCTGTTCGATCAGGGGCAGCAGCCTGTTTTCAAACACATCCAGATAGTGATCCACCGCTGTTTTGTATTCCTGGGCCCATTTGCGCTCATCGTCCGTATCCGCCATGTCGGCAATGGTTTTTTGGTCGAGCACTTTCTGTTTCTTGATCTCGGCCAAATCCGCGCGGGTCTCATCCAGTCGGCGATTGATCACCGAGTCACCAATTACGGCGTAATAGGCTTCGACCCGGCGCACCACGTCCTTGATGGATGCCACGTCACGAGAGCGTCCGGCCCCCTCATCTTGCAGGTCTGCAAGGTTTTGAATCTCCATGACGGTAAAAATCACCGAACCGGCGAAGACCAAAATAACTGCGCCGAAGGCGCCATACAGGCGTTGTGAAATTTTGAATTTGCTTAGCATAATTAATCCTGGCTCACGGTTTTTGCCGTTTCTCATTTACGTTGAGATATTGATTATCCAGAAAGTTTATCGGAGATATCTGCGCAAGCTTTAGCGTGGGATAGCGGTTTTTGCAGAAAACAGCGAATTTTATAGGGAAAACTTAGCCAAAATAACAAGGTGCAGTTGTGCACTGTTTTATCGCACGAAACAATGCTTATAAGTTTTGTTTAACTGATTTTGACAGGGAGCGACAAAATGTTGTTATCACTGTGGAAGATAAACAGCAATCACTCTATCAAAACATGAACTCAAATCAGCAACACATTGCTGATATTCGTGCACATTGGAATTAGTCTTAATTGATTTACCGGTGTGGCGTAACCAACAAAGATCACACGTTCCATCAAGTTGGTGTTCACACTGTTTCTAATTCTCAGAATATGTACGGTATTAATCCTGATCGACCATTTCACAGGCCGGCGACAACAACCAGAGCATCGGGATTTATTTTTTAAAATGCATTAATTCAAATATGTTTAGTATGGATTTGTGCGGCGAAATTCCATGCGGAAATTATTGAGATATGCATGTGGACAGTATTAATAAAAAGCGGGGTAAGGATTTTATGACAGTGGCCGATGTATAGATACCATCACACGATGGGGATGATGGTGTCGGGAAAGGGCCGCATTGCCTTGAATCCCCGGACGACTACTACACTGTCATGAGTGTATTCGGTTGCGGATATAGCAACAGACCGCCAGGAACCCGGTTGTCTGATCATCTGCCGCAGAATCGGTAACACCGGTAAATTTATTGTTGATAAAAGACGGAGAAAAATAATGTTTAGATATATCGTATTTCCGATTTGTTTATTACTGGTCGGTATTATGACCACGTCAGCCTATGCCAAGGAAGGGGGGTCGCATGCTCCCGGTGTTGGTAAAATCGGCGGTGATCACTGGGCGGACCGTATTACGGTCAGCGGTTTGCTGGAAGCGGAGTATGGCCAGACCTCGGTCGATGGCGGTGCAAGTGAGAGTGATATAGTACTGGCCACTGTGGAACTGGCCTTTGAAGCCAAGCTGAATGACAAGGTCAGCACACATTTAAGTTTCCTGTATGAAGAAGGTGATACAACCTATGAAGTGGATGAAGGTTATATCGCGTATAACATGGGTGGATTCACCATCAAAATGGGGCAAATGTATGTACCGTTCGGTTCCTATGAAACCAATGTCATCTCTGATCCCCTGACCCTGGAAATCGGCGAAACCCGTGATTCAGCCCTGATGCTTGAAGGTGAAGCCGGCAGCTTGCAGTACGCCGCCTACCTGTTCAATGGTGTGACCTTAAAGACAGGCAGTGAAGAAGCGGTGGATAAAATGGGACTGCGCCTGGCCTTTGTCAAAGAAGGTATGGATATCGGTGTTGACTACATCAGTAACATCGCCGACACTGCAACGGTCAGCAGCAATGTGACATCGACACCTGCTATCCAGACGGAAGTCTCCGGCATGGTGCTGCATGCCAACCTCACCTTTGGCAGCCTGCATGTCATCTTTGAGAACCTGACCTCTGACAAGTTTGACGCAGCTGACCTCTCTTTCAAAGGGAACGGTGCTGAACTCTCCGCAACCAACATGGAAGTAGGGTATGACTTTAACATGGGCGGCATGGAATCAACCTTTGCCGTGGCCATGCAGACCACCGAAGAAGCCTCTGGTCTGGGCTTGCCGGAGAGCCGCATGCTGATTGCCCTGTCCATGAAGCTGCAAAAAGACACTGCACTGAGCTTTGAGTATGCCACCAGCAGTGACTACTCGATTGCAGATGGTGGTACCGGTGCAGACAGCACCAGTATTACAGCACAGCTGGCGGTTGGTTTCTGATTAAGAGATGTTATTATCACCAGTAGAAAGGGGGCGTATGCCCCCTTTTTTATTTGGCGCTGCGCGATGCTGAATTTGGTGTTCGGTCCCGGCCGAACAGCCGGGTTCCTTTTCTTGCGCGGCCAAGAAAAGGAACCGAAAAGAAAGCCGCCCCGGCCGGCGCAAGCTTGCTGTGAAGTTTGTCTTTCATCGTGAGGCTCGCAGACGGGCCTTCCCTGGCCCGGCTGCTCACAAGGCAGTATCCATACTGCCTGCTTGTTGTATTCTAAAAGCCAAACTTCACCGCGCACCAGCCAATGGGGAATGATCCCAGCTCCGAATGTCATGTTTAAAGCAGGCTTTGTGATAAACAAGAATCTTGCCGCGAGGATCGGCCCCATCATCGGCGAGTGGTTGAGATGCATTTCATCATCAATCAATCGCGGCAGGGATGCCGCGCATTGGCAGTGGTCCATGGATGGACCATCTGCCAATGACAGGATGAAATCCATCGCAAACACGTTTTCGCCGATGGGGTGTCCTTTCTTTTGGTGACTTTTCTTTGGACAACGCAAAGAAAAGTCACTCGCCTCAGCCGCGCAGCGGCGGGCGAAACACAACAACCTTGAATGAAAAAACGATCCTTGCTTAATTACTGAGTGAACAAAGATCAATGCCACACAGTGGCGGACGAAAACAACAGAGAATAAAAAAACGACACCTCACCACCCATACGTCAATCCCACACTCCCAAAATAAACCTCCCCCGATGATAACGAGTGTTCACTCACCCCGCCCTCTATATCCATGGTCCAGTGTTTGTCCATCTGCCAATTGAGGTACAGGGATACACTGGTGGAGACGCTGTCATCCACGACTGACACCCCGCGTGAACCATGAATTCCTATCCGGGTAGTGTCAAAGGCATAACCCAGTTCAAGAGAGATGTGCTCATCTTCCAGTGCGTAGGTTTGTTGCACAGCGAAGGGAGGAAATGCCAGATGAAAAAATAAGGTAAAAATCGGCGGGGCTGAGGGTAAAGCAGCAATATTCCGGTCATAGTTGTACCAGGTGTAATCGACACGCATAAACCACGGATCTGCACCGTAGTAGCTCAGGCCGATAGTGATGTCATCACTGACAATATCCAGAACCGGGTTGTCAGCGCAGTATTGCGGCAAGTTGGGAAAGAGTGCTTGCAGAGTCGCACTCACGTAATAGATTGGGTGGATCTTGCAATGTAAATCAATGCTGCGTCGTTGTGGTATGAGGTTGATGCGCCAGTCATCCGTGTTATAGATGAGTTCCAGTCGGTGTGTGGTGATTTCCAGTTTATTACTTAAGCCCCACCACGAATAACGCCAGGTGACACTGAGCTCTTGTGAGGGATCACTGCCTATACTCACTTCACGGGTATAGGTGCGCAGGGTGTGGTTCAGGATAATGGGCGAGGTCAAGGCTGGGTTGTTGATTTCGAGATCGATTTCTGATTCGTTTTTCGCATACATGCCGCCCAGCTGTATTCCTCCCACCGCCAGATCCAGACTGACACTATAGTCCGACCCACCGTTGTCATCTCCGCCACCGGTTACACTAAAGAATGAGGTGTTTTCAGCACCGGCCTGTACCGTGCTCAACAGCAGATAACAACAGAGCACACTTCTGAAAAATTGTTTATATGGCAATACTTCACCTTTGCTTTGTAGATTGAGAGTTCACCCGACGGAATTTTAACGGCGACGATTCCGGTACCGTTGTAATATCTTGCGCCGTTGTTCCGGGGTTAAACGCCGCCATTGCTGACGGCGTTCACGCCATTGTTGTCGTTCTTCCGGACTCATGTTGCGCCATTTTTCGCGTAGCTCCTTGCGCTTTTCCGCCGGCAGGTTCTGGAACCAGCGGAACCGTTCCCGCACCTTGTGACGTTCTTCCGGTGGTAATTTGCGGTATTCGTCAAAACGTTCACGCAAGCGTTGTTTTTGTTCCGGCGGCAGTTTTGCCCAGTGTTTAAAACGTTCCTTTGCCTGCTGCTTTTGTTCCGGTGTCAGCGTTTGCCAGCGTTCGGCGCCGCGTTGCAGGCGTTCCTGTCGTTCCGGCGGTAATTCCGACCAGCGGTCAGCGAATGGTTTGAGGATCTTTTGCTGATCGGCACTCAACTCATTCCACTGTACCGCCTGGCCGACCGGTAGCAGGCTGAACCACAGTAACAGGCCCGTGATGAAACGTTGCCTATTCATGTTCTTTCTCCTCTTGTTGGCCTTCGGCCATTTCACTCTGTTGCCAATCGCGCATCTGCAACGGATCATGATATTCACCATCAATGTTTTGTCCTTCACCCAGGAACTCCAGTAGTTCCATGGGCGGGTTCGCTTCATTCTCCGCCGCTTGCAGCATTGAGCCCGGCAACAGGATCAGCACACAGCCAAGATAAAACTGAATCTGTTTAACCATGTCGCGTCTCATCCGCCAGCCATTGATAAAATTCCAGATCCTGAAACATCTCCAGCTCCTCGCCGGCGACCAGCATGGGCAGGTCTTCCATGGCCAGACTGTTGGTCGCTGTCGGGACCCAGACGATAGAGACGGTTAACACCACGGCCGCTGTGGTCGCGCTGCCCATTGCCAACAGCGGTGTCAGGCCAAACCGTTTGCGTTTGCCCTGTTGCAAGGCCTGCTGTCGCGCTTGATTCAGACGCGACAGGGTTGCGGCATCCAGATGTTCCACGCTGTCATCCAGCTGCTGCGTGATCTGTTGTAACAGTTGCTTGTCGTTGTCTTGCTGACTCATGGCCAGGTACCCTGTAGCTGTTCTCTTAATCGTTGTATGGCCCGAGAATAATGGGTTTTCACACTGCCTTCACTGCAACCCATGGCGCGGGCCGTTTGCGCCGTATCCAGTCCTTCCCATTGTCGCAACAAAAACACCTGTTGCTGACGCAGCGGCAAATCGTGCAGAACTTTTTCCAACACCGCCATGGCCTGTTGCTGTTTGGTCTGCTGTTCAGGATTGACGCTGTGCTTATCTTCCATGGTTTGCCAGGGAAATTCACCATCATCCGACTCATTCTGCGCGGTGCCAAAAAAGCCCCATACCCGTTGTCGTACTGTATTGCGACGATACCAGTCACGAATGGTGGTTTGTAATATGCGGGTGAACAATGCCCCCCACTCCTGCGGCTCGCGGTCACGATACCGTTTCACCAGCTTTAACATGGCATCCTGCACAATATCCAGTGCTTCATCCTGCCGGCCGGTGGCGATGATCGCCATTCGATACGCCCGACGCTCGACATCCTTGAGGAACTGCTCCAGTGTATGTGCGGTATTCAGCGTTTTGACTCCGGTCGGCGTTGCTCGAAATGGCGATCATCCCGGTCCAAACCATTAATTGTTGGGCTGGTTGCGGCGGCGATCAATACGGCGATGCAGGCGCTGACCACGTTTGTCCATACGCTGATCGATACGGTCGCCACGGCGATCCAGCCGGTTTTCGATGCGATCACCGCGACGATCCAGGCGATTATTTATCCGATCACCGCGTCGTTCCAATCGATCAGCGGCGGCATCATGGCCTTTATTCCGCAGGCGTTCAGCGCGTTTGTCGAGGCGATTTTCGATACGATCACCGCGACGGTCCAGCCGATCATGAATGCGTTCGCCGCGTTGATCCAGTCTTTCGTTAATCACATCGCCCCGGCGATCCAGGCGATCTTCCACCCGTTGCCCCGGACCGGTATTATCCGCCCACGCCTGATTGCCCATCAGCAGTGCTACTGTACTGAAAATAAAGAGTTTTTTGTAAATCATGGTCATCTCCTCAGGGAAAAATTTGTCTCGTTTCAGACTGTTTAACGCGGCAACGGGGATTCGGTTGACAGGAAACTTGAATAAAATCGAGCCGGACCTACATTAATTGATACCCGACCCACAATGACCAACACAAGGTGACTGTATTCATGTCCAACCCATTAATGGCAATGGACGGCTTGCCGCCGTTTCAGAAGATCAAACCGGAACATATCGAACCCGCCATCAGCCAACTCATTGAGCAAAACCGCCAACTGGTGGACCGACTGCTGGCTGAAAACGAACACTACACCTGGGATAACCTGATCCAGCCGCTGGAAGAAGAAGACAATCGCCTCAGTCGGGCCTGGTCACCGGTCAGTCACATGAATTCCGTGGTCAACAGTGAGGCCCTGCGTGAGGCCTATAACGCCTGCCTGCCCAAGTTGAGTGAATTGAGTACCGAGATGGGGCAAAACGTCCATTTATATGAGGCATACAAAAGTATCCATGACATGCCTGAATTTCAGCATCTGGATCAGGCGCGCAAAAAGACCATCGAAAATGCCCTGCGCGATTTCCACCTCTCCGGGGTGGATCTGCCGCAAGCGAAAAAGGTGCGCTATAAAGAGATCAAACAGCAGCTCTCCAAACTCACCACCAAATATGAAGAGAATCTGCTCGATGCCACCCAGGGCTGGACCCGGCAGATCACCGATGAGTCACTGCTCGCCGGTTTGCCCGACTCGGCCCGCGCCATGGCGCGCCAAAGCGCCGAACAGAAAGGGCTGGAAGGCTGGTTGTTTACCCTGGAGTTTCCTTCTTATTACGCTGTCATGACCCATGCCGATGACCGGGAACTGCGACATGAGATGTATCAGGCCTATGTCACCCGTGCCTCGGACCAGGGTCCCAATGCCGGCAAATGGGACAACACGACCATCATGGACGAGATCCTCGCTCTGCGGCATGAACTGGCTCAATTGCTGGGCTTTGCAAGCTTTGCCCACCGCTCTTTGGCGACCAAGATGGCGGAATCACCGGAGCAAGTACTTACTTTCCTGAACGACCTGGCGGCCAAATCCAAGCCGGCCGCTGCACAGGAACTGCAGGATTTGCGCGATTACGCCCGTGAACACGATGCCATGGATGATCTGCAACCCTGGGACATCGGCTACTACTCGGAAAAACAGCGTCGTCACCTGTACGACATCAGTCAGGAAGCCCTGAAACCCTATTTCCCGGAGAGCCGCGTCATCCCCGGCATGTTTGAGGTGGTCAAGCGCCTGTACAACATCGACATCAAGGAAATGGATGACGTGGAGACCTGGCACCCGGCTGTGCGGTTTTATGAAATTCGCGATGCCGCCGGTGAATTGCGCGGTAGGTTTTATCTTGACCTCTATGCCCGAGAGCACAAACGCAGCGGGGCCTGGATGGATGATTGCCAGGGACGTATGCTGCTGCACGACAATCGTGTGCAGGTACCGGTCGCCTACCTCACTTGTAATCTGACCCCGCCTATTGGCAATGACCCGGCTCTGTTTACCCATGACGAAGTGACCACCCTGTTCCACGAATTTGGTCACGGGCTGCACCACATGTTGACCCAGGTGAACCACATCGCTGTATCCGGCATCAATGGTGTAGCCTGGGATGCGGTGGAACTGCCCAGCCAGTTCATGGAAAACTGGTGCTGGGAGCGTGAGGCCCTGAATCTTATCGCCGCTCATTACCAAACCGGCGCAGCCTTGCCGGATGACCTCTATAATAAGATGCACGCGGCCAGAAACTTTCAGTCAGGCATGCAGATGGTACGGCAACTGGAATTTTCCCTGTTCGATTTCCGTTTGCATCTGGAATACGATCCGGCAAAGGGATCACAGGTACAACAGATGCTGGATACCGTGCGAGATCAGGTTGCTGTGATAAAACCACCGGTCTGGAACCGATTTCAGCACGGATTTTCCCATATTTTCGCTGGGGGTTATGCGGCCGGTTATTACAGTTACAAGTGGGCTGAGGTATTATCCGCAGATGCCTTTGCAAAATTTGAAGAACATGGCATTTTTGACTCAGCAACCGGCGCAGCATTTCTGCATAATATCCTCGAACAAGGGGGAACCTACGAGCCGATGGAGCTGTTTATCAAGTTTCGCGGCAGGGAACCGACTATAGATGCATTACTCAGACACAGCGGCATCACAACAGAATAAATACAAGGTCAGGCATGAAGAATAAGAAAACCCGGATCATTTTTATCACATTACTGTCATTATTCATTCATCACAGCGCTGCGGCAGAAACCCGATACGTCACCGACCGTATTATGCTTGGTGTCGCCAAGGATCCCGCACCCGCCAGTCTGCTGGTCACGTCTATTCCGACCGGTACCATGGTTGAAACCAGCGAGACCAACGGTGACTTTACCAGGATCAAATTGCCTGACGGTACCGAAGGCTGGGTCAACACAGTCTACTTGCGTGATGACAAACCGGCGGTAGTGGAATTAACAGAAGTGAAAGATCAGTTGGCCAAGAAAGAGCGTGAGGTGCAAAACTGGCGTGATGAGGCGACCAACCGCCGCAACGAGTTCAAAGAACTCAAGCGCAAGATGTCTGCCGGTGAAACCGTAGAAGCCGATCCGGAGTTGGCCAATAAACTCAAGGAAGCCGAAACCCGGAACCAGACCTTAACGGAACAAGTTGCCAAACTGGACAACGAATTGCAAGAGTTGCGCAAACTCCAGCAAGGCGACTCCGCACAAAGACTGAAACAATACGAATCCGAAAATATCAAAATGAAAACCCGCATCGAAGCGGCCCTGGCCAATCTGGAAGGAAAGACCGTCCCCACTCCGGAAGAACTGGCCTCCATCCGCCCCGATTTCCCGCTTTGGTACACCATACTGCTGGTGCTGATGGTGGTGATAGGTATTGGCGGCGGTATTGGCTGGATGGACTATCAAAACCGCAAACGTCACGGCGGGTTCAGGTTATAACTTTTCTAGAAGACACAGGTTCCCATGCGTTGCGTGGGGATCGGTGTGTTAATTCTTCGAGCAAGTCATCTGAGAAGTTGTTAATTGTTCGTTTGCCGCTGCGTTGAGCCCGGATTCATTGTTTTGCTTTCTATTTTTTGTGTATCGCTGCGTGATGAGTAACACTTTTCCCCGGACATAAAAAAACCGCCGCATGATGCGGCGGTTTAGATGTTTACAGACGGTTTGGTTTATGCCGCCTTGTCACTCAGAAGTCGGCTGGAGTTGCCGCTGCCGATTTCGATCTTGCGCGGTTTCATCGCTTCGGGGATGACCCGTTCCAGATCAATATGCAGTAAACCATTCTCTACTACCGCACCACGCACTTCCACATGATCGGCCAGATTGAAACGACGTTCAAAGTTGCGGGCGGCAATGCCCTGATGCAGGTATTTCTTCTGTGCCTCGGTCTTTTCCTTGCGGCCGATGACCTTCAGGCTGTCGCCTTCCACTTCCACGTCCAGTTCATCTTCCGCAAAACCGGCGACGGCCATGGTGATACGGTACTTGTCTTCTTCGACAAGTTCGATGTTATAGGGTGGATAGGCAGGGGTTTCACCGCGAGTCACTTCATCAAACAGTGAAGCAAGGCGATCAAAACCGATGGCGGAACGATATAACGGGGTTAAATCAAAAGTACGCATGATCATATTCTCCTCTATTAAGCAACATGATTCTTACAAGCCGGACCTCTGTTGAGCATCCGTACATGTTACTTATGGTCGGTGGAATTTTTTTCAAGCGTGCCGGCGCGAAAAATTGCCCGACGGGTAACAATCGGGCCGATCAACTCAAACAACACGGTGGAACTGATGGCCACCGCCAATAGCATCGGGCGATGTTCCGGAAACTGGTTGGCCGCCACCAGGGCCATACCCACGGTTGCCCCGGCCTGGGGCAACAGGGTCAAACCCAGCCGGCGTTAACTGATGGTATCGGCACCGCTCAACCAACATCCCAGTCCACCGCCGGCCACCTTGCCCACCATTCTGGCGATGATGTAACCCACACCGATCAAGCCCAGGTATTGCACATACTCAAACTTCAGCGAGGCACCCGCCAAAATAAAAAACACCACCATAAAGGGCCACTCTATTCCTTCAATGGCATGAAAGGGGTAACTGTGATGCCGCGCCAAATTGGTGATCACCGCCCCCATCACGATGGCCGCGATAAGAAATGAGACATCCAGCCACATGGCCAGCCCGCCACACAACAGCACCAGCCCCAGTGCTTCGGTCAACATGGGTTGCCCGGCCTTGATACGACCGGTGAGATAGGCGGCTGGCACGCCCAATACTATGCCCAGCAGCATTGCTCCCCCCACTTCATGGGTGGCATCAATGAGAGAATCAAGTCCGGCGGTAGCATGTTGCATTCCGCCCACCATCGCCAGTCCTACGCTGAACAGGATCAGACTCCACACATCATCCAGTGCCACCACGGCCAACACCCTGTCATGAAACACACTTTTTTTTCCTGATTCGTTGATCGTCTCCATGGTCGCTGCCGGATCGGTGGCCGATGCAAAGCAGGCGCACAGGATGGCCGGCACCGGTGACATGCCCAACAGCAACAGCACCCCGCAGACCACCACAGCTGTCACTACCACTTCAGTGGCAGAAATAATGAGCAAGGCCCCGGCCGCACCATCAAAGGTCTTGCGGGTCAACCTGCCGCCGATCAAAAAACCAATCATCAATAGCGCCACATTGGCCAATAACTCAAAGTTATCCAATACCGGTCGCGGGATCAGATCCAGCACAGCCGGTCCAATGACGATACCGAAGATCAACAACAGGGTTACACGCGGCAGGCGGGTACGACGACCCAACAGATCCGTCGCCAATCCAAGCAACAGGAGGCAACCGATGGTGATAAAAAATTGTGGCGCGATTTGCATAAGGTGACCTCAATACTCCCAAGTATAGAACGTAGCAACCCTGCCGGTGCTCCACCGCGCAATATGCCTGCACATAGCGGGAAAAAAAATGGTTTTAACCGTGCTGATGGTTACTCTGCGGAACCATGCCGCTGTGCGAGATAATCCCGGCCGGCCATCTCGGTTAAACGGCTGACAGTGCGGTCAAATTCAAATTTGTTCAGCCTGCCGTGATAGATGTCGTTGGCCGGTGCGGCGGCGGTGGCGATAAGTTTGACGTGGTTGTCGTAGAGGGCATCGATGAGATGGATAAAGCGTTTTGCGGCATCGTCACGTTCTTCATTCAATACCGGTATGTTGCTGATAAAAACCGTGTGGAAGCTTTTGGCTATATCCAGATAATCATTGGCGGAGCGGGGTTTTTCACACAGTTCATCAAAGGTGAACCAGATGTATTCATTGGCCCAGGCCAGATAATGAAACTCACGCTGGTTAATGGTGATATCGCGATGCGTCTTGGCGGGAACATTGGCCAGTTTCCGAAACTGATCCTGCAACTTAAGATGACCATCCGTACCGTTGATCACATGGTAGGTCTCAACATTTTGCAACATGCCGATCCGGTAATCGGTTCCATCACCCAGACCGGCCTCGGTGGTGTTTTGTTTTAACAGTTCAATGGCCGGTAAAAAGCTGTCTCGTTGCAAACCGTTTTTATACAAGTCATCAATGGGGATGTTGGAGGTCATCACCAGTGTCACCCCTTCCTTAAACAAGGCTTCAAGCAAGCCGGCCAGGATCATGGCATCACCGATATCACTGACATGAAATTCATCCAGACAAATCAGACGATATTTTTTCGACCACTGTTTGGCGACCTGTTGCAGGGGGTTGGTGGTGTGCTCCAGTTTCGCCAGCTCGGTATGGATATCCCGCATAAAACGATGGAAGTGTAACCGGTGTTTTTCCGGGAAATCGAGACAAGCGTAAAATGAGTCCATCAACCAGGTCTTGCCCCGCCCGGTGCTGCCGTGGAAATAGACCCCGATTATGGGTGGCGGTCGTTTACCAAACAGGCGCGCCAATAATCCGGGCTGACGCTCTTCGTTAATCAACTCCAGGTAGAGGTCATCCAGACAACGCATGGCCTGCTCCTGTAACAGATCAGGTTGATAGCCGCTGTGCCGGACCAGATGTTGATAATATTGAAACGGGGTCATGGTTATTACATCGTCCTGATCCGGTTTCTGCTTTACCCTATTACGTTTCCGGCAATCCCTTTTGTGCTTCTGTCATGGCCCGCAGGCCGTCCAGCAGGGTGGGATAACGCAGTGTGACGTCTAACTCTTGCTGCATGCGGCGGGAGTCGATACGGCGTGACTCACGCAGGTAGGAAAGCATACCGGGGCTGATGGTGCGCTCTGCCTCCGGCCAGTCCACCGCCGGCGGCCGGGGCAGACCAAAGTAATCGGCCAGGGTATAAAAGTATTCCGTCATATTGGAATCCTGTCCGTCACTGACATTATAGATACGGCTGCCTGCCGGCCGGTCGGCCACCCTCTGACAGATCAGGGCCAGATCCTCGGCATGAATACGATTGGTCTTCGGCGCCAGTGCCTCCTTTAATACCGGCACTCCATCCCTGATCCGCTGCAGCGGCAGGCGATCCGGGCCATAGATGCCGCCAACCCGCAGGATAATCACCGGTACACCGCGAGGTTCCGCCCAGGCCTGCAAGCGGCTCTCCATGTCGCAGCGACGGCGCGCCCGATCCACCATGGGATTGGGCGGTGTCTCTTCCGAGACCAGCTCACCCTGTTGATCGCCATAAACACCGGTGGTACTGATCGCGACGATCCGTGCAGGTTGTTGTGTGTCCATCGCAGCGATGAAATTGCCGATACGTGTATCCTGTGTGCCTTGTGCAGGTGGTGGTGCAAACCAGTAGATCAGACTCTCATTCACCGGTAATGCCTGTAATGTGTGTGGTTTATCAAGATCAGCCTGTATGGGTATAACACCAGCAGAGTGCATTTCATCCTGTTTATCCTGACTGCGTGCAAGGCCATACACCGGCTTTTTCTCTGTTAACCATAACCGGGCAACCAATTCGCCGATTCCGCCATAGCCGATAATCAGGACCTGTTTGAAAGCTGTATTTTCCATGAGTGTTGGGAGATAATGCCGCCTTTATTCAAAGAGCAGATTAATGAGTTTTACGGTTACGATCCAGCCCAGCGGCCACCAATATTCCGTGGATGCAGGCGAAACGATACTCGATGCAGCACTGAATCACGGCTTCAACCTCTCGTATGGTTGCCGCAACGGGGCTTGTGGGTCCTGCAAGGGAAAATTACTGGCAGGAAACATTGAGTACGGTGATACCCCCACCACTGCACTGGAAGAAACCGATGCAACCAATCATTTAATTCTGTTCTGTCAGGCCAAACCCACCAGTGATGTCACCATTGAAGCGCATGAGATCGGTGCGGTAAAAGATATTCCTGTTCGAACCCTGCCCTGCAAGGTTGTTGCACGGGATCGATTGAACCACGATGTCATGCTGATTCAACTCAAACCCCCTGCTACCGATCGTTTGCAATTTCTGGCCGGGCAGTATGTGGATTTTCTGTTACCTGACGGACGCCGGCGCAGTTTTTCCATCGCCAATGCACCGCATAATGACGAAGTCATCGAATTGCATATTCGCCACATCCCCGGCGGGCGATTCACCTCTGAGGTGTTTGATAATCTCAAGCTGAAAAGCATTATGCGTATTGAAGGTCCACTGGGCAGTTTCTTTTTACGCGAGGAGTCGGATCGACCGGTAATTTTTATGGCGGGCGGCACCGGGTTTGGGCCGGTAAAAGGGATCATTGAACATGCACTGGCAGCCGGCATCACTCGTCCCATGCATATCTATTGGGGTGTCAGGGCAAAAGAAGATCTCTATATGCATGAGATGGCGGAGAACTGGGCGAGCAACTACGCGCATATCAGCTACACACCGGTATTGTCTGAAGCCAAGGCGGAAGATCACTGGCAGGGTCGAACCGGCTTTGTGCATGAAGCAATTTGCGCCGATTATGCGGATTTATCCAACTATGAAATTTATGGTTCGGGACCACCGGCGATGATCCATGCCGGCAGTGATGCCTTTGCCGCCCGCGGTCTGAATCTGGCTCACTATTATTCTGATGCGTTTGAATTCAACAAAGACTGATTAACAGACAAATAAAAAGATCACCGACTGCAGATTAACTCCATTTAACAGCATCTGCAGGCAGTGATCACACGCACATCCCCGAATTCCCACTCTGGCGACCAATATAGTCCGGCCAAGCTGAATCCAGACTGAACATTGCAGAACACTTTGCTTAATTTTCAAGCACCTTCCGATTTGATTCCCGTCAAGCAAACATATTACCATTGTGGAATACATATCCAGCGTGGTGATATCAAGTGAATAAATACATACACATCAAAAATGGTTTGCTTGCCTGTTTCATCCTGTCGCTGATAAATGGTTGTGCTGCCAGCAGTCATACACGGTCATCCAGCTACCAAAACCAACCCTCATCATCATACGCAACCCATACAGACAACACCGATTATTTAAAACTGTTTTCCGAAGCATTCACACGAATTCAACAGAATTACTATCAGACAATCGCCCCCAACATCCTGCTTGGTCATGCTGCAGAAGGTATACTGAAAGTCACCAATCTGACCTATGCGCAAGTTGGTGTTTCACCATCGGTATTTAGTTCTCACCGGACCAGCCATACCCTGTCGCCCGAAAATAAATCTGAACTCCCTCTTCGCCCGTTTGCCGATCTGGTAATCCGCGTTAAACAATTCCGCCCGGATCTGCAAGACAGGGAACTATATTATGCTGCAATACGTGGCATGATGACCGGGCTGGACAAACAGAGCACCTTTATGGATGAAGAGGAATCGAAAATTCTGTTTACCGGTCGTCCGGAAGCAGCAATTGGTCTGGTCCTTAAGAAAATCGATAACGCTATCGTCGTTATAGAGCCACTGGAAAATTCGCCGGGGTTACATGCCGGAATCAAAAGCGGTGACACTATCCTTGCCATTGATGGTCACACGACGGCGGACATGAGCCTGGATAAGGTGATTCATGATTTGCGCGGCAAACCGGGTACCTCGGTGAAACTGGACATCATGAATACAACCGGAAATAAACAATCTATCCTTGTGTATCGAGACATCATCAAACGAAACCCGGTCAAATCCCGCTTGCTGGATGGTGGCATTGGTTACATCAAGCTGCTCCAGTTTACGGAACATGCAACAAAAGCACTGAAGGCTCAGTTATATTCGTTGCAGCAACAGCACGGCAGACCATTGCAAGGTCTGATACTTGATTTACGCAACAACACAGGCGGGTTGTTGAATACGGCGGTGGAAATAACGGATGTCTTTCTGGCCGGGGGTCCAATCACGACTATTCAGGGCAGGGGCGCTTCTGACATCACAAATTATAATGCCGAGCCGACCGGTTATAATGCTGTCGGTGAACATATCAAACTGGTTATTCTGATCAACGAAAAGACCGCTTCCGGTGCCGAGATCCTGGCCGCCGCCATGCAGGATAACAATCGCGCTGTTGTATTGGGCAGACAAACTGATGGCCATGGCAAAATCCAGAGTGTTGTCGTATTACACAACCGGACCTTGTTAAAACTGACCACGGCGATCTTCACTCGCAAAGGTAACAAGGCCATTGATGGAGTGGGCGTGCTGCCGGACATCTGTATCCAGGGCAAGCGGAGTTATCGTGGCGCCAAACGCAACAAACGTGTCTGCGGAAAAGTGATTGATTCAATTAAAACAGATACAGATGATGAACTGGATATCGCCGTTCGTGAGTTAACGCATCAGCTCCCGCAACAACGAATGGAATGATCAACCCGACTGTCTGACCACGGAACGGGGATCGTGTTCGGTGTGCAGAGTGTCGTAGGTCTTTTCTTCCGCCGCCAGTAACAGGCCCTTGCGGAAACAGTCACGCGCTTCGTCCGGCTCTTCCAGTTGTTCCAGCAATCGACCCAGCTCGGTATAGGTTTCCGAACGTGGGCCGGCCCCCAGACTGGCTTCCAGATAGGAACGTGCCTTGCCCCACAGCTGGTTGATCAGACACAGGCGACCCAGTGTCAACAGTAGGACAGGATTATGTTCGTGACCTTTCAACCAGACCTCGGCATTGGCCAGTTGTTTGCCGGGTGCTTCACTCTGTACCAATCCATATAGATAGACAAACTCCACATTCCAGTGTCGCTTGACCGCTTCGCGTAACAGGGTCTCGGCATCGTTATACAGTTCCAGCAACAACAGGTGTCGGGCATATTCATCGATCAGCACATCTTCATTACGCAGATCACGCGGCACATGCTGCCACGAACTGCGCAACCGATCAGCCTTGCCCTGTTTGGCGGCGATGTTCAGCAATTCCCGGTGGACACTGATTTCCAGTTCATGCAGGTCGCGCTCCGGCACCACATTTTGTTTGCGGAGTACCGGCAAGAGTTCTTTCAGATCACCCCAGCTTTTGAGTTTTTTATAGAGGGTCATCAACAGGAACAGGACATGCGGATGCTTCGGTGACAGGGTGCGCAGGTGGATCAGGGTCGCCAGTGACTGTTCCAGTTGGCCGTGAGCCAGTTGCAATTCCGCCTGGGTAACCTGTACCGCAAAGCTGGCATCCTTGCGATTGGCGTGGGCCATGGCCAGATAGTGATCGCGGCGTTCCGGTGCATCGAGTTTCTGGGCGGCGCGTGCCGCAGAAAGATAATTCAACAACGGCAGTTCACTGTCCTTCACACTGCGAACCAGTGCCCGCTCCGCCTCGGCCCAGTTACCCTGAGCCAGTTCAATCAAGCCCTGGTTGGAGATCTGCCGGGCGCGTTTGCCGCGACGGCTGGTGCGCCAGAAACGCAGCCTGCTGCGGATACTCAAAAAGTTTTTCACCAGTCGGGCGAAAATGTAGAGCAGGGTTAACAGGATCAACAGCGTAACCACAAAGGTGGCAATGCTCATCTCCCAGGTTTCATAACCGCGACCAATCAGCACATAACCCGGATCCTGATGCATAAACAGACCCAGCATCACAGCCAACAACAATACAGATAAAATCCTGAACAACCGCGTCATAGAGTGACCTGACTGTCAGCCGCCGGGACAGGCGCGGTCGGGGGGTTCGTACCGACGGGTTCTTTCACTGACGGAGCAGACTCCGGTTTGGGTGCAGTTGCCGGTTCAGGTTTGGTTTCCGGTGTGGCGGCAGGTTTCGTTTGGGGTGCAGGCGCCGGTTTGACCGGCTTCCGCCCGCCGCCGCCGGCCTCTCGATAACTTTTGATCGCGTTATAGCTGCGAGTCAGTTCCGGCAGATCCGCCTGCAGTTCCTGCTGCAACAGGGTCTTGATGCTGTCCAGTGTGGCGCGGGTGGTGTTGTGTTCCAGATCAAAATAGAGCCGGATCCATTTTTGTGTTTCCGTTAACCGTTCATGGTAAATGGTGTACTCATTTTGCAGAAAGGCAAGTCGCGCCTGTTCCAGTTTAAGTTGCAGGTTTTGCACCAGGAAAAACCGCTGCTCCGGCTGGAGCATGGGCTGGATTGGTTGATCATGTTTACGATGATTGAACAGGCCAATCAGGTCCTGCCACATCATGCCCAACACTTCCTTGAAGGAACCCGCCTCCCGATCACCCGGCGGATCTTCTTTCATCCGTTGCCGGATATCTTTCGGATCGGGGATACGCAGGGGCAGTTTGGTGACATCCTGTACCAGTGTACTCAGGGCCAAGGAGACACCGCTGGTATCCTGTACGGGGATCTTCTGCAGGGCGCTGATGTCCTTGCTGATCTCCTTGCGCACCTTGATGATGCCGGGATCGCCGATCTCACTCAATTTGTTGTTGGCCGACTGCAAGGCGACGATCGCTGTTCGAATATCACGCTCCAGCAACAGACGGTGGCCGGCCAGCTTGATGAGGTACTCCGCTTCGGACAACAACCAGTCCTTGCGCATGTGACCGCCCTGCTCCAGCAGCTTGCTCACCCCTTCTTCAAGATAGCCCTGACGTTCGGCCATGGCGGCCAGTTGCTTCGCTGACGCTTCGTGTTCCTGCTTGCGCGCTTCCTGCATGGCTTGCACCAGCGCTTCCAGACCATTGACCCGCTCGCGGTAATCAATCACGGATGTCAGTGCATAACGCCAGATACCAAACCCGGCCAGCCCGATGATCACTAACAGGATCAGGATGCGAATGAAGCCGCGACCACGGTGCGACTTGTGTCGTTTGTGTTTGGTCGCCGTCTGTGGTTTGTTATCAGTGGTCTTTGTATTGTCCGGGGCTGTCTCGCTCACACGCTACCCTTCCGTTTTCTCATTTATTCAGGTTTGTCTGCACCGGCTTGCAAGCCGTGCAGGATGGCTGTATCGCCGGCGTTCTCCGCCACAATCATTTTGCCACTGTAACCCAGTTTTTCGGCCAGTGGAATCAATCGTGGATTGATCAATAACAAGGGTATTTGGCTCAACCAGGATCGATATTGTTCGCCGGCCATATACCACAAGTTTTGCAAGCCTTCACCGCTGGTCACAACGATGATGTGGATCAGTCGCTCGGCAATGGCTTCCTGCCACATCGCCAGTGAGGCGGCCGGTCGCACGCGCTTGTATACAGTAGCATAGATAACTTCAGCACCCCGCTCACGCAGGGTATCACCCAACAGAGGACGACCATCCTCACCACGCAAAATCATCACCCGCTGTCCTGCGACCTGCTTCAGGGCAGGCATGGCGAGCAGGGCTTCGGAATGAAAGCCTGACTCGGGGATCACATCCGGTTCACGTTGGAAGTCTGCCAGTAATTGACGTGCCGTACCCTGACCCACCGCAACAATCCGGCAGGTGGTCGGCAAGCTGTCCAGCAATTGTCGGCTGAAGCTGACCGCATTGGGACTGATAAAGATCGCCATGTCGAAGTCAGACAAGGCAGCCAGTTGCGCCCTGGTGAGGTCAGGTTCATCCGGTGGTTCGATGGCGATCACGGGAAAGCGAAAGGCGCGCCCCCCTGCATCCTCAATCAGGCGACACAGACTTTCCGCCTGATGGGCCGGGCGTGTGACCAGCACGCCCAGATGCTGCAGTGAATCAGAGGTCATAGAGTTGTTGCAGGATGGTATCGGCCCCCCTGCTCAACAAATCCTCAGCCAGCACCAGCCCCAGGTGTTCGGCCTCATCGGGATGACCGGCAATATCGCCGCGCACAATGACACTGCCGTCACTCTGTCCCACCAGACCACGCAATAACAACATCCCCTTGCTCAGTTCGGCATAGCCGGCAATGGGGACCTGACAACCACCCTGCAAACGGTGGTTCATGGCCCGTTCCGCCAATACCCGGATGTGGGTCTCCGGATCATTCAGGGGAGCCAGCAGGTTATTGATCCGCACATCGTCCTGTCGGCATTCGATCCCCACCGCGCCCTGTCCGATGGCCGGCAGACTGACAGAGGTGTCCAGATATTCGGTAATACGGTGGGTCATATCGAGCCGTTTCAGACCCGCCGCAGCGAGGATAATGGCGTCATATTCTCCATCATCCAGTTTTTGCAGGCGGGTATTCACATTGCCGCGCAGATCGATGATGCGCAAATCGGGTCGCAAGGCGCTCAGTTGACACTGACGCCGCAGACTGGAGGTACCCAGACGCGCCCCTTCCGGCAACGCTTCAAAACTGTCAAAGGTATTGGAGACAAAGGCGTCCCGCGGGTCTTCGCGGGGACAGATGACCGGCAGATGCAGGCCGAGAGGTAACTCGACGGGCACATCTTTCATGGAGTGGACGGCGATATCCGCCTCGCCGGTCAACAGGCCGTTTTCCAGCTCCTTGACGAACAACCCCTTGCCCCCAACCTTGGCCAGCGGGGTATCCAGGATCTTGTCCCCCTGAGTGGTCATTTTCAGCAGTTCCACCTCCAGACCGGGGTGGATCTTTTGTAACATGTCGCGCACATATTCCGCCTGCCAGAGGGCAAGTTGGCTTTTACGCGTCGCTATACGCAGGATATCAGCCATAATCCAGGTTAACCTTTTTTATATCTGGTTGATTTATTATCGCTTTTTGAACAGCTTTTGAACCATTCGGAAACATGCCGGTCAGCAGGTATAATACATGATTTCACCCGGCAGGATGGTATTGATGAATTCCCGTACAAATCCCTTTTTCGGCTTGCTGTTCAGTCTGGCCTTGTTGTGTATCGCCCCATTCTCGCAGGCCCGGGATGTCACCCTGCATCAGGTCACCGATCTGGCACAACTGGCCGAAGAGGCTCGTGATAAAAAACTGCCCATCCTGATTATGTTCTCCATGGACGGCTGTCCCTATTGCGTCATCCTGCGTGAAAACTATCTGCTGCCCATGCTGCGCAGCGGCCGGTATCAGAACAAGGTCATCATCCGCATGGTGAAGGTTGATGATTACCGGACCCTGACCGATTTCGAAGGCAAGCGCGTCTCACCGGAAGACTTCCCGACCCGGTATAAAGCCTATGTCATGCCCACCATGATCTTTGTGGATGCCAATGGTAAAGAGATCGCGCCGCGACTGGTGGGTATCGGTACCGAGGGCTTCTTTGCCGGCGACATCGACAATGCCATTGACCATGCCTATGCCCGCCTGCATACCGTGGCGATAAAATAACCAACCAACCTGCAGACCTCTCCCGTGCCTTGACCCGTATCATTGCCCTGTCGCGGCAAACGGCTTACAGTGTTGCCATGCACAGACAAAACAATAATCAAAATCAGGCAATAAGGAGATTGAAGCATGGCAATATCCAAAGACGAAAAACGACGCCTCGCTGAAGAAGCCTCAAAACAGGCCTTTGCAGATGAGATCAACTACGGCTGTTGTCCCCAGTGTGTGCTGAAGGCTGTGCAATCCACTGTCGGTTATGTCACCGATGAAACCATCAAGGCCAGCCACGGCTTGTCCGGTGGCGGCGGACTGATGGGGCAGGGGGCCTGCGGCGCCCTGACCGGCGGACTGTTGGCCCTGGGCGCCAAACGGGGTCGGGATCACGACAAGTTCGACAAGGGCAAATTCATCGGTAATTTCCGTCTCGGTCAGGAACTGACCCAACGCTTTGTCGAAGAATTCGGCGGGGTCACCTGCAAGGAGTTACAGGAAAAATTCACCGGCAAGACCTACGACTTCTGGGATGAGTCCCAATACAAGGCCTTTACCGATGCCCGCGGTGACAAGTGCGCCATTGCCACGGCCACGGTCACCAAATGGGTGGTGGAGATGATGTAAACAGCCGGGTGCACTGAATATTCAGCGGCACCCGCCTTTTCCCATCACAGCAAATCCGCACACAGTCGTGCATAGCACAACCATGCTGAGGCTGTTCAGTCGCGCTTGCCAATAATCAGATAGTCACCCTCGACGCCGAAACGCTGTTTGGGTAAATCCGGCGTTCCCTCCACCAGACTCTTGCCCTGATAGGTCCAGCGCCAGGCAGAGTCAGTTGTATATTGCGGGTCATGACACCGAATCACACCGCCCGGTTTGAGGCGCCCCTGCTCCAGTTCCGGCCGAAACTGCGCACAACTCCCGGCAAAACGGAACCATTGCAAATCCGGTAACAACACCTTGCCCTCATCCGTGGGTAGAGTAAACACATGAAAGGCGCTGTTACGATCTTTAATGATCAACCACGCACTGCCAATTGGCCCCTTTCTCCGGGTATCGTGCAACAAATAGGAACAGGCAGTCATATCGCCAACGTGAATATGCGGCAGCTCTGCTACCGCTTTCGGTGTCGGCATCAGGGACTGGATAAACGGAATGGTGATCGCAATGAGCCCCAACAGGGAAAAGAGTTTGACCAGTGTAGTCAGTTGCGCCCGGTTTGCCATCAATCACCTGCTGTTTGTTACTGCGAGGAAGTCCGGCCATCATACCGATTTGCAGCACGTCGATCCAAACCTGTGAATACAATGTGGCGGCAAGGTGTTGCCGCTGTTGATATCAAAAACCACCATTAACGGCAATATCAGTCATATTACGGGAAAAAACCGCATTTTTTGTTGTTGGCACGCATATTGCCTTTGTGTCTGTGTGTTATACAAAC
Source organism: Gammaproteobacteria bacterium (assembly GCA_029880855.1). Taxonomy (GTDB): domain Bacteria; phylum Pseudomonadota; class Gammaproteobacteria; order UBA6429; family Thiohalophilaceae; genus JAOUNS01. The sequence continues at coordinate 125,801 of JAOUNS010000001.1, forward strand.
TGAAGGAATAGACCAATGACGAATAAAAAGTCACTAGTCGGAAGTGTGTTCATCTGCATGATGTTACTCCTTCCACTGCAAAGTCAGGCCAGGGGTTCAGTCGGGGCCTATATCGGTTTTGGTTTTGGTCACGGTGTCCGTGATGAAATTTCACCCACGACAGACGAAGCCGGCCTGGCGAATAAACTCTATCTTGGCTTTCGTATCATGGGACCAATAGGCGTTGAATTCGGTTTTCATGATCTCGGTACTTATAATGATGGTGATGATGACTATTCAGCCAGCAGTTATGCCGCCGTATATACCGTGACTACCAAGAGCGCAACGCTCTTTGTCAAAGCCGGTATGGCCGACTGGACCTTTAAGGATGTACCCAATAATACCGAAATATCCGAGGTAGATCTTATGTACGGTTTTGGCATAAACCTGCCGATTTCGCCCCGGCTGTTCTTCCGTACCGAATGGGAAACATTTATGGATGTCGGCGAAGACCCTGCCGGTCCCACCCCGGGCCGTGATGTGAACCACATTAATTTCGGTGTGAACTACATGTTTTAGGTTTTACATGCTATTAGGGCGGTGAGGTAGCACGACACCGCGCAGTCCCGCCCCTGTTTTTTCCTCTCCTTGACGCGACAACAAGTCAGACCGTTCCCGTAATCAGCCGCGCCGGTATATGTTCATAAATCCCGTTTTCAGGCATACTTGGCCGCCTGTTTTCAGTGTACCGGTACCACAACATGCCGGGGACAACTTCAATATTTCGTTTCAGCAAGGCAGAAATTTATGGGTAGAGCCTATCAAAATCGCAAGGTCTCCATGGCCAAAACCGCCGCGGCCAAAACCAAGGTCTATAGCAAATACGGGCGCGAAATCTACGTCAGCGCCAAGGCAGGCGGCATCGATCCGGCCGGCAATCTGACCCTGCGTGGTCTGATAGAAAGAGCGAAAAAGGATCAGGTCCCCAGCCACGTCATCGACAAGGCCATCGAAAAGGCCAAGGGCGGCGCCGGTGAAGATTATGCCCTGGCCATGTACGAAGGCTTCGGCCCCGGTGGTTGCATGGTGCTGGTCTCCTGCCTGACCGATAACCCCAATCGCACCATCAGTGATGTTCGCACCTGTTTCAACAAAACCAAGAGCAAGATCGGCTCACCCGGCACAGTCAGTCACATGTTTGATCATGCCGCCATTCTGGCCTTCAAGGGCGATAATGAGGATGCCGTGCTGGAAGCCCTGATGGAAGCCGATGTGGATGTCTCCGATATCGAAAATGAAGACGGCCTCATCACGGTTTTCACCCCACATACCGAATATGCCAAAGCCAAGCAAACCCTGATCAACCTGCTGGGCGACATCGACTTTGAAGTGGATGAAATCCAGTATCTGCCCAAGGGTTCAACGCCTGTCAGCGGCGAGGATGTGGAGATGTTCCACAAGTTTATGGATATGTTGAACGAACTGGATGACGTGCAGAACGTCTATCATGATGCACAAATCGACTAGCCACGCTCCAGTGCGGCGTTGCTGCTAAAGACTTTTTTGCCAAAACAACGCCGACCCGGCAGCGGGATCGAGCTGGTAGTCGGTAAAACCAAACTTGCGATAGGCGGCCATGGCCGCCTCGTTGTGGCTCAATACTTCCAGCGTCAGTTTGCAACAGCCTTTTGTCCGTGCAATCACCTCCACCTGGTGCAACATCTGTTGCGCGATCCCGCTGCCCCGATACTCTTTCGTCACCACCACGTCATGGATATTGATGATCGGTTTGCAGGCAAAGGTGGAAAAGGCTTCAAAACAGTTCATCAACCCCACGGCGGTGTCTCCTTTAAAAGCAAGCAGACTGAGGGCATGGGGAATGGCGGCCAGTGCCGGGACAATATTGTTGCGTACCTCCGCCGTCAGAGGCTGACCGCCGCCCATAGGATCGACCGCATAGGCAACCAGCAGCTCAACAATGGCCTGCGCGTGCAGCGGATTGGCATAGTCCGCCTGTATCACCTGCAGACTCATGCCGATTGTGTCCCGGTTGCCGACAGTTGCCAGACCACGGTACTGACCTGTTTATCCATCACTGTACAGGGATAGATCGCATCGGCTGAACGTTGCGCCGCACCGTAACACACATGCAGAGGGATAAGATGTTCTTCACGCGGATGACAATAACGTGCGCCGGGCGCTTCATCCCATTCTATCAAACGACGACGGCGTTCTGTTTCATCCAGATCCGAATTACAGGTTTCACGCAGCCATACTTCAAAGGCGGCATTTTCCGCCTGTGCTTGCGGTGTTGCTACGCTGAAAAAGGCGCGCAGGTTATGAAAGGAAAAACCGGAACCGATGATGAACATATCTTCATCGGGCAACTCCGCCAGCACTTGTCCAAGACGGATATGTTGCGCCGGATCCAGGCCGCGCAGCAGAGAGAGTTGAACGACAGGGATATCCGCTTGCGGGTACATGATCTTCATGGGCACAAACAGGCCATGATCAAAACCCCGTTGCGGATCGGCAACGGCCGCCAGTCCATGTTGCTGCAACAGGTCAACCAGTCGTCGGGCCAGCTCCGGCCGCCCCGGTGCAGGATATTCGATACGGTATGACTCAGGAGGGAAACCGGCATAATCATAAATCAGTGACGGTGCCGGTGCCGCTGTCACCGTCGGCACCGGCGCCTCCCAATGGGCGCTGATCAGAATAACACTCTCGGGTTTTGGCAGTTGCGCCGCCAGTGTTTGCAGCATGCTGACCATTTCAGCATGGGATGGATCACCCAGCAACGGCAATGGCCCGCCGCCGTGAGAGAGATAAATGATCGTTCGACGCGGCATCTGCCTTATAGCTTGCTTGGCTGACAACCGGTGGCCTTGCACTCACGCAAGCGATCACGCAGGATATTGGTTCGTCTCACGGTGAAATCAGTCGTGCAATTGAGACTGACAAAAAAACGGTTGTCTCGCCGCATGCTGCAGTTATCATTGCGCGCCTTGATCCAGGCAAGCTGGGATTTTTTCAATGCCTTTTTTTCAGCCTTGTTAAGCAGTCCGCGCAATTCTTTATAGACCAGATTCAACTCATTGTCGGCCTCTTGATAGACCTTGTTCAAACAATACAGTCCGTCAAAATCATCGCGTGGTTTGTCACAATTATCCGCCATGGCGGCAGCCGTGCATAACATTAATAACGCCGTCAGGTATTTTTTCATTTTATACTCCGTTGAGCTGTTAAACCTGTAATTCCGATATACATGATTTGGATGCAGCAGATTCAAATCGTCAAGCGTTTTCTGACTGCCGCGACATGACGCCGACTCACTTCCAGGGTTTTGTCCATACTGCGCAAGCGGACCTGAAATTGTCCGCCGCCGTCTTTATACAAGGAAGTGATCTCGTGCAACGCCACCAGTGCATTGCGATGAATGCGGACAAACTGATCCGCAAACTGCTCTTCCAGCTTTTTCAATGGATCATCGATCAACACTTCTGCGTCTTTGGTAAAAATCGACACGTACTTGTGTTCCGCCAGAAAATAGACAATTTCATCCACCGGGATCAACTTCAGACCACCCTTGACCCGGGCGCTGATATGGGTGGGCGAGTTGACACCGGAAGCGGATTGCAGCCCTTCCACCTGGGCACGGGTCAGACGGGAAACACTTTGTATGGCGCCGGCCAAACGTTCACGTCGTACCGGTTTCAACAGATAGTCTACGGCATGGGCTTCAAAGGCCTGCAAGGCGTACTCGTCATAGGCCGTGGTAAAGATAACGGCGGGCGGTTGTTCCAGCCGATCCAGATGGATGGCGGTTTCCAGACCATTCATCCCGGGCATACGAATATCCAGCAGGATGATGTCCGGTTCCAGCAGCGTGGTCTTTTGTAATACCTCTTCCCCATTGGCCGCTTCACCGACAACTTCACCCAGCTGCATCTCGGTCACCAGGGCGGCCAGACGTTCGCGGGCCAGCGGTTCGTCATCAGCGATCAGAATCTTCATCTTGTTCGCGCCGATAAGGTATTTGGATAGTCACCCGATATTCGTCTCCGTGCACACCGTTTTCCAGCTTGCCCTTTCCCTCATACAAGGCATCCAAACGTTCGCGAATGTTTTGCATGGCGAGTTGATTGCCTTTGTGATGTTGCTGCGGTTCTTTGCCGGGGAAGGGATTGGTGATATCGATCTCCAGCTTGCGTCCGCTGCGCCGACCGACCACCCGGATCACGCCGCCGCCGGTCAGACTCTCAATGCCGTGATAAATGGCGTTTTCCAGCAAGGGCTGGATCAACAGCGGCGGTACCAGCGCATCATCCGGCAATGCATCAACCTGCCACTCCACCCGCAATCGATTCCCCAGACGCAGGCTTTCAATATCCAGATAACGCCGACAGAGTGACAATTCATCAGTCATGGCATATTTCGACCGGGCATCGCCCAGACTGACGCGAAACAATTCGGCCAGATCCTCCACCGCCATCTCCGCCCGTGCCGGATCACTGCGCGTCAAGCTGGCAATGGTATTCATGCTGTTAAATAAAAAGTGCGGCCGGATGCGGGATTGCAGCGCCTGCAAACGGGCCTGGGATTCGGTCTTGACCTGCCGGCGCCACTGGTGCTGGACATAGAAATATCGCAACACCAAACCGCTGATAATGGTGCAAATAAACAGGTTGCGCAGCAGGAATGACAGATGACTGTAGTTAATCGCATCATCTGCATAGAGTGACCAGAAGGCGATTTCACTGATCAGGGTCACCACCAGCAGGATCAGGCTGAAACTGGTGATTGTCACCTGCTGATTGGTCAAACCCGCCAACCAGGGACGGGCCAGACACAGTACCGCACAGGAGGCCAGCGCCGACCACTGCACAAACATGGAAATCATCGCCAGACTGAACCAATAGCCTTCAATGGTCACCCGCAGGGGCGCCAGCGCCAGGACGATGGCAAATAATTCCGCCACCATGACCACCACAAACACCATGCGCACCCCGCACAGGTTGGGCAGAAAAAGCGAATCGGATGCAGTGCCGGTCTGTAGCGCCGGTTTGCGGGGTGGTTTTGCCGTTTTCATGCCCATACCATAGCTGATTGTTCGCTGTCAGACGAGCCGCTGTCATGCGGTTCCCCGCTAAAACCGTTATACTGCGCGCTTGTTATTATCAATATGTGATCCTTTTCCATGAGTGACCAAACAGACAAACCCTGGGCGGGCCGGTTTACCGCACCCACCGATGCCTTTGTGGAAGCCTTTACCGCTTCCATCGGTTTTGATAAACGACTCTACCGCCATGATATCACCGGTTCAATTGCCCATGCCCGTATGCTGGCCCATGTCGGTGTGCTGACTGTCGATGAACGGGACAAGATCGTCAACGGCCTGCAGTCCATTTTGCAGGACATCGAACAGGGCAATTTTGCCTGGAGTACCGAACTGGAAGACGTGCACATGAATATTGAGGCACGTCTGACCGACCGCATCGGCGACACCGGCAAAAAACTCCACACCGGCCGCTCTCGCAATGACCAGGTGGCCACCGATGTACGCCTTTACCTGCGGGACGAAATCGATACCCTGCAGAGCGAACTGCGCCGTTTGCAGGCAGGCCTGCTGGAACTGGCGGCAAAAGAATCCGACACCATCATGCCCGGCTTTACCCACCTGCAGACCGCCCAGCCGGTCACCCTGGGTCATCATCTGCTGGCCTGGTTTGAGATGTTGCAGCGGGACAGCGCCCGGCTGGCCGACTGTCGCAAACGGGTCAATGTGATGCCCCTCGGTTCAGCGGCCCTGGCCGGGACCACCTATCCCATCGATCGTCATTTCACGGCAGGGGAACTGGGCTTTGACGGGGTCTGTGAAAACTCGCTGGATGCGGTCAGTGATCGGGATTTTGCCATTGAATTCACCAGCGCGGCGGCGCTGATCATGGTCCACCTGTCGCGCTTCTCGGAGGAGTTGATCCTCTGGTCATCGGCCCAGTTTAACTTTGTCGATCTGGGCGACAGTTTTTGCACCGGCTCCTCCATCATGCCGCAAAAGAAAAACCCGGACGTGCCCGAACTGGTGCGTGGCAAGACCGGCCGCATTCAGGGCCATCTGGTCTCCCTGCTGACCCTGATGAAGGGCCAGCCGCTGGCCTATAACAAGGATAACCAGGAAGACAAGGAACCGTTATTCGACACCATCGACAACCTGAAAGGTTGTCTGCGTCTGTATGCCGACATGATGCCGCAGGTCACCTTTAATCGTGCAGCCATGCGCGAAGCGGCCCGGCGCGGTTTCTCCACCGCCACCGATCTGGCCGACTATCTGGTACGCAAGGGTGTCCCCTTCCGTGACGCTCATGAGATCGTCGGCAAGGCAGTGCGTTACGGGGTGGACAACCAGTTGGATCTGGCGGAGATGCCGCTGGAGGTGCTGCAATCTTTCTCCACCATCATCAGTGACGATGTCTTTACCGTGCTGACGCTGGAAGGGTCGGTCGCAGCCCGCAACCATATCGGCGGGACAGCACCGGCACAGGTAAGAGAAGCGGTGGTGCGTGCCCGGAGCAGGCTGGAAGAATAAGCTGATTGGGAATGTAATCTGCGCCGGATGAGATCATGCTTGCACTCACCCGGCGCAGGAAGATTGAGAGTGTTTTTTCAGGCCACCTTGACGTGGATTTCGTTGCCCTGATCGAGACTGGCGCGGGCACGCTGCATCAGCAACTTCACATCCTCACCCTTTTTCCATTGCGCCATGCCAAAGCGTGTATAGAGATCCAGTTGTTCGCCATTCATATCGGGGAGGCTCAACTCTTCCAGCCGAGCACCAATCTTTTCTGCCAGTTGCCCGGCAATATCTTCCGGTGTTTCCGGCAGGATCAGCATAAATTCATTATCACTGAGGCGGCCGATGGTATCGGCCCAGCGCATCTGGTCATTGAGGATATGCCCGATGGCGATCAGCAATTGATCCCGCTTGTCACTGCCGACCCGTTGCTGGATATCGGGCAGATTCTCCAGACGCATGATCAGCACGGACAACATGTTTTCATAGCGGCGTGAGCGCGAGACCTGGGGTTCCAGGGCCTGGAACAAGCCACGGGGATTCAACAGCCCGGTAACATTGTCCACCTGATTCAACTCGGTAATCTTCAGCTTCAGCTCATCACGCTCTTTGGCCAGCTGGCGGACCAGAGTCGCGTCTTTCACATATTGCAGGTGACTGCCATCAGCCATGGTCTGGGAAGAGACCACCAGCCAGGTATCGGCACGATTCTCAGTTGCGGCAAGATAGATGGTGGCCTCATCTTCAAACAGGTTCCGATACTCCGACGGGATCGTATCCTCATTCTTGCCCAGCACCTGCAGCGAAGAGATACCGGAGATCACCGGGAAATTATCATTCACCCAGACAACCTCACCCTGCGGACTGATTAACATCATCCCCATGGGATTGGTTTGCAGAATATTGAGTAATTGTGCTTTGTCGAATTGATCCATCTGCAAATAGCCCTGATTTTTATCCATGCCTCAGATCGCTTATCGGTTAAAGTCTCAAACAACTTGAATTGACACAGACAAACTATGGGTAACAGTTTTCAAAACGCGGTCTGTGTCACAAGACAGACTATACCCTAATCGGCTTTACGCATTTTGGTCAATATCCGACTGATATCCTTTTCCCAGCGATTGATCACCTTTTGCAACTTTGCATCGCCGGCGCGCTTCAGGTGCTGGGGATTGGCGGTGACAATAATCGTGTCATTACCCTCAGCAAAGATAGAGATTTTCAGGGGTAAAAAGGCCTGCAGCTCAGGATAGCGGGCGGTGAGATCGCGAATCTCCGCCGGCTTGCCAAAAAACACCACCCGATACTTGTCGGTCTTGTAGCCACTTTTGGTCAGACCGATATCCACCCGCTGCACACGACTGACCGTGTAACCGGTCTCCTTGATCGCCTCCTGCAACAGTGCCATGGCTTCAGGAAATGTCTGGTGGGAACGGATCATCATCATCAGGTCTGCATGGGCCAATCCCGGTAATACCAGTCCCAGGCACAACAAGAGGCGCGCCATCATGCTTCTATATATCTTGTCCGGCTTGCTCATAATGAGGCCTCCTCCAGAATGGTGACATAGGTGTCATACATGCCGGTGCACAATTTATTCAGCTCATTGTTGTTAAACAGCACACTGAGTCGTTTGGGATTAATCGCATACAACTGCACCTTGCCCGCACGTTCCACGACCGTGACCCGGCAGGGTAAAAACAGGCCCACGCGGGGGTCTACTGCCAGCGCCTGATTCAACAGCTGGAAGTTACAGAAATAAACGATCACCTGCTTGCTGTTTTCTTCGCCTTTGGCCTGCAAACCGTCTTCCAGTGTCTGCACACGGATAATCCGAAAGTTCATACCAACCGCCGCCTGCTTCACCTTTTCAACGGTTTGTTCGAAACTGTGGGGTGAATCATAAACCAGCGTTAATGGTTCTTTTTCAAACTCGATGGGCTTTTCGTCCGGCGGCTGCTTTTCAAAACTGCGCACATAAGCCACCACATCATTGATATCCTGCTCGGTCATCCCTTGCTTGAGAAAAGAGATCATGGGTGTGCCTTCCCGCCCCTGCATCAATGCCTCCTTGATCATGGCATCGCCGGCAGAGGCAAGAAATCCGCTGTTATTAATAGCCGGGGCGATAATCGGCAAATCGCGGGGACGTGAAAAAGTCACCCCGGTCCCTTTACCGCCTTCACCTTTGGCGCCATGACAGGCGGCGCAATACTTTGCATAGAGTGCTTTGCCATGAGCGGCATTCCCCTTGACGGGCTGCCGGGAAAACGCCGCCCTTTTGCCCGGTACAAAACCGCGCAGATGTTGCACTATCGCGTCGATCTCCTGATCTTTTAAAAAGCGAAACCCAGGCATCACCCGACCGGGCCGACCAAGACGGATGGTCTTGTGCAGAAAGTCATCATCCACGCTCTGCTGGAAAGCCGGCAGGGCCAACGGTACACCCACGCCACCCAGACCTTCACTGCCGTGACAGGCCGCACAATGTTGTTCATATAATGCTTCACCGTCAGGCGCAGCCTGACAGACGGACCAAAGCAGGAAGAGGGGTAAAACAAAACGGAGTTGCATAGCTGTCCTTATTCTATTCAATGAGGATAAATGTAATGTAGCTGAACGGTCCGACGCCAGTCCTTGAGCTATATCAATATTTTATAATATTCCAACAAAGCAAGCATTGTAACGATTTTTCATGTGCACGATTTCCTTGGGCCATATTACGGTTTGAATCGTTTTATCCAATCGTCACAAACAAAATATATCAATTTATTCTCCCTCATTTCTGACCGTAACATAGAGTCGCATTGTGCACTAACTGTTAACCACGGAGTAACTATAATGATTCGACGCACTGCCTTGATTGCTTCTTTGATTGCTGCTTTCGCTTTCAGTTTCACTACATCTTCTGCCTTTGCCGCTGAAGGTGGCGCCGCTCCTGAAAAATCAGCCTGCGAAAAGAAGGCTGACAAGAAAAAGATCTCTGATGAGAAAAAGCGTGCAGCATTCATCAAGAAATGCGAAAGCAAGAAGAAAGGCAAATAATTAATTTATTGCTTCTTCAATAAAAACCCTGTCCATGTGACAGGGTTTTTTTTTGCCTTCAATTCAGCAACTTTTTCTCTACATCTCAGCCGCTGATCCGGGCACTGAACCAGTCACTGATATCATTGATCTCTTCCGGGACGACACTGTGTTCCATGTAGTATTGCCGCCAGTTCACCTGATAACCCAGTTCCTGTAAATAATCGCGGGACATCTCGCCCAGCCGCAGAGGTACAACTGGATCATGCGTACCATGCGCCATCATGATCGGCGTGGTCTGATTGGCTTCGTGACGTTCATTATTCACCGTCAGATCAAGCGGCAAATAGGTCGATAAAGCCAGAATACCGGCCAGTGGTTGCGGATAACGCAGGCCGGTATGCAAGGCGATCGCACCGCCTTGCGAAAAACCAACCAGGAAGATATGGTCAGTGGGCACACCGCGAGTCACCTCACGATCAATGAGTTGTTTCACCAGACTTTCACTCACCCGTATTCCCAGTTCATCCTGTTGATCCAGAAAATTCATCGAGGCAATGTCATACCAGGCAGGCATGACGACACCACTGTTGATCGTCACCGGGATTGACGGCGCATGGGGCAGGACAAAACGCACTTTTTTCTGTGCCGGTATATTCAACTCCGGCACAATGGGCTCAAAATCATGACCATTGGCGCCCAGACCATGCAACCAGATCACACTGTAATCAGCATCCTTCGGCCCAATCTCAACACATTCAAGCGTTTCCATCATATTCTTCCCGCCACATTCAACTGATAGACGCTGCATTCTACTGAACAATGACCGCAACAACCAGTTATCGGGATACCCGTTGCTCAGCCCGGCTGAAGAAACATCGAAATACTCAACCATGCAACACAGCGGATAACGCTGCGTTACATATAGATAACCGGAATACAGGCGCCATAAAAAAACGGAGGCCATGGCCTCCGTTTTCTTTTACTGCAACTTACTCGAAAATAAGTTATTTGATTTTCGCTTCAGCAGTATCGCTCTTGCCCTGGTTATCGACCCAGGACAGTTTGACGCTGTCACCCGGCTTGGCGCCGGCGAAGACAAAAGCGATGTACGGGTTTTTGGATACCGCAGGTCCCCACTGGGCGACGACGACGGTCTTGCCGTTGTGTTCGCCTTTGACTTCAGTGATGTAGTGGGCCGGGATTTTGTCGCCGGTCTTTTTGTCTTTGCGCAGACCTGTTTCCATGGGATGGGTGATCAGGGCCTTGACGGTGGCTTCGCCGGCGGATGCCTTGGCGCGAATACGGATTGAATTTGCCATTGTGTTATCTCCTCTAAGTCTCTTAACCGCCGCAGCCACCGATGGTGACCTTCACGTTCTTGCGCGCTGTAAACAGCTTGCCGCCGGATTTGACGACTGCAATCACATCGGAGGTCTTGCCCATCTTGATGCGGGTGGCGACATCGCCCTTGGCGCTGCCGGACAGTTCAAAGTTGGCCGCCAGCGGCTGACCGTTCTTTTCCGCCACAATAGCGATGGACGTGGCGGCCAGACTGGTGGTGACAGAGACCGGAACCACCGCGCCGTTTTCAGCGATATCGGGGGCCTTGATCTGGATCTTGTTGCTGGGGGTGTTGTCAGCGGTGCCGAACAGACCGCCCATGGCGTCGTTCACGGATTTGGCGGTAAAGGCGGATTCCGGCCAGGCGGCCAGCACCTGACGGGGGCTTAACAGACCGGCGCCCATGGCGACGGCAACGGTGCCACCGGCCAGCGTGCCTTTCAAAAAGCTTCTGCGTTGCATAATCGTTTCCTCGTGTTCTGGAATGGTTAGGTACAGATCACTAACCAAGTTCCGTGCCAACATAAATAGATGAATAAATTCAATGAGATAAAGAAAAATCGTCGTGCAACCACCGTCGTCAGGTCGTGCATTTTGCACGACGGTATTGCATTTTCGTGCAGGAAGATCAGCTCAATCGGCTTTGCTTTTGCTCTGCTTGTCGTAGGACTGTAATTTGCGCCACAGGGTGGCCTTGTTGATACCCAGCGTGGCGGCGGTCTTTTCCCGGCTGTCATTAAAATGGGCCAGCACCTTCAGGATGTAGCGTCGTTCCAGTTCATGCAGATCCGGCAGATCGGTATCAATGCCGTTACCGCCGGCTTGCCCGACCCTGGTTGGTACTGTCTCCAGTTGCATGAGCGGTTGTTCGGCCAGCACCACATGCCGTTCCACCAGATGTTGCAACTCACGGATATTGCCCGGCCAGGGGAAGTTGATCAGCTGTTGCATGGCGGCCGGCTCAAAACCCTCCACCTTGCGGTGATAGCGTTGCGCAAAGATATCCACGAAGTGCTGAATCAACAGCGGGATATCTTCCCGGCGTTCACGCAAGGGCGGCATGTTCACACTGACAACGTTCAACCGATGGTAGAGATCATGCCGGAAGGTCCCTTCGTTGACCCTGGCTTGCAGATCCTGGTTGGTGGCCACGATGAAGCGTACATCAATGTCGATGGGTTTGAGTCCGCCGACCCGCATCACCTGTTGCTCCTGAATTACGCGCAATAACTTGACCTGCATGGCATCGGAGATATTACCGATCTCATCCAGAAAGACCGTGCCGCCGCTCGCCTCTTCCAGCAACCCGGCCTTGGCCTTGACCGCACCGGTAAAGGCGCCCTTTTCATGACCGAACAGTTCGCTCTCCAGCAAGGTATCCGTCAATGCACCGCAATCAATCACCACGAAGGGCTGGTTGGCATACTGTCCCTGATAATGAATGGCGCGGGCCACCAGTTCCTTGCCGGTACCGGATTCACCTTCAATGATCACACTGCAACGCACGTCCGCCACTTTATCGATGATGCTGTAGATCTTCTGGATGGCCCCGGAGTTACCCACCATGCCATAGCGGCTGCGTTCATCCTGCAACTGGCGACGCAACAGGCGGTTTTCACGCACCAGTTCCCCATGTTGCAGGGTCCGTTCGATCTGAATACGCAGTTCATCCATATCAAACGGTTTTTTGATGAAGTCACTGGCGCCGAGTCGCAATGCCTCAATGGCATTGTCCACTTCCGCGTAACCGGTGATGATAATAAACGGTACTTCTGTATCCGTTTCGCGCACACCGGCCAGCAGTTCCATACCGGTCATGCCCGGCATACGCAGGTCACTGATAATGAGGTCAGCGCTGTTTTGCCGAAAATAGTTCAGTGCCTCGACCGGTGACTGGAAGATCTGACACTGGTAGGCCGCGCCTTCACTGAAGCGCAGCAATAATTCACCTGCTTTGGGATCATCATCAACAAACAGAATCGTAGGCAGTTCAGACATTGTTATACGTTACCTTCCTTGTGGTGCAGACTTAAGGGTAATGTAATTTCGGCTTTGACACCATGCCCGGCGGCTGATTCGATATGCAACCGCCCGCCGTGCCGTTCGATGATCCCCAGACTGATGGAGAGACCCAGCCCGCTGCCCTCGCCTTCCGCCTTGGTGGTAAAGAAGGGATCATAAATTTTATCCTGCACCGTCGGGCTGATCCCGCTGCCCTGATCAATCACCTCGATGTGCAGTTCATTACCGTCGGCCCAACACTTCACCCTGACTTCCGCGCCACGTTCACTGGCCTGGATCGCATTCAACAGCAGATTCACCATGGCCTGTTGCAACATGCCGCGATCACCTTCCACCTCACCGCTGAAATCAACATCCGCAACCAGCGCCACATCGGCGCTTTTCGCCATTTGCCGCACCAGCGCCAGTGTATCGTTGATCCAGCCGGCGGCATTAAACGCACTGTATTCCGGCGGCACCTGCCGGGCAAAATTCAAAATGCCCTTGATGATATTTGAAGCGCGCACCGCCTCTTCGCGCAATGACTGGATATCCTGATGGCTCCGTGCATCATCCTGTACACTGCGCTCCAGCAACTTGGCATAGGAAAGAATATTGTTTAACGGATTATTCAGTTCATGCCCGATCCCGGCGGCCATTTGACCAATGCTGGCCAGCTTGGCGTTCTGCAACATCATGTTTTCCGCCTGATCCCGATCCTGTCGCGCCCGTTGCAAGGTATCGGCCATATAGTTGAAGGCATCGGTAAGCGAATCGATTTCATCGATCCCCTGTTTGGTCTCGATCCGGCCATGGTAATTACCATTGGCATAGGCCAGCAATTTACCGGCCAGTTCGCAAATAGGCTTGGCCACCTTGCGCGAACCGATATCCGCCAGCAACAAACTGATCACCAGGGCAATCGCGGCACACAACCAGATCACCAGCCGGATACGATGAAACGGTTCAGAGATCACATTCTGATCAATGCGCGACACGAGCATCCAGGTGTTCAACACATTGGGATAGGGAAACATCTCCCGGAAGTAATAGCGATATTTTTGATCCGCTGAATCAAACTCCCCGTCGGCACGCCCGCCGATCAGCTCAAGAAAGTTTTTTTCATAATGCTGTTCGACCTTCATGTCCTCATAACGACGCTGAATAAATAAAATCTTTTGCTCCTGATCAAACAACAGGGTCCCGTGTCGCTCCGGCTGCTCGGGATGATTGTTGACCACAAACACACGGCCGTTAAACATACGCGCCGCATTGCGCATGGTCTGATCCAGTTGCTCGCCGAACACAGTCATGCTCAGCGCACCGATGAAGGTATCCTTGTAATACAACGGCACCACCAGATCATACAATTGCAAACTCATCTGCAAATCCGGGTAGTACTGATGATGCGGCAATCGCAAGGCTGACACCTCACCATCCGGCAACTGTTGCAACTGCTTCACAAAGGCCGGTTCGCTGATCTCCTGTTCCACATAGGACAACCCCGACACACTCTCATACACGGCGGCGCTGCGCGTCGCATGGCTGACCTTGATCAGACTGTTACCGCTGCTGTCCAGAATGCGCAGGAAAAACCCGCCATTGAGAATGGTTTGAAAACCTTCGAAATAGTGATTGACCCGGCTGCGCGCGGTAACGAAGGCAGATTTGGAACGCGAAACACGAAATTCATACAGGGCCGGTAACAACTCCTGCACCGCCGGTGAGCGCGCCATCCCCTGCGCCAGACTGTGGTAGTTGTCCATCTGGCGTCCCAGTTCGATGGACAGACGCTCCAGACTGCGCGACACATCCCGGGTGGCATCTTCATGGTAGCGCGACTCACTGTAATAGGTGGCCCCCAGCGCCAGCAAGGTCAGGGGCACAATGGTCGCCAGGAATACCCAAACAAAAATATTCGATCGGATTCGCACGTAAAAAAAGATCCCGCCACGCGTTAATAACAGTCAGGACAAGCGCCGGTCAGCGGCGTATAATCCCGGTTCGTTACAGATATTAACCCAAATCAGGCAAAAAATGCGTTTGTGTTATTCCATACTCCTGACCATGATGCTGATTATGCTCACCAGTGCAGCCACCCTGTTGGCCGGTTGCGGGCAAAAAGGCCCGCTCTTCCTGCCGGCGCCGGCAGCGACCGGCAAGAGCACAACCACCGGCCCGGACGCAACCAACACCGACCCGAAAGAGACCACCAAAAAAAGTAACCCGCATGGATCACTTTGAATATCGCGGCGACCGACTGTTTGCCGAAGCAGTCCCGGTCACTGAGATCGCGCAACAGTACGGCACGCCCTGTTATATCTATTCACGCGCCACGCTCGAGCGGCACTGGCACGCCTTTGACAATGCGCTGGGCAACCATCCCCATCTGGTCTGCTATGCCGTCAAGGCCAACTCCAATCTGGCGGTCCTGAACCTGTTCGCCCGGCTGGGTTCCGGCTTTGATATCGTCTCGGTCGGTGAACTGGAACGGGTCATCGCCGCCGGCGGCGATCCGGGCAAAGTGGTCTTCTCAGGCGTGGGCAAACGCCCCGATGAAATGCGCCGCGCCCTGGAAGCAGGCATTCACTGTTTCAATGTGGAATCGGAACCGGAACTGGAGATGCTCAATCAGGTGGCCGGTGAAATGGGCAAAACCGCCCCGATCTCCCTGCGCGTCAATCCGGATGTGGATGCCAAAACCCATCCCTACATCTCCACCGGACTGAAAGAAAACAAATTCGGTATTGATGTGAACAACGCCCTGGCGGTCTACATGAAAGCCGCGAGCTTGCCGCATTTGCGTATCACCGGCATCGATTGCCATATCGGATCACAACTGACCGAGACCCGCCCCTTCCTCGACGCACTGGATCGGGTACTGGCCCTCATCGATCAACTGGCCGCACAAGGGATCACCATCGAACATCTGGATCTCGGTGGCGGTCTGGGTATTCGCTACAACGAAGAAACACCACCCCTGCCCGCTGAATACAGCCAGGCCGTCATTGAACGACTGGGTGATCGCCAACTGAAACTGCTCATCGAACCGGGCCGCGCCATTGTCGGCAACGCCGGCATCCTCGTCACTCGCGTGGAATACCTGAAACACACCGACCACAAAAACTTCGCCATCATCGACGCCGCCATGAACGACCTGATCCGGCCGACACTCTACGGCGCATGGCAAGCCATCATCCCGGTGGAAAAACGCAACGCAGGCACAGCCCAACAATACGACATTGTCGGCCCCGTCTGTGAAACCGGTGACTTCCTCGGCAAGGAACGTCAACTCAACCTGCAACCGGGCGACCTGCTCGCCGTACGCAGCGCCGGCGCCTACGGCTTCGGTATGAGCTCCAACTACAACACCCGTCCAAGAGTTGCTGAACTTATGGTGGATGGTGACAAGGTGCATGTCGTGCGGGAAAGGGAGACGATTGTTGATCTGTTTCGGGATGAGAAGGTGTTGCCGGGTTAACGGTTTTTTTCGACGCTGCGCGACATTTCATTATTCTGATAAATGCCTAAAACAATTCCGCCCGCCGCTGCGCGGCTGAGGCGGGTGACTTTTCTTTGCGTGCCCAAAGAAAAGTCACCAAAAGAAAGGGCATCCCTGATGATGCAAACGCAGATTGAGATTTGATTTCATCCTGCCATTGGCAGAAGGGCCTTCCCTGGCCCTCTGCCACTGTGCGGCATCCATGCCGCTCACTCATCGATATATAAATCAAATCCCAACTGCGCATCATCAAGGGCGAGATCCACAAAGCAGGTTATGAGTAACCAACCCTATCTGGTTCGGTTTTTATTTTCCTGAGTATCACCACGACTACTATTTTTGACAGGTTGTGGTTAAAAACCAGTCAATGTTTCAAATTCAGTCCTTTTCCAAGCAAAGGTGAGAAGGTGTGGGGTGTAAACAGGGCGGCACGGCTCAAAGCTGTTTTATGGTTTTGTGATTTGTTGGGATGGAGATCCAGTCAACGTATTTACAAAACCATCCCTTGAAAAAATATCAGCATTTTCTAATGTGCTTCAAGCGTGGTTTACATTTCCCATTAGGCTCCCTAATATGGGATTAAGTATTTGAAAGTAAAGACACCAAATTTGCCAGGTAGCCTAAATGTTCCTTTAGAAAAGAACTTTTAGGCTACCTAATATAAGTTAGCTGCATGGGGATATATGGGATTCTACATAAGTAGGGAAAAGATACTCGAAATGGGGTATCAACTTAAAAATGTTGTTGATCCTATATTAACAACTGTTTTTGGTGTTGATAAGCCAAAACATGGCAAATCATCTCAACCACATTACGACTATCGAGGAACTGCAAGTTATTTCATATATAAGGAGTTCCCATTCATGGTAACAGCTAAGCATGTTTTGGAAAGGAAGCCTCAACCCGGTTATTTGTTTCATGGCAAAGGAGTTGACGCAGTATTTCCTCTACGGTCAGGTTGGTTTGCATCCGGTGATGAAGAATTAGACATTGCGGTTATGGGGTGTTTTCAAAATGCATTAGATGAAAAGAGTATAATTCCATTTTCCTACACTCATTTTCTTGCACCGTCATTTGACCATGAAAATGCACTTTATTACTGCAATGGTTATCCAGGGCAAAATGCCATGTATATGCCATTTTTGGGCGAGTTTGGCATAAGCGGTAACCCATTTATTGCTAAAGCAGCCCGATTACCTGATGGGTTTAATTCAGAAAAGTGTTTTGCTGTTGAGTATTCTTCTGAAATAGAGCCTAAAGGAATGAGTGGGGCTCCAATATGGAATATGCGTCTTCATTGCTTGAATTCACCTGAAACGTGGTCTCCTGAAATTGCCTCTTTGGCCGGAATCATCCATAGGTGGTGTCCGGAGGAGAAAGTTATTATTGCGACGAGAACTGAGTTCCTTCGGGATTTTATTCCAGACGCTATTGAGCATTTAAAAAATAAATACCGATGGAAAGATGGTAATGATGTTTATTCATAATTCAGTTCTTTACTCGACAGCTAACAATCCGCCCCAGCCGACGCAAAAATCGCGCGGCTGAGCTTGTCGTTATACGCAACTATGAAAATTGACAACGCAAAACAGAGACTGGGTTACACAGATGAGTGGTTACAATTTGGCATCGTAACCAATGAGTACGTATTGGATCAATTCGAGGAAATAGAGACTTCCGAGGATAAGAACGCGGAGCACTATAGAGCTTGGGCATTCGGTCAATATTTGGAAAGAAAAGGAAATCTAACTGATCTTGAAGTTGAGAACATTTTCAAGCTAAGGGATAAAGGACCGGATAATTGTGACCTAACTGAAAGCCGATTACATAACCTATTGTTCAGTAACATTTTAACGTACGAGCAATTAGTTCAGCTACCCTTAGATGTTTGGGGTCAGAGTAAAAACTACCAGTTAATGAACAATGATCTATAGTTTTTACTCTGACCCCCAAACATCGCATTTATTCAGCTCAGCGTTAGGTTTCTTAAAAAATGACAAATATGGATGAAATCAAAAAAATAATTGAAACCAGCGGAAATAACTTCCACTGCAAAGTATTAAATCATCTGAAGAGTCTTGGATGGCATGTACTCGTTAGCCCATATTACACTGACAACATATCCGACAAACCGCGTGAAATTGATCTTATCGCCGAAAAAGCATTCGAATATGGTGACAGCTATAGCGGACATAAAGGAACAGTAAATGCAAAGCTTTTTATAGAATGCAAATTCATACCACAAAAGAATGTATTTTGGTTTCACGATAAAGATATGCAAAAAGCATCAGAGCTGGTAGTTAAAAATACACCGCTAAGAGACAATAATATTTATAAAGACAAACATCATTATCTTTCTAGTAGCAACAGAGTAGCAAAATTATTCGCCAGTGAATCCAAACGAGCTGCAGAAAACGAAATAATCTACAAAGCATTGAATCAAAGCTTAAATGCTATGGTATATAACAGATGGGATCATACAATCCTCCCCACAAAAAAAGGAAAACCACACAGAAACATTACAAGCATTGAATACCCAGTTATTGTATGCAATAGCTTTAATGACTTTTATAGTGTAGACATTGACTCAGATAGGGAGCCAGAAGTAATTAATGATAATTTTCTTCTGGAGGTTAATTATGCATATATTGATACAAACAAGAGTCACAGAAATAGATACTTTTTAATTGACATTGTTTCTTTTAATAAATTAACTTCGTTTTTAAAAGTTATAGAATCCGACATTAATGCAATTAAAAATATCCTGTAAATGGGTAATCAGGGGACTCGTAAAAGGGGACGGAGGGATTAAATTTTGTGCAATATGGCAAGGTGATTAAGAAATAATCCCTCCGTCCCCTTTATTCTTTAAGTGAATATGTATGAAAGTTGTCGATTCTGATAATTGGTCCTGGTTTCTATTTGAGCATGAGGGTTATCTATACCTGGACGCAAACTGCAATATAAGCGCGCTTGGTTACACCTACATGATTAAATTAAATGAAGAGGAATTGGAAGCATACAGAAATAGTGGTCGCGAGTACCTCGATAAGTTGGCGCATGATATTCATCATTCTGTCCCTATAGCCAAAGACACTAATTCCATTTATAAAGATCGCGATGTTTCCAATGAGTTATCAAAGCCGGCAACAGAGGCCGTTCATGTCTGGCGAAATAATAGTGATGGATAATAAACACTTAACAAGTCATCTAACCAGATCATACCTCCGCGGTGCATTTTTGTCGGTTTACCTGTGTTTATTCTTTCATGGATAGATATGGGCCATACCCTGCGCGAAACAGAAAATTCATCCATGACTGTCAGGACGCTGGGGATCATATTTGGTGTTCCCCAGGCCCTTTTCGGACTTGTATCGTTTTCTACAGGACTGTCTATAATTATCTGGGTCCTGTACAACACATTTATTAAAACCACGCCGCAATACAGTGGAGGCATTCTTGAATTCGGGATTACACCCGGCCTGCTGCTGATGGGGATATATTGGTTAAGACATGCGTTTGATCGCGAGAAGCTGGAAGACAATAATGAAGGCAACGAGCAGGAGTAGCAGACAACTCCAAACCATGGCTTACCAATAGTGGATTACTCTGCATTTCAGGTTTAAACAAAAAAAGTTACTTGCCTGCGCAAAAGGGAATTAAGAGTGAACGATGAGAAGACTGGATTAATATTTGACATCAACCATATTTCAGCTTTACCTGCCTCCGACGATGAAATTACAGAACTGCTTCGACATGTTTATGTGGATGGCGGATTTACCTCGTCAGAGGTTGCCGAAAAAATATTTGCGCCTGCGGCTGTCAGAAACCGAGGCTTTTTACTAACGGCCAGGGTTTCCGGTGCCAACGAGTTCGCGGGGATGATCATTGTCGTTCCCCCAACATCGAAAGCCATCGCCAGAGCAAAGGCCAATGAGTGTGAAATTCATCTGTTGGGCGTTAAACCGGAATTCAGGGGACAAGGTCTGGGCCGAGACCTGGTTGCAAAGGCAATAAACCATGCCGAAACCAACCAGTGGTCTAAAATCATTCTCTGGACACAAAAATCCATGTTGGCGGCGCAAACTTTATACGCCTCTTTTCACTTTCAACAAACCAATGAAATGTCGAAAAACGGTATCGAATTTCTGGTTTATGAAAAAACTCTCAGCTGACATACACTACATTTAAATACTTCTCCATTAGATGACAGGTAGATTAGTCTCTATGAAAACAGTTCTGCGGATAATCGGGTTAATTGGTGTTCTTGTCTTTGGAACAGCATTTGTTTTTACTTATGCGCTCCCCGCCGGCATTGAAAAGGCAGCCACCGGATTTATCAAGGAAAGAATCGAAGCAGAAACCGGTAACAAAATTGACAGTCTTTCCAATGCGGTATCCGGGTCGGCCCTGGGAAAACTCTCCCAGAAAATGCTGCAGATGCACGAACAGGACATTGCCGAGCTTAAGGCAAAACTGAAGGCAAAGGCATATGAACAAACAGCTGCCGTGATTGCGGAAATGCAGAATTTGAGTTGTGAATGCCGTATAAAGTATGCACAGCGCATGAAAGAAGAGATGGAACTGCGATTGTCTAATCTTGAAACCATGCAACAGAGGATCATGGATTTTATGAAGTCAAAATACATGGAGATTGTTGCCAAATTGAACCTGGAATTGAGAATTTTTACCGGCACCAATCTGGCCATGTTTACCCTCTTGTTACTGGCATCGTTCATGAAACCGGGTGCCGTCATACAACTATTCGTACCCGGTTTATTACTGGCAACCTCGACAATAATTTGCACCTATTTCTACCTGTTCAAACAAAACTGGTTTTTTAGCATCATCTATAGTGATTATCTCGGCTTTTGGTATTTGGCCTATGTCGGCGGTCTGTTTCTCTGGTTCTGTGATATTATTTTTAACAAGGCACGGGTAACGACGGAATTCATCAATGGCGTACTGAATGCCATCGGTTCTGCATTACAGGCTTCACCATGCTGACAGGAACAATTGACCATACCATGCGCCGGCAACTGATCATACCAACTTATAAAGCCGGCCGGATTTGGTTTACATTTCATTAAACATACCCAACAAGAGGAAAGTTATGCGAATCGGAATTTTATTTGCGTTGCTGCTGACAGCCACGACAGTCTCCGCCGGCCAACCTGTACCGGTCATTGTCGGTGGAGATGAAAACATGGATGCCTGCCCGTCACTGGCCCGGCCCAATGCCTTGCCGGCGGATCAATTGACGGTGCATGCCGGTCCGTCAGCCTCGCAGCCGGTGATCGATACCTTAAAAATGGGTGCCGATATTTGGGTTTGCCGGGGTGAGGCCGGCTGGATTGGTGTGGTCTATCCGGACAAACCCAATCAGGACTGCGGTATTCACAGCCCCATCGAGAAAGAAACGGCATATCCCGGTCCCTGTAAATCCGGTTGGGTGCGTGAAACGGCGCTGGAGATCGTGGCGGGTTGATCTCTCCTGCACCAAAAGCCGGGGTGTTGCTGGATGACGGACTTCAGGACTTTAACTGGCGAATGTCCTTTGCCACCACCTTGAGCTTGCGCACTTTGTCCAGTTTGTCATGCCAGTAGGCGCTGCCGGCCGCGGCGGCGAATCCGCCCACCAGAATATTCACCCAGGGCGCCTGCACCTTCATTAATGTGCCCAGATATTGTTTGGCATCCGGACTTTGCGCCAGGATGTCAAACACATAAAACTCGGTTTTCCATACCAGTACCATACCGATCAGGGCAGTGATAACACGCAGGATATAGATCCGGTGACGTTCCGATATGTCTATGCGCTCTTTGACAGAAACAGCGATTTTGTTCAGGCGCAGGGCGATTTCTTCGCTGGTTTTGCCGGTAGCCGCCAGATCCCTGCCCAATTGATCCAACTGGGTTAGCTTCTCGCCGCCCTCTTTTTCGACCTGCCGGGCGGCCGTCTCCACCGCCTGGATTTTTGCCGCCAGAAGAGTATTACCATCCGTAAATTCACCAGCCATGCTCAAAGCCTCTTCCAGCGATACCTTGCCCTTGGCCCAGGTAAAGCCACACCATTCGAGGATGCCGCGGAATGTTTCCAGGATAACTTCGACTGCTGTGGCTAAAACCAGAAACACGAAAAACATTACGCCAACAAGTGCAACCAGGGATTCCATCTCGTCCTCCTGTGGATTGATCTACTGTTTGGAGTTTTATTGCTGGAAAAACATGCTGTCCATGATTAAAGCATAGACGTTTTAGGCAGAAAATTGACTATTATTGTCCTGCTTTCACTGCCCGGCTTGCTTCATGCAGTAAAGAGAACCGGTTACAAGAGCAGGCGCTTTTCCAGGGCATCAATATCCGGGATGGAAGCCGGTTCGCCGTTCACCAGCACATAGGCCTTGATGAAGCGGCTTTGCTCTGTCTCCGGGGTATTGGGGATGATGTTTTTTTCCTGTACGACCTGCAGGTGGGGAATACCCTGGGTCACGATGCCGATGTAGGGCAGTTTGGAATTGCCGTTGAGGGTGTTCAGGATGGCGATACGACTGCCCTTGCGCATTCCGGTCTTGTTGTCTGTCCCGCTCACCAGCTCAAAAGAAACCACCGGTACGCGATAGTCACGCCAGCTGATCCGGCCCAGTAACCAGTCGACGGCATCGCTGCCTTTTTCCGGTTCCTGATAGGCAATCACCTCGGCAATCGACGCATTGGGTAACAGCAGGATCTCACTGCTCATGGGGATCATCAGACAGTGAATGGCGCTGACCTGACCGGCAGGCAGGGCGCCCTTGCTCTTGTCCATGTACTTGATATCCGCCATCAGATTTCCGCAACGCTGCTGTTATTAATATGCTCGATCAGGTGTTGGGCCAGGATCTCGGGCGGCGCCGAGTAGGAGACCACCCCTGTAGCCCGTACATTATCAGGCATACTGCTGATGACGCAACTCTGTGCATCCTGCGCCCAGACCTTGCCGCCGAACTGGTGCATGACCTGAACGCCCTGTTTGCCGTCATCGCACATACCACTGAGGATAATGGCCCCTGAACGTGCCTTGTAGTGACGGGCGATATCACTCACCACAACATTGATGCTGGGGGTGTAGGGACTCTGGTAGTCCAGTTCCTGCAAGCGAATGGCGCCAATGGGATTGATCACCAGCCGTTTGGTGACCGGCGCCACGATGACTTCGCCATGGCGCAAGACATGGCCATCCTGTGCTGACATGACGGCAAACTCTGTGGCCTGATTCAATTGTTCCGCCAGCAGGGTGACGAAGTTGGCCCCCAGGTGCTGGGCGAGGATAAAGGCCACCGGCAAGTCTTCGGGGAGTCGGCGCAGAAAGCGCTTCACCGCTTCCGGCCCGCCCAGTGATGAGCCAATCACCCAGACATTGCGCGCCAGATCACCCGCCGTTCGGTTGAAGAGGGATTCGGGAACCTCGGCCACCAGACTTTCATAACTGCGATCGAACTGGGTCTTGTCGGTAATACCACGACCGGTCAGAGCGGCAATCTTGCGCATCAACTTGCCATACCATTGCGCCAGGTGGGCCGGTTCATTCAGGGTAAGGGCGGTGACATCGTTAAACAGGATGGGAATATCCACGGTTTCCAGTAACTCGTCGACAAATTGGCCGGTGTCTTCCTCGTCATGCATATCCAGTAACATGACATCGACTTTGAGGCGGCGCAATTTGTTGATGAATTCCCGACTGAGACTGTCATTGATGATCACGCTCAGACCGTTGGCTTCCATGGCGAGGCGTAAATAGGCGCGCTGGGAATGCTTGCTGGAGGCAATAGCAATGTTGATGTTGTTGAATTCCTTTTTACGCATTCCAGACTACACCTTGACAGAGTATCAATTCATCCGGCGATCGGTACCGACGGGTAACCGGTACTGTGCAGTCTACTGCGAGCGGGGATGGATTGATCACACACGGATCACAAAACAACTTACCGTTTAAGCTGTCTCCAACAGGTTCTGTATACTCTCCAGCAACTCGGCCTCGTTATAGGGCTTGCCGAGGTAATTGTTCACCCCGATAGTCTCGGCGCGATCCCGGTGCTTTTGCCCGGTGCGCGAGGTAATCATGATGATCGGGATATCCTGCAAATGTTCATCATTGCGGATATTGGTGGCCAGTTCAAAACCATCCATACGCGGCATTTCCACGTCGAGCAGGATGATGTCGGGATGGACTTCCTGTAACTGGGCCAGTGCGTCCACCCCGTCCTTGGCCGAGATGGCGCGATAATCGTTGCGTTCCAGCAAACGGGTGGTCACCTTGCGCACGGTAATGGAGTCGTCCACCACCATGATCAGCGGCTGTGCCTCGACATGTTCCGGTACGCTGCTGACCGGGTACAACTCCTGGGCCAATTCGGTCTGCTGGGCGGCGCGGCGGATCAATACACCCAGGTCGATGATCAGGACCACACTGCCGTCACCCATGATGGTCGCGCCGGAGATACCGCGCAGGGTGCTGAGCTGCGGGCCGACCGGTTTGACCACCACTTCACGGCTGCCGATCAGGCCCTCCACCTGAACCGCCGCCCGGTATTCACCGCTGCGCACCATGAGCAGGGGCACCTTGTCCCGTTCTTTGGGGATGTTGGGTGTGCTCACCCCCATGACAGCGCCCAGATGCATAAACGGATAGTCCTGGCCGATCCACTCATAGACCGGTTCTTCGGCGTTGTAGATATCCTGCAACACTTCCACACTGACCCGTTCCACACCCTCCACACTCAACAGGGGGATGGCGTAGTTTTCTTCACCCACCTGGACCATCAGGGCGCGGGTGACAGACAGGGTCAAGGGCAGGCTTACCGTAAAGGTAGTGCCCATGCCTTCTTCGGTATCGATATTGAGCAGACCGCCCAGCTGTTTGATCTCGCTGTTCACCACGTCCATGCCCACACCACGGCCGGAAATCTGGGTAATGGTTTCCGCCGTACTGAAACCGGATTCCATGATCATTTCCAGCAACACTTCCTTGGTGACATTGCTGTTCGCGGGGATCTTGCCTTTTTCCACCGCCTTGCGCCGGATGGCATCAAGATTGATACCGGCGCCGTCATCAGAGAGCGTCATGATGATATCCGCGCCTTCCCGCGCCAGACTGAGATTGATCTGGCCGGCTGCCGATTTACCGGCCCGTTTACGCTCCGCCTCGTCCTCGATACCGTGGGCGATGGCATTACGCAGCATGTGTTCCAGGGCGGGCAGCATGCGATCCAGCACCGTCCGATCCAGCTCACTGTCCGCCCCGTGCAGATGCAGTTCGGCTTGTTTGCCCAATTCATCGGCGGTCTGACGCACAATACGGCGCAAGCGACCGGCCTGGGTGGAGAAAGGCACCATGCGGGTCCGCATCAGACCTTCCTGCAATTCAGTGTTAACCCGCGATTGTTGTACCAGCAAGGTTTCCGATTCCCTGGTCAGGTTGCCAAGGATGCCGCGCAAGCTGTCAAGGTCGTTCAGTGATTCGAGCATGCCGCGTGATAACTGCTGCATTTGGGTGAAGCGGTCCATTTCCAGCGGGTCGAACTCTTCCTGACTGCGGCTCAGTGATTCTTCGGAGCGATACTGAATTTGCGCTTCAGCTTCCATCTCAAACTTGCGTAACTGCTCACGCAGACGGCTGACCGTATCATCCAGTTCCGTCAGGTTGTAGCGGAAGGCATTGGTCTGTTGTTCCATGCGCGAACGGTAAATACTGACTTCACCGGCAAAATTCACCAGGTTATCCAGCAGATCGGCACGGACGCGCACCTGTTCGCGGGGCGCCAGCTGCTCAGGCAACTGTTCCTCGCCGGCGGTGGTGAGATTTTTATCCACCTTAAGGGGCTGCAACCGTCCGGTCATGGGTACAACGTTGTCAGGCAGTGTCGCTTCGACTGCGGGTTCCGCCTTTGTTACAACGTCATACCGGGAGGTGTTTTCTTCGGCAAGCCTGCCGCCGGCTATATCGTCCGGGGTTTCGTCTGCGT
Organism: Gammaproteobacteria bacterium; assembly: GCA_029880855.1. GTDB lineage: Bacteria > Pseudomonadota > Gammaproteobacteria > UBA6429 > Thiohalophilaceae > JAOUNS01. The sequence continues at coordinate 152,232 of JAOUNS010000001.1, forward strand.
CTGGTTGTTCTATGTCTGTCAGGTCGATGATTTCGATCTCATCGAGTTCCGGCTCGGCAGCCGGCGGTGTGACTGCTGTATCAGACTCCGCATCGGCCTGTTTTAAATCAGCACGGGATGTTTCAAATACCACACCTGTACCGGTCAACTGCTCGACGGCATTGATAAAGTCAGATTCCGGCGTCAGTGGTTGACCGCTCTTCAGCTGTTCCAGCATGTTGACCAGCTTGTCCTGGGCATACTGTAAAACATCATAGACCTCATCCACTGCCGCAATCCGCCCTTCGACCATGGCGGTGATCATGGATTCGATGGCATGGCTCAAATCACCGATAACGGTAACACCCGCCATACGGGCGCTGCCCTTCAGGGTGTGCAGCTGGCGTTGCAAGGCCTCAACATACTCGTCGTTGGTCCGATCCCCGGCCCAGTTGTGCAGTGTCTGGTCACTCTCTTCAAGGATTTCATCCCCTTCCTCAATAAAGATTTGCAACAGCTCGGTATCATATTCCGATTGCAGGCTCGCACTGCTGTCCTGGTTATCATCATTTTCCGGCGTGAGCTGTAACTTGACGAGGCTGGAAATTCCCTGACTGATGGATTGTTCCTGTTCCGACAGTGCCTCGATCAAGCCGGAATTGTCCGGCAAGGGTGCGCCGGGCTGATCAAGGATCGAGACGGTTTCATCAACGAAGTTAATGCTGCGATCCAGCAGATCCAGCATGCTGTCGCTGACTTCAATCTCGTGATTGGACATCTCGTTCGCCAGCTTCTCGAAACGATGGCACAGTTCGGCCACACCCGTTACACCGGCTGTGCGTGAACTCCCTTTTAAGGTATGCAGGGCACGTACCAGATTGTGGTTGGCGGTACGGTCTTTGCCGCTGCGCCAGTCATGCAGGTATTCCCTGAGATCATCCAGATGGTTGGCGGTCTCCTTGCGATAGATCCCCAGCAGGGTCTCATCGATCTCCGGCACCAGATCAGCACTGCGGGGTACCGGAACCGGTTCCTCGTCCATTGCCATGTCATATTCACCGGACAGACTGGACAAGTCCGGAACATCACCGGCGGTGGTTGTCGGAACAGCCAGGTCTGACGCCGTCACTGTCCCGCGACTGATCGCGTCGGCCTGCTCCATCAACTGGAATATTTCGTTACCTGCCCTGCCACCGGTCCTGAACAGTTCCAGCAAGTCCGGCAAGGCATCACGCGCCTGTTGTACCATGTCGTGTATCAGCGGACCGCTGTCTATGGTGCGATCAATCACCCGGTTCAGCATGTTCTCAAACGCCCAGGCGAACTCACCGGCTTCGGAGGCGCCCACCAGACGCCCGCTGCCCTTCAGGGTATGGAAGGCCCGGCGCAATTCGCGCAGTGACTCTTCATCATCCGGATTATTGCGCCAGTCGGACAGGCGCTGATCAATGTGTTCCAGCGCCTCGGCGGCCTCTTCAAGGAAGATTTCAATGATGTCCTCATCAATCTCTTCGGCAACTTCGTAGGCCTTCGGTGGTGCGGTCGGGATGGGTGATGACTGCAACGGCGTCACGACAGCCCTGGGTGGTTCGGCCGGTAACACTTCACTGAGCGTATCGATGGCGAAACTCAGGCTGTTCTTCACCTCTTCGGTAAGACGCATTTCACCCTTGTTCACACTTTTGAACAAGGCAGCCATATCATTCGCCACCTTGGCCACATCTTCCCGTCCCAGTTGTTTCGCCTGTTTCTTGATATCGGTAATGGAGCGACGCAGTTTCTTGGTCAGGACTTCGTTGCGCGTGTCTTCATACCAGGCTTCCAGACGTGATGTCAGTTCAGGAATATCCTTTGCCGACAAACCAACCTGCGGCTGTCTGACCGGCAGCGGTTCAGGCAGCTTTGGATTTTCAATGACTTCGATAATACTGCTGTCGAAATCGATTTCCTGGGTATCATTACTGCGGTTGTCATCCGCCGCTTCGCTGCTCAATTCAATATTGGCAGGTGCGTTATCAAGGTCCTGACCACCATCAGCAATCTCGTATTCACTGATGTCGATCTCCTGGGTCCGATTGGAAATGTCGGTATCTTCGCTGTCGGACTCCGGCGCGTTATCGATCTCCGCGTCATTCAGTATGTCCGCTACATCATCGGCAGGCAGATCCAGCTGACTGATATCAAGCTCGATTTCCTGCGTCGTGGTATTGGGTGTGGCTTCAGGTTCTTCGAGGTCCAGGTCGGCCGGGATGGTGAAGCGCTCGTCATCAATCTCGAGGACGTCAATTGAGGTTGACTCTTCCTCCTCGTCGGCGAGATCAGGCGCATTGATATGAAAAGAGATTTCCTGTGAGGATTCGTCCTCATTCAGTTCCGAATGGGTTTTTTTTTCCGGTGCATCGATATCGATCAATTCCAGCCCGGAGATATCAATCTCATCCGATTCAGGCAGCTCCAGATCGGACAGGTCTATCTCGTTGACAGGTGTCGGCACCGGTGTCATCGACAGGTCGATCTCATCTGTCATGTCCTCGACTGACATCAGGCCGCTGATATCGATTTCCTGGGTATCGTTTTGTGTGTCTGCATCGGGCGACAAGCCCCTGGACTCCAGTGCCTCTTGCATCTCGTCGAAGGAGATTTCAGCGGTGGAGGAGTCGGCGGACTCGACGGTTAAACCGTTCTGTGTGTCATCATCTGTACTGATGTGCAATTCAGCGCTGATACCGTCCGTCGCATTCAGATCGATCATGGTGTCTTCATCGCTGTCAACCAGACCCGCCAGTTCGATCTCGTCCGTCAATTCATTCAGTGACAACTCTGATTCGGTGACTTCTTCTGCCGCATGCACAGCGGCCACACCTTCATGCAGCGGCTTGATATGCTCACCCAGCCCCATTTGCGCCAGACGTTGTTCAGCCACTTCCAGGATGGAGTTGGGATTGCCCCATTTGCCCGCCATGGAATCCATGTAGTATTCGATACTGCTCAGGGCATCCGCCAGCGCGTCAGCAGAAGCGGGGTCCGGGCTGCGCCGCGCATCGATCATCTCTTTCTGTATATACGTGCAGCTGGTGTTCACCAGCTGTGCCGGTCTGTCCAGACCGAGGATATTAAAGCTGCCCCGAATTTGATCCAGCAGATCAGGGACTTCACTGATCAGAGTAAAGTTACGCGGGGTTTCAAGAAACGCCCCCATGGCTTCCTTAACCTTGCCCATGTTCTTGCGGGCCTCGGCCATGACCGATTCCAGCAGTTCCTGGCGTGCCGCCTCTTCCGCCTTTTCGGCGTGGTCATCCGCATTGATATTAATCTCGGTCTTGCCTGATTTGGCGCCTTGCAACAGGTTTTCGATGGATAACAGTGCATGCGCCACATCCAGCAGGATGTTTTCATCCAGCGACTGTGTGCCATTACTGATCGATTCCAGGATATCCTTTTGCTCCATCACGATCTGGCGCTGTTTGCCGAAGCCGAGCATCCCCAGCGTATCAGCGGTTTGAACCAGACTGTCGCACATGGCAGGCAGTTTGGCAGGGTCGCGCTCATCGGAGCGAACGAAGACATCCAGCTGGTCTTTGACCTGCAACATGTTTTCCAGCAATACCTTGGAAACGGTTTGCAGCAGTTCGGCATTGGGGCCGGTCAGGTCGGCACGGGCTCGTTCCAGGGTGGCTTCATCGGGCAGGGCTTCAGCCAGCTTAAAGGTCTTTTTCAGCGATTTGACTTTCTCACCGTCCGAGGAGGAACTGGCCACGTAGTAGAGCAGGTTTTTTTCCAGATCCGCCGGGCGTTCGTTTTGCAGCACGGTTTCACCCTGGTCGATGATTTTTTTGATCTCGCGATCCAGTCGGCCCATCAGCAGTTTGACGGCCACGCTGGGTTCTATCCCCCCTTCACGCAGGGCTTCCACCACACCACTGGCCGACCACAAGACACGGTTGACCTCCTGGTCATTGGCGGCATGGCGCAGTTTTTCGATCACGTTATCGAGTTTCTTCAAGCCGCCTGCACTGTCTTTTTCCCGATACCAGTCCAACAGACCAAGGTGATAGGTATGGCGGAGTTTTTTCGCCAATGCCGGCAAGTTTTCATCGCCGTGTGATTCGGCTGAAACCGGCACATCCACATCCAGATCGGGAGTGAACAGGGCGCTCTCGGTTAACAGCGGCGCGCGGCGCGAGGCACGCAAGTCATTCAACAAGGGCAGCAACACCATGGGGATATCCTTGTGCCCCGATTGCAGACGTTCCAGATAATCGGGCAACTGCCACATGGCGCGGATCATGACTTCATAGATGTCGTCCCGGCCTTCCACTTCCTTGTCCAGCAGCGCCTGGGTCAGTTTTTCCAGTTCTTCGGACAGCATGGCGGCGCCATACAGTTCCACCATTTGCAAAGTGCCGCGAACCTGATGCAGATAATTCACGACCAGTTGTAAATGCGAATCACCTTCGGGTGATTCCACATGCTGTTCCAGAGCGATACGTGCCTGTTTCAGGGTTTCATCGATCTCCGACTTGACCCATTGCAGGGTATTCAGATCAACCTGACTGGTATCCGGATTCATGCTCCGCCTCCCTGCTCATTGACGGTGTCTGCTCTGCGCTGAAAGGCCAGCGTGGCAGGGCAAGCCATGGACTTCATCAATGGATTATTCCAGTTGGTGATCTCGCCCGGCCCCAGGATCAGAATACCGCCAGGGCGCAGGTGTTTGATCAGGTGTTCCAGGATCGCCACGCGGCGTTCCCGTTTGAAATAGATCAACAGATTCTGACAATAAATAATGTCCATCTCTTCCGGACGCGCCTGCGCAGGCTTTATCACATTGAACTGGGTAAAACTGACTTGCTGGCGCAGGTCATGATTCACTTCAAAATAATCACTGTCAACACGTCGGGTATAGCGTTCGGCATACTCGGCAGGCAGGTTGGCGCCGCGATTGTTGCGATAACGCCCGCGCATGGCCGCTGCCAGTGCACCCAGACTGATGTCCGTCGCCGAGACAAAGAAACCGCGCCCCGCTCTTTCCTTGCGCATATAGTCATCCAGCAACATGGCCAGGGTATACGGCTCTTCGCCGGTGGCGCAGCCCACACTCCAGACCCGCACCGGATCACCGCTATCAGCAAGATAATCGGGCAAAAAGTTTTTGCTGATCAGATCCAGCGAATGTTGATCACGGAAGAAACGGGTTTCATGCACGGTAAGGCGATCAACCAGGACTTCCCACTCCACATCGCCTTCCTTGCCGGACAGGAGATACCGGTAATAACTCGCGTAGTCTTTATGGTTCAGTTCACGAATCCGGGTACTGAGGCTGGTCAACAGAAAGGACTTGCGCTCCGGCGGCAGAAAGATCCCGGTGCGCGCTTCGAGCAAGTCGACCCATTGTTGGTACTGGGCATCACTCATCGCCACCAGCGGCGTGAGGTGCCAGGGTCGTTTTCCGTTTGCGCTCTGCTTGGCCATTCCCGTCTCGCTTGTCCTTTAAGCCCGATCTCAGACCGGCAGCTTGAAGCCGGCAACGGAGTGGCGCAGTTCATTCGCCAGTTCCGCCAGATTACCAATCGAGGCCGCTGTTTCGTTGGTACCGGCCGATGTCTGGGTTGTGATCTCCTGAATAACGTTCATGGTTTCGGAAATATTGGTTGCGGCACGCGCCTGTTGCGATGCAGATTCAGAGATGTTACGAATCAGGTCGGCAAGGTGCGAAGACACCGCTTCAATCGATTCCAGCGCCTCACCGGCGTTTTGCGCCAGCTGGGCACCCGCAACTACTCCAGAGGTACTTTCTTCCATGGAGGACACCGCTTCCTTGGTGTCGGACTGAATACCTTTTACGAGGGCTTCAATCTGGCGGGTCGCATCGGCGGAACGTTCCGCCAGTCGCTGAACTTCGTCCGCCACCACCGCGAAACCGCGTCCGGCTTCACCGGCCATGGCCGCCTGAATCGCCGCATTCAAGGCCAGAATGTTGGTCTGTTCCGCAATATCGTTAATCAGTTCCACGATATCACCGATTTCCTGCGAGCTTTCACCCAGACGTTTGATACGTTTTGAGGTTTCCTGGATCTGTTCACGAATGGTGTCCATACCGTGAATGGTCTTCTGCACCGCTTCCGCGCCCTTGCTCGCAATGGTTACCGAGCGGTTCGCTTCGTCGGCCAGTTCGCTCGCATGGCTGGATACCGCTTCAATGGAGATGGCCATTTCGTTAATCGCGCTGCTGGCGTCCGTGATCTGTTGGGCCTGATGGTCACTGGCCTCGGCAAGATGCATGGCAGTGGCCTGGGTTTGTTGCGCCGCTGAGGATACCTGTTGCGTCGTGTCGTTAATCGCCGTTACCAGGTTGCGCAAGGCGTCGATCGCGTAGTTGATAGAGTCCGCGATCGCACCGGTGATGTCCTCGGTCACTGTCGCCGTTACCGTAAGGTCACCATCCGCGAGGTCACCCATTTCGTCCAGCAGTCGCAAAATCGCTTCCTGGTTTCGGGTGTTGGTGTTTTCCGTCACCTGCCGTTGTTCCTCGATCTGAACCAGTCGGCGTTTTGAATCCTGGAAGTAGATGTAACCGAGCAGTGCAACCAGTGCCAGGGTCAAGAAACCAAAGAAGTTTGCCAGACGGGGCATAAGGCGATCTTCCGCCGCTTGTTTGTATGCTGTCGACAACTCATTGATCATGCCCAGCAGATTTTCACTGGAGGAGAGAATTTCTTCTGCCGCACCGGATACCTGGAACATTTCAGGGGAGTGTTTCAGGATTTCACCAACCTGGTTACGAATATCGGTAAACTGGGTTTCCACCGCTTCCAGCTTTTTGCGTGCGCTGGCTGAGGTGATCTTCCGAATACGGAGATTGGCATTGCCCTGCAACATATCCTTGATGACTCGACCGAACAGTGCCGCGTCTCGACCGAACCGGTCGGCGGATGTGACCGCACCTTCGCCGCCTTCCAGTACACGACTGACGTTACTGGAGATACGTTGCATCAACATTAATTGCCGGGTTGCGATGTAAACCTGGTCAGGGTTCTCACCCTGTTTCACCATAATTTCCACCACGTCGTCCGACAGCGCCATCAAGGCGGGGATCTGCTCATTAATACCGTTGATATAGGTCCGCATGGAGGCAACCACGTCACGACGATTCAGAATCACGTCCACGTTTGTGCGGTAACCGCTCCAGCGCTTGTTCAACTCAGCAAGCGGCGCCATCTCTGCGCTGATATCGATCGGCGTTTCCTGTTTCTGGTAGTTCAGAATCTCTTCGAACTCGTCACGGGCTTTTTGCAAGAGATTGAACGCCTTCACGTCACCTCGCGCCGCCTGTGAAGCGTGCTTGGCGATCTCCTGGGATAAAACGCTTTGCTCACCGATTTTGATGATGTAAGTCTTATCCTTGCTGTCCTGGATTGCACTCAGACCGAAATAAATACCCATCGCGAAAACGGATAGAACCAGCAGGACAATAACCAGAACCATGGTTCTGCCCGATGAAAATTTTCCTAACAGACTTTTCGCTGTTAACCTCTTCATTACTCTGCTCCTCGTACCTAGACAAGCCGGTCCTGTTCGGCCGGCCTTCCCCTGATTGCTTCACACACGTCGCGTCGTTGTGTTGTTTTTTTTATGAGTGCGCAGCCACTTCCCGGAAAACCGGATCACTGCACAAGCGTTTCATACTGAAAATACCCCAGTATGCCTGATTGCGCTGATAGGCGCCGATCAAATATCCCAACAGTTGTTGTGACACTTCCGGGAACATGTCGGTCTGTTCCTCGATAAAAAAATGCCGCAACCCAAACACTTCATCGACCAGCAAGCCAGCCGCCACGCCCTCTCTGTTGGCTATCAATATGCGTGAACGACGATGCACATTCGTCTTCACGCCATCAATGTAGTTACCCAAATCCAGGATCGGCATCAGGGTACCGCGCACATTGGCCAGTCCCATCACCCACGGTAACGCACTGGGCACCCTGGTCATGGGGGGCATAGGCAGAATTTCGCTCACCTCACCAAACGCCGCCACCAAATGTATCTGTCCGATCCGAAAGCCAATCCCCGACCAGCTCTGTCTGATCTCTATCTGGCTGGGTATGCCCAGCGCCCTTTGTCGGCTGCGGGCTTCAATATCGCGCAACAGCTCAAAAAGCGGGTTTGTCTCTGCCACCGCCGCCACCGCCGTTAACCCGCCAGTATCGCCCTGACCTTACTGACCAGGTCCTCTTCTGTCACCGGTTTGGCGATGTAGTCCTTGGCGCCCTGACGCAGGCCCCAAACACGATCGGTTTCCTGATCTTTGGTGGTGACGATAATAATTGGTATGGAGGCGGTTTCAGGGTCCTTGGTCAAGGCGCGGGTGGCCTGAAAACCGTTCATGCCCGGCATGACTACATCCATCAGGATGAGATCCGGCTTTTGGGCCTTGGCCATTTTAATACCCTCTTCGGCATTATCCGCAGAGAGTACATCAAACCCGTTGTTTTCCAGAATATTCTGCAGGACGTAAACTTCTGTCGGTGAGTCATCGACGATCAATACTCGGGTCATGTATCACTCCTCCACATATCTTGTCAGGCTTGCAGAAACATCAGGATAATATGCTGTTTTTGTTATCATTCTTCTCCCCTATCGAGCAGCGTGTTTTTTTATCGCCCCAAGTAACTCTTCCTTGGTGAATGGCTTGGTCAAATACTGCTCCGAACCAACAATGCGTCCTCTGGCGCGATCGAACAGTCCATCCTTACTGGACAGCATTATCACCGGTGTTTTTTTAAATACTTTATTATTTTTGATCAGTGCTGTGGTTTGATAACCATCCAGCCGCGGCATCATGATGTCAACAAAGATAATATGGGGCTGATGATCAGCTATCTTGGCCAGCGCCTCAAAACCGTCTGTCGCAGTGATGACTTCACAGCCCACTTTTTTCAACAAGGTCTCGGCGGTCCGACGGATGGTCTTGCTGTCATCAATGACCATAACCTTCAGCCCCTGATATATGTCATCCATTTGCTTCTCTGCGAGTGCCATAATAATTTCTATCCGCGAATCTTCTCATTCGGGCAATGCTTCAAGTATAGTTAGTTACCTGACATATTTAATGTTATTTTGAAGTATCGCATATAAGTACCCATATTATATACAATATTTCAAAATTTGACCGTTATCACGGCAATCCGGCCCCCCCAGACAGATGCCATATTATATGGGACAAAGCATAATTGACCACGAATTAATCAATGGTAACGGTAAGATTACCACATTAATAGTATTGTTTATAAAAAAATGCCTGCCCCATGATCAAACTTCAGGCTCAAAACAGCCCTACAATATCGTCCCACCCGGTTTAAGACAAGACCAACAAAGCCCTTGTCAAGCCATACCCGAAACCGGTACTTTGCGCTCATGAAACTGCAACTCGGCGTCGTCATGGACCCTATCGGGTCAATCAATTACAAAAAAGACAGTACTCTGGCCATGTTACTTGCCGCCGGGGAGAGAGACTATTCCCTCTTTTTCATGGAACAGGCCGACCTGTTCGTGGCGGACGGCCGGGCCATGGCCTCGATGACACCCCTGCAGGTGTTTGCCGATCCGCAGCGCTGGTATGAAAAGGGCGACCCCGTCGTCCGTCCGCTGGGGGAACTTGACGCGGTACTGATGCGCAAGGACCCGCCGTTTGATATGGACTATATCTATTCCACCTATATATTGGAACTGGCCGAAGCGGAAGGCTCCCTCATCGTGAATCGACCGCAAAGTCTGCGCGACTGTAACGAAAAACTGTTCATCACCCGCTTTCCCCAGTGTATTCCCCCCACCCTGGTCAGCTGCCAGAAAGCACAAATCCGTGATTTTTTGGCGCAACACCGGGATATTATCCTCAAACCCCTGGACAGCATGGGCGGGACCTCGATTTTTCGGGTGCAGCAGGATGACCCGAACATCAATGTCATTATTGAAACCCTCACCGCCAACGGCCGGCGAATGATCATGGCGCAACGCTATATTCCCGAGATCAAGGCGGGGGACAAACGCATCCTGCTGATTGACGGGGATCCGGTGCCCTACACCCTGGCCCGCATTCCGACCAAGGGCGAAACCCGCGCCAATCTGGCCACCGGCGGTGAAGGTGTGGCCATGGAAATCACGGCGCGGGAACGCTGGATTTGCGAACAGATTGCCCCCACCCTGCGCGACAAGGGGCTGTTGTTTGTGGGCATTGACGTGATCGGCGATTATTTGACAGAAATAAATGTCACCAGCCCTACCTGCATCAGGGAACTGGACAAGGCATACCATATCAATATTGGTGCAACCCTGATGGAAGCCATCGAAGCCACGCTGCAAGGTCGATAACATTGATTATAAAAAGACTGAAACCCGCTGTTTTTTTTCTCACCCTGATACTGCTCAGCAGTTGTCAGCCGGAACCCAAAGAACATCACGCCGGCCTGTATGTATTTGGCACCATTGTGGATGTCACTCTCTACGGCGTGGATCGGCACAAGGCCCAGCAGGCCCTGCAACAAATAGAGACCGACCTGCAATACATGCATCGCGCCTGGCACGGCTGGCAACCGGGTCCGCTCGGCCGCATCAATGAACTGTTGGGGCTGGGCGGTGAATTCTCCGCCAATCCCTCCGTGTTGGGCCTGATCACCAAGGCCAGGGAGTTATCCACAGCCAGTGATCACCTCTTTAATCCGGCCATCGGCCGGCTGATCCAGCTGTGGGGATTCCATAGTGATGACCCGCCCAAAGGGCCACCGCCTTCCGATGACGATATCCGTGAGCTGCTGGCGAAAAACCCGCGTATGACCGACATTCAGATCAATCATGTGCGGATGAAAAGCACCAACCCGGCACTCAAACTGGACCTGGGGGCCATTGCCAAAGGCTATGCCCTGGATCAGCTCATGACCAGCCTGCAGCAACAGGGGGTGGAAAACGCCATCATCAATGCCGGCGGCGATATCAAGGTCATCGGCAAACACGGTGAGCGTAACTGGCGTGTAGGGATCCGTCATCCACGCACTGACGGGGTCATCGCCGGGGTTGATCTGGCGCCCGGTGAGAGCATTTTCACCTCCGGTGATTATGAGCGCTTCTACAAGCATGACGGTCATCGCTACCACCATATCATCGACGGAAACACCGGTTATCCCGCCACGGGCGTCAGTTCCGTGACCGTGATCCACCCCGATGCCGCCACCGCCGATGCCGCCGCCACCGCGATTTTTATCGCCGGGACCAATGACTGGCACCGCATTGCAAAAAAAATGGGCATTAAATATGTCATGCTCATCGACTCGGTGGGGGATGTGCACATCAACCCGGCCATGCGCAGCCGCCTGGAATTCAAACAACCCAGTTTGACCTTCCACCTCAGCGAAGCGTTATGACCCGTGCCGATCTGTTTTTACTGCTGGCGGTAATGTTTGCCCTGCCCTTTGTCTATCAGGCTTCCTGGCACAACCAGGGAACGGCCGCCCAGGCTGTCATCCTCAACGGTAAACATGAACACAGCCGCCACAGTCTGCACGAAGATCGCCGGATTGAAGTCAAGGGCCCGCTCGGCCCCAGCCACATTGAAATAAAACAGGGTCGCATTCGTTTTGTCGATTCTCCCTGCAAGGCCAAAGTCTGTATTCAACGGGGCTGGATCGATCAGGCCGGCACACTCAACGCCTGCGTGCCAAACCGAATCGCCATTCGACTGAGCGGACTGCATGAACAATATGACAGTATCAATTACTAGGACAGATCCGGCCGGTGACTGACACACTGCAACTCAACACCACTCCCGACGATCACCGCATCGCCTGGTTTGCCGCCCTGGCGGTGGTGATCCATGTTGTCGAAAGCGCACTGCCTTCACCCCTGCCGGGGATCAAGCCGGGACTGGCCAATGTGGTCACCATTATCGTCTTGTGCAAGTACGGCTGGCAGACGGCGGCCTGGGTGAGTCTGTTGCGGGTGTTGGCCGGCAGTCTGATCCTCGGGACATTTTTAACACCCACCTTCATGCTCGCCTTCAGCGGTGCGTTGTGCAGTGTCTGTGTCCTGTATCCGGCCTGCCGCCTGCCGGGGCGGGGTTTCGGTCCCGTCGGATTCAGCCTGCTGGCCGCCATGGCCCACATCAGCGGGCAGTTTTTTACCGCCTGGATGTTATTTATCCCGCATCCGGGCATCTGGCAACTGTTCCCCGTTTTGCTGAGTTTTGCCATACTCCTGGGTGTCATAAACGGTATCATCAGCCTGCATGTATTGAAGCGGATCAAATGAGCACAGTTGTCACACGTCTGCCCTATCGTTACAACGTCGGTCATAAAGACCGGATCGGCGTGACGTTGTTTTTTGCGCTGGCCGTTCACGCCATTATCGTGCTGGGGGTGAGCTTTGATCTGGAAGATCTGACCAATCCGGATCAGGTCGCCACCATGGAAATCACCCTGGTCCACAGCAAATCCGAAGAAGCACCGGAGGACGCCGACTATCTGGCCCAGGCCAACCAGCAAGGCGGCGGTAATGTGCAGGAAAAGATTCGCCCCAGCAGTCCCTTTTCCAATCCCTTGCCCACGCCGGAACAGGGTTTTGCCCCGAACAGTCGCCGCGAGATGGCCTTGCCGAAGAGTCGTGACAAACAACAGCTCGAGGTCCTGACCGTCGACAACAGTCGCCTGCGCCGGCAGAGCAAACCGGAAGAGATCCCGCTGCCCGAACAGGCCCGTACCCTGACCGCTGCCCAGCTCTATGAGCGCAGCAGCGAAATGGCCCGACTGAGCGCAGAGATCAACCAGCTCAAGAAGGCCTATCAAAAGGAAAAAACCCACACCTACCTCTCCGGCGCCAACGCCCGGGAGTATCGCTACGCCAACTATCTGGATGCGTGGCGCGCCAAGGTGGAGAACATCGGAAATCTGAACTATCCCAGCGAGATCAAACGCAATGCAATTTACGGCAAGGTGCTGCTGGATGTGGCGATCAACCCGGACGGCAGCCTGCACTCCATGAAGATCCTGCGTTCTTCAGGAAACCGGCTCATCGATCAGGCGGCCAAGCGTATTGTGCGCATGTCCGCCCCTTTCCCGCCCCTGCCCGAGCAGATCCTCAAGGACACCGATGTGCTGCACATCCCCCGCGAATGGCGTTTTCAGGAGTCAGGGCTGGCCACCGCTTCGCGTTAATTTGTTGCCATACCGCTGAAAAAGATTTCATATGCCCCGGCTTGCGAGTCCCCCCATCCTGCCCGATACTTAGGCTATGGCCACCTTCACTGATTTGACAGACAACCTGACCAATCACTTTTTGATTGCCATGCCCGGTCTGGCCGATCCCAATTTCTATCACACCGTGACTTACCTGTGTGATCACAATCAGGATGGCGCCATGGGTCTGGTGATTAACCGTCCCATGGACCTGATGCTGGGCGAACTGTTTGATTATCTGAATATTCCCAACCCCAAAATCGAGTTGCTGGATGTCCCCATCTATCAGGGTGGCCCGGTCCAGACTGATCGCGGCTTCGTGCTGCACAAGCCCATGGGGCAGTGGGAAGCCACCATGCCCATCACACCGCAGCTGGAACTGACCATGTCGCAGGACATTATTGAGGCCATTGCCTATGGCGAGGGGCCGGATCAATACCTGATCGCCCTGGGTTATGCCGGTTGGGGCAGCGGCCAGCTGGAAGCGGAGCTGGCCTCCAATGCCTGGCTGAACGGCCCGGCGGAAAGCACCATCATTTTCGACAAACCCATCGACCAGCGCTGGATCGCCTCCGCCGCCCTGCTTGGTGTGCAAATCAGCCAGATATCTCCAGACGTCGGGCATGCCTGACGCCAAAACCCTGCTGGGCTTCGACTATGGCAAACAACGTATCGGGGTCGCCGTCGGCCAGACCCTGACCCATACGGTCACCCCGCTGATCACCCTGCGGGCGGTCAATCAAAAACCGGACTGGACGGCCATCGGCAAACTCATTGCCGAATGGCAACCGGATCTGCTGGTGGTCGGGCTGCCCCTGCACATGGATGGCACAGAACAGGAGATGACCGTCGCAGCAAGACGCTTTGGTAATCAACTCAAAGGGCGCTACAATCTACCCGTCGCATGGATGGACGAACGCCTCAGCTCCAATGAAGCCGAAGACCTCCTGCGCCAACAAGGCGGCAAGACCCGCCAGGATAAAACAGACATCGATAAACTCGCCGCCGGCCTGATTCTCCAAAGCTGGCTGGATCAACAGGAAACGACTTAACAGGTATGCCCGAAAATATAAATGTTCACGCCCTCCTGGAGGGAATGACCGCCGCCTTGCGCCGCCGGTTACAGGAGGACGGTATCGACGATCCCCTCATGATCGGCATCCAGACCGGCGGGGTGTGGGTCGCGGAAGCCTTGCATGACAAATTACAACTGCAACAACCGCTGGGCAAACTGAACATCAGCTTTTACCGGGATGACTTCACCCGCATCGGCATGCACCCCCAGGTCCAGCCCTCCAGCCTGCCTTTCGATGTGAATGATCGCCATATCATCCTGGTGGACGATGTCCTGCATACCGGCCGCACCATCCGCGCCGCCCTGAATGAAATTTTTGACTATGGCCGTCCGGCCTCGGTTATCCTTGCCGCGCTGGTGGTACGCAGCGGTCGGGAACTCCCCATCTGTGCAGACATTGTGGGTGAGGAGCTACAATTGAGCGACCGGCAGCACGTCAAACTGACCGGCCCTGATCCCTTAAAACTGGCTATACAGGAGAGCAAGTGAAGCAGCAGGACATCCAACTCGACTCCCAGGGACGGCTGCGCCATTTCCTCACCATTGAAGGTTTGAAACGAAATATCCTCACCGATATTCTTGATACGGCGGAAAACTTTTCCACCGTCGGCACGCGTAACGTGAAGAAAGTCCCGTTGTTGCGCGGCAAGACCATTGCCAATCTGTTCTTCGAGCCCAGCACCCGGACCCGCACCACCTTTGAGCTGGCGGCCAAACGTCTGTCGGCCGATGTGTTGAACATCAACATCAGCACCTCTTCCACCACCAAGGGGGAAAGTCTGCTGGATATGCTGCGCAATCTGGAGGCCATGCACTGTGACATGTTTGTGGTGCGCCACAATGCCAGCGGCGCCGCCCACTTCTTCGCCAAGCATGTTGCGCCACACATCAGCGTCATCAACGGCGGTGACGGCAGTCATGCCCACCCCACCCAGGCCATGCTGGATATGTTCACTATCCGCCGTCACAAACAGGACTTCACCAAACTGACCGTGGCCATCGTCGGCGATATCCTCCATTCCCGGGTGGCCCGCTCACAGATCCACGCACTGACCACCCTCGGTGTGCCGGAAGTGCGGGTCATCGGTCCCCAGACCCTGATCCCCAAAGATGCCGCCGGCCTGGGAGTCCATGTTTATCACGATATGAAAGAAGGCATCCGCGATGCCGACGTGGTAATCATGCTGCGCCTGCAACGGGAACGGATGCAGGGCGCGCTGCTGCCCAGCGCCAATGAATACTACCGCACCTACGGCCTGAGCCCGTCCAAATTGCGCCTGGCCAAACCGGACGCCATTGTCATGCACCCCGGCCCCATCAACCGCGGCGTGGAGATCGCCTCCAGTGTGGCGGATGGTCCCCAATCCGTGATCCTGGAACAGGTCACCAATGGCATCGCCATTCGCATGGCGGTCATGTCCATGGTGCTGGGCCGCGGCCCGGAAGAGGAGGCGGAAGAATAATGCGTATCCATATTCAAAACGGCCTCCTGATCGACCCGGCCCACCAGATTGAAGACATCCATGATCTCTATATCAATGACGGGCAAATTGTCTCCATCGGCAAGGCGCCGGACGGCTTTCAGGCCGATCAGGTCATTGATGCCGCCGAAAAGATGATCTTCCCCGGTCTGGTGGACCTGCAAACCCGGCTGCGTGAACCGGGCCTGGAATACAAGGCAACCATCGCCTCGGAAACCCGGGCGGCCGCGGCGGGCGGGATCACCACCGTCTGTCTGCCACCGGACACCAGTCCGATCCTGGACACCCCGGCGGTCATCGAACTGATCCATCGCCGCAATGAAGCGGCCGGTTGTGCCGAGATCCTCACCATCGGCGCCCTCACCAAGGGACTGGCCGGAGAAGAGATCAGCGAAATGTACGAGCTGAAACGGGCCGGTTGTGTCGGTGTCACCAATGCCCGCGCCCCCATCGCCAATACCCGGGTGATGCGTCGCGCCATGGAATATGCCGCCAACTACGACCTGACCATCTTCCTGCATGCCGATGACCACTCATTGAGTGAAGGGGGCTGCGCCCATGAAGGGGTGATCAGCACACGACTGGGTCTGGCGGCCATCCCGGAAGCGGCCGAGACCATGGCGGTGGCCCGCCTGCTGATGCTGGTGGAACAGACCGGAGTACGTGCTCACTTCTGTCAGCTCTCCTCCGCCAAGTCGGTACAAATGATCCACCGTGCCCAATATGACGGTCTGCCGGTCACCGCCGATGTGGCCCTGCACCACCTCTACCTGACTGACATGGACATCGGCTATTTCGACAGCAACTGCCATGTGATCCCGCCCCTGCGCGGTCAGCGTGACAAGAGCGGTCTGCGCGACGGCCTGCTCAACGGCACCTTGCATGCCATCTGTTCCGACCACCAGCCCCATGAACCGGACGCCAAACTGGCCCCGTTCTGCGAATCGGAACCGGGCATGTCGACCATCGACACCCTGTTGCCCCTGGCCCTGCGGCTGGCGGACGAGACCGATCTGTCCACCCCGGATATTATTTCGCTGCTCTCCTTCCAGCCGGCGCGCATTCTGGGACTGGATATCGGCCATCTGGGCATCGGCGCCCGCGCCGACCTGTGCATCTTTGATCCGGAGGCACGCTGGACCGTCACCCCGGACACCCTGCTCAGTCAGGGCAAGAACAGCCCCTTCATGGACTGGGAAATCAAGGGCCAGGTGGTACAAACCCTGCTGGCCGGTAAAACTGTATTTAAGCGATAACACCATGAACAAACCACATCGTGACACGATCTGCGTCGAAGAGGCAGAGATCATCAGCCATGACGCCTGGCCGGGCAACCAATACATCCTGCGCATCCTTGCTGAAGGGATCGCCGCTGACGCCAAACCGGGCAGCTTCGTCCACCTCACCGTGGACCCCCAGCGCCCCATGCGCCGCCCCATCTCCATCATGCGCGCCAACCCCAAAACCGGCATGGTGGATCTGCTTTATAAAGTCGTCGGCGAAGGCACCACCCTGCTCAGTCACCGCAAACCGGGCGAGCGCATCAATGTCATGGGTCCCATCGGCAACGGCTTCACCGTTGACCAGACCCGCAGCCTGCCCCTGCTCATCGGCGGCGGCGTGGGCATGCCGCCCATGATCTTCCTCGCCGAACACTACACAGAACTGGCGGGTTACCACCCCTTTGTCATCCTCGGCTCGGAAGTCCCCTTTCCCTTCCAGGCGGAACCGTCGAAACTGATCATCCCCGGCATGCCGGACGGCGTCATTGCCGGCGTGCCGTTACTGGAAGAATGGGGCATCCCCAGTCGCCTCACCAGCCTGCAAGGCTACCCCGGTTGTCATGAAGGTTACGTCACCGACCTGGCACGCCAATGGCTGGACGCCATGGACGAATCTGATCGCAAACAAGTCATTATCTACAGCTGCGGCCCCCACCCCATGCTCGAAGCCGTCGCCAAACTGGCCAAAGCGTACAACCTCCCCTGCCAGGTCTCACTGGAAGAATTCATGGCCTGCGCCGTCGGCGGCTGCGCCGGCTGTGTGGTGAAAGTGGAAACAGACACAGGCCCCGCCATGAAACGTGTCTGTGTGGATGGACCGGTGTTTGAAGCAGCGACGGTGTTTTAAACGAAGGGTGGCAGCGAACACCAACTGCGCATCTCAACCGATGAAAATCCAACACAGAGACCCAGAGAACACAGAGGACGCAGAGAAATTTTATTTGTGTTGAGCTTGCGAACCCCAACGATTGTTCATCTCACACGGCCTGGTGATTAACGCAGAGAACGCAGAGCCGCAGAGAGCGCTGAGAAAAATATTTGTGGTGCGGGTTGCGGGGGAGCTTGCGAACCCCAACGGTTGTTTTGTCTTGGTGCTCTTGTAAAGGGCTACGACCCCTTTAATCGGTAATGGCGAAACTTAACCATGACGACCTCCTTCCTACTGTTTGCTCATGTATTTGATTCTGTTGTTGGCTAACCTGTTTGCGGTGGGTCAAACCCTTCCACGTGCAGCAGACCACCCAATTCCCGGGCGGTGCGAAAGCGCCACTGTTGACCGCTGATGGGTTCCAACATCCCCACCAGATTGGCCCCGGCCGCCTGCCGGTCACGGATATAGATATGCAGGATGTAATGTTCGCTGGTGTCCGTAGCCATAGCCGAATCCTGTTAAGGTGTTAATGGCTACACGCTACACCCGACAGGGTCACAGCCAGGTCACAGGAAGGGGTGGTTGGTGATTTTTTTCACCACAACTTGGGGAAACTGGAAGGGCAGAGAGGGATGGCCCAATACTGCGCGAGTCATAAACCAGCCCAAGCCTTGAAGCTCAACTGGCCTGGGCGTATGCTCGTGCTGTGGGGCGTTATATTGGTGTGAAACACCTCTTCTAGAAATCAAACGTAATATTCGAATACGATGATATTTAGTCTTGAATTTAGACCAGGGCGGAAACCGGTTTCACGTGATTCAATAAATAATCCATCTGTCTCTTTTATCTAACGAGGTGCCTAATGGAATGGACATATAGAGTAGCAATTGCAATAGTTTTATTTTTGGCGAATAATTTTTCCCACGCAGCACTAACCAATGAAGAGATTTCAAAATACTTAACAGGTAATTGGCATGGTAAGCTTTATGGAAAAAAAATCGAAATTGCCATATGGCCCCCAAGTAAGGAGATTCTTTTCCTTAACACTAATATGGTCGCTGGATATTTATATTCTCCGGCTGATGATTGTTTCACAGAGATTGCATTTGTTTTAGTCGGAACGTTTAGCATAAGTGAACTCAAACAAGTTACCGGGAAACACCCAAACTGTGCTTCGCTGTCGAGAGGAAATGGAACTTTTTCGATCAATGACAAAAAGCAAATACTCGACATTGCTATCAATTCCATAAATGCTGGCAACTTTAGTTCCGCCAATGCAAATGTAAGCCTTCGCAGGGCAGCGCTCTCAAGAGAAATGGAAAAATTTCTCGTCTCCTTCAGGCCAAAATGGTACAGGCCGAAAGAGGAAGATCTTGCACTACTTAAGAGACAAGGAAAGTCGAAAAATTCAGGTTTCGCACCTTCAGCAGATGTTCAGGAGAATAAATACAGCACAAAAAATGGCTTGATCGTAAGACCTCTGGAATATTGGGTAAGATTCAGCACCCCTGAGTTTAGGAATATATTCGAAGGTGACTTTACCAATGCAAATGATAACGTGATATTTATGCTCACTTACTACGGATATCAGAATTGGTTTTCTAATAAATGCCCACATTTGATACCAGAAGGTTCACCAAGTCGTACATTTATTAGAGAAGAATATTATGGTAACGATTTATTTCCTTCCAGAACAATAAATGAAGGTAAAGTGTTTGTACGACGAGAGTATTGGAATAAATATCAGGAATTATCACGTCAAGCCGGTGAATTGATAGCAAAAACAGGGTTGGCTCAAATGAGAAGCGCCATGTCTGGTCAACGACCTTCGCTCAGTGACATCATAAAATATCCTAAAGAAATAGGTGGTCAAGTATTCGGCATAGGTGCCGACCTTGCTATTATTTTTGCACAGGAGACTTGTGAAAGTGGTTTTAATCGACAGTTTTCTGAAAACTTACGTAGATTCGCTTATGGTATGCCAGTTCTGCAAAAGGTGAACAATAGACATTTCGACTATTCTAAACATGATAGCGGCTTACGGAATGCACTAATAAAAAGTATCGCGTCAACCTGTACGACATATTATGCTGATAATTCAGCAATGAATAATTCTGATCTATTACGGTGGTGTAAATGTATTGGTGATAGATTGACACCCACAATGAAAGCCGAGGATAAAAAGGAGGTCATTTCAAAACCAAAGACTCTCGACTGGATTGTGCGGGGCGGTTATGAATTTAATGACCCAAAATATCGCTACACATTAGAAGTAGAAAAATGTAGAAGATAAGAAAAAACCGTGCCAGAGAACAATTGTATCTAATATAGCTGGTTGCTCATATACCAGAACTTATCGGAACAATGACACAGGACTCAGGGTCAGACTGAACCTCCCCCAGTTTAACGGACACTTTAAATCGGAGGCTGGAGCCTCCCAAAAGGAGTGACCCCATGAGCAGAACAGGTCAACGTATATCGTAAAGGGCTACGACCCCTTTAATCCCCTGGTGGGTTGTCTAACATTACGCACTGATCTTGGTCGTTCTTTAGAATCTCTTCAGCAATGGCAGCAGAATCTCTAAGCATAATCACAACATTCTGCAATCTCAATGCAGATTGTTGTTTGTTTATTAAATCTGGAGATTGATATAGCTGCTGAACAATCTTAAGCCTTACCCTAAAACGAGACAACAACTCAAACAAACTTCGATATGCTTCACTATCTTTTAGTTGCAACTGTTCTTCATTGTCTCTACTCCACTCCTCAAGGAGAGAAAAAATATTTTCTTGAGCCAACAAGTTTTTATTTTCAAACATGTCTTCGCCTAATATTCTATAAATATCCAGCTTGCAAGATTCCGACAAATCTGATCTTATCACTTCGCTTATTATAACTTTCGATTCTTCATTGATAATACTTATAAGCGCATTGAATAAAGCGATTTTCCCCAATTCAACAGGTTTTGATTTTAAACAGAT
Organism: Gammaproteobacteria bacterium; assembly: GCA_029880855.1. GTDB lineage: Bacteria > Pseudomonadota > Gammaproteobacteria > UBA6429 > Thiohalophilaceae > JAOUNS01. The sequence continues at coordinate 173,123 of JAOUNS010000001.1, forward strand.
ATCAGCCAACCTTACCGCCTCCCTAAGATTCCCGCCGCTTAATATTCCAATTGAAGTTTGTGCATTATGTTCAATCAACCCTGGACTACGTTGTTCTAATAAATCTGCGCATTGTTCCGGCAAAATCGGCAAAGTATCGATCACTGTATAAAATGAACTATGAAACTCATCTCTTTCTAATATAGAACCAAGATTGAGTGTCTTTCTGGCCTCATCAGAAACCGATATAAAAAAGTGGACGCCATCTACTTCGAATATTCCTTTGATGTCTCTGAGAAGCTTTTTGGCTGTTTCAGCATCATGTAGCTTATCAAGTTCATCTATCCCAATCACTACTGGGCCGGAGACACTTTGAGATACCAAGCGTATAAAATTGCGAAATTCATATACCAACGATGCAATAGTTAAAGCACGTTCTGCCAGATCTTGTTTCTGGCTAACTTTAAAATCAAAGCTCGACTTAAAACCGAGTTTAGCTGTTGATTCTAACCCTCTACTTTGAGTTTCCGAATACCGCAATCGTTGTCGAAGATCGTTTGCCTGACTATACAGCAATACTGAAATGTGTCTTTTAGAATACATAGCAAAAAATGAAGCCATTGCAAGATAAACAGACCCAAACCAGACAATAGCCATTGTTAACTGCAAAACAACATCACTTAGCAAATATGGCTTTGTGTGAAAAAACATATTGCTATAATTCCTGAGCAACTCTGATGGGTAGTTACCATTCATATACATAAAAAACAGATTAGCTATACATATTGAAAACAACCAGACAGAGGAAAATCTGCTATACCATCGTGGAGCACCACTGGAAAATTTAAGCTGAACCTCATGAGCAAAATTATCAGCCAGGGTAGTCAAGAATGGTTCAGCACCATAGTCACTTGGTGTTGGAAACCATAGACCCACCCCGCCCTTTTCACGCGCCATCTCAACACATCTTGAAATTAACCAGGTTTTTCCGGAACCGCGCGGTCCGCCAATGCCATACGCGCCACCATTACTATTTAAAATTGATTCCAGCCGATACCAGCTTTGATAAGAAACAAAGTCTGCAACATTAAATGCCCGAAAGACGCTTTGTTTTGTATTATTCTCAGAATCCGTCATATCTATTGAGCTTCAAAGTGTATAAGAATACATAAATAGGGGTAAAAGTGGACAAAGCAGACTTTAAATAAGTACAGAGTTCTGCACCACTCGTCCAAGTCTGCTCCGAAATCTCCGGGTTGTAAAACCCGAAATATGGGTTGTTTACCCACTAAGGCAGCAACCTGTCAATTTCAGGTATGCGAAAGATTAAATAATAATCAATTCATTATTTTTTCCACTAACCCGCAATATATTGCGTGGTGTTATTGTCTTGCCGCTCATACAGTTGGGTTTACTACACAAGCCCCGACAAGTATGCCCCTCAAACTCCACATCCTCAGCGATCTCCACATTGAAACAGGTGGTTTTGTGTTGCCTGAGTCCGATGCGGATGTGTTGGTGTTGGCGGGGAATGTGGGGAGAGGTGCGGGTGGTTTGGTCTGGTTACGACATCAGGGTTTCACCAAACCGGTTATTTATGTCCCCGGACCGTATGAGTTGTGTGGTCAGGGTTTGGCGGTGTTGGCTGAGTTGAAGGAGTCCGCGCCGCCTGGTGTGCATGTTCTGGTATCGGATTCGGTGGTGTCAGCAGGTGTGCGTTTTATCGGCGCGATGGTCTGGACCGATGCCGGTCAGCTCAATGCGCCTGAGTGCTTTTTTTCACCTTCCGGCTCCAGCCCGGTTCTGTTTGATCCGCTGTTGATGCAGGAGTTGGGTATCCTCACCCCACAGGATGCGGTTCGTTTGCATCACCAAAGCAGGGAGAGACTGGTCTCTCTTCTGTCCCAACCCTTTTCCGGCAAGACTCTGGTCATCACCACTCACGCACTTGTCTCCGCCAATCAACGCCCGCTTTATACCAACCACCGACCCAACCGCACCTTTATCCGTCAATTCGACCCGCTGGTCAAACAGACCCAACCCGCACTCTGGATACACGGTGGTGTGGCGGAGGAAATTGACATGAAGGTTGCAGGGTCACGAATAGTGAGCCGGCCAGTCAATCAAAAAGAAGGACTGACGAAATTATTTAACGTTTAGTCCTTTATGGGTTCAGTGAACAATGCTTGCTGATATTCATGTCAGCTTATATCAGCAACAATTATTCACTGACCCTGTTTTCGTCAGTTTGATTAACGGCTGTTCATCTCTCACTGTCTGGTGAGTAACGCAGAGAACGCGGTGCCGCAGAGGGCGCAGAGATAATTAAATGTGTGGAGTAGGTTGCGGGTGAGCCGGCGAACCCCAACGATTGTTTTGCCCTGGTATTCTTGTAAAGGGCTACGACCCCTTTAATCCAGGTGACGACCGACAAAAAAAACCAATATATATTGGTCGTCAAAAAGGCCTGGGCCGAACCGTTATCGGCATGCAAGAACGACCCCGCCATAAAAGACAAAGAACCAAATTAGCAACGACTCATTAATTTGCTGCGCACAATTAACCGACATGTGGATTGTATGCCAATCCCTTCTCTGGATTACACAAAGCCAGACCGCAAATCATCAAAATTGCCGGCCGGATACGAAGCGCTTTTATTCGACCCCATTATTTCTGTCGAGGTTACGTGGGTCAAATAAACCTGGCAATAAATGATGATTTTTATGGTAGTAGGCGCCGAATAGCAGCGTGTTAATAACCCTATAGTAAATCCCCTTGTCGATGTTCAGCACTTGGTACCGGCCATCACCTGTACTGCGGTGTGTTACCCAGTTGAAGTGAATAAAAAATGCTGTTTGTGCAATAAAGGCAGGCACATAGAATAAAACGAAACCGAGTGGATTAAGCAGTAAAAAAATAAAAAATGCTCGTAACAGACGATTTATAACCAGCAATGATTTCGTTATCTCCCATTCCAATCTGTGATGTTTACGGTCTGCAAACGTTTTTTTGTAGAGGTCGCCAATGCGATCAATCATGGCCTTTTTCATAAAACCACCAAACTCCAGAAAATCCTTTTCTCCTGTCGGATGGGGGTCCAGTATGGGGTCATCGGTATGTTTGTGATGCAATGTATGAATCACGCACCAGCCTGGGTAGCCTATTAATAATGGCACAGAAAGGAGTTCCCCAATAAGCCGACTCAACCAATTCCTGCCGAGTGCATGATGGCCTGCCAGGTGAACAAACGCGAGGGCATACAGGCCAAATAAAATACCCAAAAAAGGCAGCAATATATACCAATCGTGTAGAGGTTGCCGGCTCATGAAAAAGAACAGGATTGTGTAGGAGAGTCCGCAAAGTATAACCGTCACCAGCCCGCCGAGCGCCAGGGGTAGCAGCAGCACTATCCATGGCCAATACAGTGCCATGTCAAACCACGGCGAGTAAGCTGTTAAACAGGCGAGCGCCAATATAAAAGCACCTGCGTTGCCAAGATAATATCTGAACAAAAAATGTGGATCTGAAAGAAATCGTTTTAGCATATTAGTAACCCTGAGGTTCACCCTGACCCCCACATTAAGGAATGAAATATTAACCGGAGAACTACAGCAACCAATGGACAGACCATCTATTCTCATGAGAAGTCTGCACCGAAATTCTCGACAAGTAAAACAAAAAATCCAGCCTGACTATTTCTGTTTTATACTATATCCCTGTCAAGATCAGGTATGTTTATGTATAATATTTTAATCAATATATTTGTTTCTGCTGACCGCACCATGTTGGCCAAGTCATTGACTTGCCCTCTTAAGTTCAAACGGCTTTGTCAAATAAACTGTCTCCGTTCCTGTCTTATTCCGCAAGGCAATGGTGCTCTCCTGTCATTTATTAATACCCGATCACTTACATCACCAAATACTTTGATGAATTGATTAAATTTTTAATGATTTTAATTGTATTGATAACAGCTGCAACAAGGAACAGTGCCAATGCAGCGACAGTCAGGTAATAACCTGACACGGGTTGGTTTTCACTTTCAACCATTACCACGATTATTAATAAACCTGCACCAAGCATAACCTCGGTGAGGTTCATAACCAGCGATTCCTGCAGGTTGCGTCTCGCTGCTGCAAGGATGACCAACAGGATGGGGAATATCATTGCCGCTACTGTCAGCACTGTTTTCATATCTGCATGTTTATATGCGGTATAGGCATATATCAGATTCATGCCGGTGCGTTGCTCTGCACCATTCACAGAGGGCACAAGAGCGGTTTCCGATATAGGCAGAAACAATGCTGTCAGCAACAAAACAGCGGCTATTCGTTTAAGCAATATGATCATATCCCGGAATTTCTCTATACTGGTTAATAATCAATGATGTCGCAGCCCTTCTCAATGGCTATATAGCAGATTACGCAGCAATACCAAATATATCCGGTTTTAATCATCGCCAAATATATTCCCCATCGCGCTCTCACAGGGTATCCAGTAGTGGTTCTTGTCAAACTCCACCCAGACTGCTTTATCAGCCACATGCTCAAACAACCGCTTCGCTGCCACCAAACCTTCCACTTCAGCCACCTCAATGACGCGGTCCGACTCATCCCAGGTGAGGTAATCGGACAAGAAGTTGATTTCCCATCCAACCAGGGCTATTTGATAATACGGCAGGTCTCTGATGAAATCATACATATGCAGGCTGAGGTCGAGGCATTCTTCATCATCCATCTCACGGTGTTGACCGGTATCGTATGATACGGCAAAGCCGACATTTTTTGGTGTCACATGTTGTTGTGGTTGATAAGGTCCATCCACTGTCACAAAGGTATGGCTCAATGGATGAAACTCGATGTCCCGAAATGGTTTTATTCTCTGCGCAAGCAGAGCGGCAAACGCAGAGTGATCCACTTCATCATCAAGAAAACTGATCTGTAAATCAAAGCAAATCGCCATTATTAAACTATCGCACGGTGAAATAAAACGGTTCTTATTATCGACTCAAAGTGAATTCGATTCCATATTTTTATACAACCCTGTCCCGACCATCGAATAACATTAATCCATTCAATCTCTACAAATAACGACTCTGTTCATTTTATAACCAAATCTGTTTGGTTCAGTTTCAAAACATTTTATCACCCCGTAATCCAGTTTCATCTGTTTATATCAAAATCAGCGTTATTACCGACACCTCTTCGAGTTTCCACACTTCCCCCTGAACTGTTAGAATTGCCATATTCCAATAACAAGCGTAAAGGGAAGTAAAAATGGGTGAAGTCGCCATACCTGATGATATCTCTGCTCTGGCTCCATTTCTGATTAGTCTGGATCGGGATAGTCTGAAGTCATTCAAACAGAAGAATGCCGCCAATAAACCCGTCGCCATCCCGGCCCTGGACACCGCGTTAACAAAAAACATCAAGGCCCTGGATGAGGCAAGCCTGCTGCACCTGTGTAAAATTGGCCTGCACTCGCTGTTCGATAACTACGGGTTTGTTGTGATCTGTGTCAGGGAATTGATCCGGCGCAAGCATGTCGATGCGCAGAATGCCTTTGTTGATATCGTGATTGCGGCCAGGGATGAGTATGACCCCGGACACCGGTGCTTTGAAAAGACAGTGCTCGATCAACTGATCGATACCCTGCTCGGGCAGTTTTGCGCCACGGCCCTGATCCGCCTGCTCCACGGTCTGGACTATAGTGTGTTGTCGACTGACGGTGCTGATGGTTTTGCAGAACTGTTTCCCACCGCTTTCGCAAAGCTGAAGGATGAACCCGTTGAGATGCTCTTGCAGGCAATAGAGCAATACGTGCAGGACTGTAGAAAGTATGGCGACGATATCGATTCTGCGAGCAAATTGCTGCAACGTATTGTTCAACAAAACCATCCAGAGGAAATTACTCAGTCCCTAAAGGCGCTCCTGCAACAACTTGCAGCAGACAAACAGCTTGCCGATTTGTTTGCCACCGACGACCCGGCAACGGCAAGCGAATTACTCGAACGCATAGGTCGTGATATCCCCTTGTTACAGGCGGCCCGATATCATGTTGCCGGCAACCTGCTCTATACCCATGCCAACGCGCTGTCATTTGATGCGTTGTGTGAGATGTACCGTCGCTGTTTTGCGAATCAGCGTAGCAAACGCTACCCGGAAACCGACCTTGGTCGTCTACTGTTCCCCCTCTTTTGCAATCATCCCGATGCCGCCAAGCAGTTTGCGCTCAGCTTCGCGGATGAGTGCAATGAGCGCGAGTTTTTTATCAAATGTGTGGAATGGTCTGTCCGTGACGGTCATCACGATGAGCCGGACGCTCTCCAGACGGCAAAGGATACGCTGGCCATACTCAATGGTCTGGACCCTGCGGCAGAACGCGCCCGCGAAGCCCTTAAGGAACAACGCAGATCACTGGAGTCCGCTATCAGCTGGGCCTTTTCGAAAGGCGACTGTACCGAAGCAAATCGCCTGTTTGCCGATCCGGACAATCAGGCGCTCATCGACACAGAGACCTTTGGCAACATTCTGATGTATACCAGTACAGACCTGGAACAACGCATCATGAAGAAAGATTACGCCTTGGCAGATTGTTTCGTCCGCTTCCTTCTGGATCTGGTGGATTTCAAACGAGAGCACCCCGACCCGCTGCCCGTCATCGAAGGCAGGAAGCCCACTTTCAAGGAACGCAGGCAAATGAACAAGGCGAATATCCTCGACGGCTATCCGGTGGAGTCCTTCTCATCACTGGCTGTCGCCCTGGCCTGTTACCTTGGACCGGATGATGAAACGTTAACCTCACGCATTATCGCACTGGCGAAAGAGGTGGTCGCAATAAAAGCGGATGACCAAAGTTACTCCAACACCGCCTACAATCTGAGTTGCTACTATGCACTACACGGCAACAAACCGGCATTTCTCGAATATCTGACGATTTCGCTCCGACAGTTCATAACAAAGGAAAAATGTCTGGCTGAAACGGATTTTAAAGCCTATTGGGACGATGCTGATTTTCTGGCTGTATTGGAAAGTGCAGGTTAAACGCAACCGACTGTTATCATGGCACTGCAGGATACTTGTCTCAATATCAAGAACCGGGTTAGCGAATATGTATTATCGACTGTTAGATGATGATGATTTTTATGATGATCCGGGACACATCTCCGATTACCCATCTTTACCTGATGGCGCCTGTTTTGGTATGGGCAGGCGTATAGATCAACCCCTGCAGGAGCCGCTGGATTTTAAAATGGATCCGGAGTGGGGAGAAGACATGATGTTGATAATGGGAGTTCGTGTCCTGTTAATGCACAACTCGCTGGTTAATTTTCTTTTACAAAATGGCGTTGAAAATCTACAAACGGGGTCACAAACGGGGTCAGGTCTTGCAATAGCATACAGGTTAGATAGTCGAACATTGCACTATAAGACCTGATCCCGTTGTCTATTCCTTCTGTTTCCTTTCTTCAGGCCTTGGCGCCCTGACCTTGCCCATAACGATGCCGGTCCTGGTGCCATGTTGAGAATGTTCAAATGCGGTGCACTTTCCTTCGCTCGCCAATTTGTCCAATTGGCCTGCATCGTTGGCAAAGTAGACATTATTGTCGCAGACCTGACAATACCGGATATTCTCGTTTTCCGTGTGCGTCAGTTCGTCCCAATTTTTGGGGCACTTAAACGCCCATTCAAGCGAGGTGCAGTTAATCAACCGAGTCATTTTCATTCCCTTTTCCCGGGTGGTGTTTTCTTTCCAGACCTGCCGCTGGGATGCCTGTTATCAGACAAGCGGCTTGGCCTATTCAATTACATGGCAGACTGTTGTGCCACATCCTCATTTAACTTGTTCTTCCCTTCAACAAACGTGAGTTTTACCCGTTTTGATACCAGCATGTATGGTATCCAGATACAACCGGCGATCAGTACGCGAGAAAATTCCCGGAGTGTCTCACTGTCAAATACGGCTTCACCCGGTACAATGAAGGTGATCAACCAGGCATCCAGTGGTATGAATACAATTGAAGCGGCCATTACAACGATCATTACTTTAGGGAAAAGATAGTGGCGGGTAAAAAACAGATAGATGAGATAGATGGATACGAACACCATGATCACGTTGTAGCCGATTTCCAGCATCAACATCGGAGCCCAGAGCGGGTTATAGGCCTCGGCGCCTTCCGTCGTCAACATTTCCCAGGTCCCATCCTGAAAAATAGGTATATAGAGCGGGACGAAGGTAACAAGAAGTCTGATTGGCGATAAAACCACACCGATACCAACCAAAATCAACCAGCCACCCAGTCCTTTCAGATCCTTGTCTTCGTTGCTGTTGTTATCCATCGATCCCCCTGTTTTTCATTATGCTTGATTAGAAAAGCCGGTTAGATTGCGATGTCGCCATCATCGGCCTGCGTGGTTACTTTGTTGCCGGATACCGGATCAATATGGATAAATATCCGATAAAATATTTGACGATTATAGTCATTGCTGCAGGTGACTTCAAATCAGCATCGCCTGTTATACCTTAAATATAGAGCCATATTTCCGTGTTTTTGCGATTTATGCTTGCTCCACACAGATCATGGTCAAATACTGGCCGGCATCATCGGCCTTTCCGGCAGTCTGATGGGCTGTCAATTTTTTCTCATCGCTTTGGATAAATTGTATTCACGTTCTTTTGAATTATTTTTACACAATTTTTTCCACAGGACGTTTGATATTCAGCTATCAAATACGTTTCCTTGTCGCAATTGAACAAGTAGTGTTCCCGCGACCTGTCTCGAAACCGATAGACCTTACAGTCTTCATATGCAAACATTCTGTGTGCATCAAATTCTTCATTCGTCGTGTTTGATGTCATTTCCGGTTCCGGCATTTTACCGCAGCCCGACACTAACAAACCGGTCAGCAACATAATTGTTCCGGCCCGGGTCATTTTTCTTTCTCCTTTGCATCCTTTTCATCAGTGTGACATTTGGCAAAATAGACGTAATTTCCGGCGTCAAAGAATCTGTATACTCTGCAACCATCATGGGTAAACAATAAATCCAGTTTAATATCCGGGTTGCTGGTCGATGATACGTCCTCAGGTTCTTTTTCACTGCAGCCAATTAACACAACACATAATGTCGCCAGATACACGTTTACACTTTTTGTCACACTTGCCTCCCGATATTCTCACAATACTTGCGTAATATATTTGTACCACAACGCCCGGGCTGAACCAGGCAATTACATGGCAGATTATCGTTTCGTTTTCGACTCACCTGAGCGTTGCTTTGATCGCCTGTTACGCTTTGCTTTTTCCGGTGCGCAAAGACATTCAAGCAAGCGTTCAACCTGTTGTCTGCAGCAGCCTGTACCCATGGTGGCGTATGTTTCTTCCCGAATCGCTTCCACACTGGTCGCGCCGTTCACAATGGCGGTGATGATATCGATCCTGGGCACATCATTACAGGTACACAGGTTACGCTCCATATCCTGACGCAGGATTTCCGGCAGTTTGGCCAGCGCCTTGTTAATGGTGTCATCGTACACTGCAGTACATCTCGTCTGTTTTGTTCAGCGCATGTCCGGCAGCATGGCATGTCGGTATGGGTCATCGACAAACCAGTCGCCCAGAAAACTCATGACGGTTTGGATCTGCCGGTTATACTGAATATCGCGGTGGCAAACCAGCCAGAACTGTAATGGTGGTAATGGAATCCAGTCCAGGATCTGTTCCAGTTCCGGCCAATGACGGGCCAGCCCCACATGCGTCCCCACAATACCGGCCCCGCTGCGCAGCAGGTTGATTTGCGTCAGCAGAGAGTCAGTCCGGATCGCAAAGTGGTGTCGTTCAAACTCAAAGCCCAATTGTCGTCCACCCTCGATAAACTCCATGCCTTCATCCATACCAATGATGTTGTGCGTTACAAACTGTTCCATTGTCTCAGGTATGCCGTATTTTTTAAGATAGTCAGTATGGGCGAAAAAACCCAGCGCCATATCAGGCAGTCGTCTGGCCACCAGATCAGGTTGCGTGGGCTGGAACATTCGCAAGGCGATATCCGCTTCCCGTTTGCTGAGGTTGCTGATCCTGTTATCTATCACAATTTCGATTTGCAGGCCGGGGTGCAGTTCGCGCAGTGCCTTGATGGCCGGTGGCAACAGGTAAACGCCCACCACATCATTGGCGCTGATCCGCACATCACCGTTGAGTACATCGGAAAGACCCGCCGCGATACGACCAAAACTGTCCGCCGCTTCGTCCATGCGGCCGGCGGCATCCACCAGATTGCGTCCCGCTTCGGTCAGTTCCAGACCCCGCGATGAGCGCCGGAACAGATTCAGACCGGTTTGTGTTTCCAGTGCCTGGATGTTCCGGGTCAGGGTGGGCTGGGACACCCCCAATTCACGGGCCGCCGCTGACAGGCTGCCCTGACGAAAAACCATCATAAAGCTGCGGATCAAGTCCCAGTCCATACTATTCATTTTTGCATATCTGATATTAATATTATTCTATTCCCTCAACGATAATGTATAGCAATACTCTGCTCAGACGCAACCACAATGCAAAAGGAGCAGAATATGAAAAAGGCACTCATCCTCGGTATCAGCGGCAGTTTCGGCAGTCACCTGGCCAGGGCCTTGTCCGCACAAGGCTATGCCCTGACCGCGCTGGTGCGTGAACCGGCCAACATCAAGACTGAGCATCCCGGTGTCCATTTGGTTAAAGGTAACGTGGCGGATCGTCAGGCCTTGCGCACCGCCGCCGCCGACCATGACATCATGGTCTATGCTGTCAACCCGGCCAATTATGACTGGCAGGATAAGGCGGTTCCCTGGCTGGATAACGCCGCCGCAGTGGCGGAAGAGTTCAATATGACCCTGCTCTTTCCCGGCAATGTCTACATCTATGATCCGGCTGACGGTCCCGACTTTACGGAACAGAGCCGGGCCTGTCCCAAAACAGATAAAGGTCATACAAGGCAACGCATGGAACAGCGTCTGGCCCTCGCAGCGGAACAGGGGGCGCAGGTGATCATCATTCGCGCCGGTGACTTTATTGCCGCCGACGCCAAAACAAGCTGGCTGAACAGGCTGATCGTGAAAAAGGCGAACAGTTATAAACTGACCCTGCCCGGTCGAGCAGACATCAAACATACCTGGGCCTATTTACCGGATGTAGCGGTGTCGGCAGTCAATCTGCTGGAAAACAGACACCGGCTTGACGCGTTCAGTGTGCATCACTTTGCCGGCTATCAATTGAGTTTTGATGAAATGATGACGCAGATTGAGCAACTGACCGGTAAAAAAGTGACACAGACCAGCTTCCCCTGGTGGGTGATACGCCTGTGCAGCCCGTTTTCCGTCCTGATGCAAGGATTGCTTGAGATGCGCTATTTATGGAATAACGAAGTGAATCTGAAGAATGACCGCCCCGATCAGTTCATACTGACAACAAGTCAGACCCCATTGGCGACCGCCTTGCAGAGAGCGGGGATTATTTAATGACCGCAAGGTTGGGAAACCGGCTTTCCCAACCTTCTATCAACCTTTCACGGTTAATCAGCCCCCCGAAACGATTAGTAGTGGTCAATTGAGGACTGTGTGAAACCCTGATACCAGGCGAGCAATTTTTCCTTTACCTCTTCTTCAGAAGGGGCAAGCAGATTTTTCGAAATATGCACATCAATACAGTGATCCCCGTCGTAGCCTGACAACAGATAAGCCTTTAACTGGATAAGAGGACCGGCACGATGAGGAAACAGAACAATGTAGGTACTCGAATTATTCTTCCGGCGAAAAACATATTTTTCATTCAAACCATAACGCTTCAGCAGGCTCGCATAACCGGCATTGGCGCAATGTTCAGGTTTCATGCCTTTATCCGCCGTTGGGGTAAGTATCGAAATACTGTAGCCGTCTTTTTTATCTCCGCCCATAAAGCGAAAATGAGCCCCGGATGACGCCAGTGGATGAGCATGCATCTCAATGTGGGGCAGATCAGGAATAATGACCCGAAAGCGGTTTTCCGGTACATCAAAGACGAAAGTACCACTGCCGGTGTTTTTTGTCGGTGTGGTAGCTGCACACCCGGCCAGAATCAACCCCGCAATGAAAATGAAACCCAGGTATCTGTATTTGGAAAGCATTTGTCTTGTCCTGTTTGTCTGTTGTTCTGCGTCAAACATTCTATTCCCTTTTGTAAACTCCGACAACAACAACCAGCGATGGTCAAAAAGACATATCCCGATCATTCGAACGGAGTGGCTGACAATCGCCATGCTGTTCCAGACTGTTTATCGTATCATCAATAACTTTGTTGGTGTTGTTGTGTTTGTTATGCATTACATACCGAGAATACAAACCCAATCCTCTGTCTTATAGAACTCATCCAATGAATCTGCCAACTCAATGAGCAATTGGCTGATTGACTGTTTGTTACCAGACACTTCTGCTTCCAGGTTGGAGCGGTATGCTGCATCAAGATTGAGTAAAGATGGATATTCACTTGCATCGGCTGCCGGCAAATTATCCGCTGCCTTGCGCCACTCGGCAGAAATCAGTACGCCTGTATCTTTTGGAATCTCATTCATTCCGAAATGGTCATAACTATTAAAATATTTCAGCACAACACCTTCGGCCATACCAAAAGCATCCTCCCACACGAAAAGAAATCCCTCCTGCCAATGTTTACCGGCGTATTTACCCGGACCGATTTCCATATAACCGGTTGAATCGAGTTCTGACTTCTTTCTTCTGATTTGATAGTCCATTCTTTGGTTACGCAATCAGTTTGTTTGCCTGACTCGAAAAATCAGCGCTGCCGGTCGAAAGTTTGTGTGGTTTATTCGCCTGTTTTCAGTCCCGTAATCACGACTCGAATCAGTCTTTCCCCGGGTAATTCATTTGCACATGTGGCAAATTCCCGCGCCGGACAGGCTTAAGTCTGTAATGAATACTTCTTCGCTTTGTTTTATTACTGCCATGATAAACGACATGATATCCAACCAGTCTTCCCCCGGAAAAAACCAGATACTCCTGTGATTCACTGTCATTATTCAGCCAGAAAATATCGTCTGCTGTCTTGGCTGATTTGTGTTTGCGTATTAGGTGCGACGTATAACTGAGTTCGGATCCCTCTTTTGGATCGCCGCTCCAAAACACATAAGCCAGTTCATTTTTTTCAACCCCCACAAACTGACCTTTTACAATTTCAAAAAACAGGGTGGAGCCACATGGATTAAACTCATTATTCGGAACATTACACTCCGAATTGATAATTTCATACAACCCGATATGCTGTTCCGGATTTATGGATTTTTCGCTTGCAATCGAATCGGTTGCAGCCAAAACGGCCAGACAAAGAACCGCCGCTTTAACAAAAGAAATATCTACAGATGTAATTTTCATAAAGCCCCCTGGTGTCCATATCCAAAAAAATCTGTACCGCACTATTCATATCCAGAACCATAAACCGGTTTCCTCTACACTCAAAGTCGGGAACATCCGCTTTAAACACTTTATTTTTTCGCAAATACCAACAGCCAGTTCAATCGACAACATACTCAGAAACGCATCCCAAAAAAATATATACCGTTATGTCACTGACAGAGTTGAATGAGTTCCGGGCAGGAGACAACCCACCCTGCTCTCGATTTCAACATGACACCATGATGCCGGATCATTCCACGGCATCAAATTCCCGGCCGGTAAGCAGCGATGCATACCCGTTCCCACGCAGAGCGTGGGAACAAAAAATAAATAAAAATATAAAACCATTCCGCCCGCCGCTGCGCGGCTGTGGCGGGTTACTTTCTATTGCGCGGCCAATAGAAAGTAACCAAAGAGAAGGCCGCCCTTGCTGCCGCAAACACATGATTGAATTTGATTTCTGACTGCGTTTGCCAAAAGGGCCATCCCTGGCCCTTTGGCAAACAGCGGCATCCTGCCGCTACCGGATCTATCCAAAAATCAAACCCCATCACCCGGCAGCAAAGGGAGTGATCCTCAAACAATGCAGGAGGTACCTCCTCAGGACAGGATTAATTTCCAACTCTACTGTCTCACCCTGCTCTCGATTTCAACATGACACCATGATGCCGGATCATTCCACGGCATCAAATTCCCGGCCGGCGCGCAGCGATTCATAACCGCTCCCACGCAGTGCGTGGGAACAAGAAAACTCCACCTTTTTTTCTCTATAGCGCATATACTATTGGTGCTGTCAGCAACATTGAATTTCAGAATTTCTTTACAGAAAGACCTGATCGTCTTTACATCATGGCACTTTAGCAGCAGGCTCATTGTCATTTATTTTTCACCAACCACATCGAAAGGCTCAACTAACGGGTTTTATTGATCGACTGTAATGTCTTGTTGTAAGGGAAAGTTTTCTACCGCCTCCAACACAATCAACAACCCATCACCAAACGCTGTCTTTGGCACCAGAGTTTCAAAAAACCATGCCTTATCTTTATACGTCGCAATTCCGCTTATCGTAACAAAATCGCTTGTCAGCTTTTCTTTATAACACACGATAGAATACTGAACTTTACCCAGCTTGCCGTAGCGTCTTTTCGCAAGAAATTTGTGCTCCGGATATATTTTCGGAATTGAGGAAATTGCCTGTTCATAATAGGCATGAGGAAAAGAACGATTGGCAACTTCCTTCTTGACGTTTAATACAATACCTTCTTCCAGTGGTATTTTTTGATATACATCTAATGCCCTCACTGCAAGTGGCGTCAGAAGAAATATAAATACAAGCAGTTTTTTCATTAATTCCATAATGCTATATACCTGCATGAAATTCAAACATGACACCATGATACCGGATCATCCCCCGACATCAAATTCCCGGCCGGTGCGCAGCGATGCATACCCGTTCCCACGCAGAGCGTGGGAACAAAAAATAAATAAAAATATAAAACCATTCCGCCCGCCGCTGCGCGGCTGTGGCGGGCGGAACAGAACAACGTCCAGTATCGCACAACGACTACAACATTGATCCCCTCACCCAAACACCGTCCGCTCAATCAAATACCGATAGGTACTCACATGATGCTGGTGGAGGGCCTGTGCGAACCAGGAATAATCTTCAATGATACTGCTGTCAAACACACCCTCCAGACCAATCCCGGCAACCGGTTGGGCGTAACCGATACCGGAATGCGCCGCTTCGGTAAACAGGCTGTCCACCAGTTTTTCTTCCGCCCAGGACCACGCCAGTTTGTGTGGCTTGTAGATATCCCGAATCCCGTCTTTGGCATACCAGCAGTAAGGGGCGATATCCAGAGTGTTGTGATATCGCAGCAGGACGTTGGGCAGCATTTGGTTGAAGTATTGGTTGAATCCGTTGCCGCCGGGCGTCAGTCCGGCGTAGGACCACATGGCGATATCGGAATTGGACTGACCGTCATAGATCATGGCATTAAGATAGGCGCCCATGGTCGGGGTCAGTGTGCCGCCAAGACTATGGCCGGTGACGTAGATATATTCCGCCAGCGAGGCTTGCAGGAATTCAACGGCGGAGCGCCCGGTTTGGGGGTCGCGCAGGTTGAGCAGGTCAGTCATGCCGTTAAAGGTGGCTTGGGATATCAAGGCATCGGTTGGTACCTTGGGCGGGTTACCGGGTAAAGCGGCAAAGGGTTGGCTATTGCCGACGGCAAAATCTTCACTGCGCCAGGCGCTCAGGCTTTCGAAGTTGGTGCCGCGAATCACGACAAAAAGTTCACCGCTGTCGGCCTTTTCGGCAATGAACATCAGGCTGTAGGGGATTCCGTCCCAATGAGCCAGTTGCGCCGGCCCCCAGACCACGCGCAGACCGCAATCACTGGCCACGGCCTCCGGGATGCGGTGCGCATCAAAATAGGAAATGACGCACAACTTGATGGTTGTGAGGGTAAAGTAATTGGGATTGATTTGGATCTGTTCCAGTGCGGTCATGCTTGCATCCTTTGTCAGTTTTTATGGTTCCGGCTTTTCATCGTTCCATTTGTCTTATGAATGTTTCGCCGGATTTATCGATTATTGCTTATCACTGATATAACCCTGGTGAACAAGCGCCGGGCAGTGCCCTGACCATATCCCAAACATCGGTCATGTTCAACGCATGACAAGATTGCCGAACATCTGACCTGCGCCTGCCATGGTTAAATGATGCCCAATCTGGATGTCACATGCATTGGAAATAGTCCAGGCATGACAATTTTATGATTGCCGCCTTTCACATCCACCAATATACTGACGTCTGGAGTAATGCACTGGAACAATCAGGACAATTTTGGAGGTTATATGGCCGGAGCCGTTAAAGTCGTTGGTGACAAGGTAATTATCGGAACAGCAACATACAAGCGCATCCCCGTACACAGCAAAGATGAGGCGGTGCGTCAAAGCGCCAAGGCTGCGCTGGATATTAAGGGTGCAGGTGACTTACCCGAACATTTTTTTAAGAATGGCACAGGCAGATATGTTGAAGTCCATGGTAGCACACCCAATATCACTGCCAAGGTCGTGTGTAACGCCTTGTATGATTGCACAACAGGGAAACCGGTTGGTTATATCCGGTTTGCCTCTGACAGAGGCCGTTCAGATTCCGATCTGCCGCAAATGGCGACGTCGTTCTATAGTCTGAACAAAGACACGAGTATCGTAACGTTTTTTTAAAGCAGACTGAATACCAGGCCCCGACTGCATTAACCCGCAGCGGGGCCTTTATTTTGTTCGGACATCAACCGCTTCCCTGTCTGCCCAAACGGCACAAACTGTGCTCATGCCTGTTCAGAAGGGCGGGACAGAAAGATGTATTAAACATCCTTGATATGCGCGATCTCTGCCTTGACTCTGGCCCGCTCCGGTCCAAAGAAGACCAGACCGCTGAGAAAACCCAGCACCGCGCCGCTGACATGGGCAACAAAATTGATTTCACTGTATCCCGGCGAGCTAAGCATATAGAAAATATCCTTACCCACATAGGCCGCCACCAGTATCCACGCGGAGACAGTGAAGAAGCGAATGTAGACGAAGAAAAACAGGAAACAGCGAATTTTCAGCGTGGGCATCAGGAAGGCAAACATACCCATCATGCCCGATATCACCCCGGACAATCCCAGGGTGGGAATATTGGCGCCACCAGCCATGGAGATGGAATAAAAGATTCCCACCCCCAGACTTAAACCAATGACCAGCATGAGAAATTTTTTCACGCCGGTGACAATTTCCACCGAGGCGGCAAAGGCAAAGAAGAAGATCAGGTTACCCAGCAGGTGTTCCCAACCGCCATGGGCAAAGGCTGAGGTGATCATTTTCACCGGATTCATGGAATGGGGATAGTGCATCAGGTTGACCGTGAAAGAGTCGTCCGTCTTCTTGCGAAACCCTTCGTATTGCTGCATCACGGCGGTCACGATCATCCCCTGCGATTCTTCTTTGCTCATACCGCTAAAGGGTTCCACATTCCGTGCGATGTATTTGATGTACTCGGCCCTGCCCCGGTGCTGGTGCAGTGATGACAGTATCAAGGCACAGTATTCCGGTAACATATCACCGGTAATCTTCTCCACACTGAGCAGGAAGGTGGCCTCTTCGATCTCTTCACAGAAATCCCCGGCCTGTTCATAGACCCGGCGATCACTTTTCAGCTGGCCGAGAAAAATGCCAATGCAAAGCAGACAAATCGCCACCGTAATGATCGGGAAGCGATTCAGAGCCAGATCAACCTTGTATGGAAAAAAGAACATTTTCCCCCTTACCGGCTGCGACCGGGATCAACTCATGCCCGTTAGGCAATGCCGTTGCAGAGTTGCTTGCGAAATAGTAGAACAAGCCCGGCCAGGATTAAACCACCCAGCGCATCCACGGCATAGTGAATCTGCCCATATACCGTCGCGATAGACAGCAACACCATAATGGGGAACAGAAATAAACCGACTGCACGGTGCACCAGGAATGCTCCAATGGTCAATACGGCCGTTACCGCCACATGGGCGGAGGGGAAAGCAGAACCCCAGGCATCACCGGTCTTGAGCAACCAGGCCACAATAACTGCCGTCCCGGTACGGGTCGCTTCATTATCGGCAGGCGGGAAAGCGTAGAGCGGTCCCGCCGTCGGCATGATCAGGAAGATGGTGTAACAGGTGTAAAAGGTAATCAGGGCCAGCAGCAACAACCGTTGTCCCTCGGCACGACCCACCAAACGACTGATAACCAGTGGCGTTCCCACCACCACAAAATAGTAGAGGGCATAACCCAGATGCACAAACCAGCTGAAAACGGGATTGGGCCAGGCGCGGATCCATTCCATGGCCACCTGGGAACCGAAGATCATGGCTTCCATTTGTTGCAACGGTTCATCGTGATGAATACCGACAGCACGATTGATCTCGCCCACTTCGGAATAAAACCCCAGGATCAACATTAAGGGATACCAATCCCCCAGAAATTCGCCCACGCCGCCCCGACGACGGATTTGCGGCAGACTGTAGATCAACCAAAAGATCAGCGCATGGGCGACAGGTAACAGAACTTGCAGATAGAGCGGCAAGGCACTGAAATGCCAGAACAGGGCAAAGCTTGCGATCAACATATAGCTCAGCGTCCAGCGATCCACCAGCGTATAGCGGCTTGAAATCGCGGCGTTAATGGCTGCTGTTGATACCCCCATCAGTTCGGCACCTGTTGTTGCTTCGCCTTGTATTTGGAATTGTAGATATCCGCCGGTTCCATATCCTGTCGTTTTGGAAAGAGTGCACCACCTGCCAACTTGATGATCAGATTGGAAATCACACCGGTACCCTTGATATACAGGTACAGGGGCAGTTGCACACAACCCATCCGCATCTTGAAATGTGGCGCCGTCTGCCCGACATGTATTTCACTTGCACCGGATTTGAAGGCGTAGTCCAGTTCGGCATACATCAGGTTGAAATAGAGATCCAGCTTGTTGTTCAGGGAATAATCATTACCGCAAAACATGAAGTGGTAGTGATCGTGCAAATTGAGTGACCAGTTATATGCCAGTATTTTTTCATTTTGCACCAGGCAGGTCAGCGCCACTTTGCCGGCAAAACTGCTTGCCAGGTCCAGGAAAAATTCCCGCGGCAGGATTTCAAACTTGTTATCAGATTGATCCACCACCGCGTTATACATCGCGTGGATTTCAGTGGTGTAAAGCCGGCAAATATCTTCAGCAGACGTATAGCGTTTGATTTCCACACCGGCCTTTTCCACCTTGCGCAGTGAGCGCTTCACATCATGGCGACGGTGAGAACTGAGATTGCTCAGATAATCTTCAAAGCTGCTGAAGCGTTCATTAAACACATGCATGTCGAGACTGTCCTGACGCAGATAACCCAGCTTGAGCAGGGGTTGCAGCTCATCCAGCTCTTCCGCGATATGCTCCTTGTAGCAGGCAAATGGCGCTTTTTCCTGTTTACCCAGCCTGACCACAACTTTATCCAGTTCAGCAAGTATCGCCTCTTGATCAGCACCCGGGACAAACAACATCCCTTTCTGCCCGATCGAAACCGGTATACCAACAAACATGATCGTGACTTTCATCAAAGATGATTTGATCTTGCGCAGTGCGTTGACTGTCCGCTGGATACCCTTGCCGGCCATAATGGCCAGATCCACTGTCAGTGTAGTGAGAACGGCGACGGCGACCGGCTGCTGGTTATCGTCATAGATCAGCGCATACCATATCTTGCTGCAATCCCCCATGGTGCGCTCGATGATAGCCAGGAAATCCGGCTCCATACCGATCACCATACCATCCTGTGCACTACGACGTACCTGTTCCCAATCGTCCCAGGGTATATCCTCGGTTGATGAATGATAAAGCTTGATATTAATTCCCATATAACCCCAGTTGCTGTTTTCCCGGTTTTCTATATTCCGGAT
Source organism: Gammaproteobacteria bacterium (assembly GCA_029880855.1). Lineage (GTDB taxonomy): Bacteria > Pseudomonadota > Gammaproteobacteria > UBA6429 > Thiohalophilaceae > JAOUNS01. The sequence goes on from JAOUNS010000001.1 coordinate 192,985, forward strand.
CTGCTGTCCCTGAATACGCTGTCTCGATAGTAGATAAAAACGCCCCTGCCCGACAAGTCATTTCCTCACAAAACCTGCTGTATTCTACCTTATCTCAGCGGTAATCAACATTCCCGGGAGTAAACCCGAAAGGTCTTGACGATTCGGCCGTCCATGGACCGTGCGGTACTGTTGACATCATCATTATCTTCCAGCGTCCAGCCCATGTTCACATATTTCCAGCCCAGCTTTTCGATCGCCATGCGTGTTTCAATATACATCAGTGAACCGATGCCGGAATGTTGATGGCTGTGCTTGACGCCGGTAATAATCACCCGCCCGCTCTGTACCGTGTTGTTAATCTTTAAACCCCAGATCAGTCGCAACAGGCCGGTCGGGAATAAACGCCCGTCAATTTTTTGCAGCAGCGGATTGATATCCATGATGGTGATGGAAACCGCAATGGGTTCGCCATCCAGTTCGGCAATCAGGGCCAGTTCCGGTTGCACCACCAGTTTTAGATTGGCGGCGAGGAATTGCAGTTCCTGCTCGTTCAGCGGGACGAATCCCCAGGTATCGGTCCAGGCATCATTATAAATTTCCTGCAGGCGTTCGACTTCCGCATCCCAATCCTTCATATTCATATGGCGAATTGTAAAGCGACCGCGTTTTTTCAGCCGTTCCGATAACTTCTGCATACGGGCCGGTATCGCTCCGACGGTTGCCACTTCCCATTGCCAGAGGTCGCGCAGTTTTGTAAAACCACAGGCCTTCACAAGTTCATCGTAATAGGGCGGGTTATAGGTCATCTCGATACAGGGCAGGGAATCAAACCCGTCCACCAGGAAACCGGATTGATGGTTGGTGGAAAAATTCAACGGCCCGATCACTTCCGGTACGCCTTGTTTTCGCAGCCAGTCTATCGCCGTCTCCAGCAGTAACGCGGCAACCTCACGATCATTGATCGATTCAAAAAAACCGAATTGACCGGTTTTGCTGCCGGTGAAATTTTCCCAATTCCGGTCAACCACGGCCACGATGCGTCCCACATCAATGCCGTCTTTACAGACCAGCCAGCAATGACATGCGGCGTGTTCAAAAAAGGGGTTTTTGGCGGGGTCGAAAAACTCCAGTTGCGCCGCCAGTAACGGCGGTACCCAGTTCGGTGAAGGGTAGTGCTCGCGATAGATATGCCAGGGCATTTTCAGAAACCGCTTGACCCGCTTGCGATCACTCAAGGGAAAAGCAATCAGTTCCAGAGCTGAATTACTGTGCATATTTTCTCCAATCGCCATGATTGTCCTTGTGACAGGTGGTGGGCCTGTCTCTCAGTCCTGATCCGACATATTCAAAACGGAAAGCGTGAAATAGAAACCGGCCGGTCAAGCGCCGTGAATATTTTACTTATATATAGCGCATTATACCGCCATTACTCCTGATTACGAGTACTGCGGCCCGGTGCATCAGATGACGGGGGAATCGAGTAATTCCTCGTGGTAGGAATCGTGAAACTCATCGATCTGTTCCGCCACGTCGGTCACCGAATGAAAGCGCGCCAGATGAAACAGGGCATCACCCTCATTTACCAGAGGCAGATTGTTTTTACCGATCACGATCCCTTCGAAGCCGGCCTTGATCTGCGCCTCGGTGCCGCCAAACGGATCATAGACATAACCCAGCACCGCCCCCTTTTCCACGCGGGCACCCAGGTCCCGGGTGGAATTGAAGATACCGCTGCGCGGCGCCCGCAACCAGCTGCTGGAACGGGCCACGTAGGGTTCGGTCAGTTTGCGTGGATGTTTGGAGGCGGGCAGCATCGCCAGGGCTCGCATGATGTTTTTAATGCCACGCACCCCGGCGCGGATGGCCAGCTCATCAAAGCGCAAGGCCTCACCGGCTTCATAGAGTAACATCGGCAGACCCAGTTCGGCGGTGGCCTCACGCAAGGAACCATCACGAATATTGGCGTTCAGGATCACCGGCACACCAAAGGCGCCGGCCAGCCGGGCCGTCTCGGCATCATCAAGATTGGCGCGAATTTGCGGCAGATTACTGCGGTGCAGAGAACCGGTATGCAGATCAATACCGTGGGTACATTGCTTAACGATGGCCTCGATAAAGATATGCGCCACCCGGGCGGCCAGTGAACCGGTATCGCTGCCGGGAAAACTGCGGTTGAGATCACGTCGATCCGGCAGATAGCGGGAGTGATTGAGCAGGCCGTGCACATTGACCACCGGGATGGCGATCAGGATACCGCTCAAGCGTCGCAAGGCCTTGTCCTTTAACAGGCGACGAATGATTTCCACACCGTTCAACTCGTCACCGTGAATAGCGGCACTGATAAACAGACGGGGGCCGGGTTGTTTGCCGCAGACCACATGCACCGGCATGGTCAACGGGGCGTGGGTATAAAGCGTACCCAGCGGTAGTTCGAGGGTTTCACGTTGACCGGCCTGAATCGTCCGGCCGTTAATGGTTATGTGGTTTGTATTCATGTATCAGGAGGGAGTGTTCCATCAGGCTGTAGTATACCCGCTTTCCCCCCGGTCGCTAGCCTTTGCCCCGGGTACGGGTCTTGTTGGGTTTGGCGTTTTTCTCGATAAACTCGATGACAATACCGGCCACATCCTTGCCGGTGGCCTTCTCGATCCCTTCCAGACCCGGTGATGAGTTGACCTCCATCACCAGTGGTCCGCGTGTTGAACGCAGGATATCCACGCCCGCCATATTCAAACCCATGATTTTCGCGGCAGTCACGGCGGTGTTGCGTTCTTCCTTGCTCAATTTGACCAGTTTGGCCTCACCGCCACGGTGCAGATTGGAGCGGAACTCACCCTCTTTGGCGGTTCTGATCATGGAGGCGACCACTTTGTCCCCCACCACGAAGCAGCGAATATCCGAACCCGCCGCTTCCTTGATAAATTCCTGCACAATGAAGTTGGCATCCAGCTCATGGAAGGCATCGATCACCGACTCGGCCGCCTTGCGGGTTTCCGCCAATACCACACCGCGTCCCTGGGTGCCTTCCATCAACTTGATCACCAGCGGCGCACCGCCCACCAGATTGATCAGGGCTTCGGTATCACTCACCGAGTGGGCAAAACCGGTCACCGGCAGCCCCACCCCTTTGCGGGATAATAATTGCAGGCTGCGCAATTTATCCCGTGAGCGGGTAATGGCGACGGACTCGTTAATGGGATAGACCCCCATCATTTCAAACTGTCGCAGTACGGCGGTACCGAACTTGGTCACCGAGGCGCCGATACGCGGAATGATGGCGTCATACCCTTCCAGCTTCTCGCCCTTGTAGAAAATGGCCGGCCGTTCGGAAGTAATATCCATATAGCACTTCAAGGCATCGACAACACGAACCTCATGTTCGCGTTGCAGCGCCGCTTCCACCAGACGACGGGTGGAATACAATTGCGAGTTTCTGGATAAAACACAAATCTTCATGGACTACTCTTCCTCTCCTGCATCATGGAGGTAACTCAACAGCGGCAAGGCCGCAGGATTTTTTCCGGGCAAGCCCTGTAAATGCGAACCTGCGGAATCCACCAAAAAATAATCGGCGATCGCAGTGCGTCCCAGCAACATGCGAAAGCGCATGGTATCGCGGTTGGTCAGAGTCATTTCGATGGGCCAAATCGATTTACCCAACACCACATTGGTTCGAATGACATAGCGTCGTTCTGTGTGACCGCCGGAGTCGGTCACTTCCCGTTGTTCCAGGACTTTCGCTTCACAATGAAGCTCTTTTGTCGTATTACCCTGTTTGGGATGCAGACCAAAGCGCAACATCAGGTCGCCGTTTTCTGTAAACTCTTCCAGATAAAAGGCATGTAATGCGGAGGTACGCGCCCCCGTGTCCACCTTACATCGGATCTTGTTTACGCCCAGATCCGGCAATGCCACCCACTCGCGCCAGCCCAGGACAGGAAGCTGCTTCTGTTTCAATTCCACCTCATCGTACCATCGGTTGATAAAGCTAACCTTAGCATGTTCAAAGCGGATTTATAGACAGTGCAACAAGATTAATCCGGGTATCACTTGCCGCCGGTGGGTTTACAGACCGGTTTTGTTAAATTGGTCTGGGCCGGATCGACCAGGAAGTGACCGCCAAGGTAACTGCGGCCGATGAGCATGGCATATTTAAAGTTCTGACGCTGGGCCAGATTGACTTCCACCTGCCGCGCCACATTCCCCACACAGAGGGTCAACGCGACAACCGGGCGCCGTTCATCCGAGGCAAGCTTGCGCTTGACACGCGCCATGCGGAGCACCGGTCGTTCGATGACCTGACTGACCTCGTTATCCTCATCCGCTATGCCCATGCTGAAACGGACCCACTCATTGCCATCGCGTTGAAACACGGTGACATTATTGGCATGCACCGACGAGTCATCCGCGCCGGTATCGACCTTGGCTTGCAGATGCAAACCCACATCCATAATCAGCACTTCTTCCAGCCAACCCAGTACCACCTTCTCTGCGGCAAATGCGCCGGGTAATCCGCACAACAAACCGATGCTCAGCCAACCACGCAGAACGAACCGCCGGCACGCAATATGACTCTTTTGCATAAAATTATCCTGCAGTGAGAAAAACGGATGATTGTTCTAAAATAGACACCAGAACTGGTTGTCAAAGCATAGCCGAGCTTTGCGCGATCGGCACGCTTTTTTTTTATCAACCGGAAAAATCATCACCAAGTCGAATCATGACAGAAAAAAACAGCCGTAAGCAGTCAGCGACATCAACACCGCAATTCAAGGGGCTGATTTTTCTGTTGATTGCCCTGGCGTGCAGCGCCTTTTTTATTCGCATGCAGCATTATGGCAATGCCCATCTGGCCGGCGGTGATCGCCTGTGGCGGCTTGCCATTGATGCACGGGTGCAATCCAGTGCCTACGCCACCACGCTGCAAATTCACCCGCCGCAGGAATCCGCCCGGCAGCGGGTGATCCAGCGCAAGGTGCAACATGCCGGATTTCGGATCCGCAATGCCAGTGACGAAAAAGACGCCCAAAACAGAATCCTGGCCCTGGCAACGCAAGACGGTAAACAGCGCATTGTTTCCGAATTCATTATCCACCTGATTGATAATCATCAACCCCAACAATCCCGTCCGGTTGAACTGGACAACACCTTGCGGGAAAAATACCTGCGGGATTCCGACGCCCTGCAGATCAACCACCTGACGGTCCGCCAAACATTGCGGACGATTCGCAAACGGCAAGCTGCACAGCAAAACCCGGTGGACAACATCTTTCACTATCTGCGCCAATTCAAGATCAGCGATGCCCGGGATGTGCTGAATGTGCCGGAGACGCTTGCCGCACAGCGGGCCACCACACTGGACCGCTCACTGGCCATGGTCAGCCTGTGTCGAGCCGCCGGGATACCGGCCCGCGTCATTACCGGCATCCTGCTCAAGGATGATATCGACCCGCGACCCCACTTCTGGGTCGAGGTGTTTATGGATGAAAAATGGCAATCCTATGATGTCCAGTATGGCTATCAAGCTTCCGTGCCTCAGCACTATTTGGCGATGCGGCGTAATGGCGAAGATATCGTGCAGGTGCAAAACGGTGAGCTGCTGCGTGTGGATTTTGATCTGGAGCAGGAGTTCAACCATCCCTATTTGCATTCGCTGCGACAACACAGCCTGCTGGATATTCTGGATCTGACCCGCCTGCCCATCGACACCCGCAACGAGCTGGCCTTGCTGTTGTTACTGCCGCTGGGTGCGCTGATCACCGCCCTCTGTCGACATCTGGTCGGTCTGCACAGTTACGGCGTGTTTACCCCCACGCTATTGGCCCTGGCCATGGTCTATACCGATACCTTTACGACACTGATCATTTTCCTGATCGTATGCAGTCTGGCCTTTGTGGGACGCCGGCTGTTTCCCGACAGCATGAGCCGCGTCCCCCGGCTTGCCACCATCTTTACACTGGTCGCGCTGTTGATGACCCTGTCGGCTTCCGTGATGAATTACTTTGAGCTGGGTCAGGGCGGCCGGGTCGTGTTGCTGCCGATAATCATCCTGACGGCAACCGTGGACAGACTGTACCGGACCATTGAAGACAAGGGACTGAGGATTGCCACCCGGCGCCTGTTATGGACATTGCTGATCACCCTGTTGTGTCTGCCGTTAATTCGATTTGATGCCATCGGCCACTGGTTGTTACAGTTCCCGGAAACCCACCTGATAACCCTGGCGCTGTTTTTGTTGATTGCCGGTTATAAAGGCAAACAGTTGATCCACTTGCCGGTGATCCGTTATCTGGCGGAGCCTGAAACAGGTAAACGCAAGTCCACATCAAATAAAGAGAAAGACGACAACGATGCATCTTGATCCCGCCTTACCGTCCATCGTCGGTGGTCTGCTGGTTATCCTGCTGGTCGGGATGATATTGCATCGCCTGCGCCAGCCCCATGTGGTGGCCTATCTGCTGACCGGCATTATGCTCGGCCCACAGATGATTGGCCTGATAGTCAATGAGTCGGTGATAGACCGGCTGGGGGCCATCGGCGTGATGTTGCTGCTGTTCTTCATCGGCATGGAGGTTTCACCGCGCAAGCTGGCAGCCGGCTGGCGTATTGCCGTGATCGGCACCACGATTCAGGTGATGTTGACTGTACTCATTGTCTGGTTGATCGGTAAGGGATTGAACTGGCCCCTGTCGCGCAGCATCCTGCTGGGATTCGTGATCAGTCTGAGCAGCACCGCCGTGGTACTGAAGATATTGCAGGACAGCGGCGAGCTGGAAACCGAAACCGGCCAGAATGTACTGGGCGTGTTGTTGTTTCAGGATATGGCCATCATCCCCATGCTGATCATTATCGGTCTGTTGGGCGGCGATACCCCGGACGCCAAACAACTCATTCTGCAACTGGTGGGCGGCACTCTCATCCTGGGCTTATTGGCCTTCCTGATGTTCAAGGAGGTGGTCCATTTGCCACTGGCCTCGTGGCTGAAGAAAGATCACGAGATGCAGGTCTTCGCCGCCCTGATTGCCTGCTTCGGCTTGTCGTTGATTACCGGCCTGTTTGGTCTCTCAACCGCACTGGGGGCCTTTGCGGCCGGCATGTTGATCGGCTCCGCCCGAGAGACGCAATGGGTGCATCGCAGTCTGGAACCGTTCCGGGTGATCTTTGTCGCCCTGTTCTTCGTCTCGATCGGTATGCTGGTTGATCTCTCCTTTATCAAGACACACTGGTCGCAGATTGCCATCCTGGTCGGTGCCGTGATCATCACCAATACCTTCCTGAATGCGGTGATCATTCGCCTGTTGGGTGACAGTTGGCCGGACAGTCTCTACTCCGGCGCCTTATTGTCCCAGATCGGGGAATTCAGTTTTGTGCTGGCCGCCGTGGGCTTGCAGGCCAAATTGATCACGGATTACGGTTATCAATTGACCGTTGCGGTGATCGTACTGAGTTTGATGGTGAGTCCGGCCTGGATTGGCCTGGCCCGGCGTGTCCTGTATCGCGCCTGACGGCTAGACCCACTTGCGGCGTCTGAACAGCAGATACAACAGCAAACCGATGCCGCCCAGCAGATAACAAACCCAAAGGAAGGCTTCCTTGTTGTCTGCACCGGGGATCCCCCCCACATTGATACCCAACAGTCCGGTTAAAAAGGTCAACGGCATAAACAGGGCCGCGATCATGGACAGCATATACATGCGCTGGGTCAGTTGTTCCGCCATGCGGTTGGCCAGTTCTTCATTGGCGATGGCGGCACGTTCACGGGTGGCGTCCAGATCATCCACCGCCCTGGACATCCAGTCATGGACCTCGCGCAGGCCGAGCCGATCTTCATGCCCCAGCCATTCCAGTTTATCCGATTGCATGCGCGCCAGTGCTTCACGCTGCGGCGACAGGTAGCGGCGCAGGTTGATGGTCTGGCGACGCAGGTCGGCCAGTTGTGTACGCATGGCGTCGGTCTTGTAGGTCAGCATGCTCTCTTCCATTTCCGCCACCCGGTCTTCCAGATCACCGACCAGATCGTGAATACGTTCCACCATCATCTCCGCCACTACAACCAAAAACGCACCGGTGGAATCGGGTCCCTCGCCATTGCGAAACTGTTGCATGATGTCAGCTTCCCAGGCATGAGAGCGAAAGCGAGTGGAGATGATACGTTTCCCATCCAGCCACATACGCAGGGCCACCATGTCTTCCGGATCAGCGCCGGCATTGGTATTCACACCGCGTAAACACACCAGCAAGCCATTTTGACTGATCACGGCTCGGGGTCGGGTCTCTTCCTTCAGCAGGGCCTCCACATCCGATTCCTGCAAGCCGCTCTCATTGGCAACCCAGTCCTGGGCTTCATCGGCGGTATAGTCGAAATGTAACCAGAGAAATTCGTTATCCTTCAGGGGCAGGGAAAGTTCGGACGCGCTGATGCTGCGGCCGCTGCCGCGCTCATTAAACACCACTGCATGAAGCAGGCCCTCTAGCGCGTACATGGCGGCATCGGGGGGTGAAAAAATATTATCAGTGTCATGTTATCAACCACACAGGATAGTCTGATTGTATCGTCACATATAAGGCATAATTGTGCGCAACTAGTGGTCGATCAACGTCATGCCGTCCATGGAAGTATCGCTCTGGTTGGCACGACGGGATTCACCCAGTTTGATCATCAGGCGCAGCTCATTGGCCGAGTCGGCATGGTTGATGGCATCTTCATAGGTAACACGTCCTTCCTTGTACAGGTCATACAACGCCTGATCGAAGGTCTGCATCCCCTGGTTGCGCGACTTGGCCATCAATTCCTTGATGCTGTGTACGTCACCCTTGCGGATCAGATCAGAGATCAAGGGGGTATTAATCATGATTTCCGCCGCCAGGATACGCTCGGCGCCATCCGGTGAGGTGATCAACTGCTGGGCCACCACAGCCTTCAGGTTCAGTGACAAATCCATCAAGAGTTGCGAACGGCGATCTTCCGGGAAAAAGTTGATAATGCGATCCATGGCCTGGTTGGCATTGTTGGCGTGCAACGTGGCCAGACACAAGTGGCCGGTTTCCGCAAAGGCAATGGCGTGGTCCATGGTTTCACGGGTTCGAATTTCGCCGATGAGGATCACATCCGGCGCCTGACGCAGGGTGTTTTTCAGGGCCTCTTCAAAACTGCCGGTATCCAGTCCCACTTCACGCTGGGTCACGATACAACCTTCGTGATGGTGAATAAATTCGATGGGGTCTTCAATGGTGATGATATGGCCGGTGCTGTTCTTGTTACGGAAACCGACCATTGCCGCCAGCGAAGTGGACTTGCCTGAGCCGGTCGCCCCGACCAGCAGCACCAGACCGCGCTTGGTCATGGCAAAGTCCCGCAGAATGGGGGGCAGTGTCAGTTCATCAATCGACGGGATAGTGGTCTCGATTTTACGCAACACCATACCGGCATGGTTGCGTTGCTGGAAGGCACTGACACGGAAACGACCGATACCCGAAGCCGAGATCGCAAAGTTACTCTCACAGGTGCGCTCGAAAGTTTGCCGTTGATCCGGACTCATGATGCTGTAGACGATCTCGCGGGCCTGTTTGGGGGTCAAGGTCGCCTGGGTCACGGGTGTGATCTTGCCGTTGATCTTCAGGCTGGGAGCAACCCCTGCGGTGATAAACAGGTCGGATGCATTCTTGTGCACCATCAGTTTCAGTAACGAATCAAAATCCATAGCACCATCTCTTTGTCATTACTACAGGAAGGCGTCCTTACTGACCGCCTTGGTTCTCGCTTCGGCCTTGCTCACCACCCCTTTCGCCACCAGGTCGGTTAAACACTGGTCGAGGGTCTGCATGCCCAAACCTTGCCCGGTCTGAATCGCCGAATACATTTGCGCCACCTTGTCCTCACGGATCAGGTTGCGGATTGCCGGTGTGCCCAGCATGATCTCGTGGGCCGCAACACGACCACCGCCGACTTTTTTCATCAGTGTCTGTGAAATCACCGCCCGCAGTGATTCCGATAACATGGAACGCACCATGTCTTTTTCGGCAGCCGGGAACACATCGATAATACGGTCGATGGTCTTGGCCGCTGAGGTGGTATGCAGGGTGCCGAACACCAGGTGGCCGGTTTCCGCCGCCGTCAGGGCCAGTCGAATGGTCTCCAGATCACGCATTTCCCCCACCAGAATAATGTCCGGGTCCTCGCGCAAGGCTGAGCGCAGGGCCTCACTGAAACCCAGGGTATGACGATGGACTTCACGCTGGTTGACCAGACACTTTTTACTCTCATGCACAAATTCGATCGGATCCTCGATGGTCAGGATGTGCGCGTACTCGTTGCTGTTTTTGTAATCCAGCATTCCCGCCAGGGTGGTCGATTTACCCGAACCGGTCGGCCCGGTGACCAGCACCAGCCCACGGGGGTGATCCGAGATATCCTTAAAAATGGGGGGTGCACCCAGCTCTTCCAGAGACAGGATCACCGACGGAATGATACGAAATACCGCCCCGGCGCCGCGGTGGTGGTTAAAGGCGTTAACACGAAACCGGGCCAGATTGGGGATCTCAAAAGAAAAATCATTTTCATAGAATTCTTCGAAGTCCTTGCGTTGCCGGTCATTCATGATGTCATAGACGAGGCCGTGTACGGTTTTGTGATCCAGCGGCGGGACATTGATACGGCGGATATCACCATCGACCCGAATCATCGGCGGCAGGCCGGATGACAAATGCAGGTCTGAGGCATGATTTTTGACGGTAAAGGCCAGAAGTTCGGTAATATCCATGCAATCGTTTCCAGAACGGTTAATCTATCATTATTGTTATAAGTATCATGCAAAGAAATATCGGAAACCATCCGACTTTCCTGAACATGTTTTTAAGGTAACTCCAGTCAACAAAATAGGCAAGATGAAAACCCTTACTGAACGTATTAATGCGATACGTGCACGTATCAGCGAACTCGAACAACAATACGGGCGCGATCCGGGCTCCGTCATGCTGTTGGCGGTCAGCAAAACCCGCCCTGTCGCCGAGATCCGTGCGGCAATGCAAACCGGCCAGCGCGATTTTGGCGAAAACTACCTGCAGGATGCCCTGCCCAAAATCGCAGCCCTGTCCGACCAGGGTCTGTGCTGGCATTTCATCGGTCCCATCCAGTCCAATAAAACCCGCGATATCGCCGCGCACTTTGACTGGGTGCACAGTGTGGATCGTCTCAAGGTCGCCCAACGACTCAATGATCATCGACCTGCCGGTACACCACCACTGAACATTTGCCTGCAGGTGAATATCTCCCATGATCCCAATAAATCCGGTGTCATGCCCGCCGATGCCCTCGCCCTGGCCAAACAACTGGTGGAATTTCCCGCCCTGCGACTGCGCGGTCTGATGACCATTCCGGTCCATACTGAAACGTTGGCAGAACAACGCGCCATCTTTCGCGCCTTGCATGAACTGGCCGAAACGATCCGCCAGGCCGGTATCGCCATGGACACACTTTCCATGGGTATGACCGAGGATATGGAAGCCGCAATCGCTGAAGGGGCAACCATGGTCAGAATTGGCACCGCGATCTTCGGTTCGCGTTCAGCCCATAACGAATAACAGATTTATTGATCTGTCGACTTGTCACTCTGCATGCTGATCCTGTACTTTAAACCTTATGATGAAAGCAACGATTGGATTTATTGGCGGCGGTAACATGGCGCGCAGTCTGATCGGCGGCCTGCTGACCAGCGGGATCGCCGCGGAGCAGATCCATGTCGCCGAACCTGACGATCAATTGCGCCAGCAATTGCATATCGATTTCGGTGTTCACACCGGCACAGATAACACCGCCATTGCTGATCAGTGTGATGTGATTGTGCTGGCGGTCAAACCCCAGATGATGAAAACCGTGGTCAGCACGCTGGGTGATGTCAGCGAAAAATTATTGATCAGCATCGCTGCCGGGATTGAGATCAAGGCCATTGAAAAATGGCTGGGCGGCACCGCCGCCATCGTGCGCACCATGCCCAACACCCCGGCGCTGGTGAAAAGCGGCGCCACCGGCCTGTATGCCAACAGTGCCGTCAGTGAAACCCAAAAAGAGACCGCGGAATCGATCCTGCGTGCGGTCGGCCTGACCCTCTGGGTTGCCGATGAAGCCCTGCTGGATGCAGTCACCGCCCTCTCCGGCAGCGGTCCCGCCTACTTCTTTCTGGTGATGGAAGCCATGGAAGAGGCCGGTATCCGGCTCGGCCTGCAACCGGAAGAGGCCCGCCTGCTGGCCGTGCAAACGGCCTTCGGGGCGTCTAAACTGGCATTGGAAAGCGCGGAAGATCCGGCCACCCTGCGTAAACGTGTCACCTCGCCCGGCGGGACCACCGAACAGGCGATAGGTGTGTTACAGGAAAACCGGCTGCAAAAAATCTTTGAACAAGCCATGACTGCGGCGCGGGATCGCGCCCGGGAACTGGCGGAACAATTGGGAAGCTAAAATCTTATGGGTGGAAACTACCTGGGTAATGCCGGCCACTTTTTAATTGAAACACTGTTCGGACTTTATATCCTCACCGTCATGCTGCGCTTTCTGCTGCAGCTGGTGCGTGCCGATTTCTACAACCCCGTCTCGCAGTTTCTGGTCAAGGTCACCAATCCACCACTGATCCCGTTGCGCAAGATCATCCCCGGCATCGGCGGCATTGACTGGGCATCGGTATTATTGATGTTTGGACTGAAACTGGGTGAACTGGTGCTGCGCGGACTCCTGCCCAAGTCATCCATTCCCCCCATGCCCGGTATTTTTGTTATCGCCTCGGCCGGCTTGTTGTCCCTGCTGGTCAATGTGTTTCTGTTCAGTATTCTAATCCAGGTTGTCATCAGCTGGATCAGCCCTGGTGGTTATAATCCCATGGTCGGCCTGCTGCAGCAGTTAACCGAACCACTGCTGCGCCCGGCCAGACGCCTGATCCCGCCGATATCGGGTCTGGATCTCTCCCCCATGGCGGTGATCATTGTTTTATATCTGATCCTCATGCTGGTGGTGCAGCCCATCCATGATCTGGGTGTCCACATGGCCTTTTACGCCACACCCCAGTAACAGCGGAATGCCGGGTTCGGACTGTTTTACCTGGCAGGACGATACTCTGCTGCTCTCGGTCTATATCCAGCCTCGCGCAAGTCGCGACGAAATCGTCGGTCTGCATGACAACGCACTCAAAATCCGTATCACCGCACCACCGGTGGACGGCAAGGCCAACGCCCATCTGGGTAAATTTCTTGCCCGCAGTTTTGGCGTCAAACAAAACCAGGTGGAATTGCTGTCCGGTGCGACCGGCCGCCACAAGCGTTTTGCCATTCATCAACCCGCCAAACTGCCCCCGCTCCTGACTGATTGATTTCCAAGCTGTTTTGTGACCTCGTGCGACTCATTGGTGAGGCCGGCCGGCCTATAATCCCGTAAAGTTGCCGGTTTCATCGGTGAATAAACCGCAAATCAACCGCATTCGGCTGCGGCGCTATCCCCGGCATGAATATTCGTTATATCATTACGGTTTTTTTTGGAACACAACCAACAAGATCATGATCGGCTACGGATTTACCGAACAAATGCACGCCTTTGGTCGATGGAAGACCGACCTGATGTCGGCCGTCGAACGCTATCGCAAATGGCTGGAGCAAAACAACATGATCGGTCCGGAGACCGAGTTGCGTCTGTTCGAGATGATCGAAAGCCTGAAAAATGATCAACTCAATATCGCCTTCGTGGCGGAATTCGCCCGCGGCAAAACCGAGCTGATCAACACCATTTTCTTCTCCGAGTTTGGCATGCGCCTGCTGCCCTCGGAGCCGGGTCGCACCACCATGTGTCCCACCGAACTGTTCTATGACCGCACCTTCCAGAAAAGCTACCTGCGCCTGCTGCCCATCGAAACCCGGCTGGAAGATGCAAGTATCCAGGAATTGAAAAAGCGTGCCTCCAACTGGACCACCATCATCCTCGACACCCGCTCACCGGAAAAAATGGCGGAAGTCTTTATGGAAGTGGTGCGGACCAAGCGGGTCACCACCGAAGAGGCCCTGCGCCTGGGTTTGTATGATCCCGTCCAGGATGCCGACAAGACCCGCAACGAAGGGTATGTGGATATCCCCAAATGGCGGCACGCCCTGATCAGTTTTCCCCACCCCATGTTGATGGAGGGGCTGTCCATTCTGGATACCCCCGGTCTCAATGCGCTGGGTTCCGAACCGGAGCTGACCCTGAGTATGTTACCCTCGGCCCAGGCAGTGATCTTTGTCCTGGCTGCTGACAGCGGTGTCACCAAGTCGGATATGGAGATGTGGGACCACCATGTCCAGGCCCTGACCGGTGATGCCCGCCACGGCCGTATCGTGGTGTTGAACAAGGTGGATACCCTGTGGGACGAATTAAAAAGTGATGAGGCAATTGCCGAGACGATTCGCAATCAGTGCCTCTCGGCAGCCAATCAGTTACAGGTGGACGTGAACAATGTGGTGCCGGTCTCGGCCCAAAAAGGGCTGGTGGGCAAGGTCCGTCAGGATTTGGCGCTGGAAAAGCGCAGTAACATTCAGGCCCTGGAAGACCTGCTGGCCAAGGATATCCTGCCCAAGAAACAGATCATCCTGCGTGAGAATGTGCTCTCCGAAATCGGCAATATGGTCAATGAGTCACGCTCAATCATCGTCGGGCGTCTGAATGAGGCCAACAAACAGATCAAGGAACTGCAAAACCTCAGCGGCAAGAACCAGGATGTCATTCACCATCTGCTGCAAAAAACCCGTGAAGAACAGGTCATCTATCACAAAAGCCTGGAGAATTTCCAAATCAGCAAGAAGATCTTCGAATCGGAACACAAAACCCTGCTCGGTTTGCTCAGTCTGGATGAACTGGATCGCCTGATGGATGACACCCGCAAGCAGATGGCCGGGACCTGGACCACCATGGGTTTGAAAAACAGCATGCGGGATCTGTTTAATTTGATGAACCAGAAGGTGATGGAGATTTCCAAACAGGTCAACAAGACCAACACCCTGCTGCAACGGATTTACAAGAAGTTCAACGAAGAGCACAAGCTGGGCGAGGCGCGTCCCAGACTGTTTTCCATGAGCAAGTACAAACTGGAAATGGAGCGCCTGCATCGTGAAGCCGAGGCCTATCGCAAGAGCCCTCTCACCACCATGACGGAACAGAGTTTTGTCATTAAAAAATTCTTCATCTCCCTGGCCAGTCAGGCCCGCTCCACCTTCTACCAGGCAAATGCAGAAGTGGAAAACTGGCAAAAGCTTGCACTTCACTCGCTGGTGTCACGTCTCAAGGAACACAAGGACCAGATGAAAAAACGGCTGGACAGCCTGCGCCGGATCAGTGAATCCCGCGAATTGCTCCAGGAACGGATCGATGAACTGGATGCCAATGCAGAAATACTGAATACACAATTGGCCGACATCAATATGTTGATCGAAACCGTCAACCGCCCTCTGGATGCCTTTCTGGACGACGAAAAAAGCGCCGCCTGATTTGCTTTTTTGCACTATATTGGTGCGACATTCCTCTCAGTCATGTATTCGGATTTTATTTCCCGCACAAAATCACTGATAATGTTTGCTTAACGGTAACAGGGCAGTTCCGACCAAATAATAACCAGGGGTAGAAAATGATGACCATGTCACTAACCCGAACCATTTGTATCGCCTTGCTGATACTCTGCGTGCTGACCGGCACTGCCGGCGCCGCCTCGAAAACGCTCACTGATGACAAACTGGTGTTTGGCATATTACCGTCACGCAGTACTGTCAATATGTTTAAGCGTTTTGCGCCCCTGCGCGATTATCTCAGTAAAGAATTGCATCGCACTGTCATCTTCGAAACCGCACCGGACTATGACATCTTCCTGCAGCGCTCCAAACAGCGCAAATATGACTTCATACTTACCGCACCACATTTTGCGCTCATGACCCTCGATACCGGTAAATATGAAGTCAGTGCAACCTACCAGGAACCGCTGTCCGCCGTCCTGCTGGTGCATAAACAGAGTGACATCATGCAACTCAATGATCTGGTGAACAGATCGATAGCCACACCGCCGCAACAGGCCATTATCACCATGGCCGGTAAATTCTATCTGGATAACGCCAACCTGCCCGGCCGGCCGCAATACATCCTGACCCGGACCCACTCAGCCAGCCTGCACGCCATGTTGTCCAAAGAAACCGATGCCGCCATCGTCTCGTCCAATGTCTCACGACACGCCATCAACAAAAAAATGCCTGTTCGCATCCTCAGCCAGTCGCCGGAGATCCCCGGGATGGCCCTGCTGGTTGCCGGCGACCTGCCCGCCGGCCTGCGTGAGAAATTTGGCAAATTGCTTATTAATATGCATAAAAATGCCAAGGGTCGCCATATACTTAAACAAATGAATTACCCCGGATATCGCAAGGCGAGTCGCCAGGATTTTGAACCTGTCCGCCCGCTGCTGGACAAATACTGGAAATAGACTCCCGGGAAAAATACGCGACATGCGTTTAAGGCTATCTAATCGACTTATCATCAGTGTTGTCTTCATCCAGGCCATTATGTTGGGCATCCTGGTGTGGAACAGTGTCAGACAGTTTAACGACAGTCACGCCAAACTGTTGCAGCAATACGCCAGAGAAAAAAGCACCCTGCTGGCAACCTTTCTCGGACCTGCACTGGCGGCCAATGATCGCGCCACCGTACTGGATCTGCTGGGACTGCTGCATGAAACCCAGAATCAGACCTATATCGTTATATATAACCATAATTACCAATTGGTCGGCACGATCGGCAATACCCAAACCCTGCACAAATCAACGGGCAAGGTCATCTATCGTGATGAGAGCTTTGAAGAGGCCAAATCAGACGGCGTGATCGACATCAAACGTGATATTTATCTGGCCGGACAGTTGATCGGCACCCTGTACGTCGGTTACCCCATTCGACAGGTCAACGAACTTGCGTTGAACACCCGTATTCAAAACTCCATTATTGCCCTGATTGCCATTACCCTTTCGACCATTATTACGGTTTTGATCGGCCTGTTCCTGACCCGCAGCCTGCGCCGTCTGGAAGAAGGCGCTGTGGCGCTCAAGGAGGGCAACCTTGCACACCGTATTGATATTGATTCACACGATGAAATCGGTGACGTGGCCAGATCGTTTAATACCATGGCGCAACATCTGGAGAGCACCCAGCGCTCCCTGCAACTGGAACATTCCGCACTGGAGCTGGAGACACGGCGCATGGAGACCCTGCTCAATGGTGTCAATGCCGTGGTGTTTGAAGCCACCCCTTACGACCGTCGCTTCACCTATGTCAGTCAGGAAGCGGAGAACCTGTTGGGTTATAAAAGTGAAGAGTGGCTGGAAGCCAATTTCTGGAAACTGCATTTACACCCCGATGACTGGGGCTGGTCAGACCATGTCATCAAACAGCAGATGGAACAACGCGGTGATTTCACCATCGATTTTCGCATGTTGCATCACAGCGGTGATTACCTCTGGGTACGCAGCATCCACAGTATGGAAGAATATAACGGCGGTATTATCAGCCGCGGCCTGCTGATCGATATCAATGAGCAGAAAAAGACTGAAGAGCGCATTATCTATCTGGCGGATCATGATGCCCTGACCGGGTTATATAACCGGCGGCGTTTTCAGGAAGAAATCGATCACCAGATCGCCTATGCCCGCCGTTTTGAACAACCGGGTGCGCTGTTGTTTGTCGACCTGGATCAATTCAAGTATATCAATGACACCTTCGGTCACCAGGCCGGTGATGAATGTCTGCTGACCGTCTCGCGCTGCCTGTCCGAAAGTCTGCGCAGTATCGATATTCTCGGTCGACTGGGTGGTGATGAGTTCGGCGTCATCCTGCCGCACACCAATGCGGAGGACGCGCAAAAGGTCTCCCGCCACCTGCTGGAAAAGCTGGGTCACGAAACCCTGTTGGCCCAGGGTATGACTGCACCAATCAGCGCCAGTATCGGTATCGCGGTTTATCCGGATCACGGCATTACGCCCAGCGAATTACTGGCCAAGGCCGATGCCGCCATGTATGCCGCCAAACGTCAGGGTCGCAACCAGTATCATCTGTACATGCATGATGATGAAACCCTGTTACAGATGAAAGCCAAGGTGCATTGGGAAGATAAAATCCACCGCGCCCTGTCAGATGATCGCTTCTTGCTGCAGTACCAGCCCATCGTTGATTTACAAACCCGTGAAGCGATCCATTATGAGGTGCTGTTGCGTCTGGAGGATGAGGATGGCAATTATATCTATCCCCACGCCTTTCTTGATACCGCCGAACACTTCGGCCTGATCCTGGAGATTGACAAATGGGTGATGCGCAACGCCATTCGTATCCAGGGTGAAAGTGTCCTGCAGGGCAGGCCCCTGACCCTGGCCATCAACATCTCCGGGCGCAGTTTCGGAAACTCGGAATTACTCAAGGTACTGCGCGACGCCCTGGTCAAATACAACGCCAACCCGGAAAACCTGATCTTTGAGGTAACAGAAACCGCCGCGCTGGAAAACTTTACCCGTGCCAGAAGCTTTATTGAATCCTTGCGCAGTATGGGCTGTCGGTTTGCGCTGGATGATTTTGGCGTGGGTTACTCTTCGTTTAATTACCTGCGCAACCTGCCGGTGGACATGATCAAAATCGATGGCAGCTTTGTGCGCAACCTGCACCTGAACCAGTTTGATCGGATCATCGTCAAGGCCATCAGTGATGTCTCTGACGGGCTGGCCGTGATGACCATCGCCGAGTTTGTGGAAAATGAAGAGATCAGAAATCTGCTGCTGGACCTCGGTATACGTTATGGTCAGGGTTATCATCTCGCCATGCCGGATGAATTGCTGGCTGACGGACCGATAATCGCCGCCAAGACCTGAGTCTTACCCCGCCAGACTCACTGCCGCCTGCCACAGGGTATAAAGTCCGAACAGGATCACCAGCAACCCGGCGGCTTGTCGCACCCAGGGCTTCTGCACCAGTTGTTGCATATAGGCGGCAAATATCCCCATGGCCAATAAATTGGGCAAGGTCCCCAGACCGAAACTCAACATCAGCAAGGCGCCGGCGCCGGCATTGCCGCTCACCAGACTCATGGCCAGTACACTGTAGACCAGTCCGCAAGGCAACCAGCCCCAGATCATCCCCAACAACAGGGCCTGGGACGGGCGTGTCACGGGCAGTATACGCCGGCCATACGGCTCCAGGCGTTGCCAAAACAGGTTACCCGCCTCTTCCACCCGGACCAGCACCCGCCACCAGCCGGAGAGATAAAAACCCAGCAGGATCATGAACAGTCCGGCCGGCACTTGCAGCCAGAGTTGTATCCGGCGAATGGTCAACAGATCGGTCAACACCGCACCCAGGCCGCCCACGACAGCACCGGCGAGGGTATAGCTCATGATGCGACCCAGATTGTAAAGCAACAGATAGGGCAGGTTGCTCCTCACCTGCAGGCGTTTTTCCTCCGCAAGGCCCAGACTCAAGACGCCGACAATCCCGCCGCACATACCCACGCAATGCACCCCGCCGAGGAAACCGACGACAAACACAGCGAGATGAGAATATGAAATATCCATCGCAGATCCGCAGAATCAGGAAGTCTGTCGCGCCGGATTCATTTTGCGCATCAGATACAGCACCAGCAGAATAGACGGTATCCCCATCAGGGCAGCCACCAGGAAGAAATTGGAATAACCCAGTTGCTGCACCATACTGCCGGAGTAGCCGCCGATGGTTTTCGGGATCAGGGTCATCAATGAACTGAAGATGGCATACTGGATGGCGGTAAACGAAATATTGGTCAGGCTGGACATATAGGCGATAAAGGCCGCCGAAGCGATCCCGGCGCTGAGATTATCCGCCGCGATGACAATCGCCAGCCAGAGGGTATCGTTCCCCACCTGCGCCAGCACCATAAACAACAGGTTGGTCAAGACAACCAGCACGGCGCCCACCAACAAAATCGGCATCACACCGAAACGGTTGGTGATTGCACCACCGACAAAACCACCCAGGATGGTCATGATCACACCGAATACCTTGGTGTAACCGGCAATCTGCGTAATAGTGAAGCCCAGACTCACATAAAACACATTGGTGATCACGCCCAGGACAATATCTGAGATACGATACAGACCGATGAGCAGCAGGATCATCACCGCATGTTTGCTATGCCGTCGGAAAAAGTCGACGACGGGGGAAACATAGGTCTCCAGCACCATCTCCCGGTTAACCAAACCGGAGTTGGTCGTCACCACCGCAACCACCGCAGCGATCATGAACGCCACCGCAATACGCACAAGCTGACCGAGAAACTTCGCCAGCACCTCACCGATATAGGGTGACAGGTTGGTACGCAGCCAGGGGCTTGCATCCAGATAAACAAAGGCCGCCACGAATGCTGCCGTGACCACGATAAACATTCCCAGAAACTGGGCGTAATCGCGGTTGCTGTGAATATGAGAATCGACGGTCTTGTTGCGTTCCGGCTCGCTCACCAGCAAGGTGGTGGCGATGCCCACTGACATCAACAGGGCCATACACAGGTAGGTATACTGCCATGCCGTATAGGCGTAGCCTGCTTCCCCTTGTCCGAACATGGATGCCAGATAGAGTGAGCCCGCACCTGAAACCAGCATCCCGATACGATAACCGGCCACGTAGATGGCCGACATGGCGGCCTGCAATTCGGGTGTGGCCGATTCAATACGCAAGGCATCAATAACGATATCCTGACTGGCCGAGGAAAACCCGAGAAAGACGACGGCAATGACCACGGCCCGCAATCCATTCGCCGGATCCGCCAGTGAGATCATCACAATCGCCGTCACCACCAATGACTGGGTTAGCAACAACCAGCTGCGCCGCCGTCCCAGCATGTCATGCAGTACCGGTATCGGTAACTTGTCGACCAGCGGCGACCAGACAAACTTGAACGAATAGGCCAGCGCCGCCCAACTGAAATAGGTAATCGTATCAACATCAATCCCGGCCTTGCTCAGCCAGATAGAGAGACTGGAGAAGATCAGCATAAAGGGCAGCCCGGCCGAAAAGCCGAAAAAAAACATCGTGCGCACACGCGGCTTTAAATAGACCGTCCAGTCGGCAAGCCAGGCCGGACGGGTCGAGGATGTGAGTTGGGTCATTGCGATTCTTTTATCATTTATTTTTTATTTATCGTACACGCCACACGGGAATGGCCGTGCACATTTTGTGATAACCATCCCATTATAGTGATTATTTACTACAAAGTGTGGAACCGGCCGTTGAGCCGCTTCAAGTATCTGTCTTTCGACCCGATAAATATTAGGTAATAGCGGTATTTGACGGAGACTTGCCATGAGCGACCTGGTGCGTATCACCTGGGATGATTTACAACTGGGGAAAGCCCTGCCCTGGAATATATATGATCAAAACAACAAGTTGTTGTTAAGCGCCGGTCATATCATTACCAGCAAGGAGACCATGGATAACCTGCGCCAGTATGTGTTGTATCGCAATGAACTGGATCATCAACACGGCCGTCGCAACAAGCAGAAAAAGTGCAATCCGTTTACCGAAGCGGAAAAACTGCTCACCCGTATCGGTCATCTGTTTGGCGAGATCGAAGCCGGTAACCCGACCGCCGGGGAACTCGCCGGCCGTCTGGCGGCGGATTTGCTGCACCAGTGCCGGATAGAACCGGAAGCCTGTCTGGCCGTATTGCGTGTCCCGAATTCCTGGCCCTACAGCCTGTACTATACCCTGCAACGGGCGATCATCAGTGCCATGCTGGTGATTCGGGAAGATGTGTATATGGAAGAGGAGATCGAGATCGTATCCGCTGCACTGACTTTCAATGTGGGGATGTACACGATACAGGATGAGATCCGCCGACAAATGCGCTTCCCCTCCGACGAACAACAATATGTCATCGACCACTATCCGCTGAAAAGCGCCACCCTGCTCAAGGCCGCCGGCATCACCAACACACATTGGCTGGAGATCGTGCAGCAACACAAGGCGGTGGAAAAAGGTGATATTGATGCCGGGGAAACCTGCGATGGTACAGTCCTGCTCGCAACAGCGGATCACTATTGTGAAGTCATGAATGGTTCGGCCTATTGGCAACCGGCCTCACTCGCCGACGCCATCGACAAGTTCTTCGGTTTCTCACCTCTGGCGGGGCATCACTTCGTCAAGTTGTTGTTTGAAGTATTGACGGTCTATCCGCCCGGTAGTTTTGTCAAACTGACCAACGGCGAAACCGCCATTGTTGTGCAACGCGGCAAACAGGACCCGATGCAACCTGTATTGAAAAGTATTACCGGTCCCACCGGTAATCGTTATGCCAACCCCCTGTTGCGTGATTGCCATGTCAATGATTATGTCATTGACGGCTTTACCGAGTTTGAACAGCAGGAGGTACTGAACTACAGCCGGCTTTGGGGTTACGTAAAGTAACCGGTTCCTGATATCTACTGCTTTTTTACCATCTTCGTTGTGGCTTTTGCCACTTAATTTCGCGGCTGTTTTTTTCCATCTCATTGCCGCTACAAAAGCAGGCCCCTCTGAGAGAAATTCATGCCCAGTCCGCTCAAAATCATGATCGTCGACGACGCAACCAGTATGCGTAACCTGTTGAAAGCCGCCCTGCTCAATGCCGGGTTTGAAGAGTTTGTCGAAGCCGATAACGGTCAGCAGGCCCTGAATTTACTTCGGCAGGAGAAGGTCCATCTGGTGATTTGTGATCTGGATATGCCCAAAGTGGATGGCATGACAGTGTTACAGGCGATGCGGAATGACGCTGCGCTGAAGGGCATCCCTTTTATCATGGTCAGTGCGATCTCCAGCGCGGACAAGGTGATCCAGGTCATCGAGGAAGGGGTCAACGACTACATTATCAAACCCATCAAACCCGAGTCCTTTGTGCGGCGGGTCAAGGACGTATTAAAAGAGAAGAACTAATCCACCAAACGGGCATAGAGGTCATGTTCATCACTGCCGATGATCTCCACCTCGGCAAACTCACCCGTTTCAAGCTCAAATTCATTTTCAATAAAGACCACACCGTCCACTTCCGGCGCGTCGGCCTTGCTGCGAGCGATGGTCCCGTACTCGTCCGTCCCGTCAATCAGGACCGTCAGTCGCTGACCGACCTTGCCGGCCAGTTTATCGGCACTGATCGCCGCCTGTACCTGCATAAACTCTTCCAGCCGATCCGCCTTTTCACGTTCCGACACGGGATTGGCCAATTCATTGGCCCTGGCCCCCTCTACCGGCGAATAGGCAAAGGCCCCGACCCGATCCAGCTGCGCCTCACGCATAAAGTCCAGCAACTGTTCGAAGTCCTGTTCTGTCTCGCCGGGGAAACCGACAATAAAGGTGCTGCGCAGGGTGATATCGGGACAGGCCGCACGCCAGGCCTCAATACGTCGCAGCACGTTTTCACTGTCACCGGGACGCTTCATTGCCTTCAGAATAGTCGGGCTGGCGTGCTGCAGCGGGACATCCAGATACGGCAGGATGCGGCCTTCCGCCATCAGGGGGATCACCTCATCTACATGGGGGTATGGATATACATAATGCAGGCGCACCCAGGCATCCAGTTCACCCAGAGCGGCGGCCAGTTCATTGAAGCGGGTCTTCAATGGACGCCCGCCCCAGAAGTCCGTGCGGTATTTCACATCCACGCCATAGGCGCTGGTATCCTGCGACACCACCAGCAGTTCACGCACCCCGGCCTCCACCAGACTGTGGGCCTCCTGCATTACCTCACCGATGGGACGCGAAACCAGATCACCGCGCAGGGCCGGAATGATGCAAAAGGTACAGCGGTGGTTGCAGCCCTCGGCGATCTTCAAATAGGCATAATGGCGGGGAGTCAGCTTGATTCCGCCAGGCGGTATCAGGCTGGTATAGGGATCATGCTCGGGCGGCAGTTGCGCATGCACCGCCGCCATCACCTCTTCCAAAGCGTGGGGACCGGTCACCGCCAGAACATTGGGATGGGTTTCCCGCACGATATCGCCCTTCGCCCCCAGGCAACCTGTCACGATGACCTTGCCGTTTTCCTGCAGGGCTTCACCGATGGTCTCCAGTGACTCAGCCACCGCATCATCGATAAAGCCACAGGTATTGACGATAACCAGACCGGCCTCATCATACTGACTGACAAACTCATACCCCTCGGCCCGCAACCGCGTCAGGATCCGTTCCGAATCCACCGTAGCCTTGGGGCACCCCAGGCTGACAAAACCAATCTTGTGTGACACGCCGGACACCACCCTCTATATGGAAAACCAGGCCTATACCGCCCTGCAACTCCGGCCCTGGGCCGCGAGGTGGCTATTCTCGCTGTTCATACCAAGAAAGCAAGCTTTCAGACCAAAACCCTGACCGATCCTCAGGTCAAAGGTGAACCCCATCATGAATAACCGCTATTGATCATTAAAAAACCGCTCAAAATGACGATAAATGCCCATGAGGGGAAGAACTCACCATAAACGGGGAATGACATGCCACATAAAATCCTGGTGGTCGACAGCGCCGAATCCACACGTCACTTTACCCGCTATGTGCTGACCAACGTCGGTTTCCGGGTTACTTCCGTCACCAACGCCAGGGATGCCCTGGAACTGGTGTCTGAAGAGAGCTTCGCCGCCATCATTACGGATGTCCTCAATGAGGAGTTCGAAGGCATCGAGATGGTACAAAAAATCCGCTCTGTTGATGGTTTTGAAACACTTCCCATTCTGATGATCACACTCTGCAATCTGGAGTCCGCCAAACAGCAGGCCGAGGCGGCCGGTGTTACTGCGTGGTTCACCAAACCGGTGCCCGCCAAAAAACTGGTGGAGATCATCAAGGACGTCTGCGCCGACATGGATGACGATGAAGATATCCCCATGCTGTATTAGGTATCTTTTCCGCTGACTTTCCGTGCTATCGGAATGGCCGCCCTGTGACAGACTTGGCAATACCCGGCTCAAGTTACCACCCCGCCCCCACTCTCTGACATAATTCAATTGATAATCAACTAGATAGCAAAAAACCCGGATTTGCGATCCCATTCTCACTACAAATATTCTGGTCTTTACATCGCCCCGCCATCTGCCAATATTCATTACAACAAAGACATTCGAGACGGCATAAAAACCGTTCCCGACATAACAACAGACAACCGGAGGTGCATCATGAAAAACGCGGCAACAGCACTGATCGTGGACGACTCACCATCCATGCGCCTGGTTCTGCGCATTACCTTGCAGAATGCAGGCTATGAGGTCACCGAGGCGAGCAACGGCCGGGAGGCACTGGCGTCCGCCGCCAGGCAAAAATTTGATTTTGTGATCACCGATCTGAATATGCCGGAGATGGATGGCGTTGAACTGGTCAAGGCCTTGCGTGCCGATTCCAGCTATCGGT
This sequence comes from Gammaproteobacteria bacterium, assembly GCA_029880855.1. GTDB lineage: Bacteria > Pseudomonadota > Gammaproteobacteria > UBA6429 > Thiohalophilaceae > JAOUNS01. The sequence goes on from JAOUNS010000001.1 coordinate 218,390, forward strand.
TCACACCAATCCTGACCCTGACCAACGCGAATGCAGAATTGAAAAAACAACAGGTGCGCGATGCCGGCGCCACCGGCTGGATCCAGAAGCCGTTTGAACCGGGCAGTCTGGTCAATGTACTGAACAAGGTTGCGGCATAACCAACAAGAAGAGCTGAACAGTGATCCCGACCCTGACCCACTCCTGCATAAACGGGATCGCTGTTTAAAGCTCCACTGCATAATCCATGATCAAGGGCGCATGATCGGAAAACTTCTTGTCCTTATAAATCCGCGCCGCCAACACCTTGTCTTGCAAACCCGGCGTAATGATCTGGTAATCGATCCGCCAACCCACGTTCTTGGCATAGGCCTGCCCCCGGTTTGACCACCAGGTATACTGCTCCGGCCGCTCATCCACCACGCGAAAGGCGTCCACCCAGCCGGTTTCATCAAACAGCTTGTCCATCCAGGCCCGCTCCGGCGGGGTACAGCCTGAGGTCTTCTGGTTGCTCTTGAAGTTGCGAATATCGATCTCTTTGTGGATGGTGTTCCAGTCACCGGTAATGATGTACTCACGCTTTTTACGGCGCATGGTCGCCAGTTCTTCCAGAAACTTGTCCATAAAACGCAGTTTGTTGGCGTGGCGCTCTTCACTCGCGGAGCCGGACGGCAGATACAATGACGCCACACTCAGGTTACCGAAGTCAGCCTGGATATAGCGCCCCTCGGTATCCACATGATCCCAGCCCAACCCGTAATGCACTTCATCCGGCTCCTTGCGACAATACAGCGCCGTACCGCTATAGCCCTTCTTCTGCGCATCAAAGTAGTAACAGTGAAACCCGTTGGGGCAGAATATCTTTGGATCGAGCTGGTGCTCCTGGGCCTTGGTCTCCTGAATACAGACCACATCGGCCTTCTGGCGGGCCAGCCACTGGAAGAACCCCTTGCTCTCGGCTGAACGGATCCCGTTGACGTTCGCAGTTATCACACGCATGGTCTGAACCTGATTCCCAAAAGGGTGTATCATACCGGACCCCGAACCAATTTGAAGACCAGGCCCATGAAGGATTACCAAAAAGAATTTATTAATCTTGCCATCGAAACCAATGTACTGCGCTTTGGTGAGTTCACCCTCAAATCGGGCCGTATCAGCCCCTACTTCTTCAATGCCGGCCTGTTCAATACCGGCCGCTTGCTGGCCAAATTGGGCAAGTACTATGCCGATGCCATCGTCGACAGCAGTGTGGGCTTTGATGTGCTGTTCGGCCCGGCCTACAAGGGCATCCCGCTGGGTACCGCGACCGCCGTGGCCATGTTTGAACATCACGGCCGCAATATCCCCTTCAGCTTCAACCGTAAAGAGGCCAAGGATCACGGTGAAGGCGGCAACATCGTCGGCAGCCCGCTGATTGACCGGGTGCTGATTATTGACGACGTAATCACCGCCGGCACCGCTATCCGCGAGTCCATGGACATCATCGCGGCGGCAGGCGCCAAACCGGCGGGGGTGGTGATAGCCCTGGACCGACAGGAAAAAGGTCGCGGTGAACTCTCCGCCATCCAGGAAGTGGAACAGAACTATGGCATTCCCGTGTTCAGTATTATCAAACTCGCAGACCTCATTGAATACCTGAAAGAAGATGAACGGATGGCGCAACACCTCCAGGCCGTGCGGGCGTATCGCAAGGAATACGGAATTTCATAACGAAGGATCGACTGTATGTATATCGTCCATGGCACCAAAACAGGCAAGCTGGTTGATTTTGGCCCGACCCTGCCCATCACCTGCCCGGCATGTGAGAACAAAACCTGGTGGAACCTGCAGCAACAGAGAATATGGTTTACGCTCTATTTCATACCGGTGTTCCCTGCCTTTACCAACTATACACTCGAGTGTGAAGCATGCGGCATCAACCTGGAACTTCATGGTAAAGAGGGCAAGCGAGCAATTGCGTTACAAAAACAAGCTCGCCTTTATCAGGACAACCAGTTGTCCAGTTCCGAACTTGAAACAGCCATAACCAAATCCGGGCTCATGAAACGCGCCATGGCTGTTATACCCAAAGATGTCAACTATGATGAAAATGCCGAATGGACCAGCCTGAATGATGAACTTGTCGAAGCCATTGAATTGGGAAATTACCGGCCAAAAGACGCAGCAGACCAAATAGCACAGCTGTTGGTTTCCGGTATCAACATCAATGCGCGCAACAAAAATAACAAGACCGCACTCGACATGGCGAAGTACCATGAAGTACCCAATGCCATCATCCAACAACTGCAAGAAGCCGGAGCCAAATAAACCACGGTGGGTTTATACCACTTTCACGGCTTGTGCCTGAGTTAACATGGATAACACAGCGCCCATCCATGATGGTGAATATTGAGTGAAAATAGTCCATGCTGCACACAAGATTCACTCGATTCTGCAGAACATCAAATCATCATGATTGAAGGGAGTTAGCAACCATGCACAACAAAACGATCTTCAGGCAGGAATGGGAGCTGTACCTGAAACGTGAACTGGACTTCACGGTGACAACCGCTGCCGTGCAATTACCGTTGCAACAACAGCCGGCCGTATCCGAGCAAGACAGACAGCTCTCCATTCACGAGCGATTGGCCCGGATACAAAAGCCGCAATACAAGTCTGTCCTGATTGTCGGTTTTAAAGGTGAATACAAATTCGGCAGTGAGGGACGCCCGGCCGCCCTGTTTATGCATACCATCACCGCCGCCGCGATCGGTCTGGTGAAAACCAACGGCCTGTTGTTTGACTTCAGCGCCTTGCACTATGAACACGGTGATAATCTCTCCGTCGTGATCCGTTTCCCCAAAGAAAGGCTGGGGGATGACTTTCCGGTCGGCGTGGTCTATTCCCCTGCCTGTGCCCCGGGTATCAAGGGTCTGTTTGAATTTGCAAACCTGCACGACAACTTTTTTTTGTATGACAGTCTGGACACCGGTATCAATGAGATACTGAACACCCTGCCGGACTCAGTCTGATATAGCGCAATACCGGCTCAATCCGTTACTCATCAGGCGGAAATCCCGCAGACAGCCGGTCTGCACACGGCCGATCCCGCCATTTAATTTTCCTGTCAACCGGTTATTTTTCTCTTTTCATTGATATAATAGCGACTATTCCGGTAACGCAACTTATTGATTTCCTGATATACCGAACCAATCTTCCATTTTTCATCAGTCGGATCACCGCCATGAAGTACCTGCTGAGTCTCATTATCCTCCTGATTGCCAACACGGCCGTCGCCTGTGTTATCCCCGAGCCAACCTTTTATAAAATCGATCCCTTTATCGAGGCATATTATACTTCCGGTGCGACCTATCTGGATAAAGACGGTTATCGTTCCACCAAAGAGTATCTGGACAAGCGTTTTCCCGGCAACTGGTCATATCAGAAAAATATCGTCACCACCAGTGCCCGCAAATTTCCCAACTATGATCTGTTCTATCCCATTACGGTGACTGCCGGCGACAAGGAACTGTGGCCGCAGATCGAAAAACTTGAATTACTTTTTGTGGTCAGCAATCCGGTTAACCGTCGTGTTTTTCCCTATCCGGTTGTGACGTTCACACTCGATACTTCAGTAGTCAAACAGATCATGTCCCAGATCAGACTGTTCAGCCCCAAGGCACGACTCTATGTATTGAGCTACCATAAACAAGCTGACGGCAAGACCGATATCCTGGTGACCCGTGCACGTCAACTGACACGCTTTCAGGATTGTGGTGGTGAACAATATGCCCCGACCGGGCAAGCAGCCATACAACTTAACAAGCGTGAATGCACAAAACAGTTGAAAGACAGCAAGACTCCCCGCGACAATATTCCCGCCTGCCTGCAGCATGACAGGATGACCGCTGAACAACCAGACTGATCGCCAATAAGGAAAAACAATTATGCAATGCCTGCTGCTTGGCAAGGACAGTATAGAGTACGGCAAAGTTCTCCAATCTGATATTGATGACTGTATCAGCATGGCCGTCAGTGTCGGCGCTGACCGCCACTCTCCATCACTGATGTTCAAAGGGGATAGCACATTCCTGAACGAAGACGCTGCGCTGGCAATAAAACAGGAACAACACCTGTTAATGGCTGTCGCCGACTCCCATTTTGGGTACTGGGCCAGCCACGCCATACTCGAAGGACTGGCAAAACAACAAAGACGAATCGATTCCCCGGCCGTACTCTTCACTGTTCTGCAGGACATGTGCGGCACACAATATGACATCCGGGAAAATTCAGAAACCACGCTGCTGGTTTTGTGTATGAATATGGATTCCGGTCAGGGCTTTGGGGTCTCGTTTGGTGACTCCAGTGCCGTCATTCTGAACAGTGACGGATACATACCGCTAAACAGCAAAAATGATCACTATGTCACATTGAACCGGTTTGATTCTCTCACTGCCGCGCAAGCTGATATTTTCGAATTTACAGTCTGCCGGGAAGACCTGCTGGTAATGTTTACAGATGGTGTCGATGAATGCCATTACGGTCATCCCAAAACCTCTGTTCAGGCCGATCACATAGCGTCTCTCTACCGAAATAACCATCACTGTCATGACTTTGTCAGAGCGCTGGCTGAGCTGGCGCTGCGCGGTGTGGACGGCAATCCCGGCGGGCAGGATAATATTGCGATAGCCGCCGCAAAACTGTGCTGAATTGCCCCGGTAACGAATACTGTCGGCCGTGTAAAAGAATACCGGCCTGTCCTGATACTTTTCCGTTGCATTATATGGTATCGTTTTTCCTCTTGCACATTGTCAGGGATCGGTATGTTAAAATTATCCAGCACATCAGGAAACAGCAAGGCCAAACAACGAACTGCGCTTGCTGATTTGTTTGCCCTCGTCGATACAGATTATTACAAATCTCTGCTGCACCAAATCGCTATTCCACGCCACTATGTCGCCGAACCGGACAACAACCGAAAGATTGCTGACTGGCTTGAAACCGAATTCACGTCATACGGATTAAAGACACGCCGCCAGGGTCAATACGACAATATCATCGCATCCCGTCTTGACGATCCCACTCAGGCGCGAGTCTGCATCGGCGCGCATTATGACAGCGTTCCCGGTTGTCCCGGCGCGGATGATAACGGCAGTGCTGTCGCCGGTATGTTGGGCGCAGCCCGATTACTCAGTCAATGCGGCGATCTGCCCGTCGTCTACGTGGCTTTCAACCGTGAGGAAGACGGTTTTCTCGGCAGTCTGGATTTTGTGCAAAACTATCTGGCCCCGGCTGATCACAAACTAGAGGTTGCCCATATACTGGAGATGATCGGTTACTGCGATACCCGGCCCGGCACGCAATCCGTACCTGATGGACTGCCACTGGATCTGGGAGAGTGTGGCGACTTTCTCGGCGTCATTTGTAATGACACCTCCAACCACTTTGCGGATGGATTGATTCAGATTGCGGAACAGGATTGCCCGCAACTGCCGGTCAAAACACTACAGGTGTATCAGGGGCTGGAACATCATGTAACGCATCTGTTACGCAGCGACCATTCGGCATTCTGGCGCAGCGGTTTGCCCGCCACCATGTGGACAGATACATCAGAATTTCGCAACAGCAATTACCACCAGGCCGGTGACACACCTGACACACTCGACTATGAATATCTGCAAAAAGTCACTGAGCTGCTGGTGTGTCATACCATGGCGGTAGTCGATTATCGGCTTTAACGACAGATTCCCTGCCGATCCCGGATCATTGTTTTATCTGGTCTATAGTGAAGAGAAGGCTCAGACAGCTGATACCATCCCAATCCGCCACAGCCCAACGCCGAAGGTCAGTATCCGGGAGTTTTTCCGCCCTGCCCGGGTCGGCGGCAAGGATCTGAATATTTTGCTGTGGTTGTTGTGAATTAACTGTTAACCGCCTTGTCATTTGCTACGGACCGTCAACGCATGCAAAAACCCGCACCGACATGATCAGCAACATGCTTAACAAACTTAAGGCCCGGGCAGAAATACTGCGCCTGGATATATATACCCTGTACCTTGCAGCGCGACACCCTCATACCCCTTTACTGCCTAAACTGCTGATTGTGCTGGTCGTCGCCTATGCAGCGAGTCCGATTGATCTGATTCCCGATTTTATTCCCGTTATCGGCTACCTGGATGATCTGTTGCTTCTGCCGGCGGGAATATGGCTGGCCATCCGGCTTGTACCGGCGGAAATTCTGCAAGACTGTCGCAACAAGGCCTTAACAATGCAGCAACATATTCCGCCAAACTACATTACCGCCGCACTCATCATCGGAATCTGGACAGCGGTGGCCGGGCTTATTACATATCAGTTGTTTATTCGCTGATTATCAAACCGGTCATCTCCACATCAGTATTGGAAATGATTTATCGCTTCGTGCTATCTTCAGTGCGGGACAATTACGGCCATTACAGAACAATGCAACCAGTCAAAAAAATCTATCCGGTGATTGCAGTACTGTGTAACATGTTTTCCCCCGGCCTCGGCTTTCTCTATCTGGGCCGAATACTTCCGGCCATCATAATGCCTGCCATCATGATATTGCCGATTGGTATTATTGCCTGGTTCAATCTGCTGTTTACCCCGGCCGGGTTCTATGTGGCGGGCTGCCTCACCCTGCTGTGCTGGTTGGCAGGTGTTATATATGCCGCTGTTCTGGCGCGTCGTACGGGCGCCACACCCCGTCGCAGAGTCCAGCGCTGGTATTTCTATGTGTTATTTGTTATCTGTTCTGCTCTGCTCAGCGAATTGTTGCTACAGAACCGGGGCAACCTGTTTGGTTATGAGACATTCCGAATCCCTTCCGCCTCAATGGCCGACACCTTGCAGGTGGGTGATTTTGTCATTGCCAGGACGTGGCATTATCGGCATAACGACCCGCAACGCGGTGATTTACTCGTTTTTAATTATCCACCGGATCCTTCCATTAAGTATATCAAGCGGGTAATCGGCTTGCCCGGCGACAACATAGTTATCAATAACAACCGGGTATTTATCAATGGCAAGGAATACGCTGAACCCTACCTCAAGCCGGCGAATAATACCGGTCTATACCCCCGCGATGGTCGCTTTGTTGTTCCCGCCGATAGCTGGTTTGTTCTGGGTGATAATCGGGACAACAGCCGCGACAGTCGATATTGGGGCTATCTGTCACGGGAGCATTTATTTGGCCGTGTCGAGTTTATCTGGATATCCTATTCTAATGGTGTCCTTTGGGAACGAGTCGGTCTTATACCCCAATAGCCGTTATGTATAAAATATACAGGTTCATGCAATTCGGTGCATTTGGACAATAATCGCTTGAACCACAAATTGACAAACGTTATAAATACAACCAATTGTTGCCCGGATGATGACTGAAGAACAAATACGGCTAAAGGAGAATTGAATCATGCCAACATTAATCAAACGGAATCGATTATTCATGGCCGTTTTCCCCATTCTGTTTATCGTCGGCTGTCTGGCCGCCAATCCGGTCCAGTCCGGCGCATCCAACATCAAGCAGGATGAAACCGTCGAGTTTTTTCGAACCTCCGCCTGGCAAGACAAGACAACCGGACAGTGGCACGTTCCCATTCATGGCTGGATCTATGAACCACAAAACAGCACCGTACGGAAAAAAATCTTTGCCACCGTAATGAACAAGAAATTTGATCTGAAGGTTGACGCCGCAAATGAAAAATATTTCGATGAACGGGTCAATTTGTTTATTGCCGACAATGAACGCGGCAAGGTGATTTATATAAAGATAGCGGGCAAGACCATTAAACTGCCCGCGTCGGCTCCCAATGGCCATTTTGAGACAGTGATTAAACTGGATGAGGCTGCGGTGGCGGCAAATGCAAAAAACAATATTCTGAGTTATTCCGCCGTAACCCGGTCAGGAGAAAAACGCCGTTTTGCCGGTGAAGTGCTGCTGGTCCCGCCAACCGGCTTTTCGGTAATCAGTGATATTGATGACACCATCAAGGTCTCCTTTATCACAGATACCAAAAAGATGCTGGCGTATACCTTTCTCAGAGAGTTTGAAGCTGCACCGGGTATGCCGCAACTGTATCGGGACTGGCAAAATCACAACACGGCTTTTCACTTCGTCTCATCCAGCCCCTGGTATCTCTACCCGCCGTTGCGTGACTTCGTCGACAGAAATGCCTTCCCCAAGGCTGCCTTCAGCCTGAAATATGTCAGATTCCGGGATGAAACATTTTTTAATATGTTTAAGAAAGGTACTGAAACAAAACCTGCGCAGATTGAACCTATCCTGCGTCAATACCCGGACAGAAAATTTATTCTGGTTGGCGACAGCGGCGAACAGGACCCGGAGGTATACGCCGGGATCTACCGCCGGTTCAGCAAACAAATCATCCGGATATTTATCCGTAACGTGAACAACTCAAAAGACAGTGATGCACGTTACCGGAAAGTTTTTGCCGGCATCGACAAAAACATCTGGCAGCTGTTCACCGACACACAATACCTGCCGACGACTCCGGAGATCCGGCCTTAACCAAGCAGCCCTACCTGTAATTCACTGAACCAGTTGATAAAGCGCTCGACGTCCTTGCCCTGATAGATCGCGCCGTGTTGCGGGCAAAGCATGTCGATCTCCAGTTGGCTGACACGCTCACACCAATCCAGTTTGGCGCTGTTTGAACCCATCCAGCGTTGGTGAAACATTTTGCTGTGCCTGATGTGCCGATCAAAGTCTGTAACAACCAGTCCGTCCTCTCCCGGAGGCAACAAGGCGGCCCCCACATCCCCGCTGAAATAGACTCTGGCTGTCTCATCATAAATATGAAAATTTCCGGCTGAATGCAGATAGTGGGCGGGTACAAAACGAAGATGAATATTTCCCATCTGAAACTCCTTGCCCTCATCGGGCAAGAGATCAAAGGTTGTATCATTGCCGCCAAAGTGTGGAATAAAACCACCCCACAACCAACTCAGGAAGCACTTGATCTCATTATTAAATTCCAGCCACAAACTCAGTGATGAGATGATATCCGGGTCCTGGTGAGAGGCAAATATGTAACGGATTTTTCTCGGATCATACGCCTCACTGATCGCAGAAAATACCGCCGGGAAGATTTCCATGCCGCCCGGGTCTGCCAATAACGCTTCACCACCGTTGAGTATCAGGTATTCATTAGTATCGATGATATAGTTTGGTTTTTCCGGATCTCGCGCAATCACTCCCCATTTGTGATCGCCCTGTTCATAAATATATTGTATTTTTTTCATATAGTTTTCATCAGATGATAATTGCCTGGGTACAGGCATGGATATTTTTATCGATACGATAGATTGTCTCGTCCAATTCGCGAGTCAAATTATCTGCCTTTAAACTTTCTATATCTGAATAGCGCACTTCTATTTTTGTTAAGACCGCAAGTGTTTCCGCCTCACCGATCAGCCTGTACGCCCCATCAAGCGCATTTTTGAACAAGTCCTGATCATGTTGCAAAGCCTGCAGAGATTGACTGCTTCGTTCACCGGCTCGGTAACTTTCACGAATAAATGCTGCACGGTGATCCGACAGGGCCTTTTCTATCAAGCTGTCATAGCGTGACTGCACTTTATATTTTGCGGCCTTGGCTAACATACTGTTGGATAACAATGATGCATCAGCCATCTGTTTGTTGAGTTTGTTGCTGAAATCACGAATCAGACCAACCACACGCTCAAAACCGCCTTTATTACGATGGGAACGGATCATAAATCTGGCATTGAGTGCGAGGGTGCTAATTCGAGATGAGGTATGAACCACATTTTTCATCGCTTCATTGAGTCTTGAAAATTGGGATAACTCCAATACATACAATCTGTTTTCCATAAGGGAAGATGCTCAATTTATAAACCAATAATATTTTTTGAATAAGAATATAATTTTTGTTTTTTCTTATCGACTGAAGGAATTAAAACTTTATAAGGGAAAAAACACATAACCGTACTTTTATACTTATCATCTATACTGAAGCTGACAGGTGCATTTTCAACTGAAATCAGCGCCGACGATACGCAAAGGCAGGGCGATCCAATGAGGATATTTGATTCTGTCAGACCGACGGTTTGTCTTTACCCTGACTGGTAATTTGTAACGGGAAAATCGCTATACAGACGAGTTTATGAATCAGCCAATGATGAGTTTCACACCGACAAGCATAGTCACGATCTCAAAACTGCGCTTTATCCAGTGATTACCTTTCTTTATCGCCAGATGGGCGCCCAGGTAACCACCCAACAGCGAGCCCAACAACAAGGCCGGCAACCAATCCCATTTAATTTCACCAAGGACACCGAGTGTCAGGGCGCCACTGCCGTTCCAGAACAAACCAACCATTACCAGTGTATGGGCAATGGCCCGTTGATAATCCATACCAAACCAGCGAATCAGCCAAATTGTGACAAACAGGCCGGTACCGGAAGTTAATGAGCCATTCAGTATGCCAATGCTAAAAAGCACCATGCCGCCGATGGTCAGACCAACCGGATCCTCGTGGCGGGGTGTGTATTGCTGTCCCAGCTCGGGTTGCCGCCATGAGTAAATACCCAAACCGGCCGTCAGAATGCCCAGAGCGAGTTCCGCAACACGATCATTGATGTGCAATATGATCCCCGCCCCCAATACCACACCGGGAACACCACAGACGATCATCAACAGGGCGAAGCGCAGATTGAGATTACGTTCGCGAAAATGGCGTAAAGTCGCGCCAATACCGAGGGCAACGGTTGCCAACTTATGGGTGGCTAGTGCTACACTAAAGGCGAGTCCCAGGAAGATGAGGGCAGGAAGTTGCAACAGCCCGGCACCGCCCCCGGCAAATGCAGAAAATGCATTCGCGAGCAACGAAACAATAAACAACAGGATTTGTTCGAACACGGTGCTGCCTGTACATGAAGTGTGCGGGTTATTGTACCGTGATTGAAACGGGAAAGTCAGTTATGCAGATATTTTATATACAAAACAATCGGCTCATCCGCAGTTTTTACATCCTGCTGTTATTCTGTGCCGGATCGTCTTCAACCGTCATGGCAGCGTCTTCGATCAAGTGCTGGACCAACAAGGACAATGTCCGCGAATGTGGTTCGGTTGTTCCCCCCGAATACTCCCAACAGCAAATTGAAGAAAAAAATGAACAGGGTATGACCGTCAAGGTTCACAAGGCGGCAAAAAACAAAGAGGAGCTGGAGGAGGAAGCCCGCAAAAAAGCCGAGGAAGCCAAACAGGCCGAACGCAGAAAACGTGACAAGATACTGCTGATGACATTCACAACTGAGCGCGACCTGCTGATTTCCCGTGAGACCAATCTCACCGCGATTACCGGGATCATTAATGTCAGCCGGGGGAATGCCAACAATCTGATACAAAATCTGAATAAACTGCGTAAAAAAGCCGGCGATTATGAACGAGGCGGCAAACAGGCGCCGGACAAACTGGTACAGGATATGGCGGACATAGAAAGCCAGCTGGAAAAACTTGAACGCGCTATCAAAGAAAAAGAGCAGGAACGTGCAGAGATGGAAAAAAAGTTTGATGAAGATTTGGCGCGTTTTCGTGAACTGAAAAAAATCAGACCACGCTGAGCAAACCGGCCCTTAACAGGCTCCATTGTTCCGGCCATGACCGGGTTGGGGCGCGCCGGAAACCGCTTCTTACGAACTGTTGTATGCGGCCTTCTATCACGGATAACAGCAGATTGGCGACAGCGCCAACCCGATCACCGCACTGGACTTCGCCGTTCAGCTCACCCTCGCGCAAGACCTGTTTCAGCTGGGTTTCAAGACGTTCATAAAATTGCCCGATGCGGGTCCGCAGCCGTTCGGTCTCACCGGTCAACACATCACCGGTCATCAACCGACTGATCCCCGGATTGCGTTCCGCAAAGCCCAACACCAGAACCAGAATTTTGTCACACCGCGCCAGAGCGGCGGGTTCATCATGCAGGATGCGATTGGTCAAACCAAAGATCGTATCCTCGATAAAGTCGATCAAGCCTTCGAACATCCGCGCCTTGCTGGGAAAATGCCGATACAGCGCCGCCTCGGAGACCCCTACCGCTTTGGCCAGACCGGCGGTGGTGATCCGTTCGCCCGGAGTTTCCTCCAGCTGGCGCGCCAGCGCCTCCAGGATCTGCTGGGAACGGGAGGGTTTGGTTGGATTATCTGTAACGGCCATTATGCTTTAATCAGTGTCCCAATACCTTCATCGGTCAGGAGTTCCAGCAATACCGCATGCTCTACCCGACCATCGATAATCTGTGCGGTTCTCACGCCGGATTTAACCGCACTCAGTGCACAATTGATTTTGGGTAACATACCGCCATGGATAGTGCCATCCTCGATTAATGCCTGCACGGCCTGTGCGGTCAAACCGGTCAGCAATTCACCCTTATCATTCAACACACCCTGGGTATTGGTCAACAGGATTAACTTCTCGGCAGACAATTTTTCCGCCATGCGGCCTGCCACCAGGTCGGCATTGATATTATAGGACTGCCCGTCACTGCCAACACCGATAGGGGCAATAACGGGGATAAAATCCCCCTGTACCAGCATGTTCACCACAGCGGCATCAATGCTCTCCACTTCCCCGACGTGCCCGATATCAATGATCTCAGGGGCATTCATTTCAGGCGCATGCTTGGTAAAGACCAGTTTGCGGGCGCGAATCATATCGCCGTCCTTGCCGGTCAGGCCGACGGCATGACCACCCGCCTGATTGATCAGGGTGACAATATCCTTGTTCACCAATCCGCCCAGCACCATCTCCACGACGTCCATGGTTTCACTGTCGGTGACACGCATCCCGTCCACAAAACGGGACTCCTTGCCCAGCTGCTGCAATAACTTGCCGATCTGCGGACCGCCGCCGTGCACCACCACCGGGTTCAAACCAACCAGTTTCATTAAGACGATGTCACGGGCAAAACCCTGTTTGAGTGTTTCGTCCACCATGGCGTTACCGCCATATTTGATGACAATGGTTTTACCCTGAAAGCGACGGATGTAAGGCAGGGCCTCACCGAGGACCCGGGCGATATTGGCTGCAGATTTTGGATCGAGACTCATAATCCTGTTACTTCGAAATTTAAACCGGGGTTAGTATTACTTACTGCCGGAAAACGCGCCAGTGGCTGAACACGATATTTCCGGCAGGTATGTTTAAAAAGGCAGTTTGAGGTTGGGGTTGATGGATTTCAGCACACTGCGGAATTTCTCCTGCACCCTTTGCATGGCCTCCTTGTCCTTGCCTTCAAAACGCAACACCAGTACCGGTGTCGTGTTAGAAGCGCGCACCAGGCCCCAGCCATCGGGGTAATCTACCCGAATCCCGTCAATCATGGTGACGTTGGCATCATCGAATGAGTCAGCCTTGTCCATCAATATTTCAACAAAGCGATGGTGCTCACCTTCCTGCATCTGGATGTTCAGTTCCGGCGTGTTTACGGCATCAGGCAAAGCGGCGAAAACCTGGGTTGGCGTGCGAGTCTCACCGGAGAGTATCTCCAGCAAGCGCGCCCCGGCATACAGCCCGTCATCAAAGCCGTACCAGCGTTCCTTGAAGAAAATATGCCCGCTCATTTCACCGGCCAGCAGTGCACCCGACTCTTTCATTTTCGCCTTGATGAGAGAATGGCCGGTTTTCCACATCAGCGGCTCACCGCCCTTTTCCCAGATACTGCGGGTCAGGTTACTGCTGCATTTAATGTCATAGATAATCTGCGCACCATGATTACGAGACAGCACATCTGCGGCAAACAGGCTCAGCAGGCGATCCGGCCAGATAATCGATCCATCCGGGCTGATCACACCCAGACGATCACCGTCACCGTCAAAGGCCAGCCCAACATCACAACGTTTGGAACGCACCATCTCGATCAGATCGGTCAGGTTTGCCGGTTTGCTGGGATCCGGGTGGTGATTGGGAAACCTGCCGTCCACTTCACAATACAGCTCGGTGACATCGCAACCCAATGCCCGATAGAGTTTCGGCGCAATAGCGCCGGCAACACCGTTGCCGCAATCAATGACGATGCGCAGTTTGCGTTTCAGCTTTACATCGCTGACGATGCGCTGGATATATTTTTCACTGACGACGGCGGTTTCATATCCGCCCTGACCGGTCGTGAAGTCATTTGTTTCAATACGCTTGCGCAGTTGTTGTATAGCGCCGGCAGCCAGTGTTTCACCACCCAGCACCATTTTGAAGCCGTTATAATCCGGCGGATTGTGACTGCCGGTGAGCATTACCCCGGTGCCCTTGGCAGCCTCGGCCGCTGCGTAATACAACACCGGTGTCGGGACCATGCCGATATCCACCACATTCACACCGCTTTCCCGTATACCGTTGACCAGCGCCTGCCCCAATTCGGGACCGGACAAGCGTCCGTCACGGGCAAAAACAATCTTGCTCAATCCCCTGGCCCGTGCCTCACTGCCCAGCGCCCGCCCAATCAGGGTGGCGTGATGAGAAGTCAGTGTCCGACCAACGATGCCGCGTATGTCGTAGGCCTTGAATATCTCGGCCGGGGGCATGGCCGGGGCGGTGCTGTCATTCATTATTGCCGGGGTAAGTTTTTGTTTAGGCTCGGTTGGCGAAGTGGTTTGAGTCTGATTCGACAATTCATCCATATATGATGCTGTGTCTATCTCTTCCACTTTCATACTGTTACTGCTCGTTAATGCAGCATCCAGTTCGGGAATATTCCGCAGCAAGCTGACCGAAGAGCTATCACTGTCATGCTCCCGCGCGGTTGCGTTCTGTTCTGACAACAACTCATCCAGTCGCATGGCAGCCAGCCTGAACTCCGACATTTTCATACTGAACTCATGTTGTTGATTGCCACGAAATGTCGCCACCGCAATGTGCAGCAGACTGTCAATATCATGCTGGATTGCCTGACTGGTTGAACGACGCAATAACCAGACAATTACGCCGGACAGCAGAATGCCGATGGCAATTGCGGCATACATACCGGTGTTGAATTCAGAAGCAACAAAGCCGGTGGGTTTCCAGGTCACGATGGTGAAATTGGTGCCGGCCACCTCGACGCGTGCCGACTGATCGCCTCTGCCCTGATTGCTTTGGTCCCCGGCCCGGGCGACAAAGACACGTTCTTTCTTGCCGATGTTTTGTTGCAATTCGATAAAGGAATCACCGGCAATTTGATTCAGCCAGTTCTGTACCAACTGCACATCCAGCGTCAGCTGAATATAGCCAAGCAAATTACCGGCGCTGTTAATTACCGGTTGTACCAAATCAATATGCTGTTGTCCGGTACCCACGGCGTGGACCTCCATGGGCGACATAACCTTTTTTTCACCGGCTATATGCACCAAATCCAGACAGGCATAGCCCAAATTGGGTACCGTGAATTTATCAATACCCTGTGTCCCTTCTTTGATCAAGCGAATCAGCAAAACACCATTGAAATATGGTTTAAGTTCCTGGGCTCTGATTTGTCGTTCTGTCGGGTTGCCTTCGCTGACCACTTTCTGAATACCGAGGTCATTACTCAACACCTGCAATCCATATAAATAAGGTCCAAGCAGTGTTGAAAAACGGTGGGTGATACTTTCAGCATGAACCGCCGCTTTGGAATAACGGAGATTTTTCAATTTGAGTTGGGTATCCATTTGGGCAAAGTAGACTGCCACAGTCAGGATGACACTGAAAAGCACAAAGGCCAGAACACTGACAACGTTTAGTGGTATACCGAATGATGAACCACTGCCTCTGTTGCGTCGCTTGCGTTTACGTAAACTACCGGAAAGATTCGCCATATTATTTTTCTAATTCCCTACTCAGTCGGCCTGTCTGCTCAGGCATGGCCGGTGTGGCCAAACCCGCCTTCTGCACGATCACTGGTTTCAAAATCATCCACAATATTAAATGTCGCCTGTACGACAGGCACAAATACCAGTTGCGCTATTCGGTCTCCGAGATTGATCGTAAAGGAATCACTACCCCGATTCCAGCAGGAAACGAACAGCTGTCCCTGATAGTCCGAATCAATCAGCCCCACCAGATTACCCAGCACAATACCGTGTTTATGGCCCAGCCCTGAACGCGGCAGGATCACCGCCGCAATGCCGGGATCAGCAATGTGCATGGATAAACCGGTCGGAATGAGATGCGTTTCACCCGGGTTCACCACCAACGATCCCCCCTCCAGACAAGCCCGCAAATCCATCCCGGCGGAACCGTTCGTGGCATATTCGGGCAAAGGAATGGCCTTACCCAAACGTTGATCCAGAATTTTCAGTTTGACCTGCATACTTTCTCCCCGGTCTGTGTATGTACTATTTAATGTGCCGGCGTGGGCTTAACCGGCCGGCTTGGTCCGTTCAACCAGTTTGACAACCTTACCGCCGGAGACCCGTGGAGTAAATTGGTACTCACTATAATATTGCGCCACATGGGCGATCAGTAACCGGGCCAATTTATCCTTGCTTGCCACAGGTAAACGCAAATTGCCGTTTGCCCAAAAAAGGTGCAATGCATTGGTGTCACTGCCGAATGTCCCGCCGGTCTCCGTTGCGGCCGGACCGACCAGATTGGCGGCGATCATCTCGATCCCTTTTTGCACCAGCTTGCGCTGTGCATACTCTTCCAGTTGTGTGGTCTCGGCGGCAAACCCGACGCTGAACACCTTTGGATGCGCGGCCTTGATCGTGGCCAGGATATCGGGGGTCGGCTCCAGCTCAAGCGAAAGATGCCCGCCCTGCTTTTTCATTTTTTCAGCATGAACCTGCACCGGCCGGTAATCCGCCACAGCTGCCGTCGCGATCAGGATATCCACGCCCGACATGCCGGCTTCCACTGCCGCCAGCATCTGTTCGGCTGACTCGACATCAATACGGGTAACCCTGTCCGGACAGGGTAACGAAACCGGTCCGCTGACCAGCAGCACCTTCGCCCCGGCCTCCACCGCTGCGGCAGCAATGGCATAGCCCATCTTGCCGGAACTGTGATTACTGATAAAACGCACCGGGTCGATGGCCTCACGAGTCGGACCGGCCGTCACCAACACGGTTTTGCCGGTCAGACTGCCGGTCTCAAACAGGTCCGCAAGGTTGGTTACCAGTTCATCCACCTCGCGCATGCGCCCTGTGCCCACTTCACCGCAGGCCTGCTCGCCGTCATCCGGGCCAAACAACAAAATGCCCCGACTGCTCACCAGGCGGATATTGTCGGCCGTCGCCTTATCCTGCCACATTTTGCCGTTCATGGCGGGTGCCAGGGCAAGGGGGACATCACCGGCCAGACAGACTGCACCAAGCAACTCGTCGGCCCGGCCTGCCGCCAACGCAGCAAGGAAATTGGCGCTGCATGGCGCAACCAGAATGGCATCCGCCCAGCGCGCCAGCTCAATATGTCCCATGCCCGCCTCTGCTTCAGTATCCAGCAAATGGCGATGCACCGGGTGGCCGGATACGGCCTGCAGGGTGAGTGGTGTAATAAACGCCTCTGCACCGCGTGTCATGACCACCCGGACATCAGCACCGGCGTCTCGCAACCGGCGGGTTAACTCCGCTGATTTGTAAGCGGCGATACTACCGGTCACACCCAGCACTATGCGTTTATTGGTTAATGTAGTCATAATTTTTATAGTGTAACAGAGTTTTAATTCAGCACTTGTGAAGTGCTGAACGCCTTGCCAGAATACAGAGTATGGCTTTACACGGATTTGTAAACCACTTTTATGTTGCTGCCGGCTGAATTTCACTCATTCGCCGCACAACCCGATCACATAATAAACAAGGAGGTTGTTCATGTTACCTATTTCACAATGGCCCGAGAACGAACGTCCGCGAGAGAAGCTGCTGACCCTGGGCGCGGCGGCCCTGTCTGACGCGGAACTGCTGGCCATCTTCCTGCGCACCGGCATCGTCGGAAAAACCGCTGTCGATTTGGCCCGCGAATTACTCACCGAATTCGGCAGTCTGCGACCGCTGCTTTGTGCAGACAAGAACACCTTCCTCAAATTTCCCGGTCTGGGGCCGGCCAAATTCGCCCAACTACAGGCTGTGCTGGAAATGAGCCGACGCCATTTATACGCCGAAATCCGGCGTGATACCGCCCTCACGGACCCCGCCGCCACCCGTCGTTATCTCACCGCCCGCTTGCGCGACCTGCAGCACGAAGTCTTCGGCTGTATTTTCCTCGACAACCGCCATCGCGTCATCGCCTTCGAGGAGTTATTCCAGGGCACCATCAACAGCGCCAGTGTCCATCCCCGCGAGGTGGTCAAACGCACCCTGCACCACAACGCCGCCGCCATCATCCTGGCCCACAACCACCCCTCCGGTGTGGCCGACCCCAGTGAGGCCGACCGCCAGCTGACCCGCCGCCTGCAGGAGGCCCTGCAGCTCATCGACGTGCGGGTGCTGGACCATATTGTGGTGGGCGACGGCGAGAGCGTGGCCTTTGCAGAGCGGGGTTGGCTTTGAGGCGATTCCACCGGTAAGCCGACATTTGGGTAAATTTGCTTGTCACGCCGGGGCAAATTCCGTAGAATCCCCGGCTCTTTGTCGCTGAACAATAGTTTTACTGGAGAAGAATCATGGCAAGAGTCTGCCAAATTACCGGAAAACGGCCTGTTAGCGGGAATAATGTTTCCCATGCCAACAACAAGACCAAACGTCGTTTTTTACCGAATCTGCATACCCACCGTTTCTGGGTGGAGTCCGAGCAGCGCTGGGTGCGCCTGCGTATTAGCGCCAAAGGTCTGCGTATCATTGATAAAAACGGCATCGACGCGGTATTAGCCGATATGCGTCGTCGCGGCGAAAAGGTCTAGGAGGTCTGACATGGCGAAAGGTGCACGTGAAAAAATCCGTCTGGTTTCCAGCGCCGGGACCGGTCACTTCTATACCACAACCAAGAACAAGCGCAACATGCCTGAAAAAATGGAGATCAAAAAGTTTGATCCCGTTGTCCGCAAGCATGTGGCCTACAAGGAAGCCAAGATTAAGTAACCTTGGTTCCAATCTTCTCCTGAAAACCCGCCACTCGGCGGGTTTTTTTATGCTTGTTTTTTCTGCCGGACAGGTGATACTCAGGGGACTTACAGCAGACGGTTTGCCCCGTCAGGCCGGTGATCTAACCAAATGACAAGGAATGAAGCACAGTGAAACACACTCGGTTGCACAGCTTGATATGCGGTTTCTGTTCGATGACGATGTTTTCGACAGCCGCCGCTGTCGACTATCCCCTGAGCTGTGGTTATATGCCCCGTAGCGACAAAAAGAATCCCGAACCCGAGTTAAGTGCATTTGAAAGCTGTGCAAAACAGGTCGGCGAGTCGGATTTTGAAATCGCCCCGGCTCATCTACAGAAGATCGATTTTGGCCCGCAGGGCCTGGCCGTGATCTATCTCCAAAAGATGGTCTTTTACATCCGGCGTGACGGCAAGCTGGGCCGCACCCATTTTTTCGACAACGGGGCGGACGGTTTCTCGTCGGGACTGGTGCGCACTATCCGTCACGGTAAATTCGGCTTCATGGATACGCAACTGCAAACCGTTATACCGGCCCGCTATGACTTCGCTTTTCCCTTTGCCGGGGCTTATGCCAAAGTCTGTTTGGGTTGCCGGATCGAAAGGCATGGTGAACACGGGTTGGTTGTCGGTGGTAAATGGGGCTATATCGACAGGCAGGGCAAGGCGGTGGTTTCGATTACATACAGCAAAGCGCAGCTTCCGCCGCCGGGTGAGTAATTCATTTCAATGCGGGATAGACTGCCTTGCATTGCTGACCAATGGCCTCGTATGATGAAGGCCATCATCTCGCACCATGGAAACTGTATGAAAAAGCTGCACTATCTCGCCCTCCTGCTCATTGCATGTTTACCGGCTGCACCGGTCATGGCCTTTGGTCTGTATGTGGAAGGCGCCGCCTCTGTCCTGTCGGGCGAGGATACAATTGTCCAGGTGCGACCGGTGGTCAGTAAAGTCACCGCCGGTGTGGAAATCACCCCACACTACATGATTGAGGTGCAGAGTATCGGTAACGGCGACGAGACGGACGCGGGATCCGGCGCCTCGCTTCAAATCGGTGGCATCTCAGCCGCCTATCTGCGACTCGACTCCGGCCTGAATGCGGGAATGCGGATGTACTTTCTGGTCGGTCAGGCCGAAACCACCCTCAGCGCCACCGGCATCAACGGTTTTACCGCATCGGAAACCACCTACAGTGATTTTTCCTGGGGGGTCGGGATTGAGGATCGGATCCTGTTCAAGTATCTGTTTCTTACCGTGTCCTATACAGAATATTACAAGGAAAACGACACCAAACTCAGCAGCGGCAGTATAGGCGTAAAGCTGGCCTTCTAGCCCCGCTCATCCGGATCGGGCCTGCCCGGCCAGTTGCGGATATGCAGGTCCTGTTGCGGGTAGGGGATTTCGATGCCGTTTTCCCGGAACAGCCGGATGATGGCAAAGTTGAGATCACTGATCACCTGCAGGCGTTTGTCGATATTCACAATATGGGCGCGCAGCTCAAACTCCAGCGCACTGTTACCGAAACGACGAAACAGGACCGTGGGCAGGGTTTCCGGATCATGTTTGATAATATCCGGGTGATTATTGGCGGCCTGCATCATTAACACCTGCACCTTGTCCACATCCGAGTCATAGGCGACCCCGACCGGTACATGGATGCGGCCACGGGCATCCTGCAACATCCAGTTGGTCACCTGGCTGGCGATCAGTTCCGAGTTGGGGACGATCACATCGGCCCGATCAAAGGTCTGGATCTGGGTGGAGCGCATGCGAATCTTGCGCACATAGCCTTCTGTCCCACCCACCACTATCCAGTCACCGGTTTTGATCGGTCGTTCAAACAACAGGATCAGACCGGACACGAAGTTGTTCACAATGTTCTGCAAACCAAAACCGATACCCACCGAGAGCGCACCGGCGATAATCGCCAGACTGGTGAACTGGACACCGGCGATACCCAGCACGATCAGGATCGCGATGGAGATGAGGGTATACCCGGTGATGGCGACGATCGCTTCCCGCGTGCCCCGATCCAGACGGGTGCGGATCAACCAGGTCCGTTCCAGACGGGTACGCAACCAGTTGCTGAAGGTATACAACATGGCAAACACAACGATGGCCAGGAAGATCCGTACCGGGATGATCTCCAGCGATCCCAGCTTGAAGCCGTCCAGCAGGGCAATCTTGATCTGCTGCGCCACGGCATCCGACAGACTCCAGATATTCAGCACCAGATAGGCCATGCCGATCCATAACAGCAGGCTGGCGATCAATCGGAACCAGATCAGTCCCGGTACATGTTCCTCATGTTTGACACCGATGGCATACCGCAGCGTGCGATGCCATTGCGACTGGCCGCGATCCAAACCGGAAAAGAAATCCTGAAACAGGCGCGACAAAAACACAAACAGACTGATGACCGCCAGACTGCCGAACACGGCGCGCAGGGTAAACAGGGCCAGATTCCGATAGCCCAGCCACTCCGCCACCAGAATCGAGAGTAAAAGGATAAACAGAAGATAACGTGGCCAATAGCGGTTTTTATAGCGTGGCAATTGGCCGAGCAATAACACCACCCAGATCAGGTTCAGGATCAAAAACAGGCCGATGACGCCCCGCGCCAGCAGGATCGCCGTCTCCGGCAAACTTTGCGTCAGAATAGTGGAAAACAGCAGATAGGCCAGCAGAAACAGGTTGAGCAGAACACGCAAGCGGCGGTAGATGGAAAGAGACAGCGTACTGTCCAGCGCCAGGAAGGTTGTTGCCGGTACCGGTGGTGCGAATACAAAACGTATGCAGGCCAACAAAAAGACGTAGATGGGCATCGCATACAACACAACATTGACGAACGGGATGGGACTGACATTGTAGGCAAAGCCGTACATCACCAGTGCGACCATGCCGGTAATAAAAAACGACGGCGCATAGGCGGCACTGGCATAGGTAAAGGCGCGTAACACCCTGGCAGCGTAGTTTTTCGACCAGACCTTGTATTCGGCCCAGTTCAGGATATTACTGCGAAACATAAAACTGGCCAGCGCCATCATGCCGGCGGCAAACACCAGAATAAACAGTTTATAGGGTGCGATACGGGTAATGCCGCTGTGCTGGGCAATAAAGCCCTGCGTGGTATTCCACCAGATTGCCGGCTGGCGGCCGCTCTCCTGCAACAGGGTAAAGAATCCCGGTCCCCGGGCGAACATCTGTTGGGCGAGTAATTGTTTTTGCAACTCACCAAGCAATTTGGCGGTTTCCTCACCACGTAACAACAACAGTTTGCAGCGGGACAGGCGATTATCCAGATTTTGTTTTTCCTGGTTCAGTGAGACACGTTTGCGCGCCACTTCTTTCGGTTCGTTGCGACTCTTTTCACCCAGACTGGCAATACTGTCCGCCAGTTTTTTCAGCTCGATCTCCGTGTCAGCCGCGCACTTCGTCGCGTCTGAATGCAGTCCGGTCAACATTGACTGCCACTGGAGCAATTTCTCGTTGTCATCCGAGGTAAGCGTTTTCGAGGCCAGCTGCCGCTCAATGCGATCCAGTTGCGTCACAAACTCGCCCAGCTCTTTGTCGGTTTGCGCCAACAGCCCGTTACCGCCTGCTAACAGGCAAAGCAACAGCAACGCCCTGCTCAACTTGTGCGTTATCAACGTATTACCAACAGGAAATTTGTGCATCGACTTTGTCATCCGGTGATGTTCAGTAAATACCAGTCCCCGCAGAAAATCAACAAACTACATTCCGCTTCGACAACTATTTGATGGAGCCGGCTTTGCCGTTACTATCACCCCATGCAACGTATCCCCGAACCCGAACTGATGAATGAGCCGGCCCAGGTACTGGCTTATGCCCATGCCGATTTTGCCATCCCCCATCAGTATTTTATTGATCTCTTCCGTGATCGGTTTCCCGATCTGTCGGTTAAGTGCGAGGTGCTGGATCTGGGCTGCGGACCCGGCGACATAACACGCCGGTTTGCGACCGCTTACCCACATGCCGTGCTGCATGGTGTGGATGGCGCACCCAATATGCTGGCTGAGGCGGAACGTCTGAACCGGCAAGCGCAACTGGCAAATAGAATTCACCTCATCGAAGGCCGGCTGCCGCAACTGGATTTGCCTCCGCAACATTATCAGCTGGTGATCAACAACAGTCTGTTACACCACTTGCCTGATCCCTTTGTGCTGTGGGACAGTCTGCGCCGGTATGCCAAACCCTGTGCCGACATCTTTATTATGGATCTGATGCGTCCCGCCTCCACGGTTATGGCACAGCAACTGGTGGAAAAATATGCCGCCGGCGAGCCGGCCATTCTGCAACAGGACTTTTACCATTCCCTGTGCGCCGCCTTTACCCCGGAAGAGCTGCAGGTCCAGTTGGATGAAGCCGCCTTGTCCGGATTGCAATTGGAAGTGGTGTCGGATCGGCATATCATTATTTACGGCAGCCTTTAAACCTGACACGGATAAAACCCATGACCTCATACCCCAACCCACCTGACGAAGAGATAAAAGCATTGCTGCAACGGATTAAACACATTGCGGTGGTCGGTCTCTCCCCCAAACCGGATCGCCCCAGCTACTTTGTCGCCCGGGCCCTGCTGGACTGGGGTTATGCGGTCACCCCGGTGCGCCCGGCCACCGATGAGGTGCTTGGTCGCAAGGCATGGCCTGACCTGCAGGCGGTACCGGAGCCCATCGATCTGGTCGATATCTTTCTCAACCCTTCCCGAGTGGATGCGGTCGTCGACACCTGTATCGCGCTTGGCCTGCCTGCCCTCTGGCTGCAGGAAGGGGTGGTGAATGAAACGGCAGCGCAGCGGGCCAGGGAGGCCGGGATCATGGTGGTGATGGATCGGTGCATCTATAAGGAACATCGCCGCCTGCTGGGCAGCCAGGATTAAAATGATCATTTTCTTTTAAAATAGGTACTTGCAAAGATTTCTTAAACCGTTACTCTAAGTACTATGGAATTCGATTTCAGCAAAATGCACGGCCTTGGGAATGACTTTGTGGTCATTGATGCCGTGCGCCAATCCATCTCCCTGAGCCCGGATCAGATCCGCTTTTTGGCCGATCGCCGCTTTGGCGTCGGTTGCGATCAAGTCTTGTTGGTGGAGTCCGCTAATAGTCCTGACGTGGATTTTCGCTACCGCATTTTTAATGCCGATGGCGGCGAAGTGGAACAATGTGGCAACGGGGCCCGCTGCTTTGCTGTATTTGTCCGCCGCCAGGGGCTGACAGAGCAGGAGTATATCCGGGTTGAGACCAACAGCGGGCGTATCGGCCTGCAGGTGGAAAATGACGGGCAGGTGACCGTTAATATGGGCGCGCCGCGCTTTGCCCCGGCCGATTTACCCTTCACCGCAACCCAACGCGAGACGATATATGGGTTGGATGTGGCCGGCGAAACACTGGAAATCAGTGCACTTTCGATGGGGAATCCCCACGCGGTGGTACTGGTGGACAATATCGATACCGCGCCGGTGGAAAAACTGGGACCGTTGATCGAACGCCATGCGCGCTTTCCAAAACGGGTCAATGCCGGATTTATGCAGGTCGTGGATCGCAGTCATGTCCGGCTGCGGGTTTACGAACGGGGTGCGGGCGAAACACTGGCCTGTGGCACCGGCGCCTGCGCCGCCATGGTCGCCGGCCGCACTCGCGGTCTGCTGGAAGAACAGGTCCGGGTCGATCTACCCGGCGGCAGCCTGCGGATCCGCTGGCAGGGTGAAGATGAACCGGTTTACATGACCGGACCGGCAACATTTGTTTTTGATGGAAGAATCAGCCTATGACGATGAAAACACAGACCAAAAAGAAAAAAATCGATGTCGATATGGAGCGCGATGTCGCAAATTATCTGATGCACAATCCCGATTTTTTTACACGACATGAAGATCTGCTGGGCCAACTTTCACTCAGCCATGCCAGCGGCAAGGCCATCTCACTCATCGAGCGACAGGTCGCGGTTCTGCGTGAGCAGAACACCAAACTTGATCGCAAACTGGGTAAACTCATCGAAAACGCCCGTTTCAATGAACAGCTGGTGGAACGCATCAACGCCCTGATCCTGGCCTTGCTTGACGCCCGTTCACTGGAGCATGTGCTGGAGATTGTGGAAACCCGCCTGAGTCGGGACTTCGATGCGGATGCGGTTATCATTCGCCTGTTTAATACCGGCCATCCGGCCATGGCCGCCCACCCGGATGTTATCAACTGGAGTGAGCCGGCCCTGGGGGCGTTTGAAAAGATCATTGCCGGTCGCCGCCCGATCTGCGGCAGCCTGCGACCCGGCCAGCTCGATTCCCTGTTTAATGATGAAGCCGGTAATATCGGCTCAGCGGCCCTGATCCCCCTGATCGAAAATGATCACAGCACCACCTGCTATGGCATGCTGGCGATCGGCAGCCATAATCACCAGCGTTTTCGCTCCGATATGGGTACGCTGTTCCTGAAGCAGCTGGGTGACATCATGGCGCGGGTATTGCGCCTGCATCTGGAGAAAAAGGAACAGTGAGTGACACGGCGCTCCTTGCCCCCTGGACAGAGCGCTTTCTTGATCGCCTGCGGTATGAACGCCGCCTGTCCAAACACACCATCCAGGCCTATCAACGAGATATCGCCTGCCTGGATCAATACCTGACCACGCAACAGGTCAGTCAACTCAAACACATTGATGAGTTTCACATCCGCGGCTTTATCGCCTGGCGGCATCGACAGGGACTGCAAAGTAAAAGTCTGCAACGCCAATTGGCGGCGGTGCGCAGTTTTTTCAATTTTCTGGTCAGAGAAGCGATACTCGGATACAACCCCGCGCAGGGCGTGCGACCACCCAAAGCACCGCGCAAGCTGCCCAAAACCCTGGACGTGGATCAAACCGGCAAACTGCTGGAGATAACCGGTGATGAACCGTTACAGGTACGTGATCGCGCCATTATGGAACTGTTTTACTCTTCCGGTCTGCGTCTATCGGAACTGACCGGCCTTGATCTGCCTGACATTGATCTGCACGAAGGAATTGTGCAAGTCACCGGCAAGGGTAACAAAACCCGTCGTGTACCGGTGGGTCGCAAAGCCATTGAGGCGTTGCAACAGTGGTTGAAAGTACGGCCGACATTTTTGCATGATGCTCAAACCGCCCTGTTCACCAATCAGCGCGGTCAACGTATCTCACCGCGCACCATTCAAAAACGTTTACATGATCTTGCCATTCAGCAAGGACTGGATATTCATGTGCATCCACACATGTTGCGTCACTCCTTCGCCAGTCATATGCTGGAATCCAGTGGTGATCTAAGAGCCATACAGGAACTGCTTGGTCACGCCGATATCAGTACCACCCAGATTTATACCCATCTTGATTTTCAACATCTGGCAAAGGTATATGATGCCGCACACCCGCGCGCCAAAAAGAAACAACCGGCATAAACCCCACAACATTTCTGTTCGTTGAACCAGTAAACTCGCATTCATTTTTGATTCATTCCCAATTCAGTCTGAATTCATCACGCTCCAATAAGATGTTTTTACATCTTAAATAAAGGAGTATTCAAAAATGCAACACGTATCATTATCCAAAACCTTGCTGGTTGCCTCTGCGCTGCTAATCAGCAGCGCCGCTTCTGCCGAAACTTATGTCGGCGGTGCGTTGGGACAATCCGGCGCTGATCTACCCGGCTATCAGGACGCCGATTCAATGAAAATTTTCGGTGGTACCCGTTACGGTAACATGGGAATCGAGGCTACCTATATTGATTTCGGCCAATTCGACATAAACAGCAACAGCCATGCAGATGTTACAGGCATTGAATTATCCGCCGTCGCCTATATGCCGATCACAAATAATTTTGATCTGATGGGTAAAGTCGGATTGTTGGCCTGGAATGCCGATGTCACCTTTTCCGGTTCGCCAGTGCCTTCTGAAGATGATGTCGATTTGGCGCTGGGCATAGGCGCCCAATACAAGGTAACTGACAATATTGCAGTGCGTGCCGAGTATCAGCTGTTTAGCGATGTCAACGGCAGTGATGTCGACATGTTCTCAGCCGGTGTCAGTCTGCACTTCTAGTTCAACCATGCGGTAATGCAATGAATGGCCGTAAGCTGCGGCCATTCAGCAACCATTCGTCAGGTCAGCGGCCAATCCACCGTAAACGCGGCGCCACCCTGTCGGCTTTGTGTCACGATGATCTCGCCATCATAGGCCTGGACGATTTCCCTGACTATCGACAAACCGATCCCCTGACCGGGCAAGGATTGATCCAGTCTGCCGCCTCGCGACAAAATGATTTCCACTTGATCGGCATCGACACCCGGACCATCGTCACTGACCGTCAGTTGCACCCGACCTTTTTCCCGTGTGGCGGAAACACAAACATATTGCCGGCAAAGTTTACAGGCATTGTCCAGCAAATTGCCCATTACTTCCATCAGGTCACCTTCATCCACCCTGATGCGAAAATCGTCCGCAATGGAAACCTCAAACTGAATATCTTTCTCACGATAAACTTTCTGCAATGCGCCAACCAGTTTCTGCGCTACAGGTTTGACATCAATGCGTTTCCGAACCGGCGATACACCGGCAGTTGCACCGCGCTGCAGCTGGTGCGCGATAATGTGATCCATGCGCTCAACCTGCTCCAGCAAGCCGGGGTAGATGGGATGATCCTTGATCTCGGCAAAGGCGCTGTTGAGTGTCGCCAAAGGGGTTTTTAAACTATGCGCCAGATCGGCCAGCGCATTTCGATAGCGTTTCAGTTGCTTGAAACCGGAATCCAGCAAACCGTTGATGTTTTCCGTCAGTCGCAGGATCTCTTTGGGATAATTGTCGGAAATTTTTTCCTGCTTGCCTTCCTCAATGGCATTCAACTCACCAATAACCCGGCGTAACGGTGATAACATCCAGAACAACAACACGACCTGTGCCGGCAGCAGGATACCGGCCAGAGCCAGCAACCAACCCCACAGGGTACGACGATAGGCGGCAATGGTATTATCAAAATCGGTCAGGTCGATCATGATATTAAAAGTCAGCGGTACATAGTCATCCTTAACGAACCATTCCACCCCATTGCTGATCACATAAAAGGTTTTCCCTTTATAGAGTACCTTTTCCACCTCCTGTTCACGGATCTTCATGACCCGGGGTTTGGGCAGCTCGATACCCACAGAAGATAGTGAAGCCCACAACACCCGCTCCGAACCATCCTGGACAAAGCCATACAATCCGGAACTGGGCAAACTGAACTGTGTCGCCAGCAGTTTCGGTGACATATCCACATCATCCAGATTGGGCACTTCCGCACTGGCCATTAACAGGGTCAACTGGGTGTTCAGATTGGAGCGAACATTTTTTTCGGTATTGATATAGAAGGCGCGATCCAGGGCA
The DNA here is from genome assembly GCA_029880855.1 of Gammaproteobacteria bacterium. Lineage (GTDB taxonomy): Bacteria > Pseudomonadota > Gammaproteobacteria > UBA6429 > Thiohalophilaceae > JAOUNS01. Next base: position 246,787 of record JAOUNS010000001.1, read on the forward strand.
AAACCGGCCAGCATCACGAAGCAAGTAAGCAGAAAACCGGTAACAATGATAATGCGCGAACGCAGCGAATTCATCGCTTAGTCACACAGTGTGAAGCGATAACCGCGACCGCGCAGAGTGGCAATCGGCTTGAGTGTATTGTCAGGATCGAGCTTCTTGCGGACACGCCCCATGATCACTTCGATCACATTGCTGTCACGCTCTTCATCATGGGGATAGAGATAATCGTTTAACTTATCTTTTGATATGACGGTATTGGCGTTGCGCATCAGGAATTCAACCAGTCGATATTCAAATGTGGTCAGTTCCACATTCTGTCCGTTGAGACTGACATGTTGACTGTTGAAATCAAGTTTGATTGGACCACACTCGATGGTCTCGTTGGTCTGGCCGCCGGCCCTGCGCAATAAAGCCTTTATCCGGGCCAGCAACTCTTCCATTTGAAACGGCTTGGCCAGATAGTCATCGGCACCGGACTCCAGCCCTTCCACCTTGTCCTGCCAGCGATCCCGCGCGGTAAGAATCAAAACCGGGATGGTGTAACCCTGTTGCCGCAGTTTTTTGATGACATCGATACCGGACATCCCCGGCAGACCGATGTCCACCACGGCCAGATCAATCGGGTATTCCTGGGCGAAGAACAGCCCCTCATCACCATCACCCGTTTCATCCACCACGTAGCCCTGCTTGTGCAATTCGCGGGCAACCTGGTTGCGGATGTCTTCCTCGTCTTCAATTATCAATACGCGCATTTTTCGATCCTTCACACCCTGTCCATGACTATACCGATCAACCGGATGTGCCTGCAAAAACGAAACACATTTACCCTATCGACTAGCCGGTGAGTTGTTCATCATCCCCTTCCTCGGCCGCTTCGGAGAATTTGCAATCCTGTTGCGGACAAACCTTTTCCGTACCGCGCCGCTTGGTGGTTTTCAGGGTCAGCATGGGGAAACCGCAATCCGGGCAGGCTTCGTTCACCGGCTGGTTCCAGACTGCATAGGTACAATCAGGATATCTTTCGCAGGAGAAGAATATCTTGCCCCGACGTGATTTGCGTTTAAGCATGGTGCCCTGCTTGCACTCCGGACACTGCACGCCGGTATTTTCCGGTTTTTCCAGTGGCTCGATGTACTTGCAATCGGGATATCCGCTGCAACCAATGAACTTGCCGTATTTGCCATGTCGTACCAACAAGTCGGAATTGCATTCGGGACACTTGCGCCCTTCAATCAGCGCCTGGTCCTCATCATCCGAATCGGAATTGACGTTGCGCGTGTAATCGCACTCGGGATAATTGTTACAACCGATAAAGCGGCCGCGCCGCCCCAGACGAATCGCCAGATCACCGCCGCACTTGGGGCACTTTTCATCAATGGCTTCGTGGGTAACATCCTTGCGATCAACATTCTCTTCTTTCTCTGCCACCAGATCCTTAAAGGGCTGCCAGAACTTGCGCATCATCGGCACCCAGTCTTCCTCACCGCGCGAGATGGCATCCAGCTCATCTTCCATATTGGCGGTAAAGTCATAGTCCACATATTGGGTGAAATGTTCGGTCAGGAACTTGTTAACAATGCGGCCTACATCGGTGGGGATAAAACGTTTTTTATCCATCTCGACATACTCGCGGGTTTGCAGGGTCGAGATGATCGACGCGTAGGTGGACGGGCGACCGATACCATGTTCTTCCAGTGATTTAACCAGACTGGCTTCTGTATAGCGGGGTGGCGGTTCGGTAAAGTGTTGCTCCGGTTTCAGTTTGAGCAAGGTGACTTCTTCCCCTTCCGTGAGCGGTGGCAACATCTTTTCATCGTCATCATCCCCGCCCACTTTGCTGTCGTCGGTACCTTCCTGATAAATCGCGATAAAACCGGGCGAGACCAGCGTTGAACCATTGGCGCGAAAGATATGTTTATCACTCGCATAAAGGTCCACGGCCACCGTATCCAGCGTCGCATGGATCATTTGACAGGCAATGGTGCGCTTCCAGATCAGTTCATAGAGCCGGAATTGATCCTTGCTTAAATGACTTTTGATGCCGTTGGGCTCATGATTGACGGATGTAGGCCGGATCGCTTCATGGGCTTCCTGGGCGTTTTTCGATTTGGTCTTGTAGACACGGGTTTCGTCCGGCAGATTGTCCGCGCCATAGCGCTGTTTGATAAATTCACGAATCTCCTGCACCGCCTCATCCGCCAGATTCAGCGAGTCAGTACGCATATAGGTGATCAGACCGACCGTTTCACCACCGAGATCGATACCTTCATATAATTGTTGCGCCACACTCATGGTCTTGCGCGCGGTAAAACCGAGCTTGCGCGCCGCTTCCTGTTGCATGGTGGAGGTCGTAAAAGGTGCAGCGGGATTGCGCTTGCGTTTTTTCTTGTCGACTTTGCCGACAGTTAATTTGCCCTTGGCGGCAGTGGCCAGGGTTTCCTCGGCCTGCCTGGCCGATTTTTCGTTTTTAATGGCGAACTGACTGAGCTTTTCACCATCCAGATGTGTCAGCTTGCACCCGAATTCAGCGCCTTCATTTTTCACATCCGCTTCGATTGTCCAGTATTCCCGCGCCTTGAATTTCTCGATCTCCAGCTCACGCTCAACAATAAGTCGCAGGGCGGGACTCTGCACTCGGCCGGCAGAGAGACCACGACGGATCTTCTTCCACAACAGGGGAGACAGGTTGAACCCCACCAGATAATCCAGCGCTCGGCGCGCCAATTGGGCATTGATCAGATCACGGGAGAGTTCATGGGAGTGTTCGATGGCTTCATTGACGGCACGTTTGGTGATTTCATGGAAGGTAACCCGACCGACATGCTTGTCTTTTAAAATGCCGCGATCACTGAGTATCTCGTACAGGTGCCAGGAGATGGCTTCACCCTCGCGATCCGGGTCCGTCGCCAGATAGAGAGTATCGGCCTTCTTCATGGCCTTGGCGATGGCATCGACATGTTTCTCATTTTTTTCAATCAGCTGATACTTCATGGCAAAATCGTTGGCCGGGTCCACCGCGCCTTCTTTCGGTAACAGATCGCGGACATGCCCATAGGATGCCAATACCTCGTAATCCTTGCCGAGATATTTTTTTATCGTCTTGGCCTTGGCCGGTGACTCAACGATGACCAGATTTTTTGCCATAGATTACCCTGTCCGTTTTCTGTCAATCCCAAAAAAGCAAATGCCCGCAGGTTGCGGGCAATGAAAAATATCCTGTCTGCTCACAACGATTAATGGAGCTGCCCTGCGGTTTCGTCAAATACCAGATCTTCCACCCAGGCATAGGCCGCTTCATGTCCGGGTTGGTTGAACAATACCATTAGCACAACCCATTTCAGTTGTTCAAGGTCAAACTCCTCGGCACCGGACCCCAGTGCCATGGCGCGATCAATCACCATTTCCCTGGTGATCGTGTTCAACACACCGGTCTGCTCCAGAAACTGGAGAAAGCCGCGACATTCCACATCCAGACGCTCACACTCCTTGTCGGTATAGATACGGATTGAACTTGCCGGATTTTGAACTGCCTCGACGGGCATATCCTGCAGTTCCGAGAGTCCTTCCAGCCAGTCAAATGCCTTGCTGATCTCGGTGTGGCGAAACCCGGCGGCATGTAATTCTGACCTGAGAGATTCCTCGTCGGAATCAAATTCTATGTCATCATTCATATAGTTTTCAAACAGATACATCAGCACGTCGAGTATGTTTTCTTTCATCATATGTCCTTTTTCCAGTCTGACAATATAGACCGCCTGCCGCTGTTTCAACCAAACCGTGCAATTCTAATACCAAGAGCATGGAGCAAACTGCCTCCGCCGTCAATCCACTGCGTGCAACCATCACATCGACGGCCGTCGGTTCGTGACCGATGCATGACAGTAGTTTGCCGTACTCAGGATCAATGGACAATGTTTCTGCAAAACCGTTCTGATTCATCTGCAAATGACCGCCGGCACCGGCAAACCCCGTCTCTTCCAGAATATCAGCGGCGGTTTCCACCAGCTTTGCCCCTTCCCGCAGCAGGCGGTGACATCCTTTGGCCAACGGATTATGGATCGAGCCGGGAATGGCAAAAACATCTCGCCCCTGTTCCAGCGCCATCCGCGCTGTAATGAGTGAACCACTGCGTATCGCCGCTTCAACAATCAGCACGCCCAGCGATAAACCACTGATAATGCGATTGCGGCGCGGAAAATTGGCCGCCAATGGCGGTGTTCCAATGGGAAATTCGGAGATCACCGCCCCCTGTTCCACGATGGCCCGGGCGAGATCCCGGTGTCGTGCAGGATAAACGGAATCCAGTCCGGTACCGGCCACGGCGATAGTGGCGCCGTTACCCGCCAACGCCCCCCGGTGTCCGGCTGCATCGATCCCCATGGCCAGACCACTGGTGATAACAATACCCTGTTCAGCGAGTGTCCGGGCAAAGGCGAAGGCCGTCTCCTGTCCACTGATACCGGCATTACGGCTGCCCACCACTGCAATCTGTGGCAACTGTAATAAAGCGGGGTCACCCTCGACAAACAGGACCGGCGGCGGATCGATAATCTCGCGCAACAGGGCGGGATATGCCGGGTCATCCAGGCAAAGGATATGTCGATGGGGTTGCTGCTCCCGCCAGGCCAGATCCTGCTCTACCAGGGACCAGTCCGGATGCAACAACCAGTCACGGGTTTTGGCGGACAGCTTGATTTCCGGTGAGCCTGAGGCTGCCGCCTGAAATACGTCCCGGGGAGATTGAAAGATTTGTCGTAATTGCGCGAAGGTAATGGTCCCGATTCCCGGTGCCCGCCACAGGGCCAGCCACCAGCGCAGGGACGCTGCATCATCATCCATGATTTTCTCCTGTTAACAATCCCATCCGTTGGGATCGCAGCTATCATAACCAAATTCTCAGGGATTGGTAACCCGATCATTCAGACTCAGGGTTCGGGTCGTTTCCAGCACCACACCAAAACTGACCTTGTTGAACACCTTGAATACCATCAGGATACCGGCACGCTCATCAGGCAGCCTGACAGGTTGATTGGTTACGCTGTCGCGAACATCCGCACCGGCCTGATAGATGGCCAGGACATGACCCGGCACCATCCCCGCGTTTTCACCCTTGTTGATGACCACCACGGCATACTGCCCGATCATGGTCACCCCGCCCAGCACGGAGATAATCCGGCCATCCACCGTCTCGCGGGGAGAACGGGGATAGAAATAAAAATCGGACTTGATCTCTTCAAACGGCAGCACTCGATCACCGTTCAGCACCTCTTGCCAGGTCTCACCAACATCGAAGGTGGTGACCGCGTCGTTTCGATCCGTGACCCTGGCAACCGCAACGTGGATCGCTTCATAGCCAAGGATATTGTTGGAATCAGGATCGCGATAGGTCTTGCCCTGCCGCACAATGGTGTAATCACCATTGGTATTACCGCGTGGAACATTGGCGACATAAACCTTGTTCCCCTTGCCGGCAATCAGATGCTCCTCAAAACTGGAGATAATATGCGGCAATTCTTCATAGGTATCGCCATCCAGCACGGTCATCTGACGCAGGAACGGTTCAATCGCTTCTCTGGGAATAGTGGTAATGGCCTGGGAAAGCGGCTGGATATGGCTGCGGGGATTCAGCTTCACTGTTTTGAGTCCCGGCTTTGTCACCGGCGGCAGCGTCTCTTTTTTTCCGCTGGGTACCGCGTTCACCGAGATTTGCGGTTTGCCGCCGACAAAATAGAGATAGACCACGTCACCGGGAAAAATCAGGTGGGGATTTTTAATATTGGGGTTGGCGTGCCAGACCTCCGGCCAACTCCAGGGATCATGCAAGAATCGACTGGCGATATCCCACAGGGTATCACCCTTTTTGACCACATAGGTCTGTTCCTTGTTGGTCTTCGCTCTGGCCGCCAGTGCCTGGTCAATCGGCGCCGCCAGCATGACGCCCAGCGCGAGCAATAGAGATGTGCAACAGGCTTTAATCGTTATATTATTTGCCATACAATTTGTTCCAGAGACCTTGATTATTCTCCGTTTCAGCCGCACAACAGATTTATCTGCCGACAGGCTTATACTTTAGTATCATAATGTTAGCAGCTTTTTCTACTCTTTTACTATAACTTACGCACGAAATTCCATGGCAATACTGAAAATTTTACATTACCCGGATGAACGGCTGAGGACAGTGGCATCGCCGGTAACCGAAGTCACTGACGAAACACGCCGGATTGTGGCCGATATGTTCGAGACCATGTACCAGGCACCCGGTATCGGGCTGGCCGCCACCCAGGTGGATATCCATCAACAGATTATTGTCATCGATGTCTCTGAGGATAAAAGCAACCCACTCTGCCTGATCAACCCCCAAATCACACACCGGGACGGCGAACAAACCATGGACGAAGGTTGCCTGTCGGTACCGGGCTTCTACGAAACCGTGAAACGGGCGGAGCACATCCGGGTCAAGGCTCTCGACAAGGACGGCGCCATACAGGAATTTGAGGCTGACGGCCTGCTGGCCGTCTGTATCCAGCACGAGATGGACCACCTGGCCGGCAAACTCTTTGTCGACTATCTCAGTTCGTTGAAGCGTACCCGTATCCGGAAAAAACTGGTCAAACAGCAAAAACAGGACCCGGCCATTGCGCTGTAAAGCGGGCCATGCTCAGCAAACGCGAACAAGAACAATATGACAGACCAACAGCCCAGGGCGGTACGCCCCCTCAGGATCATTTTTGCCGGCACACCGGATTTTGCGGCGGTCGCCCTGGCGGGTCTGCTGGACTCTGCACATGAAGTTGTTGCGGTCTATACCCAGCCGGACCGTCCGGCGGGACGCGGCCGCAAGCTCAAACCCGGTCCGGTCAAACAGCTGGCACTGGATCACCACATCCCTGTTGCACAACCCCTGAGCCTGAAAGACGGTGATGAACAGGAAAAACTGGCCGCCTGGCAGGCCGATATCATGGTCGTGGCGGCTTATGGGCTGCTTTTACCGGAAGCCGTCCTGGCGATCCCGCCACTGGGCTGCCTGAATATCCATGCCTCCCTGTTACCCCGCTGGCGCGGTGCGGCACCGATTCAACGAGCCATTCTGGCCGGCGACACCGAAACCGGTATCACTATCATGCAAATGGACAAGGGACTGGACACCGGGGAGATGCTGCTGAAAGAAATCTGCCCAATTAGCCCCGAGGACACGGCCGAGAGTCTGCACGACAAGCTGGCCGAACTGGGCAAAACGGCGATTCTCACCGCACTGGCCGATCCAGCCGGCCTGAAACCGGAACAGCAGGACGATGATTCGGCCAACTATGCGAAAAAGCTCGACAAAGCGGAAGCCCTGATTGACTGGACCAGGCCTGCCGCCGAGATTGCTCGTCTGGTCCGCGCTTTTAACCCCTGGCCCGTGGCTCAAACCGGGTTGGGCGGGAAGATCCTGCGAATCTGGCAGGCTGTTCCACTGGATAACACACCCGGCAAACCGGCCGGCACCCTCACCGCCGCCGCCAAAGCGGGGATCGATGTCGCTTGCGGCAGCGGGAGTTTACGCATTCTCACTGCACAACTGCCCGGCGGCAAACCACTCCCGGTCGCCGATCTGCTCAACGGCCATGCCGACCTCTTTCAAGTGGGCACCCGGCTGACATAACCCCTGCAGCGGCATGGGCAAGCCAATAGTAAAATTCTCAAAAAGGTCTAAATCCCCGCTGCGCCGGGCCGATAGCAACCTTTCACCGGCCGAACACTCGACGCAATATATAATTCTTTATATAACAATGAGTTATGAGGTATTCCATGGGAAATCCCAAGATCCTGATCACTGACGACATGCCCTCCATGCGCACCATGCTGAAGTCCATTCTGATTCATGCGGGTTTTTTGAATCTGGTTGAAGCGGACAACGGCCATGCGGCAATCGATCTGCTCAGGGAAAGCCGGTTTGATCTGGTCATTTGCGACTGGGATATGCCGAGGATGTCCGGCATTCAGGTTCTGGAGACCATCCGTGCTGATGACAAACTGCAAAAAATGCCATTTATCATGGTGACCGCCAATGCGGATCGCGACAAGGTCACCCAGGCCATCAATGCCGGCACAGACGGCTACATTATCAAGCCCCTGCAACCGGAAACACTCACCGGCCTGGTCAATAAACTGCTGGGTGCAGGCGAATCGGTCCGCGCTTCCACCTGAAACAATCATCACCATACAGGCTGTGGCGGGAAAAATCCCGGCACGGCTGATGTTTCTTGCCTAAAATAGCGGCTGGCCAATAACCGCTGACTCACTTTATTCATGCAACCCCGATACGCCAGTGTGCAGGTCCTGTTACAGGTCATCCGGCACGGCCACAGTTTGACCGACGCCCTGAACGAGATACTGCCCCGGATCGAGGCCAAGCAACGTCCCTTCGTGCAAGCCCTCTGTTATGGCGTGATCCGCTGGTATCACCGGCTCGACTTCATCCTCAGCCAATTGCTGAAGAAACCCCTGCGCGAAAAAGACATGGATGTTTATTGCCTGTTGTTGGCCGGCTTGTACCAGCTCATTGATATGCGCATCCCGGACCACGCCGCTGTCTCGGAAACCGTGGCCGTCACGCGAAAATTCAACAAACGCTGGGCCAAAGATTTGGTCAACGCCATCCTGCGCAGCTGGCAGCGCGAACAGGCACACCTCGACGGCAGTTGGCAGGCGGACCCCGAGGCCCTCTACAGCCACCCCGCCTGGTTCATCGAACGCTTGCAACAGAGTCGGCCGGACTCGTGGCAAGCGATCCTGCAGGCCAATAATGAACAGGCGCCCATGACCTTGCGGGTCAACACGCTGAAAACAGACCGGGAAACCTGCCTGGCTGAGCTCAGGCAACACAAAATCACCGCCCACCCCTGCCGCCACGCACATCAGGGCATCACCCTGGAAACCCCGTGCCAGGTGGAAAGCCTGCCCGGCTTCAGCCGGGGCGAGATATCGGTCCAGGATGAAGCGGCACAACTGGCAGCCGAACTGCTCCAGCCCCAGCCGGGTGAACGCATCCTGGATGCCTGTGCCGCACCGGGGGGGAAGACCGCCCACCTGCTCGAAATCCAGCCCCGACTCGGTGAATTGGTGGCGCTGGATGTGGATGAAAAACGGCTGCAACGTGTTACCGACAACCTGTCCCGGCTGGGGTTGAACGCGGCGATCACCTGCGGCGATGCCGCTGACCCGACAAACTGGTGGGATGGTCGGCCCTTTGATCGCATTTTGCTCGATGCCCCGTGCAGTGCCAGCGGCGTCATTCGTCGCCACCCGGATATCAAATTGTTACGCCGCCCGACGGATATCGAACAGCTCATTCTCACCCAGCAGAAAATTCTCACCGCCCTCTGGCCCTTGCTGAAACCGGGGGGTATGCTGTTGTACGCGACCTGTTCGGTCCTGCCGGACGAAAATATGCACCAGATCAGCCGTTTTCTCGACAATCAGGCTGACGCAGGCCTCGCTGCCATGCATGGCAAGTGGGGCCACCAGACCGGCTTCGGACGTCAAATCCTGCCGGGGGAAGAGGGGATGGACGGCTTTTTTTATGCTTGCCTGCACAAAACAGTTCAATAGCAGCGCCGCGATGCGCCAGGCAGCCAGATCAACCGGCATTGGTTTGTTGTTTGCCGCGCTGTTGCTGCCTCAGTCCGGTTTTGGCGCGGAATTCATCGTGCGCAGTGTCGCTACGGAATTGAAGGACGACGTTTACCAACTGAACGCCCGCATTGATTACACCTTTTCCGAAGAGGCTCAACGCGCACTGCAGAGCGGTATTCCGCTGATCATTCTGATGGACATCCAGGTGGACAAACAGCGCAGTTGGTGGTGGAACAAGGAAGTGGCGCATCTGCAGCAGGGTTATCTGCTGATTTACCACGCCCTGACCAAGAAATATATTATCAACAACCTCAACAGCGGCGCCCAGCAGAACCACAAGAGTTTCACCGCCGCGCTGCAAACATTGGGACAAATCACCGGCCTGCCCTTGATCGACAAGGGGCTGATCGAGGCGGATGCACGCTATCAAATTCATCTCCGGGTCTATCTGGATATCGAATCCCTGCCTGCGCCCATGCGCCCCCTGGCCTGGCTCTCTTCCGACTGGCGACTGTCGAGTGACTGGTACACATGGCCCTTGCAACCCTGAAGCGCCTGATTAACAGCAGCACGGCCGTTGCGGTCCTGTTTATGTTGCTGTTGGCTTCGCTTTATCTGTTGAGCGGCTCAACCCATGACTCCATTCTGTTCGGCCGCCTCTACTCAGTGCTGCTGGTTATCAATCTGGCTGCCATTTTTCTGTTGCTGGTTCTGATCGGCAATAACCTTTATCAACTGGTCCGCCAATACCGCGCCCGTGTGACCGGCTCCCGCCTGACCGCCCGTCTGGTGGTGCTGTTTATCATCCTCTCGGTGACACCGGTCTCGGTGGTTTACTATTTTTCGCTGGAGTTTCTCAAGCGGGGTATCGACAGCTGGTTTGATGTGCGGGTCGAGGATGCCCTGAAAGATGCGCTGGAACTGAGCCAGGCCTCGCTGGGGATCCGTATGCATGAATTATTGCGTGAAACCGAACAGGTCGCCGCCCAGCTGCATGCCGTCCCCGATGAACTGATGGCCCTCACCCTGAACGATCAACGCAGTAAAAGCGGTATGGCTGAGTTGACGGTCTTTTCCGCCAGCGGCCGCATTATTGCCGCCAGCAGCAAGGAGACCGCCGGGCTGGTGCCGCAGCGCCTGTCTGATTCCACCTATTTGCGGATCCATCAGGGACAGCCCGATGTGGGCCTGATCCCGATTTCAGACAAAGAGTTGTCCATCCGTATCGCCGTGGCCTTGCAACCCCACCATCCGGTCAACGAAAAGCGCATCCTGCAGGCCCTGTACGATATCCCCGAACGGATCAATGTCCTGGCCGACAGCGTGCAATCCGCCTTTGGTGATTACAATGAATTGGCCTATTTGCGCATCCCGCTCAAATACAGCTTTATTCTCACCCTGTCGCTGGTCTTGCTGCTCAGCATCCTGACGGCCATTTGGGCCGCCTTCTTTTACGCCCGGCGGATGGTGGCGCCGATTACCGACCTGGTGGAAGGAACCCAGGCGGTGGCGGCGGGTAACTATGACAAGCGCCTGCCGCTGCCGGGCGGTGATGAATTGGGTCTGCTGGTCCTCTCCTTTAACCAGATGACCCAGAAGATTGCCATGGCAAATGACGCCGCCAAACAGAGTCAGCAGTTGATGGAACAACAGAACGCCTATCTGGAGGTGGTGCTGGCCCACTTGTCCTCGGGGGTGTTGACCTTCGATAACAAACACCGCCTGCACAGCAGTAACACGGCTGCCGGCCATATCCTCAATCTGGGGTTACAGGGCTTTCAGGGCCAGACCCTGCAGGCAGTCAGTCTGGCTGTGCCCCAATTGCAGCCCCTGAGCGATGTCATCAGCAAGCATTTGCAGGCCCATACCCAGGAGTGGCGCGATGAAGTCACCCTGTTCGGTCCGGGCGGCCGCCAGGTGTTAATGTGTCGCGGCACCCCGCTGCCTCATACCATCACCCTGCAGGGTGGGCATGTGGTGGTCTTTGATGACATCACCAACCTGTTACAGGCCCAGCGTAACGCCGCCTGGGGTGAAGTGGCGCGACGCCTGGCTCACGAAATCAAGAACCCACTCACACCGATCCAGTTGTCCGCCGAGCGACTGCGGCGCAAATACCTCGATGCCATGGATGCCGATGATGCCGAGGTGCTGGATCGATCCACCCACACTATTGTGCAGCAGGTGGAGACTCTGAAAGAGATGGTCAAGGCCTTCTCCGATTACGCCCGCATGCCGGCCCTGCAACTGCAACCGGTGGACCTGAACACCATCGTGGCCGAGGTCAGCGAGCTTTATCATGATGATGAAACCGGCGTGCGCATCACCATCCAGCGCGACAGCGGTATGCCGCTCATTGAGGCGGATCCCGGCCGTCTGCGCCAGTTGCTGCATAACCTGATTAAAAACGGCATTGAGGCCATGCCCGATGAACGGACGGCCCATCTCACCCTCACCACCCATTGCGTGAAGGATGACAAGTGTCGCTACATCGAGTTACGCATCGAGGACAACGGACCGGGTATTCCGGAACAGCTGTTCGAACAACTGTTTGAACCCTATGTCACCACCAAGCCCAAAGGCAGCGGGCTGGGGCTGGCGATCGTGAAAAAAATCGTCGAAGAACACGGCGGGATAATTCGTGCAGAAAACCTGCCCCGGGGCGGCGCGAGTGTTATATTACGCCTGCCGGTCACCGCACTCAGCCCGGACACTGAAACCAACCCCAACCCGGATTCAGAATTGGAAAACAACAGCAATGCAGCTGCCTGACACCGTTATCGACCCATCCCGCCGCCACGCGCCGCCACGGCAGAGTCCGGCGATTCTGGTAGTGGATGATGAGCCGGATATCCGAAATCTGATTCAGGAAATCCTCGAAGACGAAGGTTATTCCGTCAATATCGCGGAAAACGGCAGCTCAGCACGTCAAATCCTGCATGACTTCCAGCCCGACCTGATCCTGCTGGATATCTGGATGCCTGATGTGGACGGTATTACGCTCCTGAAAGAGTGGGCCGAAACCGGTGAACTGCTCATGCCGGTAATCATGATGTCAGGTCACGGTACAGTTGAAACCGCCGTTGAAGCCACCCGGCTGGGGGCCTTTGATTTCATTGAAAAACCCCTTTCCCTGACCCGCCTGTTACTGGTGATCGAACATGCCCTGAAACACGGCAAGCAGCGTGAGTTGGCGGACGCCAACAAAGCGGCCCTGAGTGTTTCCGAGCCGGTCGGCAAAAGCTTCACCATGCAGCAGTTACGCCAGCAGGTACGCCGTCTGGCCGGCCACGAGGCACCGGTCCTGATGAGCGGTGAGTCGGGGACCGGTATGCACCTGATTGCCCATTATCTGCACCTGTGCAGTCCGCGCAAGGAAGGCCCCTTCGTTGAGATTAATGTGGCCTCGCTGGATGATGAACAGGCCGCCCGTGAAATATTTGGTTTTGAAGAGGGCGATCAACACCATCCCGGCTTGCTGGAGCAGGCCGCCGGCGGTACCGCCTTTTTCAGCGACATCAGCGAACTGGATATGACCACCCAGGCCCGACTCTTTTCGGCCCTGGAGAGTAAAAAGTTTTATCGGGTCAACGGCGAACAGGGGCTGCCCCTCAACGCACGCATCCTGGCCGCCAGCCACCAGTCCCTGGCCCGCAAGGTGGCCGCCGAGCAATTTCGCAAGGACCTCTACTACCAGTTAAATGTCCTGCCCCTGTATGTACCCCCGCTGCGTGACCATCGTGAAGATGTACCGGAACTGCTCAACTACTATGTCACGATCTTCGTGGAGCAGGAAAAACTGCCCTATCGCAAGTTCAGCATGGCGGCACAAAACCGCTTGCGGAACTACAGTTGGCCGGGCAATGTGCGGGAACTGATGAACCTGGTGCAACGTCTGTTGATTACCGGCACCAGTCTGGAAATCAGTCTGGAAGAGGTGGAACTGTCGCTGGGCAGCCAACAGATGCCGGCCCCTGAAACACCCGGTTTGCCGTTAGGGTATGATCTGCCCTTGCGTGAGGCACGCGAACTGTTTGAGCGGGCCTATCTGGAATATCAGTTACGCCGCCATAACGGCAGCGTTGGCAAGGTCGCCCAGATCGCCGGACTGGAGCGAACTCACTTATACCGGAAACTGCGCTCCCTGGGCATTGATCCCAAGGCGATCGCCCACGAATAACACTCGGACAACAATAACAACTCGACGAAATGAAGATAATTATTCTCGGTGCGGGACAGGTTGGCAGTTCAGTCGCCGCCAACCTCTCCACAGAAGCCAATGACATTACCGTTGTCGATCACGAAGAGAAGGTCCTGCACGCCCTGCGGGATCGACTCGACATCAGTACGGTGACAGGCTGCGGTTCTCAACCCTCGATCCTGCGCAAGGCGGGGGCGGATGATGCGGACATGATCATTGCCGTCACCGACTCCGATGAAACCAACATGGTGGCCTGTCAGGTGGCCTACACCCTGTTCCATACCCCCACCAAGATTGCCCGGGTACGCAACGTGGATTACCTGCGCTATCCGGTCCTGTTTAACCAGGAAGCCCTGCCTATCGATGTGCTGATCAGTCCGGAACAGTTAATCACCGACTATATCCAGCGCCTGATCAAATATCCCGGCGCCTTGCAGGTGCTGGAGTTTGCTGACGGTCTGGTCCAGCTGGTCGGCGTCAAGGCCTATTATGGCGGACCGCTGGTGGGCCATGAGTTGCGCGCCTTGCGTGAACACATGCCGAATATCGAAACCCGGGTCGCCGCCATCTTCCGCCGGGATCGGGCCATCCTGCCCGAAGGCCACACCGTCATCGAGGCCGATGATGAGGTCTTCTTTGTCGCCGCGCCGGAAAACATCAAAAACGTGATCAGTGAACTGCGCCGCCTGGACAAACCCTATAAACGGATCATGCTCGCCGGCGGCGGCAATATCGGTCGTCGACTGGCCAAGACCCTGGAGAATGATTACCAGGTAAAACTCATCGATCACAACGTAGAACGAACCGCCTCGCTGGCCAATGAGCTGGAAAGGACCATTGTCCTGCTCGGTGATGCAGCGGATGAAGAATTACTGATGGAAGAGAACATCGAGAACACCGATGTATTTTGCGCCCTGACCAATGACGATGAGGCCAACATTCTCTCCGCCATGCTGGCCAAACGACTCGGGGCGCGAAAAGTCATGGCCCTGATCAACCGTGCCTCCTATGTGGATCTGGTGGAGAGTGGCGACATCGACATCGCCATTTCCCCCCAGGTGGCCACCATCGGCAGCCTGCTGACCCATATCCGGCGCGGTGACGTGGTCAATGTTCACTCCCTGCGCCGTGGTGCAGCCGAGGCCATCGAGGCCATTGCCCACGGCGACCGCAGCAACTCCAAGGTGGTCGGGCGCAGTATCGAGGGACTGAAACTACCCGAAGGCACCACCATCGGCGCCATCGTACGCAACGGCAAAGTCATCATCGCCCACCACGATACGGTGATCGAATCGGAAGACCATGTCATCCTGTTCCTGATGGATAAAAACCGCATCCTGGAAGTGGAACGCCTCTTCCAGGTGGGTATTACTTTCCTGTAGTCGACGATGCAGCTGTTAACCATTTTTCGGATCCTCGGCCTGTTTCTGATGGTGTTCAGCACCTCATTTCTGCCGCCCATGCTGGTCTCGGTCATCTATGATGACCATACCCTTTACCCCTTTCTAAAGTCATTTTTACTGACCCTGCTGACCGGGCTGTTTCTCTGGCTGCCGGTGCGCAATTACAAAAAAGAGTTTCGCCTGCGCGACGGCTTCCTCATCGTTGCCATGTTCTGGACCGTACTGGGTCTGGTGGGCGCCCTGCCGTTGAGTCAGATCGGTCTGTCGGTCACCAATGCGGTGTTTGAATCCGTTTCCGGCCTGACCACCACCGGCGCCACGGTGATTACCAATCTGGAGGAGATGCCCAAGTCCATCCTCTATTACCGCCAGCAACTGCAATGGCTGGGCGGTATCGGGATCATTGTGATTGCCGTGGCCATCATGCCCATGCTGGGGATCGGCGGTATGCAGTTGTACCGCGCCGAGACCCCCGGCCCCATGAAAGACAAAAAACTCACCCCGCGTATCACCGAAACCGCCAAAGCACTGTGGTACATCTATTTATCACTCACCATTGCCTGTGCGGTCGCCTACTGGCTGGCGGGGATGGATCTGTTTGACGCCATCGGCCACAGTTTCTCCACCATCGCCATCGGCGGCTTCTCCACCCACGATGCCAGCATGGGCTACTTCAATAACAAGCCGCTGGTTGAAGTGGTCGCGATTATCTTTATGTTGTTATCCGGGGTGAATTTTGCGTTGCATTTCACCGCCTGGCATGACCGCAGCCCGCTGCACTACTTCCGCGATGTGGAATTCAAGGCCTATCTGGGTATCCTGGCCGTGGTCTCGGTGATCTCCTCGGCTTATCTCTACTATATGGACGTGGTGTTGTTCCCCGGTGAGGCGATCCTCAAGGGGGTGTTCCAAACCGTTTCCATCGGCACCACCACCGGTTTCACCACCGACGAGTACCACAACTGGCCCGGCTTCCTGCCGGTGCTGTTGCTGTTTATCAGTTTCATCGGCGCCTGCGCCGGCTCCACCGGCGGCGGCATGAAGGTGATCCGCTTCCTGCTCCTGCTCAAGCAGGGTATCCGCGAGATCAAACGGGTCATTCACCCCAATGCCGTGATTCCCATCAAGATCGGCGGCAGTCCCCTGTCTGATCGGGTGGTGGATGCGGTATGGGGATTTTTCTCCACCTATGTGGCGATCTTTGTGATTATCCTGCTGATCCTGATGCTCACCGGTCTGGATCAGATCAGCGCCTTCTCCGCCACGGCCGCCTGCATCAACAACCTGGGACCCGGCCTGAATGAAGTCGGCCCCAACTACGCCACGCTGGAAGATACCGCCAAGTGGGTGCTCTGTTTCGCCATGCTGCTGGGTCGTCTGGAGATCTTTACCTTGCTGGTCTTGCTGACCCCCGCCTTCTGGCGACGTTGAGGCCATGACGCAAACGGATCAACTCAAGTGGGATCAACGCTATCGGCTTAATGAAGAGCCACCTGTCGCCGCCAGAGTGCTGACGGAAAATCTGCACCTGCTCCCCGCACAGGGGACAGCGCTGGATTTTGCGTGCGGGCTGGGCGGGAATGCCCTGCTGCTGGCCCGGGAAGGGCTGGAAACCCTGGCCTGGGATATCTCACCGGTGGCCATTGTTAAACTGCAACAGACCGCCGACGATCAACAACTCCCTGTCACCGCTGAAGTGCGTGATGTAATGAAACACCCCTTGCCGGAACAGCACTTTGACGTGATCGTGGTCAGCTATTTTCTGGAGCGTTCACTGGCGCCGGCCCTGCAGAAGGCCCTCAAACCCAACGGTCTGTTGTTCTATCAAACTTTCAACCAAACCCGGCTCACCGGGCGCGGCCCGCAAAATCCCGACTATCGGCTGGCGGAAAATGAATTGCCGGCCCTCTTTGCCGGACTGAAGATCCGCTACTATCGTGAAGACGGGCTGACCGGGGAACTGACCAGCGGATTACGCGACGAAAGCTTGCTGGTGGCACAAAACTGCTAAACTGTTTGACATCACTGTTATTCAGGAACACCCAAAATGCCTGTGAGATCTTTCTTGCTTTGTCTGTTATCGGTCGTGCTGTTCGCCTGTTCCTCGGCCGATTACCACCGCATGGTGCCCAACAACGCTGATAGAATTGCACCGACCCACCAGCCGCTGACCGTCTTGCCGGTCAAAACTTCTATCCGGCAAACCGTCAGTGCCCCGTTGGAGATGGCGACCTATACCAGCGCATTGAAAGCGGCCATGGAAAAGACCGGGTTATTCAGCCGCGTGCAGAGCGAACCTGTGGAAAAGGGCTTTCAACTTGAAACCAGCATGACCATGCAGAAACTGCGTTTGGATGATCGGGTGGTTCATTTTGAGATGACGGTTCGCTATGCCTTTGTGAATCGACACAACCAGGTTGTCTTCATCACCGATATCCGGTCCCATTGCAGCAAGAGCCCGTCAGACCATCTGGTCGGCGCCACCCGTGAACGCAGCGCGATTGAATGCGGAGTGAAAAAGAACCTCACCAGCCTGATGGATCAGATCTATACCCGGCAACACCAGTTTGCCAAATAGCGGCTGAAGACTGTCCGTGTACCGATAGCACGGCCTGCAATGCAGGCCGTGTGTGTTTTCAGCATAAAGAGAAAAGTTTTACCCATTACGTTTGGCTGCCGCACTCACTAAACACCCGCCGCTGACAACCGGCGCAAATGTCCTGATCCAGTTCTTCAAAAATCGCGCCGATGGCGTCCTTCTTGGACACAAAGACGTTTTCCGCGCCAAAGCGTTGCAGATAATCACCGCGCTTGAGTACCGCACACACCTGCTCTTTCACCTTGACCACGTATAGGCCACCGTCTCTTTTCTTGCGCCGATCAGATTCCTGCAAAATCATCTCGGCCCCGGCAATATCAATAAAGTTGATCCCGTGTCCGACGATCAACAGATGCTTTTGTTGTGGATTGACTTCGCTAAAGCCACGAATCACCTGTTGCACGTGATCGACTGCGCCGAAAAACAGTGAACCGTCAATCTGGATGATTTTCAACTGCGGACACTCCACCTTGTCTCTGGCGTCGACCATTTCACGTTTTTCACCTTCCATATTCGGCACCAGACTGGTGATCCGCGGCCGTGCCGTACGCATCAGGTACATGATCAGTGACAGCATCACACCCACGTAGATCGCAAATTCCAGTTCCACAAACAGCGTAGCCATAAAAGTAGCAACCAGGATCAGGGTTTCCGAACGACTCACCTGGATAATGTTATGGATGTGGTGAAAATCGATCAGACGCCAGGCGACGATGACCAGAATACCGGCCATCGCCGGAATGGGCAGATAGGCCGCCAACGGGGCCACCACCAACAGAATCACGCCCAGAATCAATGCCGCAAACAGTGCGGCCATCGGGGTGCGTGCACCGGCGGCATAGTTGATCCCGCTGCGGGTAAAAGAGCCGGATGAGGCATAGCTGGAAAAAAAACTGCCAATGATATTCGCCGAGCCCTGCCCGATAAATTCCTGGTTGCCATTGATGTGCTGACCGGATTTGAGCGCGACAGAACGGGCGATGGAAACGGCTTCCACCAGCCCCAGCAGCGCCACCGCCAGCGCACCCGAACCCAGTTGTTTGATCGAAGCAAGTGACAGATCCGGCAGCGAAAAAGGCGGCAGACTGCGCGGCAGCTCACCGACCAGTTTAATCTTGTGTTGATCGGCGCCAAGATACAGGGCGGCTAAACTCCCAACCACCATGGCAATCAACAACCCCGGCCAACGCGGGCGGTAAATCATAAAGATCACCCCCACAGCCAGACTGAGTCCGGCCACCACAGTGGCGTACGGGTTGATATCTTCAATCTGTTCCAGCAGGTCCAGCCAGGTATACAGGAAAGAGGCGCCGGAGGGGATCGACACCCCAAAGAAATGTTTCAACTGACTGGTGGCAATCAGCAAGGCCGCCCCGGCGGTGAAGCCCACCACCACAGAGTGGGAGACAAAGTTGACCAGCGCCCCCATTTTGCCCAGCCCCAGCCCCAGCTGGTATGCGCCGGCGAGAAAGGTCAGGGTCAGTGCCAGTTGAATGTATTCCGGGCTGCCCGGTTGCGCAAACTGGCTCACTGTGGCGAACACCACAATGGAGATAGCCGTAGTCGGCCCGGAGATCAGATGATAGGAAGAACCAAACAGAGCAGCGATCACCGGCGGCACCATGGCGGAATAGAGACCATAGACCGGCGGCAAACCGGCAATCATGGCAAAGGCCACACCTTGTGGCAGAACAATCACCGCACCTGTCAAACCCGCTGTGAAGTCCGCCCGCAGTGTTTCCCGGTTGACCATGGGCCACCAGCGCAAAAACGGCATGAAACGAACCAGAAACAAATTACATTGCTGTGCAAAAAGTTTAAGCATGGAATTCCTCAACTGCGGCGGTCAATTCCGGCCGATTTCGCATCCATACTACAAACAACAGCAGCCCGTACCGACACAGGCCGGTGGGTCTCCTTGTGGATACTGAAATCTACCAGAATGGGGTGGATTGGCTATGGTCGGGCCGTCTCGACAGCACCTGACTCGTTCAGGAATATACTATGCGTGATATGAAAGGTGAATACTAGTGAATCACCATGCTCTTATATTCTTCTACGGAATATTGTTGCGAGTATAACCGGGTTTACACCGGCCACAAATAAAAACCCCCGTCAGAGACGGGGGCCAAGCGAATGAGTCAGGTTTCGCTTCAAAATCGATACGCGTTGTTTGTTATTTCCTGTCCTTGTGACGACGATGTTTCTGATCATCGTCACCCTTGTGCTGCTCCTGCTTCTCGGCGACCTTTTGTTTCAGGCGCTCAAGCTTGCTGTGGATCGCATCCCGAATCTCGCGGTGATGCCGTTTGTTCACGGTATCAGTGGATTGATAGTTCTGACCGTCATCCACGGCTTCCGGCAGAACTTTTTTCACCACACAGTTTTTGTGCTTGCGCACTTTCCGGCGGTCACCCTCAACCTCGCGGCGCTTGCCGTCACATTCCAGGATCACCTTCGGGGTGCGTGAGTGCGGCACATAGACCTGAACGTTACCCTGACAGCTCTCAAACCCGTCGGAGGCGGTGAAGCTGACCTGATAGACACGACCATTCCCGTGACCCGCACGCTCGGCACGCAACAGCGCGGTATCGGTCGGTTCCAGATTCTGGATAACTGCATCCGGGCTGGTGTGTCCGGTACCCATGCCGACCAGCGGTTCGTCCTGGGTCACGCCGGTGATCACCAGCACCACATTTCGATAAACGCTGTCACTGTCAGTCACACCTTCGATTTTCACCGGGTGCATCTTGTGATTCGGCGGCCACAGACGGGCAACACTGGGTTTGGCCAAATGGCAGGCGGGCGGATCATTGATGTTTTGTATATTGATCAGGATCCGATCACTGCTCGACTTGGGATTTACCGGGTCCATATCACTGACCACCACTTCAAACTCCAGCACAGTGGCGCTGTCGGGCTGCACTGCCGGGGCATGGAAGAAGGGAGTGGGCGAACCGGGGTTATCCAGTTCAACAGCCGGTCCGCTGATCTGTTTCCAGTCAAAGAACAGACCGTCACCATCCGGATCAACGCTGGCCATGCCGTTAAGCGAGACAATACTGCCTTCATCACGGGTCATATCCGCACCGGCATCGGCAACAGGGGCCGAGTTATCCACGATTGCCACAGCCACCGTCGCCGGGTTGCCGATCTCGCGACCGTCACTGACACGCAACTCCAGCACCACGCTCTGACCAACGGCGTTGGGCGCTACAAAAGACGGTGTGGCGGTATTCGCGTCGAGCAATTCCACAGCCGGACCGGACAGCTGACTCCATTGATAGGCCAAGGGCGCATCGTTGTCCGGGTCGTAACTGTTGGCGCCGTTCAGGCGGGCTGTCGCACCGGCTTTGATGCTGACCGCATCACCGGCATCAGCCACCGGCGGGTTGTTTACATTTTTCACGGTGATATCGACGGTATCCGGGTCACCGGCTGTACCGTTACTGTTGGTCACCACCAACTGGAAGGTAAAGGTCATGTTCCCGGACAGATAGGGCGCAGTGAAGGCCGGGTTGGCACCGCCGCTGTTCTGCAAAACAATGATCGGCGCTGCCGGTGACAGCTGGGTCCACTGGTAGGTCAGGGCGCTGCCGCTGCTGTCACTGCTGGCGCTGCCGTCCAGGGTTACGGTTGAACCTTCATCGACTGACTGATCAGGACCGGCATTGGCAGTCGGCACACTGCCGGCCAGTTCGGCGGCATAGGCCACCACATTCGGGGCATAAATCGTCGCAATGCGCAGACACTTGCTCAACACCGGATCGGTGTCCGCATAACGGGCGCAAACCGGCAGGATACCGGCGTAATAATCGAGGGGGATGGATGAATAGATCACATGCCCCTTGCCGTGCCTGTAGGAGAAAGTCACCGCCTTGCTTTTGTCCGGGCGGGTTAAGACCACGGCACTGCGCCCCGGAATCGAGGTGCGATTAACATAACCATGTTCTGAATTCCGTGCATCATCCAGCGTTGTATCATCAATCTGACCGGCCGGACCATTGGTCACCTTGGTATGGGTATCCGCCACGTCGATGTTGGTGCCGGTTTCACGCACGGAGCTGATGGTATTCCCGCCCGGCAGGATTTTCGCTGCCTGATCTACCCGACGATCATGAATCATCAGCACCAGGCCATTTTGCACCGCAGCGCTCACCTCCGGCAGGCGGGCCAGGTATTCCGCGCCGTGGGTGTTGTTGGAACAGTTGGTAATAAACAGGACATCCAGCCCCTGCAAATCGCCGGTGCCGATATCCGCCAGGTAAACCGGTGTGTGGCCGGAGGCTGAAATGGGGGTAATGGCCCAGGGACGACCCTCGCCATAACACATTTCGTAATACCCCACATTGGCGGCCTGAATACTGAACCCCCAGAGGGCAAGTACCCCGAAAACCATCGGTCGAAGTCGTTTCAAAACCTGGCTCATAACAACAGCCTCATACAACTAATTGATAATTAACACTATTATTAATTTACCCTGAATAATTATACGGGGTAAATCGCGTCGTCAGGCCATTAATCGGCACTAAAAGTGTTGGGTTTAGAAATATGAGTGTGGCGGGTATCACAAATAATACCCACAAAACATATATGTTTTAGGGGTATTGGACCGGGAAGGCCGGCTCAGGCGGCCAGGGTGGTGAGTTTTACGGACTCGGGCAGGTCAAGTTCCATCACGATGGGCAGATGGTCTGAATAGGCATGATGCAGAGCGCCCACTTCGCGCACGTTTAGCTCCGGCGTGACCAAAATGTGGTCAATGTGGTGGGCCGGTCGCCAGCTGGGGAAGGTCAGGGTCTCTTCCAGCGGTTCACGCAGGTGGGTCCGCTTAAACAGCAGGTTCATTTCCGGGCTGCCGGGGCGGCAATTCATGTCCCCCATCAGGATGACGTGAGGGAATTCATTGACCATTTCGCTGATCATGGCCAATTGGCGCATGCGGGCACGACGACTGAGGGCCAGATGCAGCATAAAGACCCCCAGCGGTTCGTCACTGCTGCCATATCGCGCCATGATGGCGTTACGACCGGGGATCAGGCCCGGCAGGGGGATATCCCTGACTTCAACCGGATGGAAACGGCTCAACAGGCCGTTGCTGTGCTTGGCAAAACGGCCGATGTTGCGGTTCACCTGATGGTACCAGTAGGGAAACCCGGCCCGCACCGCGAGATATTCGGCCAGATTGATATAGTTGCTGCGCAGGCTGCCGGCATCCACCTCTTGCAGGCCGACGATGTCAAAATCCCCCAGCAACCTTGCAACCCGGTCCAGATTGGCCAGGCGCTGGGTATGGGGCAATACATGCTTCCAGCTATTCGTCAGGTACTGGTGGACCCGACTGGTGGCGATCCCGACCTGGATGTTATAGCTCATGATGCGCAGAATATGTTTGCCGTCGGCGGGTGTATCCACGGTGATATCTTGTTGTTGGTTCATACGGGACAAATCATCTCGCCCAGGCGGTTGGTCAGTTTCAGGTTCTCACTGTAATCCACCGGGCAGTCGATGATACTTACCGTATTATCGGCAAGCGCCGCCTTGAGTGTAGGGAGCAACTGCTCACTTTTCTCAATACGGTAGCCGTTGGCGCCAAAAGATTCGGCATATTTCACAAAATCGGGGTTGGTGAAATCCACATGGGACGGGCGGCCATAGCGGTTCATCTGTTTCCACTCGATGAGACCATAACCGCTGTCATTCCAGATCAGGATCACCATGGGCAGTTCCAGTCGCATGGCGGTCTCGATCTCCTGTGAATTCATCAAAAAACCGGCATCCCCGGTCACCGCCACCACCTTGCGATCCGGGTAGGCCAGTTTGGCCGCCACTGCGCCCGGTACAGCGATCCCCATGCTCGCAAAGCCGTTGGAAATGATGCAGGTGTTGGGGTATTCACAGCGGAACATACGCGCCATCCACATCTTGTGCGCCCCCACATCGGAGATGGCGATATCCTCCAGGTCCATGGCGGTGCGCAAGTCCCAGATAATCTTTTGTGGCTTGAGCGGAACGCTCGTATCGTTGCGATGTTGATTCATATCCTCGATCAACGCCTCCCGCAGGGGGCGCATGGTGTGGCCGGTATGCGGTGTAGCCAGTTCCATGATACGCAGCAGGCTGTGTTTGATATCCCCGTTGACTCCAACCTGGGCGGAGTAGTGAGCGTCCACTTCGGCCGGCAGATGATCAATATGGATCACGGTCCGATCTTTGGTCGGGTGCCACAGATAGGGGTGATATTCCACCAAATCGAAGCCCACACAGATGATCACATCAGCCTTGTTAAAGCCGCAATTCACATAATCACTGGATTGCAGACCTGCTGTCCCCAGCGCCATGGGATGGCTGAACGGCATCACCCCCTTGGCCATAAAGGTATTCGTTACCGGGATATTGAGCTTTTCGGCAAAATCCGCCAGCTGCTGCCAGGCCTTGCCCCGCACCACCCCATTGCCGGCCATGATAAGTGGATTGCGGGCATTGGAAATAATCTCGGCCGCCACCTCGACCCGATCCCGCGCCGGTTCCGGCGTCATGGGCACCCGTACCCCCAGTGGTTCGGCATCAATTTCCATCTCCGCGATATTTTCCGGAAACTCGATGAAACAGGCGCCGCTCTTTTCGCTTTGGGCCAGCTTGAAGGCCTTGCGCACCACTTCCGGGATAATGTCAGGCGTTAACAAGCGGGAGGAATATTTGGTGACCGGTTGGAAAATGCGCTCCAAATCCAGCACCTGATGTGACTCCTTGTGCAGCCGGTGGGTGCTGGCCTGACCGGCGATCGCCACCACCGGCGCATGATCCATATTGGCATCGGCCACCCCGGTGATCAGATTGGTGGCGCCCGGACCCAGCGTACCAAGACAAACCCCGGCCTTGCCGGTCAGCCGTCCATAGACATCCGCCATAAAAGCCGCTCCCTGCTCATGGCGGGTGGTAATAAACCGGATATTGGAATCCAGCAGGGCATCCATGACGGCCAGATTTTCCTCACCGGGTATCCCGAAAATAAACTCCACCCCTTCATTTTCCAGGCACTTTACAAATAGCTCTGCGGCATTCATGGTTTGCTTACTTCTTTATCAGGCTGATGTTTAGCGGCTCTCTTTCTGGATCAGAAAGTCGACCACTTCGAGTGCCCCTGAATGGCCGGCTACCCTGTCAGAGGTACGATAGCGTCCATTCACCACCATTGTTGGAACAACCGTAATACCGTAGTTGGTATCTCGTTCAATCGCTCTGTTCAATTTGGTTTCCACGGCAAAGGAGTTGAAGGTGTTGTCAAATTCTTCGCCTTTTACTCCGTGCTTAACGAAGAAACTGCGGATAGCGGCTTCATTGTCCAGGAGGTTTTTGTTGATATGGTACTCATCAAAGATCTTCTGATGCAGCTTATCCCCCACGCCCAGCATCTCGGCGGTATAAAACATGCGCGCATGCAAGTTCCAAAGGGGTCTATTGCCCGTTGCAGGAATACGGATGAATTCCACGTTGGCAGGCTTTTTCTTCAGCCATTTCTGCAGACGAGGCTCAAACTGAAAACAGTGTGGGCAACCATACCAAAACACCTCCACAACCTCGACCTTATTGTCACTGACATCTGTCGGCTGGGGTGGAACAATCAGTTCATATTCGATCCCCTCATCAAACCCCCTGGACTGTGCCAGAGAGCCAAACATCAACAAGACCAGACCAAGCGAAACCAAACGCAACATTTTCATACCTGTCTCCAAAATTAAACGCTTTTAACACGCAAGCTATTTATTTCCCAATATGATGGTGCATCATACCATCAGGTTCATATAAATAAATGACGCCCGACAAACAGAACATCAATCCCAAACAGTACAAAAACCAGTAATGGCAGCCCGCCAATCAGCCACCAGATCTGAGCCTGTCCCCCGGCCCCTTTTTGCAACCGTTGATGCAGTGCACCCAGATAATAAAACCACAGGGCCAATGCACCGGCCAGTTTGGGTTCCGGCAGCAGGTAATCACCCCACGCCAAATCCGCCCACCACATGCCGGTCAGTAATCCGATGCTGAGCAACACCACACCCAGGGACAGCAGCCGGTTCATGGCATCATGATAATGAAGACCCCCGTCTCCTGATTTGGTTTCATGCGCCGGAGATTCTGCCTGGAACAAACTCACCACCCCTGTGACACCTGCCATGAACAGAACCGCCAGGGCAATGACCATGGCGGGCACATGGAGTTTGAGCCAAACATGCTGCAATACCGGCTGCGCCAGTGGCGGCAAACCTGCGGTGTCAGGCAACCAAAGCAAGTGAAAGCCGGCCAACAGAAGCACCGGGATCACGACCAGATGGTGGACCCGGCGCTGCACCAGGTAAATCGTCAGACCCAACATCACGCCCAATATCAGCAGCAGGATGTCCCGTTTGGCAACCAGAGGGATCTGTGCGGTCTCCACACCGCCGGCCCAGGATAAGTGCCAACGGGAGAGAAACCCCATGACCACAAAAAACAGACCGACCAGCAGCAACGACTCGGCCGCCTCCTGCCTGGCTGTTCTGTATAAGAGCATGGCGCAAGCACCCAGGATCGTCAAAGCCATCCAAATGGCGGCTGCATCCGGCGCAAGAAAATAACGCCATACCGACTCACCATCCTTCATCACCAGACCGAACCAGGCGGTCAAGACAACCGCCCAGACAAACCACCGCAATATCCCTGACTGAAGACCAAACCAGAGCAAGCCCAATAACAAACCATACACAAGCGCAACATCCGCGGCGGTCAACCAGGCCACTCCCTGTTGCAGGATGCTGATAAATAACGCTGACAGTGAAACAACCCAGATGACATGGACCGTCTCGAAACCATAAACAGTCTGATACGGGCTGACAAACTGCCGAATACGCACACTGATCTGATTAAACCAGGGTAGCTGCATCATGGTTGCATTGCACTTTCCAGGTGTTGCACCAAAACCGAAAACTCTTCGGCAAACTCAACCTTGTGACGACCACCCATGCCCCCACACAACACCATGCCCTTTTCATACCCGTTGTCGAACCAGAGCCACACACGTCGATGCCTGCTGTACAGCATGGCGCTCACGCCCAGCAAAATCAGCAGCGCACCGCTGAAAAACCAGTACTTGCCGGGTTTCTTCTTCACCTGCAGTTGCACGGCGGGCTTGTACTCAAAATCATCCAATTGGATAAACAGCGGCAGGCCGAACCGGCCCAGCCCTGCAGTGGCGGTCAGTGCATCTTCGAAAAATCGAATATCGAAGCTGCTGCCCGCCCCTGCGGTGGCGCGCTCTTCTTCTTGCACCACTTTTTCGTAGATTTGGTAAAAAACATTGCGCAACAGCTTGGTGGTCAGTGCCACTAACCCCGGCAGTTTTTCCGGCGTAGTATAGTTCGCCAGTTCCTGTTCCACGGCAGAAAATCCGGCATGGTTAAACAGCTCTATCATCTTCAGCAGGTTTTGGATCATCGACTCCCTGGCAGCACTTTCTCCGCTGCGACCCACCGTATTACGCACCACCTCGTTTAACAAAACCTGGTCATTGAGCGCGGCATGAAAGCGTAAAAAGCGGGTAATTTCACCCTCCGGATCCGCCGGTATATGCAAGTAGTGAAATAACTCTGATGTTTCATCCCGCACACCACTCAGAAAAAAATATCGTCCTTGTTGGGCGAACGGTAACATATACATTATATAGTTCAATTGTTGCCCATCCGGCATCGCAGCATTGAAATCCAGCCTCGGCCCCAGATTTCGATAAACACGCAGACCGGTGGAGGCATCCTGTTCCGTGACAATTGTTTTTGGATTGAAATCATTAAATCTGATCAGTATCGGGCCACGACTTGTTTGATAATGCCGTTCTGCATAAACCGCCGCCGTCTGTTTTAAGGCCGCCATGCGTGCATGAAACAACGGCCAGACCCTGATGTGTAATATTGTTCCCGCATCTGATACGGCCTGTTGATAAAAATCAAAGCCACGATAACTGACCGGCTGATTCGTCCCGACAGTTAATTGTACTGTATGATTTCGCTGCACATCATGTAACAGCATTCGTGTCCGATATTGCTCCTGCATGCGTCGCAAACCACCGACCAGACTGATCTGCTGCAACTCCAACTGGAACGGCAAGACAAACTGTTCCCCTGCACCTGCAACCAACTGAACCTGATCCGACTTCACATCTGTCTGTAATTGCACCACACCGTCCAGTCTGCCTGCAGCAGGCGCGATTTGCGTCAGCAATCGACTGTCCAGCAGCAGACCAAGACAGAGCAACACCAATCCGCCATGCGCCAGGAAAAACCCGCAACGGTTTGCACCACCGCGCATGGCACTGAGCAGAATACCGCCCTGCCGATAAATCAGGCGCACACGATAACCATACCCGACCAGACAATGCCGGGCCTGTTCCGCCATCCACCCCGGCGGACTCGTCAATGACCATTTCCGATGCAGCGGTAAAGCGCTTATAGAACCGGCCGTTACTGCGCAGCGAAAACGGACCAGATCACGCCAAACGACCCTGCCATAACGCATCAATACCAGAATGACAAGACAAACAAAAAGGGTGAGGAAGAAGCTCAGCCACCAGGGCTCATAACCAGGCAGCAATTGACTGAACAGCGCGAGCACAAGCAGGCCAAACAGTGTCAACACTGTCTGCACAACCGTTAATCGCCGGCATATTCGTCGCACCATCAGTCGGAAACCTGTTTGATCACTCTGCTCTCGCATAATTATCCGGCAGGGTATCCCGATTACGGGACAAAAAAAAGGGTGGTCCATGGACCACCCTTTTACAACGTGAACTGTGTAAACAGTTTAGTGCAAACCGGCTATATAGGAAGCCACTGCCTTGATTTCCGCTTCGGTCATGCGTATAGCGATATCACGCATGATTTTGTTGGCATCGTTGGCACGCTTGCCTGACTGGAAATCCTTCATGGTCTTTTCCACATAGGCTGCATGCTGGCCGCTCAGCTGCGGGTATTTCGCCGGAGGATTACCCGAGCCGGATGGGCCGTGACAAGCCATACAGGCAGCTACACCGGTTCCGCCATTACCGCCACGGTAGATGTTCTGACCGTGAGTGACCAGATCCTTGTTGGCTGAACCGGGGCTGGTTTTCTGACCGGCAAAATAGGCGGCGACATCAGCCATATCCTGCTTGCTTAACCCGGAAGCAAAAGATTTCATGGTAGGCTCATCGCGGGCACCGGATTTGAAATCTTCCAGTTGCTTGATGATATAAGCTTCACCCTGCCCCGCCAGTTTCGGCGTAGCCGGTGTGGTGCTGTTGCCACCCTGTCCATGGCAACCGGCACAAACCGCCGCCTTGCCTTCACCTTTTGCCGCATCGCCGGCGGCTTGAACCGAACCGGCGATGAGCAGTGCGATACTGATAATTACTGTTTTATTTAAACTCATTTGGACTGATCAACCATGTATTTCACAGCTGCCTTCACTGCAGCATCATCAAGATCGGAACGACCACCTTTGGCCGGCATGAAACCCTTGCTGCCTTTGAAACCCTTGATAGCGTGATCGTTCAAGGTCGCCATACCCTGGGCAATTCGGGCTTTCCATTCAGCTTTGTCACCCACTTTAGGGGCTCCGGCAGCACCTGTACCGTGACAGGCGAAGCAAGCAGTTTGATACACACTCTGGCCATCAGCAGCCTGTACATTGGCAGCAGCCATAATCATCATTGCAGATGCAGCAACTATCAGTTTTTTCATTGTTTCTTCTCCAATCGGGTGAATTATTCTACTCCGGCAGCGGCATTTTACCCCTGCCTACTACTAATCGCCGCCGAAACGGTTAAAATCGGTGGCCTTATATACCAAGCGCAGCCCACAGGGTCAAGCAGGCCCACTTACTTTTACTATTAATATCCTTATGTCAAGCAAAAAGCTCAATTATTACCAGCGGGCCAGTTTCGCCATCAGCGTCCCTGAACCCCGCCTCGCTCCGCCGGATATCGGCCTGGAAGCCGCCTTTGCCGGTCGCTCCAATGCCGGTAAATCCAGCGCACTGAATACCATTTGCGCCCAGAAATCCCTGGCACGGACCAGTAAAACCCCGGGCAGAACCCAGCATCTGGTCTTTTTCCAACTCGACGAACAACGGCGCCTTGTCGACCTGCCTGGTTACGGTTACGCCAAGGTTCCGGGGCAGATCCAGGCCAAATGGCAATCCGCGATGGCTGAATATCTGGAACGGCGCGAATCACTGCAAGGTCTGATTCTGCTCATCGACATACGCCGATTGTTCACAGAGTTCGATGAACAAATGCTGAATTGGTGCTGCCACGCCAATATGCCGGTCCACATTCTGCTCACCAAAGCGGACAAATTGAAACGTGGTCCTGCACAAAGCATTCTGCTGCAGGTTCGCCGACAAGTGGAGGATTTGCCTCAAGTCTCAGTACAACTGTTTTCTTCACTCAAAAATCAGGGTGTCGATGAGGCCAGACAGGTGCTTGATCGCTGGCTGGAAGTGCCAACGAATAACACACAAGAAGAATTGTAATCATACAGACAAAAAAAAAGCCCTGGCCTAGGAGTGTGGGGGAGGCGGCCAAGGGCTTTAAGTATTTCCCGGCTTGGGGTATGCCGGGTTGTTTCCCGCCAGGGAGGTTATGCGGGAACCAAGCTGCTTCAGTTACTAGTGTAGACAAGAATCATATGAGCGCATTCTTTGCTCTGTTAAACATTGTTAAATCGATCACACGGATCAATTCACGCACTATCAACACGATTATTGCTTAACAAAATACAAAAATAAAAATGCCCCGGTAATTCTATGGGGGGTAATTACCGGGGCCAATCAATATCCGGCTTGGGGTTGCCGGATATATTTTTCCCGCCAGGGAGGTAATGCGGGCGCGATGTCATCACATCGCACAACTATGACTGGAGCGGTTCTGCAAAGTTCAGCGGAGAGAAAAATAATTTAATTTTTTTAACACAATTTTTTCCGGTATATATAACTCTTCATCCACATTGTGTTATTTATCAACCTGTTACTCATTTCCTGATGCAAACAAAAGCAAATTATGCCGGCCTCTCTATCCAGCTGATTTGCCAATTGACACTTTCAACACGTAATAAACACACCACAGTGCCCGGTAAAAATTCCGTATAACCCGCATTGAATACAAGTTTTCCCAATAATGCAGGTAAAAACGGCAAATGGCCGACAATCAGCACATCCTCGTTCCAACTGCGAATTTGCGGCAGCAACATCGCCGGATCATCATTTGGTCTTAACCCTTCTATTTCAAGCCTTGTCGCGTCCGGCGCCAGTCTTGCACACATGATTTCTGCCGTTTGCCGAGCCCGAGTCTTGTCACTGTGATATGCACAGCCAAACGTTACGCCGCGCAGGTGTAACCGTTCAGCCAGATTATCGATTGCCTGACGCCCGGCATCGGTTAAGCCCTGTGCCGGATCAATATCACTGCTTGCTGCTTGCCCGTGACGCATTAACATAAGCTTCATCGGTTATTTCCTTGACTATACTGGTTTATATCAGAGTATAACCTGCATGATCGGACAGAAATCCGCGATGGCTTTATTCGGCATTCTGTCACCAAACATAACAATAACTGACTATTATGCTGCAAGAAACCTCGGTTTGCTGTCCATGGTGCGGAGAAAATTTCACTCTCCTGGTGGACAGCAGCGCCGGAAATCAGCAATATATTGAAGACTGTCAGATTTGCTGTAGTCCGATCCTTTGTACGATCAGTACGGATATTGACGGCGCAGTGATCAACCTTGATACAAGGCGTGACAATGAGTAACGATGATATCCCATATCGACCAATTTCCTGCGCGCTCTACAGTGAGTATGAATTGGCCATCATCCGTCGGCAACGTTTGAAACTGGTATGGCATACTCAGGAACAAACGCATATCTCCTGTGTCATTCCTGAGGATTTGCAGACCAGGGACCACCAGGAGTTTCTGATCGCCCGCGAACATACCGGCAATGTGCTCTACATCCGTCTGGATCACATCACCGCCAAGACAATAGTTGAAGACTAAAGCACACGGCACACCACTCCCACTATCCACATGCGTATCGGTATTGATCTCGGCGGCACCAAAATTGAAGGCATAGCACTTGATGATCAAGGCCGGATGCTGTTCCGTGAACGTGTCGCCACACCAAGACATGACTATCCGGCCACTATCGACGCCATCTGCGCTCTTGTGTCTGAGATTGAAAACCGCACCGGCCGGTCCGGCACTGTCGGCATGGGGATACCCGGTACCATTTCACCGGCCTCCGGGCGGGTTAAAAACGCCAACTCGGTGTGGCTTAACGGCCAACCATTAAAAGAAGATTTACAAACGCGCCTGCAGCGGGAAGTGCGGATTGCCAACGATGCCAACTGTTTTGCTGTCTCGGAAGCCACCGATGGCGCCGCCAAGGCTGCTGACATTATGTTTGGCGTGATTATCGGCACCGGCACCGGTGGTGGTATTTGTATCGACAAAAGACCGTTGATCGGTGTTAATGCCATTGGTGGTGAATGGGGACACAACACCCTGCCCTGGCCGCAAGCAGATGAGTTACCCGGTGCACCCTGTTATTGCGGGCAGTTCGGCTGTATCGAAACCTGGTTATCCGGCCCCGGCTTTTTACGCGATCATCAACAACACGGCGGTCATGCCGGCACTGCACACGACATCGTGCAACAAGCACTAAACGGCGATCACAGTGCTGAACAAAGTCTGCAACGTTATGAACAACGCCTGGCCCGCGCCCTGGCATCCATTATCAATATACTTGACCCGGAAGTCATTGTACTCGGTGGCGGCATGTCCAATATCGAGCGTCTCTATTTAAATGTTCCACGCCTTTGGCAGCCGTATGTCTTTTCTGATCGCGTCGATACCCGGCTGGTGCCACCGCTCCACGGTGACTCGTCCGGTGTACGCGGTGCGGCCTGGTTGTGGCCAATCGGTTAGGGATGCAAAATGGTTTCCCGATGCCCGAAGGGTTTCCAGCTTGGCGCGATCACGTTGGGCATGGTGGAACGTTCCAGTAATCGCGCCGGCGCCAGGGCAAATTCACCAAAGCGCAGGTTGATCATATCCTTGACCTGATTTTCGATACTGCGATCCGGCAAATCCACTTCGGTAAATAATTCCAGCTGACCATCGGCCGGTTGCGGGTCCAGCGCCCCCACATGGACCTGATGAATGCCTTCACCATCCCAACAATCGGCCAGCACCTCCCGACACAGGTCATAGATGATCAAGCCGTCATTGATCGGGATCGGCGTCTGCATCTTCATCCCCAGCCAACCATCGGTGGCCATTAATCCGACACTGAAGGTCATGGCCACCATGTTGTGCCGACGCAGGCGTGCACCGACCTTTTCACTCATGTGCAACAAATAGATCAACAGGATGCGGCGGGCTCGCGTATCCGGCGGGATGACCTTGCCGTGGCCGATACTCTTGGGTGGCGGCACATCCACATGTATCTTCTCCGGATCCTCACCCTGACACATGTACCAGATACGCCGCCCCGGATTGCCAAAGCGTTGTCCCAGCACACCAATCGGCAAGCGCGCCATGTCGCCACAGGTATACACACCCCGAGCAGCAAGAAAGCTGCCTATCCCGGTGTTGATACCGCACAGTTCCGTCACCGGTACATCGTGCAACCGTTGTTTCGCCTCCCAGGGAGGAATGATCATCAAACCATCCGGTTTGCTTTTTTTCGCCGCGTATTTGGCCGTGGTCTTGTCACCGCTCAATCCCAGCGAACTGGGCAGGCCTGATGCCTGCCAGACCCGATCTTTTGTCATCCTGACGATCTTTTCCGGCGAACCATGCAATTTTTGCACACGCGTAACATCGAGGAATGCTTCATCAACAGAAAAGATTTCAATATCCGGAGTAATGTCCTGTAATGCCTCCATGATGGTGATCGACACCTGTGCATAACGCTCGGGGCGCGAAGGACACTGTATCAGTGCCGGACAGATCTCCAGTGCATGACGCAGGCGCATGCCGGTCTTGACCCCCTGCCTGCGTGCTTCGTAGGAACAGGTAATGATGCAGGTGCCTTGCATGCCGTTGGTGACACCCACCGGTTTGCCGCGTAATTCAGGATTATCCAGTTGCTCGATGGAGGCAAAAAACGCATCCATATCCACCAGGATGATGGCGCGTTCCCAGAAGCGGGAAGGATCGTGTGCCATACGGCACCGTTAACGATAGGTTCGTAACTGGCCGATCAGCACCCCCTGGATACGCACCCGCTCGGGTGCGAATACCATGGGTTGCATGTCGGGGTTTTCCGGACTCAACTCAATGCGCCCGTCGGCATACCGCTTGAAACGCTTCAGGGTTGCCTCTTCTTCGTCAATTAAAGCGACAACGATATCGCCGTACTCAGCCCGGTCCCTCGGTTCTATAATAACGATATCGCCGTCTAAAATTCCCACTCCGATCATCGAGTCGCCCTTCACCTGCAAGGCGTAGTTCCTGTCGCCGACAAACAGGCCGGCTAAGTCGATCTCTTCCTGATCCGGAATGGCTTGAATGGGGTGGCCGGCGGCGATTCGACCCACCAACGGAAGGGTCATGGGGTGGGAATGGGGAAAATCAGCAAGTCGAATCCCGCGCCAGCCACGTTCTGTTTGCTCAAGCTTGCCCTTTTGCCGCAGGGACTGCACATAACGGTGCACGGTCCCTCTGGAGTTTATCCCCATGGCCTGTCCAATCTCGGTCATGGTCGGTCCCTCACCGTGACGGTCGATATAGTCACGGATAAACTCCAGCATACGGTTTTCAAGAGAAGTGAGCATATAAATGTTCTCCATATGTTCTCTACTATAGAGAACGTTTGGAGAACAGTCAAGCGTGCAGGAAAATATTTTTCTATCGCGGCAACTGCGCCCTGTTGTTATCAGGGCAAACAGGCGCTGAGCAATCAGCCCAGCAGGAACTGCAATCGTTCATCTGCCCGTGCCGGTGTGATCTCCAGAATTTCCGCATTGACGATATTTTCTGCGACAAATGGATCTTCTTTGACCCTGGCCTCCAGCTCTGCGAGTGTGGTGTTATGGGCAACAATCCCTCCACCCAAACTCGGCTGCAAGCCGCCGACAAGCAAAAACACATTGTCATCAAATCCCCGTTTGATCCAGGCATTGTGGCCATCCATAAATTCTCCCGCCCGGGCTTTGTTTTCGGCAAATTTCAATAAAATGATGTACATCCTGTTTTCTCCTTTTTTGTTTTTTGGGAAATGCCTGTCCGGATCGGGCCGAACAAAAAATCATTGTTTATTCTTCCGGGACGAGCGAATCCAGCCGGCGCTCCATCCGGTTTACTTCTTGCCTGACAAACTGTTCATCACCAAAGACACTGACCATGGTTGCCACGCCCTGGCTGAAGGCCGGCACATGCATGGCCAATTCATCCGCGTCTGCCCGACATCCCGGCGCGTTGAACTGCTTGACGAACCAACTGCGAAACAGGGCGAAGCATTTATTGGCCTCGGCGCGGGATGTGTGTTCCAGCCTGGCCAACTCACTGCACAATGTCCCCACCGGACAGCCATAGCGATTACCCCGCGAAATATGTACCGCCCTGAGCGCAGGCATATTAGGGGCAAGCATCCCGAACAGGCAATTATACAGGCGGTGGCTGGAAGAGTCTGGCGAGCATGTTCAACGAAAAATCAGGTCAGCCTGATACTTCACAGGACAACACATGAAAATTTTTCATATTTTTACCTGACAACTCATGGCATAAGCCTTTAATGACGACGCCGAATTGTCATATAATCAATCACTTATATTCCAGTCAGATGAGTTTGCGCCATTCAGGGTCGCCCCGCTTCGCAAATATCATAAAATTTCATTCAGTAACAATAGCTTGGGAGAACCGGATGGGCTTTCCGATGAATTCCGGCCAGATTAAACGTCTGGTCGCTGCAGTGATTTTTGTCGCCATAGGCGTGTATTCAGCCACGCTGGTTCCCAGCAGTGAAATTGCCTGGGTCATCGCTATTCTGCTTCTGACCATTTATCTGTTTGCCTTTGAAATCCTGCCTGTTGACGTGGCCGCCGTGACGATCATGGTTTTTCTTGGATTAACCGGCTTGATGGGGCCCGCGCTGGGTATCGCCAAACCACTGGTTGATCCAAAACACCTGTTCGATGGCTTCGCCGGTAACGCGGTGATGTCGATTGTGGCGGTGATGATCATCGGCGCAGGTCTGGACAAGACCGGGCTGATGAGTACCGTTGCCGGCTTTATTTTGCGTATCGGCGGCACGACCGAACGCCGGGTCATCCCGCTGATCTCAACCACGGTTGGGATCATTTCCAGCTTTATGCAAAACGTCGGTGCGGCAGCCCTGTTCCTGCCTGTGGTCAGTCGTATCTCTGCCCGCACCGGTTTGCCCCTGTCTCGCTTGCTGATGCCCATGGGTTTTTGTGCCATTCTCGGCGGCACCCTGACCATGGTCGGTTCCAGCCCGTTGATCTTGTTAAATGACCTGATCATCACGTCCAACAAGACATTGCCGGCCGCCAACCAAATGCCGACCTTCAGCCTGTTTTCGGTTACACCCATCGGGATCGCCCTGATCACTACCGGTATTCTGTATTTTGTGCTGGCCGGGCGTTATGTCCTGCCCAGCCGAAAAACCGAAGGTGCCGAAGCCACCTCGGCAATTGACTATTTTCAGAAGACCTATGGCCTGAAATACGAGCTGTATGAAATGGTCGTGCCCCATGGCAGCCCGATAATTGGTAAAACACTGGATGAAATTGAAGGCAACTACCGCGTTCGTATCGTCGCTGCTGTGCGCTCACCGGATGACGTGAGAATCGGCCCCGGCGGTCTGGCACGGGATACCGGTATCGAAGCCAATACCATTCTGGGTGTCATCGGCACCCCCCCGGCACTGAAGGTTTTTTCTGAATCAAACAAACTGAATGTCCATTATGACCTGGAGTATTTCAGTGAAATGCTGGCCGCCACCAAGGCCGGTATCGGTGAAGTGGTTATTCCGCCAAGTTCCGATCTGGTTGGCAAAAGCGCCCGTGATGTCTGGATGCGCAAGACCTACGGTATCTCCACCCTGGCCCTGCATCGCGGTGGAGAAACCTATCGTGAAGGTGACGGGATACGCGATATGCCGCTGCAAGCCGGTGACACACTGGTCGTCCACACCAGTTGGGCGGCTCTGGCGCGTCTGGAAAAAGATCCCAACTTCGTCGTGGTCACCACGGAATATCCGCATGAAGAGCTGCGCCCCCACAAGCTGGGTTTCGCCCTGACCTTCTTTGTCATCACCCTCAGTCTGATCCTCTTCTCTGATCTGCGCCTTTCTGTTTCGCTCCTGGCCGGCGCCATGGGCATGGTCCTCGCCGGGGTGCTGACCATGGATGAGGCCTATCGCGCCGTGAGCTGGAAGACGGTCTTCCTGTTGGCCAGCCTGATCCCGCTGGGTGGTGCGGTGGAACACTCCGGCACCGCTGCCTGGATTGCCGCGCAAACCCTGCAACTGCTGGGGGGTGTCCCCACCTGGGTCTTGCAGTCAGCTATTGCCGTACTGGCGACCTTCTTTACTTTGGTCATGTCCAACGTGGGTGCCACCGTGTTGCTGGTACCGCTGGCGGTGAATATCGCCATCGGTGCCGGCGCCAACCCGGCGGTGTTCGCCCTGACCGTTGCGATCGCCACCTCCAACTCTTTCCTGATCCCGACGCATCAGGTCAACGCCCTGATTATGGGGCCGGCCGGTTATCGTGTACCTGACTTCATGAAGGCCGGTGGCATCATGACCGTCCTGTTCCTGGTCGTTTCGCTGACCGTGTTGAATATTATTTTCTGATCAAAGAATCATCATCCCTGACTCGCGGCCAAAACATGGTCGCGAGTCTACTCTCGCTATCTCGTCTTTCAGCGCTGCACATTCCAGGACTGTTCACTATGTGAACAGGTATCTTGTTTTACCTGTTGTATGCCGGCAGTATCGGAAATCTCACTACTTTTGTAACTGTATGCAGCCGGCCCACAAATTCAGCAACATAAAAACTCTCGCAACGATCACGGCCTTGCTGACGCTTTCTCTTTCACCCTGTTTAGCCACAGAACGCTTTGAGAGATCAGACTACAAAATACCTGACCAGAGCCCATGGCGCTTCAAGGAACATAACGGGTTATATGCAACATTCACCGGCACAGTGACTTTCCAGGCAAGTGTCGCAATATACCCATATAGCCAGAACAGGAGCCATATATTCCTGGTTCTCAATCACGCTCAAGCAAAACAATTTCCAGTAGAAAAACACACCAAACCCGAACATCACACCCGGAATATAGAACTTGTCTATTCAGAGAAATTGGCTGAAAAACTCTTGAAACAGAGTGGGCACATTCCTGTTCCCGGCAAATTTAACATTATCGGTGTTGCTGAAGTAACCATCGCTGATTTTAATATTGGAGCTGACTGCCAAATACCCGGTTATATGTCTTTTCAGTACAGGATTATCAGGTTTAGTCCCGCACATGAGGCAGCTCAGACCGAACACATTTCCTGTTAAGCACCACCATCATGTATGCTAATCTCATGCACAATCGGCAAAACCAGCATCAAACATTATGAATATTCTGCCATTCGAACAATTTCAGCTCGTGAGTGACAAACAGCCGGATGCTGTTGCCGGCTTAATCCGGGAAAATTGCGCCCCCGGCGGAGTCTTTGGCTTTGCCGGCGAACACAAACCACTCCTGGGAACATATGCAGATCGCAGCTTCAAACTGTGTCGTCACATCAGTTACCGAAACTCATTCTTGCCTGTCGCCACAGGCCGAATCAAGGCTCAGGACAATGGTTCTGTTATCGATGTCTCACTGCGCATGCATATGGCGGTCATTGTATTCATGGCAGTCTGGTCGGCCTTTTTCCTCTATGGCACAGTTGCAACCATCTATATGAGTTTTTCAGGCATGGACACACTCAACCCGGTCGTTATCGGATTATTTCTGTTCGGCTACCTGCTCATGCAGGGCGGATTTTGGTTTGAGGCTGCAAAAATCAGGAAATTGTTGGCCGAAATTATCACGGTCTCTGACAGACATCACTGACTTCACCGGGCCGACATATATCGCTCAGTCCTGACACCTGAACTACAATGAAAACATCCCGCCATTACAGGAGCAGCTTCATGTCGAGAATAACTATTACAGGTTTATTTCTGCTCATTGCCGGCAGCAGTCTCATTTCAACACCTGCCCGGGCAAATTCCCTCACAGTGGGAAACTGGTCTATTACTGAACAGGAAAGAATCGTGCGCTATATTGTCAACGGCACGCTGGTACACGGACACGAATTCGGTTTCATCAAAAATCGCAAGGATTGCAGCAAGGACATACTATGGATATCGTTTTCCAGTTACGATGAGAATGTCAAAAAATACGTCGGACAGGATGCACTGCTCCGGTTTCAGGCAGGAGAGACAAAATTTCAACTGGCACTGAATTACCTGACCTCATTTAACTTCACCAACACACTGATTGTGACGGCCTTTACGAATTTGATCGCCAGTGAAAAACTGGTCAATCTGCTGCAAAACTCACGACAAATCGAGGTTTCCATCGCCGGACCCGATGAACTGGTAAAAACATTTGATATCAAACAGGACACATTCAATCTGCAAGGCTTTACCGCCGCCCGGGATAAAGCCCGGGAAATCTGCGACCGCGTTCAATAATCTGTCGGGCTCTGTCTCCTTAAAAATACAGTATTCTTTGCGATACAGATTGTGACATTCCAGCAAGCCTTATCGCTTTATTGATTATTGCGCTGTTGTTAGCATGTCACACTTATCCAGACCGGGCCCACAACCTGATGAAAAACCAGATCATCACCGTCAACGATCTCATGCAACAGGACTATCGCTATCAACTGGCCGCCCCTGTCGGCCGGCAATTTCATCCTGATTTTAAACCGGCACTGACACCTAAAGAGATGCTGCAACTCGGGGTATTTGGCGGCAAGTACATGACTGACTGCCGGGATGAATTTCCGGCAAGCTGGTTCAAGCAGGCCCGGCTCTGCCATGATTATCATGATCCCGAGTTGAATTTCTTTGGTGTCAATGCATCGCAACCGTTATCGGAATGGCGACGCAAGGGCTGGATCTATCATGAAGATCCCCGCGGCTGGTTTCAGTGGTATTGCCGTTATTATCTGGGTCGTCGCTGCCCGGATGATGAACGTCAGATCAAACGCCGGCGGGCCATGCGGCGCCATCTTGCGCAAATCATCAAAAACTGCCATGGTGGCGACATCCATTGTCGGCGTAAACAACGGCAGGCCCTGTTGCACTGGGCCTATAATGTCATTGAACTCTAACAACCGTATGCCTGATACAAAGCCGGACATCGAAAAGATCCCCGTCGGTATCAGCAGTTGTCTGCTGGGCGAGCCGGTACGCTATGACGGCGCACACAAGCTGAACAGTTATATCGTCAATACGCTGGGTGACTATTTTGACTTTGTACCCTTTTGTCCGGAGATGCACATCGGTCTGGGCGTACCGCGCGAACCGATCAGACTGGTGGAACAGGAAGACAAGGTTCGCTGTATCGGCACACAAACGGCAACGCTGGATGTCACCGATCAACTGGTGCAATGCGCCAATACCCAACAATACTGGCACGCGACCGTATTCGGTTACATCCTCAAACAGGGTTCACCCAGTTGCGGCATGGAGCAGGTCAACATTCTGCGCAACAACACCCTCAAACAAGACGCAAGCGGCATCTATGCACATACGATGATGCAAAATTTTCCCGCCCTGCCGGTGGAAGAAGAGGGGCGCCTGGGTGATCCGGTGTTGCGCGAAAATTTCATGCAGCGAGTTTGCGTCTATTCTCGCTGGGATACCTTGCAACGCAGCAGCCTGGACAAATCCGCCCTGTGTGATTTCCACGCCCGCCATAAGCTGATCCTTTACAGTCACGATCAGGATCAGGCCCGTGCGCTGGGCAAGGCATTGGCCGATTGCGCCGCAAAGGATATCCCGGGCTTTGCGCAGAATTATCTAACGCGGCTGATGACCATTCTGAAAATTCCCGCCACGCGCAACAATCATGTCAACGTCCTGCAACATATCCAGGGTTATCTGAAGACAGTACTGTCCGCTGCAGATAAACAGGAACTGGCTGAACTTATCGAAGCCTATCGACTGGGACAGGCGCCGTTAAACACACCG
This sequence comes from Gammaproteobacteria bacterium, assembly GCA_029880855.1. Taxonomy (GTDB): domain Bacteria; phylum Pseudomonadota; class Gammaproteobacteria; order UBA6429; family Thiohalophilaceae; genus JAOUNS01. Next base: position 287,886 of record JAOUNS010000001.1, read on the forward strand.
CTCACATTATTGCGCCATCATTTTCGGTCACAGCCTGACGAATACATAAATAACTCATACTACATGAACCCGCACCCACTTGAACTCATGTTGTCACATAGTCTGTAGCCGTTATATTTTCGTACCGTGATCGGCAATAATTCGTTCAATCTCCCGGCGGGCAAAGGACGCAATCTTCTTCTGCGCATCCCGTTTGGTTTTCGATGTAGTGTCCATGTCACCCAGGATAATGATATTTTCATCATTTAACAGATTGGCCGGTCCCGTATAGTTAAACGAACCGGCGATCACCACCTGATCATCCAGCACCATCAGCTTGTGGTGCAACTTGCCCAGTGCACTGGTTTTTTTCACTTTGTATAAATCGGCGCCGGCCTTTTTCAGCGCAGGAATGGCCGCCCAACTCTGTACACCCTGTCCGCCATCGAAGGCGCCGGTGATCGGCATATCCAGATCACACAAACGGATCATGGTGTCATCAATGCCGGAACTGGCGGCAAAGGTAAATATCGCAAAATCGATCCGTTTACGCGCCTTCAGCATCTGCTTCATGATTTCCATTTCCGGGTTATGATCCGGTGCAAACAGGATCTTGACCGGCACATTGGAAACAGTGAACTCTTTCGGCGCAGGTTCCCGATTCTGACTCAGACGACCAAAATTACCTTCAGAAATTTCGTCAAACTCGTTTTGGTATACCCTGGCTGCCGGCTTGTTGCGTACGATCACAATATGGTTGAGGTTCTTTGACGTCCCCGTGTCGGTAAAATTGGTCGAACCGGTCAACACATCCTTGCCGTCACGTATAATAAATTTTTGATGAAAAATGTATTCATTGTAATCGGTTTTGACATCAATATTTGCCCGTAACAGGGCATCATGAATTGTTCGATTCGCTTCATTATTGCCTTTTAGCGGCTGCCATGGATCGATGTCGGAATTGGTTTTCGGTATTCTCAGATAACTTTGTTCGATGACCATTTCCACGCTGACCTTGCGTTTCAGCCGGGCTTCGATAATGGCGTTGGCGATATTTTCGTTTTCAAGTTCCTGTACGGCTATGCAGAGCTTTTTCTTTGCCCCTTTTATGAACTTGATAATGACGTCTTCCAAATCATCCGGCGCACCCAGTTGCTTCGGCCCGGCATAAAATTCCACACTCCCGACTTTTTGCCCCATAAAATCCTTCTCTTTTTTGTGAAGTTATATATTAAATTACACTACCACATCATCAGTATTCGGGACAATTATTCAGAACCTGCCGTACAAATGCAACTGTTGGCGCTTGCCTTGTCGGAATTTGACAAATGCAGACGAAGCAAGATGATGGGAAAGAAATAATTGAACATCCCTGTTCGTATCCGAGCGAATTTTATTTAAAACCCCAATGTTTTAATGCTCTGTCTGTGCATCCACGATGGATGTGATCCATAAAATCGTGAGCTTACTTTGTGCCGAGCCCGGCTTCAATATCATCGAATATATGACTCAGTTCGTTCGATTTAACATTGTTATTACTGCTCTCGCCTGTGCCAAGATAGTTATGACAACCAAAACAGTTTGACGAAAACCCGGCTGGGTTCAGATTAACATGCTGACAGGTTGTTTCCGCGACGGCGTTGGCCGGCCGCAGTGAACCACGCTGGTTGCTGATTTCATATCCCTGCGTCGGATTGCTTACCCGTAATGCGCCTACACTACACATGCCCTTATTGAAACGCACTTCGCAGTAAACCACATTGCCGTTCTGATCGTAGATCGATGCATCGTCACCGGCCTGCCCGGTGCCAAACAGATTCGATTTGACTTTACCAAGGTCGGTTCTGTGTGTAGTCCCGGTGACCTTTTCATCACAGGAATTCAGCGGTTTGCCATTATCATCGAATTCCGGCACCGGATAATTTGTGTTCACCTCAAAATTGCGTGGCGCATTTTTTTTGTTTGCCGACGGTGACATCAGATTAAGCATGGCTTGCCGGGAAAACTGATAAAAATCGCAAAATGTGGACGAACCATCCTTGCCGCTTTTTTTCACCCCGGCAGGCATGGAAGGTTTGGTTATCCAAGCGGGATTGGCCTTGCATGCAACCGTCCCTTTCCCCGCCATCACCTGCTGACTTATCGAGACTAAAAACACAAGCTGAGTACACGCAGAATTTTTTTTCGAATAGTCATCTATATCCCTTTTGATGGCACTCACGGTGATATGGCTGGACGCCCCGAAATTGCTCCTGCGTCATCCCTGACTGGCTGTGCAACATCCCGGTGCAGGAGCAAGCAGCATCAAATGTGCTCAGATCAAGGTAGCAGCACATGTTTTGCTTTGCGATACAGGGAAAATACGCCAACCCTACCAGAAAATATCAGGCCGGCACCGGCTAATCAGAAAAATCACCCGGTATAACAAACAGTTAATACTGAAATGTACGCCGGCTGGATGAAGCCATTTTTTTTCTTTATCTGTTCCTGCACACCAACCAATGCGCACACACTGAAAGACACAGGGGAAAACAAAAGGGCCGGATCACCTGTATCAACAGGCGATCCGGCCCTTCCAATCAACAGCGATTAAGCTGTTTGAGGCTCTTCCTCTGCCTGGGCATTTTCAGCCAGCTTATACAGGCCATAACCGATAGCCATCTCAATGTAGGCTGAGTATTTCCAGATTGCTTCCGGCAAGACAATACCGGTCATGCCCCACAGATCAAAGCCGGCATAGCTGCCAATAAAATCAGCGACACCAAAAAGAACGAATGCAATACCAACATAACCTAAAATTTTCATTTTCTATTCTCCTCACAACAGGTGGTACCTTATGTCTTCCCTGTTTATCGAGCCCAAACGCCTCGACTTTAGAAAATATGGTGATTAATATACTTGCGAAACGGGGATTTGGGGCTAGCAGGATGGTGGCCGGATCTGGAGAAAAGGGTTTAATTCGATCAATGGAGCATCACTAAAAACAATTTGCATAGGCAAACAGACCAACCCGAATCCAAACCATTACTTGCTATATGAGGGGAAACTTAGTGGTAAACGCTTTTTCCCTCACCGGCATATTTATCATTGACATGCAGTTCGCTTCCGATATTGCACTAACCAAAGCACCCGCAGGTCGTAAATCGGCTTGTGAAAAGCGCAGTGATGAATTATCAGCACCAGGCATTCTGCCTCAACACAACACGGATTCACTGTAAGGGATACCGGTCATCAAGATGAGTCGACACGGCCGGCCAACAGGTATAAAAATCGGGGCTTGTCATGTATAATTTGAATAGTATTGGCACATTAAAAGCTGGTAACCGTTGATGATCGACAAAACCAAAACTGACGAATCCGATACAGTGCCTTGCAATGTCTGCCTCAAGGAAATCCCCTTGTCTGCCGCACGTAGCGAAGAAAGTGAGACATATGTTCTGCATTTCTGCGGTCTTCATTGCTACGATAAATGGCGCAGTCAAGAGGAATCTTCCGAGGAAACGGCATCGCCGAAATAAAAAATCTGCGAGGACAGGCAGGGATTGTACTGTGTTTTTAAATAAACCGGTGATGTACACACCGGTTGCAGGTTCGTTTGGTCTCACGCCGTCATCAATTTACTCCGCCAGGGACAACAATACCTTCAATACATCATGGCGGCTGACCTGACCGACGAGACGGCCGTTGTCAGCGACCGGAAAGCGGCGATAGGGACCGCGAATAAATTTTTCAGAAATATCCGTGAGCGACATATTGTCATCAACGCTTTCAACCTCGGTACTCATAAATTCTTTCACGCTGCCACCCCATTCGTTGTAATAACTGGCATTGAGTACAATATTCATGCAATCTTTCTCGGTAATGATACCAATCAGATTGTTTTGCTCATCGACGACAGGGACGCCGGAAACTCCGTGCTCCACCATGATGCGAACAGCTTCCATCATTTCCATCTCGGCATTGATGGTGACAAGATTGGTTTGCATGAAGTCTTTTACTCTGCACGATTTGATCATGGCATCGTTCCTTTTTCGTTGTGTTGATGCGTCTTTTTTTCGCAACCGGTACAACTGCTTTCAAGACCGGGGATGTGCGCCAGTCCACCGCAACTACCTTTGATACATTTACCCCGTACGATGACGCCAACTGCCATGACAAGCAGGACAAGGCAAAAGATCAAAAAAGCCAAAATGTATGTCAGCATATGCAAGCCCTCCTTCCCGCCTCAGCCGCCGAAATCATCCAGCATGATATTGCCGCTCCCTACCCCGAGGTCTTCCAGCATGCTTATCGTGGCGGTAACCATCACCGGTGGACCACAAAGGTAGTATTCACAATCTTCCGGGGCCGGGTGCTGTTTCAGGTAGTTGTCCCGCAGCACCTCATGGATATAACCCGTATAACCCTGCCAGTTGTCGTGCGGTAAAGGACTTGAGAGTGCCGCACACCAGGAAAAATTGTCGTATTCCCGGCCAAGCGCATTGAACTCATCCACATAGGGCATTTCCAGCAAGCTGCGGGCTCCGTACCAAAAACTGATCTTGCGACCGCTGTTGAGACGCTTCAGCTGATCAAGGATGTGAGAGCGCATGGGGGCCATACCGGCACCGGCGCCGATAAAGATCATTTCCGCACGGGTCTCTTTGGCAAAGAATTCACCAAAGGGCCCGGCCACCGTCACCTTGTCCCCCGGCCTGAGTCCGAAGATATAGGAAGAAACGATACCCGGCGGCAGGTGCGGTGATTTGGGCGGCGGCGTGGCAATGCGCACATTGAGCATGATGATGTCGTTTTCAGCGGGGTAGTTGGCCATGGAATAGGCACGGCTGGTGGCATAATTCGTCGCGGACTCAAAACGCCACAGATTATATTTATCCCACTCGGCGCGGTACTCCGGCGGGATATCAAATTCCCTGAAGGAGCAGTGGTAAGGCGGACACTCGATTTGCACATACTCTCCGGCATGGAAGTCGAGGCGTTCGCCCGGCGGCATTTCCAGCACCAGCTCTTTCAAAAACACCGCAATATTGCGGTTGCTGCGCACCGTACAGCGATATTTGCGTATACCCAAAACAGCCGGTGGTACATGGATATCCAGTGGCTCACGCACTGTCAGTTGGCAGGCAAGTCGATAGCCATTGTTTTGTTCGCGGCGGGTCAGATGATTTTTTTCTGTCACCAGAATATCGCCGCCACCGCTGGCCACCACCCTGCACTGACCGCAAGTTCCACTACCGCCGCAAGCCGAGGGGAGATAGATACCCTGCTCAGCCAGCGCACCCAGCAGTTTGCTGCCGTTCTCGCAGGTGATGGTCTTTTGCCGGTTGATGGTGATGTCAACCTGCCCGACAGGGATGAGCATACGGCGTGCGGCGAGAATGACAATAACCAGGCCGAAGATGATGCCGCTGAATATCAGCACCCCCAGGCCGATCCCGATCATGTTTTGTGTCTCGCCCATCAGCCCACCGTTAAAATACCAGACCGGAAAAGCCCATAAAGGCCATCGAAATCAGACCGGTGATGATGAAAGTGATACCCAGACCACGCAACCCGGCAGGGACATCGCTGTATTTGAGTTTTTCACGTATACCCGCCAGCACCACGATGGCCAGTGCCCAGCCCAGACCGCTGCCAATGCCGAACACCACACTCTCGCCCAGAGTGTATTGGCGTTGCACCATCAATAAAGTACCGCCGAGTACGGCACAGTTCACCGTAATCAAGGGCAGAAAAATGCCCAGCGTGTTGTATAACGGCGGGAAAAACCGATCCAGCACCATCTCCAGAATCTGCACCAGCGCGGCGATCACGGCGATATAGGTGACAAGCCCAAGAAATCTCAGGTCCATCTCTGCCAGCCCGGCCCAGGCCAGCGCCCCTTCACCAAGCACATGCGACATGATGAGGTGGTTGACCGGCACTGTGATCCCCTGCACCACCACCACGGCAATACCCAGCCCGATAGCGGTATCAATGCGTTTCGACACTGCCAGAAAGGTACACATCCCCAGAAACAGTGATAACGCAAGATTCTCGGTCAGAGCGGCGTGGATAAGCAGACTGAGATAATTTTCCATCATTCCCGATCATCCTGTGCGATATGGCTGATCCGAAACTCCGGCTTTTCCACCTGCTCGCGTTTCCAGCTGCGCACCGCCCAAATCAGCAAGGCGATGATAAAAAAGGCACTGGGCGCCAGCAGCATCAGACCATTGGGCTGATACCAGCCCCCTTCACTGACAGGTTGCAGAATGGTCACTCCCAACAATGTGCCGCTGCCGAATAATTCGCGCAGACTCGCGACAATAATCAGTAACGCGCTGTAACCTGCGCCGTGTCCCAGGGCATCAAGCAAACTGGGCAGCAACGGATGCTTGCTTGCAAAGGCCTCGGCACGGCCGAGCACGATACAGTTGGTGATAATCAACCCGATAAAAACAGAAAGCTGATTGGCCAGATCAAAGGCAAAGGCGCGCAACACCTGCTCCACCAGCACCACAAAGGTAGAGATAATGGTCACGAAAACAATGATGCGGATATGGCCGGGAATGTGGTGGCGGATCATACTGATCACCACACTGGAGGCGACCAGCACCGCCGTCAGTGCGACACACATCATCAGTGCCGGCGCCAGTCTGGTCGTCACCGCCAGGGCCGAACAGATCCCCAGCACCTGCAACAGGATCGGATTGTTTTCGAGCAACGGTTCAAACAGCACCTTTTTATGTTCGTGCTTCATTGACCGCCTCCCACATGAAAATGGCGCCGCAGATACGGCCCATAACCCTGTTCACCCAGCCAGAACCGAATGAGATGGGTGACACCTTTGGAAGTGATGGTGGCGCCGCTCAGGGCATCGATCTGAAATTCGGCCTGGTCGGGATCACGCTTGCCCGCCGTGATTAGTGCCAGGCGAACGGTACCCTGATCGTCATAGATGCGCTTGCCCCGCCATGCGGCCTGCCAACGCGGGTTGGCAATCTCACTGCCCAGTCCCGGCGTCTCACCCTGTTTGTAAAATGAGATGCCGGCCACTCGGCCATCGACCTCAATGGCGAGATACGCATACATGGTGGACCACAGTCCATAGCCGTGCACCGGGAGTACGATCAACCGTGTCTCCCCCGCCTCCTGCACGAGATAAACGGGGGCATATTTGGCAATGGCGCGCACCCTGGCGATGTCCGCCTCCGGTGCGATCTCCACCCGTGTCGCCGGGTCGGCAACGGCCCTGGCGTAGTGGTAGTGATCGGCGTTGATATGGCTGACATACTCACCCGTGGCCAACTCCACCAGGCGGGTTTCGATATTGCTAAATTCGGCCTGGATGTTCATGCCTGCCTGGTAACGGCCCACGGCGCGCAGGATCTCGCGCTGTTTGCCCAGCAACTCCTCATTGGCCAGCTGTCGCGGTTTCAACAGGATCGCCGCCGTGGATACCAGCACCGAACAGATCAAACAGAGGATCAATGCCACCACAATGGTTTTCACCGGGTGTTCGTTGGGCAAGGCAAACAGCCGCCGCACCGGCCCGGCCTTCTTCACAGTACTATTCGACTCTTGCACGACGTCGCCTCCGTCGGTGCACGTGCAGCCGGATCACCAGATAATCCAGCAACGGGGCAATGACATTGCCCAGCAGGATGGCCAGCATCATGCCTTCGGCATAGGCCGGGTTGGCGATGCGGATGAGGATGCAAACCGCGCCGATGAACAGGCCGTACAACCACTTGCCCGCCGGTGTTAACGCGGCGGACACCGGATCGGTGGCCATGAATACCAGCCCAAATGCCGCCCCGCCCAGCACCATATGCCAATGCCAGGGCATCTGGCTGAAGGCACTGTCACCCCCTGACCCCAGACCGTTGGCCAACAGCGTGGCGCAAACCATCCCCAGTACCACCGCCAGCATGATGCGGCCGGAGGCGATACCCGTGTAGACCAGAAACAGTGCGCCAATCAGGCAGGCCAGGGCCGAGGTCTCTCCCAGCGAACCGGGAATCGTGCCGATAAAGGCGGCTTGCCAGGTGATGCCCGCCTCGTGGATTGCCGCCATGCCGCCATTGGCCGCCATGGCCAGCGGTGTGGCACCGGTATAACCGTCAACCGCCACCCACACCGCATCGCCGGACATCCAGGCCGGATAGGAGAAAAAGAGAAAGGCGCGACCCACCAGGGCCGGGTTGAGGAAATTTTTTCCGGTGCCGCCAAACACCTCCTTGCCGATCACCACGCCGAAGGAGATACCCAGCGCCGCCTGCCACAGTGGCAGAGTGGGCGGCAGTGTGGCCACAAACAACCACGAGGTAACAAGAAAACCTTCGTTCACCTCGTGTCGGCGCAACGTCGCGAACAGCACCTCCCAAAAACCACCCACGACCAGCGTGACCAGATATAAGGGTAAAAAGAAGAGCAGGCCGTGCACAAAACAGGCCGGCAGATCACCAGGATCATACCCAATGGACAAACCGTCGAGCACAACATTGCGCCAGCTCCCGCCGTCAGTGGCCGGCCCCAAACCGGCCAGGGCCAGATTCGCCTGCAAGCCGACATTGTAGATCCCCACCAGCATCGCGGGCAGGCAGGCCAGCACCACAAATATCATGATCCGCTTGAGGTCGAGATGATCACGCACATGCGGAGCAGTCCGGGTCGGTCGCGCCGGTGTATAGAGCAGCGTATCGATCATCTCAAATACCACGCTGAATTTTTCAAAACGCCCGCCGCGGGCAAACAGCGGGCGCATTCTATCCAGTCTTTGCCGCAATCCCGACCGACCACTCATGGCTGCAGTTCCTGCCTGATCTTGTCGAGCACCGCCCGCAAAACGGGTCCGAAATCATGCTTGCCGGGACAGACAAAACTGCACAGGGCCAGATCCTCTTCGTCCAGTTCCAGACACCCCAGCTCAATGGCGCTCTCAATATCCTCCACCAGCAGCGCCCGTAACAGCGGGGTGATCAACAGATCCAGCGGCATGACCTTTTCATAGACACCGATGGGCATCATGGCACGCGCACTGCCATGATAATTCCCGTCCATGGCATAGCGGGTGCGCCTCGAGCGCAAGTGGGAGAGAAAAACGCGCAGTGCGGAAAACTTGTCCCCGCCCGGGGCCAGCCAGCCGAGCAGTTCCCGCTTGGGATTCTCGCGGATCGCCGTGACCTGATAATGAAACCAGCCGAGATAGTTTGCCCAGTCCAACGCCTCACGTCCCGCCAACACCGAACCGGAGAGAATACGGGCATTCTCTCCTTCTTCCAGCAACTCATTGGCCAGCAACTCATTCAGTGCGGCACCGATGCGGGTGCGGATCAAACGCGGTTTGCGCAGCAACGGCCCACCGAGACTGATGATCCGCCCGGTAGACAAACGACCGCTGGTAAACAGACGACCAATGGCGATGACATCCTGATAGTGTATGGTCCAGGCCATCCTGTGTTCATCCACCGGATAGAGATAATGGATATGCGTTCCCACCAGACCGGCAGGGTGCGGTCCGCTAAATTGCACAAGCCTGGCATACTGTTCACACCCCTGCGGGATAACTGTCTCGCCGCCGACACAAAGGAAAGTTGTCCCCTGGCAGAGACGGCTGACCACCTGCACACCATGCAGAAAATCCGCCGCCGCCGCAGAAATAATCTTCTCCGGTGGCGGTGCCAAAGGTTGGGTATCCGCCGCATTGATAAACAGCGCAGCCGGTTCGCTGTCCGGTGACGGCGTCAAGGAATAAGGCCGGGTACGCAACGCCAGCCACAGACCCGCGGCAAGCAATTGCGTCTTTATTTGTTCCACACTCAGTGAGTCAAGCGTGTCGGGATCGAAACAGGTAAACGTCTGCTCGGCGTCACTTTCCAGACGAATGATGATGGCCTTGAGCGAACGGCGCTTGCCGCGAATGATCCGTTCCACAACCCCGCACCCCGGTGCTGTTCCGACCACCGCCGGGTATTGTTTACTCTGAATCAGGGCTTGCCCCAGACGCACCTGCTCGCCCTCGTTCACCAAAACCCTGGGCAACTGGCGCAATGTGAGAAAATCGGCACCGAGAAAAGCAACCCGCGACACCTCGGCACCCGCGCTTATCACCGGCTCGGGTTCACCCTGGATGGGCAGAGTCAGGCCTTTTGTCAGTTGAATCTGCATGAGCCACGATTGTGTTGCTGTCTTGTTACAGTATCTCCAGTGTATTGGATGCAAACGGAGAAAGCCATCCGGCACAACCTGCCGGCATACGCCCTGACACCTGATTAAACACACACTGTGTTTATCACTTTAAATCGATCCGCAGGGGTATATCGTTTGCCAACCCGATATTTTTCACAGTCAACCCGCCATATCATGCTATTGCATAACCATAGAGTAAAAAGGAGCAGACGATGCGTGGCAAGTCTACTATCTACAGACCACGACGATACCCTTGATGAATAAAAGACGAGGCCCGCAACAAGACAAACAACATTTATTTATATTTCCTGTAAACATAAATGTGTAATACCACACCATAGACGAGCAGCATCACCGCCGGCAGATACGCCACAGGTATGCCGTATGGTGCAATAACCTGATTTAAACCATAAGCGGATAACGTAAAGATGACAGGTATAACTGGAATTGTCGGGATGATGGAAATATTTTGCGTCTGACCGGTTGTATGTGCCCGCAATCCCAGGTCACCTGATATATAGATCAGTACAGCCACAGATGAAAACAAAAATAGATAGAGATATGGCACTCTGACACATTCCTTACCTGTTTACAGATGTTTCCATCCACAGCGAATTCCGGTCATTATCCGATTCAATGTGCGCTGATTGATCTGACAATTAACACAGTTCGCTGCCGATGGCGTATGCGCACCGGAGCAATCCCGGGTGATTATCTGTTATTCGTGATCAGCGAACAGAGACACAGGAAGGGCCTGCAACTCGTCTGCTTGATCCCCCCGGCCGGATAACTGTACATGCTTCGCTTCGGCGCTCTCATCTCAGTCCGATTGCCACTTGATCTGAAACTCGATCTCTTCCCTGTTCCCGTCCCGTTCATGTTCGATATTGAATTCAGCACGGACCGGCACATAGATTCTTTCGCCGGCAATCATAATCTCAAACTTTTCGCCGCTTTCGATGGCATCAGCCAGTCGGCGCAGTTTGGCAACGAATTCACTGTCGCTATAGCCTTTTTCAATATCTCTTTTCGATTTATTCGCCATATCCACTCCCCGATGTAGTTGTGCCAGACAGGAAAACATATACTTTTATCGACGCCTTATTCGTTCAACCTCAACCTGCCCCTGTGCATTTACCCAACCCTCGACGCGGACCCGATCTCCCGGTCGTGGGATTTTTTTAATACGTGTGTTACCTGTGATGATCAGCGTGGCACCATCAACATTCCAGAGCGCGTTTAATTGCCCCTCAAATCGCACTCTCGCTCCCGTTGGTATTGGTGCTTTCCTGCCCGAACTATCCCGAGCCCCGTCATTAATCCAGCCGGCAATCAGTGCGATCTCATCCGCTGATAAATAGGGAGGACCATCATGTGGCATGCGAGGCATTGAGTAGCCTTTAATACGGCGATACAACTCACTGGCTGCTGAATTACCGGGAATTATTCGCACTCTGTCGCCGGCAGACAAGGTCGCGGCATAACTGTTTAGCAGATATCCTTCCGGTGCCGATCCCATTAATCCACGTTCGGTATGACACTTCACACAACGCCGGGCGAAGATCGGTGCGACATGTGTATAGTTAACCGGCTTGCCGGCATCAGGTTTGTTCGACGATGCGACATTTTGTGAACCGTTTGCAGCAGTCTGCCCCTTTGGCAAACCAGCCTTGATCCAGGCTGCCACCCGATTAATCTCCGCATCGGTCAAAAACGGCGGCCCCGTCATGGGCATGCGTGGCTGACTGTTCCCCTTAAGTCGACGAATCAACTCACTCCCTTCAGGATCGCTGGCCTTAACCACACTGCCACGAAGACTGCCTTTTTTTATGCCTTCATAACTGTCCAAAGACAGACCCGCAGCGGCATGCTGTCCGGAATGACACAGGAGGCAATGTTGTTGAAACAAGGGTTGAATTGAAACATAGGTGCTCTCTGCATGCGCGACACTGCAAAAAAGAGCGGAAACACTCGCAATAAGAAGTTTTTTGTAAATAGACATATTGCGTAATATCGTGGATTCAAGCAGTAAGCGCAACTTTATTGCTGTCGGATATAGAGCAATTAGAACTGGATTAACTACTCCACCGTCACTGACTTGGCGAGGTTGCGGGGTTGATCAACATCGGTGCCTTTGAGTACCGCGACATGGTAGGAGAGCAGTTGCAGCGGGATGCTGTACACTATTGGCGCGGTGCTGGGGAAGATGTCAGACAGGGTGAGGTTCTGGTAGTTGTCCAGATCGAGTTTGACTTTCTGATCGGAGAAGAGGAACAGTTCGCCGCCACGGGCGCGGACTTCCTGCAGGTTGGATAATACTTTATCGAGTAACGGATCGTTCGGTAAGGCGCAGATCACCGGCATTTTCTCATCCACCAGAGCCAGCGGACCATGTTTCAACTCACCGGCGGGATAGGCTTCGGCGTGGATGTAGGAGATCTCTTTTAACTTGAGCGCCCCTTCCATGGCGATGGGATAGAAGGTGCCGCGGCCGAGGAACAGGGCATGTTCCTTGTTGGCGAAGGATTCCGCCATCTTTTTAATATCATCGGAGAGTTGCAACACCACTTCCACCTGTCGCGGCAGGGCGTGCAGTTCGTCTACCAGTTCCTTTTCCTGTTCAACCGTCATACCGTGACGACGGGCCAGCGCCAGGGTGAGCAAACGCAACGCCACCAGTTGGGTGGTAAAGGCCTTGGTGGAGGCGACGCCGATTTCGGGACCGGCGCGGGTCATGAGGGCCACATCCGATTCACGCACCAGTGAGCTTTCCGGTACGTTACAAATCACCATGCTGCCGAGATAACCCGACTTTTTCGCGCCGCGCAGGGCGGCCAGGGTATCGGCGGTTTCACCGGACTGGGAGATGGTGACAAACAGGGTGTCGGGCGGCACAACAGTTTTGCGATAGCGGTATTCACTGGCCACTTCCACATGGCAGGGGAGACCGACTTCTTCGAGCCAGTATTTGGCGACCAGCCCGGCATGATAGCTGGTGCCGCAGGCGATGATGTGCACACCTTTGGCATCATCCAGTAATTTCTTCGCTTCATGACCGAAACTCTCTTCCAGCAGTCGCCCACGGTAGATACGCCCTTCCAGTGTCTCGGCGATCACCGCCGGTTGCTCGTGGATCTCCTTGAGCATATAGTGGGCGTAGGGTCCCTTGTCGATATTGCCGGACTGGACTTTGGATTCACGGACCGGTCGATCCACCTGGTTACCGTCCACGTCATAGACGGTGACGCCGTCACGGCGGATCTCGGCAATGTCACCTTCTTCCAGGAAGATAAAGTGGCGGGTCTGGGGCAGCAATGCGAACACATCAGAGGCGATGAAGTTTTCCCCCTCGCCCACGCCAATCACCAGCGGGCTGCCGGAGCGGGCCACGACCATGCAATCGGGATGATCGGGGCTGACCACACCCAGTGCATATGCGCCGACCATTTTTGAAATCGCGGTTAATACCGCCTTGAGCAAATTGTTTTCGGTTTTCAGTTCTTCGGCCAGCAGGTGGGCGATCACCTCAGTATCAGTCTCGGAACTGAAACAATAACCCTTGTCGGCCAGTTCCCGGCGCAGTTCGGCATGGTTTTCGATGATGCCGTTATGCACAATGGCTACGCTCTCACCACTCATGTGGGGATGGGCATTGCGTTCGGCGGGGATGCCATGGGTGGCCCAGCGCGTGTGGGCGATGCCCAGCATGCCGGTGACCGGTGACTGCTGCAGGCGTGTTTCCAGTTCGGCGACTTTGCCGACGGAACGGATACGCTGGATACTTTTGTCATTGCGGATCGCGATACCGGCTGAATCATAACCCCGGTATTCCAGACGCTTGAGTCCTTCCATCAGGACCGGGACTACATCTCGTTCTGCTATTGCGCCGACAATGCCACACATATCTTGTTTATCTCCTTTCTCTCACCCTGCGACGAACAAACAGGGTCTTTTCCGGCCTTTTGGCACCGGTTATTTGGTTTTCTTCGGCCGTTTCCAGCCGGGTATGGTTTTCTGTTTGGTGGTGATCAGGGTCAATTCACCTTCCGGGGCATCCTTGCGCAGGATTGTCCCGGCACCCAGGGTCGCCCCCTTGCCCACTTTCACCGGTGCGATCAACACACTGTTGGAACCGGTTGAGGCATTATCCTCTATCGTGGTGCGATGTTTGTTCGCACCATCATAGTTGGCGGTGATGGTGCCTGCACCAATATTGACGCCGGAACCCATGTCGGTATCGCCGATGTATGTTAAATGATTCACCTTGCTGCCCAGGCCGATATTGCTGTTTTTGATCTCGACAAAGTTGCCGATGTGATTATCACCGGCAAGATCCGCGCCAGGTCGCAGGCGTGAGTACGGTCCGATGATACAGCCGCTGCCGACCTTGGCATTTTCAATCACACACATGGGCCTGATCTCCACGCCCGCTGCAATCTCGCTGTTGGTGATCACACAATTGGCGCCGATCGTCACGTTGTCACCTATGCGCACCTTGCCCTCGAGGATCACATTCACATCAATAGTGATATCACGGCCGACTTCCACCTCACCACGTACTTCAAAGCGGGCCGGATCAATGATGGTGACACCACTGGCCATCAATGCCTCGGCCTGCTGACGCTGATAGACGCGTTCCATTTTGGCCAATTGGCTGCGGCTGTTGATCCCTTCGACTTCGGCTTCTGTTTCCGGGTGGCTGGTACGCACATCCACGCCATCACGCACAGCCATGGCGATAATGTCTGTCAGGTAGTACTCACCCTGTGCATTGTTGTTTTCCAGTTGGCCCAGCCAGTTGCGCAGCTTGCCGCCATTGACCGCCAGGATACCGGTGTTGGATTCCTTGATGGTCAGTTCGTGGCTGTCGGCATCTTTTTGCTCGACGATGTATTTCACCTTGCCGTGTTCATTTCGCGCAATGCGCCCGTAACCGGTGGGATCGTCCAGGTGCACGGTCAGTAAAGCCAGATTTTCACCACCGGCTTCATAGACCAATTGCGAAAGGGTATCCGTTTCGATGAGCGGCACATCGCCATACAAGACAAGCACGGTACTTTCATCATCCACATGCCCCATGGCCTGATCGACGGCGTGTCCGGTGCCTTTTTGTTCTTTTTGCTCTGCCCAGTGAATGTCCGGGTCGTTGATGGTTTCCATCACCTGTCGGCCGCCATGACCATAGACGACGATCAATTTTGCCGGTTTGAGTTGTTTGGCTGCCTGGATGACATGCCCCAACAGGGGACGCCCACCCAGCGGGTGCAGAACCTTCGGCAGTGCGGATTTCATACGTGTGCCCTGGCCGGCGGCCAGGATGATCACATTCAGCGATGTCGTGGCAGGCATATCTTTCCTGAAATAAAACCCAAATTCTGAACCGGAGGGTTCTGTTATGGTTATTTGTCACCGCATCAAGCGGTTACGTCGTAATTTAGTATCCGTTTCGGGAAGATTATAGTTCGTCTTGCCGATTAATGTATATTCGGTGACGCCTGCATTTCCACTAAGGTTGCCCTGCCCACTTCGTCCTCGGTCGCTTCACGAATATCCTTGATGGTGATCTTGAAGGTCATGCGCCGCCCGGCGTAGGGATGATTACCATCCAGGGTGATCATACCATCCGCAATGTTGGTCACCACCATGGTGACCTGTTCGCCCATGTCGTTTTCAAAGGTGGCTTCCGCCCCCAGATGTTGAAATTCCTCCGGGACATTCTCCACTGAATCGGTGAAGGTCAGGCTGGGATCGCGTTCACCAAAGGCCTCGGCCGGTTCCAGGGTCACTTCGACCATATCACCGATCTTTTTCCCTTCCATTTCCAGTTCGACTTTCGGGAACATCTTGCCGTCGATACCGTGGATATAGCTCATGGGCAGGTCCGACTGTTCCTGAAGATGACCTTCATCATCAAAGATCATGTACACGAAACTGACGACTTTTTGCTTCTCGACCCGAGGTTCTGACATCACTGGATACATCCTGATTTCTATTGGCTGGTTTGATTGCGCCTGCCGGGTACTTCCTATAACAATTGGCCGGCTTGAAACCACCCGGAGTGTCTGCAATACGCGACAGTTGGTTTAATTAAAAAAGGGCAGTAAAACTGCCCTTTCTCCATTATATGCCTTCTTACCCTCAGCCGCACTCAGCGACTCAGTTTTTTCCGTACACGTGCGATGGTCTGCAACTGGGCCATTGCTTCGGCCAGCTGGGTCTGGGCTTCCGCCAGCTCCATACCGCCGCTGCGGTTGGCCAGGGCCTCTTCAGCGGCACGCTTGGCTTCCAGCGCCGCGGCTTCGTCGAGATCGGCAGCACGGACTGCGGTATCAGACAGGATGGTGATGACATGGGGCTGGACTTCCATCACCCCGCCGGAGACATAGATTGCCTCTTCTTCACCGCCATGTTTGAAAATCCGCACCTCACCCGGTTTGAGCGGGGTCAGCATCTGGGTGTGGCGGGGATAAATCCCCACTTCACCCATCTGCGCCGGGACCGAAATATGCTCGGCAACCCCGGAAAAGATTTCCGATTCCGCACTGACGATATCCACATGGATGGTCATTGCCATGGTTCTATACTCCTGTGGTTACAGAGACTTGGCCTTTTCGACCGCCTCTTCGATGGTGCCGACCATATAGAAGGCCTGTTCCGGCAAGTGGTCATATTCGCCATCCACGATACCCTTGAAACCACGAATGGTGTCTTTCAGGCTGACGTATTTGCCGGGTGAACCGGTGAATACTTCCGCCACGAAGAAGGGCTGGGAGAGGAATCGCTGGATTTTACGGGCGCGGGCCACGACCAGTTTGTCGTTTTCTGACAGTTCGTCCATACCCAGGATGGCGATGATGTCCTTCAGTTCCTTGTACTTCTGCAGGTTACCCTGTACGGCACGGGCGGTGTTGTAGTGCTCTTCACCGATAACGTGCGGGTCCAGCTGACGAGAGGTGGAGTCCAGCGGGTCCACGGCCGGGTAGATACCCAGCTCGGCAACCTGACGGGACAGTACGAGTGTCGCATCAAGGTGAGCAAACGTTGTTGCAGGTGACGGGTCGGTCAGGTCGTCCGCAGGCACATAAACGGCCTGGAAGGAGGTGATCGAACCGGTCTTGGTGGAGGTAATACGCTCCTGCAGTTCACCCATTTCGAGGGCCAGAGTCGGCTGGTAACCTACCGCGGAGGGCATACGGCCCAGCAGGGCGGATACTTCGGTACCGGCCAGGGTGTAACGATAGATGTTGTCGATGAACATCAGTACGTCACGGCCTTCGTCTCGGAAGTATTCGGCCATGGTCAGACCGGTCAGGGCCACGCGCAGACGGTTACCGGGCGGTTCATTCATCTGACCGTAAACCAGCGATACCTTGTCGATAACCCCGCCTTCAGTCATTTCATGGTAGAAGTCGTTACCTTCACGAGTACGTTCACCCACACCGGCGAATACAGAGTAACCGCTGTGCTCTACCGCGATGTTACGAATCAGCTCCATCAGGGTTACGGTTTTACCTACACCCGCACCACCGAACAGACCAATCTTGCCGCCCTTGGCGATAGGCATGATCAGGTCGATTACCTTGATACCGGTTTCCAGGATTTCCACGGACGCGGCCTGGTCGGCATAGGCCGGCGGCTTGCGGTGGATCGGCCAGCGGACATCTTCACCGATGGGGCCGGCTTCATCTACCGGGTTACCCAGTACATCCATGATCCGGCCCAGGGTCTTCTGACCCACCGGTACGGAGATGGGCGCACCGGTGTTGTTGGTGACCATATCACGCTTCAGACCGTCGGTTGTACCCATGGCAATGGTACGCACCACACCATCACCCAACTGCTGCTGTACTTCCAGAGTCAGTCCTTCCGCGTCCACAGTCAACGCATCATAGACCTTCGGCATCGCATCACGGGGGAACTCAACGTCCACCACCGCACCGATGATTTGTACAATTTTTCCAGAACTCATTGTGTGTTCCTCTTAATTTTAAAATTCTTTAAACCGCTGCCGCACCGGCGACGATTTCGGACAATTCCTGGGTAATCGCTGCCTGGCGGGCCTTGTTATAGGCCAGGGCCAGTTCGTCGATCAGGTTACCGGCGTTGTCGGAGGCGGCCTTCATCGCCACCATACGGGCTGCCATTTCGCAGGCCCCGTTTTCGACTACGCCCTGATAAACCAGTGATTCGATATAACGCACCAGTAAGCCGTCCAGTACCGTTTTCGCATCGGGCTCGTAGATGTAATCCCAGTGATAACCCAGCCGTTTTTTGTCTTCTTCGGCCGGCATGGCGGGGAGCATCTGTTCAATGGTCGGTTTCTGGGTCATGGTGTTGACGAACTCGTTGAATACCAGATACAAGCGATCAATCTCGCCTGCATCGTAGGCATCCAGCATCACCTTGACGGTACCGATCAGATCATTCACGCCCGGTGTGTCACCCAGGTGGGAAATCTTCGCCTTGATGTTTGCAAAACGCCGGAAAAATGCCGCCGCCTTGGCGCCGATAGTGCAAACACTGCTGTCCACACCCTTGGCTTTCCAGGCCTGCATGTCACGCATCACATCCCGGAACAGGTTGTTGTTCAGACCGCCGCACAAACCGCGATCCGAAGAAACAATGATGTAGCCCACGCGTTTCACTTCCGTGCGCTCCAGCAGATAGGGATGCTTGTATTCCGGATGAGCAAAGGCCAAATGGTGTATGACATTGCGCATCTTGTCCGCATAGGGACGGGATGCGGCCATGCGTTCCTGGGCCTTGCGCATTTTACTGGCGGCGACCATTTCCATCGCACGGGTGATCTTTTGAGTATTCTGGATACTCTTGATCTTGGTGCGAATCTCTTTACCGCTTGCCATATGAATATACCTTTAATCATGTTCACCCTGTCCCTCAGGAAGAGGGACAGGGTGAGGGTTCATTAACAATTACCAGGCGCCATTGGCCTTGAACTTTTCAATCGCCGCTTTCATGGCTGCGTCGATTTCATCGTTGTAATCACCGGTGGCGTTGATCTTGTCCAGCAAATCCTGGTTGTTGGATTTGAGCCAGGCCTGCATGGCGCTTTCGAAATCAACAACCTTGTTGACCGGTACGTCATCCAGATAGCCGGCATTGGCCGCCAACAGCGAGAAGGCCTGCTGGGCAACGCTCATGGGCGAGTATTGGGCCTGCTTCATCAGTTCGGTAACACGCTGACCAAGGTCGATCTGCTTGCGGGTCGCTTCGTCCAGGTCAGAAGCGAACTGGGCGAAGGCCGCCAGTTCACGATACTGGGCCAGGGCCAGACGAACACCGCCGCCGAGTTTGCGCATGATCTTGGTCTGGGCAGAGCCACCCACACGGGAGACCGACAGACCGGCGTTAATCGCAGGACGGATACCGGCGTTGAACAGATCGGATTCCAGGAAGATCTGACCGTCGGTAATCGAGATTACGTTGGTCGGAACGAAGGCCGATACGTCACCCGCCTGGGTTTCGATGATGGGCAGGGCGGTCAATGAACCGGTCTTGCCTTTCACTTTACCACCGGTGAGTTTTTCCACTTCATCGGCATTGATACGTGCAGCGCGTTCCAGCAAACGGGAGTGCAGATAGAACACGTCACCGGGATAGGCTTCACGACCCGGCGGACGACGCAGCAACAGGGATACCTGGCGATAGGCCCAGGCCTGCTTGGTCAGGTCATCATAGATGATCAGGGCGTCTTCACCCTTGTCACGGAAGTATTCACCCATGGAGCAACCGGCATACGGTGCAATAAACTGCATGGCGGCTGAGTCAGATGCCGTCGCCGCAACCACGATGGTGTGATCCATGGCGCCATATTCTTCCAGCTTGCGTACCACGTTGGCGACAGAGGAGGCCTTCTGGCCGACCGCCACGTAGATACACTTCACACCGGTACCCTTCTGGTTGATGATGGCGTCGATGGCCACCGCAGTCTTGCCGGTCTGGCGGTCACCGATGATCAGCTCGCGCTGGCCGCGACCGATGGGCACCATGGTATCGATGGACTTCAGACCGATCTGTACCGGCTGGTCGACCGATTTACGGGCGATAACACCGGGGGCGATCTTTTCAATCGGCGATGAGGACTCGGCATTGATGGGGCCCTTGCCGTCCAGCGGGTTACCCAGCGAGTCAACAACGCGACCCAGCATGGCTTCACCTGTCGGGACTTCAAGAATACGACCGGTACACTTAACCTTGTCACCTTCAGAGATGTGCAGGTAATCACCCAGCACCACAGCACCGACGGAGTCCTGCTCCAGATTCAGCGCCATACCAAAGGTATTGTTGGTGAACTCCAGCATTTCACCGGCCATAACATCAGCCAGACCGTGGATACGAACTACACCGTCAGCCAGAGAGACGACGGTGCCTTCGTTGCGGGCTTCGGTTTTGGCTTCAAAACTCTCGACCCGCTTTTTAATCAGTTCACTGATTTCAGATGGATTCAGTTGCATTTTATGTATCCTTTAATAGATTGTTGCGCGCCTAGTGCATCATGGCATGTGCCAGCTTGTTCAGTTTGCTTGCCACAGAGCCGTCGATGACCAGGTCACCGGCGCGCACGATGGCGCCGCCAAGGATGGATTCATCCACCCGGCTGACCAGATTGACATCTCGGCCCAGACGTTTCTTCAGGGCTTCAGCCATCTGCTTGCGCTGTGCGTCACTCATGGCAAAGGCGGAAACCACTTCGGCTTCAACCACCTTCTCCGCTTCGGCACGATGCCGCTCATAAAGCGCAGCAATTTCGGCAACAACATTCAGACGTTTGTTTTCCCCGAGCACGCGCACAAAGTTCTTGCCCTGGTCATCCAGGCCTTTGGCGCATATATCGAGGATCAAATCGACCAGCTTGGCGCGGTTGATGCTGTGGTTGCTGATCAAATCGGCAATTGTGGCGTCATTGGTGACTGCCGCCAGCAGTTGCAACATATCGGACCAGTGTTTCAGATCACCACCCGCTTTTGCCAGGTCAAACGCAGCCTGTGCATAGGGACGTGCAATGGTGCTTTTCTCTGCCATTGGTTATCCCCTTACAGCTGCGAGACCAGATCCTTGAGAAGATCTTCGTTGGCCTGTTCGTTAATTTCACGCTTGAGCACCTTGCCGGCGCCGGCGACCGCCAGTTTCACCACCTGACCACGCAGTACTTCGCGGGCGCGGTTGGTTTCCTGTTCGATCTCGGCGTTGGCGGCATGCACCAGCCGATCGGCTTCGGCGCGTGCAGCGACTTTCGCCTCTTCCATGATCTCGCCGGCGCGCTTTTGTGCGTGCGCAATAATTTCAGCCGCTTCCGCCTTGGCCTTTCTCAAGGTCTCGGCAGCACCCTGCCTGGCCAGTTCCTCTTCATGCTTGCCCTTGTCGGCAGCGGCAAGACCATCAGCAATTTTGGTCTTGCGCTCATTCAGGGCATGCATAATCGGCGGCCACACATATTTCATACAGAACCAGATGAACACAAAAAATGTGATCGACTGGCCGATGAGCGTTAGATTGATATTCATTGGTGAACCTTCCTGTTAATTAAAAGTGGAACGTTCGATGATTATCCGATCTTGACGGCAAACATCAGGTACATGGCCAGACCAACGGCGATCATCGGTACCGCGTCAACCAGACCCATAACAATAAAGAACTGGGTACGCAGCATCGGGATCAGTTCAGGCTGGCGGGCGGCGCCTTCCAGGAAGCGGCCACCGAGTACACCGATACCCACAGCAGCGCCCAGTGCACCCATACCCATCATGATTGCAGCAGCGATGTAAAGTAATGCTTGTTCCATTGTAGTCTCCTAAATTTCTGTAAAGTTAAAGTTTAAAAGTGAAAAATTTTAAGTAAAAACCGATGCCTAGTGCTCTGCGTGGGCCATGTCCATGTACACAATCGTCAGTGTCATGAAGATAAAGGCCTGCAGGGTAATAACCAGAATATGGAAAATAGCCCAGCCCAGTTGCAAAATCGCGCCACCCAGGGCCAGCAAGCCGCCCCACAGAATGTCGAGGGACAGACCGGTCACCAGTGAAATCGATACCATGCCTGCGCCGACCATGATGGCGATCAGGATGAAGATCATTTCACCGGCATACATGTTCCCGAACAGTCGCAGCGCCAGCGAGATGGGCTTGGAGATCAACGAGACCAGTTCCAGAAACAGGTTGAACGGAATCAGGCAGGCCTGTACCAGTTTGTTGTGTGAGTGGAACGGATGCAGGGTCAGTTCACCCACAAAACCGCCAATCCCCTTGATCTTGATGCTGTAGTAGATCATCAGACCGAACACCGCCAATGCCATACCAATTGTTGCGTTGGGATCGGTGGTGGAGACCACTTTGAAATAGACGTGATGTGGATCTTTATCGAAGAACGCAGACCCAACCTTGCCGGCTACCCAGGGCAACCAGTCCACCGGCACCAGGTCCATGAGGTTCATGAGGAAGATCCAGATAAAGACAGTCAACGCCATGGGCGCGACCAGATTGTTTTTTGCCGTGAAGGAACCACGCACACTGGTGTCGATAAACTCGACAATCATTTCCACAAAATTTTGAAATTTACCGGGGACACCCGCCGTTGCCTGTTTGGCGGACCGATAAAAGAAAAACAGGAACGTTGCGCCCAGCAGGATGGACCACAACATGGTATCCACGTGGATCGCATAAAACCCCATCGCCTTGGCCTCTTCCGCATTATGCGCGAAGCTCCAGCCGTGTTCCGGGTGCAGTCCAAATGTCCAGTTTTTCAGGTGATGTGCGATATAGTCAGTTGAAGTTAGTGTGTCACTCGCCATTTGATGTTTAAACCCAATTTTAATTTTAAGAAATCGGTTGCCCTTTTTGCGTATGAAAAAGACGCCTAGTCATGTTTCATACGGGCCGGCGCAAATAATTGCGCGGCCTGCGCTGCAATAAATCCGCAGAGTAACGCCAATGGCTGTAACTTCAGCCAGCCCAGGCCCAGGGCGAGAAGAGATACCGTGATCAGGAGTCTCAAGATTGCCATCTGGTACAGCTCAAGCATCCCTGGTGTTGCGTCTTGTTCATCTGCTTTTATTGCAGCGTTGGTTCGCCAAACACTGATCATGGTGACGGCGAGGGTTACAGCGCCTCCGTAGAGCGCCGCAAGTGCAAATTCATAGCCCTGCTGCAGGAGAAAAAATAGCGTGACGACGCTGGTCAGCACAGTCTGGAGCAGGATAATCCTGAGTGCAGCATGCCGTAAGTTATTGTTTAACATAGCCATATTAGAGATTAGTGGGCAGGCGATGACTTCCGGCAACACGCCATTTCAGGCGGGCGCAGTATATAGTTCATTGTGCCAATTATCAATTGGCAAATGGGGGTATAAGCCAGGATAGGTAGTAATAACCCTGTGATTTATTGGTTAATTTTTGACTAGCGGATGTGATCGAGGATGCCGTCCAGCTCATCCAGACTGTTATAACTGATCACCAGTTTGCCCTTGCCCTGGGCGGAATGTTGCAACTCCACCTTGGCGCCCAGCTTCTGGGCCAGGCTCTCTTGCAAGTGGAGGGTATTCGGATCGACTGCAGCAGCCTTGTTTTTTTGACCTGCCGTTTCAACACCGGTCAGCATTTTGCGCACCAGTGATTCAGTTTCGCGCACTGACAATCCCCGACTCACGACCTGTCTGGCCGCCTGCGGCTGAATTTCCGGCGCCAGCGCCAGCAGGGCGCGGGCATGTCCCATTTCGATATCGCCTTTCTCCAGCATGGTTTTCACTTCATGGGAAAGGGTCAACAGGCGCAGCATGTTGGTCACAGCCGCACGGGAACGACCCACGGCTTCCGCCGCCTGGGAGTGAGTCAGTGCAAACTCATCAATCAGGCGTTGCAAGGCCGTCGCCTCTTCCATGGGATTGAGTTCTTCACGCTGGATATTTTCGATCAGGGCCATGGCCATAGCGGCCTGGTCGTTGACGTCGCGGATCACTACCGGGATTTCATGCAAACCGGCCAGTTGGGTGGCGCGCCAGCGGCGCTCACCGGCAATGATCTCATAGCGACCGGCCTGTTCATGCAGCGGTCTGACCACGATGGGCTGAACCACACCCTGTGCCTTGATGGAATCCGCCAGTTCCTGCAGGGCGACCGGTTCGAAAT
Source organism: Gammaproteobacteria bacterium (assembly GCA_029880855.1). Taxonomy (GTDB): domain Bacteria; phylum Pseudomonadota; class Gammaproteobacteria; order UBA6429; family Thiohalophilaceae; genus JAOUNS01. Next base: position 312,178 of record JAOUNS010000001.1, read on the forward strand.
CCTGTCGCGGCTGATAACGGCCGCGCTGGATCACATCCACCGGCAGGGTTTTCAGGGCGCTGCCGGCCGGTGGGTCATTGTCTGTTGGCGATCCACCGCCGGAAAAACCGGCGCCTAATAATGCATCCAGCCCCCGACCCAGTCCCGGTTTCTTAATCGACATGGCAGATCCTAGTTCACTGTGCTGGCGTACGGCGTGGACTCGTCTCTGCGCAACAATTCACCGGCCAGGGCCAGATAGGCCAGTGCGCCACGGGAGGCGCGATCATATTTGATCACCGGCATACCGTGGCTGGGCGCTTCGGCCAGCCGCACGTTGCGCGGGATGATGGTGCGATAGACCTTGTTGGGGAAGTGGACCAGCAACTGGCCGGAGACATCGTTGGCAAGATTGTTACGCGGGTCAAACATGGTACGCAGCAAACCTTCCACCTGCAGCCCGGGATTGACGGTACTCTTGATCTTCTCAACGGTATTGAGCAAGGCGCTCAACCCTTCCAGGGCATAGTATTCACATTGCATGGGGATCATCACTGAATGGGCGGCAACCAGCGCATTCAGGGTCAGCATGTTCAGGGAGGGCGGACAATCCACCAAAATATAATCGTAACTGTCGCGCACCTCATCCAGGGCATTGCGCAGACGGCTTTCGCGTTGTTGCATTTCCACCAGCGTCACTTCCGCTGCAGTCAAATCCGAGTTGGACGGCAGCAGATCATAGTCGGCATTAACGGGGCGAATCAGACATTCACTAATGGTGTTCTCACCCAGCAAGACGTTACAGGTTGAACGGATCACCTGGTGCTTTTCCACACCGCTGCCCATGGTGGCATTACCCTGCGGGTCAATATCGATCAACAGAACCCTGCGCTTGGTGGCGGACAGCGAGGCGGCCAGGTTGATACAGGTGGTGGTTTTGCCCACGCCGCCTTTCTGGTTGGTGACTGCAATGATCTTCCCCATCGTCTGATTCTCCGGGATTGTTTCGGTTGTTGTTATGTCCGTTCGCGGTGTATCAACACCACATGTCGCGCCGCTTCCAGTTCAGGCACCTTGAGCGCCTCAATCGACTCGCAGACAAAACCTGTCGGCCAGTCGTGTAATTCATCCGTCGGATATTGCCCTTTCATGGCAATGATCCGGGTCCGGGCGGTACAGAGATGTTTTACCATGTCCAGCATCTCAGGAATACCGGCAAAAGCCCTTGCAATAATTACGGAATATTGTCCGTCGGGCTGAAACGCCTCCGCTCTGGACTGTACCACAGACACATTCCCGATCCCTAGCTCCAGTACCGCCTGGGTGATAAATCGGGTTTTTTTTGAGTTACTGTCCAGCAAGGTGAAGTGTATGTCCGGCCGGGCAATGGCCAGAGGGATACCCGGCAGGCCGGGGCCGGTGCCAACATCCAGCACATTGTCACCCTGCAGCCAGGGCAGCATGGCCAGACTGTCCAGCAGGTGCAGCGACACCATCCGGCGGGGGTCCCGGATCGCGGTCAGGTTATAGGCCTTGTTCCATTTCGCCAGCAGGTGGATGAATTGCAGTAATCGACCGACAGCCTCAGCGGATAGATCCAGCTCCAGGGCCTCAAGGCCCCGGAGCAGATCATTTTCAACTGATTCAGCGACAGTGTTGCTCACGCAACGGAAAGATAGGTTATTTGCCGGTTGCGGCGGTGGTCATATTGTCCAACGCTTCGCTCATTTTCTTGACGATATCGGCCCGATCCTTGATGTCGTGCCGATCAGCGATGTATTGCGGGTCGTTGTAGGTCAGCCAGATCTTGCCATCCTTGTCTTCCCAGGCCAGTGCCTTCATGGGCAGATCGATGCCGGCTGTCTGGTTACTGGTAAAAAAATGCGTACCCAGCTTTGGGTTGCCGAAGATCAGCAGTTCGGTGGCGCGTAATGGTATACCGGCCTTCTTGCCTCCCTTGTCATGGCTCCAGCGCTTGACGATGGTGACGCCTTTTTTGCGCAGGATATTTTCCAGCCGGTCCAGTGTCACTTTGACGCTGTGGGCACTTTGCTTGGTGATCAACCCCTTGTTATCAGCCGCCCAGGCTGAAGCACTGAAGATGAAGAAAATCATCACTACGAACAGTCGTCTCATTCTTTTCTCCTGTCTTGTTTTGGATTTGTTATGCGGTTTTTTTCTTGTCAGACATCTTGGTCTTTTTCAGGTAAACCAGCAGCAGCGAGATGGCTGCCGGCGTTACGCCGGGAATCCTTGCAGCTTGCCCGATCGTATCAGGTCTGGCCCGTAACAGCTTCTCCCTTACCTCTGTGGACAGACCGGATACCTGATCATAGTCGATTTGCTCCGGCAAGCGAGTCGTTTCATGTCGCCGTTGGCGATCAATTTCGTCCTGCTGGCGGGAGATATAACCGGAGTAGCGGGCCTGAATATCCACCTGCTCTGCCACGGCGGGGTCTGCTACACCGGGCGCCACACCCGGTAGTTTGACCAAATCAGCATAAGAAACTTCGGGGCGGCGCAATAACTCAAGCGCACGGATCTCCCGCGCCGGCGGCTTGCCCAGCAGATCGACAAGTTGTTGATCGGCACCCTGCCCGGGCCTGATCCAGGTATTCTGCAAACGCTGTTGTTCCCGTGCTATCGCTTCGCGCTTGGTCTCAAAGGCGGCCCAGCGAGCATCGTCCACCAGCCCCAGCTTGCGTCCCTGTTCGGTCAGTCGCAAATCGGCATTGTCTTCCCGCAACATCAGGCGATACTCAGCCCGGCTGGTAAACATACGATAGGGTTCGCTGGTGCCACGGGTAATAAGATCATCCACCAGTACACCCAGATAGGCTTCATCGCGCCGTGGTGACCAGGCTTCCTGTTCCTGCACCCGCAGGGCAGCATTGGCCCCGGCCAGCAATCCCTGGGCGGCGGCTTCTTCGTAGCCGGTGGTCCCGTTAATCTGCCCGGCGAAAAACAGACCCTGGATAAAACGTGTTTCCAGCGACGCCTGCAAATCCCGGGGATCGAAAAAGTCGTATTCGATTGCATAACCGGGACGCGTGATATGAGCGTTTTCAAACCCTTTGATTGAACGAACAAAGTCATACTGCACATCAAACGGCAGGCTGGTGGAGATCCCGTTGGGATAGATCTCCGTGGTATTCAACCCCTCAGGTTCAACAAAAATCTGGTGTGAATCCCGATCCGCAAAACGCATCACCTTGTCTTCAATAGACGGACAATAACGCGGCCCCACCCCTTCGATGACACCGCTGTACATGGGCGAACGATCCAGCCCGTTGCGAATATAATCATGGGTTTGGGCATTGGTGCTGGTGATATAGCAGGCGATCTGTTGCGGGTGCTCTTCGACCCGGCCCAAGAAGGAAAACACCGGGGTCGGTTCGTCACCCGGCTGGGGTGTCATTACGCTGAAATCCAGACTCTTGCCGTCGATACGCGGCGGTGTACCTGTCTTGAGTCGATCCACATTGAATGGCAGTTCCCGTAAACGACGGGAGAGGGCATTGGACGGGGGATCACCGGCACGTCCACCCTCGTAATTCTCCAGACCGATATGAATGCGCCCGCCAAGAAAAGTACCGACAGTCAGCACTACGGCACGGGCGCGGAATTTCAGTCCCATCCGGGTCACCACGCCACAAACCGTATCGTTCTCCACAATCAGATCATCCACGGCTTGCTGGAACAGGGTCAGGTTGGGGCTATTTTCCAGAACAGAACGCACGGCCTGTTTGTACAGCGCCCGGTCCGCCTGGGCGCGGGTTGCACGGACAGCAGGCCCTTTGCTGGCATTGAGGATGCGAAACTGGATACCGGCCCGATCAATGGCTCGCGCCATCAGGCCGCCCAGTGCATCCACCTCTTTCACCAGGTGCCCCTTGCCGATACCGCCGATGGCGGGATTGCAGCTCATCTGGCCCAGCGTCTCGATATTGTGGGTCAAGAGCAGTGTTTTACTGCCCATACGCGCAGCCGCCAGGGCCGCCTCGGTACCGGCATGGCCGCCACCCACCACAATGACATCGAACTGGTCCTGATAAAACATGGTTTGCTTCCATCGCGCCGGGCCCACCCCGGATTCAAGCCCGCTATTTTACGATCTGGTTGATTTTCAGCCAATGGCTGAGAAGACAAAGTGCAAGATTTTTCAGCCCTGAAAAATTGCGTTTCAGAACTCGAAGCTCAGACGAACCTCCCAGCCACCGCGCTCCGGGATGTAGATACTGTCGCCGCTGCGATAGAGACCAAGAAAGTCGAACAGGAAGTCGTACCGATACCCCAGGAACAAACCACCGGCGGATTCATCCGCCGTATAAGGGTCATTGTGAAACAGTTTCCAGTAATACCCCGCCTTCAGGGTTCCTTCAAAAGCAATGGTACTCACTTCTTTGTACTGCGGGTGATGCGGCGTAATCCTGGCCAAACCAAAAGCGGCGTCAGACTCGAAGCCCCAATCGCTTTTACGATAGGAATTCAGCATCTTCTTGCGCATCAAATCGGTGACGCCCACCATGCCCAGCATCACCACATCAATCTGGCGAATCGGGACAAACTCAGACTGGTCATCATCAAAGATTTCACCGGGAGACGAAAATTTGGTGTAGGTTAAGCCATTAAAAATTCCCCACAACGGTTTGGCATCCCCGCCACCACCGATACCCAGGCGGTACCACTGAATGCTGTTGCGCTCATAGTCAAACGGCACGCCATTAAACTTGCCGGTATTGCGGCCGCGTTTGATGCGAATAAAGCTGCCTTCGATACCGAGCAAAATGGCCGTGTTATTTACCTCTTCTTCGGTCTCGTTAAAATCCACGACAAAACCGATTTCATACTTCTCAAAGAAACTGTAGCTATACACCAGCGTCTTGAAGGTGTCTGCATTAAAGCTGAATTCTTGCGGAGTGTTGGCATCGGTATAGGTGATGTGGCCCAATGCCAGATAATCACCTTTGGCCTGTACAACCGCAGGTACTAACATTTGGAAAATTATATATAAACACGCGATACGACATGCACGTAACATGGTCATGTCTGCTCCCTGTTGTTTTAGCTATGCACTATGGCAGTACGATCAGCAGTCATGTGTCACATGCCGCTGATTTTGACTAGCGGACGGAGGGAGGATTACTTGATAATGAACCGCGATCAGATGCCGATCACGGTGAAATACGCGGTGGATTATTTTTTAGTATCGGGTTTGGCGTTGGGCAGATTTTCCAACAACAATTGATCACCGATGTATTCAACCAGGGCGGCCTTGGCCTCTTCTTCAGTGGCATACGGACCATGATCAGTCCCCTTGCGAACCGAAAAAAACCACTCGCTGCCGACTCTGTAGACCCGATCTGTGCGATAGGGTACCGGTCCATCTTCACCAAATCTGTTTCTATTCATAACTACCCGGACAACTTTAATAAAACCAGAGATATTCCATGCGCAATGACCGGTACACCGGGACCGCGAGATATTTGCGGCGCGCATTCTAATATTTTAAGACGAAAGACTGCAAAATTATTTACAGCCATTGATTGAATTACTGTTGGAAGGGATATCGGCAAACCGGATGATGTCTTGAAATCCAATTCCCCCGCACTTCCTGTGCGGTAGGCAATATCCTTCTAAAACCCGGGTAATTGGCCTTCCATCCGTTGGAAAAGAGGCACCTCCGTGTGCCAAACAACGCATAAAAAAGCGCTTATCCTACTCGATCTTTTAGGAGTTGGTATTCAAAGTGCAATTGCGCCTCGATAAACTCCCGCAACGCCCCCCTGGCTTCAATCTCGCTTGCATAAGGTCCTTGATCGACACCCCGTCTGACGGAGAAAAACCATTCGCCCCTGTGGGTATAAAACCGTTCGTTCCTGAACGGTACTGCGCCGACTTCTCCATGTCGATTAAGCTGTCTTGGCTTAAACTCACTTGCGATGGCTTTCATTTCTCTCTCCTGGCAAGACCAGTTGTGTGTATCCTACTCCCGGTACCGAACACGATCTGTAGGGAAAAGCTGAAGATCGTGTAGGAAAATCCCTACAGGGTAAATTTTCATTGACTTTTTATATACTTAGAGTTGAAATCTAGGTCCCCCTATAACAAAACCAACAAGGAATTGGTGTGCCATGCTCATAAAAAGGCACGAAAAAGAGACCCTGCTGCAGCTGATTGATACCTTCTACAAGGCCGCTGGTGAACCGGGCTGGAGCGGAAATATCAATAACGAGATCGCTCACGTCTTTACCCACATGCTCATCGAGGCCCAGCGCTGCCTGTCTGACTACACCTGGGGCCTGCACATCGGAATGGAACCCATCACCGTACAATGGCTGATCCACCAGATCGAACCCCGTACCATCGAAAGGATGGGGCAGCTGAATGAGAACAAGTCCTGCCTGGAATTCATTATCGAGAAGTGGGACCAGGAATTACGCATAGCCTCCGCCGGCGATGTGGACGAGGACGAACTGGACGAATTCAGCTTCTAGCTCCGGCTGCTGACTCGCAAGACCAAAGGCCCCAAATTACGATACTTTCCAGCATGGTATTGTATTCCATCCGAACCGAGCCATAATGGACCTACATTTCAATACCAATACGGAGAGGCAACTATGTTTACCCAAACCAGCCATTTACTCGTCGCGCTGAAAAAATGCCTGCGGGCCAAGGGTATCAATTACAAGGACGTGGCCCGGGATCTCAGCATCAGTGAATCCAGCGTAAAACGGATTTTTGCCGAGGAGACCTTTACCCTGAAACGTCTGGAAGAGGTCTGCGCCATTGCCGATGTCAGCATTTACGACCTGGCCAAAATGAGCCGCATGCACAGCAACGATGAAGTGAAAATCCTGTCCCTGCAACAGGAACGGGCCCTGGCCGATGACCCCATGCTTTTCACCTGCTTTTATCTGTTACTCAACGGCTGGTCGCCGGATCGCATTGCAACGGACTATGAATTGTCCACCCCGGCGGCGATCAAACTACTCACCACCCTGGACAAACTGAAACTGATCGAGCTGCTGCCCGGCAACAAGGTCCGCCTGTTGACCGCCCGCACCATTAACTGGCGACGCGGCGGTCCGGTTCGCAAAAAGTATGAGCAACAGGTCATGGCCGAGTTTCTGAATTCGCGCTTTGAAGGACCGGAAACCCTGTTACGCTTTGAATCCACCGAACTGTCGGCGGCAACCATCAGCATCATCAACAAGAAGATTGATGCCCTGATCCGTGAAATGGAAGATCTGGCCGAGGCGGATACCCTGCTGCCACCGACTGAACGCAAGAATGCCGGGTTGATGATTGCCTTTCGACCCTGGACCTTCTCCCTGTTCGAACAGGAAGTTAACATCCCGGCCCAACTGAACTAAGTCACATGCAGAACGAAAGTCAGTTCAGTTTATTCACGAAGCGCCGCTTCGGCCCGCTGTTTTTCAGCCAGCTGTTCGGCGCCTTCAATGACAATATTTTTCGCAACGCGCTGGTCATCATGGTGGTGTTTAACGGTGCAGCGCTGTTGTCGTTTGATTCCAACACCATCGTCAATCTCTGTGTTGGACTGTTCATTCTGCCGTTTTTCCTCTTCTCCGCACTGGCCGGGCAGTTATCCGACAAATATGAAAAATCACAACTGCTGCGTAAATACAAACTGCTTGAGGTATTTATCATGCTGGGCACGGCGGCGGGTTTTTATTGGCAAAACATCCCGTTTTTGGTCAGCATGCTATTCATGATGGGGCTGCAATCCACCCTGTACGGCCCGATTAAATATGCCATCCTGCCACAACATCTTTCTGATCGGGAATTGATCGGTGGAAACGCGCTGGTGGAAACCGGCACCTTCCTGGCCATTTTGATCGGCACCAATATCGGCGGTATGTTGATCGCCATTCCCGACATTGGTCGGGCGCTGATTGGCATCACACTGATCACCCTGGCGGTGCTCGGATACGTTTCCAGCCGTTATGTCCCCCCTGCCCCTGCGCAGGCCCCCGAGATAGCCATTAACTGGAATCCGGTCAGTGAAAGTTGGCGGATATTTAAATTCGCCAAAGCCAACCGGACCGTCTTTTTATCCATCCTTGGCATCTCCTGGTTCTGGTTCCTGGGCACCATCTACCTGTCCCAGTTGCCCAATTTCACCAAACTGACCCTGCTGGGCAACGAAGGTGTGGTGGCCCTGCTCTTGACCCTGTTCTCCGTCGGCATCGGTGTGGGTTCGCTGTTATGTGAAAAACTCTCCGGCCGCATGGTGGAACTCGGTCTGGTGCCCTTGGGTTCTATCGGTCTGACCATTTTCGGGATTGATCTCTACTTTGCCGCTGATTTTTCCGTTGTCAGCAAGGAATTGCTGACTGCCGGCGGCTTGCTGCAACTGGCCGGCAGTATTCGCTTTATGTTCGATATCGTGATGCTGGGCGTGTTCGGCGGCTTTTACACCGTGCCCCTCTATGCCCTGATCCAGCAACGTAGTGAACCGGAGCATCGGGCGCGCATGATAGCCTGTAACAACATCATCAATGCCCTGTTCATGGTGGTCGCCACCGGCCTGGCCATCGGCCTGCTCGCCCTGGACTTCACTATTCCCCAACTGTTCCTGCTGACTGCGGTTCTCAATGCCCTGGTGGCCGTTTATATCTACACACTGGTCCCCGAGTTCCTGATGCGGTTCATTGTCTGGCTGTTGATTCACAGTATTTACCGGGTCTCCAAAGAGGGACTGGATCAGATCCCGGATCAGGGGCCGGCCGTACTTGTATGTAACCATGTCAGTTATGTTGATGCCCTGGTGCTGGGAGGCTGTATCCGTCGCCCGGTGCGCTTTGTGGCCTGGTACAAGATCTACAACATGCCCTTGCTCAACTTTGTCTTCCGCACCGCCCGCGCCATCCCTATCGCCTCCCGCAAGGACAACCCCGCCCTGCTGGAAGCGGCCTATGATCGTATCGCCGCCGAGCTGGATGCCGGTAATCTCGTGTGTATTTTCCCGGAAGGCAGGCTGACCAAGGATGGCGAGATGCACCCATTCCAGCCGGGGCTGAAAAAGATCATCGAGCGCAACCCCGTCCCGGTCATCCCCCTGGCCCTGCGCGGCCTGTGGGGCAGCGCCTTCAGTCGCAAGCCGGGTAATCTGTTGCTCACCATGCTGCGCCGTTTCTGGTCCCACATTGAACTGGTGGCGGGTCCGCCGGTTGCGCCGGAAAACGTCAATCTGGAAGAACTGCAAGAAACGGTCCTGCGCATGCGGGGGGAACGACGTTAAAATTGGTGAAATAATCATCAATCCGTACAAAGTCAATCTCGACGGGATCGATCCACACCTCTACAATTTCCCCCATGTCTGATCAAATGAATCCCGCCCAGCGCGCCGCCGTCCGTTATCTCGATACCCCCCTGCTGGTGCTGGCCGGTGCGGGCAGTGGCAAGACCCGTGTGATTACCCAGAAGATCGCTTACCTCATCGAGCAGTGCAGCGTGGAACCGCAACACATCGCCGCCGTGACCTTTACCAACAAGGCTGCCCGGGAAATGAAGGCGCGGGTCGGCAAGTTGCTGGGCAAGGACAAAATGAAGGGGCTGCGAGTCTCCACCTTCCACACCATGGGCCTGAACATCGTCCGCAAGGAGCTGAAATGCGTTGGCCTGAAAAGTGGTTTCTCCATCTACGACAGTGCCGACAGTCTGGCCTTGATCAAGGAGTTGATGAAAAAGACCTTTGGTGACCCCGGCAATCAGGTGGAACAGGTGCAATACAGCATCTCTCGCTGGAAAAATGCCTTCGTGCTGCCGGAACAGGCCGCGCAGGAGGCCCATGACGCCCACAGCACCGCAGCGGCTCAAATCTACGCAACCTATAACCACCACCTGAAGACCTATAACGCCGTCGATTTCGATGATCTGATCATGCTGCCGGTGATCCTGTTTCGGGAAAACCCGGACAAGCTGGCCGCCTGGCGGGAACGCATTCGATATCTGCTGGTGGATGAGTATCAGGACACCAATACCACCCAGTATGAACTGGTGAAACAGCTGGTCGGCGTGCGCAACTGCCTGACCGTGGTGGGCGATGACGATCAATCCATCTATTCCTGGCGCGGCGCCAACCCGGAAAACCTGGCGCTGTTAAAACAGGATTTTCCCAACCTGCGGGTTATCAAGCTGGAACAAAACTATCGTTCCACCGGCCGTATCCTGCGCGCCGCCAATGCCCTGATCAGCAACAATCCCCATGTCTTTGAAAAGCGCCTGTGGAGCGAACTGGGCAATGGTGATCCGTTACGTGTGATCCGCTGCAAGGATGAAGAACAGGAAGCCGAGCAGGTCGTGCATGAATTGATGCACCATCGTTTTCGCCATGGCAACAAGTTCAAGGACTATGCCATTCTTTATCGCGGCAACCATCAGTCACGTTTGTTCGAACGGATGCTGCGTCAAAACAATATCCCCTATTACCTGAGCGGCGGCACCTCCTTTTTCGCCTACACCGAAATCAAGGATGTGATGGCCTATCTGCGCATGGTGGCCAACCCGGATGATGACAACGCCTTTGTGCGGATCATCAATACCCCGCGCCGCGAACTGGGACCCGGCACCGTGGAAAAACTCGCCGGCTACGCCCACATGCGCGGCAACAGCCTGTTTACCTCCTGCTTTGAAATCGGCTTGCAACAGCACCTCAACCAGCGCGCCTGTGAAAAACTCAACGAGTTCGCCAACTGGATCGTCAGCATGGCGCACAAGGCCGAAGAAGAGCATCCCATCGAAGCGGTGAAATCCCTGCTCTTGAACATCGACTATGAACGCTGGTTGCTGGATACCTGCAAGGATGAAGTAATCGCCAATCGCAAGATGGATAACGTCAAGGAATTGATCACCTGGCTGGAGCGCATGCACAAAAACGATCCTTCAGCCTCACTCTCTGATCTGGTCAACAAACTCACCCTGATTGACATGTTGAAAGATGATGATGAGGTTGGCGATCAGGTCAGCCTGATGACCCTGCATGCCGCCAAGGGCCTGGAGTTTCCCCATGTCTTTCTGGTGGGCATGGAAGAGGAATTGCTGCCCCATCGCAGCAGCATTGAGGAAGAGACTATCGAAGAGGAACGGCGTCTGGCCTATGTAGGCATCACCCGCGCCCAACGCTCCCTCACCATAACCATGGCCGTCACGCGCAAACGCTACGGTGAGAAGATCGACTGCCAACCCAGTCGATTCCTTGATGAACTGCCCAAGGACGATCTGGAATGGGCCGGACAAAATGTCGTGGTGGATGAAGCCAAGCGACAGGAGAATGGTCGCTCGCAACTGGCGATGTTGCGTGGATTGTTGTCAGAAGGATAGAAAGCAAAGATGACGCTTGCTTTTACAAGCAAACATCATTGTTACCGACATTTAGTATTTTGAAGCATCCTGTATCAAGCGCATATTCAGCGAATAAATTTCCAGGATATTTTTGACGCTGATGACAGGCTCATTAATCGTATTTTTCCACAGCACGCTTCCGTCACTGCCGTATATAATCGCTCTTTTCGGCGGGTTATCCGGACGATTCAATATTTCTTTTGAATATTTTATAATCTTTTTATTTTCAAAATAATATTTATAAACGACAGAAAAAATCTCATGCCCGGCACTGAACTCAACCAGCACCAACTCTTCCCTTTCCGGCTTGTAGAAAAAAACTACGCTTGGTGGAACGCCTTCTGATACTTCAACATGCTGTTTTATTTCCAGCTGATACAAATCATCCCTGGCATCATCAATAGCCTTGACTTTTTTGTTTGCCTCACCGATGGCAACCTTGTCTTCACCATAGGAAACATTTATTACTGCCATAAAACAAAAGAACAAAATTGTTAGTTTTTTCATAACATATTCACCTAGTTATTGAATATTGATCGTCTTTGCAATATTTTCCGATGCTTTAAAATGCTTTATAATTTTTTTCTTTTGCTCAGCAGTAACATTTTTTACGATTCCCATCCATAATTCTTTAGCCGTTCCTATCTCCACCCAACTTGCATCTTTTTTAACCTTACATTTGTATTTCTTATTTATTCCACCTTTTTTATATTCATAACTATCTGCCTTACCTGCCTCACTCATGCACTTTGCAAGCCAAACTCGACCACTGGTCGTTGCCGGTACACCTTGCAAATGAATTCTCTCCTTTCTAAGACGAAAAGCTTTATTAACACAATACGAATCTCTTTTAGCCCATATTTTAGATGAGAACCCTTTATATCCAGCCATTTCATCCATCGCTCCTAACCAGAAGTCTGAATGAGCCTTACCTTTGTTATCTATCCACTGAAGAACGCCTAGGTCAACTGCAAGACCATAGTGATGAAACGACTCACCCGGACCAGCACCTGAAGCCTTGGGATCTTTCTGTCGTACAATAATTTGGTCCTGGAATGTTCTATATCCTGCACGCGCATTCTGTAGAACACCCAGAGCAAAACCAAGTTTATGCATTTCCTTAATAACGTTAATTATCACTATTTTAAAATCGGTTCGCAATTCGGCTGGAAGCGTCGCAATACATTCCTCTACAGTTTTAGTTGTTTTTACATACGTAAAACTCGTCCCGGGGAAAGTCAGCAAGTCAAGATTCGCCGGTACTGCTGTTTCATTGAGCTTTCTATGGGTTCCCTTATCCACCGAAATCAAGCCATCGGGGTTTGCCATCCCGACAACTTTTTTCTGAAAGGCTTTAATTGCTGCAACGGTTTTTGAGGATGCCGGGTTCTTGCCCAGGTCGCCGTCTTCTTTTAACTTTGGAAGTGGAGCAAGAAGTTTGATGCATTGATTTAATGCTTTTTGTACTGCCTCGATATCCTTGGATTCATTCTTTCCACCTATCCCTACTGATCCAGTCAAAATGAGTTTTGCCATTTTCTTTCCCTCTAGAAAACAATATATATTGGTTAATTTTCAGCATCGGGAAAACAAAGCGGCCATTTTTTTTGACCCGTTGAAATTTGCGTCCTTTCAACATCCTGATTCCCTAATAACCCTTATATAATGTAAACACGTGTTAATGTCCATGCTCAAGATGGTAGTACTATCAAAAAATATCCTATTGCATCCCAATTTGTTTCCGATTCAGAAACAGAATCCTTTCCCATCCAGCACGTGAAATCGACCTGGGGCCGATTTCCCGCGAGAGAGTCACCGATCGCATGGCATCAGAAACAGGGAACTGAGAGAAGGCTGACGTTTACTCGCTGATCCGGTGACAACAACCATTCAGATAATCATCACCTTGCCTGAATCGTACTTCATATCGATAGCTGTCATCAGACATACCGTCACTGCATTGCCCCGTTTCTGAAACAGCGATATCCATTTTTACCTGATCGCTGTTACGCGCCGTCAGGATCAGCCATTCGTTTGTGTTGTTGTGCGAGGTTTTTATCTTTTTGATGGTATAAGCCGACTCAGCATCATTAAACATTTTGAGATGGATTACTTTGCCTTTGCGATCCAGACTCCAGAACGGTTCTGTACCCAGACATTTGAGTTCTTCCAGCAACATCGGTGCGGTGTTGTTACGTTCGCGCAGGAATCGCGCATTGACCCAGCCTTCACTGTTGCCATGCCTGACCTTGTACCAGGTGGATGATTGATATTTTTTCTGCTCGCCAAGCCAGAGAACCTGTTTGGCATTGTGGGGAATGGTCGCCGGCACCAGTGCCGAGGCGGGATTGGCTTCAGCACGCAGATTTAATGCATCATCTGCCGCCACATTGACGACTTCGAACACCGCAGCCATCGTTGGTGGCATGAAACAGAACAAGACAAGCCACAGAATGATTCGTGTTGATTCGCGCATATTACTTATCCATATAATTATTGCATCATGCGGGTCACAAAAAAGGCCGCAATTGCGGCCTTTTTTATCGGTTCAGGATAGTAATAATTACTTCCCTTCCTTGATCATGTAATCCACGATGTCTTTGACAACCTTGTCACTCAGGCCGGCATTACCGCCCTTGGCCGGCATCTGCTTGAAGCCTTTGAGTGCGTTGGTGTAGAGCTTGTTCTTGCCCTTGGCAATGCGTGGTTTCCAGGCCGCCTTGTCGCCCAGCTTGGGGGCGCCCAACACACCGGAACCATGACAGCTGTTACAGGAGGCCATGTAGTCACCCTTGGCATCACCACCTGCAGCCTGGGCTTCCACCTTGCCGGTACGTACCTTGCCAACCGGTTCGATACGCTTGTCAATATTGGCCATCACCCGCGGATCGGTGCTCACAGCCGGGGTTTCCCCCTTGGAAACCATCCGTGCCGTAACAATAATCACAAACATCAGCACCAATAACCCGGCCATTACTGACCAGAAAGTGCGCATAAACACATCATCATCATGACTCACAATCTTCACCTCAAAGCTTGTTGAAATATCGGTCGGACCGGCCCGTGCAAGGCGCCCGCCGCCAACGGCGGCCTCAAGCCCGAATAAACCGCGCAAGTATACCGGGAATGGGCGCTGGACAAAACCGCCAGAGCCTATTTCCACTTTTGGTCTTTTCCGCTGGACGGCTGCGGTCCAGCCCGCTAAGCTTATCCACCTGAAAAACACCCGGATATGGCCCGGATCAGACATTAACCCGGCCACCGAAGGCCGGGCCGGTGGTAATAATATCCACCAGTGTCGCGCCACGGCCGGCGTGCAAATCTTCAGTTTTAAAATGCGCCCGTAGCTCAGTTGGGCGAAGCGGAAAAAGAAAGAGTGACTTAATGTCACTCTTTCCCGCTGAGCGCCCGGCCACGGAAGGCCGGGCCGGTGGTAATAATATCCACCAGTGTCGCGCCACGGCCGGCGTGCAAATCTTCAGTTTTAAAATGCGCCCGTAGCTCAGTTGGATAGAGTGTTGCCCTCCGAAGGCAGAGGTCACAGGTTCAAGTCCTGTCGGGCGCGCCATTTTCCAGTTCTACATCGTTCCGGTTCCCGAAGCCTTCCATGGCGTGATTGTCCAGCTCGACAGTCTCATAGAACTCCTGCAGGTTTCATTAATTAAGTTTCGCCTCAAGGCCATGGAAGTGATCGATAAAATTCATTCACACGATCACGACGACTGATCATAACCGCCTCGCTCACGCGGTCACCCGACGCTGTTATCCCGCCGATACTCTTTGGGGGTCTTGCCGGTCCAGCGCTTGAAGGCGCGGTTGAAGGAGCTTTGCTCCGAGAAGCCCAGCAAAAAACCGATCTCGGCCAGTGACAGGTCACTGTTCTGTAATTTGTTTCTTGCCAGTTCGGTACGCACTTCATCCAGCAGCTCAACAAAGGCGATACCATTCTCTTCCAGCCGCCGCTGCAGGGTGCGCGGACTCATGTTGAGTTGTTTGGCGATGGTGTCGCGCTGTGCATCACCGCCGTGCAGGGCACGCACGATCTGTTGTCGCACCTGACCGACAAAGTCATCCGGCAATAGTCGTTGTGACATGAGCAGTCTGGCATGTTCATCCATCACCTTGAGCAGTTGCAGATCGCTGTTCGGCAATGTCTGGTTCCAGCTGTCCGTGTCGATCTCTATCTCACCGGCCGGGGCATCGTACTCTACCGTGCATTGAAAATAATCCTGATGGGGTTGCAAATCAGACGGTGCAGGAAAGGGAAAACGGATCCGGCCCGGCGCCCAGTCATCCCGGGTCACCTGACGCGCCCTCTTTATATATATACTGAAGACAAATTCATACGAGTGGGGCGGGATGACGCCGGCATTGGGCAGCATACGCAGGATCACCCTGTCGGCCTGTTTGTCGATCTCCCATCCGATCCAGGTGTTAAGCAGAATCATATAGCGACAAAAATTTTCCATACTGTCACCCAGCGTCGCGGCGTTCAGGGTCAGGTAATCAATACACTTGTAATCCCCGATTTCGACCTGTTGTGCGGTGCTCATGCCGAGGAAGGGATTGCCGGACAGACGGAAGGCGTTTTGCCAGAAGTTGCGCATCTGATTGAAGGTCACTTCGCCATCGGGATGCTCGGCAACAACACGCTCGATCTCCGATACCCGCAAGAGTTCATCGGTATCCACCCCGGCCTGAGCACAGGCCTTGAGCACCATGCGTACGGTGATTGTCGTATTTCGGTGTTCCGCCATTACTGGTCTTTTCCCCAACGTTGTCTCATCCGGCCAAAAACCCGGCCCGTCCGGTCAATAATCCTCGCTGTGCCATGGCTATTCTTATAACCATCCAGCCGGTTCACCGTTGAACCGACTGACACAACCAGATAACCATAGCAAAAAAGGAGTCAAAAAATGAGAAAATTAACCGGAATCATCCTCCTGGGTCTGGCGGCCGGTGCCGCAGGCTGCTCAAAGCCGGAGCTCGGTGTCGCGAAGTTTGCTGACGGTCAGGTACAACACGTCGTATCCGCCAAAGACATCCCGTGGAAGAGCTGCCCGCCCCATCTGCCCAAAAACTGCGAAATCGCCATCCTCTCCGGCCATCCGAAACAACCGGATATGTTCACCGTCCGTTTCCGTGCACCGGAAGAGATGTATATGTCCGCTCACACCCACCCCAAAGATGAACGGGTCACCCTGTTGCAAGGCACGGTCCGCGTCGCCTTCGGTGAAGGGGCGACCCGTGAAGAGGCGCGGGTCTTTGGTCCCGGCGATTACTACATCAACAAACGTGGCGCCGTACACAAGGTATGGATTGAGAAAGGTGCTGTCCTGCAAATCACCGGTATCGGTCCCTGGGAAGTCCATTTTGTCGACAAACACTGAGCCACACCGCCCCATTGAATTTAAACAGGAGAATTCATCATGCAATTTGCCAATCTGTTAACCACCCAACTCGTTGGTGCAAAAGATACTGAAGTCGTCGTCAGCCATGTGAGCGTGCCGCCGCAAACCAGCCTGCCCATGCACTGGCATCCCGGTGAAGAGTTTGCCTATGTCCTTGATGGTTCATGCGTGCTGCATCAGGAAGGTGAAGAAGATCTGACTTTCCGCAAGGATGATGTGGGTGTGGTGCCTTTTAAAAAGGTGCACACCATTGAAACACTGGACGAAGCCGTCACCATGGTGGTCTTTCGTGTCCATGAAACCGGTCAGCCGGAACGCATACTGGTGGATTGAAACAAAAATGGACGGAGGGTCTTGTGCCGGCCAACCCGGCTGGATTCAAGCGCCACTCCGTCCATGCTTTATTCCTTCTATTGACAGCAGCAACAGTCTCAATAGATACCGGGAATAAATGCGGCGATCTCTTTCTTGTATTTGCGATAGGTCTCGCCAAACTTTCTCGTCAAGTCACGCTCTTCAAAGGTAATACCGAAGAATATATAGAGGGTGAACAACATCGCCATGACCAGATGGCCGGCGCTCATCACCGGCACCGACCACATCCCCACCAGAAAACCCAGCATCATGGGATGACGGCTGTAGCGATACATCAATCGGTTGGTAAAGGGTAAAGGCTGATAGGGTTGATTGCGAAAATAGAGATAGACCTGACGCAGCCCCATCAATTCAAAATGGTTGGTCACAAAGGTGGCCAGCAACATGTAAGCCCAGGCCAGGGCATATCCCGCCTGGAGGACGATCTGCAGCGTGGTGTTTTCAACGGCCCAGACAGTACCGGGCAATGACTGCCAAAAGTACACAGCGAGAATACTCATCACACCGGAGAACAACATAAAAGTGGCGCGCTCCGCCGCAACCGGCAAATAACGACTTAACCATTGTTTGAACCCGGACCGGGCCATGACGGTATGTTGCACGGCAAACAAGACGATCAGCGCGATGTTGACCAGTACGGCAGAAGTGGTTGATTCCACTTTCACACCGCTCACACCAACCGGAACCAGTCCGCCAAAACCCAGGATCAACCAGAACAGACCGACACAGCCCGTCACATAAGCGACCATGCCATAGGTCAATACACTCAGGCGTTTCAGCAATCCGCTCGACACAAACGGTAATTCATGGTTGGCGGTATATTCAACAGCAGTAGACATAGTATGACTCCTTTAAAATTTATGTTTAATTGGTTAACAGACCAGACCGTTTTTAACCGTCAGGCAGGGATTGTCGTGCCGGCGCAACACCGGCCGACCGTTTAAAAACCAGTCCAGGGTATACAGGGCGCGACCACGCGGTGTGGTCGGCACGCCGATTGATTGTTTTTTTGTCACTTGCGGCACATGGCCGATCAGTGTGTTCATGGTGTCTCTCCTTGTGGTGATGTATTGGTCAAATCATAGAGAGACGGGCCTTTTCCGATAAGTCTGATTTGTGTAGTATCAAACTACACATTCTGTAGTAACCAACTACATTCACGGGAGCAGCGCGTGGAATACGGACAATTTTGCCCCATTGCCAAGGCCTCCGAAGTCATTGGCGAAAAATGGACCATCCTGATCATCAGAGAACTCATGATGGGCGCCACCCGGTTTAATGAACTGCAACGCGGCTTAAGCCTGATTTCACCGACCCTGCTTTCCAAACGACTTGACTCACTGACACAACAAGGCCTGATCGTGAAAAAAAAGATCCAGGGACAGAAAGGTTACGAATACTTTCCCACCCGATCTTGTCAGGAATTGTTACCGGTCATCCAGTCGCTGGGAGAATGGGGCATGAAGTGGACGCTGTCGAACCTTACCCACAAGGATTATGACGTGGAACTGCTCATGCTCTATCTGCAGCGCAGTATCAAACCGGAAAATCTGCCCGGCAACATCACAGTGATCCGCTTTAAATTTACCGATGTCAAAAACTTTCCCAACTGGTGGATGATGGTGGAAAAAGGCAAAGTCGATCTCTGTACCCACGATCCCGGCAAGGATGTTGATATCTATTTCACATCCAGTATTCAAACACTGGCTGAAATCTGGATGGGACGGGGCAGCTATAAAAAAGCCGTGCGGGATGGCAGCCTGACACTGGTCGGTGACAACAATCTGGCCGACAACGTTTCAAACTGGATGAGTAACAGTGTATTTGCCGACCTGCCGGCAGCGAGTGAGATATAAAACAGGACTGCACCAAACATTCACTGTCATCTGTTCCGGTATTTATGCCACCATAGCAAGCTGACAACATAAAAATAACCAGGACCGACTGTTCTGATGATTCATAAATTGACTGACTGGCTGGATCGCAATGTGCTGGAACTGGGGCGCGAGTTGCGGCTCTCATTTCTGCCGCCGTTGATGGTCTATATGGCCTATGGCATCTCCGGGTTGACCGGCATCGTCGGGGCCTTTTTCGTCAAGGATTACCTCGGTCTGTCGGCAGAATTTCTTGCTGCACTGCTGTTCTGGGCCAATATCCCCTGGGCGTTAAAAATGCCGCTGGGCCATATTGTCGATCTGATCTGGCGTTTCAAATCGGTGATGGTGTTTATCGGTGCGGCATTGATCGCCTGCAGCCTGTTGATCATGATCGGTCTGTTGAGTCGGCCGGATGCCATGCGTGCCGTGATGTCCATCTCCGCCTGGTATGTGTTGAGCGTGTTACTGGCGCCGATTGGTTATGTGCTGCAGGACGTGGTGGCCGATGCCATGACCGTCGAAGCCGTGCCGAATGTTGATGAACAGGGCATGCCCATCGACAAGGAAAAGGTTCGCCTCATGCACACCACCATGCAGACCCTGGGTCGCGTGGCGATTGTCGGCGGCGGCATCATTGTCGCCTTGCTCAATGTATACAAGTTCAGCGGTGTGGAGACCATGTCCGATGCGGACAAGGTCCGGGTCTATGTCGATATCTTTCAACTTGCCCTGCTGATCCCGTTGATCTCGGTCATCGGTGTTACGCTGGGCGGTTATCTTAAACTGCGCGATGTTCGCCGTTTACAACATCGGGGTTATAAATGGACAGAGGCCTGGCGTCTGGTGCAGGGTAACATCGAAAAGACAGCGCCCAACTGGTGGATCCTCATCGGCAGTCTGGTGTTTGCGCTGTTCAGCGTGGTGACCGGTCTGAGTGATCTCACCTACCGCGAGGAGATCGTCTTTATCGGTTCCATGGGTATCGTGTTGTTCCTCATGTTTCGACTGGTGCAGGTGCTGGATGAACAGGCGCGTCGCGTACTGGTGGGCACGGCGATCATTATCTATGTCTACCGCGCCATGCCGCAACCCGGCGCCGGTGTTACCTGGTGGGAGATCGATGTACTGGGTTTTGATCAGCACTTTCTCGCCATTCTTTCCGTCATCGGCGGCGGCCTCGCCTTGCTCGGCATGTTTATCTTTCGCCGCTTCATGGCGGAAAAATCCGTGGCCTACGTGATCGGTTTTCTCACTATCGTTGGTGCACTGCTCTACCTGCCCAACATCGGTATGTATTATGGCCTGCATGAATTCACTGCGGCCCATACCAATGGCGTGGTGGATGCCCGTTTCATTGCCATTATGGATACCGCGCTGGAATCGCCTCTCGGCCAGATCGCCATGATTCCCATGCTGGCCTGGATCGCCAACTCGGCCCCGGCCCATTTAAAAGCCACTTTCTTCGCCGTCATGGCCTCCTTTGTCAATCTGGCCCTGTCACTGGCGCAACTGTTTACCAAATACCTGAATCAACTCTATCTCGTTACCCGCGAAGTCAAAGACAGAACCACCGAACAGATTACGGTCCCCGCCGATTACAGTGAACTGGGCTGGTTGTTGATCACCGTCACCTTAATGGGCCTGATCCTGCCCATCCTGGCGATTGTGATTGTCAGAATGACACCGTTAAAAAGTGCGTAGACGCAAGAACGCTGATTTCAGCGCATGAACCCGGAAAGGCAGCTTGTTTTAAGCCGCCATTAAAAATCCCTTGCACTCAGGATATAGGAAAACGCACGGGTTTTATCCCGCTCGTAGATATTGCCGGCCACTTTTTCGATTTTCGTGCGCACCGAATCAAATGCCTGGAGATATCCCGCTTCAGCCTCATTCAGTTTTGGACACAGTCGTTTCAGAGCACCGACATCGACAAAGAAAGTCACTTCGATAGTCTTGTCATAGCCCCAAAAGCAAACGCGATTTTTACTGTCGTCAAAACTTCGTGACTGGTTCGGAAAACTTAGTTTCATCACCGCCCCCTCCACATCAGGCTGTTGCAAGAATTGTTATATATGTTTTGTACCTTTGCACAGAGACTATGACTGATTGGTACGAAACAGACCATTACTGCCGTTTTTCTCCTCTTTTTTTAATTTTTTTGCCGCCTTCTTTTCCTTTGCGGTCATTTCCGGTTGTTTCTTGCTTTCTTTATTGCTTTTTTGTGCTTTGCCCATGATCTCATTCCTTATGTAAAAGCGATGGTGAATAATCGGGTACGCCCATACACGGCATCATCAATAAATGAATATGCCAAATACCGGCCTGGTGATAGTGACAATGTTCTGGATAGCGCAAGAGGAGCGGCAAGGATCTTGCCAGGACATGAAAGGCTCCCCACTGTTTGGCCTGAGAAACGCCAAAGAGTTGGTAATACTGTTATATAGGGCTTAATAGGGCATAAAGCAACCTTTATATGTATTTGTTTTATCCCATAACCGGAAAGGCCATATCATATCGTTCTTCGGTAATTCACCGACGAAGGTAATGATATGGCGATACCGTTACTAAACGACCGGGCGAACGCAGGTAACAGGTTGTTTAACCATCAATTCTGAAAACAGGTTCGCTTTGGCTGTTAATATGGATACCACCCACCCAGCGATCAACGTGGTTTAATTCCAGCCAATCCTGTTTATTCTCCACCAGTTCCCGCCCGAAATCGGTGAGGGCAATCTGCCAGGTATTTGGTTTCTCTCCCTGTTTCTCCATCACGACAGCCGGATGTGCGGCCTGTGCAAGATCATCAAGTACCTGCCAATAACCGCTGTCACCCATAAAGGCCAGTGGTTCATAGGTGTTGGTATAGGCGCCAAACAGGCGTGCCGCGTTTGTCGGTCCCCGCTCCGTGAGAATCTGCAAGGTCAGGTTTTCCGTCAGGTTCAGGCCGTTGCGTTTTGACGGCAGTTGTTTGAGAAAACGATCCAGCGCGCGCGCCATGGTCGGCATAGCCGGTGTCCCCGTTGCGACCAGATCAATGAGTGGTTGTGGTGTTGATGATCGAATCGCCGCCCAGGCCTGTTTGCCAACAGCATATTGCGCCTCGGTGACCTCAGCGAACTGATCCCACAAGAGCGGCATCGCCTCGGGTGGTAACTGACCAATGCCATTAAACCGCTCCACGCCGGGAAAATGGGTGATGTTAATCATTTTCAACAGCGGTGGTCGCTGTGCCGGGGCATGAAAGAAATCCAGCAGACCAGCCAGCATCAGTTGATCATGGGGATCATGTTCAAACCATAAACAGACCGCATCGTAATCTCGTGCCGTGTCCAGCTCGTGTGCAATTTGTGTGAGATCCGCCAAAACCTGTTCATAGTCAGGCTGATAGGCATGACTCAGATAGGTTGCCCGCAGTTGAATAAATTCCTCACGCGTTGCCGTCTCGATCACCGGACCGTGAACGTAAGGATCAGGCACATTCAAAAAATCCCCGCCAAACCCGGCCACCGCCAGCGGATATTCAATGTCACTGCCACAACGTATATGCAAGGTTTGCAACGCTGTATCCGGCGTTACGGGCCTGCCCTCCGCCACGGCCTCGCGGGCGAGACGCGCCTGTTCAATATACGTCTTCAGTTGTGCCCATGTTTTAAAGCCATAGCCTTTGGCAATGACATGCTGTGCATCACTGAGTTTGCGCTGTTGTTCTTGTGGATCGTTACCTGCACGCCATTGTTTAAGCAAATCCCGGGCGCGTTTTTTTTGCTGTTCCAGCGACAAATGATTCAGCCGACAGGGGTGACCTTCCGCAAATTGAGTTGGCGCGGGTGGACGGGTTGAGAATTGCGCACGCAGCGCAGCAAGATTTTTGATCATAACGACCTCCCTGGGTTCATCTATCCCGGTGCCCGCTTGCTCAGGATGCAAGGAAATCGTAACAATGTAGATAATGTTTGCCGGGCGCAGCCCTTCCCGCGGGCGGGACGCTGACAAACCAGCGTTGCTGTAAAAATACAGGCGGAACGTAGCGGCGTCAAGCCGGGAATAAAAAGACAGACGTGATTAACGATGATACGGGATTAGGCAATTGCCGTGCTGACTATACCCGCCCCTTGCCGACAGGTTGCCCTACCCATGACTCATCAACTGTTCACCCGCTGTTTCTTGCGGTTGGCGATGATATCGAAGATCAAGCCGGAGACAGAGCTGAAACGGCCGACCCGGAAGATCAACTGACTCACGGTGATCGGTCGCACCTTGCGCGCTTCCTTGACGTAGGGCAATAACCAGAGCACCGTGATCAGACGCAAGGCAAAAGAGAGGATAAAGATCCCGTACAGATTGGTCATCCAGTGTATTTCCATACCGAACAGCGCGTAGTCTTTCGGTAAATGCATCCCCAGATATCCGCCGAGGATGGCGCCGAAAAACACGCCGATGCCGACAAACACATTATGAATGGCCATGTACGTGGCGCGTTTGTGTGTGGCAATCAGATCATATAAAAAATTACTCGCACTCAGACTGAACCCCGCCCACACCATACCGGCAAACAGCTGTAACGCGATTAAGTAGTAAAAGTTAACCGAGAAGACCCACAACAACGGCACGACGGGGATCAACAGACCACAGGTAAAGAGTATCACCCGATTGCCAAACCGATCCGCCAGATAACCCCAGCGGTTGAGTGTGACGAACTGCATCAACACCGTCGCCGACAGACAGATCATCAACTCCACATAACTGAAGTTAAGATCACGCAGCATGTATACCGAGAAAAACGGCCCGGCAATGGAGACGGAAAACTGCATCAAGGTAAAAAAGAGTGAGAAGCGGGCGAACTGCGAACCGCGCAGGGATTGCCACCAACTGCTGCTGACCGGCACTTCGATACTGGCCACATTGCCGGTGGGTTCGTGCATGCGCACCAGAAAATAAAACGACACCAGCCGCGCCACAAAGGCAATGGCAAACAGGATCAGATAACCGGTCAGGGCCTGGCTGGACTTGTCAAAGTATTGCAGGATCAGACCGCCGCCCACCAGCGAGGCAAAGGAAGTAAAACTGCAAATACGGGTACGCATCGCGAAGTAACGCCCGCGCCGTTTCTCCGCCACCAGATCCCCCATCAGGCTGCCCCACTGGGGCTGGATCAGATTGCCAAGCACATAGTAAAACGTCACACAAACAATCAGCAGCAACACGTCATGCTCGGGAAACAGCAATGGCAGAATCGCCAGCGGCAACCAGACCAGGGCCTGTAAAAACGCCCCCGCCAGAATAATCCCGCGACGCCGCCCGATACGATGCCCCAACCAGGCCGAAAACAGCTGGGCAAACGAGGCCAACAGGGCCGGCACCGAGGTCAAAAAACCGATCTCCGCCGTGCTTGCCTTCAGAAACAGGGCAAACGGCGTCAGATAGCTCTCCCCTATCCCCGCCATTACCGAATAAGCCGCCCCGTCCCGCACAGAGTGCTTCAATGAGCGATCCACCACCGGATCACGGGAAATACGACGTGCCACATTAATACCTTAAGAATTATGCATGAAAAAGAAGCTGCCTTAGACCGGGTATCGGCAGTTTTGTTCTAAGTTTAAATTCCGATCAGATAAACAAAACGCTAACATAAATTGCCGGTCGGTTTCGTTGCGAAAGGTCAATATAAGGATCACCAACGCCGGACCGGACCGGCTATATTCACAATACCTGTCCCTCCCGGTCATCCAATGGTTAGCACTTGCTTTCGTGTCACTATTTTCTGCCACTATTCAACATCTTGTTGATATTTGTTAAGGAAAACCGTGCGATTTTGCTCTAAAAGAAAATTATGAGGATTGGATTGTGGCGGAACGATTTGTTCCATACAGTTTGCCAATTAACCATTCAACAGGGCCAACAGTTAAAACAACAATAACGGTACAACTCACCGGATCACCAACACCATGTATTTGGCCCTGTCTGCACAAGGAGCCTGATCATGATCACACGACGCCAATTCCTGAAAGGCGCAACCGCCGTTGCCCTGGCTGCCGGATGCGTACCCCCCGTCAAACTGGGCCTGTTTGCCGCCAAAAACGCCTACGCCAAAACACCGGACCAGCTGCAACATCTGTCAAAAGTGGCGAGCAATCGTGAGTTGTTTCTCGGTTACCCGGTGAACATGAATATCCCGCCGGACGGCTTTTTTAAATGGAAGGAAGAACTGTTTCGGGTCGGCGTTGATCGCTTTGCCTATAACAACGTCGGCAATCCCTACGTGCACAGCCATATTCCCTTCAACACCCATGAATATGAAAAAAAACTCATTCTCAACTTCGCACCGAAGTACGGCTTCGATCCGGCGGAGGTATGGGGCTTCCTGACCAACAGCGGCACCGACAGCAATATGCACGGTATCTATATGGGTCGCACCATCCTGGAGAGCCGCACAAAAACCACACCGAAGATCTATTTCACCAAAGAGGCACACTACTCTATGCAGATCCTGCGTGACCTGCTCGGACTGGAATGGGTGGAAGTCGGCACCAACGCCGATGGCAGTATGGATATCAACGATCTGGCACAAAAACTGGCCGCCCATCCGCAACAACCCGCGCTGGTCGTTGCCACCATCGGCACCACCTTCAAGGGCGCCATCGACGATATTGATGCCATACAACAAAAGCTGCACAACCGCGCCGGCTATTTGCATCTGGATGCCGCGCTGTTCGGTGGTTACCTGCCTCACTCGCGCTATGCCGATGATCTGTTAAGACGCAAGGGCAACGGCAAACCGCGCTATGACTCCATCGCCGTGTCCTGCCACAAATTCTTCGGCTTTGCCTCACCGGCCGGACTCTTCATGACCACACAAAAACACTTTGCACAATTCCTCGAACAGTTCGGCCGCGTCCATGATCCGGAATATATTCTGCAAATCCCCGGCACCATCACCTGCTCACGGGATGCGGTCAAACCGGCCGAGTTTTACTACTACTCCACCGAGGAGGCGTTTGCACGACAGATCAAGGATGCCCGATCCATACTGGACAACACCGCTTATCTCTACAAGGAATTGCAAACCCACTATGCCCGACTGCAACCGGTCCTGGCCGGGCCAAAGTCCAACACCATCTACTTCCGCGATCCCGGCGAACAGATCGTCAACACCTACTCACTGGCCACCATGCAACTGGAACGTGACGGCAAAAAGATCCCCTATGCCCATGTTGTCGTCATGCCGCATGTGAACAAACGGGTGCTGGATCGTTTTCTGGAAGATTTGCGCAAGGTAAAAGGGCGCGGTTAGTAGCAGATAAATATCGGCAATCCGTAAAGGAGGACAAAACCTGTCAGGGTATACCGTTTTGTGATGCATCCTGATTTGTAGGAAAAATTCCGGTGGTACGACCGGGCAGTGTTTACGCACACCCCAATGATATTAAAGTTTTTCCGACAATCTTCCTTGCATGGATCGCATAGACAGCCCGTTGTAAAATTCAAAAACAATCATTGCCCATCTATTGAACCATCACAAATATCGTTTCAGCATTTTTCAATCTATTGACACTGGACTTTGATCACGAGAACCTGTAAATGACAGAAATAGCAAAATTTCGTACTGAATTGACCAATAATCGTCCAGATTGACAAGATTTCGCTCATCACAAGATATTTAAATTTGGTGGAAACGGCGTTATGCTGAACATGTATTTACTAATGGAGCAAGGAGAGAATGAACCCTTATCACGTTAAGGGAAATAGCAAAAGATGGCTGCGTGAATTATCAAAACCGCCCAATCTGCATACATCCCAAACAGTACCGACATCGGCTGATCTGAGCAAGACTGAAACTGAACATGACTGTTTTGCTATTCAGGCTGACCGCTGCAGCGAAAAAAAATTTTCGTTCCAAATCAGCAATCGCTCAAAAAGGAAATTCTGCGCCAATCCGCCTGCTTCCTCACTCTTCGATGCGGTTGTTTCGAAACCGGCAACAGATAATTGCTGTATTAAAATCATCACCTCTTCACCAGATACAATAACACCGGTAGTTACGCCGAAATGGTATTTTCCGATCTCATTCAAACAACACATTCAGCATGGACAAGTAAAAATATTGACTTTGGCCGACTTCGAAAACAACCAATATAAGGATGTTGCCACATGAAAAATTTGATCAAATTCAGCCTGATTATTTCAGTACTATGCCATGCAACATATTCGTATGGCGCCTCAACACAGGCAAGAGTAAACAAGACACATGATCGGCTGGTGATATCACTACCTGGTGCAGGCAACCCGAGTGGCAGCGTTACAAGTCACGTTAAAGTGGATACATCAACACTGGAGAATTTTTGTGGCGATGATGATGGCTGTCAGGTACAAATTGCCGCCACCGGGATACTAAAAACGCGAACAGGTACGGTCATTCTCGCTCCGTGGAGTGGCGGCACCTGCCACCTTTTTGTGAAACGGGTTGACAACACCCTGCACTGGACAGTAGCCCAGGATTGTGTTCACACATATATGCTTAAAAATGACGCCAAAGGCTTCCAGCGCTACAACACACACAGCTATGGCATTGATGGAGACGGGATCATCAAAGGCAATAATGTGATGGGTTATGCCGCAGGGTGCTTTTTAACCACATCACCTCCCAATCTTTCCTCCAACAAAGGAGAACTGCTTGCGGACACGGAAATCGGTTTCCATTTTATAAATAGCGGTAAAGACTGGTTACCGTCGTCCCGTTATTGGTCATCAGCAGTGCATGACTGCAAGTTAATAATTAATAATTAACAAACAGCAGTATAAAAAAACCCGAACGAACCTGATAAAAAAATATAATAATTTCTGGAGATGTACCCATGAGTAAAAATAAAATTAAAATTGCCTGGATTGGTTTTGCCGGGACAGTAGCAGCCGCCCTGATCGCCGCAGCAACCGGACTTTTCTCTTCCAAAGGCGGACCATCACAGAAAACACATGGCGATTGCAGCCCGATAGTTAACAATACAACCGGCAACACCGAGGTAATTTGTCGTTAAACCATAAATCATCAATGTAACAGGGATTTATATATGCGTTCCGCAATTGCTGCACTCTTCTTGCTGTTTTTCTCCGCGCCTGTCCTGGCCGAGGATATAACACAAACCACATATGGTGACTGTAGTGCAGCAATTGCCAACAACTCCGGCACCATCACAATCCACTGCAATGACAAAAAGGCCATGGCGGCCATAACCTCCTTACAAAAGCAGGTCGATAAACTTGTTTCCCTAAGTGAACAAAAACATAAAATACTGGTATCTCAAATACAGGCAATCCAGCGTCTGGTCGAACTGAAAAAAAACTCAAACAATGCACCGCAGTATGACGAGGCCATGGACTCCCTTCGCGACGGCGACGTACTCAAGGCATCAGGCATCATAAAGAACCTGATCGATGAGTCAAAATATCAAAAAAACGATGTTGGCAAAGCCGCCATGCACAGAGAACTTGGGGCGCTCTGGTTTGTTTCCAATACCAGGGAATCCATTAAAGCCTACAAAAAATCCTTACAACTGGATAACACGAATATTGAGGCATGGACATCTTTGGGCGCTCTCTATGAAAGAACAGAACAACACTACAAGGCCATTGAGAGCTACACCAACGCACTGGAACTGGCGAAAACAATCACCAACGGCGATGCACAAGGCCAGATCATGCTAAAACTGGCATATCTACACAGAGCTGACAAAGGGACAAGCGCCCAATACATTTTTGAAGCAGTAAATTATTACAGAGAAACCTTTCCAAAAGATTCATATATACAATCAAGGGGTTTGCTGTCATTACAATACATGAAAGCGAAAATACTCTATGAGCAACATGAGTACAAAGATGCAAAAAAGGAAATTGGCATGCTGCTGGCCCTGCATCAACTGTCCGGCGTCAAAGACAACCTTTCCAATGCATATATTTATCAAGGATTAATTCTGAGAAATCTTCAAGAACCGGATGAGGCTCTCAAAAGTTTGCAAGCAGCACTTGATATAGATACAAAAAATGGAAACAAGGATGGAATTGCCTTAAGCAATTTCAATATCGGCAACATCTATTACGACAAACGCGATTATGTAACAGCCGAAACATATTATGTAAAAAGTCTTGAATACTACAGATCGACACAAAATGAAGTTGGAATGGCAAATTGTTATGCATCACTGGGCAATGTCAGTCATGCTGAAAAAAACAATGTAAATGCTCATGAGTATTTCAAAATGAGTTATGACATTTATCTGCGCATTGGCAAAATGAGCCAGGCCGTGACCATGCGCAACAGGATGGAAATGACCCGCGGTCAAAACTAATAAAGAAGTGAGAATATGCCTCTCAATTTCAGGCCGTCGCTTGCATAACCATGTACCGTTATTAGCGAGATATCGGCTCTACCAACATCGACCCACACTTACAATGGAGGTAAGTACATGCAACATCTCATCACAGCAATGCTCATCATCCTGTCACTCACCGCCTGTGACAAACTCAAAATGAAAAAAGGCGACTTCGTCGTCAAGGGGCTGGGGGTAAACTTCGCCCCTTACGATGCAGGCAGCGGCAAGGCCGGTGACTTCATCTTCAACGCGATGGAAGACAAACTCTTCCTCGAATTCGGCGCATCAGTCATGTCACCCCAGGGCCCCAAGGAACTCCCCACCTTTGAATACCGGCTCGATCCCAACGCCTCGGTCATGGCCATCGCCGACGGCAAGGTCAACCGCTTCGTCCACCAGCCGGAGACCGACGACTATGAAATCGGCGTCATCTCCACCCTCGACCCCGCCTTCAGCGTGGTCTATGACCATGTGAAAAATCCCACCATCGGCATGGGCGACACACTGGTCAGCGGACAGGTCCTCGGCAAACCGGGCAACTGGGGCCCCACCCTGGGCCGCTTCGAGATCATGATCAACAACGACAGCACCGGACGATCCTACTGTCCCTTTGTCCATTTCGACCCCGCACTCAAAGCAGACTACCAGGCAAAGGTCAGCACCCTCATGCAGGACTGGGAAAACTTCAAGGGCAACAACGCTATCTATAATGAAGCAGCGCAGGTACTGCCCGGTTGTCGGTATGAGAGTATGGTGAATAAATGACGGGCGGTATGTTAGCGGGTGCTAATATAGAGTCAATATAACAGCCACAGCCAACCTTCTTGCCCGTAAGACCTGAGGGTGACATCAATCATAAAACTCCATGAATCTTTATTTGTAAGACTAATACTACCATTTATGACAGGTAGTCACGCGCCTGAAAGCCTGATAGAACTGGGATATTAGTAATGCCGCTGAACTTTTCTAGCGGAAGTGACTGATGTGCCGGGGCAGTAGATCAGGCATTAAACATGTGCCCGCATTCTACGTTACTTGTTTGTATATCAGACAAACCTAACATTAGAGAAAACCAGGGGCTAAGCGTGATTTCTTTAAGTTATTGACCAACATTTATATCGTTTATATGCCTAATTTAGATCAATCAGTGATAGATAATCTTAAATCAATATTGGTAGCATATCTCAAGACATTCGATGAATATGGATTGCCAGAGTACCTTGATGCTGGTGGTTCTGCGGCTGTATTTCGTGTTCCACATGGTGATGATTTTCGTGTGTTTAAGGTTTTCAATCCTGCCCTATTTAATGGTGAAGAAATTGCTGCCGACAGGAGGAGGTTAGATGTACAACGGCGACTCATCGGCCATAATTGCCCAACGCTAGTCCAGACGTATCGGATTGAAGAAACGAATGGAACAGCCATCATGGAAATGGAATATATCCCATGGCCACAGCTAAAAAGTCTAATTCCTTATATTCCTGATGAATCAATCGTCTCATTAATAACTCAACTAGTCACTGCAGTTAAATATCTGGAAGAACTAAATATTGTTCACAGAGATATTAAACCAGAAAATATCCATGTCACAGATGATTTTACTAAGCTAAAGTTATTAGATCTAGGTGTTGTTAGGGAATTTGATGAATATCACGTTGATGAGGCCGCAATTAGCGACCATGGCAATAAGAGACCGTTTCTTGCTACTGCACAATATAGTTCACCTGAATACTTATTCAGATTAGATGAACCAACAGAACAGTTATGGAAAGGTTTAAACTTTTATCAAATAGGCGCTGTTTTACATGATTTGATAATGAAGAAACCAATATTCCATCATGAAATGGAACTACACAATCGTTGGCTGGTTGCAAAAGCCGTATTAGTTAAAACTCCTTCCTTTTCAAGTTTACCGCCAGATAAATTACCACATCTCAGAAGTCTTGCTTCACGTTGTCTTGTAAAAGATCTCGATGCAAGACTAAACCTTATTGGCTGGGATGACTTTATACTTGATGGTGCAGAAGATCCGTTGACAGCCTTAAGAGGAAAACTTGATAAAGGAATAGTTGGCGCTGGTGAACAAGCTAATACTTCCCACTCACACAGGCTTGAATTTGAACGTAATAACGCTATTAAAAGCATTAAAGATGGTGTAAGAGCAGCATTAATTGATGTGTGCGGCACACAATTACCTCTCGTTGCAATATGTCCAGTTGAAAATGATCAAACACGAATTAAATTTGTGCTGAACCAGATTGAGTATCAGCTTGATATAGCCTGTTATGTAGTGTTTGAGTGGAAGAGTGGATTGTATGAACGAACAGCTGACGTACAACTTGCAGCTGAAATTATAAATGAAAGTGATAATGCAGGCGCCGATCTTGAATACCATATAGTTTGCACTTGTACAACTTCTGAAGGTAGAAATGAAGTAATAATATGTTTAAGCCAAGCAATAGCACGACTTGTCGGATTAGCCTTAGATTTGATAGTGACTAATACAGATAAGGCAGTACTTCATCACTATGATTTGCAGAGAAATTCTGGGGTTTAATCGATGAATAATAGTTGGTGGCGATCAAAGGAAGAATTAGATAAAGACCAGATGGCATTTATTCAGTTACCTCGACATGGAAAACACATGCTTGTTGGCCCCCCAGGCTCAGGGAAAACAAATCTATTATTGCTTAGGGCTCAATTTATCGCAGGAAGTGGTGAAAAAAATGTATTAATTATTACATATACTAGGTCACTTGTAGATTTTATCCGTTCCGGTATAGCTGAATCTCGTTTGATATTACCTAAACAGGTTCAAACTTATCATTCATGGGCGAATCAGCATATCCTTGAGTATCTAGACAAATATGCAGTTGAGAGTGATGAAGATTTTAATGAAGACACCAGGAAAAGGATCCTTGAACTTGTAGTTGAAGCGAACAAGAAACTGCAAACACCAAAGTTATACAATGCCATATTTGTAGATGAGGCACAGGACTTTACGGTAGGTGAGCTAGAAGAATTACTTAAACTAAGTGATAATGTATGCATCTGTGGTGATTCGAGACAAAGCATATATAATCGTGATGGTCTAGATGTTGCGAACAAACTTGGTCTTTTGGAGCATGAGTTACGACGGCATTACCGTATAGGTCAAAAAATTGCACATGTAGCAGATCGCTTGATGCCACCAGCTGATGGAACCCCAACACTAGAATCCACATCAAACTATAATCCAAAAATTCAAGGGGAATCTAGTGCTAATATGCACGCGTGCAAAGACCGCAATGAACAATTTGAAAAAATGACTGACCTTATTAAGGTACAGCTGGATGCATTCAAAGGGGATACCATAGGTATATTCTGCTGCAAAAAAGATACAGTTCGAGAAGTTAAGTCCCGCTTTGATAATTCTGGTTTAGAGAGTATGGTTTGTGTGCATGGTATTGGTGAAGGTGAAAGCTTTTCTAGTGAAAAACCAATTCATGTACTAACTATGCATTCTGCAAAAGGTACGGAGTTTCGTGCAGTACACATATTTGGTGCAGAAGAGATGGCAAATCATCCTTTTCGACGGACAACCCTTGGGTATACGGCTATAACACGAGCCAAAACAGCTCTTAATATTTTTAGAACAGGTGACACGACCCCCCGCTTAGAGAGCGCACTTGCTGAACCTGCTCATGTAGAATTAGATGATATATTTCCAGGTGACAAATGAAAACAGATGACCTCCGTTGGTTTACTTTTGTAAATATTGAACTCCCAGAAGTATTGTTTGGAGAAACTCGATTTATGACGAGAGGTAAGGCCGCACCTTCATTTTATGACTTGGAAAAAGGCGAAACTGCTGTTGGTTTTAACTTCTCAAACCGGGATGCGGGTTATCACCCACCATCCATTATTGTGGTTGACGATAAACACGCGGCTGAAACATTTTCATGGCTCAGGACTTATGCTGTTGAGACATCACCTGTAAGCCAGTTTGCGAGGGTTATTTCATTAACAGATTGGGAGAATTTCTCAAGCAATATTTTAAATATTGAGAATTATGCACTAAGAGAGGACAGATGGTCATCTATTATTGTGGGAGAGGCCTTAGGCCAAGGCGAAATTAATTTAGAATTACAAAATATGCCGATATCTAGAGCCATGGGATGTTTTTCTACCGCAATAGCAAGAACAGAAATTATTCATAATAATAAGTCAATACGACAGGTGTGTATTGATCGACTTATGATGCTAGAAAATGACAGAAATTTTGTCAAACGCACTGTGCATGTGAAAAATCTGAAATCAATATGGGATATCTTGAGGAAAGATATTGATGATATAGATTCTGCTATTGATGCGGCCAAGTTTGTTGTACAAACTGTAATTAATAACTCAAGCGGTTTATCTAATGATATCGAAAGCCTACTTATACAAATTGAAGATTACACAAGGTTAACTAGTGACTCAGTTGAAGAACGCGTGGTGGAATTTCACAAATTGGCAGATAGATTTTTACAAGTATCAAGTAATGATGCGTTACATATAGATTCTTCATCAGCAGCACTTGCGGCAGCAGCCTTTCTTGTTGGTCGAAGCACAAGTCATGTATTTTTGTTACAGAAGGTTAGTCGTAGATACCCCACATCATATGCTTGGTTTGGGTTGATAGCAGGGTTGTGCGGTCCGAGCTACTGGGATCTAAATTGGTCTCGTGCAGCCAAAGGGGTTGAAAGGCTCCTACGCACAACATTTAACTGGAATGACCCACCTGTTGCAGATTTATGCTGGCTGGAATATTCATGGTTCTCAAAAACATTTGATAGAAATGATAGCTTAATAAATTTGCCAAAATTTTTACCCCGGGTTCTATCTATTGAAATTATGCCAGGTGCATCGTGTCAATTAAGATTGGTGAGTGCCGAAAATACTGAAAAAGAAAATCAGTTGTTTAATCATGTTAGCGAACGAGAAAAGGAGTTGCAAATTGCTTTGTCGCATTTCATGGATCTAGCTGAGCATACTAAGGCAGTACTTTACAATAAAAATAAACCAGAGCAACAGAATTTTCAGTTCAAAATAGATATTGCCGATAATTCTGACAGTAAGAAAGCCACACATAAAAAACCGAAAGTAAAAAGTAAAAAAAATAAAAAAGAATAGGAAAAATTATTTTTATTATAGTATTAAGGCAGGTCAGGTAGCACGTTTACGCACAGCAACACAACCAGAACCAACGAAAAGCCGTCATGTCCCCAATCATATCTCCCGTTCCTATAAAACCCTCACCACCACATTCCCTGTTTTTTTGCCCTGTGCGACATACTGATAGGCCGCTGCGATTTCGTCCAGCGGGTATTCCCTGTCGATGAGTGGTTTGAATTCATTCTTCGCCATGAGATCCCGGAGCAACGCCAGGCTGTGCGGTATATCAACGGGCATGGGGAAGATGGTGTATTTTTTTTCAAACGTCCGCTTTAGTAATGGGGCCAGCATGGGCAGGAAGATATTTTGTGCGAGGTAGCCCAGATCCGAGGAGCCATATGCGCCACCGGGTAACAATCGTCGTTTGCACTGAAAGAATGATATCTTGCCGACGGCATCGAAGATGAAATGATAGTTCACTGTATCGTTGGTGAATTCTTTTTGCGTGTAGTCCAGCACCCTGTCCGGCCCGAGGGATTTGACGGCGGCGATATGGCGGGTTGAGCAGACGGCGGTGACTTCGATGCCGAGATGTTTAAGCAGTTGCACAGCGGCTGAGCCAATTGCGCCTGATGCGCCGTAGACCATGACCCTGTCACCGCGTTTCAGCTTGACCTTGTTGATAAAGTTCAGTGCATAGTGGAACCCTTCCGGGCCGGCGGCGGCAGCGGCGTAGTCGATGTGATCGGGTATCAGCGCAATCCTGTCTTCAGCGATTGCCAGATACTCCGCCTGCCCACTGACACCGTTATCATCAAAGCCAAATACCCTGTCACCGGTTTTGAATGAATGGATCGCGCTGCCGGCAGCGATGATCTCACCGGCAAAAGATGTGCCGGGGATGGTTCTTTTCGGGCGAAGCAGACCTGTGACCAGACGCATAAAAAAGGGGATAGCGAGCAGTGTCGCGCAATCGGTTCGGTTTACCGTAGCGGCATGCACCCTGACCAGTACCTGATCGGCCGCTGCCTGTGGCCGCTCCACCTCCCTGACCGTGAGTACCTTCCCGGCCGGACCGTATTGTGTATATACCGCTGCTTTCATTGTCATCATCCCGGTTGATTGTTCAAGGCAAGCTGTGTCATTGTATTAAACGCGCTAATTCGATGCAGTGCAACAAATCAGGTCTTATATGAAAAAAATACTGATTACTGTAGTGTTTTCCTGCCATAACCTTGTTCAGTCAACTATGCCGGGAATTTAGTTACGAAATGACAAAAAATCTGAAAATTGAGACTATTACTTTGTTTGAGATGATAAACAGACCATAACGAATCTATTTTTATATGTTTGGATTTTCATCAAGCAAATATCCCAGGGGACCTTCGTTGGCCACGATGAAGGAATACAGCCTGGTCCTGTCTGGAACGAAAATATTATTCAGCATGCCTGATGGCAATTGCAGGGATCTGCCTGAACCACAAGGAAAGATCACACCAATATTCAATATCTACGACCAGGAGAAATATGAAGATATCGAAATCGCACCTTATTTTTCATTAGCATCGCGTTCATTTTGTTTTGGTTCTTTCCTGGACCCAAGACTAGGTTCTTTACAGCTCAATCTGCTGATACGAGAAACGACTGATAAGACAACAAATCTTTTTAAAAATGATTTCGCTGCCGGCATCATTGATGACCACAACAAAAGCTACGAATCTTTCAATAGCAGAGCAAGTATTGGCATATACGCTCCCAAAACGTTTACATCAGTCAGATACAATGAACAAGAATGGCTGTACTATGAGGTTGATTTACAAAACAAACCATATCCTTGCTACAGTTTTGTTATTTCAGATAAGCACTATTTAACATTTGGCTTTCGCTATAATGATTTTCGGGGCCAAAATGAACCGTGGTACAAAATGGCAAAACAACTCGAGCAATCAATCATGTCCTCTGTCAGAATTGATCTCTCTCCCGGCGCAAGCAGCTGACACGGTCTGTAGAAATCATATATAATTACTGAATGTTTGGCTTTGCTACAGAAAAAAATCCCAAAGGGCCGTCACCAGGCTCATTGAAAACCTGTCGTTTTGACCTCTCCGGTACTGTTTTTTCCTTACAGTTACCCGATGGCAACTGCAAGGATCATCCGGAACCGCAAGGATCAATAATAAATAATGTCAACATCTATAACAAAGACGCATATACAGCAGGCGAAGGTGTACCTTACATCGTACTCTTAAGGCGTTCCTTTTGTTACAGTACGTTCATGCAGCCTGGTCTTGGCACTCTGCAACTTCGAATTATGTTGCGAGAAAGCGGCGATCATACAACGAACCTTTTTAAAGATAATATTCAGGAACAAATTGTTACTGATATTACCCGCAGTTTTGCGTCATTTAATCGTGAGGCGGATATGGGTATCTACCCGCCAACGGAATTTACCACAATAACAACCAATAATCAGGAATGGCTGCGCTACGAAATTGATGATCAGGGCAAGGCTTATCCTAATTATTGTTTTGTCATTTCGCCAAATCACTATATTACTATTGGCTTTTTCTATATTACAGAAAGAGAGCCTGATGAACCCTGGCTGCTTATGGCAAAGCAACTTGAGCAAACCATCATGTCGAGCGTGAAAATTGACCTGTCTCCCAGCGCTAAAGCTTACACGGTCTAAGAAATGATATATGATTACTGAATGTTTGGCTTTGCTACAGAGAAAAATCCGAAAGGGCCGTCGCTTTCTACAAGGAAGCAATACGAAATTGATCTGTCAGGCAGTCGTATCGCATTCGATATGCCGGACGGTAATTGTACTGACATCCCAAATCCGGCTGGTGAATTCAAATCACAGATAAACATCTATGATCAGGGTGCTTTTACAGTGTTAGACGGCACGCCGCACATTACCTTGCTTGAGAGGTTTTTTTGTTATCGCGCCATGTTTAATCCAGGGCTGGCTACATTACAGTTCAGGGTTGTGTTGTTTAAAACACTCGCCGGTTCTGCAAATCTTTTTCTTGATAACCTGAGTGATATCATTACTTCAGATATTACTCATAATTACAAAAAATTTAATGAAGAAGCCGATTTGGGTGTTTATCCTCCCCGGGATTTCTCTACTCATAATATAAATAATCAGCAGTGGTTGTATTACGAAATTGACAGACAGTCAAAACCCTATCCCACCTATTGTCATCCCGTCACTCGTAACCACTATCTCACATTTGGTTTTAATTACCTTTCCGTGCGCACTCGCGAAGAACCGTGGTATTTGATGGCCAAGGCACTGTCTGATGCCATCATGTCTTCTGTCAAAATTGAGCTATCACCCAGTGCGCGTGGCCAGA
Source organism: Gammaproteobacteria bacterium (assembly GCA_029880855.1). Classification (GTDB taxonomy): domain Bacteria; phylum Pseudomonadota; class Gammaproteobacteria; order UBA6429; family Thiohalophilaceae; genus JAOUNS01. Next base: position 350,052 of record JAOUNS010000001.1, read on the forward strand.
TATGATATAAAGGGTAATAAAGGGAACGGAGGAATTTTTTCCTTAACCCGTTACCACCAATCACCACACCCATCACTGTCCCTGATTCAATCGGTCCCTATACACATAAACGAGTTTCTATCCGCTGTCAGGTCGGGTTTGATAAATAACTGAACACCGACGCCTCGTCGTTGCAGCCATGTACCACCACCTTCCTCGGCCATAAACTCCTGATAAATCATGACGTCTACTGCCCAGCCGGCCCGGTTTTTATCTTTGTTGATGATTATCTCAAGCCAGTTTTTTGCTGTTGTTGATTTTTGCACCAGCCAGTGCCCTGCCAGATAGTCACCGAACGTCTTTGCGCCGGACTGGGCAGAGGCATTGGTACAATACTTTCCATTTTTCAGCAAGACGTCCGTGTTCTTCAGCAAAATCTCAAGAATTTTTGTATCCGTAATCCCTGCCGCCTGTGTTGAATCGCCGGCATAGCAGGTGGTGGCAAAAAGGAAAAGCAAAATGGAAATGGTGTGTGATGTTTTCATAAGTATGGCTGTTGGCTGTCGTGGAACACTCGTCCCGATTAAAAAAAATGCAGAAAATATTATTATCCGGCAAGTTTAACGTCGGGTTGAGAGAATTGCTTTTGGTTGATTTCAATATAGCACCCGCAGGTTTTCTCACCAATAAGAAATACTTGCTGTCCCCTTTTCGCCTGCTTTTCTTGTATAAAACCCTATTGTAAACCCGCTCTCCTCCATGCCAGAATCCCGGCATGGGTGACGTTGAATACCTGTCTGTTATCAAGAGCCTGTCTGACCGTATCGTCAAGACCCAGGGTCCGATTCGTATTCTGGATGCGATTAAGTGGGGTGACGATGTCCAGAAGTCTTTCTTTCAAAACAAGTATCGCCGCCAGCCGGAGGTGGATGCCGGTTATTACCGGCGGAATCCCCTAAGCTACGATGTGAATGAGGTGCGGCGCGCTTTCCAGACCATTACGCAGGATATCCATACGCAGTTGGGTAATCTCGATCCGGCGGGGAATATCATGTTGCGCATGTGCCGTGAGTATCAGCGGGTGCTGGATATGCTGGAGGCGCGGGGTACGCCGGATTTTTCGCTGATTTCCCAGGAGTTGTATGGCCGTTCCAGTGATACCTTTCATGCCGGCGGGCCGACGGTGGCGGATCTGGGCAAGTTGCTGGATCGTTCCCTGCGCCAGATTGACCAGCGCATGTTTCTGGAGGCTTCCCCCCGGTCCATTCCCACGCAAAAGGCCATTCCCATGTTGCAGGCGTGGCTGGATCGGGCCTTTCCCGATCCGGAGGCGAGGGTTCGGGTGATCGAGAGTGACGGGATTGTGGCCGATGCGGCGGCGGGTTCTGACTATATCAAGTTACGCGCCAATTCGTTTTTCAGTGAGCGGGATCTGCAGGGGCTGGAGGCCCATGAAGGTTGGGTGCATGTGGGCACCACCCTGAACGGTCGCCTGCAACCGACCTGTTCTTTCCTGTGCAAGGGCACACCTTCCGACACCATTACCCAGGAGGGGCTGGCGGTGTTTGTTGAGGTGATCTCGTTTAAATCCCACCCGGCCCGTTTGCGCCGCATTGCAGATCGGATCCGCGCCATCCAGTTTGCGGAGCAGGGGGCGAGCTTCCTGGATATCTTTCACATCTTTACCACGGAAGGCCGCTCCGCCGAGGAGGCCTATACCGTGACGTCCCGTGTGTTTCGCGGCAGTACTCCTGAGCTGGGGCCGTTTACCAAGGATCTCTCCTATAGCAAGGGGTTTATTCTGGTCTATAACTTCATTCGTCTGGCGGTGCGCCGGGGCAAGCTGGAGCGCATTCCGCTGTTGTTTTGCGGCAAGCTGGCGCTGGAAGACATGGGAACGCTGGCCAGATTAATGGAACGGGGTATTGTGATCCCGCCCAAATACCTGCCGCCGCCGCTGGTGGATCTGAATGCCATTACCGCCTGGATGGCCTATTCCAATTTTCTGAATCAGATTGATCTGGGTTTGATCGAAACCGATCTGATGCCCATGCTGGAGTAATAGCCGGCAGCATATCAAGCTTAATTGTTTACCTGCCGCTTGTTGTCGCTGTTCACCCTGAATTCAGTTGCCGGCACATACAGTTGATCACTCTACTTGTGCCAACCAACGACAAAGAGCAGATCAATGATGAACATACAGCCTGTATTTAAATCCATTTATATCCTTCCCTTGTTGTTTGCTGCCGGACTGGCCGGGTGTGGCGGTGGTGACAGTAACGGCTTTCCCGGTTTTCCTCCGGTGGAGACGTGCAACTATACCGGCCCGATATCCGGTGAGTTAAATTACAACGTCAATCATGGTGTGAGCGCCGGTTGTGGCGGTGCCCGCACCCTGAACAGCGAGCTGATTGTCTCCTTTGGCGGACTGGGCAGCGAACCCAACATTAAAATCTATCATGAGAATTTCATACCGGGTCTGGCGGCCAATAACAGAACGGCCCATATCGTGATACATCGCCGTTCGGGTGATCCCCGTGAATGGCAAACAGCGGACGGTGCTTGCACGATCAATATCACATCAAATCAGCACAATACTCAAACAGGTATGGTCAAGATCAGCGGCAACGGCAGTTGCAGCAGCCCGGCATTACCGGATACCAATACCGGCGCTGTCAGTAACATCAATATCGGTGTTTTTACCTTCGAGTCTATCTGGCTCCGTTGGCCGTAAGTGGATAATCAGACAAGGCCGGGGCAAAGCGCTATACGATTTCGCTTTGCCCCGGCTGGTTGATGCCGAATCAGGGTGTGATGAGTGTCTGTATCTTCGCGACATCCGCATTATCGATCACCTGATCGTAAACAACATCTGCACGAGCCTTCTGCCGTTCTGACGGTATAAGAGTACCGTCGACAATCTGTTGGGCCAGTGACACATCCGTTGCATTCACTACACCATCTTCGTTGATGTCGCCGTTGTTAATGGCATTGACGTAAATAATAGAGAACTGTGTGGCAGTCTTTGTGCCGTTGAAAACATCGATAAAGACAAACTGGTATGACCCGGCTACGGAGATATCCGGTTTCCAGGTTATCAGACCGGTGGATTGATCGATTTGCATACCCGCAGGTCTGAAACGCAGGCTATATAAATTCCCCGCCGAATTTGTCGTCACCTGGTATGTCAATGTGACATCCACTTCAGCGCTGGTGGGGGGCGTAGAGGTGATCACAACCGGCAGGTCAAGCGGATCTTTCGGGTTACTGCCAGATCGCACTTCATGACCATCCGTATAGCCGTCATTGTCCGTATCAGGATTGAGTGGATCCGTGTTAGATATCTTGATTTCATAATAATCCGTCAGACCGTCACGGTCAGTATCGTATTTTGTCGGGTCGGTATGATAAATCCTGATCTCTTCACCATCCTGCAGGCCGTCACCGTCGGTATCCGCCCGAGCCGGGTTTGTTTGTATACTGCCCGTGAGTTCTTCTCTATCCGTCAGGCCGTCGCCATCCAGATCAGAGGTGGCGTCATACACGACTACGGGCAGGTAATCATAAAATGACTGTTGTTTGCCGCTGTCATGATGTCGACTGTGTACTTCCAGACGCAACACATATTTTCCGGGCTGCATGGTGGTGGTATCCAGCTCACCCACATCTTCATTGTCTTCGCCGCCTTCACCCGTAATACCGGTAGCAAGCCAGGGATTGTCACTGTTACCGCAGAGATAAAAGTCATCACCCCGGCAATAGTCGATGCTGTAGGTGGTTGCCACCCGTTTCTCACTGGTGCCATTGACGGTGCTGCCTTTCAACTTGACTTCATCACCGGTTATAAAATTCCACTGGTATGCTTTTTTGAGTTGCAGACGAACCGCAAGTGGTGAATAGAGCGGGTCGCCATACAGGATACCGCTGACATGGCCTTCGCCCAGCCAGACTGCATCGCCAAGGGGCAAGCCACGCATGAGATAGGTCATGGTGGTCAGTGAGGTTTGACTGAAGGAGTGTCCGCCCGACTGGTGGTGGCTCAGGCTGCCCCAAAAGGCGGTACCGCCCAGTCGGGAGAGGAAGTTGGCGGCATAATCACCCGTGCCGGTTTGCATGTGGCCCTGTTCAAAAGAACCGTTCAGCGCCAACTCGGTTGCGTCACCGTCCAGCTTGACCGAGACCGCATCGATGCCTGCTCCACCATCACCCAGGATTCCGCTGAAACCAACAATGATGCTGGTAAAGTTGAGACCGGTGTTGGCCGGTGTGGTAAAGCTATGTTGTATCGGTTGCCAGTCGGAGTCCCCCGGCTTCAGGTTGACACCCTTGGCCGCACTATAGGTACAAACTGTACCGGCTTGACTGCCGGATAAACCGGTCGGACAGGGAATATTCTTTTCCTTGGGATAATTAAACAGCAAATAGGCAATGACAAAGGATGGCTTCTCGATACCCCGACTCTTGAGTTGATAGGCCAGCGTATAGGTGGAAGGATTTAACGGATCGGTACTCTGTTGATTAATGGTTTGTTGCAGACCGACCCGGTTGCCGGCACGGCAGGATTGTTGTGTACCGTCGAAATTGCCGTTGTTGTAGACATAGCAGGTCGGCTGATCTACCTCATCGGCATTGCTGAACCACACACTGGATGCACCCTCGGCTGCATCATTATCCAGTATCAACGGTGGATTATTCTGGTCAGTGCTTCTGGGCGCCCAGCTGGTCGGCCAGCCGGCCATGATCGCCACAGGATAGGACTGGAAGTTATAGCCAATAAAACCCGGCGCCACGCCGACACACTCGGTATTAATCTCGCGATAGGGGTCAGTGGATGCGGCGCGGCAGGCCGCCGGATCGGCCGCATCCTTACACAGGGTAACCGTGCAGGATGCATCCTTGCGCCAGTTCAGCAAGGTGTTGAAACCACCAATCACCGTTTGACCATCCAGCGATCCAATATAGGCCAGGGCATCACCGACGATGGGTGAGCGGGACGAGGAGTGACCCTGCATGTTCTCGTTGGGATTACCCTTGTTGAATTGTGCAAGACAGTGTGCGGGGGCCTTGCCCTGGGGGTGGTTTTGAGGATAGGCAAAATAGTGATTGGGACTGGTGTAATTACTGCATTCAGGACGATTTTCACCAAACAGTCCAAGCGCATAACGCCAACCATTATTGAAATCACCATAAATTGGTTTATTCGTCTCATAGTTCATAAATACGGATCGACCGGCGATGGCACCAAAAGTTGAGCCATACAGTTTTCCATACCAGCCGTTTTTTTCCACTTCAATGGCACGATCAATCAGCGCTTTTGCCGAGGTCAGGTCAAGCCCATCAATACGACCAATGATGTATTCCAGGTCAACGGCCGGATTAACTTTGCGCATGCCACGACCATCACCAAAGGCAATGGCGCGCTCCTTGAAACTGTGGAAGGATGTATCCTTCTCTATGTAACGGGCCAGCCAGAAGCGCAGATAGTTATCGACAGAGGTTGTTTCGTTTGGTGATGAGAGTGTTGAATTATCAACTTTCATGCGAGTGGGAACGCCGCGCGTGGTAACGATATAGCGAACCCTGGTTGCGGCGGTCAGTGCCTGAATATTCTGTTCGGTATAGATGGGAAGGGAGGCATCGTTACAGGCGGCAGGACGACGTTCGGCATCAACGGAAGGACATATACCAAAGCGCAGGATCTGATCACGTAAACTTTGAAACTCCGTCCAGTTGATAAAATACTGATTTGGCACCTTGACGTGGATCACCTGCTCCTCATCAAGCTTGCGGTGTTTTCGATAGTGTTCACCGACTTGTACCGAGTCGATGGAATTATCATTGACGATGACCAAGACATCATTATTGGATGCGAAGGCAATGCTGTTACCCAGCATTAATAGAATTAAACCAGCAACAACATGACCCCGGAATTTCATCTTGTGATCTCCTTGCCATTTGAATTGGCTATATTTTGTACAGTAAGAGGAAAAATAGTCATCTATTCATCAATGACAAATGAAGACACCATTTAATACACGCTTCGATAGCGCAAAAAGGTTCTTGCACTGCATTGAAACTGTGATGCAGTCGTCACAAACCGGCAAGATTATTGAGCCATGTAATATCAATACACAGGACAATTTATTTTTTAACCACCCGACGCACTATATGTAAGTCTTATTTTCGTGTTCCCTGTCAGTAAATTCTTTTTGTTATATATCGTTTAAAGCATTATCCCCCGCACTGATCGCTGTCCCTGTCGATAAATACGAATCGACATGCGAACTCTATCGCCGTTCTTTATTGAGGATGAAGTGTTTGAATTTCAGGGACGACACATCCGGCCCGACAGGTTCTCCTGTCAGGGCGGCAACATTTCGCGACGTCTCAGGCGGCGCGGGGGAAAACGAACGAGGCAACAGGCAGCAGGGGCTGACCCGGGATGAAGGTCTTCAAACCGTTACCGGTCACGAAGTCCACAATAAAACGATAAGCAACGGGATTGGTCCGGGCCAGGGCTTCGGCCACAAACAGGCATTTCTCACCCTCAAAACGGGTTGGCATGATGTCGGGGTGATATTGCAGGCGATGGTTGGTGTCGTAATTACCGAAGGTGGAGGCGATGCGTTCAACCCAGTCGGAGGGGCGAAATTTATTACCTAATTGGTTGATTCCAAAAATATAAAATCCATTTGTTCTGATGGTCATACTTACTCTGGGATACCTCTTGGTGGTGGGTCATAATTGGATGCGAATCATACATAAACGTAGTTAATAATGTGTGAAAAATATCCACTAAATGAAAAAATATTTTTTGCCGGTATAAGGGAACAAGAGGACCGACACCGGGTCACCGGTGCTTCGGCAAGATGAATAGGGGAACGCGCCGCGCCGGGCTTGCTATATAGATAGAATATGGCGAGAGGGTAAATGACATCCGCCTGTTGCAGAAACGTGCGGTTGACTTACTCCGGAATGGGCAGCTCGACATAAAACTCACTGCCCATGCCCGTTGTTGAACTGAAATCGATCCGACCCTGCATACTCTCCACCAGATGACGGGTAATCGCCAGCCCCAGACCGGTTCCGCCCTGTTTGCGCGTATCCGCTGCATCATGCTGGGTAAACTTGTCAAAGATCATCGGCCGGAACGCTTCAGGTATCCCGGAGCCATAATCCTTGACGGTTATCCGGGCATGGTTGTCATGTGTGGCCAGATGGATTTCAATCGTATTTATTTTCGGTGAAAATTTGATGGCATTGGAAATCAGGTTGGCCATGACTTGCTGGAACTTGTCCTCATCAACCATGGCATACACCGTCTGCTCAGGCATAAACAGGCGTTGTTTGATCTCCATGCTGTCCGCATATGCCCTGTTTGCCTCGACCGCCTGTTGTAATAATCCCTGTAACGGATGTTTGGCCGGTTGAATTTCCATTTTACCCGCTTCGATCTTGCTGATGTCCAGCAGGTCGTTAATGAGACGCATCAGTCGTTCCCCATTGCGCTGGGCAATATCCAGCATCTTTACTGCCCTGGCCGGCAATTCATCAGGCATATTTCCCAGCAACAAGGCCAATGCCCCCTGTACCGAGGTTAACGGGGTACGCAGTTCATGACTCATTACCGAGAGAAATTCGGACTTGGCCCGATTGGCGGCCTCAGCTTCTTCCTTGGCCCGGACAAGTTCATCCTGCATTGCTGTTCTCAGCTTTAATTCTTCTTCCAGACGTTGCAGCAACAAGCGTTGCGTTAACATGTCGCTCACTTTCATGGCAATATCCCTGAACAGGGACTTGTCCGCATCGCTCCATTCTCTGGCATGGGAGCATTGATGCATACCCAGCATCCAGGGCTTGTCGCCCTTGGGGCGCAGTGCGATCACCATTTGGGTTTTAATACTGAATTTTTTTATTTGCGGCGGTGTATTCTCTGCATCAAAGTCATAGATCACCGCACCGGGTGCCGCCAGCACCTCTTTAAAGATGGTCCCCGTGGCATCATCAATGGGAATGATTTCACCACTGGCAAAGGCGCCGGGATAATCCACCGTCGCAGCCTCCACCGGGACATGCCAGCTAGCTGTTTGCGGATCGCATGGATATAACAACCAGGCCCGGTTTGTCTGAAAGATATCCAGCAGTTCATGCATGAGGTTTGACAGTGTTACATCAAGATTACTGTTGTTGGACAGCACATCAGCAATACGGAGCAGATTTTCCAGATACTGACGGTGACTCAACAGTGTTTCGTCAGTTTGCTGCACAGAGGTATGACTCATCTACGGATTTCCATATTCAGTTAACGTGCGTTGACATGACAATAAAAAACGTGGCGATGGCCAGGTTGCACCGGTTTTTTGCCGTTTATTCAACATTTGTTTCACCAAATAAACGGCGCCTGATTATCCGGAGATAAAGTAATAATTAATTATTGCACAGTGATATTCCAGCGTAATGACCCGCCAAAGCAATAAAACGCCCCTGTTTGTTAATATTTGTTACAAGACTAATGGTGTGGTCCACGCAATGCAGGTACCTGAAATAAGGCAATGTGCATCTCACCGGCGAAAACCTGTGCCATGGCGATATCCGATTTGCGTGACCGCAATAAAGATGCACATGCACCAGCAACCGTAGGGCGAGAATGTGAAATTGTGATAAATCCCCCTATTAAATGGAAATAAATCCCTCTCTGGTTTTGATTTTTTCTCCGTCATGCCGATATGCAAGACAGAAGCAGTTACAGTTTATTAAACAAGGGATTTATCACTGAGGGTGCTCTGCGTGAAATCGAAAAAAAATCAGCCGGCCGGGATCAATCGTCGTCAATTTCTTCACCTGTCCGCGCTTGCCACAGCAAGCCTTGTGCTGCCGTTCGGTTTGACCGCCTGTTCTAAGAGCGAGCCGGGAATACGCATCGCCTCGAATGTCTGGCCCGGATACGAATTTCTGTATCTGGCCCGTGCAAAGCAGTATTTCTCTGAAGAAGAAGTCCGCATGATTGAGATGCCTTCCGCTTCGGTTTGTATTGAAGCATTGGCCGCAAGCACGGTTGAGGGCGCCTGCCTGACACTGGATGAAGTACTCACCGCCCGGGCGGAAGGTCTGGATTTGACGGTCGTCACCATTCTGGATATTTCCCTGGGGGCGGATGTCCTGCTGGCAAACCCGAAAATTAAAACCCTGCAAGCATTGAAGGGACACCGTGTCGGTGTGGAACAATCGGCGGTTGGTGCGGTGATGCTGCATGCCGCTCTGGAAAAAGCCGGTCTGCACAGCAGTGATATCACTATCCGGCATTTGAATGTCAACCGACACCGCGATGCCTATCTGAACAACGAGGTGGATGCGCTGGTGACCTTTGAGCCGGTGGTCAGCCAACTCGCGCCAGGCAAACCCGTTACCTTGTTCACCAGCGCGGATATACCCGGTCGCATTGTTGATGTTATCGCTGTTCGTCCGGATGTGATCAAGTCAAGCCCGACAGCAGTACGAAAACTTGTGGCGGGACATTTTATGGCGCTGCGCGACTTTATGACCGCGCCGCAACAGGTCACACCGCTGATGACGCAACGACTCAAGATACCGGCACAGGAGATCCCTCGGGCATACCACGGTATTGAGCTGCCGGATGCTGCAGCCAACCGCAAGTTGTTACTGAATAATCTGCCTGACATGGAAAAAAACGCGACTGAGCTGGCCGGTGTCATGCTAAAGGCAAAACTCTTGCGCAAGGAAATCTCACTGGCAGGATTATTCAATGGACAATATCTACCATAACTACAGCTGGAAGGATAAATACCTCAGCCTGCGTGTAATCCTGCCGGCAAGTATTTTTATTGCCCTGTTGATCATTATCGGCCTGTCGTTGATGCTGGGTTCGATCAGAAGCACCCGTGAGTACAAAACGCAATCAATGGATTATCTGCAACGCGAAGTTGCCCGCTTAACGCGCCTTGCAGCCGGGACAATTCGCTTTGACCCGCAATTACTCGAAGACAGCATCACCCAGTTGTCCACCAATCCCATGGTCAAGTATATCGCCGTCATTAAACCGGATGGCGCCATCCTGTTCAGCAATCAATTTTCCTTGCGAGGCAAAGATGCGGCAACCGTTCTGCCGAATTTTTCCGCAGAGGATTTTCTCAACGTTCAGGACACCAGACTGGCTGAGATCAAATATATCGAACAGCAGCAACAATTTCTCGCCTTAATGAGCTTCATCTATCCGGGGGAAAAAGCCGCGCTGCGCGATCTGGGCAAGGGGGTGGTTTACCTGAGTTACGACATCTCAGACAGTCTGTCCCAGGCCGGGTATGCCAATATGACCGGCAAGCTGCCGGAACTTCTTTTTATGCTGGCACTGGCGATTATTCTCTCGCTGTTATTACATTACTATATCGCCCTGCCCTTGGCGGAAATCAGAGAGGCATCGCGCAACATCTCTTCCGGTAAATTTGATTCGACGATAACCACGCGTGGCCCAATCGAAATTCAGCAACTGGCCGTAACATTTAATAATATGAAACGGCAACTCGCCAATACCATTTCCGATCTGGACCGACATTCCAGTCAGATGCAGGGTATTCTGGATAATACCTTTGACGGGATCATCAGCATTGATGCCGACGGACGGATCCTTTCCTTCAACAAAACCGCAGAAAGTATTTTTGGCATGGAAGCGCACACTGTATTGGGGAAAAATGTCAATGTCCTCATGCCGAATCCCTACCATGATATGCATGACAAGTATCTGGAAAATTATTTGCATGGCGGTACACCGAAAATCGTCGGCGTGGGCCGCGAAGTCGAGGGCAAGCGAGCGGATGGTTCGATATTCCCCATGGACCTTGCGGTGACAGAAATCGTCACCGCTGAGGGCAGTCAATTTATCGGGATTATCCGCGACATTACTGATCGCAAACAAAAAGAACTTGAAACAAAAATCGCACAAGCACAGTTGGCGGAAGCCAACCGGGAACTGGAGTATCTGGTACGGACAGACAGTCTGACCCAGGTGGCAAACCGGCGCATGTTCGATGAAACCATTCCGAATGAATTCAAACGCGCCATGCGTCAGGGCAGTCATATTTCCCTGTTACTGTTCGATGTGGATTACTTCAAAAAATATAATGATCACTATGGTCATCCTGAAGGTGATGCGTGTCTGGTCAAAGTGGCACAGGCCGCCCGGCAACTGTTCAAACGCAGCGGTGAGTTGGTTGCACGCTATGGTGGTGAGGAATTTGTTGTGGTGATGCCCAACACCGATTTGGCGCATGCCGAAGCATCGGCAGCGGCATTGCTGGAAAAGGTGCAGCAATTACAAATACCGCATGAGCAATCCCCGATCACCGCACACGTTACAATCAGTATTGGTATCAGCTCACTGATACCTGACATGTCGTGCAGTGAAACAGATCTGATACAGGTGGCCGACAGCGCTCTTTATGCGGCCAAGAAAAACGGTCGTAACCGCTATGCCATTGCGACTGAGGCGCCACAACAGAATATCGCCCTGCTCGACTCGGCCCGCCGGTAACCACAACGTATCATCCGCCCCGGCAGGGCCGGAAAGCGTTTAATGCAAATACGACACAGTTCTGCAACATGCCGGCTTTTGTCAGGCAAAATCCCTATTTCTCTTATATAGTTAATAGACAAGCACCCGTACCTGTTGCCGAAGGTCCACTGCCATGCCCCAACTCAGCCGCTTTGCACTTGTAATTTCTTTGCTGGTGAGTGCGTGCAGTTTGCCCGCCCCGGTGCGCATGGATGAACAACTCAGCGGTATCGTGCTGGGCAAGCGGTATGCCTGTTACACGGGACAGCGCGACGAGGCGGTCGAGGCCCGGCTGATGCGGGTGGTGGCCGCACACGCCCCGACCCAGGCAACGATCATTCGTCGGCTGCATGCCTGGGAGGAAAAATACTGCACCTCTAAATCCACGCTGGCGGAATACCTCGACAAGCAGGCCAAACCCGATTCGGAAGAGGAACTGAAAAAACTTTCGACCAGTGTGCATGAACTGATGCACCGTTTTTCAACCGCTGACCCACTGGGAGTAAAGAATCCGCATCGCCCGGCCAAATCCAAAACCAACGGGCCATACTTCGATACCGGTCTCGGCCAACATTATATGGCGGTCTATCTGCCGACACGGGGCGTGATGTATATCCTCATGCAGCGTAACTACAGTTCAGGCATCGCGGATAGTCTGGTGCATGACAAGACAGTCCGCACGCCGCGCTATAACGTCTATGTCAAGGGACGCAGCGGCGGCCAGGGTGTGTTTGATCTGCTGGATGAGTATCATGCCTACTATCACGGCTTTGCCTATCACGAAGCACTGGTGCAGGCACGGCAATACAGTATTGTGACGGAAAGAAAGGAAACCAAATACTTTAACGGTCTGCCCAATGTTTCCACCTACACAAAATACAAGCCCCTGTCGGACCAGTATCTTGCCCACCCGCAGTTCACCTATTACATCCTTACCTATATGCTGGCGCTGCAACAAAAAGCGCCGCAGATTTATGCCAGGTTTATCGACAACCGGCCATTGTGGCAGGCCTTTGTCGATATCCATGACCATTTCGAGCCGCTCTATCAGGGCTATATTGCCCGCCGAACAAAACAGCAGGCCAAATACAAATATGCACTCTCCGCATCACTCGAACAGGAACGCGCCGCACTGGAGCAACATCTGGCCTCCGCCCCCTACCAGTCGCTCATGCGAGATATCCGGCAATGGGCCGGTCAATAGGCATAAGCGGCATGACGCGTCGGCCCGCTGACAGCGGTGATTTCATGTCTGGACGAAAAATATCCAGTGCAAACCACCCCATTCCCCCGTATACTGCGCGTCCTTTTGCAATTCACACCCCACCGGCGCCTTGCCGGTACGAACCACAGGTAATTCCCCGATATGTCTTCTGAAGCCGCTGCTGTGCAGAGTTTTCGTCAACTCGCGCTGATCGAACCCGTCTTGAAAGCCCTGGAGGCCGTGGGTTATGAAACCCCGTCACCGATTCAGGCCGAGACCATCCCACTTTTGCTGGAGGGGCGCGATCTGGTCGGTCAGGCCCAAACCGGCACCGGCAAGACAGCGGCCTTTGCCCTGCCCATCCTGTCCCGGATTGATCTCACTATTCGTGATCCACAGGTACTGGTGCTGGCTCCGACCCGTGAACTGGCCATCCAGGTGGCCGAGGCTTTCCAGAAATACGCCGCCGCCATGAAAGATTTTCATGTCATGCCCATTTACGGCGGACAGGAATATGGTCGACAAATCAATATGTTAAAACGTGGTGTACATGTGGTGGTCGGCACACCGGGCCGGGTCATGGATCACATGCGGCGCGGTACCCTGAAGCTGGACAACCTCAAGGCCCTGGTGCTGGATGAGGCCGATGAAATGTTGCGCATGGGCTTTATTGATGACGTGGAGTGGATCCTCTCCCAGACCCCGACCACGCGCCAAATCGCCCTGTTTTCCGCCACCATGCCCACCGCGATCCGGCGTATTGCCAAGCAATATCTGAACGATCCGGCCGAAGTCACCATCAAGACCGTCACCACCACCGCCGCTTCTATCCGCCAGCGTTACTGGCTGGTCAGCGGCCTGCACAAACTGGACGCCCTGAGCCGAATCCTTGAAGCCGAAGACTTCAGCGCCATCATCATCTTCGTCCGCACCAAACTGATGACGGTGGAACTGGAAGAAAAACTGGCGGCCCGCGGCTATGCCGCCGCCGCCCTGAGCGGTGATATCCAGCAAAAACAACGCGAACGCATTATTGAAAAACTCAAGGGCGGCCAGATCGATATCGTCATCGCCACCGACGTGGCGGCCCGTGGTCTGGATGTGGAACGCATCAGCCATGTGATCAACTATGATATCCCCACCGATACCGAAGCCTATGTGCATCGCATCGGCCGCACCGGTCGCGCCGGCCGCAAGGGTGACGCCATCCTGTTTGTGGCGCCCCGCGAGCGCAACCTGCTCAAGGCCATCGAGCGGGCCACCCGACAGCAGATCGACCTGATGGAATTACCGTCAACAGAGATTCTAAACGACAAACGCATTGCCAATTTCAAACAACGCATTACCGATACCCTGGAAGCGCAAGAGCTGGGTATGTATCAGGCACTGCTGGAAGCCTATCAGCAGGAACACAACATCCCGGCCATCGAAATCGCCGCCGCCCTGGCCAACCTGTTGCAGGGTGACGAACCCTTGCTGCTGAAAGATGCACCACGCCCGTCCAAATCGGCTAAGAGCGACCGTCCCCCACGAGACCGTGGCGCCAGAGATGACCGGCCGGCACGCAAATCCCGAGATCGCCACGACAAGGACGAAGGCATGCAAACCTTCCGCATCGAAGTGGGACACAACCATGGCGTCAAACCGGCCAACATCGTCGGCGCCATCGCCAATGAAGCCGGACTGGACAGCGCCTACATCGGTCAAATCAAGATCCATGACGAATACAGCACCGTCGACCTGCCCGAAGGCATGCCCAAGGAAGTCTTTCGTGATCTGCAAAAGGTCTGGGTCAGCGGCCAACAACTGAATATCTCGCGCCTCGGCGAAAAACGGGCCGGTGACGGGTACAGAGCCAAGCTCTCCCTCAAGGACAAGCAACACAAGGGCGACAAAGGCAAACCCGACCGGGACAAAAACGATGAAGCCAGACCCGCCAGAGGCAAATCGGATAAAAGTAAATCGGACAAGGGCAAACCCTCCAAAGGCAAGTTTGATAAAGCCAAACCGGCCAGGGGTAAATCGGATAAAGGCAAGCCTGCCAGAGGCAAACCCGCCAAGGGCAAACCGGCGGAACGCAAGGGAAAGAAATAACCCTGAATCCGGGTTTCAGACCGGCGGGAGCGGCCGGATGATTTAATCAGTCGCTGCCGCCGCTTTGCCAACCACAGGCAAAGCAACATGAGTAATATTACGGTTTGTTTTGCTGCGCCGGTTTGGGCTGTTCGATCACGCCGTGCAGGGTAAATTGCAGCTCTTCACCACTGATGATCAACACCCAGTTGCGGTAATCATCCCGGCTGTCACAGATATGGCCGCGCCCCTGCAGGATAAGTTTGTAACGGTTTTTGCCACCGGGTTTGGTTTTGAAAATCCCTTCACCGCTGATCGCCCCCTCAAAGCGCATTTCCTTGTAAAGCGTCACGGTGGGATAACCGCGACTGGGCGGACGGTCTTTCAGATCGGTACGAAATTTTTCCACCTTGTCGGGAATTTTCAGGCGCAATACACCATTTCCGCCGAAGGGAACTCCTCGCAGTAATAAGGCCCAATCGCGCTTGACCCGGATCGGACGCAAATCAAAATAATAGAAGTTTTGTAATCGCCTGGGGAGCCCCTTTGTCTCGGGTGAATAAATCGCAGTGAACAGTTCCGCACGATGGTTGAAGTTCACCTGATTCAGTTCTTCCACTTCCCAATCCTTGAATTCCTCGGTGGCCTGATACCAGTCTCCCTCATCCGCACAACAGGCACAGGCCCACACCTGCACAGGCAGTACCGACACCAGAATGACAATGACAAATACGCGTTTTTTCCACATCACCTGCCCAGTTTAACCCAAACTCAATATTTTTCCCGGTCATCCGCTAACAACAAAGAGTGCGGAAAGGACAGGAGCGGCGCTTGCTCAACAAACTCCAGCAACAATTGGAAGCTATCTACGAGATCGATACCCGTTTACAGGTCACCGATTTTCTGATCACTGATCCGGCCGTTGCGAGTCACTACGATAACGGCCCTGCAGGACGAACCTGTCCCGAGAAGTTACTCCTTTCGCAGACCGATGACACCCTGGCGGTGGCTCTCTATCTGGACGCCGGCATCGTCACTCATCTGGAACAGAACGACCCGCTGGCCGACCTGCATGACGGCAACATCCACCAGTTTTGGGTGGCGCTGGAAGGGATCAGCCATTTCCTCTACCTCTGCTGGAACGCCGGTTATGAACGTGAGGTATCCCTGTTTGAACTGGAGCTGCAGGCGGAAGTGGACAAGTTTGTCAGCGTGCTGTTGTTACTGGATGAACAGGTGGACAGCCGACTGTTAAAACGCATCCTCAGCGGATTATTCCTTGAATCCGGTTTTCATCAGGGGCTTACTCAACAGGAACAACGCCGTTACCGGCTGGCCAACCGCTACGCCTACCGGTTCTGCTCGCGCCTGTTGGTCAACTGGCTCGAAAAACGCAGCCGACAGTGGTTGATGAATGTGGTGCGGCGGTTTTATCGACTGACACAGCATTACAAGTTGCGGTATATCCGGCAGGCGTTTGTATCTTGATCGTTGTTTGGTTTGTTTCGCCCACCGCTTCGCGGCTTTGACGCGTATAACTTTTTCATACAAAGTTGCTTTGTTTCGCCCGCCACTGCGTGGCATTGGCGAGTGATGTTGCATTATTCCATGTTGTTTTTTTCCGCCTGCCGCTGCGCGGCGTTGGCGGGTCACTTTCTCTTGCGCGGCCAAGAGAAAGTGACCAAAGAGAAGGCCGCCCTTGCTGCCCTGAACCTGTGATTGGTTTTGATTTTTGCCTGAGTTTGACAAAAGGGCCTTCCCTGGCCCTTTGTCAAACAGCGACATCCTGTCGCCACTCTATCGATGCAAAAATCAAATCCAATCACAGGGCAGCAAAGGGAATGACCACTCCCCCGAGTATCATGTTTAAAGCAGGCTTAGCCATAAACAAGAACCTTGCCGCGAGGATCGGGCCCCATCATCGGCGAGTGGTTGAGATGCATTTCATCATCAATCAATCGCGGCAGGGATGCCGCGCATTGGCAGAGGGGCATGGATGACGTCCATGGATGGACTAATGTCGCGGGAGGCAGGATGCCGGGAGCGACCGCCCCTTCTGCCAATGACAGGATGAAATCCATCGCAAACACGTTTTCGCCGATGGGGTGTCCTTTCTTTTGGTGACTTTTCTTTGGACAACGCAAAGAAAAGTCACTCGCCTCAGCCGCGCAGCGGCGGGCGGAACCAAAGTAACCTTTCAGGTAACGTACACCAGATAAGCAAAAGAAAGTGCCCCACTAAACCACGTCGCGACAGACAAAAATACGGCAAAATGAAAAAAAGAAACGACTAACCCCTACTCCGTCTCAATCCGATTCCTGCCCCGCTCCTTGGCAACATAGAGTGCGTCGTCTGCGCGTTCGAAGAAGGATTCTGCGGTGTCATCCTTGTGGATTTGCGCGATGCCGCCGGAGACGGTGAGGGGGATGTGTTGGTCCTTGTACACAAACTTGTTGCGTTCGATGGCCTTGCGGATTTTGTCTGCGACGCTTTTCGCATCTTTCAGTGAGAGTTCCGGCAGAATGATGACGAATTCTTCGCCGCCGTAGCGGGCCAGAAAGTCAACGCTGCGGATGTTGCCGGCCAGGATTTTCGCGATGAATTGCAGGGCCTTGTCACCGATGGCGTGGCCGTGTGTGTCATTGACGATCTTGAAGTTATCCAGGTCCAGCACCAGCAGGCACAGCGGTCGGCCGTAGCGTTGAAAACGTTCCACTTCCGTCTTCACAGCCTCTTCATAAGCCAGGCGGTTACGGATCCCGGTCAGGGTGTCTGACATGGTTTGTTCGTGTTTTTCCAGGATCTGTTTTTTCAGCAGATCACATTCCTGTTCCATGCGGCGCAATTGCTTGCCGAGGTGGGCAGCCAGTTTAACGGCTTCGTCGTTACGGGCCGCTTCCTGTTGTTTGAAGTTATCCATGTGTACGCGGATGGCATCCAGCCGGTCTTGCACACTGTGTTTCAGACGTTCCAGGTCTGTCACTGTGGTCATGGAGTGTTCCATGCCTTGCACTTCGCTTTCCACCACGTCATTGATGGCTGCTTCGGCCTGCTGTTTGGCGGTGGCCAGGGTCTGGGTGGCATTGATCCCTTCGTCGATGTTTTTCAATTCACCGGAGAGTTGATGCAGATATTGTTCTATGTTCTTTTTGTCTTCCCGGATCGCCTGAAAAATGTCCTGCAGTACTGCCTCCAGTGTATTGACCGCTTTGATGACATCGCTGTGCGCCAATGTCGCGCCAGGTGCGAGCAATATCTGTTTGATCTTGTCGATCTGCGGGATGAAACCGGTCGGGAAGTTGATGTGATCCAGCAGATCCAGCAGTACTTCACCGATGAAGCGGATCCGCTGGCTGCTTAATTCTTCCTTTTCCGAGTTCTTATCGTGCCGGTTCACTCCTTTCAGGGCAAGGATGTGTTCCGATATCTCCCGGATGAGTTTTTCCTGCTGCAACACTTCGCTGCCTTCACGAAAGGCCTTGCGTAATCTTTGCAGTTTTTTCTCAAGGTCATCATCACAGTGGTCCACCAGCATACCAAGGTGGGAAACCAGGGTACGCAGTAATTGCTCGGCATCAAGCCACTGCTTTGCCTTCAGGTTTTGTTCTGCCAGGGTTGCATGGTATTTCTGGCGCCAGCGGTCTTCCGCCGAATGGGCGGTGTCATGGTTGAGTTGCACAGTCAATTTCCCCACGGAACAAGGTCACAGCTTATCCCGTAATTAACGACAGCCAACCCTGTTACTTTAGAGGTTTACTCGAAAGCGCGAACCCGGTCACCGGGCAAAAAAAAGCCGCAGAAAACTGCGGCTTTGGCCTTGCGGCAGGGGACTGTCAGACGCAACCTGTCGGTTTTGGCAGCCCGCCGTATTTGGTGATCGGTTTCATGGGGCCGGTCATCCACTGTTTGAACATTTCTTTTTGGTCGGCGCCAATATACTTGGCAAATTTACGGATCGGCGGAACAGAGCCGTTGTCATCGTAGAATTCGCGCGCCTTCAGGACCTGTTCCCACTTTTCATCTGTCATTTCAAAGCCGTCTTCTGCGGCCATGGCCTTACCGACTTCCGGGGTCCATTCACTCATATCCCGCAGGTAACCGTCACCATCACGTTCTGGTAGACTCATAATTTAACCTCACTATTTTTATCCATTTACAAATCGGGCAGAAATACCCGTGAAATTTTCTCGACATTTAAATATATCTGACTATTTCTGTCAAGATTTAAATTAGCATCTACTAATATAGATGAAGGGTGCTGAATATCAACTATGATGTGGCCGCCGGGGCCCTGTTTCAACCACCCACCCTGATCGGCGTGCTGAAATGATGTTCAGCGCCGGATTTTGGGCAACAGATTCTTTGCCGCGACGTATTCAATTAACCGGGGATGGCCGTTTTTCACTACGCTGTTGAAATACAACCTGGCGTTTTTTGTGTCCTTGTTCAACCAGGCATTGAAGCCGACATAAAAGTTCGCCTCGGTCTTCTTGCAGACATCATCTGCGGCTTTGAATAATTTTTCACTGGTTAATTCGCCCAGGAAATATTCACGCAAGTTGTGTTCCCAACTTGACAAGGTCATGCCGGAACTGTTCTGTAATAAAAACCCATTGGCCAGATCCCGCTTGCCGGTCATGCGGCGAGCCAGGTATTCACGCAGCACATAATAAAATTTATTGTCCATGTTACCCTGCAGATCCACACCGGTGGCGGACAGATATTGAGGCCACTCCGCGCGAAGAAAATGCACATTCAGTTGCAATCGCTTCGCCCATTCATTACCTGCATCAACCTGTAACACGTCTTTCACCAGCGGCATGGTTTTATTCAGGTTTGACATATAGATTAACTGCTGGGCATAGGTCAGCTTTGCGTAATTGCTGCCAACGGTGTCGTGATACTTTTTGGCGAAGAACAATGCCATTCTGCCGCGCCCCAGCAGGCTGTTCAGCTCCACCACCTCTTCCAGCACAGCGGTGTTGCTTTTATCGAGTTTCATGGCGGTGTTGTAGGCCTTCAATGACTGACTCAGGATCTGTTTTTCCATCACGGAACAGCTGTTGCGCTTTATGGCTTTTTTCTTGTACAGCCTGCCTATACCCTGGTGTAAGGCGGCATCCTCGCTGTTTTCCTTCAGGCCGCGTTTTAATACCGCAATACCAAGATCATATTGTTGCTCATTTTCGTAAATGCTTGAGAGCAGTTTATAGGATTTGAGATAGGCGGGATTTTCCCGAACAGCATCCTTGAGTTTGCCTTTTGTAAAATCCGCCCTGCGCAACAGATCGCTCTCATTCTTGATGAGGATCTTGATCACTTCTACAGCGGAGGGTGGCGGCATGCTTGCATCATCCACCAGATTGGAGGAGGTATACAGTGTTCTCATCTCATGGAGAATATCGCGGTTATACAGGATGAAATTTTTGATCATGAAGTCATAATGAATAACCTTCATCCGTTCATCATTCGGCACCAGGGCAAGATAGGCCTTTCCCTGTTGATAAATCAAATCCAGCAATAGTGGTGAACGACGATTCTCATAGGCATTGATATACTCAAACAGCAATTTGCGGTTCAGTTCGATATTATCCGGATCGGATTTCAGCTCCTGCTGAAAGGCAAGGACCTTGTCACCCAGGATAAGCGCTATTGAACTGTCATCGTTATTCCGTTTGGTACTGACGCCGCAACCTGTTGTCAGCAACAACAGTAAAGCCCAACCAATCGCCGCCCGTCTCACGGCGCATACCCCAGTTTTTCTGATTTAAGCAGCGCCTTTTCCGATTCTGCATAGCGATCCAGCATGCCCAGTGCGATGCCCATGATGTAATAGGCCCGCCCGTTTTTTGCATCCAGCTTGATGATCTTTCTGGAGACTGCCAGTGATTTTTCATACTCGCCCATATCGATGTGATGCTCGGCCAGTTCCGCCATTGCCTTCAGGTCAAGGGGGTTTTTCCGTAATTTATTCTTTATCTCGTTGCGTGCGGTTCGGGTTTTGTCATAGACCAGTTGTAAATCCCATTGGGATTTGTTGATGGCCTGCACAATGCTTTTACGGAATTTTTCAAACTCCGCCAGACGGACCAGATGATCAGTAAAGACATATTTACTGGACACGACCGCCTTGTCAGCCGCGATCGTATGGCTGTGAGTGGTCTTAATCCATTTTGAATTGTGTTCCAGCGCCTTGTTATCGAATTTCACCGCATAGCTTGCCGATGGCAAATCATAAATATTTTTCAGTGAAACGGTAAAGCTCAGCCCATATTGGTAATCATGCACTCGCTCTGTCTGTTTGATCAACTCATTCACTGAGGAAAAGAGTTTCGCAACAAAAAACACATTGGTGTGATATTTGAGCAGTTTTTTGTTTTCGTTATAGGCATTTTTATATACAACATCCAGGTTGATGGTCAGTGGCTTGCTGACATCCTTGTGATCACTGTATTTGATATTTTTAATCTCACCGTCATTGTAAACATCCTTGATAAATTTTTTCACACCCTTTTCCGGTTCGGACAGCGAATTCAGATAACCACGCCAGTAGTTGCCCACCGCACCGTACAGGACAAACGTCACGCTTTGGACAATGTCATCCCCGACATAATGATACCGGTTGGTCACAACCGCATTGTTTAGTGCGGCGGCAGAAGCGGGGATCTGCTGCAATTGTCCGCCTTTACCGTCGATGACAAACGCTGTCCTTGTTTCCAGTGTGGTATGGATCCCCGGGAACTGTGCCTCTGAGCCGCTGGTATCCATCCAGATATCTTCATCCGGAATATAGGTGATCATATGTGAAAACTGCATGGTCGGTATGTGTTTATCTACCTCCATCTCGGGGAAGGTGCGCAGGATGGCGGGGCGGGCGTTGATTCCGGCCGCGCGCAACAGCGACACAATCAACACCGTTTGATCCTTGCAATCACCGTAGCGGTTTTTTAACACGATACCCGGCTGATGCGGGGTATAACCGCCCCTGTTTAAATGTGCGCCTACATATCGCACGTTGTCCTGCATGTATTTGTAGACGGCCTTAATCTTCTCCTTGCGGGTCTTTTTACCCTTGACGATCTCTGCCGCCAGGGCGCGCAGTTTTTTATCCGGTTTGAGGACCGGCTCATAGATCTGCGCCGCCCATTTATCCACGTCCTGCCAGGATTTAATCGTACTCATATCCAGGTACGGCAGCAGTTTGTCAAAGGTCTGCATACCGTCTTCCAGTTTGAGTTTAGGCAGGTTGGTCAGCGTCCAGCTGCGCCGAATACGTTGGCCGGGCAGTTTTTTGGTTTGCACTACATCCCCGGCATTCACGATTTTATATTTGAAGTATTCGCTTTCCGGCATTTCCAGCACGATTTGTGATTTGCGCGTCCTTTCCACACTCAGACTCTGTTTGGCGATGGAGTAATGGAAATGATGAAAAAAGGGCTGCTTCATCCAGTACTGATCCATGGTCTGCCGGACTGTCTTGCGCGACAGCTGATACTCGATGATGGTATTTTCGGCAATGGCCGGCAGGGAGAAAGTCAACTGTTTACGCTCGCCGAAGATATAGTTTTCAGCAACGTCCTCGATTTTCATGGCATCGCGCTCAACATTGAAGACCTTGCCGTCAGCAGTGATCAGACGGGCGAAGTCAAGGCGCATGTCGGAATAGTAGCTGTTAAAGCGAATACTGATCTGGCTGTAATCATCGGCCGCCGATTTGTTGAGAATTTTAACGGCGATATACTCTTTCGAGTCGAGATTGCCTTTGCCGTCAGAGCTGACCAGGAAATAATTCAACAAGGCCACCGAGCCGGCCTTTTTGTCTTCTTCTGACGGTGTATACCCGGCAGTAATGGTTGCTAACGGTGGTGCGATACGCTCCGCTGCGGCCTGCACTGTCTGTGCCAGTATCTGTACCAACAACAGGCCGCTTAAGACCGTTAGTAAATGAAATTTCCTTTTCCCGGACATTCTCCCCCCCTTCCACGAAAACTGTTCAAGTGTTTATCTTAATAGCTGCTCACGATTTATAAAACAGCTGTATGCATTTTTTCCACCGCCGGTCGGCTCCTGTTCCGGCAGGGGTCCTGCAGCCGGTGCCGCCGTTTGCATCAACACGGACCGATGCGCCTGGTGTTTATCGCCGCTACCGTTGCAGGCAAATCTGGCCGGCCGATCTCTTTTCGACTATTCTGCACTACTATATAGAACAGTCCGGACATGTCCGCCGTGTATAGCCGACTCGTCACAGGACAACCTCGGGCAACCATCACACAGGTGTTTAAGGTAACCATGCCAACTCAGAGCAACAATCTGCAGGGTGACGTCCTCAGCGGCCTGCAACCGATCATCGGTTTCTTCGGTAATTATCCCTTTATGCAGTCCCTGGTGATTTTGGTATTGTTCCTGTTCATCGCCTATGCCACCCGTACCGTCCTGAGCAGGGTCCTGGGCAAAATGGCGGAACGCACCAAAATAAAGTGGGATGATCATGTGGTCGGCCTGTTACAACGTCCGATTTTTCTGACCGTCCTGTTGCTGGGTTTGCTGACGGCTGTCTTGCCGCTGAAATTCCCCGCCGATTTGGTGGACGTCGTGCAGTCCATTGTCGCCACCGTTCTGATCGTGGCCTGGACCCGCTTCCTGATGCGCCTGTCCCAAATCATGCTGGCCGGTATCAGCAAGAATACCCGCACCCAGTCCCTGATTAAGCCGCAAACCCGGCCTTTGTTTGAAAACCTCGGTTTTATCCTGATCATCATCATCGCGATCTACTTTGTCTTCCGCGCCTGGAATATCGACATGACCGCCTGGCTGGCCTCTGCCGGTATCCTCGGTATCGCCATCGGTTTTGCCGCCAAGGATACTCTCGCCAATCTGTTCTCCGGGGTGTTCATTCTGGCCGATGCGCCCTACAAGCTGGGTGACTATATCGTGCTGGATACCGGTGAACGGGGCAAGGTCACCGCCATCGGCCTGCGCAGTACGCGCTTGCTGACCCGCGACGATGTGGAGATCACCATTCCCAATGCCATCATGGGTAACAGTCGCATCACCAACCAGTCCGGCGGGCCATATGAGAAGTTTCGTATTCGGATCAAGGTCGGCGTGGCATACGGATCAGATATCGATCAGGTGAAAGCGGTACTGGTGGATGTGGCAAACATGGAGACACAGGTCTGTCGCGACCCGGAACCCCGGGTTCGCTTTCGCGTCTTCGGCGCCTCCAGCCTGGATCTGGAATTATTATGCTGGGTCGATAATCCAGAACTGCGCGGCCGTGTTATGGATGCGCTCAATACCCAAATCTACAAACGCTTCAAGGCTGAAGGCATCGAAATTCCCTACAGCAAACACGATGTGTTTATCAAGGAGATGCCGAAATGATGGCATCTTCATAACCCGCACGGTGATGCAACACATCCCCTGCTGCAATATGGGCATCACTGCCTGATCTGACAGCCACATTTTGCAGCCTGACTTGCCGCGTTTTTTTTGTTAATCTGTGGCGATTCTTGTTACAACACGGTAGAAAATCATGAGTCAGGAACCTGATTTAACCATGCACACAGCGGAACTGTACCGCGAAGACAACTTTACGGATCGGCGCATCGGCCATATCCGCCGCATGACACCGGTCACCGCCAATGGCGAGGACGATCCCTCCCGTCCGGTGATCTACATCGGTCAGGCGCAGATGATGACAAACATGGGTCCATTACCGCTTTCCTTTGAGCTCGATGCAGCCACGCTGGAAGAGGCCTGCCAAAAATTTGCGGATGGCGCCAAACAGGCGATGGACAAAACCATTGAAGAGGCCCGCGAAATGCAAAGACAGGCGGCATCCCGCATTGTGATCCCCGAAGCGGGTGGCAGCATTCCCGGCAGCGGCAAGATTCAGTTGAAATAAAACCGCGTCCCGCCGGCGGGATGATCAGGTCAGGCTGTCCAGGTATTCCCAGCGATCATAGGCGACCTGCAATTCGTCGTTGACCTCTTGCAAACGTTGCAGGGTCGCTGTGATGACGGCCTTGTCCTGTTGATAAAACTCGCCCTGCGTGGTCTGTTGCTCCAGGGCCTGTTGTTCGTTCTCCAGTTTTTCAATCAGCTCCGGCAAGGCCGCCAGTTCACGTTGTTCCTTATAGACCAGCTTTTTCTTTTCCTTAACCGGCGCAGGCTTGTCGTTTTTCTGTTTGTCCGCCTTGACCTGTTGTTTTTCCGCCCGGGTCTCCTGTTGATCGGTTTTGCGCTGACGCAACCAGTCTTCGTATCCGCCGACATATTCCTGCACTGCACCGTCACCTTCAAAGGCAATGGTTGAAGTGACCACATTATCCAGAAACGCACGGTCATGGCTGACCAATAACAGTGTCCCTTCGTAATCTGACAACAGATCTTCCAGCAATTCCAGTGTATCCACATCCAGATCATTGGTGGGTTCATCCAGCACCATCAGGTTGGCGGACTGCAAAAAGATCTTCGCCAGTAACAGGCGATTGCGTTCACCACCGGAGAGGATCTTCACCGGGGAATCGATTCGCTCCGGCGGAAAGAGGAAATCACGCAGATAGCTGATCACATGGCGTGACTTGCCGCGCACCAGCACATGATCACTGCCTTCGCTGATATTGTCGCGCACGGTTTTTTCCGGATTCAGATCACCGCGATGTTGATCAAAGTAGGCCAGTTGTAATTTGGTCCCCATCACCACATCACCCTGCTGCGGTGTCAGATCACCCAGAATAATTTTTAACAGGGTACTCTTGCCGGAACCGTTCGGGCCGATGATGCCGATGCGGTCCCCGCGCATAATGCGTGAAGAAAAATCGTTGATGATGACCTGCTCATCATACTGAAAGTGAATATGGCGCAGATCGACGACGATCTTGCCTGACAGTTCGCTGCTGTTCAGATTAAAGTTGACCTTGCCCTGTTGGCTGATCCGCTCGGCGGCCTTGCGCCGCATCTCCTGCAAGCGGCGCACCTTGCCTTCATTGCGGGTGCGACGCGCCTTGATCCCCTGTCTGATCCAGACCTCATGTTCCGCTAGTTTTTTATCGAACTTGGCATTGGCGCGGGATTCGGCCTCCAGCATCTCCTCTTTCTTGCGCAGGTAGTGGGCATAGTCACCGGGGAAGGAGCTGAGCACACCCCGATCCAGTTCGACGATGCGGGTGGCCAGGTTGCGCAGGAAGGTTCGGTCGTGGGTGATAAAGATCAGCGCACCCTTGAAGTTGAGCAGGTAGGCCTCCAGCCAGGTGATGGCGGCGATGTCCATGTGATTGGTGGGTTCGTCCAGCAACAACAGGTCAGGTTCGCTGACCAGAGCGCGGGCCAGCAGGACCCGGCGTCGCATCCCGCCCGAGCAATCAATCAGCCGCTTGTCCGCCTCCAGCTCGAGTTTGCTGAGGGCCGTCTCCACCTTCTGGTTGATGTTCCAGCCGTCCTGAGCCTCGATCTGCTGTTGCAGCTCATTCAACTGCGCCAGTGACGCTTCACTGTGTCCCACATGGTGTACGGCGTTATGGTAGTCGGTGAGCAATTGCCCCATTTCCCCCAGACCACCGGCCACCACCTCGTAGATGGTCTGTTCGGAATCGGTGGGGACCTCCTGTTCCAGATAGGCGACTCGCAGGGTATCCTGCCGCCAGACCTCCCCATCATCCGGTTCGGCCTGTTTGCTGATGACCCGGAACAGGGTCGATTTACCGGTGCCGTTCCGCCCCACCAAACAGACCCGCTCCCCCTTTTCGATCTGGAAATCGACCTGTTGTAACAGGGGATGGTGGCCGTAGGCGAGGGAGACTTGGTTCAGGCTGAGCAGGGGCATGGCGGTATCGCATCAGGAAAAGTCGCGATTATACATGAATCCGGCGCGTGAAATTTATCCTGCCGGAATCCTTACCGGGCGGCCGAAAACGGTAAACCCTCCCCCCTTCTTTCAAGTGACAATCATCCTTTATAATATTTATTATCCAATATAATCATATAGTTATTATTCCATACCCTGTTTTTGAGCCGGCCCGTCTTCGACTCCACCGTATCAGCCGCTGAATTGGCTGCCGGCACGCAGATTCATTCTCTGCCGATAATCCCGCTGCGCGAGCTCGTTCAATTCCGCCAGTTTTTCCACCAGCGCGGCCACTGACACCAGGTCTTTGCCTTTCAGTTTGTTTTCCGCCTCTTCAGCAAGCCGGGAAATAATGTCGTAACCATAGCTGCCGCCCATGCCTTTTAATGTATGCAGAATGTGCGTCAACGCATCATGGTCAGCCACACTCAAGGCCTCCCGACACTGTTTGATATAGTCCGGCAGGTTATCCAGAAACATGCCCACCAGATTCACCATATCCGGATCAGTTGTAAATAAACTGGAGACCATCGTCCCGTTTGGCTCTTCCCGGCCGTCGGCGAGATATTTGCTCAATGAACGGTAGAGTTGTTCGTTTTGAATCGGTTTGGTCAGAAAGTCATTACAACCTGCGCGCAAGGATCGTTTTTTGTCCTCCTGCATCGCATTGGCAGTGAGCGCCACGATCGGCCCCTCATATCCCTGTTCTCGCAGCTCACGGGTCGCGGTATAACCGTCCATGACCGGCATCTGCATATCCATCAGGATGACCGAATACGGCCGGGCAAGCGCCTTGTTCACTGCCTCGGCACCGTTTACCGCCAGACTGACCTCCAGGCCGAATTTTTTCAGGTACCGCTCCACCAGTACCTGCAATGCCGGTGTATCTTCCACCAGCAACACATGACCGCTGAGTTGGGCCTGTTGCGGCGTTGCGTCGACTGATGCTTCTGTTGTTTCTTCAACATACTCATTAATCAGTTCAACTGTCTTTTGTTCACGGCTGATCGGTATACGCAAGGTGAAACAACTGCCCTTGCCCTCTTCACTGGTGACAGTCAGATCACCCCCCAGCAACTCGCTGAGACAACGGGATAAAGACAAGCCCAGACCGGTACCGCCATATTTGCGCGTGGTGGTGATATCCGCCTGTACAAACGGCTCAAAGATCCGTTGTAATTGTCCTGCCGTCATCCCGATACCGGTATCAATCACCGAGATTGCCAGTGCGGCAAGTCGCGGCAGATATTGCACCTTGATCGTTACGGCGCCCTGTTCGGTAAATTTGACGCTGTTACTGCACAGGTTCAGCAGAATTTGTCTGAACCGGACAATATCGGTGTCAATGACTTTGGGTAACGGGAATTCATACTCAAGATCGAACTGCAACGGTTTGTCACGGTTCAGGTTACGGGCCAACGCCAGCACATCGGACAGCACAGAAAAATAATTCACCGGCGCATTCTCAAGCTCCAGCATGTTGGCTTCGATTTTTGATAAATCCAGCACATCATTAATCATCTCTTTCAGGTGCTCACCACTGCGGATAATTGTCCGCACCGAACTTTCCAGCTCCTTGCGTGAGGTTCCCTCTTCCAGCAACAACTCGGCGAAACCAATAATGGCTGACAACGGTGTGCGAATCTCATGACTCATATTGGCCAAAAACAGACTCTTGGCCTGATTGGCCCGTTCCGCCTCATGCCGGGCATTGATGGCTTCCTCGGTGCGGACCTTTACCATCTCCTCCAGCATGGTGCGATGTGTTTCAAGCTCCCGCTGATCCTTCACTGTTTGACTGATATCCATACCATACACATAAGCTGACTTCAGATCGGGCACCGGGGCAAACACCAGCTTGTAGAAAATTCCATTACAGGTTTCGATGATAATTTCGTGTTTGTTACCGCTGCTCACACACTTGTTGACCAACGCAAGAATATCCGCCGGGACAGTTGCTGTTTCAAGCGCCTGCCATAATTCCAGAATGGGTTGGCAACACCCGTTGGCATAACTGATTTCACCGGAACTACCGATTTTCATCACCGGGTTCACACTCTCTGCCGGAAAACGGGCCAGTTCCCAGATTTTTTTATCCTGCTCGACCTTTTCCGTCACATCATAGATGCTGCCGATAAAGACAATTTCTCCATCCAGGGTCATTTTACTGACGGCAATTTCCGCCAGAAAGAAACCACCATCTTTGCGATAGACCTGCAGGTAGCGTTTCTTGCCCACCACATTGTCACTTTTACTGCTGAAACCTTTCACATAGCCATCATGCTCTCTGGCAATATGCTCTCCCATTAACATGGTGATATTCTTGCCCAGCAACTCATCTTTGCTGTAACCCGTCAATTCGATGGTCGCACGATTAACCGTAAGCATGGTTCCGTGCATATCGATAGTAACGATACCGCCCAGCAGGTTATTCATAATGCCCGCCAGCAAGCGTTGATGATATTCACCGGTTTCACAGGAAACCGGCTCAACACTGCTTGCTGTTGCATCTTCCGTGCTGTGTTGGGCCGGTGTTTTTTCCGTATCGTTTTGCAATCCCATATCCAGACCTGTCATTTTTGGCAGTGCCAATCAGAAAAATAAAATATGTGTATAACCTGTAATATTTGGCAGAAAACAACTGTAATGTCGCTCAACTTCGCTACTCATCGGCCGTTATCAGTGAAGTTTTAGCGTTTGCAGATTTTTAATTTGATGTGTAAATACCATCCACTTACCACGTTATTTTTTTACTTTGGACAAAACCGGTGAAGCAGTATGAAGATTCTTGCGATTGATGACGAACAACTTACTCGTGACTTTATTCAACAGGTGCTTGAAAGTGACCATCAGGTATACCTGTGTGCAGACGGCAAAAGCGGTATTGAATATGCCCGCAGCCATGAGCCTGACTTGATCATACTTGATGTCAAAATGCCGAGTCCGAACGGCTATGAAGTTTGCCGGATGTTAAAACAGGACCCGCAAACCGCTGACATCCCGGTCATGTTCCTTTCTGCTCATACCGAACTGGAGGAACAGTTGCAGGGTTTTGCCGCCGGTGGTACCGACTATCTCATCAAACCCTGTGCGCCGGACACCCTGCGCGCCAAGGTAAAGATCATGCACCGGTATTGCATGGAGCAATTACACCTGAAGCAAACCTGCCGGGAGGCAAACAAAACTGCTCATCTGGCCCTGCTGGGCAGTAGTGAAATCGGTCTGGCCATGCATTTTATGGAAAGCAGTTATATGTTGTATGGCATGGATGAATTGGCCGAGACCTTCTTCAACATGACAAATAAACTTGAACTGGTCTGCGCCATGACGTTTTTTGGTCCGAATCAACAACCGCGCAGTTATTTTTCCGACAACAAAAGCTCGCCGCTGGAAATTGAGTTATTGGATAAAATGCGTAATCAAAAACGTATCTTTGAATACGGGCAGCGTATATTTGTCAACTTCCCGAATGTTACCCTGCTGGTAAAAAACATGCCGGTTGATGACCATGATCGTTATGGCCGTATCAAGGACCTGCTGCCCATGGCGCTCACCGCCATGAGTAACAAGCTGTTGTCCATGCTGACCGAAAAAACCATACATGATCAATTTAATGAATTAACCAGTTCATTTGCCGAAATCAAAAGTGATTTGCTCTCCCTGAGCAACTCCATGGCTTATAACCGTGACGTAAGCACCAAAGTATTGCGTGACATGGTGGGCGAGATTGGCGACCTGTTACCCAAACTCGGTCTGGAGGAAGATCAGGAGTCCTATATTTTTGATTGTATTGAACAATCAACAATCAAATCGCTGGACCTGAATGATTCACTGGAAACCATGAACCGAACCTTCCACCGCATCGCCGAAAAATTACAACTTCTGCTCGACAAGCAGAAAATAATGGTAAATGAAATCGATGCTCATTCCGGTATAAACAAGCAGTCTGGTTCACAACCTGTAAAGGATATTGAGTTATTTTGATGTGTGTTAAAAACAGATCGGGTATCTCCCGGTCTGTTTTAGACAGGAAAGTAACACTCCCATGGGTGCAGTTCACTTATCTGATGGTATAGGCTAAACTGGACGGAACGCCGACAACCTCGCATAAGGAGCGTGATCATGGTTCCACCTTTTGGACTGCCCATAACCAGTCTTGTTGCCCTGCCCCTGACCCTGTTGATCATCGGACTTGCCTATCGGGTCGTTTTGTTGCGCCGCAGCGAAAAGGTCGGCGTTGGTTCCGGTAACAGCAAGCCACTGGCACTGGCCATGGCCGCCCACAGCAATGCCATCGAAAATGTACCATTGGCTCTGATCCTGTTCGCCATGGCTGAGTTCAAGGGCGTGAACAGCATCTTCCTGCTGGTAACCGGTATTCTGTTCGTAATCGGTCGCGGTTTGAATGCCTGGGGTGTCGGCAACCACGCCAATTACTCTGTTGGCCGCTACTATGGCACAGTAATCACCTGGCTGATTATGATCGTTCTTGCAGTGCTGAACTTTTGGCTGGTGGTCAGCTAGAGATAATCCCACAACTTGTTCAGATTAAGCCGGTCGACTGCATCAAAATTGCACACCCCGGCAATACGGTAATCATCCAGGCTGCAATCCCGCAATAATGGATTTGAAAAACGCTGCCCGTCTGCGCCGGTAATGCTCTTGAGAAACGGCAACATGGGATTGTTCTTGCCGCGCCGAAGAACAATGGCGGTTTCACCATTTTGCAGTCGGACAAAGCTGCCCGGCGGGAAGACAGACAGGACTTTAATCAGTAACAGGGAATAGGTTTCATCATATTCTTTGCCTTCACCCAGCAAAAAACTCTTTAACGAATCCTTGACCGGCACCGGCTCCCGATACTTGCGCATGGTCACCATGGCGCCGTAACGGTCTGCCACGGCGAGGATTAATGCGCCCCGCACAATCTCCCCGCCGCGTAATCCGGCCGGATAACCAAAGCCACTGGTTCTTTCGTGATGCATCATCACGATCTCCTGACAGAGCGGGTTTTCGATACCCGCTGCCCTGATCATCTCAACACTGCGTTGCGGGTGCTGTTTAATTGCTGCTTTCTGTTCCCGGTCGGCACGGCCGCCTTGCGCAAACAATTGATCCTGAAGTTGTCGCATACTGACGTTGGCTGTCAGCGCAGCACCACACATCATCTGCAGTTCCTGCTGTGCTAATTGTAAATGGCGGCCAATCAAGCAACACAGAACGGCGCACTGAATGGAATGGAAAACACTATAGGGGTAATTGTTGGGCAAGTGCACTGTGGCGATAACCGCGTCGGGTTCCGCATCACACATGGCAATCAAATCAACGACCAGACGCCCCAGTTTCGCGCCGGCATCCGCATCAGCCGCCTCGATATTCTGGAAAATATAATCCAGGCGTTGCACAAATTCCTGCACGGTGACAAATGGACTTTGCTTGCTTTGGACGGCCTGACTGTTGCCATAGTTGTCCTGCGCTTCATCGCGATACAGCACATATTGGCGCATGTTGTTGAGCACCTGCTCACTGGGGATCACATGCCCGGCACTCAACAATAACTTGCCGGAATCGGTATAGACATTCCATGGCAACTTGCGCCCCACACTCAAGTCCTGCCACGTTACCCGTATTCTGTCGCCCATGGTTGGCGCACCTCATCTTGCCTGGCTCTTTTTTCGGCCAAACCGGGGAGTGCTTTAACCGGGAAGCGGGTCCGCAGGATTATTTTTTGCCGGTTTTTTTCTTCTCGGCTTCAAAAGCCTTGCGCAGTGAATCCTCGCAATGCTGCATTTTCTGATCATCAAGCTTGAGTCGTTGCTTGATTTCACCTGTCATGCAAGCACCATATTCTGTCATGATAGAAGCAATATCTTTGCGGCTGATTTCGGCGGGAAGCTTCACCTTGCCTTCACAAACGCCGGACCCGGCCTGAACTGAATTTTGGCAAAACCCGGCGTCCTTGCCCAGACATTTCATATAGGCAGGGACAGTACACGGTCTCACCATCATCTGACGCACCACCTTCAAAAACTCTTCTTTTTTTATTGTATCTGCAGCCAGTGCGGGAGCAGCCGAGAAACAGGCAGTCAAACAGAGAATGATGCCGATGCAGCGAGACTGATTCATAGTGAATATCCGGTTATGTGTAGGTCATTTCAGACTAGCACAAAAACCGGCTGACATCTGTCAGGCAAAAAATATTTATTTTTTCGTGTGGAATTGCAGATGGGTGATCTCGGCGATTTGCAGCAGGTCATGTTTTTCCACGCCACCACTGACCGCATAACCAAATTGATCTTCTATCCAGTAGAGCGTGTTGATACCGTCATGCTTGCTGAAATGAAAAACTGCTTCCGAATCAACCGAGGCAATACGCCGGATATACAGCGTCACCCGATTGCCGGACTTGTCGGTATACATGAATTGCGCTGCCATGCGATTGGTGGACGGCAGCAACCTGCCACCGGTCAATTCATAACCCCGTGCCGTCAGATCCGGCGCCTTAAGTTGGGTACGCAATCTCTCCGAAAGATAGCTGACCAGTTGCCGTTCATCGCTGCCCTTGATTTCCACCGGGCGGGATTTGTCCGTGGTATAAACATAGTGGGCAAATCGGGCGGGGCCAACCAGTTGTTCATCCACCAGCTGCTGTGTCTCGCTGCTGTTAAAGCCGCCGAAAGCCCAATGCAGTACGATTCCCACACCAATCCAGGCGACAACCGCCGCAACACGTTGTGACAGTTGCCGTGAACGCCTGATCACCAGGCGGTCAGGTATGGGTTCAACCAGTTTGTGATCATACAGGGTATGCAGCCCCAAACCGATGGCCTGATAATCGCGCATTTCGCGCAATGCCTCGGGATGCTCGGCCAACCAGGCCTCGACCATTTCCTGCCGCTGTTCACTGAGCCGGCCATCCAGCCAGGCATGCAGATCACTGGTTGTAATTGGTGTCTCGTACATCATTTCACCCGCCTGATATGTGGTACCACTTCACCCGATATTATCTTGCGTATTTGTTGCCGCGCCCGTGACAGGCGGGACATCACCGTCCCTTCCGGAATGTCCATTATATCCGCCACTTCCCGATAGGACATCCCTTCCAGGGTCACCAATAACAGGATCTCTTTTTGATCCGGTGGCAAGGTGTTTAAGGCCCCTTCCAGATCACGCAACAACATATGATTATCCGCTCTGCCTTGCAGGCCGGCAAACAGGTCGTCATTCAGATCCACGAAGTTGGGACCGTTGCTCATGCGCTTGATCTGGTTGACATACAGGTTATGCATAATAGTGAAAAGCCACGCCCTGAGGTCTGTCCCCTGTTGCCAGGAGGCCATATTCCGCAGGGCGCGCTCGATACAATCCTGTACCAGATCATCCGCCGCCGTCTCATTCCCGCGATACAACGCATAGGCATAGCGTCTTAGACGAGGTATAAACTCTATGATTTTGGACTCGTTTCGCATGTTCCGGTCAGCAGAATTTAAATATGGTTATTTCCCTGTTTTCGGTAAACTCGCCGGAATAGTGAAGACCCAATCATTGTTTTTGACCGGTGTGTGACACGCAACACATTCCTGGGTAAAATTTGCATCTTTACCATAGGGCTGCTGGTCCAGACCTTTCCAGCGCGCCCAACCCCAACCACCTGTACTTGCATATTTTTTTGCATTCTTGAACATGAATTCGGCGTGGACAAATTGATCCGGCACAACGGCCTTGTCCCAATGGGCATTGTTGGTCTGTTTCCAGACAATCTTGCCAATCACTGCACCATCCGGCCAGGGATTGGTTTTACCGGCCTGTACAGCCTTGATGGCTTTTTTGTTGCCCAGAATAACACGCATTGT
The DNA here is from genome assembly GCA_029880855.1 of Gammaproteobacteria bacterium. Lineage (GTDB taxonomy): Bacteria > Pseudomonadota > Gammaproteobacteria > UBA6429 > Thiohalophilaceae > JAOUNS01. Next base: position 384,575 of record JAOUNS010000001.1, read on the forward strand.
ATTGTTGTCCACACGATGCGCCACACTAATCACTTGCCAGGTTTGATAATCAGCCGGAAATTTGATCCCGTTCGGTGCGGGCGCAACCTTGTCGGCTGCCTGCGCAGATAATGAAATTGTGCTTATTGCTGCCAAAACTAACAGAGTTTTTCTCATCGCCTATTCCTCTCCACATAATTTAAACACGGCCGGACTCATCCGAGCCGTTCTTCCACACGCTAACAACCGGCAAAGTAATTTATTCCCTGCAGCATGAATTTTTTTTACAATCGGGAGGACATACGACACAGGACACACAATTGGCAAATCCACGCCCCAAAAAACTCAGTGGTTCGGAAATGGGCGATATCCTTGATCCGGCGCGGCCGATCCTGACGGATTTCACCAATGTGGATCATCCACACCGTGTTCAGCCACACAGCCACCAACGCGGTCAGTTGGTGTATGCCTGTAGCGGCCACATGCAAGTCACCGGTCCGTTTGGTCACTGGTATGTCTCACCCCAACAGGCGGTCTGGATCCCGACGGGATATGAGCACGCCATTCAGGCCAATACAGCCATACACTATCGCTCTCTGTTTATCGACCCCGTGCTTGCCCGGCGCTTGCCTGTCCATCGCCGGCCGGTACAGATACCGGCGTTGTTGCGCGAATTGATCCGCACGGCGGCCGAGTTTGGGGCGGAATACACACCGGACAGCGCAGAGAGTCGATTGATTACCGTCATGCTGGATCAGGTGGGCGGCCTGCAAACAGCCGGTTTTCATGTGCCACTACCCGTTGACCGGCGTTTACAGGTGATGGTGCAGTGTTTGCTGGAGAATCCGGCCGATGAGCGCAGTCTTGCCGAGTGGGCGGCACTCACCAATGTCAGTCCCCGCACGCTGGAACGACGAATACAGAGTGAGACCGGGCTCGGCTTTCGTGACTGGCAACAACATCTCAAGGTGGCAAAGGCGGTTCAACTGCTGCAAAACGGCGCCAGTGTCACCACCACCGCCCTGGAACTGGGTTACGCCGGCCTGAGCGCCTTCAGCACCATGTTCCGCCGCATCACCTGCAGCTCACCTTCCCGCTGGTTACGCCAACACGCCTGACACAACACATGACGTGTTTGCACAACACCCTGGCAACTTGTCGAAAGTCTCGCACCGCAGCCTGATCGTAGACTGCAACAGTTTACCAACCGGGAGGCCGCAAATGCCGAATCAGCAAGTCACCACTATCCTGTTTACACTGTTTATTTTTTTGGCGGGCAATGTATCGGCCGCAACGCAGGCGGAAGAGAAGGGTATCTTTATCAATCGGAACCTGACGGTGGACACGGCCTCCGCCGCCGCCTGGCAGGCCTTGCTCGATTGCCGCAAGAAAGGCTATTCCGTCGCTGTCGCGGTGGTGGATCGCGGCGGGAATCTACAGGCCTTCTTCCGTGACCGTTTTGCCGGACCACACACTACGGAAACCGCCGTGCGCAAGGCCTGGACGGCAGTCAGCTTTCGCCAGTCCACCGCCGAGCTGGCGGTCTTTTTGCAAAAGGGCCGGATCCCCAACCAGGTGCAACACAATCCCGGCGCCTTGCTGGTGGGTGGCGGACTGGTGATCCAGTCCCAGGGTGAGATTATCGGCGGGATTGGTGTTTCCGGCGCACCGCCCGGCAAATCGGAACAGGACAGCATTGACGGCGCCTGTGCCGGCGCCGGTATCAAGGCGATTCAGGAAGTGCTGGAGTTTGATTAAGTGCGGCGGTGCATCACATCAGTGATTGGCATACACACTGGTGCGACCATCCTTGCCGATAGCCAGTACATTGTAGGGGTCCTTGCGATCGCCCATTTCCATCCCCGGTGAACCGACGGGCATACCGGGCACGGTCAGACCGGTGACGTCTTTGGGTTTATCTTTTAACAAACGTTTGATGTCTTCTGCCGGGACATGCCCTTCAATCACATAACCATCCACCACCGCCGTGTGGCAGGATGCCGTCTGTGGTGTGATGCCAAACTCAATCTTTTTCGGTGTCACGTTCTGCATATCCTGCGCCTTGACCTTGAAACCGTTATTTTCCAGATGGGTGATCCACTTTTTGCAACAACCGCAGGTCGGGCTTTTATAAACAGTAATTTCCTGCGCCTGACTGCTGCCTATGTAGAACATTGAAGCACTGAAAGCGATCACGAGCAAAATGCGTTGCATAATATTGATACGATTTAACATAGTTCACCTGTAAGCTTGTTTATTCACACTGTATCACGATTGTTCTGCGCCGGATGGTTGTTGTTGACGAAAACTCAAACCAAATTCACGATGCCAGATCAATTTGTAGATCAAATCAGGCAGAAACGGGCGTAAGGCCGCCACCATCACGGCATCAAATCCCACCGGGTAACGACGTTTCGGCCAACGGCTGGTCGCCGCCCGAAAGATGGTCCGGGCCACCTTGTCCACCGACATTCCCTGTTCGATCTTTTTCCCTAACGCCCGATCCAATGCAGCACTGTCTCGCCGGTAAGCATTGTGGACTTCCGTCGACTTCTTGCCGTTGCCAAAGAAATCAGTCTTCACGACCGCAGGCTGAACGGAACATACCTTGATACCGAAGGGCGCCACTTCATGATACAGCGCTTCGCTCAAACCCTCGATGGCATATTTACTGGCGGAGTAATGCGCCAGATAGGGCATGGCGGCAAAGCCGACAATGGAGGAAAGATTGATAATGCGTCCGCCGCCCTGTTTGCGCATCTGTGGCAAGACCGCCCGGATCACACGATCCACACCCAGCACGTTCACTTCATATTGATAGCGCACTTCCGCTTCGGTGTTTTCTTCAAAACTGCCCTGAATGGCCATTCCGGCACTGTTGATCAACACATCGATCCGCCCGGCCCGTGCGATCACCTGCTGCACACACTGCTCAACCGAAGCCGGGTCCGTTACATCCAGCGCCAGCATTTCCACACCGGTGTCTGTCGTCGCCTGTGCCGGTTTGCGGCTGGTGCCGATTACCAGGAAGCCGCGTGCGGCAAACAGATCCGCCGTGACCTTGCCGATCCCCAGGGATGCGCCGGTAATAAACACCACACCTTTTGTTTGATTCGTTTCACCCATCGCGTCTCTCCATGAAATCGTCGTCGGTCAATATTAGCCCGATTTCATACCGGATAACCATCATGGCAGGTGCTACGATCAGAAAAAATGACGCACGCAACACCTCAGGTGCGGCGTGCGTCGGGTGGTGCTCACGTCATTCAGGGTGTATTGATCACTGTCACAGCGTCAAAATCGGCCGGTGCGCTGCCGAAGGGAGTAACATGGCCGCGAACCAGAACCGCTGCATCGGTTTGGACAGCCGATACATTCAACGCACCTTCATTCACTTCATAGAAGGTTGGGTCGGCATCATTGGCCGCATCCAGACCGGTGCCGGTAAAATCAAATTGCGCAATATCCCGTCCGTTGATGCGATTCACATTCAACACGAACTGATAAGGCGGCGGATTTTCCGGGATGAAGACCACACCAACCCGACTTGCCCGCAACCAGGAAAGCTCCATTCGTGCATAACCATTGGCGGCGTTCAGCGTATGGTTGCCGGGAGCACCACTCAACGTTCCAAAAATCGTCACAAACTGACCGACAGACACGTCATCCTTATTAAAGGTACCCAGATTCAACGCCTTCAGCACCGTTGTGCTGTTATCAAGACTCACTTGTACTGAATCGTTGAATGTGATGGCGCCGTTGTTACGGGTGAAGGTGATCCCCTTGACAGTCAATACATCACCCGTGCGTGCCGTGACACTGCCCTGGATCACATCCAGATTTCCACCGGGTACACTGCTGCCCGCATAGACCATGCGTGCTGTTAAACGTCGCGGCAGATGGCGCAAATCACCCATCACCGTTACCGCTGAGTATTGCGACATGGTCGCCAACACCGCCATGCCGGCCGAACCCTGATAGATCACACCATCAATCTCAAAGATGGTGTCGGCATCCGTATTGACCCTCAACACACCGAAGTGATGCAGTGAATTTCGGTTGATGTAATGGAGAAAGGGCCGCACAAACAACTGGAACGTCCCGTTCTCTACCTGCACCTGTTTCAGGGGACCGCGCAACCGATGCGGCTTGTTATGCTCCGCATTCACTTCCGCCAACAGGAAAGGCTGTACCGTCAGATCCGGCACACCGCCGGTGAAATTCACCGCATTGCTTTGTTTCAAATCAAAATCCAGGGTCAGGTGGGCCGGCACACCGGGCAAAATCACCAGATGGTTGCGACCTTCCAGTTGTACGGACATCTCCATGGTTGTCACCACATTGCCGCTGCCATCCTTGATCTGATCCGCGCTCACCGTCACCGGTTGTCCCGCTGCATTCTCCACCAGAATCTCGGCATTGCGGTAATCCAGCACCATGGAGCCTTTTATATAGTCACCTGCCGGAATGGTGGCGATGGTCAGAAACTCGGTCATATCGGTATAACGGGCAAAATCGACCCGTGTCTTCACGGGCAGAACCTGCACCACCGTCCCGTTTGCCTTGGTCAGCGTCAATGACACCACATCCACTGCATAGGAAACAAAATCCCCTTCTGCATCGGTCAAAGCAATGGACAACTCACCATCACCCTCAGTGGAACCACCGCCGCAGGCCGCCAGGCCGGTAAACATGGCAAAGACGACCAGCCAAACGCCCAACAAACGACGCCAGGCACCCGCCTCACCTTTGATAATTGCTGATAATTTATTGTTCATGATAGATCCCTCAAATCTGTCGCGGTTACTCTGCTCCTGTTTTCACAGGTCTCAGTTCGAATAACGCACCAGGTTGGGATTGGTTGACAGGGGAGGCGGAAAATTTTCTCCCGCGAAGAGGATGCCTTAATGACTGAAACATAACGCAAAGGCGCAAAGCTGCGAAGGACAAAGGTTATCCCCGCCTTGCAGGTACCCTGTCCAATATTTTGTTTCGCCCGCCACTACGTGGCTTTGTACTTTTTCAAGAAAGAGTAGATGTTCCTTGTTTCACTCCCTGCCGGGAGCGAGTGACTTTTGAAACATTGTATAGACCGTAGACATCGTTAACACTTGTACCAGGACATGGTTTACAGGATCTTATTGTGGGATTAGCCACGATAAGGGGATAACCATGCCATGGGAAGAGGAAACGAGTATGTCTCTACGACGAGAATTTGTTGAACTAGCGAAGACCGAAGGTATCCCGTTCGGCCAACTCTGCGAACGGTTTCGAATCAGCCGACCGACGGGGTACAAATGGTTAAATCGAGCCCTTTCTGATCCACAAGAGAGCTTTTCTGACCGAAGCCGCCGTCCCTATACCACACCAGGCAGAACCTCTGCTGATATGGAATACGAAGTTATCACCTTGCGTCGACAGCACGAGGCCTGGGGCGGCCGCAAAATCTCACAGGTATTGAAAAACAGAGGCCACAAGGATGTACCTGCCCCCAGTACGATTACTCATATCCTGCATCGTTACGGTTTGATTGAAAAACGTCAAACAGGCGAAGGCGCAATCTATCAACGTTTCGAGCATGATAAACCCAATCAGCTTTGGCAAATTGATTTTAAAGGTCATTTTGCGATGCAAACCGGGCGATGTGGTCCTCTAACTGTGCTTGATGACTATTCACGTTATAACGTGGTGTTACATGCTATGCACAGTACGAATACAATCCCTGTAAAACAGGTGTTAACAGATACTTTTCAGCTCTATGGCTTACCCTACCGGATTAATGCTGATAATGGGCAACCTTGGGGTGGACCAAGAGCACAAGGGCATGGCATCACACAGTTAACCGTTTGGCTGATTCGACTGGGCGTTAAGGTCAGCTTTAGTCGGCCTGCCCATCCTCAGACGAATGGAAAAGATGAGCGATTCCACCGTACCTTGAAGGCTGAAGTCTTAAAAGGCAAAACATTCAGAGACTTGACACATGCTCAGAAAGCTTTTGATGAGTGGCGAGCCATATACAATTATGTCCGGCCACATGATGCTTTGGGACTTGAGGTGCCCGCAAGCCGGTACCAGCCAAGTCCACGACCTTTCCCGGAGTATTTACCAGACATTGAATACAGTCCTGATGACGTGGTGGTGACGGTGACAAAAAAAAGTGAGGCTCGATTTAAGAAACGTCGAGTAGCCGTGTCAAAAGCGTTAGTAGGATTACCCATTGCATTTCGTCCTGTGCATAACGAGGACGGTGTATTTGGCATCTATTTTTGTCATCACCGGCTGGGTGAACTGGATTTGCGTTTGTTATAGGCCTAAAGTGAACATGTAAACCATGTGCTGGTACGTTTGTAAACCATGTTTACGGTCTATACAAAACATCAAAAGTCACCAAAAATGTTTCCCCCACAGGCAAGACTGTTGTGAACATTGGCTTCAGCTTGTTGCCCGGCAACGGTACCTCCCTGTACCGCTGCCGGGCAGCGCCACTTCCTGTGGCGCACTGATCTATTTCGAAGCCGATGTTCACAACATGCCTGTAAGGGGAATGATCCCACCCCCGAATATCATGTTTAAAGCAGGTGTTGTGATAAACAAGAACCTTGTCGCAAGGATCGGGCCCCATTATCGGCGAGTGGTTGAGATGCATTTCATCATCAAATAATCGCGGCAGGGATGCCGCGCATTGGCAGTGGTCCATGGAGGGACCATCTGCCAATGACAGGATGAAATCCATCGCAAACACGTTTTCGCCGATTGGGTGTCCTTTCTTTTGGTGACTTTTCTTTGGACACGGCAAAGAAAAGTCACTCGCCTCAGCCACGCAGTGGCGGGCGAAACACAGCAACTTTGAATGAAAAAGTGATACTCGCTTTAGCCACTGTGTTGCATTGAACACTGTATACCTGATTTCAGCCCCTCACGGGGACGATATTCAACTCAATTACCCCTGCAAAACACACCATACCCAACGATGTAATTGTCATGGACGCAAGGTGAATAACGCAGAGCCCGCAGAGGCACAGAGAACACCGAGCAAACCGAATTGATCAGTGATAGAAAGCAAAGCCGAAAAGAAACCCGGCTGTTCGGCCGGGACTGAACATCAATGACAGCGTCGCGCAGCGATACACAAACGCAAAGGTGCAGAAAAATCACATCACCCCCGCCAATTTATCCGCAAACCGCTGCACTATGGTTTCCGCCGGTTCGATGATGTTGATCCCGGCCACGCTTTTACCGGCCTGCCAGTAGTCCTTGCGGCCGGTTTGATCGAGTGAGGCGTGTTTGAGCTGGTACATGGAGCGCAGTGCATAGAGTGTGCGCATGAGGTATTTGGTTCTGTTGCCTTTGAGTAACCATTTGGCGATGGGTCCGGCCTTGAGTCCGGTGCGTTCTATGTATGGCGTATTGATCACCGAGACCGGTATGCCGGTGATGCGTTCGGTCAGGACGATATCCTGTTCATCGGCCTTGAGGATGGCCTGTTTATAGGCCACGCTCGCGGTGCATTCTTCGGTGGCAATGAAGCGTGTGCCCATTTGCACGCCGGCATAGCCCAGTTGCATGGCTTTCACAAAAGCGGTTTCATCACCGATGCCGCCGGCACAGATCAATGGCACCTTGAAGTCGGCCAGTTCTGTATACAGTGCTTCCGCACTTTTACCACCGGCATGACCACCGGCGCGGTTGTTGACGGCGATCAGGCCGTCCACCCCGCCATCCACGCCCTTTTGCGCCCATTTGCGCTCGGTGACATCGTGGTAGACCAGTCCCCCGGCGGCATGGACTTTCTTCACCACCCAGTCCGGCTTGCCCAAGGAGGTGATGAAAAAGTAGATCCCCTCTTCCAGGGCGATATCCACCCATGCCTGCATGCGCTGGTGATATTTTTTCGAGGACTGCTCAATCAGCGCGTTCATGCCCACCGGTTTGCCGGTGAGGGATTTGATGTAGCGGATGCCTTCCCGAAAATCATGGCCGTGGACGTAGGTGAGGGAGATGGGCTGGATCACACCCATTCCACCCGCCTCGGAGACCGCCGCCACCAGTTCCGGGTTGCTGCAGGGATACATGGGGCCGCAGATCAGGGGAACGTCTATCCCGGCCTGTTTGCTGAATGGGGTGCGAAGCCGGGCGTCCGTCATGGGATCAGGCCCAGGCGCCATTTAGCGGTACAGCGCGCCACCACATCACCCGCCTTGTCTGTGATTTCCGCAATCACCTCATGCTCCACATCCCCCTTCACGCTGGGCAGGGTGGCTGTACAGCCGGCCGACAGCCGGCCCCGCGCCTTCTTGAAATATTCCATGGAGAGTCCGGTAATAATGCCCCGCACGCCGGGCGGCATCCCGGTCAACAGCGCCAGACCGGTGGCGGCCTCACCCAGATTCAGCAGGGCGATGGCATGTACGGAATTGAGATGGTTGCGCACCCGCCGCCGGTCGGCCATTTCGATCCTGGCAAAGCCGGGGCGTAATTCACAGACAGCTGGTTTGATGGTGCCGGTATAAGGGACAGCCTTGTTGAGGATAAGTCCAAACAGGTAACGCCCCCCCGGCCAGGGTGAGAGACGTTGCCAGAGGGCAAGGATTTGTTGTCCGATTGATGGTGTTGTCTGCGCCATAATCCTGCCTTTGCCGGCCAGTCCTTTGTTATCTGAACATCTTTAACTATAGAACCGACCGGCGCAGGCGCCAGTTTTCGCTGACAGGGATTATTTTGCCGGCGCCGGATTCGCTTCAGCCGTTTCCTTTTTGGGGAGACGCATATTGGAGTCTTCATAGGTGCCCAGATCCGCGTCCAGATGACAGGCGATACAATTGCCCTTGATCTTCACCTTTTTGTGCTGCCAATAATCCGGATTGATGTGTTTGTGCTTGTGCTGCCAATAATGGGTCTCAGTGATACGCAGGGGCGTTTCATTCTCCGGGGTGTGATAGAGGATCTTGCGCGCAAACTCGGTCAGTTCGCTTTCTGAGGCATTTTTTACATGAAACTCCAGTAGTTTGGCCGCCGTTTCTTTCGACAGATCCAGGTCATCACCAAAGTGATCATGTTGCTCCTCGAATATCTTGCGCCAGGAGCGGGCCGGTAACAGGTTGGGATGGAAGGCATAGTGACACTCACTGCAACTCTCCCGCCACAGGGCGTTATCCGGCATGACCGGACCTTTATAGGGCTGATAGAGATGGTCAGCAGTCTCAACCAGATAACCGCGGAAGTAGAACAGCGCCGCAACGATGGCAATCACCGTCATACTCACGCCCAGATAGTGGTGACCGCGTACGCCGCTGACGCCGGCCGCCCCTTCCTTATAACCTGTGAGCATGGGCCAGATGAGGTTTTCCCGATGCAATAAACTTTCGATAAAGACGCCCGCCACATGAAACACCGTCAGCGCCAACATGGACCAGGCCAGGAACTCATGCACAGGACGGGACATGATGCCGATCTTGTAACTGATCAACCCCTGCAAGGGGCCATGTCCCTCTTCACCGCCGAAGACCAGCAAACCGGTGAGACTGACCAACAAGCCCAGTACCAGCATGGCAAAAATGGCCCAGCCACCGGCCGGGTTGTGACCGAGATAACGCATCGCCTTGCCATTCAATAAACCCAGCAGATAATCCGTCACGGAGCGCCAGTCATGGGCAAAGGTATGGAAGCGGGCATAATGGGTGCCGATGATGCCCCACAACAACCGGAACCCCAGCAAAACCAGAATGGCGTAACCGGCAAACACATGCAGAAACATGAAGCGGTTATCGTCATAACTCAGCCAGGCCAGGATAAAGGCCGTGACCAGCAACCAGTGAAAAACCCGGGTGGGCAAATCCCAGATAACAACCTTGCCCTGTTTGTTTTCAGACACAAATCTACTCCTGCGCTGTCACTGCATACATGCAGCAGATGAAACCGTCCATACGACATGTTGCAAGGATAATTGTTCTGCAATTACTAGCGGCAACTGTCATTTTCTTTTAACCCTCAACGGTAAATCTTCCACTTGTCATGGGTGAATAACCTGATTTACACAAAAGTTTATTACTTACAAAATTACCAAATGCCTCACAGGAATAAGCGCATTCATTAAATAGTGTATGTACCAATACGCTTGCTATAGTAAATTAACAGCCGGTCGATATTTGCCTTAACAATAGGGTAAAATATCGTTTACCTGATCTTGATCAAGATCAACCTTCAGGTAATCAGTTATCAGTTACAACCCGCCGGATGCCCAAACGTATACCTGACTGTCAGGTACGTTTTTCAATGAAGGACCCAACAACAAATTTTTTCTGGTTAATCACAAACGAGTGACAGAAAAACTCTACTTTCACAGTACCTGGATGAGGACACAATGCAAAAATTTATCCTTATTTTTGCCTTAACACTGCTCTGCAACGGCATGGCAACGGCAGCTGAAGAAAACCTGCCCCGGTTTGCCGATCTGCGTATCAATCTGCCCGGCGGTAATGATTACCTCCAGATGGCTGCCGGTGGCGAGAATACGGCCGTCAATGAACAAACCGTTGAACCACAGAAAAAACCGTTTTCTGATCCCTGGTTCTCCGCCAACAAGTTCCACCAGTATCTGGGTATCGGCTCCCTGACCCTGGCCCTGCTGACGGCGGTGGTGCCCAAACCATCGGAAGGTGATTTAAATGAAGGCAGCCATAAAAAGCTGGCCAACGGCGCAGCCGTCCTGGGCGGCGCGGCGATGGTCACCGGCTTATTGTTTCACTACGACGATATATTTGAAAACGGCGTATCCGACCCCGATAACTTACATATGCTCTACACCTCACTCGGTGTGTTCGGCTACCTGATGGCGATTGATGAAGCCCCCGTGGCCCAACATGCCGGTTACGGAATGATCGGCGCCCTGTTTATGACTATCGGTATCAAAATGACCTGGTAAACCTGAAGAGACCACCACTATGAAACACATTTTGTTTTTACTTGTTACCCTGTTTATGAGTCAAACTGTCATGGCCGGCGCCGTTGATGACGCCCTGGCCGAATATGCCGGCGGTAAACTGAAATTCGACGCCAAACGCGGCGAAACGCTGTGGAATAAAACCCATACCGGCAAGGACGGCGATCGTCGCTGCACCTCCTGCCACAACAAGGACAACAAACAGGCCGGCAAACATGCCAAGAGCGGCAAATCGATTGAACCCATGGCGCCTTCCGTCAACAGCAAACGCTACACCGATCTGAAAAAGATCAACAAGTGGTTCAAGCGTAACTGTAAATGGACGGTGGGTCGTGAATGCACTGACCAGGAAAAAGGCGACATCCTGACCTATCTCTCAACGCAATAACGCAGCGTGGACCTGATGATGAAAAAACAGATATTCCTGCTCCTGACCGGCACAGCCTTGCTGCTCACCGGTCTCCCGACTGTACATGCCTCAGAAAATGAAGGTTACGGTTCCTGGCTGTTCAGTCTCAGTCGCAAGAAAGAAATCGAACCGGTAACGGACAAGGTCTATAACGAGGAATGCGGTTCCTGCCACATGCCTTACCAACCCGGTCTGCTGCCGGAGGCATCCTGGCAAAAACTGCTCACCGCCAAGGCACTGGAAAATCATTTTGGTGAAAACGCTGAGCTGGAAAACAAAACCCGGCAACATGTCCTGGACATCGCTGTAAAAAACTCCGCTGACAAGTCCTACCGCAAACGCTCGAAAAAGATCATGCGTTCGCTGGATGATAACGCGGCACCGTTACGTATTACGGAAGTTCCCTATATCATGAACAAGCACGAGGATGTCATCGCTGACTATATCAAGACCAAGAAAGTCAAATCGCTGAGTTTTTGCAGCGAATGCCACATGCGCGCCAAGCAGGGTATTTATGATGACGATACCGTCAGAATACCCGGTGAGAAATAACTGAGTTAACCGCAGCAACTGTCTGTCATGCGGGCTTGCCCCGCATGACAGATCCCGAATCGACTATGCCAACGCCAATTGGCGAAACCAGAACTGTCCCCCCATATAGGCTTCATAACCAATACCGTTCATGGAACGCAGATACAAAGACATGGATGGGGTGTCCCGGAATCGAAACAGGCCTTCTGCCGGATCAAACAGAAACCCGGCGCCGCTCGTGGTAAACTTGAACGCCACAGCGTGACCGCGATCACCCTGTGGATTCTTGAAATACAACAAATAATAACCGGCCAGGCATTGCAGCACCTCGGCAATCTCGGCGAAGTCCAGCAGATCACCTTCGCCTTCAAATCGCGTCATCAGGTGAAATTGTTCAACCAGACGGTCGATCGCCGTTCTGTTTAAATCCAGATAATCGCAATGGTTGATACGTGATTCAAACTGATACGAAGCTTGCCGCATGGTAATAATTTGCCGGTTGGAGCAAATCACTTCATCACTGTGCATGTCGCCCCTGACCATGGTCTCCCGTATCCACATCATTGCCGCTGACAAACACACCCCCATGCTCACGCCCGGCCGCGCCAACTCTTCCAGGCTGTTGAGCAGGGGCAGGTTGCTCCGCTCCATATCAAAGACTCGTGTTGCCGTCATTGTCTATACCTCCGGTTTTACGCTGTACCGGCATTCGCCGTTCACTGTCATGTATCAATGCAAACAGCGGGCCGGCCGCCTTTCCCGTCGGGACAAACAGCCGGGATATTGATTCAACGACGGGAAAAATACCGAATTTAAATGTCGGCTGACCGGGCAACACTCAAGTCATCAACGGCAACAAAATCACCACAACTGGACTAAGTCTGAAAACCACTATTTATAGCAGTTGTTTAAAGTTGCCGGCTCCGTACAATGCGCCACTCGGATGTTTAAAAACCAACAATAGTGAGGTTATTAATGAAAATGCACAGACTTAAACTGACAGCCGCTCTGGCTGTTGCCCTCTTCAGCAGTAACGTCAGCGCCGATCTGCTCTATCAATTCACTACCGGCAGCGCTCAATTCGGCCTGATCTCTTCTTTTGATGCCGGTAACTCTGTTTACCTGCAGATTGGCACTGAACAGACCGGCAAGACGCACCTGATCTATGCCACCTACACACCGACCGACGGTTTAAAATACTGGAACGGTGTAATCCCTGCTGAGGCGGTAACCACCACCGGCCTGACAGAAATGAATATCAACATTGATACCTGTACTGTCAGCCCAACGGCTGCCTGCGGCCTGGTTAATCTGACCATCACCAAAGACGCCGCAAGTACACCGCTGATCAACACCGGCGTTTCCCAGAGCTCCTTTGATCGCGTTCTGTATCAGACTGCCGGTTCAACCACGTCCTATACTGCGGATGCCAATGGTTCAGTGAACGGCGTTGCCGTTAACACCACCAGCCGCGCCTGGATCGGTCGTTATAGCAATGTAACAGTGACTGTTGCCGCCGGTAACTAGGATCTCACTGCTGCAAAACGAAAATCCCGCCTCGTGCGGGATTTTTTTTCTCAACGCCAGTGAAATTCTGTCCAGCCCCGGCGTACAGACAGGAACGGATTGGCTAGAATAGCCGGACCATGACAGCCGCAGAAGATACTTATTCCCCGCCGCCCGATACCGGTCTTGAACTCGTCTACAGCGATGCGGATCTTCTGGTGGCCAACAAACCCGCCGGTTTGCTCTCGGTACCGGGACGCGGTGCAGACAAACAGGACTGCATGATCCGCCGGGTGCAACAGATATACCCGGAAGCACTGACGGTACACCGGCTGGACATGGCCACCTCAGGACTGCTGTTGCTGGCGCGCAATGCAGACCTCCAGCGCCGTCTCGGTAATCTGTTTGCCACAAAACAAATCAGCAAGCGCTATATCGCCATTGTGATCGGCAAACCGGCCGTAGCAAGCGGCGAGATCGATCAGCCCCTGATCACAGACTGGCCCAATCGTCCCAGACAGATCATCGATCACCAAATCGGCAAGCCGGCTCAAACACTGTATCACGTACTTGATTATGATGCGCAGAGCCACACCAGTCGCGTGGAACTTAAACCACTCACCGGACGCACTCACCAGTTACGTGTCCATATGCAGTTCATCGGCCACCCGATTCTGGGCGACAGATTATATGGCGGTATCCGACCAAATGAGTACGTCGAGCGATTATTTCTGCATGCGGCAGAGCTGGACTTCATTCATCCCGTTACCGGGCAGCGCCTGCTGCTGACACAACCCGCACCATTCCAGCCGTATTAAGCCCGAGTTCAGATAATGGACTTGATACTGACGGCTTGATTTGCGCAAAGTTTGTCATACCCTTAACAAGGGTTCCATTTGTTTCAATCAACAACAAAAGCTGCACACATGCCCAAACCACTGCTCAAACTTGTTACTTGCCTGGTACTGTTATTAACGGCGATCAATCCCGCCTTTGCGTTGCAATACATGCCGACACAGATGGCGGCACTCAATGCACCAGCTTCAAACGCACCCAGGGCGGTTTACATACATGCTTCACAGCAACAGGCCGCAATCCGCCAACTCGAACAGCAGGGTTACACCGTCATTTCAGCCAACCGTGCTGACGCAGAAAAATATCTGGCCGACAGCCGCACCACATCCACAAGTGCAACGACAGAGAACACCCCGGCCGCCGGCAACTCACCCGCCTCTGATTGTCATACACCGTTGTCAAACACATCCACGGACAACCCTGCCGGTGATCCAGCCGAGCCTGACGAGGAGAATCGTTCACGCGGTTCTGTTTCGCACAGCCAGGGGATGGATTTATCCGATTTCAATTTTAACAGCGGTGGCAGCGACGATAGCGCCAAGCTGATGTTTATTCTCATCGGCGTGGTCATTATCGCTGTACTGATTATCTATGTTGGCAAATTTATCAATGAGATCGCAAATAATGCCCGGGAAGTTTGCTATTGGTGGCATCTCAATACTTTTTATAACACTCTCACCACCTTGCCCAATCAGCACGGCAATTTCAGCGGGCTGAAACTGAGTGTGGGTGTGGTTGCCGATGCAACGGCCGAATTTGGTTTAAGCGCCGAACTCGGCGAGCTGGATCTGGATTTAATTTACAACAGGGAATCACTGCCGTCACGCATTACCACACGCGGCTCCTATTGGCTGGCCGGCCCGACAATTCGCTGGAACATCGAATATACCGATAACCTGACGCAAAGTCGCAACAAAAGCCAGGTGTATCTTGAATTGTTGGGCGGTACCGCCGAAGATAAAACCATTAAAATCCTGGGCATCGCCAGATTGGGTTTCAACGTCGGCCTCGGCAAAAATGCACGTCTGGGTTTTAACTATGGCGCCTTCTATCTCGGCCTGAATGAAGATCAGGGGCCGGCCAATGATGGGACCAATTACTGGGAGATGTTTGGCATGGAGCTGGGTTATCAGTTTGACTGAAATGGTCAACCGACATCCTGCCAACATCAATGATTTTTATCTTTGCGCTTGACGCCCGTGAGTCGGGGAAAGCGTGACAGGTACGCATCAACTGCCGCATTAAAGTCCGCCTCACTCAATCCGTGATAATCCGCTGCGACAATCTCCATTGCATGAGGATCATCACCGGGCAGCCATGCTGTTGACTCTATAAACTCGGCCACAGCCTGTTCATCCTTGCGCACATTGGAACGCTGTTCGCGTAATGTTTGATAAAAGCGTGTTGTCTTTGCTGTCTGACCCAGCATACCGTTGTCTTCCGTGATATATCCACCGGCAGTCAAACGCCCCAGTGCACCTTGCATTTCCCGATATGTGACAATCGCGTGCTGAATAAAATCTGCAGCGGCGATCACGTCAACAAGCCGCGCCGGTTTTTCCCGCGACGCATAGATGACCGCCAATAAAATCCATGCATCTGACCAGCGTCGCTTCAAGCTGACAGCCTCACGATTTTCGTATAGAGAAACGCAGGATCAGATAACCGCACAGACCCGACAACAGGGAACCGATCAGAATACCCAGCCGATCATTCACTGCATAGGCGACTCCACCTTGTTCAAAAGCCAGTGAACTGATGAACAGGCTCATGGTAAAGCCAATGCCGCACAACGCCGCAACACCATACAACTGCAACCAGCCGGCACCGGCAGGTAGTTTGGCAACGCCGAGCTTGATCGCCAGCCACGAGAAGCCGAAAACACCGAGCTGGTTGCCAAAGAACAGCCCCAGCGCAATACCCAATGGAACAGTATGTACCAGTGCATCAAGCGTGAGGCCTGCAAAAGAGACACCGGTATTCGCAAAGGCAAACAAGGGCAGGATGGCATAGGCGACAACCGGGTGCAGATCGTGTTCCATCTTTTCCAGTTGGGTCTCCTGCTCACCGGCCGCTTTTCGGTACGGAATAAACATGGCGATGATGACACCCGCCAACGTGGCATGCACACCGGACTTCAACACCGCCGCCCACAACACAAAACCAACAAGCAGATATGGTGTCAGATCCAGCACACCACACCGATTCATAATGAACAACACCAGGATCGCCCCGCTTGCCACCACCAGTGATGATAAAGAGAGATCAACGGTATAAAACAGGGCAATAATGATTATCGCGCCCAGGTCGTCGACAATGGCCAGCGTCATCAGAAACAGTTTCAGGGTGTTGGGCACCCGATCCCCCAGCAGGGCCAATACGCCAAGGGCAAAGGCGATGTCGGTAGCGGAAGGGATCGCCCAGCCCTTCATGGCAACCGGATCATGCCAGTTAATGTAAGCATAGATCAGCGCAGGAATCGCCATGCCCCCGACAGCACCAATCACCGGCAAGACAACCCGCGCCGGTTCAGACAACTCACCGCCGAGGATTTCGCGCTTCACTTCCAGGCCGATGAGAAAGAAAAAGATTGCCATCAAACCATCGTTGATCCAGAGCAGCAGTGGTTTGGCGATCATAAATTCACCAAACCTGATCTCCACCGGAATATTCAACAATGCATCATAGAGATACTTCCAGGGTGAATTCTCGATGAGCATGGCCAACGCAGCGGCGATGAGTAACAAGATACCACCGGCGGCTTCGTAGCGAAAAAACTCCTTGATTGCATTAATCGGCATGGATCAACATTCTCCAGGTTAAGTCTATGGCCGACTGACAAATAGCACACCAGCCAACAGGATCAGGACGCTGCCTGTCAGTCTGTTTATTATGGTGAGTAATCCCGGTTTATTAAAGTACATTCTCGCCCGATGGGCAGCCAGAGCATAAATGACCTTGGGAATACCAACGGCAAACCCTGCCAGAACGACAATGGCAACGACGTCTGTCGCCGTGATATTTCGCATGTCGAAAAATGCCGGAAACAGACCCAGATAAAACAGGACAGCCTTTTGATCGGCCAGTGTGATCAGCAGGCCCGCCATGAAACCGGTGAAATGTGATCCGGTCCGGGCTGGTTCCGAGGTAATGGCATGAGGTCTGCTGCGCCACAACAGGATGCCCAGCCACAGCAACCAGACACCACCAACATATTTTAGATAGGGCAGGTAATCGGCCATGACACCCGCTGCAACAGCAAGGCCGGACACCGCGATCAGAATAAAACAGATATCACCGGCAGCGATCCCCAGTGCCGTTACCACACCGTGGGATAAACCGCGCCCGAGGGTATTTGACACAACCAGCAAGCCACTGCCGGTCGGCATCAGGGCCAACAGAAACAGCGTAAAAAACCAGGCAGTCAAATCCGGCATTGTCTTGTGTTCTCCCTGCGGACATCCGCCCCTGATAGTGCCAAGTTTATCGCCCGGGAACAAGCATGACGCCACAAGCGGCTTTCACCTGCGGTGGCGTCACAACGGCAATGCCGATATATATATTGATATCAGTTGATTTCTGAATGGTAGAGGACGATACAGGATGCGTCCTGCGATTTGATTTTTTCCGCCACCCCGTTGGGCACGACTTCATATTTTTCATCCAGTCGCACAATGGCGTAGCGACCGTTCACCAGTTCGCGCCGTGTGTCATTGGTGACATGAATTCGCTTGATTGTTCTGCCATCAGCGAAATTAAAAACCGTATCACCGTTATCATCAGGGATGCGGTTATCCTCGATTAACTGTCTGACCGGTTCAGCAACGGCGGTTTTATTTTCTATATCCAGCTTCATACAATTCGATTTGTGATCCTGTATTGTGTTTGTACTGCCTGCCCCGTTTCCGGCGCAGCCACAAGACCAGCCATGTCTGCTGACGACATTCCGGCATGATATCTGCCGGTGATTCTAATCCAGATTATTGATCCATAAGGAAAATCGGAAAAGCAGCTGCCGTCATTTTATCCACAAAAAAATAAGGATCAAGAGAGTATTTTAATCTGCAGCAAACATCAAGAGACAATTTAATTTACCGCGAAAATCACCCCCCGACCACCTGTCAGATATAGCAGGCAGGCAACCCGGCCTGACGTGTTGCCTGTTGACGTTGTACCCGCAATCAGCCGGCGCAGAGCGGGATTTGGCTAATAATGGCGTAACGCTGTTTACCCGGTATGCTTCAATTCACGTTTTGCAGATCCGGCACTGTCTAAATCGGTTTGGCATCGACGGCATTGCCCGGTGGTTTCTCCACATAATCACCATTCTTCCATTCACCGGTGATCACCTCGCCGGTTTCGGCTACATAAAATTTACCCTGCCCGTGAAATACACCTTGGGAAAACTCACCCACGTAGCGATCACCGTTTTTATATTCATAGATCCCTTTGGCATGGAAATAGCCATCTTTAAAACTGCCGATATATTTATCACCGTTACTCAATCTGGCGGTACCGTTCCCATTCAGCTCGCCATTCACCCAGTCGGCAATATAGATATCACCATTGCGATAATTGCAGGTGGCGCGCCCGTTTAACAATCCGTCCACATAGCTTCCTTCACAGACCTCACCGCTTAAACCGGTGTACTTGCCCTTGCCATGGTAAACATCATCCTTGAATTCTCCGTCATAGATGTCTCCTACTCGGGAACGATACACCCCTTTACCGTGGATCAATCCATTCCGATAGGACCCTTCATAACTCCAGCCGGAAGAGTGCTTGAAACGGCCCTTGCCATGCAACAGTCCTTCACTGAATTCTCCTTCATATCGTGACCCATCACGCCATACCAGCGAACCCCTGCCATGAAATACACCGGCTTTGCACATACCGGTATAGACCGAGGAATCGGGCAAGGTGGCTGTACATGTTTCATCCGCCAGGGCCGCATGCAGCAAACCAAACAGTAAAACGATACCCGCTGAAATTCTCTTGTTCATGGTCTGACTCCATTTTGATTTATATCCAACATCACAACACCGACAATTCACTGTTGTCTCACCGTCATCACATCTCCGCTGCAACCGGCCAAAAAGGCCTTGTTGTCCGCCTCTTCCAGAAAACTCATAATGCTGCCGGCGGTCAGCTTAAAGGTGGTGTCGATATCCAAACCGGCGCTGCGCAGCCCCTTGGCCGTCCATTTATTACAGGTGTTAAATAAATGGTAATCGCCGACACCTTCATAAAACTGACTGTTCCCGTATAAACCCTGTCTTGCCGGCATTATCCGTCCCTGTGCATCCCGCAAAAAACTGCTCTCAATATAGGCCATTAACAAGGCGTATTGCTCTGCGCTTAAACACACCACACGGATTTCAGAATCGGGAAAATAGACAGCCGGTGCTTTAGGCACAGCGACAACATGCACAACCGACGCGGTAGGCCAGAAGATGGCTTGCACCGTTAAGCCACTGGTTATGGTTTGCGCCTGATAAAAGCCCTTGTCACCCCATCCAAATTCCAGAAAGGGGACGTCGCGGAATCGCTCGCCCAGCTGCGGTATGCGCGCCTGAATAATCTTGCTCTGCACCACAAATCCGGTATGCCAGCCATGACTGACCACATATACCTGCTGCGGCCCCGGCACAACAATGTCGGTCTTGTCCACCACATAGGGTCTGACAGAACAACCTGCGGCTGACAGGCAGATCAGCATGCACCCGATCAGACGCATGAGACTCTCCGCCGCAGATCCAAAGCAGGTCATTTCTGCATGGCCGAATGCCGGCTGTTAATTATTCCAGCTGCACCGCGTGTCATCCATCGACTCCATGTCTTCCTTGAAGTTGAATTCCAGGGCATCTGTCCCGCGTACGTAACGCATTCGGTAGATCCGTGCACCCTGCAATACCATTATGTAGGTACCACCTTTTCCGTCTGTGCTGACTTCCTGCCAGTGCACCTCAAATTCTGACGGCCGCCCGCCCGGCACCTGTTTCAGTTCCTGCTCTCGTGTGCGGTTCACTTCGATGCGTCCTGTCCCCCGCTGATACATCACATAGCCGGTCTTGCTGTCCCCCTCAGGAAAAACAAATTGCAGCCGTAGCGGCTTCTTCAAATCGGTTGATTTGAAACAATAGAACGGGGCGGCATTGGTCGTACCGGCAAAGCCGACAAGCAAGGAGAGGACCAGCAAACGTAACGTTAATTTCATCATCATGGTACAGCGGCATCCGGTGGTTCTCTGTGAATAATAGTCAATAACTCCGGTCATTGCGTCTGCTCCCAGACAAGATTCAGCTAAAAAATGTCCGCTTCTCCAGCAGCGTCTGTACCGACTCCAGCGCATCAAGTCCTTCCATCCCCCCTCGGGCGATAAACTCAAAGCCGCGATCAGGGCTGTCCCGGCCAAACCCCGGAGAAAACAGTTCTCTCAGAAACAGGATACGCGGTGCATCATCCGCAAATTCAAACTGTTGGGCATAGAGATTGTGATCACTGCTCACATTCATCCGCATGGCGCAATACTTAAAGTGAGCGGACTGACTCGAATCTGAATCCGCTTCAATCACCTCAATGCGCGCATCCGGCAACAGATTACCCGACAAGACTGACACCACCCTGAAACGAAAAATATGTTGTTGCCAGGGCGGGACATCGTCCACCGTAAAACCGGTTGCACTTTCCCGCAGTTGATTTACCTTGTCGTCAAAATGGATCAGGTTGATGCGCATGAACGGTTCATCCGGTTCAGCGACCACCACATGACCGCCCCGGTAAATGATCTCTTGCATTGAATAAAGCATATCCGTCTGTCCCTGTGTTTTATTGTGAGTTCATTCTTCCGCCGGCCCCCACAACAACCGATCCAGATCCACCGAATCAGTCTGTACCGCGCAGATCACCTTGCCGTTTTTCAGTTGCACGCCTTCGCTCTCCAGCAGTGACTTTTGCCGCAACCAGGCTTCACTGCCCGGAGTAAAAGCCAGGGTCCGATTGGAACGCACCACCCGATACCAGGGCAATGGAGCAGCGGAACGCCCCATGGCCCGGCTCACCATACGTGCATGGCGGGGAAAACCGGCCGCACGGGCCACCTCGCCATAGCCCATGACTGTCCCCGGTACAATGCCCGCCACCACACGCCAGACAGCCTGATCGAATTTATCCTGAAATGCGCTCATCCTTCGCCAGAAATCACATCTTCACCGGTAACTTCATAAACAGACCAAACTGATTACCGTCATACAGCCTGCCGCCGGTTGATTCAAAATCAGCCATCAGGTACTTGAAGACAAACTCAATGCCCGATCTAGATATATATTTAACCAATACAACCGTGCCCAATGTGTCCTTGAATTTTGTCTCTACGCCCAGCGCATCGTGGACTGAATTTTGAAAATCATAATGCAAGCCTGCGCCCACTCCAAAACCATCCCATTCTTTCACGATGGACGACTCAATGATGATGCCCTCATTACTTCCCTGACCCACCTTGGCGCCCTGATACCGCATCCCGAATGACGTATCCAGTTTCCATCCTTCTTCCTTCGCCAAATCCACAACATACGCAACCCCCAGCACTGCACCGGAACCGGCGTTGTAGTTGTCCCCGCCAGGATTTACCGCAACCAAATCCCCGCCGAACCAGACCCCCATGTCAAATTGCAGCCCTGACTTTGACCTGACAGGCCCCTGTGAACCACTCGCTTGCTGTGGTTCACGACGATAGTCATTTGTCGGACGGACCCGGGTATATCCTTTCTGCTTAACCAATATTCGCTGCACAGGATAAGTATCCAGCTCAATAAAATAGACTTCACCTGTCAGGTTTGCAGATTGATTAAACACAAAACATACCGCAATAGTTGTGTTCCGCAGACACTTTGTGTTGTTCTCTGAATGCATCCCATGCATTAACTGTATGACATCGTTATTCTCTGCATCAAACAACCGGCATGGTACTCCACAGGCAACCGCCTTTGCATCCAGGTTATAGCCGGCATACTCCAGCCACCATCCCCCGTCATATCGCTTGAGACTGAAACTGTTAACGGCAGTGTTGGTGATCTTCCCGGTAAAACTGTACTCACCGGCAATACTCTCCGGCAGCGAACCGGCGGCAGCAAATCCCGACTCGATCAGCAACAATATAATAATCAACAAAGCCTTCTTCATTTTAATCCCCCATTCAATATTGATACGACTTACAACATCAAGCATAAAACGTGTATAACAGGCAAATGGCTACAGCCTCAAACAGCGCATGACTTATTCAGCTTCCTGCAACAACACGGCAAAAGTATACCATTTCACGCCATAATATCATTGCATCTGAAGTGGAATGCGGCAGCGTTTATTAACGAGAATTTTTTTGGATATTTTTTCATCAATGACTGTGCAATTGACCTGGCGAGTCGTGGATTCCAGTCCCGCCAGGCTGAGGTTATCAATAAATGCAGGGGACTGAGGCAGTCTTATGCCGTTTTTCTAAACCGGGACCACTTCCGGAAACAGGTTATCTCAAACCAGATGGTCATTATCGCTGTTGCCAACAAGACCACCCCGCCGGCCAATACCAGATCGTCGTTATCCGCCAGGATGGCCAACAGAATAATACCCGGTCCGATACCATTCCATTTCAACCATTTTTCCTTTGGATGCAAATTGATCGCCAACTTTTGCCCGCAATGTTCACAGACAGACAGGGTTGACGTCGGGAATGCATCCTTGTTACCGGCAAAGGCCCAGTACATCAGACGTTTACGTGACATCGATTTCTGACAACAGGGACAGGTATGATCCATGGTTATTACGCGTGTGTTGGCTATTTCTCAATACTGGTTTCCCAACCATCATATTCACCATCCAGCTCCCGCGCCATTCGGTTTGCTGAAATCGTGTGGAAGGTTATATCGCCCAGATGCATTGTTCCGGTATGACTGAACTGCACCACAAATCTGTCATCTTCCTCAGTCTTGCCAAGATTAACCAGTCGATAGCCCTGTGCATCAACCCAGGCCTTATAAGCCAGGGCTTGTTCTTCATTTGCAAAGTATGCCCAGTGCATCACTTCACGGCTGATGTCGCTGTTATCTCCGTTATCCGCCAGTGAATCAAGAACCATTAAATCCTTCACAACCTGCCAGTCATCCTCCGTGGGATAAAGCTCATTCCAATACACAGCCTTGGCCTGATCCGTCTCAGACAAATACTCCAGCTCATACCCCGACAAATCAGCCTTCTCATCGACAAGGCTGACGGCCTGCTCTTCCTTATCATCCAGGTAGTAATAAAAATAGCGATAGCCTGCAACCGTTACCCGTCCGACATAGATCCCGCCCAAACTCACCATGGCCTCTTCCAGAGATTCATCCAGTGCGGACAAGTGCGGAAATTCTTCATTGGTGGGTAAACCGGCCGGTGTTGGATCTTTAATTTGCACCCGCACCCGGAAACTCAGGTTACGCTGATCGGTGTCGGCAACGTCGGAAAAATCATGGTTGTAGGCAATCCACGCCTGATCTTCACCCATACTCGCGGCGAACATATGCCAGGTATCTTGCATGGACAACCCCCAATTAAACATTCGGCGCAAACGGCTGCGCGGACATCAATTTAAGTCTAAATGCCAATCGCTGTATTGCAATGTGGCAGTGGAAAAATTACGGCAACCCTCAGAATATGCGTAACCGGGCAAGTCGGAAACACGGTCTGTCCGGTACAAAATGAGCTGTTCCCAAAGCAACGAATTTCCGTTTTGTGTTGGCGGTTACCAGCCACACCGTATCACTGATTATCTTGAAGAAAACGCAGGTTTTCCGTGTAGACGCGCACGCCTTCCTCATCACCGGCTTCTTCACACAACTGTTTTGCTGACTCCATGCAGATAATACATTTTCCTCTATCACCGGTATTAAAGTATGCCGTTCCAAGCAAACCATATGCTCTGGGCAGGTAGAAATTCACTGCCGTTCCACCCAGTGTCTGCTCCATTTCGGCAATGATTTGCTCCAGTATAGGGATAGAGGACGGGAACTCACCTTCCGATTGAAGATCACCGGCCAACCTCAACTCATGCATCCACTTGTCGATGGGGTTGTCAGATTCCTTGGGTCGTAGTGACTCAAGCAGGGAAGGATCACCGTTTTCCATGAAAACCTGTGCCACACCCAGCACGGCATTCCCGTATATTTGCACCAACTCCGGTGTTGCCCGGTATTTTTCCGGTGCGACACCCCACGTACTGAAGACCTGCAAAATTTCGTCCTTGTTCTCAGCACAAAATGATTCCAGCTCTGACTGACTGCCGCGCCTTGATATCGCAATCGCCTGTTCCAGCAAATCATGATTGACCATTGTTCCCCCTGCTTCGTTATATCAATATCACCAACCGGTTATACAGAATATATCGCCAACAACCACGACTTCACGTTGTTGACGACTTGCCGGCCGAGATCACCCCCGACCAGGCGGCGAGAGTCCCGACAATAATGGAGATACGTGCCAGCATGTCCGGGTTGACTGTTTGATAATCCAATAATTGTCCCCGCACCAACAACGCGGACACAGTCCAGAACATAAACAAGGCACCGCCCGAGAAGATAAACACCCGCGGTAATAGCGCATCAGGCCGCCCCGTCTGGAGCAAGATCCCCACGGGTAATAACATACACATCACCGCAGGCAGGATAAAATACATGGACTCGCCGACGTTCTTGACCGGATATTCACTCAGGGCGACATAGGACAAGTGTGCATGCTTTGTCACGTAATAAACAATAAATGGTGTAGTAAGCAAAATCAAACGCCGCACTAACATGTCCTATTCCAGCATATTTGTTACTTGAAACGATTACGTCAGGACACTGTCACCGCGTTGACAATCCCCATTGGCCATCGCCCCTGTTTGGAGTTTACATATTCCTGCCTGTACAGGGCAAATACCGGGTCTATTGCGGAATACGGCATAACCGAGTTTCCGTCCGCTACCGGTGGGTCGATACTCCTGACCTTTGTCGATACGGTGAAGATCGGCTGATCCTCATCCCGGGTAAAACGTGTTCCCGGACTGATCAGTGCAACCCAGCGGTGTATTTCAGGATGCCCGGCCGATTGTAATTTGTTCCAGAGCAATTCATCCGACCCCCACAAATCCGCCTCATCAAGAAACCCATGCCGTCTGGCGGCCTTGATTGCTTCCGCCGTCACTTGGTATAGACCAACTTCACGAAAATTTGACCAGCTTGTCCGATCCGTTTCAATAAATGTGTAGGCCAGCCAGCGCGCAGTTTCAACATGCTTCACGACAATCCGCCCATCCACAACCGCCAGCGAATCAACCGCATTTTGAATTTCATCATGCCGCGCCAGGCTCAGAAATTCCAGATCCCTTAAAAAGTAGTCCAGCCTGTCTGCACAAAGTGCGGGAGATGGTTGCTCAAGGAGGGAATATTGCTCTTCATCCATATAGGCCTGCCAATCCAGACCGTGGCGGGACAATATGGCCGGAATATCGGTGGCTGCGACAAACTCTTCCTTTTTCTCTTCATGGTAGCTTTGGCCACGCTGGTCATCGAAGACAAAATCGATTACATGGCTGAATGCGGTATGGCTGATGTCGTGCAACAAGGCCCCAAGTTGCTCATGCAGATCTGCACCGAGACGACGAACCAGCAGCATCGCCCCCACTGAATGGTCAAAGCGACTGAATGGCGGTGTAATCCCCAACAGTGCCGTCACACCATGTTGTGAAACCCCCTTTAACCGCTGCATCGCATGACTTGCCATGATATCCAGGAGCAATGGCTCGTTTATCTCAACTTTCCCGTACAGGCAGTCATCGTAGAGCATTGGTATGAAATTGTTCCGTTTAGTATATATTCAATGTGCTATCTGATACCACTCAGATCAATGCCGCGGCTTATCAGTAACACAATGAAAAAGATGATGCCGGCCCAAATCAGATAGCCCAACCCCATACTCACTTGCAGCCATAGACCATAGCCTTCTTTTGCCTTTATCGACAGATGCCCCAGTACGATAATGACAATGGCATAAACAGGGATCAGATAGACAAGAATTTCGGTATTTTTCACCAAATTTACGCCAAACAATCGCCTGGTAACTGTCTCTCCAAAGTAGACAATCGGAAAAATCAAAACAGTGTAAACTGCAAGTATGATTGCTATTTTACCCAACATATTTTTTCCTTATTATAACTTTGCGCATAATTTTCGCTTAACACGCCCAATCCCTGTGCGGGGCAATACCAGTGATATTGGCCACCCGCACGTATTGTCAGCACTTACACCTTTTTCACAAATTCCGACTTGAGTTGCATCGCGCCAATCCCGTCGATTTTGCAATCAATATTGTGATCGCCTTCGGTTAATCTGATATTTTTTACCCTGGTTCCCACCTTCACCACGGATGAAGATCCCTTCACCTTCAGATCCTTGATAACCGTCACCGAGTCGCCATCCGCAAGCACATTGCCGTGTGCATCCTTGACCAACAGGGTATCCGCGTCCGTCGCCGACTCCCCCGCAGCCGACCATTCATGACCGCATTCCGGACAGACACACATGTCGCTATCCATGTAGGTATATGAGGATTGGCATTGCGGACAATTTGGTAATTCACTCATAATTAGTTCTCTTAATAACAGGACAACGGACCGAGGATAATTTTCGGGCATACTAACACAAATTGCCACATTCCCGCCGATTTTATCCTTCTTGTTGACCTGCCGCTATGGCAGTTTTTTGAGAACGTCAAACCGCTCTGCATTCATGCGAATCAGACAATTTTCCAGCGTCGTTACATATGCAGGCGTTCCTTCCTCGATCTCGAAGGCTTCGACGCGGCAATTTGCATCACGAAATGTCAGCCATGCACTGTGTGCCTGCTGAACTTTATCAAGCAGCTTTTTGCCAAGTTCTGCATCTGCCGCATAGAGCGTTTTTATGCGTTGTCTGTATGCACCGAAACCGGCCGCAAGTTCGGCCTCTGCCGCGACCCAATGCTTATGAACGCACGCGTCCAGTTGCGGGCTGGATTGAATGACTGCACAATCCGGCGCGCCGGTACCGGCGCCACTCCCGGCGGCTTGCGCCACACCAACAGTGGCAAAGACATAAAGAAGAAAGACCGACAAAGACTTCATTTTATCTATTCACACCTTCCTCAACAGCCCGGTTTTACACGAAGCATCAGCCACCGCTGATTACTCGTCCAGCGCCAATTGCAGCAGAAAATCGAGATGCACAACTGCATCTCCGCGATCAATACCAGCCACGGACCGTGCACCACCCATTCTCAGGGCCGGGACAAAATAGTAAAACTGGTTTTCTTCCAATTGTCCCTTGGCGGCAACTGATTCCTGAAACATCCCGAGATTCAGAAATTCAGAAACCACCTCTTCATCACAACACCATTCATTAAAAAACTCTTCCAGAGACCAGACAATACACTCTCCCTCAGAGGTATGCGGATCAAGAAATGCAACATCTTCATCACCGTCATCGCTTAACAGCCGATAATAAAATATATCGCCAAATGCACTTAGTGCAATCGGCAGACGACTCATATCCTCCTCTTCACGCATCAGCCAGCCCCAAAGATTGTCCCGATAGAGGTCCGGATCAATGACCTGGATAAGTCCTCCCCCATACAGACCAAACCCATACTCCGCCCATAACTCCAGCAAAGGGCCAGGCAAGTATTCACGATAACGGGCTGTTTTTTCCGGGTCGGCTTTTTGCAGATTCTCACCCGGCGTATGCTTTTCAATAAATTTCTGTAACTGGATAGACATGGTTTTACCTGTTTGGTTTGCTGATACACCGTGATAGATGTTTTTGACCGACTTGACGAACTGATCTATTTATCAGCCTCTGATTCCTTGCTTGCTTAAAATATTTTATATATAAATCTTATATTGACCGATATGCAGCGAGTAAGCACGGCATTTTTACCGTTGCAGCAACTGACTCCCCTTTGGCAGACATCACATGAGCAATATCCAGCCACATGCTTGCCACTCAAACGAGGCATCCTTCATATAGCGCAATTTTACAGTCATTCAGTGCAACCAGTACATGATTGTATAGATCAATCAGCTCTTTACCGCCATTATTAGTACCCCAATCATCAAAATCCGTAAACTTACGCTGCGTGCCAGGACCACTTAACCGGGCACGTTGTATTTCATCGCTGAAAGACAACCCGCGCTGATTCTCGATTAACTCAACAGCCAGAAAATTTTGCTCAACCACGATTTGCAGACACGGCTTTGTAACTGAGTCAAGCACGGTACTGATTGGTATTGACAGCGGGACATTCTCCACGATCAGCTGATACTCATTGCGCAGTTGGTTGGAGACCGCAACGCACCGTCTGTTGACCTGCAGAATATTCTCCGGGGCGACCTTATGCGCCGATCCATAGATTGCCGCCCCATATCCTGCAAAACTGAATATCATCGCCAAATCCTGATATTGAATTTCAAGCTGTGCAATGACGCGAATCAGACTTTCAAGAAAACCGGCTGCCGCCCCGCCGGATACACTCTCCGGCGACAAATAGTACAGGCCGTCCGGGTGAAACAATTCGAGTGCAGACAATAACCGGCGACTTGGCGACAAATCCGAGGAGATGACATTCAATAGACTGGTATTAAAGTCAGTATAACGGTCTCTTTTTTCGCCAATCTGCCCGGCAAGTTGTCCGGCATTGCTGATACTGATTCTGTCTGCCGGATGCGGTTGTTGGGAGACCGCCGTGAAACACGTGCAGTCACGCAACGCTTCGGGCAACTCACAATCATCAACCAGGACCGAAATTATCCGATCTTTTCCCTCCCTCACAACTCCCGCCAGCAGCGGCTCATACTCACGACGACACCAGCCCTCATTTAAATAACTTTCTGTAACAAGAAGCAAAATATAGTCGGCGTGATTTAACCCCAGCTCAATCGCCCGGGAAATTGCCTGACCATACTTAATTCTTTCGCTGTCCAGCCAGACTCCCATACCGTCTATCCGTAACGACTGCGCCAGATCGATGGCAAGTGCATTATCACCGGAACTATGGCAGATAAAGACAGACGGTCTTGGCTTCATGGAATGTGCCTGATTATTGATTGTCACTTTATTTTAGGATAAATGATGCCGCCTAACCAACCCTGCAGCTCATTAATTTCAGCGCGTTCTTTTGGATTCACGAATGATGATTTGAATAAAACATAATCAGCCGGTGGTTAAAAAATAACCTTCAATTGCCCATTTCACCATAATAGTGTTGTTTTGATAATCTGTTACATGCCAACGAGTCGTACAACTCATCACCTTTGTTTAAGCTGTACGCTACATCTCTCTTTCAGAGTCTGACTTGAGGTGATTGATAACTTGTGTTGCATAACCGCTAATCGCTTGATTCAAACCTTCCGTCTGACCATCCCGTATTTACCGGTAAAAATATTTTTTTTGCTCTTTTTCACAATGTATAGTGATCAACATTTCGTAAAATGTATAGACAGGAAATCAACAATGAAAATAAACAGCCTGCACAATATTCGCACCGCCCTGCTGCTCATCAGCCTCTCTTTTATCAGTTCCTGCGGAAATGGCGATACACCAATAAACACGCCACCCGTCAATCCCGGCACACCGGCCGTGTGGCAACTGCCCGCCGGTCATTTCATCCCCGCCAAAATGCCCATGCACCTAGTCTATCCACGACCCGATATTGAAACAGGCCTGCATGCCCGTCACAAGTTTGCCCATCCCAATATGCGATATGAGATCCCGATTGGTGTCCAGGGCGGCGCCTGGCCGTTTCACTATGAGTTACTGCAAGGTCCGGCGGGAGCAAGTATCGGTGAAGTCTACGGCAGCGCCAACTACGGCACGATAAGCTGGCAGGCGCCGTCAAGCGGTACCTATACCTTCAAAGTCAGGGTCACCGATCAGGAGCAAAACACGGTTATCGCCCAATGGGAAGTTGCGGTCGATGCAGGCAAGTTTCTCTTTATTCAGGATGGGTACAGCGGTACAAAAATCGGCACCATCGATCAACCGCTGGAAGATATCGCTGACTGGTATAAGGCTGATCGAACTGATACGACCTACCACAACAGAATTGTCGTGTTCCGCGGCGGTAACTATACGCTGAGCGGTGATCCCGGAAACAATGGCAATATTCGTCTGGATACAGCCACAAAGACCGCCAGCCTGATTGGCTGGCCGGGTGAGACCGCGGTAATCAATTGCTCCACTGCCAAGATACTGACTGATGACACTCGCATGCATGATCTGTTTGTTGCCGATCTGCGCTGGGAGAACGGCCGACAGGATGTGGCCAACGCTCATTTCTTCTGGGCCATCGGTGATGTCACGCGTGCGACATGGTGGCGTAACCATTTTCATAATCTTGGCCCGGGCACAGCCGGTACAGACAATACGCTGCCCGTCTTTGTCAGCAGCACCGGTGTATTAAAGCAGAATATCCTGTACAAGGAAAACAACCACACCCAAATCAATAATTATGATTATAACGGTGGTTATTTTGAAGCCTATGTCAGCGAGCATGTGTTAATCGAACAGAATACAGCAAGCAACAGCGCGGTAGCGTATGGTTTCTTTGCCAAAGGTACACGTGCCTATGTCTCTATCCGTGCCAATACTGCGGTTGAAAATGTGCGTGGCACACAGGTCAGCGTCGGTAACGGTTCAGAGGCCGGTGATCTGACCCATGACCATGAAATATGCTGGAATAATATCCGGGCACCGCAGGATAATGTATTGATGATGTCTTCCAGCACCTTTTATGCTGGACAAACCTATAACAACCACATTTATCGCAACACCATAGTAGGTGATACAGCCTGGGTTCGTTTCGCCGGCGCTGAAAACTACCAGGTAGACGGTAATGTAGTGATCACCACAGACATGAACTCTCAACTTTCCCGATGGAACACCGACATTATGGACAGTGATCATATTGCCAACCTGACCGGTGATGGCTCTGAGGCCTTTGTTGACGTAACGGGAAAATTACAGGGTGACTATCGCACGCAATATCTCGGCACACACGGGCATGAAGTGGTGTATTAGATATTAATCCAGCCGGCGTGAGGCAAACACCGGGTTATATACTGTTAAAGTTTCCAGGTAATTCCGGACATTGCCTTGCGCCGCAGCGACAGGCAAGCGAAGTGTTTACCTGCTATGAAGCGTTCAACTTGTTAAGCAGGCCAAGAAACTCATCAGGTCGTTTAAGCCTCAGCTCAAATTGGCCTGGACCGCCATCTTTTCTCTGGAATTTGACAAAAACACGCTTGTGATTCTTTGTTGCCTCTTTCACAGCATGAATCGGGATACGGTGGACGCCATCATAGTAATAGGCTATCCAGAGAAAGGGGAATGGTGCAGTAATCCATAGCTCCTTGTCGGTGAGGGTAACCTGCAGCACATTTTTTGCGACACCCAGCCTGGTTAACAAGGATTTGTGGGAACGGCCTGATGCACCAATCTCCTCAAACAGGATATTAACCGATGACCTTGCCGGAAAATGAATACGTTTTTTCTTGACGAAATACCACAACCAAACAATATTTAACAACAACATCACCAGAAAAACAGGGATAAAATAATCATAAAGCTCAAAAATCAGCTTTCCCGGCTCCAGTTGAAACACTTCTCCCATGACAATCATCCTTTCAATACACAAGACCATACCCAGTGAATAGCGAACTGGTTAATTATATATTACACAGCATACTTTATAAACATTCAACCAACGTGGATGAAATATTTAATTATTTGATATTTTAAATATTCGGTACTTAAACCCTTTATCTCATTTACATCAGTATTTTTTACTTACATAACCGCGACAGTTTTTAAAACGAGATTACTTTTAAATTTTCTGCTTCTCTTATCCACTCTGTTTAATATCCGAAACAGCTCATACCTTATCAACATGTTATTTCGTTTATACCTCATCTTAAATAAACACAATAATATGTTGCTTTTCTACAGAATTCATTAATAGATAGCTGACCTGCATATTCTGGCTGCTTAATCATGTGTTTTAGTAGGCTTAAGTAATTCATACTTATTGATATAGCCAAATCCAGCTTGATTTGAACAAACACTGGACTAATGTTAGATATCGCATGAAAAATTCAGTGCATAAATCGTGCACCAATATATCTCATCCTGCGCTTTCTATTAAAAAAGGAAATAATAATATGAGCACCTTAAAAAAATCAGTGGTACTGTGTGCGGCCGTCACCCTCTCGTTGGCTGGCTGTTCTGCCATGCAACGCGGGCCGAAAATTCAGGAAGGCAGTGAAGTTATCGGTGGAATTGGTAAAGTTGTCAATCTGGATCAAAACTGGACAACAGACTCGCAACAGGCTTTTTATTTTACCACGCAAGGCTCGCGTATTTTACCGTATGCCTGGTATCTGGCGCTGGAACAGGCAAATAACCAAACATTGTTTCGCGATAATGACCATATCGCAGCTTTACGCTACATTCCCAGCAAGAAGAGCAGCTGGAACCCGGATGGTCTGGCGGTCGGATTTGTCAAGGACGGTCAGGGCAAGCAGGCATGGATGGGTTTTACCTGCGCGGCCTGTCATACCACACAGGTACATTACAAGAATACCGGAATCCGTATTGATGGCGGCCCGTCACTGGGTGACTTTGAAAACTTCAATATAGAGCTGGTCGACGCCATGAACGCCACCTACAAATCCGATACAAAATTCACTCGCTTTGCCAAATCAGTATTAGGTAACAATGCCACACCGAATGACAAAACCATGTTGCGTAATCAACTCCTGCAACAATCACTGGTTTTGGCCCAACGCAACAAGATAAATCACCCGGATAAAAACCAACCGCACTATGGTTATGGGCGGGTTGATGCAATCGGCGCCATCTTTAATCAGATCCTGTCAAAATTTAATGACTTACCGAACAACGGTCGCATATCCAATGCGCCGGTAAGTTATCCGTTTTTGTGGGGAACACATCAATCGGATGTTGTCCAGTGGACGGGATTTGCACCCAACGGCCCCTATAGTCTTGGCGCACTGGTGCGCAACGGCGGTGAAGTACTGGGTGTCTATGGACAATTGGACATTCCCAATGATAAATCGGTTAAACACTATAAATCTTCGTTACAAATAAAAAATCTGGGCAGATTGGAGTCCTGGGTGGCACAACTGCGCTCCCCCATCTGGCCGGCAGAGATACTTCCCCCGATCGACCCGGCAAAAGCCGAGAAAGGACAGACCCATTACAATAAATACTGCCTGTCATGCCATCAGGTCATTCCATGGTCCGAACAGGACCAAAAATATAAAGCCGTATTAACCCCGTTATCCAAAATTGGCACTGACCCGCAGGAGATCATCAACGTGGTTAAACTGCGCGATGCCGGTAAATTTGTTGGCAGAAAAGAAGGCGTACTCTTCGGTGACACCATACCTGCCAAAACTGCAGGCTTGCCGGCCCTGGTGAACGCTGTCATTGGATCACTCCTGGAACACCCGCTTGAATCACTCGAAGCCGCGATTATCGAGTATGAAGGCGGCAAAGACAGTGGCGCAATTTCCGGATCACTAAACAAGCATCTTGAAACCACCGTTAGTATGTATAACAGAAAATCATTGCCGACCGACGACAAAGAAGTTGCAAAAGGAATGGTTTACAAGGCGCGACCACTGACCGGTATCTGGGCCACCGCCCCATATATGCACAATGGCTCAATACCCAACCTTGCGGAAGTCTTGTTACCGGCAAAGAAACGCTCGACGGTATTTTACCTCGGCAGTCGTGAGCTTGATCCCGTTAAAGTGGGCTTTGTCTCCGACCCAAACCTGCCCGATACAAAGGTATTTAAATTTGATACCCGACTAACCGGCAATTCGAACAGCGGCCATGAATATGGCACAAACTTGAGTGACGAAGAAAGACAAGAGCTGGTGGAATATCTTAAAACATTGTAAACCTGATCGGGAGGAGTGCCATATGGCACTCCCTCTCTTCA
Source organism: Gammaproteobacteria bacterium (assembly GCA_029880855.1). Classification (GTDB taxonomy): domain Bacteria; phylum Pseudomonadota; class Gammaproteobacteria; order UBA6429; family Thiohalophilaceae; genus JAOUNS01. The sequence goes on from JAOUNS010000001.1 coordinate 418,864, forward strand.
AACAGATACAAATCGTGTAGTTGTAATTTAATGATTGCCGGCAGTTTTTGAGACATTTTTCAGTGAATTTATACTGTGAGATGGCGCCTGATAATGAGGGATGGTTTCGCTCTGAACGTATTTATCACTATAGCTCTAAGGGAATATCTTTAAAGATCAACACATTTGATTCATGACAATAATCCGCCGTTAACTCAAAATCGGTAATAATACTTTCAGGACGCTCAGGAAAATAGAGACTTTTAAGCATGATTGAAAACTCTTTAGATACTACTTTGTTACAAGGCATCTTCGAATACATATCATAAATGCGGTTGCCACTATGGGTATATGATATATCCGGACTAAACGACTCATAAACGTTACCAGTATCAAGATCTGTTATCTTAAAACGAATGATGTCTGGAAACTGATACCAAACAGCATATTGGCTGCAGCAATTTATAAATGTAGATAATACACCGTCAATCTTTATTTCCTTTTCTTCCTTATACCAATTTTCATCAAACCAGATTATCAGGCCTTGAGGCTCTTCCATATTTTCCACCATGGCAAGTAAACAACGATAAAATGATTAACGGTGAAATTCCTCTGCCTGCCACCGTATCATGTCAGCGTGCATCTTGTTGTCACGGTAACGACTGCCGGCAAACATGGTCAGGGTAAAAAGTATAATCGCGGAAATCTTGACGTAATCCGGCAGGTCCAGCAGCCAGGCGCAGGCGCCCAGACCAAATGTAAATACCAGCATTACCACGTAGATTTTCCACCAAAGCCCGGCACGAGCCATGATGACTTCAGCCCGCTGCATATCCTCTTTATAACGCCTGTTCTGCTGTGACATGACTGCCTCGCTGAATTAACGAGTGTTATTACCAAGTTTAGACCTGAAACAACCTCTTCGCACGGTCGTCTGACTAATCATCCCATCGCCCGTGTCCGGGGATACTGATCTCACGTTCGGGGAAGGTCGCCTGCTCCGCACGCCGGTGACAGGCATTACAATTACTCAGACTGCGAACCTTGTCATTACCCTTTACCAGCCGCTCAGGAATTTCATCGTGCTCATGACGGAACCAGCGGAGTTGCGTGATCCGTGTCGGTTCCTGCCTGTGATGCCGGCTTTTTTGACGATCCGACGCATAGCGTACCAGATAGGCCGTCAATTTCTGACGTCGTTTTTCTTCCAGTTCCGCATTATCGCCGAAATGCCGGCCGAGCCCAGCCATGATCTCCTGCCAGGCATCCCCGGATAACAGCCCCGGCGGATAGGCCATGTGGCAACTGCCGCACTCCTTTTTATATTCCGGGTAGCCGGGCGCGCTGAGAAAATCCCGCCGGAAATTCCTGTCGGCTTCATCTTCATCCGCCAGGACTGTACCGGCTCCCATCCACATACAAATACCCAGACTCAATATCATTCGTTTCATATTCGCCTCGCATATACAATTTTGCGTTTAAGAAAGTACCAGGACGGTAAATGGGCCGATAGGCAAATTCAGTCCATCTTCGGGACAACGACGATTGGAGTAATGATTCTCCGGCCCGGCTTCACTAGACCGCATTTCCAGAACGATTTGTTATGGCTTCACGTAAAATGACTCATGATATGTCACTTCTCCTTGCGGAGAATCTGCTTTAAACGATAATGACATAAAATATTCCGCCGGGACACCAGGGAAAACCAGTCGGGTGTTTGCCGCAAAACCAAACCGGTGATAAAAATCCGGATCGCCGACAACAACACATCCGAATGCGCCCATTTCTTCCAATTTAGTCAATGCTGCTTTCATCAATTCAGAACCAATACCTCTGCCCTGCTTTTCAGGTTTAACAGATATCGGTCCCAACCCGTACCAACCCTGCGCCCCGTCAGCAATGGCAACGGGTGAAACCGCGATATGCCCGACAATACCGCCATTCTCTTCGGCTACCAGGGAGACAGTCAGCATCCCCGCTTTTCGCAAAGCGCCTACTATCAACGCCTCGGTTTTATCGCTGTGCGCCACATCCTCAAATGCTGCTTCAGTGACCCGGGTAATCTCTGCCTGATCCAGGCTGTTTTCTTCACGAATGATGATGGTCATATGTCTCTATATTTGAACAACGGATACCGGATTGTGCACATTTAAAACCCTGTTTCCATTAACTCACTTATGCAAACGTACCCAGCCAGGTCGGATCAGTCTTAAAGACGGGGCTGCGATTACCCTTTATATACTCAACAAAAATGTCTACGATATCCGGAAGGACTGAATCAATGACAGAAGGTCGGGCAAGCAGTGCATCACGCCACTGCGCGACCCTGGAGTGATTATCAAAGATTCCCAGGGGTTTAATATCTTCACACCATTGCAAACGCTGCATCATTGGCGCTGCCGCCGCGTCAACCAAAGAAAATTTCTCACTCGCAAAATATTCGCCATCTGCAAGCCGGCCTTCAAGACGGGTAAATTTTTCCTGTACAGAATGAACCGCCGCAATTGCCTCCTCTTCACTATTGGCAATCATGAGCTTATAGGCGTCGACCAAACCGGCTGAAATCACTTCAATCCATGCCCGGTGTATCGCCTTTTGCAGCGGATCTTCAGGGTGGAGTCGCGGAGCGGCAATCTCATCAAGATATTCTGTAATGACCGCTGACTCAAACAATACCTGATCACCCACTTTCAGAACAGGGACATTTCCAAAGGGTGAAATTTGCAAAAACCAGTCCGGCTTATCGTATAGATCAACATACTCGACAGCGTAGTCCATGCCTTTTTCTTTAAGCGCAATAACACTGCGCTGTACATAGGGACACAGATTAAAACTGACGAGCGTAAGATTGGTCATGACGCCGGGCCCTTTTCACTTGAAAATATTACGGGTGAGAGACTGGATTATAACCCACCAGCGATATAAGCCAACAACCTGAATTTAAGGAATGGGGGATTTTTAACGACTATGATTGAGCGTACATAATCAATCCCCTGGTCACCTTAATTTGTATCTTCAGCTTGCTAGTCGGCGAATATTACCTTGGTACCACCAACATGGTCGTGCAAACACCGCTTGGATGAAGTGAATATAAATAATAAATTAACCAAATTCACTAATGGGCCAATAACCGGTATTTGCGGGTTAAGCCAATAAAAACCATATCTTTTGGCCAGCGTTGTGATATCTGCATGCTGACCGTCGATTTTAACAATTTTTATATTTAGTGCTTTTTTTCCTAAAGTTTGACCATCTCTGATGATAAATTTACCGTGGATAGCAAAAAATATGGCTATACTTATTAATGAAATGGTCAAGGCATAGGCATATGATAACACTTTTCCTTCTGATATGGTTGCAAATCCACCTGTAAAATACAACAATGCAATGCTGAAAGGAATCATTGTCAAGGCATCAATCAATGAAGCCAAAAGTCTAGCCCATCTTCCGGCAAGCACGCTATTGTCGGCACTTGCCAAATTCTCTGTCGATTCATTCGAACTATTCATAATATCTCCAATGCTTGTTCGTTAAGGTTATTTTCTGATTGTCAGCAAATATTAGAAAGCCCGACACAAAATGCAAACCCATTCATCCCGGGTATTAGCAACTTCAGAAAATGACCGGCATATTATTAACCAAATGAAAAAAACGTGACGGATAATTGGTTCTTGCCAACTTGTCAAACCGTCCAATTAACAATTCCCCCCGTCACCCTTTATGTCTTACTTGATAGAAATCAGTTCAATTTCAAAAATCAATGTTGCGTTTGGATCGATACTGCCCTGACCATGCGCCCCATAAGCCAGTTCAGGTGGAATCACCACTTTCCATTTTGCCCCCACCGGGATCATCGGCAGGATTTCCTGCCAGCCTCTGATTACGCCGTTTAAAGGGAAAGTTGCAGGATTGCCGCGTTTAACTGAGCTGTCAAAAGTTTTGCCATCGATTAATGTACCATGGTAATGCACGGTTACCGTAGACGAAGGCTGTGGTTTAGGGCCTTTGGTATTTTTCAAGATTTCATACTGGATACCATTGGGCAGTTCCACGACACCTTTGCGCTTTTTATTTTTCGCACGGAACGCGTCACCGTCTGATTTGCTTTTTTCGGCCCTGGCCTTGTTTTCAGCAAGCACTTTTCTCTGGTAAGACTGCACAGCTTCGGTCATTTCCTGTTGTGTAAGCTTTAATTTACCGCCTGAGAAGACATCGCTGATGGCTTCTGCGATAATTTTTGGATCGACTTTGTCACTCAGATCCTGCTGTCTGAGTGAGTGACCTATCTGCACACCAATAGCATAACTTAACCTGTCTTTTTCAGAACTGAAATCCCCTGCCATTGAGTTGATTGCAAGACAGAACAAACTGAAGGTAACAAATATTTTAAGATTACGATATTTCACGGTTTTTCCTTTATGTAAAAATATTCATTTAATACAACAAAACCATACAACCGAAACAGTCTGCTGTGATAACACAAGTTCAACCGAATCTCTTCTGCTCATAAAAACGGCAATAATTGGCATACTGTCATACGGCAAATATATAACTGTACACCCAACACTATCCTGCGACAATAAGTTGGGTTAGAGAAAAATTTAGGCAACATTAGTGTCAGCTAATATTAGAAACAATAGTTCTCTGAAACCGTTCGTCATTTCTTTTTTACTCAAAAATTTAAGGTTCAGCCACGTTGCTTTTTAGCGTCGGTTGGGGCCCTTGTTAGGCTGATTTTCAACATTATCCAGCAGCAATGCCAGCTCATACATTTGTGAGCTATTGCTTATTGACTTATATATATTCCCATTCATTTTATTCTCATTATCTGATGCGATTACCCACCAACCAGAACATAATCGATAACATGGAAACTCATTCAAATCAGAGTATGCACCCACCCAATAATTAATTTGTTTATCGTCCTTGGTGATAATTGTAAACTTATATGAAGGAGTAAGTTTCCTGCCATTATTTCTTTCCCACCTGTATTTTGAGAACAAATATTCAACTGTTTTTATTGAGGCATGATCTTTAATGACAGCAGAGTTAGCACCATTTTCCAATGATTCAATTGTCAGGTTTCTAATGTTCCCTTCAATTAATTCCGGTCCTTCTATGTATGTATTATTTTGGCAACCGGAAAGGATAAGAATAATTAATATTATAAGCACGAATCTCATTGAAAATTATCCATAATCACACTTGTATCTTCCAATAAAGTGGACGGATTATTTATTAACCATTTCCACGAAATGTACAAAATCAAATCCTCCATCACCTTTATCTTATCATAAAAATAACGTAAATTTGAATGAGACGCATTTGTCACCGACCCCTGTAATTTAAATGTCATCCTGACCATTTATGCTTCAATAATCACATCAAACATTTCCAGTTTTCCTGCGCCATTGAAAGATTCTTTGGGCATGGGGTTTTGGTGAGCCAGTTTAAAGTCTTCGCTGCCGACCCATGCTTCAAAAGCGACCTTGTCTTGCCAGACGGTCATGACCACGTAGGGTGTATCGTCAGTTTCAGGTTTGAGGATGCTCATACTGACGAAGCCGGGTTGTTTTTCTATCTGACCGGCACGTTTGCGAAAGCGATCTTCAAACATTTCTTCATAGCCTTCGGCGACAGGAACGCGGTTATTCACTATGTACACTGTGGATTCCTTTTGGTTGTTTTGTGTGAACTGATTGGTCATCAAATTGATACCTTCCTGGAATACCTGGAGCACGAGACATTTGGAACCAGATATGATCAAGAACCAGTGAATTGATAATAATCGGGGAAATCTTACTCAGTCAGTCGACGTGGCCAAGCAATAATCCCGTCTCATTTTATGTTTCCACCATTTCGGTCAGTTAACCAGATAGTCAGTAAAATTGTGGTTATCGCATTGTTACTGTGCGAGTATTTTCATTATAATATTTTCCGCAAGCGATATTATAGTGCTATCGGATACCTGCTGCTAAAACATTGGTGGCAATGGACAGTTAAAACACCAGTAAAGGAGAATATTAATGTTTGCTGATATATTGAAGAATAGTATGGAGGATAAAAAGGGAGTCCTGGTTTACCTGCGGGGCGGTCACAGCATCGGAATGGTAGTCACAGCCATTGAACCTGATCATGTCACCGGACGAAACCGGGAATACGATACTATTATTGTTAGTCGCGGCGATATCGTAGCATTGACCATGTAATCGAGACAAGTTGGCTCAGAGGACATTTTACTCTGATATTGGAAACAATTGTTCTCTGAGCCTGTTTTTCGTTATCGGCATTTATGGATTCCACTTCTTGTGGGCATTCGTATCGAAGCCAAAACCTGCCGCCATGAATAAATCGCGCCAATCAGTTTTCGCCAATTCAATCGCCGCTACAAGTTTGCCCATGTTTCTTTCGCTAAGTTTTAGAACAGAAAATCGTATTCTTTCCATGTTATATTTGTCATGGTTTTCGCAAAATGGAATATCATCCGCGCATTCGACTTTTAACAGTTCTTCTACTTTCCCCTGTTGACTGAGAGGGAAAAGTATTTTAATTATTTCGATTGTTTTTTCACTTAAGTCAATCATTTTTTCAATAGCCTCCAGGGTATGGCAAAATCTTTTTTCTGTTAAGCTAAACATCTTTCCTTGATAGCTATTATATATGGTATATCATAATTCAAATGTAAATGCGAATGAGACGCATTTGTCACCGACCCCTTTTATCCTGTTTTTGTGGCCCGTTTTATTCGGATGACTTAAAAGCCGACCTGATAAGACCGAAAATAAACACAATGATAAGCGTTCGAAATACAGGGTCCTTCCAAAATTGTTTCATGGTGTCCGTAGAATCTTTTGTTTCATCGAAATTCATAGAAAGCTGTGGAGCCGGGTTATTGCCTGACAAAATAGCATCTTCCCAAGCTTTGGATGCTGACCGGGTCCACTCAATGTCATTTTTCAAACCATAACAATAAAGAAAAACGACTTTTCCACTAACATTTAAAATAGTAAACGTATAGACAGCTCCGATATAACCCGGCTCATCAACTCCGCCCAAATTCATATACATTGAATACGATAATGAATTAATATTTTCACGATGAAGCTCAAGCGGAAACATTTTTATCATATTGACTTCAAAATTTTGACCAAATTCAACACTAATATCTTCGCTTGCTTTTTTGTAGAAAGCTGGAACTTTTTCTTTTACTTCCTTTATAATATTATTCAATTCGATCTTGTAAACCTCCTTTACTTTTGCAAAGTCCTTGACTCCTATTGTTGGCTTTTTAAAACTATCATCAACAGTTACCATGAAATATCTTGTAAATGTTGGCATACTGCCTGATTTTGCGCTAGCGATCTGTGAATTCGGTATATAGTAAGCCAAAGGCTCATTTCCTGGAACAACCAGGTGTTTGAACATTCGGTTTACCATTTCCATATCACTGGTTACAAGAGAAAATCCATCAGGCGCAGGTATATATACAAGGTTTCTACTGCCAATTTTGAATGTGTCAGCGTGAGCAGTTGAAAACAGAAATGCGAGAATACTGCACAGCATATATTTCATGTCCGTCTCCTTATCGCGATAGATGTATTGAGCAAAACAGCAGCAAGAGTGATATATATTCCGACAATCAGAGCGGCTCATCGAAGAAACAATTATTCCAGTCCCCCGCTACCCATTCTGTTCAGACAACATACTCCTGTTTACCTGATAGCCAAAGCTTGATGTGCACAAAAATAATAATTACTGATTGATCATCACCCAAATCCTGTCAATTATTGTAATAATTCCAGCAATTTATGAATTACTATATTTGGCGAAAAGGGATCAATTCCCCTTTGCAGTCGCGCTGTCCTGTTCGACTTTAGAATTCAATTCGGAGGCATCAGGGATGATGCCGGTGAGCAGAGGTACAGGACGACGTCCAGGGATGGACTAATGTCGCGGTAGGCAGGATGCCGGGAGCGACGCCCCTTCTGCGAACCACAATGGGAAAGTCGGACGGGACAACAGGATGGCGACGGCAGGGGCGGTTTTCTTTTGGTTCGTATTCTTTGTGGACTTCCTACATGGACACCCACCTAATCTTGATGCTTAAAATTTGATTTTCATCTCCCCCACTCCAACATAGACTATAGTAAACACACTACCCGCCTGTACTTCGTGCACGCCTGCAAAGGAGCCGGTAGTCACCACCTGTCCGGATTTAATACCAACACCCTGTTCCCGGAGGAAATTTGCTATCCATAACACCGGCAAGAGGGGACCGTTGTTGGGATGTTTACCTTTAAATATTTTACTTTCGCCCTGAGTCAGCACAAAATCAAGCTCTGGTGAATTAATAGCCTTTTCCAGAGGAATCTCCGGTCCAACATACAACCCCTGATTGAAAAGACAGTCCGCCAAATTTTCGAGATAAGTAACTTCTTCATCACCGTGATATCGATTTTCAATCAACTCCAGCACCATGTGCGCACCGGCAAGAGAATCTTTTATTTCTTTATCGCTATATGCTGAATCACGCACAGGCAAGTCTTTCTTAAACCGAAAACCGATCTCCGGCTCTATGCGGCAAATATTTTTTTGGAAGCGAACCGGGTAGTGTGATGCACCATGAACGTTTGAAGAAAATATTGGCGCTATATTCAGTATATCGCCGACAGGTAAAACCGTTTTCCAGCCGCCGACCTCGTCACCGATTAACTCCATTGTCGCCTTTTGAATAGCGAGCGCATCATCATTACTCATTGGACGCAGATCGAATGCAAGTCTGTCACGGTTAGCACGATGATTGCGACGATCTATGAGGAATCTTGCTGCGGATTTTATTTGTATCTGGTTCATATATTAAGCCTTAATAAACCGGGTTTGGAAACATGGACCTACCTACATGGACACCCATCCTAATCTTGACATCAGTCCGAATCAAGCGTAGTTTTGAGCAGTACGGATATTCAGTTCAAGGCAGTTAAAAGGATTTAATCATGCCCAAACCACGTTATACCCAGATCGCCCTCTCAGCAACCCCTTACTACCATTGCGTTTCCCGTTGTGTTCGCCGTGCATTTCTGTGTGGTACTGACACATTGACCGGCCAATCATTCGAACATAGACGCGGATGGATTGAAGAGAAATTACACAATCTGGTGACTATCTTTGCCATTGACCTGTGTGCCTTGCCATCATGTCTAACCACTATCATCTGGTCCTGCATGTCAATGCTGAACAGGCGGGAGAGTGGGCCAGGGATGAGATAATTCGCCGTTTGCATCAACTGTTTAGCGGTAACCTGTTATCGCAGCGTTATGAACGTGGTGAAATATTGAGCAAAGTTGAACTGACTCAACTGGATAAAGATATTCAGATATGGCGGCAACGCCTGATGGATATTAGCTGGTTTATGCGGGTACTCAATGAAAGCATCGCCCGGCAGGCCAACACCGAAGATAACTGCACTGGCCGATTCTGGGAAGGCCGGTTCAAATCACAAGCATTATTGGATGATGCCGCTATACTGGCTTGTATGGCGTACGTGGATCTAAACCCGATACGAGCAAAACTGGCGAAAACACCTGAAAGATCTGATTATACAAGCATCAAAACCCGCATCGAAAAAGCAAAACAGGCATCCATACCCGCCCATCCCAAACAACAACCTGCCACACTCTTTCCTCTGGTCGGCTACCCCAGAAAAGAGATACCGGAAGGTATCCCCTTTCGTCTGGATGATTATATTGAATTGGTAGACTGGACCGGACGTGTCCTGCGTGAGGATAAACGTGGTGCAATACCTGACACACTCCCGCCGATACTGGAACGTCTTCATCTTGAAGGCGAGCAGTGGTTATATCTGAGTATACACTTTGAGAGTCCTTTCAAAGGACTTGTCGGGTCAGTTTACAAACTCAAACAGGCTTGTCAGTCATTGGGTTATATCCGAACACCGGGCCGACGGGCCTGTGAACAACTCTTTCCATAGCCAGGATGTCGCTATATCGTTTCATATCAATGACTGGTTGAGGGCAGCCCCTGCCTCGGTGATGAGGTTATTGATAAACCAGTCAACATTTCCAAAATAGATCTGCTCCGCACCCCATATATTCACATTTTAATGATTGAAAATTGTTCAATTTGACGAGAATATTTCTATTATTAATATTTTAAAAATGGGTGTCTTATTTGTTGGTTCTAAAATCAACAGATACTGAATCTATGGCAGTTTGATTTGGGGCTGCGCTAGCAATTGAACTGAATAACCCGGCGAGTAAAAACAATAAATAATGACTCATCTTATATCTCATACTTAATACTCCATCTTAATAGTTTAATTTTCAATCGACAGACTCTTAAACAATGGATGATGTGTTAAAGTACATAACACACATGTGTCATCAGAATCGTATTCGATATGATTGCATGTACCATGCCATCAGTAATTAAACAATTAAAACAAATGGTTAGTATGAAGCAGTGCTGATTCTTGGCATGAGTGTTAATTAATCTGACAAATCTTAGTCACTAAAATCCTTAAACCAAACTAAAGAGCATTAACGACATGTAAAAAAAAGTCATTTATAACTATTTCTTACAGGTTTTTAAACTTTTGTAGGACTTCATACAGTATAAATATGTCGTTTATTGTAAATAATTCTGACAAATTTATGTTTAAATGTTTTTTTGAGTATGCATTTAGGTAGTCATTCCAGTTTTTATTGCGGACACAGTCCACCCCTATAGCTCATAAATGAGGCGAAAGGGTAAATTTTAAATCTGGTGTTTGTCGATCTTGCTGGGCTAACGGATGCAAGGATGAGGTTGAAGGAAGATTTGGTGATGCGAACTGATATATATCCACCCTCCCACTAACCCCCTCCCGCGATAAACGGGATCAGAGAATAATTGTTTCTTATATAAGCAACCTAGAATATTAGCAAGAATTGTTTTCTGACCCCGATTATCATCTAAAAAAATCAGCCTATTTTGACGACCAAAACTGATACTCCTTTTCCAGTTCTTTAGTCCGAACAATTGTCATACGTTTCTTGCAGCGAATATAGGCCACCCCTGCTTCCGTACCCGGATAATATGTTGAATCATAGTACTTACAGTTTTGCTCACGATATTCAAGCCATGCATCCTGAGCTTCCTCTAAAGCAGGCAAGACAGCGTTCTCATTGGTTTTTGAATAAGGAGAATATATTATAAAATATTTCTCTGCATGTTTTTTAAACCTGTCATACGCATCATTCAACTTTCTTTCTTCCTCCTTAAACTCTAAGTCCAGGCAATAGCCCCTTTCAACGGTCGTAACTGGATTGGCGCAGTCTGCAAAAGCGCTGGTTGAACTCAAAACAACCATGGCAGTGAAAAATACATTTTTAAGCATATATTGAAATCCTGCTGAATAAAATTTATTGAAACTAACGGCAAGCATACACTGAATATCAGCATCACAGAATATTAGCAAACATTGTACTCCGGCCGCGTTTTTCGTGATGTGAAATCCGGGGACAGTATACATATTAATTGGCAACACCCCAGTCATTTAAAAAAATAGGTATACTGTCCCCTGAATTCCGAAATTTATCGTACCAATCTTCTTCCATGCGTTTATGCGACATAACGCCCACTTAACCGGTGCGACGATAGGAGCGTCCGGCGACCGGAGGGAGCATGGTTAATGTGATTGTTATGTGTTTTCACTTTTTGCTTTATCAAGTGCAGCAAAGGTAGAGTTGGCTATTTCCGCCAATTTATCATTTAGCTCGTTTACAGCTTTCTCTTCTTCTGGTTTGTAATCTGTAATCAATAAATCATCAATATCACATGTTGGCGCATACTTTAGCCATAAACTTTCAATAAACGAAAAATCATTGTTTTCTATTTTTTGAATTGCGTCTCTTGCTTCGAGCTCCCAGTCAGCAATCCCTCTCTGAGAAAAATACTCAGCAGCCGCTTTCAATGTTTTAGTCAATTCTTCCTTATTCACTATTTACATAACCGGGACATTTGGGGTCAGAGTAAAAATATATGCAGGGGCACGATTGTTTATAACCAGTTTTTACTCTGACCACAAATATCTTTATCTTTGAATGAAAACTGAGCAGTTTATGGACATTTGGGGTCAGAGTAAAAATATATGCAGGGGCACGATTGTTTATAACCAGTTTTTACTCTGACCCCAAATATCTATACCTGATACACTCCCGCCGATACTGGAACGCCTTCATCTTGAAGGCGAGCAGTGGTTATATCTGAGTAAACACTTTGAAAGTCCTTTTAAAGGACTTGTCGGAACAGTTTACAAACTCAAACAGGCTTGTCAGTCACTGGGTTATATCCGAACACCGGGCCGACGGGCCTGTGAACAACTCTTTCCATAGCCAGGATGTCGCTATATCGTTTCATATCAACGACTGGTTGAGGGCAGCCCCTGCCTCGGTGATGAGGTTATTGATAAACCAGTCAACATTTCCAAAATAGATCTGCTCCGCACCCCATATATTCACATTTTAATGATTGAAAATTGTTCAATTTGACGAGAATATTTCTATTATTGATATTTTAAAAGTGGGTGTCTTATTTGTTACTTGGCGTTAATTCTTCTTAATATGGCTGTCCTATTTGTTCTGGTTCTTAAGGCTTTTCATTTTTGTCATGTTCTACAATAGTAGATACTTTTATATTTTTAAATAGAAATATTAGAAACCATACACCAATAGCTACATACGCCCCCAAAATAACTGCTGTTACAATCATCCCGTATGATGAAATGGAAAATTTAGTTGCCAGAAATACTGAATTTATAAAATACACAAAGAACAATAAGTGAAACGCATAAGATAAATATTTATCTACAGAGCGCGTATCATAGCTGCTTTTAGTTTCCAGCCACTCCTCCCAACCTATGACCTCTTTTATTTCCGTCTCAATATGGTGTTTTAAATATCTTCCACAACGAATAACAGCATTATTCTCTGCCAAATAAAGCAAGGCAACAACAATAACAAGAAAAGGTAGTGACAATGCTACTGTATCAATTTTATAAGCTTGTGCTAAAAATTGAGCCGCAGGAACAACTACAAGACCAAATCCCATTATTTTAAATATTCGAGACTTGGTATCTTTTATTTCTTCTCTTAACGATAAGAATTGTTGCTTTAGAAATTCTTGCTTTTCCATACTTAAATCTCTTTCGCCCTAACAGTTATTTAGACGTACGTTCGTCTAAATCCTGTTTAAGCTGATAAAAAGAACCTTCATTTTGTTGTGGTTTCTCGCAGGCATCTCAAGAATCTGCCTGTTTCCCTGTACTGGGTAAAATACTCCCATCACTCACCATATTCAAAGGACTGGTTCTTTCAGGCTGACATTTTTGTTTAAGAATTAGCCAAAACCTGTCAATTCTGGTAGTGGTTGGTTTTCAATTATTCAAAAAGAGGCAACAGGGATGATGCCGGTGAGCAACGGGCCATGGGATGGCCCGTTGGCGAACCACAGCGTAAAAGACAGGTGCCAGCATGACGAGATTGCCGCGCTAACGCTCGCAAAGACAAGGTTAAATTTTCTTAAGATGGCTGTCCTATTTGTTCTGGTTTTCTTCCGAACGAGCGACTTGTTATGCAATTTTTTGATTAGCCGCCATAATTAGAGCAAGTACAATCACGAGGGCAACTATTCCTAAACCAATTATGAAAAATGTTCTAAATGTTTTTTGCGTTTTATTAAAGTAGCCCCCAGTATCTTTTGGTGGAATCCAAGAACCAAATAATAAAGCATCATTATACTTCCAGTATTTATCGTCCTTGTTATCCTTTGCAGGAGTTAATGTTCTAGATGGCTCTGTAACAGATTTTTGTTCTTTTCCTGCATCTCTAATACCCAACTGGGACATTTGGGGTCAGAGTAAAAATATATGCAGGGGCACGATTGTTTATAACCAGTTTTTACTCTGACCCCAAATATCATATCAATGACTGGTTGAGGGTAGCCCCTGCCTTGGTGATGAGGTTATTGATAAACCAGTCAACATTTCCAAAATAGATCTACTCCTCACCCCATATATTCACATTTTAATGATTGAAAATTGTTCAATTTGACAAGAATATTTCTATTATTGATATTTTAAAATGGGTGTCTTATTTGTTATGACTGGTTGAGGGTAGCCCCTGCCTCGGTGATGTGGTTATTGATAAACCGGTCAACACTTCCAAAATAGATCTGCTCCTCACCCAATATATTCACATTTTAATGATTGAAAATTGTTCAATTTGACGAGAATATTTCTATTTTTGATATTTTAAAAATGGGTGTGTTGTTTGTTTCTGTGAAGAAATTTTTTGGCGATAATTTTCTTAAGATGGCTGTCCTATTTGTTCATTTGTTTGTCCAATTTGTTCTATTGGTTTTATTTCTTCTTAAAGTGGGCGTCTTATTAGTTCACTTTCTTCTTAACTAAGGAGTCGCAGAACTTAACAGCAGTTTCTAAATTTGACTTGCTTGAATTGTTCTTTGAATATGCCTTCATACAAACCTCATAGTTTGATGTTGTTGAGTCATTATCGATATATCGTAATAATGCAAATGTTGCAGCAATTACGCCAAGGATAATTGTAATTATAGTTAAATAAAACTTTTTCCTTCTTGCATTCATTGCATTGTTTAACTGATCCCTGGCGTATTCTAACTTATCAATTGCTGGATTTAACTTATCATACAAGCTTTTAAGCTCGCTAAAATATTTTTCACGTTGGCTTTTGTCAGCTTTCTCCATGAATTTCTTTATATTTCCAACAAGAGACTGAATATCCAAGTAGTCTGGTACAACTGATGAAATTACTTCAAACTTATATTCTTCTCTAAATATTTTGTACTTGGCCAGACAACTTAGTAACCCAACTTCAATTGCATCGTAACTTGCTCGAATACAATGTTTTTTAGCTTTTGAAAATTCACTGCGTTTATCTTCATCATTTTCAGAAGTTAACGCGTTAAGAATATGATAGCCAGCATAACGTAATTCATTAATTGCAGGTATTACAATTCCATCGGCATGCAAATCTTCAACATTTTTTGTTGCATCTTCCGCTGCACTGTAAAGCTTAGATATTTCAGCAATCTCTTTTTCTGCGTCCATCTCGACTCCCAAAAACGAGAAAAGCCCTCCAAACTGTGGAGGGCTCCACTAAAAATAATAAGACCCGATCTAAATATATGATTTAGAGCGATGATAGAATACTAGCTTTTATCTTCTCTACATCGTTTTTCGTCAAGTACTTTCTATTTTGTAAATTAACATTGCCTCTGCTTTCCTGCCCAACAATCTTGCAAGTTTCGTCTTTTAATTTTGCTTCAGTTGACTTCTTTGATGGAGGCATCGGAAATAACATATTAAATTTTGCAATTAGATTCATGGTAATCAACACAAGCATTTATCGTGTCTAATGCGATAGACCGATTATTGCTCACCCCTCCGGTTACATTTATATTACGAACAATCCTCTTGAGACATTAAAACTCACGACACTCAAAAGGCCGCGTTTTGTAGTCAAAAACTTATAAAAAGTCAAGAAAAAGACTGCTGACATATGTAAGAGTACACGAAATTATTGAAAAATAAAGGAATAACAGCAAAAATGCCCATAGAATATATAATGGATGCATAAGTATATTTTATTAGTGGCATGCCCCAAAATAGGCACTAACCAATTAACTGCACTCACGTTTCCATAGCCTTCACTGAATTAGTACATCCTATATGTCGTCTACTCTTTAATCCGGATCATACCCCAAATTCGGCGACAACCACTTCTCAACCTCAGCAAGCTTCATCCCCTTCCGCTTCGCATAGTCTTCCACCTGATCACGGTTGATCTTGCCCACGGCAAAATACTTCGCGTCAGGGTGGGAAAAATACCAGCCGCTCACGGAGGCGGCGGGGTACATGGCTTTGGATTCGGTGAGTTTGCAGCCGGTGGCTTTTTCGGCGTTGAGCAGTGCAAACAACTTGTCCTTTTCAGTGTGTTCCGGGCAGGCGGGATAACCCGGTGCCGGGCGGATGCCCTGGTACTCTTCATGCACCAGTTTGTTGTTGTCGAAGTCCTTGCCGTCGATGCCGATGCAGGGTGACCACTGACCTTTTTCGAAGCCCCAGTTGATGTGGCGCACGCGATCATGCATGTGTTCGGCGAAGGCTTCGGCGAGTCGGTCGGCCAGTGCCTTGACCATGATCGAGTGATAGTCGTCATGTTGTTTTTCGAATTGTTTGGCCTTTTCTTCCGCGCCATGGATGGTGACCACAAAGGCACCCACGGCATCCGGTTTGCCGGTGGATTTGGGTGCAACATAGTCAGCCAGACAACGGTTGGGTTTGCCCGGCGGACGTTCGGTCTGTTGGCGCAATTGATTTAACACAACGGTCTTTTTACCAACGGTGACTTCGATGTCGTCTTCATTGATCTGGTTGGCGGGGAACAGGCCGATCACGGCTCTGGCCTTGAACCATCTTTCATCAATGATCTGCGCCAGCATGTTCTGCGCATCAGTATACAGTTTTTTGGCCTCTTGCCCTTTTTCCTCATCTTCAAGGATCTTTGGATAACTGCCTTTCATCTCCCAGGTGTGGAAGAAGGGTGTCCAGTCGATGTAGGGTTTGAGGAACTCCAGCGGCATGTCGTCAAAGATCTGGATACCCGTATCTTTGGGCAGCGGCGGGGTGTAGTTGCTCCAGTCGATATTGGTTTTATTCCGGCGTGCTTCCGCCAGGGTCAACCATTTGATCTGTGCACGACGACCGGCATGGGCTTCCCGCACCTTGACGTAGTCTTCGGTGATCTCTTGCAGATATTTGTCACGGGTGGTGTCGCTGATCAGGTTTTGCGCCACACCCACGGCACGGGAGGCGTCTTTCACCCAGATGGCCTGTCCTTTATTAAACACAGGATCGATCTTCACCGCAGTATGGGCCTTTGATGTTGTCGCGCCGCCGATTAACAACGGAATGCTCATGTTGAGACGTTCCATCTCTTTGCCGATATGGACCATTTCATCCAGCGAGGGCGTGATCAGACCGGACAGGCCGATGATGTCAACGTTTTCTTCTTTGGCTTTCTTCAGGATATCACTGGCCGGGACCATGACGCCCATGTCGATGACCTCGAAGTTGTTACATTGCAGCACCACACCGACGATGTTCTTGCCGATGTCATGCACATCACCTTTTACCGTGGCCATGAGGATCTTGCCTGCCGCTCTGGCGCCTTCCGATTTTTCCGCTTCGATAAAGGGTAACAGATAGGCCACGGCCTTTTTCATGACGCGGGCCGATTTCACCACCTGGGGCAGGAACATCTTGCCGTCTCCGAACAAATCACCGACCACGTTCATGCCGTCCATCAACGGTCCTTCGATCACTTCGATGGGGCGGTTGAACTGTTTGCGCGCCTCTTCGGTATCTTCATTCACATAACTGTCGATACCCTTGACCAGCGCATGCTCCAGTCGTTTGGCCACCGGCAGGCTGCGCCACTCCAGATCTTCTTTCTTTTCTGCTGTTGAACCATCGCCTTTGTACTTGGCGGCGATATCCAGCAGACGTTCGGTGGCGTCGGGCCGACGGTTGAGGACCACATCTTCCACACATTCGCGCAGTTCTGTCGGCAGATCGTCATAGATGGCCAACTGACCGGCATTGACGATACCCATGCCCATGCCTGCCTTGATGGCGTGATAGAGGAACACGGCATGGATCGCTTCACGCACCGGGTCGTTGCCACGGAAGGAGAAGGAGACGTTGCTCACCCCGCCGCTGATCAGGGCATAGGGCAGCGTTTTGGTGATCTCGCGGGTGGCTTCGATGAAGTCGACACCGTAGTTGTTGTGTTCATCAATACCGGTGGCCACGGCGAAGATATTGGGATCGAAGATGATGTCTTCCGGCGGGAAGCCGACCGTTTCCGTCAGGACTTTATAGGCGCGGGTACAGATCGCCACTTTGCGTTCGAAGGTATCGGCCTGACCGGTTTCATCAAAGGCCATGACGATCACGGCGGCGCCATAACGACGGCAGAGCTGTGCCTGCTTGATAAAGTTTGCTTCACCTTCTTTCAGTGAGATGGAGTTGACCACACCCTTGCCCTGGATGCGTTTCAAGCCTTCTTCGAGGATGGGCCATTTACTGGAATCGATCATCACTGGGACGCGTGCGATATCCGGTTCACCGGCGATCAGATTCAGGAAGGTGCCCATGGCGGCCTGACCATCCAGCATGCCTTCGTCCATGTTGATGTCGATGATCTGCGCACCGTTTTCCACCTGATCTCGGGCAACTGTTAAGGCTTCGTCGTAGTTCTCTTCCAGGATCAATCGCTTGAATTTGGCGGAACCGGTGACGTTGGTACGCTCGCCCACATTCACAAACAGGGAGTCTTTGGTAATGTTGCAGGGTTCCAGCCCAGATAAACGTGTGGTGTGATCATTCGCTTTGGGTTGGCGCGGCGGGTATTTCTTCACCGCCTCGGCAATACAGCGGATATGTTTCGGTGTCGTGCCGCAACAACCGCCGATGATGTTCAGATAACCGTTACGCGCCCAGTCCTCGATCTCTTCCGCCATCTGTTCCGGGGTTTCGTCGTATTCACCAAACTCATTGGGCAGACCGGCATTGGGGTGGGTGTTGATATGGCAGTTGGCCATGCCTGCGATCTCTTCGATATGCGGGCGCAGATCTTTCGCCCCCAACGCACAGTTGAAACCAAAGCTGATGGGTTCGATGTGGCGCAGGGAGTTGTAAAAGGCCTCGGCGGTTTGACCGGACAGAGTGCGGCCCGAGGCATCGGTGATGGTGCCGGAGATCATGACCGGCCACTTTTTCCCCTGCGCTTCGAAGTATTCATCAATGGCGAACAGGGCGGCCTTGGCGTTCAGGGTATCGAAGATGGTCTCCACCAGCACGATATCCGCGCCGCCGTCGATCAGGCCACGCAGCGCCTCAGTATAGGATTCGCGCAATTGATCAAAGGTGATGTTGCGATAGCCGGGGTTGTTCACATCCGGGGAGATACTGGCGGTGCGGTTGGTTGGCCCCAGCACACCGGCCACCAGGCGGGGTTTCTCGGCGGTGCTGTATTCATCGCAGGCCTCGCGGGCCACTTTGGCGGCAGCCACGTTCATCTCATAGACCAGCGCTTCCATCTCATAATCGGCCATGGAGACAGAGTTGGCGTTGAAGGTATTGGTCTCGATGATATCGGCGCCGGCCTCCAGATAGGCCTTGTGGATATCCTTGATGATCTGTGGCTGGCTCAATACCAGCAGGTCATTGTTGCCCTTCACATCACAATGCCAATCCTTGAAGCGTTCACCCCGATACTGGGCCTCATCCAGTTTATAGGTCTGGATCATGGAGCCCATGGCCCCATCAAGGACAAGGATACGTTGCTGGAGAAGATCGGCGAGATTAGCCATGAATTCTGAACCACCTGACATATATATAATAGAGTGCTAATGGTAGCAGACTCGATATGTGCCGACCACACTGGGGATTTTTTACATCTGTGCCGGTCCGGCTCAGCTGATAATGGTGCGTGTCAGCCAGACCATTTCCAAGTAGATCAAAATCAGGCTGATTGTGATCAGTAACAACCCGAACATCTTTGCCTGTTTGCCTTTGATTAACGGTACGGTGAAGGGGAATTTCATTCGGGCCGGGGGCAATCTGGCCGAGGTGACGATCCGGTATCCCAGCCAGAAAAACAGGCTGACGGGAATGACGCGGGCAAGGGCATAGGTCACCGCAGCGGCCTCCAGTTTGCGTTGGTTCAGACTGACCAGATCCAGCGGATCAGGGTTGAGAAATGGCAGTAACAACAACCAGTCGATAATGGGTTCCAGCTGTATCAACAGCAGGATATACAAGGCCAGCATGATCAAGAGGTGTTGCCGTACCGCCTTGTCGCCGGGTATCAGTTCGGGCCGCTCCGGTTTGCGCACTAACACTGCTCCCAGGGCAATCCCGCAAAGCGCCAGCCACCCAGTGTGCTGCGATGGTGGTTGTCGTCCAGTTCGCCCTCAAATCCCTCTTCAATGTTATAGACCTCGGTAAAACCTTCCTTGAGCAGTAATTCCCCCGCCTCCTGTGAGCGCTTGCCACTACGGCAAATCAACAGGATGGGGACACTCTTGCCGGAGCGGTGATCCAGCCCGCCCAGCACCAGCTTGCGTACTTCCGCGGCGAAGTGAGGGTTCACATTCCAGTCCGGTTCATCGATCCAGGGGATATGGATCGCGCCGGCCGGATGTCCGATGAACAGAAACTCCATTTGCGATCGCACATCCACCAGCAGGGCGCGGGGATCATCCTGGAGTAACTGCCAGGCCTGTTCGGGGGAAAGGGTTTTTACTGCTGCGTTGCTCATCGTCGTCACCGTGGTATCGGTATCCAAAAAGTATAGTGGTCAGCGTGATATTTTTTTACGCCGAAGTGTAACCCATTCTCCTCCTCAATCGTCTTGAGTGCCATTACTTCACCAATACAGAGGAAAACAACATGAAAACCCGGTATCTCATCCTGATCGGCAGCCTGTTACTCACCGCCTGCGGCGGCGGCGGCGGTGGCGGTGGCGGTGGCGGCACCTCCGGCGGTATCACCATTCACGGACGGCTGCTCGCCCCCGATCACGCCACCCCCATCGCCGGGGCCACGGTGTTCAGCCCCGCGCAACTGCAGGCACAGGCCTATGCCGCCACTGTTGCTCCCGCTGCCGGCTGCCCGGCGCCCGCCATTCCCAATCAGGCCTACACCTGCACCGATGCAGACGGGCGTTTTGCCCTGACCGTTCCGGCGGAGAGTACGCTTGTACCGCTTATTCTGCAAAAGGGCGCCTTCTCCACTTCGGCCCAGGTCGATCTGATCAACGGCCAAACGACACTGGGTGATATCAGCCTGCCGGCCGATCCCGCCCAGGGCGCGGGCCGCTTCGCGGTGATCCAGGGAGCCTTTGACCGTATGGAGGATATTCTCGCCAAACTGGGCATGGGCCGGGTGGATAACATCACCCACCAACTCATCCCCGGCACCGAAACCTTTGCCCTGTTTGCCGATACCGACCCTTTGTTTATGGATGCCGATGCCGACGGGCGGGCGGACATCTTTAACTTTGACGTGGTCTTTATCAATTGCGGCCAGAGCGGTGAAGACAGCGTGTTGGCCACCCATCGGCAGACCCTGCATGACTATGTAATGCAGGGCGGTGTCCTGTACATCACGGATCAGGCCTATGATTTTCTGGAGCAGGTCTTTCCCGCTTATATCGACTTTTATGGTGATGACGGTCTGTCTGCCGCCGTTGCCGAAGCGCCGGATCTGGCGGAGACCGGTGCAGGCGGCATCAGTGTCAACGCGGATATTCTTGATTCACGCCTGCGTGACTGGCTGAACAATGTCAGTTGCAGCAATGGTCCGTGCCTGACTCCGGATGGCACTGTCACAATACAAGGATTTCTGGGCAACTGGGCGGTGATGCACGGCAGTCATCCCGGTCATGCAGCGGCAGTGACTGAATGGGTGCGCGGCGATGTTTCATGGTTTGATCCCTTCAGCATGCAGACAGTGGGACCTGTACAAAAACCACTCACTGTGACGCTGCAAATCGGTCTGGGGAAAGTCCTCTATTCTTCTTACCATACTGATGAGTTATCATTTACCAGCGGGTTTCATCCCCAGGAAAGAATCCTGCAATACCTGATCTTTGAGCTTTGAAATGGAAGAAGTAGCATGAGGAAACTTGAACAGCTCTATCGCACGCATAAAGACCACCTGTATAACTACATCTACCGCCTGTGCCGTGATCATGCCCGGGCGGAAGATGTCGTCCAGCACACCTTCATGCGAATCATCACCGACAGCGGCCTCGACAAGGTCAGCAACATGCGCAGTTATCTGTTTACGATAGCGCGCAATCATCTGTATGACGGCTGGAAGAAAAAGCGCGAAGCCCTGTATGAAGATTTTGATTTGGGGGTGATCGACACGGCGAACACCGACAGCCTGAGTGAAGAGCTGGCGGGTTTGCAATTACAGGATGCGGTGCTGGTCTGTATCAATCGCCTCTCGGACAAATACCGTGAACTGATGACACTGCGCTACATTGAAGATCTGTCTGTGAAAGAAATTGTTGCTGTCACCGGCTACAGCGAATCAGATATCAAGGTCACCTTGTTGCGCGCCCGCAAACAATTTGATCAGGGGCTGACTCAACACATGTATCTCAAACTGGCCAAATCACGCCAACAGTGTGAGACGATGGATCACTTGCTGGCGCCCTATGCCGGACGTGATATCCCGCAACATGAACTCTCACCGTTTGAAAAACATCTGGCTGCCTGCCGGCTTTGCAGCGAAGACGCCGAAGAAATGAAACGCACCCGGCAACTGTTGGCACTGGTCCCCTTTGTGGCGGCGCCGCTCAGTCTGGACAGCGTTTTCAACGAGGCCATGGCGGCCCATGCGATCAGCATGACCCCTGATCCGGCCACGCTGGCAAACAAGAGCATCTTTGCCAAGGCGGCAGCCACCGTTACCGCCGTTGCCATTATTGCCGGCGGCGGCTTTTATCTCTGGCAACAGGATGCCAATGTTGTCACGCCGCTCAAACCGGTGACGGCCCCGCCGGTAACCGCACAGACACCTTCTGTTCCGGCCGGGGAACCCGCCGCTGCCGAGCAAACTACACCGGCCGGGTCGATCCCGTTCAGCGCCAGGGCGCAACTGACTGCCGGTACACCGGTGTTAAAGGCGCAGTGGGCCATCTATCGACTGGGTGATAACGACAAAGAACACCTTGTCACGGCACAAACTACCGCCGAGTTACACACCACGCTGGCAACCGGCCGCTATCGAATCAAGACTTATGTGGGAGACACACAGGTTGCGCGGGATATCACCCTCACCGATCAGCCCGTGTCACTGGATGTTGTGCTGGATGCCGGCGAACTGGCGCTCAGCACCGACTTGCCCGGCACCATACGCGTCCATGATTCACAACTCAGTTATCTGTTCTATAAATCCGAACAGGATATGGCGCAACATAAACTCTATCTGGCCAAATCCTTCAGTGGACCGACGACCCGCTTTGTCTTGCCAAACGGTGAGTACTATATCAAGGCGAAGTACACAGGGATGGGTAACATCGAGTCAGTGAAAAAGGTCACTGTCACCGCCGGCGAAACCACCGCGCTCAATATCCCGATTGAAGTGGGTATGTTCAAACCGCTGACCCGATTGTCGGGCAAGGACCTGCGTCATATTCGCAATATCAACTGGTCCATGATCAAACAGGACGGCCGCCCCAATACCACAACGTCGATCATGTCGATTGATAATGCGCATGAAATCCCCATGGCGCCGGGTAACTACCTGTTTACCGCGCAACTGGGCAACATCAAACAAAGCACCCGATTCACCATCAAACATGGACAGCTCACCGAACACAAGCTGGTGCTCAAGGGCGGGATAGTCAGAGCCACCGCCTGGACCGACCACGCGCACCAACAGGTGAATGACAAGGTTTACATCGACTTTTTTACCCACACGACAAAACAGCCGGGCAATCAACAAAAAGTGCAACAGGTCATGAGCAAACAAAAAGCGGCTGATGTTATCCTGCCACCCGGCACCTATTATGTGCAGGCCTGGTATCCCAAAGACTGGTCCAATCCGGTCAAGACATCGCGTCAGATCACCGTGCGAGACGGTGATAATCTGTCGCTTGATTTTATAATTCCTGAATAGAGGAAAACCTCATGAAAAAGATCCTTTACCTCTGTACTGCACTGCTTGCCGTTGTCGGCAGCAGCCCGCTGTCTGCCGAAGACAACTCGGCCATGTTGCGCCAACAGATTGAACAATCCATGCAGGAGGATTGCAACAATCCCGCCTTTGCCGGTTGTCTGGGGATCAGCAGTCAAACCTGCCTTTCGGCGGGACAAAAAATGCTGGATAGGTGCGCATCCAAAATGCCCAAAGGCAATATCATGGAGAATATCGCCGCCATGGAAGCCTTTGATCAATGCGTCGAAACCTACTTCAGTAAATTTGCCGGGATCAGCGTCAAACGCTTTCATGCCTGTGACGCACAAGCCGGGGACGGTACAAACCCGCCGCCCGCCGGTATGAACAGCGCCCCGGATATGGCCATGCTGCAACAAATGATGCAGCAACAGGCGCAGAATGTCGGCACCGCCGGGGTGACGCTGCCGCTCTATAAAAAAGCGAGTGTGATGATGCATATCACTGACGGCAAGGACATGGCCATGTTTGTTGAGCAGGGCATCACCCCGCTGCCGGCACTGACCATGGCTTCACCGGATAATATCAAGACCATCGCCGCCTTTTATCGCAAGAAGCTGGCCGGCTTCACTGAATACAACCTCAATGGCGATATCCTGTTTTTGGAAAAAGGGCCAAAGAATTTCGACATGCTGCGCGACATGAAACGCTTTGTCACCACGCCCCATGTCTACCTCTCCTCACTGAACGGTGACGAGATGATGATCCCGCCGGGCAGCAAGACCCAAATCGAGATCGCCTACCGGAAATAACCCGACCGGACCGGTCGCCGGCCGGTCCGTTTTTTTCTCTCCCGACCGCCCGCTTGCTGGTTGTGCCTGCGGTTTCTCGCTATGATCCGGCCATGACTTCTGAAACCATCCTTGCCGCTTCCGCCCCGGTCGCCATCAAGCCCCCCAAGACCCTGATGCGTCAGATTGGTCGCGCCCTGATTGATTACGACATGATCCGGGATGGTGACCGCCTGTTACTGGGCCTGTCCGGCGGCAAGGATTCGCTCTCACTGCTGCACATCCTGCGTCACCTGCAAAGTTATGCTCCGGTCAAATTCAAGCTGGGCGCCATGACCGTCGATCCCCAGGTGGAAGGCTTCAACCCCGGTTTTCTGAAGAGCTATCTGGCCGAACTGGACATCCCCTACTTCTATGAAAGTCAGCCCATCGCCAAACAGGCGGAAGAGCAGATGAAGAATGATTCGTTCTGTTCCTTCTGTTCGCGCATGAAACGCGGCATCATGTATACCACCTGTCGCCGTGAAGGTTATAACGTGCTGGTGCTGGCCCAACACCTGGATGATCTGGCGGAGAGTTTTCTGATGTCCGCCTTCAACGGCGGCCAGTTGCGAACCATGAAGGCAAACTACACCAACAAGGAAGGTGATGTGCGCATCATCCGTCCCATGGTCTACGTACGCGAACGCCAGACCGCCGACTTTGCCCGCAGCGCGGCACTGCCGGTGGTGCCGGATTCCTGCCCGGCTTGCTTCGCCATGCCCACCGAACGTGAACACGTTAAACAACTGCTGGCCCGTGAAGAGGCCCACAACAAGGGACTTTTCAAAAGCCTGCTCACCGCCATCAAACCCCTGATGTCAGTCCACACAGCAGACTGAACACCACCTGCGTTTTGCCGGGCGGCGACGCATAACACAGTGTGACAATCCTGCCTCTGTTCCAGCATCTATACTAAAGAGTATGGAACGCCGCCTCCACAAACTGCTGCGCATCAGCCTGTTGCCTGCAGTGATTGTCCTGCCACTCTGTGTGATGTTATTGCCGCCGCGACAACCCGGCTCCGGATTTTGGTGGGATACAGCCATTGCCCTCGGGTTTAGCGCCACCGGCCTGTTGCTGGTAATGTTTGTCCTCAGCGCCCGCTCCCGTTTTATCAGCCGGCCGTTCGGTATTGATCTGATCTACTATTTTCATCGCCAACTGTCCTTTGTGATCATCGCGCTGGTCCTGGCCCACCCGCTGATCCTCATCCTGCTGGAACCCCTGTTGACGGCCTATCTGAAACCCGACGGGCCGTTTGCCATGCAAGCCGGATTGGCCGCATTGATTGGTTTGCTGCTACTGGTCGCGGCTGCGTTGTTGCATCGCTATTTGCGCTATGAAATCTGGCGTCGCAGTCATGCGTTGCCGGCGGTGTTCTGTATGTTCGCCGTGTTGGTCCACATCCTCGGCGTGAATTATTACGTGGCGCCGCTCTGGAAAAAAAGCCTGATACTCGGAGTCTTTGCAGGCTGGGCCATACTGTTGATCGTGGTGCGGTTGATTCATCCGTGGCGACTGAGCAAACAACCCTGGCAATTAATTGACATCACAGCGGAACGCGGCCGGGCCTGGACCCTGACCCTGGTCCCGCAACACACCGTCCCGTTTCAGTTTCAGGCCGGGCAGTTTGCCTGGTTGACCATCCGTGCTTCACCCTTCGCCATGTGTGAACACCCCTTTTCCATCGCCTCTGCGGCAACCGAAACAGGGCAACTGCGTTTCACCATTAAGGAGCTGGGTGACTGTACCCGCCAATTGAAAACCCTGCCCATGGGTGAAACCTTCTATGTGGACGGCCCCTACGGGGCCTTTTGTGCAGAGCACTTTCCCGCCGCCGACGCCTTTGTCTTTATTGTCGGCGGTATCGGCATTGTGCCGGTGATGAGTATGTTGCGCACCCTGCAGGCCAAACAGGACCGACGACCGGTGACGCTTTTCTATGGCGCACACTCACTCGACATGCTGACGTTTTACGAAGAACTGACGGCCATGGCGAGCGATATCAATCTGACATTACATTTTGTGTTACAGGTGCCGCCAACCGGCCGGCAGGGCGAGAGCGGTTGCATCACACCGACATTGTTGGCGGACAACCTGCCGCCGGTATCGGCACAAACAGAATATTTTATCTGCGGCCCGCCGCCGATGATGAAGCTGGTGGAGTCCGGTCTGCGACAACAGGGCATTCACTATGCACAAATCCACGCGGAGATATTCAACCTGCTATAACCATAACGGTAAAGAAAAAGGAGACCCCCATGCGAATCTGGTTTGCACGACTGCTGGCGGTGAGCTGTCTGCTCACGGCACTGTTGGCTTCAGCCCTGTTTGGCGTACTGCAAAATGGCTAAGCGGATCGGACTGTTGCTGACAGGACTGCTGGTCAGTGTATCCCTGCAGGGCGGGGAGATGGTTTTGCCCGCGCCGTCCGGTCCGGTGGTTTTTCCTCATACCACTCATGGCGAGGTGAAGTGCGCCGGCTGTCACCACCGCCTGACTGAGGCACAACGCCACACCTGTGCGCCCTGTCACCAGGGGCCGGCCCGCCGCACCACCCTGCACTCGCTTTGTACCGGATGCCATTTGCAGCGCAAACAACAGGCACTGCCGACCGGCCCGGTCAAACGTTGCCGACAGTGCCACCGGAGATAAAAAAAAAGCCTCTCTAGGGGTAGAGAGGCTTTAAATATAGCTAGATAACTGTTGCCGTGAAGGCATAACTAGCTTTTGACGACGCTTCGAATGAACTTGTCGCGGTTAAAAGATCTCCGATCCACCTCAACAAGTCATAATACCTAAAGCAACCATCATGCCAGTTTTTTATCCTGTTGATTTTAGTAGCGATTTACACATTTACTACATTATTTTTACGCTTTTTATGTAAAGCTTTCCGACATGTGTCCGGACCTGTTTGTCACAGTGTTTCCCTATAACAACATGCACCCGACCTGTCATGCGGCCACCCTGCCACCGCCCCTATCTGCCTGATATTACCCACCGGACCGTATTAATTAGGCACAAATATTATTAAAGTCCCCACTTTTAACTGATTATTGGCGCATATAGTCAAATATCATTTACAACAGACTGCTCGAACCAGTAATAACAACAAAATGGGTATATTTGTCTGATTATCAGTCTATTTTTATAGAAATGTGGGAAATACAAACTTTTAATATCATCAGACATCTCTTTCAGCACCCGCCCCCGCGCCCGGTTTCCTCTCCTCACCCGACTGAGCTTTTGTTTTAATTTATTGATTTTTATAGATTAATATTTCTTGAGACGTTTATTTACATTTGAAATGTGAATTCCGGCGCATTTTGGTCGATCTAACGGGTATCTGAAGCTCCTGGACAGGAGGTGTTACATGGCGAAAGACGCGCGTATCTATCAATTGGAAGATCACGGCTGGTTCGTGGAGCTGGGCGGCCAAATTGCCGGTCCCCTGGATACCGCCACCGATGCACGTGATTATGTGAGCCTGCTGGAAAAGATCCAGGCGGCCCGTACCGAAGTCGCCTGCCTTGATGCAGAGTGCTTTATCTAACTGACTGTAAATATTTCCGACATCTGCACAGACCGGGCGGGAGCTCGAAGTAACTGTTAATAATCAAACAGTTATTTCGACTCTCGCCTTTTTTATTGCCCTTTACGCCGGCCAACCTGACGGCTTACGGATATAAGTCATTGTTTTTAGTGCGGCCATATTCCGGCACGGTTCATGCAACGTTAATCTGCAGTAACAGATGTAAAACGGATTTACAGCGTTGGAGGAGAACCATGCTTTTTACCAATGTGATGAAGACACTGGTCCTGTTGGCCCTGTTTGTAGTGATACCGGTACTACTGTATCGCTTGCTGGAGGCCGGTGTGGCGCAAGGCTACCGATATTGCCGCACCCGACTCACTCGGGCTCGTTATAGGGGCAAGGTTCGTTAGCAGGGCGGGTCTGAAAAATACGAAACGACCACATATACTGTTCCGGCGCGGTCCGGATCAGCGCTTCCAGCGTCTGATTCATGCGAGTGGCATCAGCCAACTCGTCAGCTGAGGGGAAATCCTCCAGCGGCGGAAAAAACTCCAGAATGTATTTACCACTCTCCCCATCCAGCCGGGTATAACAGGGCACCACGCGGGCATTACACAACCGCGCCAGGCGGCCCAATGATGTCAGGGTTGAGGTCTGCACACCGAAAAAGGGCAGGAATGCGGTCTGCTGGGTCTGCCCCAGATCCTCGTCCGGCAGATAATAGAAGATAATCCCCATTTTTACCGCCTTTACGATGTGGCGAATACCGGCATCCCGCTCGATTAACCTGCACATAAAACGGGTACGCCCTCGCGCCACCAACCACTCAAACAGGGGATTACGCGCCGCCTTGATCAGGCCGACGATCTCATGCCGGCGCGAGGTGATCAACGCCCCGAACTCCAGCGCCAGATTGTGGCAAGTCAGCAGGATCACCGGCTGTTCATCACCACGGGCCTGTTCGAGATGATGGGCATTGTGCATGACAATGCTGCGTTCCAGTCGTTTCGGACTGCCGAACCAGAGCAGGCCGAAGTCCAGCAGGATCCGCGCCGCCGAGCGGAAATAGTCCTCTGCCATGCCGGCGCGTTCCGCCTCGCTGAGCTGCGGAAAACACCAGGCCAGATTGATATCAACGATGCGTCGTCGTTTGCGATGGCGGGCGAAGATGCGCGTACCAATCCAGTCCGCCAGACCGCGCCGAATCGACCAGGGCAACCACATCAAAATGATCAGCACACCAAGTAAAATCCACACCCCCCAATAACGCGGCATCAAAAAGCGCCATTCAAAACGGGGCAGATATTCAGCTTGTAAAAGGGGTGGTCGTTGCGGCATGGCAGTTCAGATTGTCGTTAAGCGTAAGATTAAAATTGTATGCGATACCAGAGGCAACTTTAGCAGCAATTTCTGACTAGAGGCAGTCTCTAACCCACTACGTCCAGTTGCCGTGCACGAAACCGCACCCCCAATTGTGCGGCAAGGTCGGCGCAGGCGGTGATATCCACCCCGTCCAGTCCGTTGACAGCAGTGGCGGTCACCTCGGGTATCCAGGCGGGTGCCTGACGTAAAAAATCCAGCATGGCGGCATAAGAGCCGGGCAATTGCGGGCAACAGTGTCGGGTGTATATCGCTTCGTTCTGTGCATTCATGGAAACCGAGACCGCATCGATCAACCCCTGCATCTCCGGCAGAACATTGCGTTTGTGAAACAGATTGGCCAAACCGTCGGTATTCAGGCGTACGTGACCGCCATTGTCCTTTATATAGCGGGCGACGGCCAACAGCACCTTCAGGCGCAGGGTCGGTTCGCCAAAGCCACAAAAGACCACCTCATCATAACGGGTGGGATCGCCGACAGCGGCAATGATTTGCTCCAGTGACGGACGCTGATGCAGAGTGAGATCATGGCCTTTGACCGTATGTTCATCGTGGGTCTTGGGGCAAAAGGCGCAGACCAGCGTACAGCGATCCGTGATGTTTAAATAAAGTCGTGTATCAATGACGTAGCTGAGGGTATCGTCGGACATACGGTTGGCTATAGCGGATTGTTTAATGGATTTCACCCAACAGGCGATCGATCATGCTTTCCGCCTGGGAACCATAACCGCCGCCAAACATAGTAAAGTGGTTGAGGATATGATACAGGTTATACAAGGTCTTGCGCACCGGGTAACCACTGTCCAGCGGCCATGCTTCACTATAGGCGGCATAAAAATCACGGCCGAAACCACCAAATAATTCCGTCATGGCGAGATCCGCTTCGCGATCACCGAAATAGAAGGCCGGATCAAAAATCACCGCCTCACCGTTGTGCAAAATGGCATAGTTGCCGGACCAGAGATCGCCATGCAGGGCCGAGGCAACCGGTTGGTAATCGGTAAAAAAGGCGCCCATCCCGTCCAGCAGTTTGTCGCCCTTGTTCAGCAAGCGGCCGCCGGCACCGGCACGAGCCGCCAGTTCAAGCTGAAATCCCAGACGCTGTTGCCGCCAAAACGTCAGCCAGTCGTGTTCGGGGGTGTTGGGTTGGTGAGTGGAACCGATGGTATTGTCCCGGCTCCAGCCAAAGTCCGCCCGGGTATGGCGGTGTAAACCGGACATCTGCCGCCCGAACTCCGCCATCACATTACCTCCACCACCGCCCAGCTCCAGATATTCCATCACCAAAAATGATTGTGCACCCGCTGCGCCATAACAGATCGGCTCCGGCACTCTGATGGCATCAGCGGCCGCCATAGCCTGCAGGCCTTCCATCTCGGCGGCAAACATATCCAGCCGATTCGCACTGTTGAGCTTAACGAAGTAGTGTTGGCCGCCGCCTTCGATCCGCCAGGCGGCGTTGATACAGCCGCCGCCGATACTGCTCTCGCGTTCGACCTGAAAAGGTCTGCCCAGCGCGGCGCTGAGTTGTTGACTGATGCTGCTCCAATCCATGATTTCATCATACACAATCAACCGGCACTGGAAACAGCCCAAGACCGTCCCCATATCAAGGGTGACGTCCACCCCGTTAAGGAGAACAAGATGGGATCCCGTATGTATGTGAATGGCCGAGAGGTCACCAATCCGGCCGCGCGTTGGCTGATTGTGGCTGTCGGCATCAGTTTTGCCCTTGCGGTCTCCTGGGCGTTTATCTTTATTATTCTGCCAATCATTGGACTGACCCTGACCTTTACACTGGGCCTCATCCTCGCTGTTTTTCTCGGTATGCTGGTATTCCTGCCCTTGCTGGCGGCGATCAGTGTCTGGCTGGGGCTGCTGAGTATTCCATTCCAGCTGGCGCGGGGCATGTTTCGTCGCAAATAGCGTTGCTTATTCTTTCGATTCCGCCAAAAACGACTGCAGACCCTGTGCGGCTTTTTGGTTGTCCGGATTGAGTGCCAGCGCCTTGTGATACATCTCCAGCGTCAATTCCGGCTCATCCATGAAATCCTGTAAATACTCTGCATAACTTGCAAAGACTGTGTCGCTTTCAGGCGCCAGCTCCATGGCGCGCTGATATTTATAATAGGCATCATCCACATCTTCCAGCTCATATGCCAGCCAAATGGCATAATCGAGAAAGGCGCGATAATTTTCTGCATCATGTTCGATCCAGCCTTCAAACACTGCCTGTAACTCATCACGCCGTTCTTCGTCATTCCATAGGATGGCCGAGATATTGTCATAGGCATCGGTCATATCCGGTTTGATTTGCATGGCGCGATCATAAAAACCCAATGCGGTTTCAGCATCATCCATCTGATCACGCAAGAAATCCGCGTAGTGAACACAGGCATAGGGGTTATAGGGATCATCCTGAAGCAGGATGTGGTAATAGTCATTCTTCTGCGCAATACTCAGCTCGCCGGCCGCATCCCATTCCAGAATATAGGGGTTGTAGAGTTGTCCCGCCGGTCCGCTGCCGTCCAGCGGTGTCTGCCATTCCAGCATCTGCCAGGGACTTTTAACGTGGTACATCATGAACTCGAAGGCGGCTTCGTAACGTTCTTCGACCTCACCGCGCCAGAACAGGCGACCCAGACGATAGTGATAGCCATATTCTTCCCAGGAGTCATACATCTGCTGCAAGGTCTGACAAACCGGCCGCAATTGTTCCCACAACTGTGTCTCGGTGAGAAAGCCGGCGTAATGACCCCAACGCGCCACCATCACAAAGCGGCCCAGATCCCAGGCCTTTAATTCGCGGCCGTTGATGTCGCCGGCAAACTCTTCGACAAATTCACGTTGAAATTTACCTTTCGGCTCATTGAAAGCATTGCGGTAAAACGCGCTGTGACCGCCTTCCAATAACCACTCCAGCGTTTCGTGCAAAGTATTCTTGTCGGAAACATCCCAGGATGGCTTCAGGATATCGTCGATCACCGCTTGTTTCGACATCAAGCTGCCCAGCGAGCACAACACGTCGGTGTTGTATTTGAAAATCACATCGCCTGTCGTCAGCATCCAGGCCTTGTCTGACTCCATAGCCAACCCCTTTCTGGTAATTAATGCAGTAAACGTCCCATTCAGGCAGAACGCAATGCCATAAGATGGGGGATAAGCCCGGCCAGGGCCAGTACGGCGCCGACAGTGATGACTGCAAACAACACAACATAATCCCGTAATTCCGCCGGGTCCCACACCAGCATGGCGGCAAACCCGCCCGTGCCCAATAACACTATCACCAGCGGCCAAAGCCAGACTCCGGCCTTGATATAGGCCGGCAACACAGTGATGGTGACCACCCCGCTGATAAACCCGACCACCATCGCCGCCATCGCGTGTCCCATCCCGGCCCAGCCTTCATATCGAAAACCGTTGACGGTAAAAATGGTCGTCATGATCAGGCAGGGCAACAACACCATGCCCAATCCCCCCAGTGTCATGTAGCCATAACGCAGCATCATCGTACTCCCTGTTTCTTTTCATTCACTTTACCAGTACCGGCTGTCACTGCACAGACTTGCTGTCACCTTTAGTCACACCTGTTAGATGCTGTTTCCGGTCTGTTAGAAATAGCAGGTTTCCGGACAAATCCCACACGAAATACTGGTGATTCACAGCATAAATTAACAGTTTTTAACAAACCATTTTAGTCAGGATTGCTATAGTTTGCCGATAATATACATATAGCAATATGTCATACCCGATTTGTGGGGGAACTGTTACATGCCTGACTTTCAGGACGTATTTGGTGATGCACCTGTCGCAATGGCACTGGTATCACCGGAAGGTAAATTTATTACGGCGAACAAATTGTTATGCCAAACCCTGGGCTATTCAGCGACAGAACTGGATGGTACGCCCAGCGCAGATATCATCCATTCTGATGACTTGCCGTATCGAGATGCCGCCGTGCAAAGTCTGCTCGATGCAGAACCTCATAACAACAGTTGTGAAGTCAGACTCCGGCACAAATCCGGTTCCACCATTCAAGTCTCCATCCATCAGCGTTTGGTGCGTGATGCCGCCGGTAATCCAGACTATCTGATTTGCCGTTATGACGACATCACCCGGCACAAGGAAAACGCACACCGGCACAAATTGCTGGAAACACGCTATAACCTGAGTCAGCGGCATGCCAATTTCGGTGTCTGGGACTGGGATATCCAAACCAACGATCTCTACTGGTCAGAGCAGATCGGTCCATTGATTGGTTATTCCGATGTGGAAGTGGATGCGAACTACGCGGACTTTATTACCGCCACACATCCCGATGACCGGGCCTATGTCAGTGAGGCGGTCCGGGCCGCCGTGGAAGATGCCGCACCGTACGATATTGAGCACCGGGTTGTCTGGCCGGACGGTACCGTGCGCTGGGTGAGGGAAACCGGTGATGTGATCCGCGCCGCCGACGGTACGCCGTTGAACATGATCGGTGTGGCCCAGGATATCACCCGTCGACACGAAGCGGACGAGGCGGTCAAACACAATGCCGCCCAATTGAAACAGGCCCAGGCCATCGCCCACATGGGGCACTGGAGCTGGGACGTGGACAGCGGCACACTGCAATGGTCAGATGAGATCTATCGAATTTTTGGTTATGAACCCGGTGAATTTGCCCCCACTTATGAAAAGTTCATCGCCGCCCTGCATCCCGAAGATGTAACCCGCATCAAAGAATCGGAGAAAACCGCCTTTGCCGAAGGTCGGCCGCACAGTATTGATCACCGCATCATTCGCCCCAACGGGACAGAAGCCTGGGTACATGAAGAGGCGATCGCCGTCCTGGACGAAAAGGGCAAGGCCATCCAGCTCACCGGCACCGTCCAGGACATCACGGAGCGCAAACACCTGGAACAGCAGCTGGCCGATAAGATTGAGCAGGCCGAAGCAGCCAACTTTGCCAAGTCGACCTTCCTCTCACACATGAGTCATGAATTGCGCACACCGCTCAATGCCATTCTCGGCTTTGCACAGATCCTCGCGATGGAGCACCAGGAAACACCTGCCGCTCAGGGCATCAAGGAAATCCTCAGCTCCGGCTGGCATCTGCTGGAACTGGTGGATGATCTGCTGGATTTGTCACGCGTTGAAACGGATGCCATCGAACTGGCCATCAAACCGGTGTCCGTCAACAGCGCCATTCAGGATTGTCAGGCCATGGTCGAATCGCTGCTGACTGAACGCGGCATTCGCTTTATCCCCACCTTTCTGAACGGCAACTATTCAGTCTATGCTGATCGGCGCCGCTTTAAACAAATCATCCTCAACCTGCTCTCCAATGCGGCGAAATATAACCGGGAGGGCGGCATTATTGAGGTCACCAGTCAGCAGAAAGGCAATCAGATTCGTATCGCCGTGCGCGACACCGGGCAAGGCATTCCGGAAGCGATGTTGCCCAGATTGTTTACCCCGTTTGACCGTCTGGGCAAAGAGGGTATCGAGGAATCCGGAACCGGTATTGGTCTGACGCTGGTTAAGCGCTTGACACAAAAAATGAACGGCAAGATCGGTGTCACCACAAACGCCGGCGCCGGCAGTACATTCTGGATCGAATTCCCGGCATTTCAGGAATCCGATCTGACCAAATCGCAACAATTACAAAAAAACATCCAAGGGAACGCTCGCATGCAAAATAATGAAGTTCGTGTGCTCTGTATCGAAGACAACAGGGCCAACATGCATTTGATAGAAAGCTTCTTCGCCACACGAAAAAATGTCCGGTTGTATACTGCAACAACCGCAACAGCCGGTCTGGATATCGCCAGACAACAACAGCCGGACATCATTCTGATGGATATCAAACTGCCTGATATCAATGGTTATGAGGCATTGGCCCACTTGCAGGCTTCCACAGAAACCAGCCACATTCCGGTCATTGCGGTCAGTGCGATCGCCCATGTACAGGACGTCGCCGCCGGTCTCAAGGCCGGATTTAAATCCTATCTCACCAAACCCCTCAATCTGAAAGAACTGGAAAAGGCCATGCACAAGGCCATCCAGGAAGCCGGTTCAAATGATGATCAGGGTTTTGTCTCTGAAGCGGGCTGAACCCCGTCTTCCCGAACCGATCTGTTGATGCTGACCACTGTTGTACACGATAACGATATCATCCTTGATATCGTGTACGGGGTTCTTCGGTCAGGCGCCGGCTGATTCCACCTGCTGATATTCAGCCACTTTGGTCGCAAAAGTCCAAACATACCCGTCCGGGTCCTGCAAACGGGCCAGGCGATCCCCCCAGAACATATCAACCGGCTCTTCCACCACTTTCGCTCCAGACTGTTTGGCCTGTTGGTAGAGAACATCCACATCATCACAGTAAACATACAGGCCGATGGGGGCCTCCACACCGGTACTCGCCGGTGTCCGGCAGTTTTTACCCCAGCTCATTTCGGGCATCATCATCAGTACCATCTGGCCCTTGTACAGCATATGGGCATAATTGGTGTTACCGTCATCATCCTGCATGCTGCCGGCGGGTTCAAAACTGAAGGCATCCGCATAAAATTTCAAACCGGCCTCCACATCCTTGACGGTGATCGCGGGTGAAATCCAGGGCATCGTATCGTCTTTAGCCATTTTGGGCATTGTTGTCTCCTTGTCGTCACTTGAGTTGAGAATGGCGGAAGCAATCCACTGTATGGTCATTGACCATACCCACCGCCTGCATAAAGGCATAACAAATGGTTGAACCCACAAACCGGAAGCCGCGTTTTTTCAGCTCCTTGCTCATGGCATCCGAATGGGGGGTGGTTGCCGGCACCTGCTTGATAGTGCGCCGGTTGTTCTGTACAGGTTCGCCGTCCACGAACTGCCAGAGCAGATCCTTTGGCTTGATCCCCTGCTCCTTCAATGCCAGCCAGACACGGGCATTGCTGATGGTGGATTCAATCTTGAGTCGATTGCGAATAATGCCTGCATCGTTTAACAGACTGTCCACCTTGCGCTGGTTGTAGCGGGCGATCCGTTCGATATCGAAGTTATCAAATACCTTTTTGTAGTGGCTGCGTTTTTTCAACACCGTGATCCAGCTCAACCCCGCCTGCGCCCCTTCGAGGGTCAACATCTCAAACAACTTGCGTTCACTGAATACCGGTACACCCCACTCCTTGTCGTGATAACGCACATAGAGGGGGTCGGTACCACACCAGACACAACGCTGTTCATTCACTGCCATTGTCTTCCTCTCCCTTGTTGCAATTGTCTATAAAGTCATTCAGGGTGCGTCCCTGAGTCGTTTCAAACAATTCACCGGTGACATTCGGTGCCGTGATCCGATCAATGCGAAAATTACGCAGCGCACCGCGCAATTCACACCAGGCCGCCAGCGTCCAGACACTGCCCCAAAAGAATAACCCCAGCGGCCAGACGGTGCGTTGCGATGTGTTGCCGTCAGCCCGGGTATAACCGAATGAGATTTTCTGATTCGCGGCCGCCGCCTGCCGTAACATGGCCAGCGTATAGGCGGTCTCCGGTGCCAGACGCACCATGGGTGAAAACAGACGACTGTTGTTGAGCTTGTCTTTCAGCGCATCGGGCAGGACCAGTTCCACTTTGCTGAGAATGTTTTGCGCCGCACCGGCCAGTTGCGGGTCGGCCCAGCTTTTGACGATCTGCGCCCCCAGCGTCAGCGCCGCCAGTTCTTCTTCGGTAAACATCAAGGGCGGCAGATCAAAGCCCTTGCGCAAGACATAGCCGATGCCGGCCTCGCCTTCGATGGGCACCCCGCTTGCGGTCAGATCGCTGATGTCCCGATAGATAGTCCGTTCCGACACTTCCAGCTGTTCAGCCAGCCATTGTGCGGTGGTGATGCGCCGGGTGCGCAGGTATTGGATGATTTGAAACAGTCGATCTGCGCGACGCATCGGTTACTCCCTGTTGTTGCCGTCCATTATCGCTGCAACAGTCGGAATGTAAAGCCGCACTCCTGACAGCCTTCTGTCAGGAGTGTACGCACAAATTTTATCCTGCCAATCGCGTTATTGCCGGGTATGTGAATCCATATAGGCACGCTTGTCCAGCGCCATCAACAACGGCGGTAAAAAGAAAAAGTCCGCCAGCAGGGCGTAGGCCAGGGTCACGGAGAGCAATAAGCCACTCATCCAGGTGGGTGAGAAATGGGAAAGCGTCAACACCATAAACCCGGAGACCAGCACAATGGTGGTAATGGTCAAGGCCACACCGACCGTGTTAAAGGCATAACGCATGCCCTGTTCCACATCCAGATTTTTTTCCCGCCGGGCGCGCAGGTATTTGCTTAGAAAGTGTACCGTATCATCCACCACGATCCCCAGACTCATGCACAAGACAATCGAGGTGGACAGATCCACCCGTCCCACCAGTATCCCCCAGGTGCCATAGGCCAGTGCAGCCGGGATCAGGTTGGGCGCCAGACTCAACAGCCCCAACCGCACCGACTGCAAGGCGAAGATCAACGCAATCGAGATCAACACCAGGGCCAACAGGCTGCCATTGAGCAGGCTGTAGATATTGCGCCGCGTGATATGCGCAAACACGATATCCAGTCCGGTTGCCTCACCAATGTGAAAACCGGACACGTTATCCTTGATCCACTGACTTGCCGCCCGTTCCAGCGCCAGGATACGTTCCGAATCGGTTTTTCGCAGCACCACCCGCAGCAGGGTTTGCGAGCGATCCAGACTGACGATGTTATCCATGTTCAGTTCACGCGGCAGACCAATCTCATATAACAGAAATAACTGTGCCGCCAGTTCCCGATTCTCGGGGACCCGATACCACTCTGCCTTGTCACCGTGCATGTTACGATTCAGACGCTTCTGGATATCCGCCAGACTATGCACGTGCACCACCCCCGGTTGCCGGCGATACCAGTCAGCCATGGCATCCAGCTTTGCCAACACCGCCGGGTCGTGGATCCCGTTCTCCTTGCCGGTCTCGACAATGTGATTGAGTGAGTGCACACCACTCAGATTGGCGCTGATCGCTTCGATGGCGGTACGCTGTTCAAAACTCTCATCAAAATATTCATGCCAGCGTTCGGTGATCTCATTGTTCGGAATAAAGCACGCCGCTGCGATCACCCAACAACTCATACCAATCAGTAACAGACGGCGGTGCCGGATGATCCTGCCGGCCAGCCGATCCATCCAGACCACCTCACCACGATTAACGTGGCGATTGCCGATATTGAACCAAAACAACAAGGCGGGCAGCAGGGTCATACTAAGCACCCAGGCATAAAACACGCCCAGCGCCACCATATTGCCCAGATCCTGATAAGGCGGTGAGTCACTGAAGTTCAGACACAGGACACCGATGATGGTGGTTAAACTGGTAATGAACACCGGATTGGTATTGATTCGCAATGATTCACGCACCGCATTCTGCCGCGACATCCCGTTGCGCAAACCATGGAAGTAACTGATCAGAATATGCACGCAGTCTGCCACACCGATAGTCATCACAATGGAGGGCACCCAGCCGGCGACCGGTGTCAGGATAGTCCCCGCCCAGCCGTACACACCGAACACCACTGCTGTGGCCAGTGTGAACAATACGACGGTGATCAACATACCGCGTACACTGCGCAATAACAGCATCAGACCGCTGATCAAAATCAGATAACTGGCGGTCATGAGCACCTGCATGTCCTGTCCCACCGCCTCACCCAGCACCACGCCCGAGGTGGCGCTGCCCGCCAGCTTGATGATGAGCTCGGGATATTTTTCCCGCATCTTCTGTAACAGCTCGCGGGCGGCATAAACACTTTCTTTTTTGCCGATATCTTTCTTTCCGGGTAACTCAAGCCGAACGACGATGCCGGTCGCCTTGCCATCGGCGGCAACGGCACTGTTCACCAGATCCGGTTCATGCAGGGCGATGTCCCTGATTCTGGCGATATCCGTCGCCGTGAGTCTGGCCGGGTCCCTGACCAGATATTCAGTGTTCAACTCATCACCGGTGACCCGGGTATGCTGGTGATTGGTGAGCGAATTGACCCGCACCGCATAGGGTAATGTCCAGCCTGCCTGGGTCAACTCATGGATCAGGGTCAGGTTGCGTTGGGTAAACAAGTCACCCTGTACCGCCTGCACATAGAAATAGACAGACTCCTGCTTGCCAAACACCCGTTCCATGTGTTCAAAGGCGGATAACTGCGGGTTGGTCTTGCCGAAATAGATCCGAAAGTCATTGGTGATCTGCAAATTCCCGGCCCCCCAACCCAGACAAAGGGTGAGTGCCAGCATGCCAAAGATAACGGGTTTATAACGTATGGACAGCCAATGAATATAGCTTTGTAACATCTTCGCTCCCTGTTGCGGTTGATCCTTGTTGCGTTCAGATAATAGAGAGTAGCAAATAACGCGGTGAACGACACATGAGAAATTTTCTCACGGTATTTCTACCCGGGCTGACGTTTCCAATTTCAATTCCGGCCGGTACAGACAGCTGACACTGCCACGTCGCGGGCGATAACGCACAACTCGACAGTCACTTAACTTGCCTTTGTAACCCACTCAAATTTTTAATAATTTTTAACAAATCAGCGAGCCTGAATCTATCAAGTCAGCCAAATTTTTATCCGTTATATTGGTTATGGAAAACCCTGCAGCAAAATCAAAGCACGTGCTGGTTGTTGATGATGCGATCTTCATCCGCAACTTCATTCGCACGGCATTGAAGATGGCGGATATCGTCAATATCCGGGAAGCGGCGGATGGCAGAGAGGCCTTGGGCATCTGTCAACACCGCAAGTTTGATCTCATCATCAGCGACTGGCACATGCCGAACATGAACGGGCTGGAACTGTTACAGGCGATCCGGGCTGATGAACGCACCCATGACACCCCTTTTCTGATGCTGACCTCGGATGTGAGCAAGGAGAATGTCACCGCCGCCATCAAGTCCGGGGTCAGCGATTATCTGGCCAAGCCATTTCGACATGATCCGCTGATCATCAAGGTCAGTCGCCTGTTGAATGTCACTCCGGTCACGCAACTGAAAGTGATCAGGTAACAACAAAAAGCCCGGTTAAACCGGGCTTTTCATACGCTGTCTTATGCGGCACTGACCCTGCGGGTGTCCTGTCCGTCATCAAAGTGATAGGCGGTCACACGCTCCACCTCTGCTTTGGAACCCAGGATCACCGGTACACGCTGATGCAGGTCGTCCGGTTTGATCGCCATAATCCGTTCGCGTCCGGTGGTGCTCATGCCGCCGGCCTGTTCAATAATGAATGACATAGGATTGGCTTCGTACATCAGACGCAGTTTGCCGCCCAGCCCTTTGGCCTTCATCTTCTCATCCAGCGGATACATAAAAATTCCCCCGCGGGTCAGGATGCGATGCACTTCGGCCACCATGGAGGCGATCCAGCGCATGTTGAAATCTTTCTTGCGCGGACCTTCAGATCCGGCCAGACATTCATCCACATAGCGCTTGACCGGCGCTTCCCAGAAACGGCCGTTGGAGGCGTTAATGGCAAACTCTTTGGTTTCGGTCGGGATGGTCATGTTCGGGTGAGTAAGCACAAACTCACCAATATTCTGATCCAAAGTAAAACCATTCACCCCGTTCCCGGTGGTCAGCACCATCATGGTGGAGGGACCATACAGGGCGTAGCCGGCACAGACCTGCTGTGTTCCCGCTTGCAGGAAGGCGTCCGCACCAGGTGACGCACACTCGCCGGGGCAACGCAGAATAGAGAAGATGGTGCCCACGGAGACATTCACATCAATATTTGATGAGCCGTCCAGCGGATCGAAGGTGAGCAAGTACTTGCCACGGGGGTACTGTTTGGGAATGGTGTAGATATCTTCCATCTCTTCCGAGGCCATGGCGGCCAGATGGCCCGCCCACTCATTGGAACGCAGGAAGACTTCGTTGCTGATCACATCCAGCTTCTTCTGATCTTCACCCTGAACGTTTTCCGTCCCGGCCTGACCCAGCACGCCGACCAGCGCACCGTGGTTCACCAGATTGGAGATCACCTTGCAGGCGGTGACGATATCATTCAACAGGGAGGTGAAATCCCCGGTCGCGCCCTGGATACGACGCTGTTCTTCAATAATAAACTGGGTAATGGTGATGTTACCGTTGAGCATAATAACCTCTGGGTTTGATGACTAAACTGTGGCAGGTGACGCAGTGCGTCGAACCGGCGCACCCCATGCCGGCGGGGCAAACGCAAAGAATATTAGTATATCATTATTTACCGATATAATAAGTCGGGATTTGCCAGGGGGGCGGTTCGCAGTGGGGCAAGCTCAGGATTTGGCGGGCAGGGTGGTGATCTTTTCCATGGTCGACTCGATCCAGTTCTCCACCTCTTTCAGGATCGTCTCTGCCGACTTGCCCCGGCTTTGGATGACCGGACCGATGACGATCTTGATCGTACCGGGACGTTTGATGAATTGCCCCTTTTGCCAATACTCACCGGCGTTATGGGCCACCGGCACGATGGGGAAACCGCTGGACTCCGCCAGCAGGGCGCCACCCATTTTGTAGCGCATTTTCTGCCCCGGCCGAACCCGTGTCCCCTCGGGGAAGACCACGATCCATTCACCCAGTTGCAGGCGTTCGGTACCCTTCTCGATCACTTGCTTGACGGCGGCCTTGCCCGACGAGCGATTGATAGCAATAGGGTTCAATGCCGCCAGGCCCCATCCGAAAAACGGAATCCACAATAATTCACGCTTGACCACATACACATGGGGCGGGAAAAACAGTTGCAGCGCCATGGTCTCCCAGGTCGATTGATGCTTGGAAAAAATGATGGCGGTTTCCGCCGGAATATTTTCCAGCCCCGTCAGCTCATAATTAATCTTGCAGATTTTTTCCAGTGCCCATAGATTCCAGGTTGCCCAGCGGCGAATCACATGCCAGCGGAAAGAAAACGGCAGCGGCAAACAGATAATACCCAGTGTGGATACCACCATGGTGACAATGATCATGACAATACTGAACAGCAGTGAACGCAAAAACAGCACGCTTGACTCCTCGGTCTAATGTTCCTGTTGTAATAACTCGTCGACAAAGGCGGCCAGATCGGCATACACAGGAATACCATCCAGCCCCTTGCCCTTGGCAAGGGTACGTTCACCCTTGCCGGTTCGCACCAGCACGGGCCTGGCGCCAACCGCCCGGGCCGCTTCCAAATCCCGCAGGGAATCACCCACTACATACACGTCGTTGAGATCAATATCAAAACGGGACTGAATATCCTGCAGCAAACCGGGTTTGGGTTTGCGACAGGCACAGTGATCTTCCGGACCGTGTGGGCAATAAAAAATCCCGTCCACCTGCCCGCCCTGTGCCGCCAATAAACGATGCAGCTTTTCATGCATCATGTTCAGGGTGTGAATATCAAAGTAGCCCCGCGCAATACCTGACTGATTGGTGGCAATGGTGACACTGTAACCGGCGTGAGTCAGGCGCGCCATGGCCTCAATACTGCCGGGCAGGGGGATAAACTCATCCACCGAACGGATGTAGTTATCCGAGTCTTCGTTGATGACGCCGTCTCTGTCGAGAATGATTAATTTCATTGTTCTATTTTTAACGCAAAGGCGCCGCAGCGCAAAGAAAAATGCAGGACGTTATATGATGCTGCTGCCCGGCTTGTTCTACTTGTCCCGAAACTCGGAAACACGAATACGCCCGTTGACCATCTTCGATTCCCTTCGCATGATCTTGTCCATTTTATCCCAGAAGGCCTGCTTCAGATCAAAATCAGCAGCGATGCCGGTACCGATCAACAGGATAAACAGATCCGCCACCTCCTCGGCCAGCACCGCCTTGTCCCTGCCCTTGGTCACCGCCTCGGCGATCTCACCCAACTCTTCGGTCATCAGGGCAATGCGGTAGGTCAACTCCTCACCACCGGTGTTCTTGAAATCATGCTTGTCATGAAAGGCCTGCACAGCGGCAAGCATTTCATCATAGGAGTCTTTGTTCATGCCACATTCCTTAACAACCAAAACCTAACGCAGAGTCGCTGAGAACACAGAGTTCCCAGAGATATTAGAAGCGGTCTCAAAATGTCGCGAGCGCAGGTGATGCAAGGTAAATTGAACGAAAAAGCGGAGTTTACACGGAGTAAATGAGCATTTTGAGTTCAATTTTAACGCCGCAGGACCAAGCGCAGTAATTTTGAGACCGCTTCTAATTATTTATCCTCTGTGGCCTCAGTGTCCTCTGTGCCTCTGTGTTGATCTTTTTAAGCATTTTATTGCTGCAAGACGGAGATATCCGCTACGCCGAGGAACAGGTTGCGTAACTGGTTCAACAGGGCCAGTCGGTTGTCGCGCAGTT
The DNA here is from genome assembly GCA_029880855.1 of Gammaproteobacteria bacterium. Lineage (GTDB taxonomy): Bacteria > Pseudomonadota > Gammaproteobacteria > UBA6429 > Thiohalophilaceae > JAOUNS01. The sequence continues at coordinate 462,728 of JAOUNS010000001.1, forward strand.
TGGTGTCGTCCGCCATGACCATGACCTTGTCGAAGAAGGCGTCGACGGTGTCGCGCAGTTCGGCCATGGCCTGCATGGCTTTGGTGTAGTCCTGTTTCGCCAATAACGGTTCCACCTGCTTGCTGACTTTGGCCAGTTGTTTGGCCAGGGCCTGTTCTTCCTTGTCTTTTAACAGGGCATCGGTATAGCTGTCGGCGATCTTCACTTCCGCTTTCTTGATGATGTTGGAGATACGCTTGTTGGCGGCGGCCAGTGATTCCGCTTCTTTCAATTTGCGGAAGGCTTCCACCGCCTTGATGCGGGCATCAAAGTCCAGCGGTCGGGCCGGTTGCATGGCCAGTACGGCGTCGAAGGTGTCATAGGCCACACCCTGATCCTGATAATAAGCACGCAGGCGTTCCATTAAAAACTCATAGACCTGACCGGCCACATCCTGCTTATTGGCTATGGCAGCCCAGGTTTGGGCGGCACCGCCCTTAACTTCACTGCGCTGATTTATCGCCTGTTCGATCAACTGCTTCAGATCCAGATCCAGTCTGCTTTCGATCATGATACGCAATACACCCAGTGCGGCGCGGCGCAGACCGAAGGGGTCTTTCGAACCGGTCGGCGGCTGACCGATACCGAAGATACCAATCAGGGTATCGATACGTTCCGCCAGCGCAATACATTGACCGGTTTTGCTCGCAGGCAGATCATCACCGGCAAAGCGCGGCATGTAAAACTCATCCAGCGCCTGGGGAATCTCACCCGGTTCCTTGTCATGGGTTGCATAGTAACGACCCATGATGCCTTGCAGTTCAGTGAACTCAAACACCATCTCGGACATCAGATCACAACGCGACAACATGGCGGCACGTTGTGCGACCTGTCTGTCGGCGCCGATAACATCGGCGATGGTCTCGGCCAGCCGGCTCACACACAGCGTCTTGTCATACAGGGTGCCCAGCTCTTTCTGGAAGACCACGCTCTTGAGTTTTTCGATACGATCTTCCAGACGATGCTTGCGATCCTGTTTCCAGAAGAACTCCGCATCGGAGAAGCGCGGCCGAATCACCCGCTCGTTACCCTCGCGTACCTTGGAGATATCTTTACTGTCGATATTGCTGATGGTGATGAAGTGCGGCAGCAGCTTGCCCTTTTTGTCCACCAGATGGAAATACTTCTGATTGGCCTTCATGGTGGAGATCAGTGCCTCTTGCGGTACATCGAGAAAACGTTTTTCAAAGTTACCCAATACCGGCACCGGCCATTCCACCATGGCGGTCACTTCATCGAGCAACGCTTCATCGATCACGGCTTCGCCGCCGCTCTTCGCCGCCACTTCTTCCACGCGGGCGCGTACGGTATCACGGCGACGATCAAAATCGGCAATCACCCGGCCTTCACTCTCCAGCAGCACTTCGTACTCGGATGGCCTGGGTATATAGATAGTATCCGGATGGTGGAAGCGATGACCGCGTGTTTCACGGCCGCTCTGCACACTGAGGATGTCGGTATCAATGACTTCATCACCGAACAACAGCACCACCCATTGCACGGGACGGACAAACTGCGCATCCAGATCGCCCCAGCGCATACGCTTGGGGATGGGTAACTTGTCCAGCGCGGTACGCACCAGATCGGGGATCAATTCCGCGGTGGGTCGACCCTGTTCTTTCACGTTGTAAACCAGCCAGCTGCCCTTGTCGGTTTCCAGCTTGCCCAGATCGTTCACCGTGACGCCGCAGGAACGGGCAAAGCCTTCCGCCGCCTTGGTGGGATTGCCTTCGCCATCAAACGCCGCCTGTAGTGCGGGACCGCGACGCTCCACTTCTTTATCCGCTTGCGCCGCCTCCAGCGCGGTGATCAACAGCGCCAAACGACGGGGTGAGGCGTAGGTTTTGATCGTCTGGTAGTTCAGACCGGCGGTTTGCAGGCCGGTGATCGTTTCATCACAAAACGCGGCAGCCAGTTTCTTCAATGCCTTGGGCGGCAGTTCCTCGGTGCCGATCTCAATCAACAGATCACGGTTGCTCATTTGGCACCCCCTTTCACACTCTTGCACATGGGGAAGCCGAGTTTTTCTCTGGCGGCATAGTAGGCCTCGGCAATGGCGCGGGACAGGGCACGGACCTTTAATATATAGCGTTGCCGTTCGGTCACGGAGATGGCCTTGCGCGCATCCAGCAGGTTAAAGGTATGGGAGGCCTTCAGCATCTGCTCATAGGCAGGCAGAGGCAAACCGGCCTCGATTAACTTATTGCTTTCGCTTTCACACAGCTCGAACTGGTTGAACAGGGCTTCCACATTGGCGTGTTCAAAGTTATAGGCCGACTGTTCCACTTCATTCTGATGGAACACGTCACCATAGGTGACCTTGCCCAACGGGCCATCGGTCCAGACGATATCGAACAGGCTTTCCACCCCTTGCAGGTACATGGCGATACGTTCCAGACCATAGGTGATCTCACCGGTCACCGGTTTGCAATCCAGACCGCCCACCTGCTGGAAATAGGTGAACTGGGTGACTTCCATCCCGTTCAGCCAGACCTCCCAGCCCAGACCCCAGGCGCCCAGAGTGGGGGATTCCCAGTTGTCTTCCACAAAGCGGATATCGTGTACCAGCGGGTCGATGCCGAGCATCTTCAATGAACCGAGATAGAGTTCCTGGATATCCAGTGGTGAGGGTTTGATCACCACCTGGAACTGGTAGTAGTGCTGTAAACGATTCGGATTCTCGCCATAACGTCCGTCAGTGGGACGACGTGAGGGCTGCACATAGGCCGCACTCCACGGTTCGGGCCCGATGGCGCGTAAAAAGGTGGCGGAATGGAAGGTACCGGCCCCGACCTCCATATCATATGGCTGCAAGACCACACAGCCCTGTTCAGCCCAGTAGGTTTGCAGCGCCAGGATCAAATCCTGAAAACTTTTGGCAGGATTACCCGCGTATGCTGCCTGACTCGTTTTACTCACCGGCTTTTTCCTCCAGAGATGCCCGATCAACCACAAAAGGAGGCGTATTATAACGGCACCTGACCCGCCTTGCGCGGGAAAATCGGACTCCCCGTAAAGTTCTCCCCGGACAGGCCGCTCTCCAGATTAGACAGGGTGCACTGACAGATTCGCCTTGCACCACACCGATAGACCGGCATGCACCGAAGAGAGACTTATGAAACAGCTTCTAACCCTTTCCGCCCTGCTGACCCTGGCTGTCTTCCTGCAGAACAGCGCCATGGCAGGGTGTAAACTCGGCGATTTCATCCCGAAAGAGTTCCAGATCAAGCGTGGACATGAGCGGAGCAATATCATTTCCCACATTACCTCATCCACCACCAGTTCGGTAACCTACGCCTTCGCCAGAATGTCCAGCACCTCCGGTTGCGGCAAAGGCAGAGGCCGCGCCAAACTGGAGCAGGAGTATTTTCTGCAACAAAACCGTATTTATCTGCTGGCGGATATCTCCCGCGGCGGCGGTGAATACCTGAGTTCATTTTCGCAACTGCTGGGTTGCCATAATGCAGCACAACCGCAACTGAGCCATACCTTGCAGGGCAACCTGATTCAGCTCATGCCCGAAAAACCGCTGCCGACCGACTCACTGCTCAATCGTATCCATACCATCAGCAACAGTGACCCGGTACTCAACAAGAGCTGTCGTTACATCGGCTGATCAGTGGTAAAAATGCAGGCTGAGCACGGCCTCATCAGAGGCACGGCCCGGGCTTGACTCGTGAACCAGCCAACTGATGCGGCTGACAGACAGGCGCAGCGCCAGATCACGCCCCAGCCTGAAACCCTGCTCAAGGGTAATACGCCTTTCCACCGGCAGTCGGTCGCGGCTGTCGTGTAACTCACTGCCAGACAGGTGCAGTTTCCAGACCGGATTGATCTGCATTAACAGACCCGCACTGCCCCCCCACTGATCGAGCCGCCCTTTCATATAGATATCCGCGAAATTCACGGCTATGTCGGCAAACCCATACAGGATGGTTTGCTGCGGCCACTCGAACGCCCAGGCCAGACCGCCGCCGCCGGACAGACTGAACACTTTTTCCCTGCCACCATCCTGCTGCAACCTGTTTAGCCAGCCGGCGCGAAGATGCCAGGAGATATCCTTAAAGAAGACATCACGCGGTGTCAGTGAAGTGATATCCAGCAGTTGCAGCTCATCGAATTCCATTGCTTCTGCTTGCTGTTCATAGCGGAACCCCAGTTTAAAAACTTCGATCCGGTTATGCAGGGTAAAACCGGCCGTGGGGTCAAGAAAGTCATGGTAGGCCGCACGCCAACCCAGATGCAGAAACGATTGATCCTCAACCCGTCCGCCCCCCAGGCTCAGACGCGAGGTATCGTGGCCCCGTTCCGGCCGGGGCGGCCGGGCCGGCGGCGTGTCCGGCGGTGTAGATATTCCCAGTCGGCTGCGGGCCAGCAATAACTGCCGCTCCTCCGCCGAGACCGCCGGGTCGAGACCGCTGCCTTCTGTCATGCGCAGATAACGATGATAGTCATAGGCAAGATCCAGCATGGCGGCCTGACGCGGCGCGGCATGGGACTCCAATCGCGCCCGGCCCGCCGCCAGACCGTCCGCCACAATGGTCTGGACCAGCTCGATTTCAACGGCGTCCAATGCAGCCAGTTTTTGTTTCAGGACAGTTTGCGGTGCCGGATAGTAACTGACCTCACCGATCATCCCGCGCTCATCCAGCAGACGCAGGGTATCCACCGGGGCCACCCACGGCTTCACCTGCCCGGTCAGTCTTTGTTCCGGAGTTATCACATCCAGCAAGGACAGAACATGGTAAGAACAGTTTTCAGAAAAGAAGTAATAATCGAACCAGCTCGGTTGCAACTCATAGATATGCATCAGAATAAAATCGACCTGCGCCTGATCCAGTCGCAGCCGGTATTCCCACAGATCACGGTTCTTTATTTTCTGATAATCACGCAGCTTTAAATAATAGGGCACCACACTGAAACGGCCCTGAAACCCGCCGGTCACTCCCTTCCAGGCATAAACCAGACCGTTGATCTCACCCACCAGGGCCGCATAGTTCACACTATGGGCCAGCATGCGCGTCCGTTCAGTCTGATCACGCCGATCCATACGCAACAGGGTGTGCCCCATCATTGCGGCGGGATTATTGGGGTCGGAATTGGGAAAGATCACACTCAGCCCGCCGGCATTGATCTCTTGCTGAACGGCAGCATATTCCGGGCAGTCCGCGATTTTCAGCCTTGTTTTGTCAAAACCCAGTCGCTGTTGTAACCAGTGAAAACGCGCCCGAAAACGACATTGTGCGGTCAAACCGGTGAGGGGTTCGGTCCGGTTGCTGAAGAACCCGGCCAGCGTCGCCTCAAGCTCGGCCTGCGGATCGGTCTTGCCCTGTGCGGCCAGAAAAAAATCGGGACCATCCACTTCACTCACAAAGTGATGCCACCAGCCCGGTTTGTAATGCAACAAGGCAAGCCAGACAGGATCGCGAGACAACTGTTGCGCACGGGCGGCGCTGATCAATTCGGCAAGATAGCCATCCTGACCGCCACGATCATCCGCAAGCGAATCGGCAACAACAGGGCCGGCGCGCAAAAAAAGAGACATGGCCAGTGCGCACAGCACCGACGACAGACCGACCCGCATGGATTTTCTCAGTGGCAAAAGTGAACAAAAAATCAGTATACAGGCAACCTATACGCCAATTAAGCCCAGAGAAACAGGGCGCTTACGATATCAGCACCACACCCGTCCCGGCGCAACAAACCGGCAACAAATCCCGGCTGCAGCCGTCCTGTATTTCACAAATACAGAAAACTTACGTAATTAAAGTTGCCGCTGATTCTGGACGATGATCGAAGAACGGGCATAAAAGGGAGAATGTATGACTGCTTATATCCAGGCCGGTAATGCCACCAACGAATGGCACAAACTGGTGACCGAAGCCCAACAGGCCGCCGGCACCCAATTGGACGAAGACCTGGAAAGCTACCTGGTCTTCCTCCTGATGCGCTACACCGAACGCCCGGAGATGGCCGCCGGCATCCTCGCCCTCGACTACCTGCACGGCGCGGAAAGCACCGGCAAACTGCGGCGTGACCGCATGCAGGACGTCGGCGACCAATGCCTCTTATATAGTGGACTGTTCCCCGAACGGGCCGAGCGGCGACTGGTCAGGATCAGCTACTACGTCGACCTCGGCCGCAGCGCCTACCACACCGCCGCCGCCGCCGGCCAACAAGCCCTCAGCCAACTCTTCGCCACCCTCGCCACCCAATTTGTCTTGCTCATGGACACCCTGCAAGCCATGCGCGGCATCAACGGCGACCCCCAACAACTCTCACCCATCCTCGCCTTTGAACTCTGGGAAGACACCGGCAGCCGACAGGCACAACAAACCCTGCGCGGCATCACCAATGGAGTTTTGATCAAAAACAGCCGGAGCAAACGGGAGCATTAATTAAGATCAAAAACATAACGCGAAGGCTGCTCCAGGTCATCCCTGACCCCGCAGCATAAGTACATCCATATACAAACCGCAAAGTCGCGAAGAACGCAAAGGTATATCTTGAGTAACCGGAATGGAAATATAATTTTTTACTTGTTCGATGATGTTTTTCGCCTGCCGCTGCGCTACTTCACTCTACAGGCCTGGCCGGCTTTGGAAAGGGTCTTTTGTTTATTCGATGTTGTTGTTTCGCCCGCCGCTGCGCTACTTCACCCTACAGGCCTGGCCGGCTATGGAAAGGGTCTTTTGTTTATTCGATGTTGTTGTTTCGCCCGCCGCTACGCGGCTGAGGCGAGTGACTTTCTCTTGCGCGGCCAAGAGAAAGTCACCAAAGAGAAGGCCGCCCTTGCTGCCCTAAACCCGTGATTGGTTTTGATTTTTGCCTGTGTTTGACAAAAGGGCCTTCCCTGGCCCTTTGTCAAACAGCGACATCCTGTCGCTACTCTATCAATGCAAAAATTAAATCCAATCACATGGCAGCAAAGGGACTGATCCTCGCGGCAAGGTTCTTGTATATCACAAAGCCTGCTTTAAGCATGATATTCGGGGGTGGGATCATTCCCCTTTGGCTGGTGCGCGGTGAAATTTGGCTTTTAGCATAAAATAAGCAGGCAGTATGGATACTGCCTTGTGAGCAGCCGGGCCAGGGAGGGCCCGTCTGCGAGCCTCAAGATGAAAGCCAAACTTCACAGCAAGCCGGCACCAGCCGGGGCGTGTACGAGTCAAGTACATCGGTAACACATTAGTGCAGGTACATCGGTTACACTTTTATGGTCCAATAAGGGGTTCCTTTCCCCTTCTTCTCTCGAATATCGTAATAGCCCAACCTGATTGGGCCGAAGTAGATATCCCATACACCATCGTCAACTTCCTCCATGCCCACCTGCTCACCTTCCAGTACGTGGGAGACATAGATCTGCCCATTATGGCTATAGACCACACCATTATTTTTCACGGTATAGACCTGATAGTACGCCGGGTAGGTTAATACCGGCAGACTCTCAGGATAAGGCCGTGGTGACGCTGTATACCATGACGCGGGGGTCTGCTGGTGTAGTGATTCATGAGGGCGCAGTTCATTATATTCTTGTATGAATTGATCAAAGCGCTGTTGCTGAGCACGAAAACTGCCGGCCGGTGGTTTGGCGGTTGCCTTTTTGAGGGTTCGGTGCATACGTTCATGTCGACCATTTTGCTGTGGTCTACCCGGTTTGATGCGTTCCGGCAGAATGCCAAGGCGTATCCACCAGATAGAGAGTCTTGACAAGCCGCCTGCCGTGCGGGCCGCGAACGGCACGCCATTATCGGTTCGAATTCGCTCGGGTAATCCATATTCACGAAACAGGTGGATAAATTGTTGTTTGGCGGCATGAAATCCCGTCCCATCCAACCCTTTACAGTTCAATAAGTACCGGCTGTGATGATCCATCACGGTGAGGGGATAACACCATTTGCCATTGGTCAGTTTAACTGCCCCTTATAGTCGGCACTCCACAGTTCATTCGCGGCCTTTACCGGGGCAAAGGGATCGGCATAGGGGCTGACCTTTTGGCGTTTCTTCCAGGCGTTGACCAAGCCTTCGCGTCTGAGAATATGATAGATCGTGGTTTGGGACGGTATCACTTCATGAGGAAACTGCTGTGCCAGCAGGCGCTGGAGTTTTTTGGCGCCAGGTGGTGTGCTGAATTGGCCACGCAGGGTGATGATGGCTTTTTGAAGGGGATAAGGGGTTTTTAGCGGGCTTTGATGTGGGCGACGACTCTGTTCATACAGCCCATCCATGCCTCGCTCTTCGTATCGCTTGACCCATTTGTAGCCTGTCTTGGTCGTGATGCCATAGCGCTGACATAAGGCACGAAAGCTCGGGTAATGACCGCGCAGGTAGTCCGCAATAAACAAGATTTTTTCATCCATCGGTTTCACATCTTTCCAGGGCATAGGCACCTCCCTTTTTGCTATGCCCATAGCTTATAGGTGTTACCTATGTACCTGTACTTTTCTGTTACCGATGTAGGTTAGCCGTACAGGCGGCCTTCTTTTCGGTTCCTTTTCTTGGCCGCGCAAGAAAAGGAACCCGGCTGTTCGGCCGGGACCGAACATCAAATTCAGCATCGCGCAGCGATTCACACTTGTTATGGACGTCAGTGAATAACGCAGAGGCGCAGAGAACACAGAGCATTGACATAATTTAACAACATAACGCCAAGACGCAAAGCCGCGAAGAACGCAAAGATAAATATTGTCCGGTACTTACAATACCTGCTTACAACTTGAAACTTGCAACTGGGATCATTCCCCTTTGGCTGGTGCGCGGTGAAATTTGGCTTTTAGAATAAATAAGCAGGCAGTATGGATACTGCCCTGTGAGCAGCCGGGCCAGGGAAGGCCCGTCTGCGAGCCACACGATGAAAGCCAAACTTCACAGCAAGACTGCACCAGCCGGGGCGGCCTTCTTTTCGGTTCCTTTTCCTGGCCGCGCAAGAAAAGGAACCCGGCTGTTCGGCCGGGACCGAACATCAATGACAGCATCGCGCAGCGATTCACAATCAATAAAAACAAAACATCCGGGTAACAACAGCACACAAAAACCAACCCACACCTTCCCATCCCCCCCAAATCAGATACTATTAACCTATTCAAAACCACATCAGGACACTGACCATGTTCCCCATTGGCGACGACAACCCGCAAATCAACACCCCGATAGCGACTTATGTCATCATCGGCCTCAATGCGCTGGCCTGGTTGTTGTTGCAGGGGATGGGCAGCGGTTCGACGCTGAATGCCTCGGTCTGTCAGTATGGTCTGATCCCCGCCGATCTGTTCGGCGCCATGGAGGCGGCCAAGCCGGTCTGTCCGCCCGGTTCCGGCTGGAGCGGTCTGCTTACCTCCATGTTTATGCACGGCAGCTGGATGCATATTCTTGGCAATATGTGGTTCCTGTGGGTCTTCGGTGACAATGTGGAAGATTCCATGGGTTCGGTACGCTTTGCGATCTTCTATGTGTTGTGCGGGTTAGGGGCGGCGGCCGCGCAGATCCTGAGTAATGTCCACTCCACCATCCCCATGGTGGGTGCGTCGGGTGCTATCGGCGGTGTCATGGGGGCTTACCTCATGCTCTATCCCCGCGTGAAGGTGCATCTGCTGGTCTTTATCATCACCTTCCGTGTCCCGGCGGTGGCCATGCTGGGTTACTGGATCGCCGTGCAACTGCTGGGGGGCTTCTCCTCGCTGCACGCCTCCGGTGGCGGCGTCGCCTTCTGGGCCCATGTGGGCGGTTTTGCCGCCGGGGCGCTGCTGATCCTGGTGATGAAGGATGACGAGTTGCTGGTCAAACACGAGTTTCACGGCTGGAGCCAGAGCGCCGACCCGGCCGGTATCTGGGATGATCCGGCCAATCGCCAGTAATCCACAAGAAAAAGTATTCCATGGTCAATTTACCCTCACAGGAAGCACTCCTGCGCGACATCAAGCAGCACCCGCTCACGGTCCTGGTGATGGTTGTTTGCGGGGTGTTTTTTATTCTGCTGCAGACACACGGCTTGCGCGCCCTCGCCGGCTGGTTCATGCCCGCCTCACACGCCGAGTTGTTCCAGCTCAGCAACATCTGGAAGCTCTGGACACCGATCTTTGTTCATTACACACCCACACACCTGCTTGCCAATGTCGCTTTATGGTGGATTTTCGCAACGCGGATTGAAAAAGAGTCTCGCGCCAAGTTGCTCTTCATCACCCTGATCGCCGCCGCCGTGAGCAACTACTGCCAGTGGTATTATCGCGGCCCGGACTTCGGCGGGCTGTCCGGTGTGGATTTCGCCCTGCTGGGTTATGTCTGGCTGCTGTATCGGTTCGGCGGCAAACAGCACTACCGTTTCGACCCCATACTGGGTATCCTGATGCTGGCTTTGATCCCGGTAGCGGCGACCGGCTACTTCGGCAAATATTCCGATTATGCCCATGTTTCCGGTCTGCTCTGCGGTATCGTTCTTGCCGGTATCAAGCTGCTGCGCCTGAAAATGGCCAAACAATAATCAACGATGAATTAACCAAGGAATCAAGCATGGCTGAACTGCGCCCCATGTATATGAGCGACCTGAATACGGTAGTGAAAATTATTGAAGCCACCGATGAAGACGATGCCGAAGAAGCACGCGAGATCTATCAGGAATACGGTGTCGAAGGTCAATTTGTATTGGAACACGACAACAAGATCATCGGCGTCATCGGATATAGCGAAGTCCCCGGTACTGATGGCACCTACTGGCTCTCCTGGACCTACCTGGACCCCGCCTTTCAGGGGCTGGGCATGGGCAAGCAGATGTTGAACGATCTCCTCAACATGCTGCGGGAAAAAAATGGGCGCAAAATTTTCGTCAAGGTCTCCGATTATGATGACCCCGAAGACGGCCGGGTTTATGAGCGCGCCATGAAACTGTACGAATCCGTCGGCTTTGTCGAGGAGCTGGTGGGCAAGGATTTTTACGATGAGGGTGAAAATCAGCACATTTACGGCCTCAAGTTGCGCGACGCTGCGTCCGATGAAGAAGACGAGGTCGAAATCGCTGACGAAAAACCGGTCATTCGCTTTGACGGCATGTATGAGATTGGCGATTCTGACGGCGCCTACACCTTTTCCTGGACCGTCAAAGACAACAAGGGCCTGTTTGAAAAACGTAATTTTACTGTGGAAGATCTCAGGCTCGGCATTGATGCGGTGCGTAACGAAGGCGGACGCAAGATATTTTTGACATTCCCGTCAAATTTGCCTTTAATTCATACACCCCTTCAAGCTGCGGGTTTTAAATTTGTCGGCCGTTTAACCGATTATTACGAAAAGGGTGTTCATGAACTGCATTTCACCCACGATCTGGGCAACGGCTGACCGTAATTTGTACATAAGGAGTCTCTCATGTTAAATCCATTTGGAAGAATAATTAAAACCGGTTTCCTCGCATTCGCTGTTGCGGGTATCGCACTCACCGCCGGCTGCTCTGATGAAGTAAAAGATGACGTCGATTTGAACCGTGTTCTCGACGTTACCGCTGATACCCTGACCACTTTCCAGAAAAAAGTTGACGCCGTCCCGGAAAAAGATCGTCATCCTGACAAGGCCTTCCTGGAATTCACCAAGGACCTGCAAGACAACTTTAACAAGGCCCAGCCACCGGTCTATAACAAAGGTGCAGTACTGGCCAGCGCCCAGACCGACGCGTCCATCATGGCCTATAGCGACACCAACCAGAACGGTAAAGGTGATCGTGGTGAAGAGATCTTCATGATCGAAATCGACGGCCAAAAGAACCGTATCATCGCCACCAGCTATACCGGTGCAGTAAGTGATCACTCCTTCAGCGGCACCGGCTTCCTGGCCGGCTATCTGGTCAGCAGCCTGCTGAACCGCCAGCGCGCCGCCGGTGTAGACACCAACAAACTGTCCAACAAGTCTCGTGTCTCCGCCACCCAGGCCGCCCGCTCTCGCGCCGGCTCAGGCAGCCACTCAAAAGGCAAGTAACAGACAGGTCGGTTGTATTACAGATGGCAAGACAAAACCGGTTCGAAGCTGACACTTCGGACCGGTTTTTTTTTATAACAACAAATAAAATCACCCGGTAACACCGATTCCCCGATTAACCGGGTACGCGAGCTGCAATGTCTACAACAAGTGAAAAATTTCAACCCATGACGGGTCAGCAGGAAGGCATCCTGCTGGTCTCGATTATGATCGTCGCCCTGTGCGGCATCATCTATGAACTCATCATCGGCACGGTCTCCAGTTACCTGCTGGGCAACAGTGTCTACCAGTTCTCGCTCACCATCGGCTTCTTCATGTTCGCCATGGGGATAGGTTCACTGTTCTCCAAATACTTCAGCGATCAATATGTGCTGAACTTTATTCGTGTCGAGATCGCCATCGCCCTGATCGGCGGGATATGCAGTCTGCTGTTGTTCATGGCCTTTCCCATGGCCCGCGCCATGTATGAGTTCGTCATGTACAGCCTGATCCTGATCATCGGTTCACTGGTGGGCATGGAGATCCCCATCCTCACCACCCTGCTGGCACAACGCGAGACCACCAAAAAATCCATCGCCAATGTCATGTCGCTGGACTACATCGGCGCACTCATCGGCTCGGTCTCATTCCCGTTGCTGTTGTTACCGTCACTGGGGCTGGTGCGTTCATCCTTTGCCATCGGCCTGATCAATATCCTCGTGGCGATCATCAACGTCGTGATGTTCAAGGATTACCTGCCCAACTTCAAACGCATGTTCTATGCCTGCATCGCCATCCTGGCCCTGCTGGTCGCCTTTATTTTTTACGGCACCTGGCTCACGCGCTATGCTGAAAAACATCTCTACTTTGATCAGATTGTCTATTCCACACAGACGCCGTATCAAAAACTGGTGGTCACCCGCTCCACCACCACGCGGGAACAGCGGCTCTACATCGACGGCCATATCCAGTTCTCCAGTCGCGATGAATACCGCTACCACGAAAACCTGATCCATCCGATCATGTCACTGCCCGGTCCGCGCAAAAACATTCTCATCCTTGGCGGCGGTGACGGCCTGGCGGCCCGCGAAATCCTTAAATACAAGGATGTGGAACTGATCCACCTGGTGGATATCGATCCGGAGATGATCCGACTCGGCCGCGAACTGCCGGTACTGGAACGACTTAACCAGGGCAGCATGTCCGATAAAAAACTCACCGCCTATGCGGAAGATGCCTTTACCTTCATCAATCGTCCCGGCATCAACTATGATCGGGTCATCATCGACATGCCCGACCCGCATAACGAGGCGATCAACAAACTCTATTCACGCGAGTTCTACACCATGATCAAACGACGCATGAACCCGGACGCCGTTGTTGTCACGCAAAGCTCCTCGCCCTTTTTCACCCCGCGCACCTTCTGGTGTATCGAAACCACACTGAATAATGTCTTCAAACACACCATGAGCTACCACACCTCACTGCCCTCTTTCGGCATCTGGGGCTTTAACATGGCGCGCAACGATGCAAAATTCCCGGACAAGTTCCACTTCGACATCCCCACCCGCGCCATCACTGACGACACCATGATCGCCGCCCTGATCTTCCCCAAAGATATGATGCGCAGAACAACCCCGGTCAACTCCATCATGGAACCCAAACTCTACCAGCTCTATATCGAAGACCTGCAACACTAGGACTCAACAGGGCGGCCTATACCCATACAGCTCGGTTTGGTGTAGTCTAAAACACCAAACATAAGGATATGCCGCTATGTGGGAAACACTGTCTGCCAAGCTTGCCCCCATCTTTGTCATCTTTATGCCGATCACCACCGGCATCATTATTGGCGTGTCCAGTCGTGGTAAATATGGTCGTGCGACCGAAAAGAAAATGGCCGCGCTGTGTGAAGGCGCCGCCCTCAAGGGTTTCCTACCCTTTTTCGTCATCGAATCCATCCATAAAACCACGCTGGGTGTGGATCTGGTGCTCGGTTTTATTATCGGCTTTCTGTTGCCCCTGCTCGCTTATCTTGGCATGCTGCTGTACGGCGCAATCTTCACCGGCAAACAATTTCTGCCGCCCCGCATCCGCGACCTGCGCATCCTTACTGCAACGTATGGTGGCGGCAACCGTGGCACCGCACTGTTTGTTTTATTATTCGCCGCCTCGGCCCACTATCAGGACTACCTGAAATGGTTTGCCATTGTCGATCTGGGCAACTTCATTTGCCTGTTACTGATCATCTCCTGGCTCATCGCCAAACAATACGGCACACCCGCTCTCGACAACAAAGGCCTGTTGCAGCGCCTGCTCAGTAATTATGCCGTGACCATGGTCCTGCTGGTCGGTTTCTACTTCATCCTGGTCAACACCACCAGCTGGTTTGAGGCCTTTCTTGCCGAGACCGTCGAATTCCGTAAAGTAATGTTTTCCTTTTTTGTCTTTATGGCCATCGCCTTGCGCTTTGAACACGGTACACTGAAAAACTTTTTCATCGACCTGCTTGCCTTCTTCTCCGCCCGGATCTTCACCGCCGTGGTAACACTGTTACTGCTGATGCTCCTGTCACTCACCCCATTCCTGACAAACTTCCTGCCCATCTATCTGGCCGTCATCATTCTGCTGCTCATGCCACCCAGTTCATTCGTCCCCTCCATGTTTGGCGGCTCAAAAGCCGACGACAAAACCCTGGGCTATGTCAACGGCTTCACTGCCGCCGTGAATGTCTTCTACCTCGGCCTGATCGTTCTGGGCGTCGTCAGCGCCATTGTTCAGGTCATGCAATAACGCGGTACTGATGGCATGTCACGACCCATCGACCACAACAAAATCGTTATCCTCACCGGCGCCGGCGTCAGTGCGGAGAGCGGTCTGCAAACCTTTCGTGATTCAGACGGACTGTGGAACAACTACAACGTCGCCGATGTGGCCACGCCGCAGGCCTGGCAACGCAATCCGCAGCTGGTGCTCGATTTCTATAATCATCGACGCAGCGAAGCGGCCAAAGCCCAACCCAACGCCGCCCATCTCGCCATCGCCGAACTGGAAAAAAACTTCGACGTCACGGTCATCACCCAAAACGTCGACGACCTGCACGAACGCGCCGGCTCCAGCAACGTGATCCACATCCACGGTGAACTGAACAAAGTACGCAGCACCCTCGACCCCGAGTTGATCTACAACATCGGCGACAAACCCATCAAGCCGGGCGACACCTGCGACAAGGGCGCACAACTGCGGCCCCACATCGTCTGGTTCGGCGAAATACCCGAACACATGGACACCGCAAGCCAACACCTCAAAACCGCCGGCAAGGTACTGGTCATCGGCACCTCGTTAGCAGTCTACCCCGCCGCCGGTTTATTGAAAAAGGCCCGCCACCACGCCGAAAAAATCATCGTCGCCCTCGACATCGAACGCAAACCCTACGGCTACACCTGGTTGCGCGGCAAGGCAGGCGACATCGTGCCGCATATCGTGAATTGCTGGCTGGAAGGAAGACGGCCATAATTAACCTGGCGAACTCACAGCAATGACAGGCAATACATTTAAACGCTATCCACACATCAATGATCTGCTACAGCACTATGTAGATGAATTTGATGACAAGAAAATTGCTGCCATCATAAACAACGGCGTGGACAATGAAGAAGAAGCCATCGCATTCTCCCGATTCGTCTGGCGCATGGCCGGCCAAATGAATGAAGATGAGAGAGATGGGAAAGTTGTATTAGGAAGTACTGATAATAGTGAAATGTTCCCTGATCTGGATTACGAAATCACAAAATATATGAAGAGCGCTGGTTTTTACAGTACATGGGATAAAATTTCAAAGGAAGAAGCCGAAACCGATTAACTGCACAATGATGCTAACCCATTATTAACACCAGCCATGCACCACTGCCCATTCTGCCAATTACTCACCGACCCGCACAACAACCGGATCACAGCGCAAAATGCGCATGCTGTGGTGATCCGGGACGGCTACCCGGTCAGTCCCGGCCACAGCCTGATCATCCCCAGGCGGCACCTCGGTTCATTTTTCGATCTCGACCCGGCAGAACGGGAGGCCGTGCTTGCCCTGCTCGAATTAACAAAAGCGGCCCTGGACAAGGAATACCGGCCCGACAGCTATAATATCGGTATTAACGACGGCGAGGCCGCCGGGCAGACAGTACCTCACCTGCACATTCATCTCATTCCACGCTACCGGGGTGATGTGCCGGACCCAAGGGGTGGGGTAAGATGGGTGATTCCGGACAAAGCCGTCTATTGGGACTAATACCATGACACTGGAAACATACCGACAAGCCTTTCGCAATCTCAGGGTGAACCACAAACACGGCCACGCCAGCCCGCATAAGGTCTGTATGTTACTGGCGGTGATGGACCTCATGGCAGAGAGTGAGATCAGCGAAAATAAAATCTATTATACTGACACACTGCTGGATCGATACCATGTGCATTTCTCCACATTGGAGTCAGCAATCGATCATCCCAACCCCCAGCTACCCTTTTACCATCTAAAGAGCGAACAATTCTGGCACCACCGGATCAAACAAGGCCGTGAATCGGAGTATCACGCCTACGATACCACCATGTCACAAAAGGTATTGCGCGAAAATATTGACTACGCCTATCTTGATGATGAACTGTTCGAATACCTCAAATACTCAACCACCCGTGAATTGCTAAAGCAAGACCTAAGACAAAACCTCGATCCGCACCTGCGCAACGAAGCAAATGACGCTCATGGCGCATGGTCAGTGGAAGAGTGTGAATTGATCACTGCCGATTATATCGAAATGCTGATCAAAGAATTAAACGGTCAACCCTATAACAAGACGAAACATCGCAGAGAACTCAGCCCATTATTAAATAACCGTAGTGACGGCTCTATTGAGTTTAAACACCAAAACATCAGCGCCGTCCTCATCGATCTGGATCTGCCATATATCCAGGGCTACAAACCAAGATTCAATACACAACAACTCCTGCATAACGTGGTCGCTGCTCAAGTCACCAGCCGCTTCAAACAACTAATAAGCAGTGTAGAAAAACTGATCGACGACGCACCGGAACAAAGCCCCGATAGAGACTGGCAGCAGATCCTCGTCGAAGCGCCCGCCATGGATAATGAAATCAGAGAACCCGCACCACGCAGCTACAGCCCGAGGATATACGACTATACGGAACGTGAAGCCCGCAACCGCAGCCTCGGCCAACGGGGCGAAGCCTTCGTACTGGAATTTGAACAACAGCGACTCAAATATATCGGCCGCGCTGATCTGGTGAGACAGATCGAATGGACCAGCAAGGAAAAAGGCGATGGCGCCGGATACGACATCCGCTCCTTCCGCAAAGACGGGGAAGAACTCTACATCGAGGTCAAAACCACCAATGCCGGGATCTACCAACCCTTCCTGATCTCCGATAACGAAGTGGCCTTTTCCCAAGACCATGCTGATCAATATTCACTCTATAGAGTATTTGAATATCGACAGGCACCGAAGATTTACCGACTGGATGGCAACGTGCGGGATCATACTATCTTAAAGGCGAAGCAGTATCAGGCGAGTTTTAGATAAACAGCAAATATTGGCAATTGAAACCTGATATTACAACAGTCTCAACATCACAACAGGATTTTATCGAAGCTCAACAACAGCTACACCTAAAGAAAATCATGAAATTTGTCCTGCCGAAAAGCATTAGGTGTTTTTTACATTTCGACGAGAGGTGTTGTTATAGCTGAATGTGTAATATGAGATTGATCATCGAGTGATTATCCATTAATATTATGGGTGTTTTGTAATCTTTTTTTTCAGGTTCATCAAACTAAAATCTCTGGTAATCTGCTGATCTCAGTCTTAATAAATATAGTCCATATTTATTAGAAATCCTGAATATTATACAGAACTAATCTACTAGCTGCTTGCTATCCATGTATGAAGGGTGAGTAGTGGTTATCGTGATTTTTATTATTTTTTTACGTCAAGTATTCACAATGCAAACAACCAAAACCAGAAAAATATATCTATACCACGACTACAATATCAATCAATATGACGCACATCGTGATAATACCACATATATCAACCTTCGTTTCTTCATAGCGGGTAATACATCCTGCGCATAATTTAATTCAATTTCACCTAAATAAATACAATGAATCTGACTCGTCAAACAATATCAAGTCAGAAGTATTTTCAGAATAATAAGTTCGGCGAACCCTTAGATTTTATTGGATTTCATCAATATGAAAGTTTCCCGCACTCAAACGAAGTGATAGAATCTGAGAATTATCTGCAAAATACGCAGGCCCGTGATATGCCCCAAATTGATAGAGGCGTATCTGTTTTTTTATTATTTCACAAGACCATTTGAATAGGCTGGATGAATATGCCAATTAACATAAAAGCAAAATATGACAACGTGCTTTTATTTAAAAAAAAACCAAAGATAGATATAAAGTGCGAAAATAACCTTGACTATATGAGGAGTCTTAGAAAAGGCAGCATGCATCTTATAGTTACATCACCGCCATACAACATTGGAAAAGAATATGAGAAAAAAAGGTCACTAGAACATTATATAGAGGAGCAGTCCGCAACAATTGCGGAAGCAGTTCGACTTTTACATGAGAAAGGATCAATTTGCTGGCAAGTGGGAAATCACATTGTTGATGGCGAGATATTCCCTTTAGATATTATCTTATATCAACTATTTAAAAATCATGGCTTGAAACTGAGAAATCGCATTATTTGGACTTTTGGTCATGGTTTGCACTGCCAAAAGCGTTTTTCTGGTAGGCACGAAACTATTTTATGGTTTACAAAAACTGATGACTACATATTCAACTTAGATCCAGTTCGGATACCATCAAAATATCCAAATAAAAAACATTTTAAAGGACCGAAAAAGGGCGAGCTATCTGGTAATCCTCTAGGGAAAAATCCAACAGATACATGGGAAATACCAAATGTAAAAGCTAATCATGTAGAAAAAACAGATCACCCGTGTCAATTTCCGGTCGGGTTAATAGAGAGGCTTGTCTTATCACTAACAAATAAAAACCAAAATGTTTTAGACCCTTATCTGGGTGTAGGTACTTCGGCAATTGCAGCCATTAAGCATGGTAGAAATGCATATGGCTGTGACATCATGGAAGAGTATGTGGATATAGCAAATGATAGGGTAAATAAATTACTTGCAGGGGCATTAAGAACACGTCCGATGAATAAACCAATCTATGAACCAGACCGGAAATAATAATATATGAAATTCACATGTGTATATGACCACCATCATGCAGTCGCAGAATGGGAAAAAAGAGAGCTTCATGAGTGGATTACAGATGTATTTGAAGAACCATCAATAAATATTGTCCCTAGATGTACTTCAAAAATTCGTGGTCATGTAGAAAGCGAACTTCAATCAAATGGCTGGGCATTAGATGTAAAGCTTGTTCATAATAAACAGCTAACAGTTACTGCTATGAAAGATGATATCGCATTCCAGCTACAAACTGGAAACATGAGTAGAGCACCATATGATCTTTTGAAGTTACAATATTTATTTCAAACAAGTAAAATTGAATGTGCCGGGTTGGCTGTACCATCAAGGGAAGCAGCTAAGAAGATTGGGGATAATATCGCAAATGCAGATAGAATTTGGGATGAACTCCAACTGTTTGATAGAGTAATAACTGTACCCATTCTTCTAATTGCTTTCGATTAAGGAGATATTTTGTGTTCACTATTAAAATGACTGCAAAGGCCGAAAGAGAGGCCATAATAAAAAGTGGCAAAGAGTCATCGACTGCGAGCGAAGAATTTTATGAATTTAGAAATGAAAAATGTTTATTACCAATTATACGAATTAATATAAACGTACCAATTTATCGAATGGAAAATTTTCGCACTTTCACGGCTCAAAACGAATATATAGCCGAGCATGGTCTTGATTCAAATTTCTTTTTGGATGGACTAGAGGTTGAAAGTTGCCAACAGGTGCAACACATAATATTGGAATCTTTGTCTAGAAAAGGAAAAGCAGATTCAGTTATTCCGGTAATCGAAATTCTTGAAAAAGAAAAGCAAAGAGAGCCTCTTCTTATCTCTTCAAGTGGGGTTGTTGTTAATGGCAACAGAAGACTTGCTGCAATGCGTGCATTGTTACACGAAGATTCGACCGCCCATTCTGAATTTAATCATGTAACTTGCATGGTACTACCAAAAGATGCATTACCCGAAGATATTTTAGATATAGAAGCGGGGCTGCAAGCCAAGCCAGAAACAAAATTAGCATACGATTGGATAGGTCATGCACAGCTAATTAACAAATTGCAGGCGATGGGAAGAACCACAGATCAGATAGCGCAAAAATTAAATCGAAAGAAATCCGAAATAGAAAATTCTTTGCAAGCACTACTAGAAGCAGAGCTGTATTTAAAAGACTGGGTTGGTGAACCAAAAGCATATACCAGAATAAAAGATGATGCAGAGCAACTATTTAACGATTTACCAAAAAGACTGGATGGAAAAGAACAAAACCTGCAGGATGCAAGTAGAGTTATCGCTTGGACATTATTTGAAAATAGAGAAAAATTAAATGGGCGTGTTTATAATTACAATTCAGCATTTGGTAGACTTGCTTCAGATGTTTTAGATCGTGTTACTAATGTTTTAACAATTGAAGACACACCAACAGAAACAAGTGCCGATAATAGCTTCGACATTGATATAGACACAGCAGGATCGTCAGTTAATTATGATGCGCTTGTCGCGGTACTGAAAAATGGAGATATGAAAGATGAGGCTATTGATGCACTTATTGATGCATGCGATAGTGTTATAGAACGTGAAAAAGGACAAAAATCAGGTGAGGCCGCATTAAAAGCAGTAACATCTTCGCATTCAAAATTAGCTGGCGTTGATATAACTACAGCGCTTCCCAAAACACACGCGGCAATTAAAAAGCAACTTGAATCCATAATCGAATTATCAAAGTCGTTATTATCAAAACTAGATAATTATGAAAAAATAGATAGTGTATCGAAAAAGTAACCACTTATATGACAAGTGATAATATCTCAATTATCGAGATTGACTATGATCCAATACGATTATCTGGACTTATATCAAAATATTCAAAAGATATAACATCTTCAATTTGGGAACGAATTAAATCTAGGTTGCTTGAAAGAAATGATGAGTTCTTTGAAGCAGACAATACAATAGAGCTTTCCTGGATAGATACGCTTTGTCTTATTCGAGAGTTTGGCAGTGCGTCAGTTCAAAAAAAACTAGGATTCAGATTTAGACCAAAGGAAAGAGCAAAACCAAAAATTCAAGAATTTCTAGCAGAAGTAAGGAAAGCAAGAGAATCTTTTAATTCTATAGCAGTCACTTTAAGTGAACAAGAAATAACTAGTCGTTTATTGGAAACAGGCTTTACAGAGCGATTATTAAAATCATTCCAGATTAGAGATTTACAACATTTATTAGCACTACCTCATGGAGCTAATTTCTCCGTCCCGGGTGCGGGTAAGACAACAGTAACGTTTGCTCTGCATTTGCTAGCAAGACAAAAGGGGTGGCATTTTTTAATCGTTTGCCCTAAAGCCGCATTTCCAGCATGGCGAGAGGTTGTTCGAGATTGCATGAGCGATGATGCACCAAATTATGGGGCAGAAAACTTCACTTATCTTGATGGAAGTGAAGAAAACACTCATGACCAACTTATATCAGGGTCAACCAGGTTTATCATCTCTTATGATTTACTTGTTAGACAGAAAAGTACAATATCTTCATATTTGTCGAGAACTCCTGTTCATCTAGTCTTAGATGAATCTCATAGAATGAAAGCCGGACTTGGCTCGCAACGAGGATCTTTTCTTTTAAATATAGCTTCACTTCCTGTGCGAAGAGACATTTTATCCGGTACACCAATGCCACAACATGCTAACGATATAGCATCTCAACTTGGTTTTTTATGGCCTGGTCATGGCCTTGATTTACAAATTCAGAGAGGTCATTTACCAAGGGACGTTCTCGGGCAACTTTATGTACGAACAACAAAGCAAGAGCTTGGTTTGCCCCCGGCAAAAAGGCATTTTTATCAAATATCAATGGATCAAGGCCAGCAAGCCTTATATGCCATCGTCCGGAATGAGGTACTGCGACAATTGATCGAGTTAACTAACTCAAAAACAAAAGATATTGACTTTCTTTCTGCTAGAAAATCTGTAATTCGTTTATTGCAAATATCAGTAAATCCAACATTAGCACTTAGAGGAATGACATCTGATGGACTAAACATAGATTCCGGAATAATTGATGCCATTATTGAAGAAGGAGCATCAGCCAAAATGAAGGCAGTTGCTGATCATGCAAGAGATATTGCCAACAGCGGTAAAAAAGCAGTAATTTGGACTATATTTACAAATAATATAATAGACTTAGAAGGAATGCTTGTAGAACTAAATCCTCTCTCAATATACGGGGCAATACCGTCTGGCAATGAAGATGATTTATCTACTCGCGAAGGTAGACTTAAACGATTTCATCTTGATGATGCCTGCAAGGTGTTAATTGCCAATCCTGCAGCCGCAGGTGAAGGTATCAGCCTTCACAAGGTATGTCATGATGCTATTTACTTAGATAGAAGTTTTGTATCTACGCATTACTTACAATCTATAGACAGAATTCATCGCCTAGGCCTTGCTCCAGATATTGAAACAAACATCCATATTTATCAATCAAAGGCACCAGTATCACTCGGGAGTATTGACTTATCAGTCAGCAGACGGCTTGCTTTAAAAATCCGGAATATGCAACAGCTTCTTGACGATCCAGATCTACATGAAGTAGCTCTTGATGAAGAAAATGCTGATGACCCTATAGATTACGATATTAACTTACAAGACCTTATTGCACTCATTGAAGAGCTAGAAGGTAAAACTACAGACAATGGAATGGTCGGATAGTGGCATCCATTCCATTTGACAGACTATTTTCAATGCCAGCCTTTGAAGGCTTAAGAGCAATTAAGAAACAACAAGCTATTCAAGAAGAAATAGAACTTGATATGCTAATATCAATTATTAAGCATTTAGACCCAGATTACTCTTCCTATGACTTTGAAGCATCAATACAGCTTCTCGAAATAATTGATATAGAAACCACCACATCTGATTCAACGTATTATAGAAATTGCATAAAATCCTTGATACTCCATAGCCAACCAACATGGGTTAGAATGATGAGGCTAGGTAGAAAGAAATTCACCGACAAATTAGAGAGAGATCAAAGAAGCATATTCAGAGAGGCCAATTTACTTACTGATCCACCAGAAACAAGTATCATAGAGTGGTGGGATGAAATATGTGGTATTGTACGCTATGAAAGCGATAGAACGTTTATGGATCAGGCTAGAAAAGCAGAACAATTAACCATTCAATATGAGGAAAAAATATTAAATAACAAAGGTATTTCAGAAAAGCCAAAATGGATTGCCATTGATGATAACACAGCAGGATATGATGTGCTCTCTTATGACAAAAATGACTATGGCCTTATTAATAAACTTATAGAAGTTAAATCCACAATAGCTTCTCCTTTGAGATTCTATATATCACGCAATGAGTGGAACAAAGCATGTAGATCGGGAGATAGATATTTTTTTTACATATGGGATATGAAACCAGTAGAACCAAGGCTACATATAAAAACAGCCAAAGAAATAGAGCCACATATTCCCAAGGATAATGAGAAAGGAATATGGGATAGGGCAATTATCCCAATCGCAATATAGTTGGATGATAATTCAAATTTTACATTAAACCAGAAATAATCAAAGAACCCAGCATGTAATAACATTACTTCTTAAATGGAGAAAAAACACGACATTGCATATATACTCTTTTAACATCTTATTTTATTTAATCAACATTGGTCATATATCACCCTAAACATCGCTAGATACTTTTAAGCATGCAACATCCCACCGCAAGGATGTGGTTTTAATGGATATTACACGAAGCCCAACTTCGTTAATTTCCCACTTCCACCCGGATACACTCCGGGTCATGAATATCCTTTTCCTCAGCGATCTCCATGTCGATGCCTGCCCCGCTGCGTTGCCGCCGCCGGCGGCGGATGTGGTGGTGTTGGGCGGGGGGATTGGGGTCGGGTCGGCCGGTTTGGCCTGGTTGAATGGTCAGGGTTTGTCCGTGCCGGTGGTGTATGTGCCGGGTGTGTTGGAGTTGTCCGCCGGGATCAGGGCGCTGGATGGACTGGCGGAGGCGGTGGGGCCGAATGTGCATTTGCTCTATGAGGATGCGGTGGTGATTCAGGGGGTGCGGTTTGTGGGGTCGTTGTTATGGACGGCGGTGAGTGAACTTGATCCGCCTGAGTGCTGTTTCACGCCTGAGCCGTCTGAGTGTGGTCTGTTGCATGCTGATCCCTTGCGCGAGTCATTGCAGATCCATACCCCGGCCGATGCACGGCGTTTGCATCGGGAAAGTCGGGCGCAGTTGTGGCGGTTGTTGGTTCGTGGTTCTGCCCTTCGACAAGCTCAGGGCGAACGGTTGGTGGTGGTGACGGTACATGGACTGGCCTCGGCAGAGAAACGCCCACGGTTTGCGAAGCGCCTCTTCACGCAAAACATGCTTGATAGTGTAAGACTGCCGACAGGTATCAGACCACCTGATTTGTGGTTGCATGGGCAGATGGTTGGGTCTGTTACCGGTGTTATTGAGATTTGAATGACGAGTTAAAAAACCAGTCTCAAGAATCCCGAAAGCGTGCCCAGTACCGGTCGATGGCGGTTTGTATTTCGCCGAAGGGAAAGTCCTCGCCATAAGCTGCCTGGAAGGCATCAAGGAAGGCGAGTATGGCTGTCCCTTCGGCATGGCTGAGGTTGCTGAAGCGTTCAATGAACACCGCCATCGGTGCGCCGGAGTCGATCCATTCCAGTTGCTGTTTGCGGAGTATCTCAAGCATATCAGCCGGTAATCTGGCTTCGGATTGATTCTGCTCCAGTTGATCCAGTGCGTTGACTACATCTTCACGTGCAGGCTCAATAAGATCTTCGATAAGTTCAGAATCAATGACACCAATCTCTTCATTGTGCTCCAATGCCATGTGCAGGAAAGCCGGGAGAAAGTAGAGATAGGCCTCCGGTGTGAGCATCCAGAGGTTACCCCCGACGATGGTGCGCAGGTCAGCGGCGACAAGTTCATCCGCTGTCTTGCCGGTGAGATACTCGCGCAACTCCCGCCCCTCGTATTCACTCACGGACTTATTCAATATCCTGTCGGCCGCAGGTTGCGGTCGTGAGGCGAAGGCGCTAAACAGATGTGATTTCACCGGTACCTATTATTAAGTGTGCGTCATGTTTCTGTCCGGGAGGATCAAACTGCGTTCTGCGGCTTGCCATTGTGCCAGGGCCTGTTCTGCCTCATGCACGGTTGCGGCGTTGTATTGTGCGCGATGCTCGGGAGTGAACAACCGGTTGCCGATTATTTGCCATTCCTGTTCCATGGCCGCAACAGCATCTGCATTGTCCACAACGCTGCGGCCGGGAAAGTATCCCTGCTGTTGCCACATGGTCAGCGCTTCAGGATCAGTTGTCATCCAGACATGGGTGCCTGTTGCATCTATCGCACTGTTGATGGCACACATACAGGATGAGGTCAGGATGGCTGGATTAGTCGTGTTGGCGAGCGCGTTGAGGATGGCGTCATAACAAAACAGGAATGCTGCATCGGCGGGATTCAGACTATCCGGTTCTTCCGGCGTTGCCCGACCATGTTGGGCAAACCACGCTTCAGGCTGATCCAGAATGATCCGCGGCCATTGGATATCCGGGTTGCGCTGCTGAAAAACCGGTAGATACCGGCGCATGGTCAACAGCGCGAGATCCTGCTGAATCGCTGCCGGCAAACCATACATCACCATAAAGCAGCTGTCTGCACATTCGCCCCTGTCTTTCCTGAGCAAAGCCTCATGGAAGCGGGATTCGATGGCGTTTATTGTCAGTATAATCATGGTCGTTAGATTATATTATTCGACACAGGGTTGTCATTACCGGGCCTGTCGGAGTATCCATACAACAAGGGCAGCAGCTGATACTTGCTATATAAGTGCCACCGGCTTTCACACCATAATGCATGCCCACACCGGGGCAAGGACCGCCGGTCGAGGTTCGAGCAGAGACCAGTCGCAAGTTTGAGATACCGGTTTCGGCAACCAGCGATCTTAATGCTGCTTGCGAGGATGAAAAAGTAAACAGACCCGGCAAGGCTGCACAACTAATTGCCTGTGGATACATTGTTGCACAGGTCATGGGTGCCGTGCGTGGTCTAACACGGGGTTCCGCCCGCTCTCGAGTACTTTCAATGGTTCTTGGCCGGGTCGCCAGATAGACACCACCAACCACAGCCACTCCCACCGCAGCGACTGCAAGTATGACCCATCCCGGTGGACCGGCAAAAACCAATGGTGCGGCGGCGACAGCCGCTACACGCTGAATCGTCCCCATACCGCGCTTTAAAACAGGGAAGGACCAGGGTGTGTGTGTGTGTTTTGTCAGGCCTGTATCAGTTTGCGGGTTAATTGCCTTGCGCTGTATTAATGGGGCAACCTGATCCGGGTTGGTGGGCGGTTGCGTGAGCGGCGCCAGATGCGGGGCAATTTGCTCTTCTTCTTCCGGGTTCCCACCGTTCTTGAGCTGCATGAGTTTCGAGTGTGCAGTATCAAGATTACGGATATGGTTGGCTATTTCACCAGACTCATCTTCTGCCAGCCGAGGTTGCAACATATCTTTTGCCTGCAAGATCGTCGCTATCTGATTGTCGATATTGTTTCCGCCTTGCTGAGTTACATTCGCCATCGGCGTTTCTGACTGTCGCTGGATAACAGGTGACACCGCCCCCTGTTGCACCACATGCGTTAACTCATGGGCCAGCAGTTTTTTGCCTGCCGGTGAATCCGGTTGATACTGCCCGGCGCCAAAAGCGATATTGGGGCCGACAGTAAACGCACGGGCATTGATCTGCCTTGATATCCTGGCGGCCGTTGTGTCGGCGTGAATACGGACATGACTGAAGTTGTGTCCAAAGCGTGTTTCCATAAAACCGCGCGCAGTTGGGGAGAGTGGTTGCCCGCCGCCTTGCATTGAACCAATTGCTGAGGCCACACCCGGACCGGCGACCGGGGCATTGCCCGGCGTGGCGCTTGTCTGCAGCGTGGCGTCTTTCTCCTCGTCATCTTCGATCAGCGCATTATCTGACTGGCGCTGTACAAGCGGTGTGATTTGATCAGCCAGGGGTTTGGCCTGCACTCGACATTGCGGGCAGAGGCTTTTCTGATCGACGGGCCGATCTTCCTCTTCTGCTGAGTTGTATTCGGCTGAACAGGTGGCACAGGTGCGCTGCACGACTCCACCGGTGGCCTGCCGGGCAGGGGCTGCGGCGGCAGCAGAATCCGGCATCCGCATCACCTGATCGGCCACCCGGTCGGCCTCCTGCTCATATTTATCGTTGGGCTGACCGATAGTGAGCTTGGCCTGAACCGGCATCGAGTTGGGCGCGATAATCGGAATGTTGGCAAAGTTAAAGCCGGAGCCTGTGTTGGTGGTGCGCGATGGTTCTGCTCTGGTTTTGAAACTGCCGGGCTGCCATATCGATTGTTGCAGCGGGTTATCGGCCTGCTTATCAGCCTGGTTCTGGAATACCGATCTCTGCGCCTGTGTTGTTTGTGATGATGCGGCCGGTTTATCGGAAAATAATGCAGCTGTCTTCCTCATATCTCACTCCATCGAAACACGTTGAAACAATATCTGATTATTTCTTCGCGGCACGCTCTGTCATGTTTTTATTGTTTTATCAAACAGTGCTTCCGCACATTCTTTTATTCTATACCATACTCACCCTGTAACCTTAATTCAACACACTAATCCACTGCAATTTATGTGCTGATCATCCCTTTTTCTTATTGCAGACAAATGGAAAGTTGATTGAATTACATGCCGGATTAAAATGATGGCCGATTTCCTTGAAATTGTTGTGGTACATCCGGTAAAGGCAAGCACCTGACTGGTCTGCGGTGTTACTCGACCCACGCACGGTATTTGTGAACCGTGAGGGACGAAGGAGCATTGGTTTGTCATTGAGCATAAGCCACCGGATCTTTGGTCAATCAACAAAACAACAGCTCGATGGGTTAGATTGCCCGGCAAATAATTTGCTGTTTTATTTCCACAAATATTTATACTATTAGCTGATGAAAGTTTTTTTGGATGATCTCAGACCAACACCGGAAGGCTGGACGCATGTCTATTGGCCGGATGAAGCGATTGCCCTGTTAAAAACGGGCAAGGTGGAAGCGATCAGTCTGGACCATGATCTCGGTGATGATGAACGGGGCACCGGATACGATGTTATCCTGTGGATAGAAGAAGCGGTTGTCACCGAAGGCTTTGTACCGCCAATAATCCATGTGCATTCCGCCAATAGTGCCGCACGAGAGCGAATGGAATCGGGTATTGAAGCTATTAAGCGATGGGTTGATAAGCATTGATGTGATTTTTTTCACCCATTCTCTGAAACGCTTAACATCTCTGTCACGTCTATACTTGATTATCCCTTGCGCGAGTCGTTACAGGTTCATACCCCTGCCGATGCACGGCGTTTGCATTGGGCCAGTCGGGAGCGGACGGTGGATCATGGTTCTGCCCTTCGACAAGCTCAGGGCGAACGGTCGGTGGTGGTGCCGCCAAATGTTAAGCCGCCGGATCTATGGCTTCATGGACAGGTGGTTGGTTCGGTAAATGGTGTTGTTGAGGTTTGAATTCTTATCCACACCCTGGTCCTTTGATTCGCTGCGACCTGTCGCATACCTCACCGCAGATCATGTACGAGGTTGAATATCCCCTCACCCTAACCCTTTGTTTCGCTACTTCCCTGTAGCTCACCCTTCGGGCAACCGGTAAAACGGTTGACCAAAATTGCTCCGGGCAATTTTGTCCCAAGGGAGAGGGGTGATATAAATTCAATGGATGTTCACAAGCAGAAGTAACCCGTACTAATCCCATAAATTTGCACAATCAACAATAAACCCCATCATCTCCGTTGCATCTTTCGTATTGTAGAAATTCAACATTTTCTGATCAAACTCCTCTTTCTTTGCACCAGGTATGCTGATATAGGAATAACCGTTCGACATAAGTACACCGTTCATCATCAGGCGGCCGGTACGCTTGTTTCCATCAAAGAAGAACTGGTTCAGGGCTGAGAACAGATATGTGACCAAAGCCCTTTCGACAACATTGTCAATTTTTCGAATTTCTGCAAAGCCCGTTTCATAGATATCATCCAGTTCAGATGCAGCCGGCGGCTGGTGTGGGGTGCCGCTGATCTTTACCGCACCGGTTCTGAATTTACCCCATTCCAGCGCTTCTTCTTTTGCCACTTGTGCGTGCAGTTGCTGATGAACCGCCCTGGTGAGTGAAAACTCTTTGTCCTTGACCATCTGTACAAGCTTGAGGATGGCGTTTTTCTGGTTGATGATCTGGTTCAGGTCTTCCAGTGTATGGCTGCCGATGGTGGTACCGCCTGTTACGGTTTGGACTTCTGCAAAGGTGCAGGGGTTATCTTCCAGCCAGGTAATGTCCCACACGTATTCGGCCAGCATTTTCTTTACTTCGAAACAGGCACCGGTTGCCCCATGCTCATGGGGGGCAAGCATGATCTCAGATTCAGACCAGGTAAAGCCCAGGTTTTCTTTTACAGCCGTTTTCATTGTGCGAAATTTTTACTTCTATAACAGATTGATCGAATTCATAGTAGGTCAACTCAGGGAAGGCTGCACCTGTTCCATTCTATTTTTGTTTGTAAACCGGCCGATCTTTTTGCGGGAGACATATTGCGTCAATCCTGTTCGCCAACTGCAATCCCCCGGCGTCATCATGACATACCCGGAAGATCATCGTTTTTCCCCTATTTTCCGCATGCCCCGTGTGTTAACAAGCTGTTCTGATCTCTGCCAATGTTGCTACAATGGATATATATTTATGTATCCGGCGGGAAGCGATATTTCCAACACCTGCCGGTTGAACATGGGGAATTGTTTGCTGCTTCAGGCCTGTTATCACCATTCGGGACCATGCTATGCCTTTAAAACTTATTGACCTTTTTGCCGGTGCCGGCGGGCTGACCCTGGGCTTTACGGATGAGCGGTTCGGCGGGGGCTTTAAATGTATCTTTGGTGTTGATAATGATCAGGCTGCTGTCGATACACACAATAACCATTTTGGCAATCACAGCCTCTGTGTCGATATTGAAGAGTGGCTGGCCGGCAAGCCCGCTATTCCAAAGGCGGATATCGTTGTCGGCGGTCCGCCCTGCCAGGGGTTCAGCCTGTTAAACAAGAAGCGTAACGGTGATGCACGCCGCGCTTTATGGGAGCCCTTTATGGATGTGGTGCAGCAATCGGAAGCGCGTGCCTTTGTGATTGAGAATGTGCAGGGTTTGTTGAAGTCACCCGAGTTTATTGCCATTTCCAAACGGGCAAAAAAACTTGGCTTTGAAATCAGGGCGGCGGTGCTGAATGCAGCGGACTATGGCGCTCCGCAAACAAGAAAAAGAGCCATCATTATGGGCTGGAAGCCAAATGAAAGTGCAGATGAGATTTGTTTCCCGCCGCAGCCCACACACGCCAAAGACGGTAAGGAGGGTTTGTTACCGTGGCGCACGGTTGCCGATATGATCAGCGATCTGCCACCGCCGGTGGGAACAGAGCTGCGCGCATGTCCACCGCCGCTTGATCTGCATTTTGGTCGCAATCCAACGCCCGTCAGTCTCAAGCGTTACAAGGCGGTGCCCAGGGGCGGTAATCGTTTTGATCTGCAAAAAAATGCCCCTCATATTACCCCCAAATGCTGGATTCGGAAGAAGAGCGGCGGCACTGATCTGTTTGGTCGACTCTGGTGGGACAGACCTTCGGTAACCATACGCACCGAGTTTTTTAAACCGGAAAAGGGCCGTTATCTGCACCCGGAGCAACATCGTCCCATCACCCATCGGGAAGCGGCACGCCTGATGGGTTTTCCCGATGATTTTGTTTTTCTTGGCACGAAAACCCGGATCGCCAGGCAGATCGGCAATGCGGTACCGCCCCCTCTGGCCGGTTCAATTGCAAAGCTGATTACCGGTTATTTAACCCGGCGACGCAAACGTGCAGCATAACAGCGAACACGCTTGTGGCCAAAGATGACGATGACAAAACAGCGCTCCATTTGCTTGCCCTGTTCATGCGAATAACATCTCGTTAACCTGATCATCAATTCATACCGCCATGTCTGACACACTCACCCCGGCACAAAGACATAAATGCATGTCGCTGGTTAAGGGCAAGGACACTGCACCGGAGTTTCTGATACGCAAAGCGCTCTTCGCGGAGGGTTTTCGCTACAAGCTGCATGATAAATCCTTACCCGGCAAACCTGATCTGGTGTTTCCGAAATACAAGGCGGTGATCTTTATCCATGGCTGCTTCTGGCACATGCATGACTGCCCGGCATTCAGCTGGCCGGTTACACGTAAAGCCTTCTGGAAAAAGAAAATCACCGGCAATGCAGCGCGTGATAAAAAAGCCGTTACCGCCCTGAACGATCAGGGCTGGCGGGTTTTAATTGTGTGGGAGTGTGCGTTGAAAGGCAAAATTCGATTGCCCATTGATAAAGTAATTACTGACACAGCAAAGTGGTTAAAAACCGGTAAACAAGACAACGTCATTCAAGGCAAATCAAAAGCCTGATCTCCTCATATAAGACTCTGGTTAAAGCCGCATCAGGTCTCTCCCTGTGCCTGATGCATTTATTTCACTCTGATTAACCATCTTCCTGCCTGACATCGCTATCGGTAAATCACGATCCACGATGCTGAGTGCATTATTTATTGTTTGTCCCTGTGGCCCAAATTGGTTTGTTGTATTTGTTGTAGATCACCAGATTTCCATCATCCTGCATGGACAGAACAGATCCGGGGTTGCCATGTGTGCCGGATGACCAGACGGGGTATTGTCCTTTATAGATAACCAGATTGCCGTTTGCCTGCATCTCCAGTTTGTCTGCACCGCGCTTGTCTGTACCGGAAGACCAAACAGCTTTGCCCTGTTTGTTATACACCACCAGATTGCCATCTTCGCGAAACGCGATTTCATAACCGCTGCACAGCTTCCAGCTCTGTGCTTTGGTAAATGTCTGATTACCGAGTTCTCCGGCTTTGATTTCCAGGTTACCACAGGATGTTTTTGCCCTGAGCTGTGTCCCGTACAGGCTCAGGAATGATTGCTTCAGGGCCTTGTCTTTCCCAAAGCATTCATTCTTTATGCAGATTTCAATTTCCATGGGTGACAGCATCTGACCCGCGCAGATCGCGGTTTTAACCGGCTCACCACCGACAATGGCCGAGCAGTTCTTGATGATGCGTTGTTCCTGACCGGCCGCCAGGGACGATGTTGAATACATTAATACGAGGATGAATAAAACGAGTCTGTGCATGACTAAACCTCCTAAATTGAGATTCGATATTCCGGCACACAGCCACAGGGATGACGTCTCATCTTGTGACTTAACCGGGGTTGATCGTGACTATTACAAAATTGAAAAAGGTTTTGCTGTATTAATGACCACTTTATTGTCATTAGTAACGTGGCCGTCGTAACAGTTTAAGAATAGCAACGAAATTTCAGATGCAAAATACAAATGCAAATTTCATCAGCAAAAGATTGTTTATGTAACATATGTCACACAGGATACTTTGTGTAATGTTACATTTTGTAACGAGACCGGAACTGATCGTGCCGAAAGTTTTGTGACATGAGTTACACATGAACATGACAACAGCCAATGCCGGATGATTAACTGTACTTTGTTTAATACAAACACTCTCAAATTTGACATGTCCGGTATGCAGGTGAAATGCTGCCGGCATCGGTATATGTGATCCTGTTTACACCGGCCGCATTGATATCATCTGAATGCTGTTAAATGTCAGACGATTTCCCCGCGTGTCATCGATCACCCTGCCGGCGCGATCAACGTTGTACACTGATCGGACAGGTAATACTTACTTGTCTGCTGTTTTGCCCTGGTTGATTCCGGATGGGGCGCCAAATTGTCTTATCAATTATATGGGAATATGGTCGGCCTCTGATGAAAGGCCGGAACCTGCTCCTGCTGCATGCGGTTTGCCCCATCACGCCGACGATCTGCACCTGCGCCGTGAATTTTTGCTATGATCCGCGCTGTTTTTCACACTGCAGAATGTAACGGTTATGGAATTGAAGATAGAGAAGCAGACCCGCGGGGTCCGCATTATTACCGGTGACGAGGCCAAGGCGCGTCGCAAGCTGGAGAACGGCCTGATCGAGATCGCCGAGCGTTACGGTTATAACGAGATCATCATCCCCTGCCTGGAACCGGCCGAGGTCTATGTGGATAAGGCCGGACCGGAAATTCTGGGCCAAATGTATGTTTTCCCTGATAAAAAAGGCCGGCAACTGTGTCTGCGTCCGGAGGGGACGGCGACCATCCAGCTGGTGGCCGACAAGCACTATAAACGGAACAAGAACGTCAAGTTCTGGTATTTCCAGCGCTGCTGGCGCTATGAGAAGCCCCAGGAAGGCCGTTACCGGGAGTTTTTCCAGTTCGGCGTGGAAGTGATCCACCCCTCCGATATGGCCGCGACCATGCAGGAACTGATCGAGATGTCCAAGGCCATGGTGGAGCTGAAGACCAAGAATTACGTGCTGGACGAAAGCGTCAAACGCGGCCTCTCCTACTATGTTCAGGAAGGTTTCGAAATCTCCGTCCCCGATCTGGGCGCCCAGAAACAGGTACTGGGCGGCGGCGCCTATAAGCAGGGCGTCGGCTTTGCCATCGGCTTTGACCGCCTGATGCTGTGTAAATAGTACAACCCCGCCCCCCCTGCTCAACGCGGGGGGAGTCTCTCTCCCCGCTCCACCGGCAAGTACCTGTCAAATATGACGGCTATATCACTGTTGCCCTCAGGGTCTCGATGCATGCGGTTTGAATCGCGTGCCAGGGTATGTTTAACTAACCCGCTCATCGGGTGATATTTCACCTTCTCACAATATGCACAGCAAGGATATGCCGATGCCCGTTCGACTTTTGTCATCGCTGTTGCTCGCCGCTTTGTTGTTGGCGATATCGGCCTGCGCCGGTACCCCATCGCTCCACCAACAACTCCATAAAGAGCAGATCACGCTGGGGATTTTTTCTGCGGTCAACAATACCAACCAGAGCAAATATGATCTGATTGCCCATTCCAAAATTGCCGGCGAACTGACCACCACGCCGTTCTTTGCCCGTCTCACCGGCTCGGGTCGCAATATCAGGCTGGCCAATCGTGAACAATTGCAGCAGATTGTGGACGAGGTCAATATACAAAACAAATACAGCATACAAAACAAATACAGCGTATTTTCACCCCAACAATTCAAGTCCCTGAAAACCCTCGGGGTGGATGTGGCCATCATTTATCAGGTGGTGGATACCAAACATCAACAATACAACCGCCAGGTCGGCAAGACCAAATGCATTGTTAAGAAATACTATGCATCACTGCGCGGTCTGGGTGTGCGAATTGATAACGGTGAAACCCTGCTGGATGACATTTACAGTGAAACAAATAAAGTGGAAAGGTGCAGCACCAGCCACTATCCACAGGAAAAATTTGAAGTGGATGAGCACTATGTATCCGAGGTGATTGGCGATACCGCAGCGGATTTCGTCACGGACTTTCAGTCCTTGTTATAGGGTCGTGCGGGAGAACGAAGATGCCTGATTTAGCAAACGCGATTTTAATCGGCGTTAGTACCTCATTGGCAGGTAGCTTCATCTATGGTTTTCTTACCACTGGCAAACCTGTCGCTAATACTGCACGAGGCATCATTTTCGGTTTTTTTATCGGTGCGTTGGTCTTTTCCAGCTACTTTTATCGGCCCGACAAACCAGAGCCGCAACCTCCACCGCTCCCCAGAAAACCAGTCAAGCCGGTTGCTGTTATACCACGGCATGATATCGGCGTGGTGGTCTATAATGAACAACTCCGCCGCGATAATCATATTGAGCAGAAAATTGTTGACCTGTTGCGACAAAAATATCCCGCCCGAAGAATCAGTCTGGTCAGTTGCAGACATGTGGATACCCCGCTTAAACGCATTGCCCATCAGGGGGACGCGAGTGCTGCCGCCGATAAAAAACTCGCCGGTTGCAGCAAAACGATCATTGTCGGCAAGGCTGACCATAACGACCATCCCAGTCAGTTATTCAAGCGGAGTTATGATACCGATCTTTCGCTTACACTGACTGCCATTGATCCACAGTCAGGCAACATCATTGATACTCGTCATTCCACCAGTTTTGGTAACGGCGGAGACTATCGTATATCCAGGCAGGATGCCATTAACAAAATTTCTGCACCACACAGCCTGCCCAAACTATAACGACAAAAAAAAACCGCCTCATCCCTGAGGCGGTCCCACCCACACATGGTACTGATTAATTACTCTTAAATTCGAAGTTCTTCTTTTCGGCTTCCTTGCGGACAAAGCCGGTCACCGCGCTTTCCACCGTTTTTACCTGGGCCTGCTTTTCCCTTTCCTTGCGCACATATTCCTCACGCTGCTTGCTCAGTTCCGTGATCTGCTTCTTCAGGCTTTCACGTCGTTTGCGCTTTTCTGCCACGTAGCGCGCCTGCGCTTCCTTGTCCAGTTTGCGCATCTCTTCCGGCAGCTGGCCGGGCGCAACGTTTTCCAGTGTCACCTCACCCTTTTCCATACCGTCCACCAGGTCCCAGCTGCGGTTGTCATAGAGTTTGGAAGCCTTGGACACGGTGCGCTTGGCGGCCAGTCCCTGCGAAATTGAACTTGCGTTGGCATCTTCCATGGCCTGACGCGCCACCCGCTCCTTGCCTTTTCTGCCGTAGGGAATGTAGGTCTCATTCAATTTTGCATTCAGATCCGAGAGTTGCCGGTCCTGTGGTGCATTGACATGCACAACCTTGTAGTTGTGATCAATGTTCATAAAATCACCTCCGGCCAGAACCGCGCCGTCACGCCAGCCGGTCTGCGCACCTTCAGCCTCATTACCGGCATGAATGGTGTTAACCGTGATACCCTGCTTTTTCGCTGCCGCAACTGCTTCTTTATAATGTACCGGTCCCTGGGTGAAGGGTTCATTCCCGGCGATAAAGATCACCTTGATATCATCATCGTTTTTACTCCAGGCCAGTTCATTGACGGCGCTTTTGATCACATAGCCGCAAAACTCATCACCGCCGTTGGTGGTCAGTGAAAACAAGGCTTCGGATACGGCATCCAGTTCGGAGGTGAGCGGTGAAACCTGTCTGACATAACCATCCTTTGCGGCCAAACCTGAATTGCCATACTCGTAGACGGCCACTTCGAGTTTCGGTGTAACACCATTACGGCTGCTCTTGGAAAATTCATTGACCACTTGCCAGAGCTGTTCCCGCGCCTGATTGATCAGACCGTTCATGGAACTGCTGGTATCCAGCAGGATCGCCATCTGGATCCGTGGTGTATGCAGGGGATTGTTCTGCGCTGCAGTCTTGACCGGCTTTGCATCCACTCTGGCATCAAAGGCCGGGTGAAAACCGACAAATACCGCTGTCGCCATAAATATCGCAGCAATTAACAGATGTTTTTTCATGTTGTTCTCTCCTTTATATAAGGATTAATGGATTTGGGTGAGTTTTCTTACCGCCAGCTCCGCCACCTTGTGTGCACGGTCAAAACGATCCGCGCTGACAATCTCCGCCTCGCCGGTATTTGCCTTACCCGCAAGCTTTTTCGGAATCAGGACAAACAGCGCCTGCACCAGGAAAAAGCACCAGATGGTTGCCAACAGGCTGTGCGTGTTCAACCAGGCCCATACTGCGGCCGACATGGCCAGCCCGGACAAACCCAAATCCATCAACGCCGGGATAACCCCGTGATAGAAATAGAGTGCCCGCACCAACCAGATCATTAACAACTGGATCAACAGAAAGGTCATGGCTGAGTCACTGAAGATATGTACCGCCGCCGTCACCGCCGCCCACAGGACAATCACCGAGACACGCCCGATGCGTTCTTTTGTGCGCAACAACAGGTAGCACACATACCCCAGGGCAAGCCCCGCAATAATCAAGTTGGTTGGTATAAACAGGCTGAAGGCGGCGGCGCCGGCCAGACTCAGCACCACGGCCATACCGATCCCTTCCGCTACAGTGATTGATTTCATGCCGGCTGCCTCTGTTGCAGTTCACGCAGAAAGGCCACTTCCACCTCATCATCGGTCACGCAGATGTCGGCTGACAGCAGCGGTTCGGTTTCGCGGGTAGCTAGTTCCTGACTGAGCAGTTCGAGTTTTTGTTGCATGGATTGCAAACGAGACTGGTTTTCCGTCAGACGTTTTTGCAGTGCCTCAACCGAGGCGGTCAGGGCTTCCGTTTTGCGCACCAGGTATTTTTCATGGCGCTGCGCCTCCAGTTTGCGACGGATAATGCTTTTGGCCAGTGTTTGGTTTTCCGCCTTGAAACAGATATCCAGCTCTTCTTCCAGTTGCGTCTGAACGCTGATGCGATCCTTGTGACGCTCCTGGAGCTGACTGCGCTCCAGTTCCATGCGTTTCAGGCGTTGCTCGTCTTCGGCAATGGATTCTTCCATTTCACGCACGGCCTGACGCAGCAGTGCTTCCGGTTCTTCCAGTTTGTCCAGGACAGCGTGCATGTCGGCGCGGAACAGGCGTGTGATTCGATTGATCAGTGGCATAATTCATTCCTCGTGAATGTTTTACCGGTATCTGGTACAAAGTGTAAGAAAGCAACGGGGGGATTGTTAGGCAGGCATTCGTAAAAGCGGTCTGCTAGAATTTACCTTGAGTTTACATACCCTGACGGGCCACAACTGCTAGTCTCTTTAAGTATGAACAGAAAACCAAAAATACTGATTGTTGAAGATGAGGCCGCGATTCGCACCGGCCTGATTGATGTGCTGGTTTACCACGGCTTTGATACCGATGATGCCGATGACGGCAAGGTCGGACTGAACAAGGCCCTGACCGGCAAGTATGACCTGATCCTGCTGGATGTGATGCTGCCCGGTATGGATGGGTTTGAGATATGCAACCGCATCCGTGATGTTGACCGGGAACAGGCCATTATTATGCTCACCGCCAAGACCAGTGATGAGGATATTATCCAGGGTCTGCGACTGGGCGCGGATGATTATGTGGCCAAGCCCTTCTCTGTGGCACAACTGGTGTTGCGTATTCAGGCTGTTTTACGCCGTTCAAAGATCGGTATCGAAGAAGCCGGCACGCTGCAACTCGGCAATCTGATGGTGGATACACGCAATCTGGCCGCCACCCGGGGTGATGAGTCGATCAGCTTCACGCGCCGTGAAATGGATATTCTCCAGTATCTCTATATCAATACGGATCGCCCCATCTCCCGTGAGGAACTGCTCACCAAGCTCTGGGGCTATGCCCGCAACCTGGATCTGGAAACCCGCACCGTTGATATCCATATCGCCAAGCTGCGGCGCAAAATTGAAACCGATCCGGCCAACCCGAATTATCTGATCACCGTGCGTGGAGCCGGTTATCGTTTACTCGTCGAATAGCATGAAACACACCAAATTGAGCAACTGGAACAAGGCGCGGCTGCGCGGCTCGTTGTTGGTGTTTTTTTTCGCCCTGGCCGTCCCCACCGGTTTTCTGCTGCATCAGGCCTACAGTCAATTGAAATGGGAGGCTTTTCATCGCCATCGACTGCTGGCGGAAGAACTCGTCAATCGGATCACGGAGCGCTATTCCGCCCTGGTTAAAGTTGAGAACGAGCGGACCTTTACCGATTACACCTTTTTGAATATCAGCGGTTTTCCCAAAGAAAACTATCTGTTGCGCTCACAACTTTCCAGTTTTCCGGTGGAAGGGATCATCCCCGGCACCATCGGCTATTTTCAGGTGGATCATAATGGCCGCTTCAGCACCCCGCTGCTGCCGACAAACAGAAAATTCCTTTCCGACTACGGCATCCAGCAACATGAACAACAGGCACGCGCCACCTTGCAGGAAGAGCTCTATGAATTGCTCAGCGTCAACAACATGCTGGCCGGCGAAAAGGTTCGGCGCGAAGCGGCTGAGGCGCGCCGACTGGCGGAGTTGAAACGACGCCAGGAAACGGAGCGTATGGCCACTTATATCGGCCGCATCAAACAACAGGAAGAGCAGAAAAAGGCCCGGGCAAAAGCGGAAGCTTCCGGCGTGCTGAAAACGGAGGAACCTGTGCCGGGTATCCCGGAAGTATTATCACAGTCTTCTTTTGACAGTTTGCAAAGCCGCAGCGCCGATATTGAGAGTTCACGCAATCGCGGGATGGGCAAGGTTGATGATCTGAATCTTAAAAACCCCTATCAAAAACAGATCGAGAGTGAACAGAAGAAATTCGCAACCACCAAGAAGTACATGAAGGAATCTCCATCCAAAAGCAAATCCGCCAAACGGGCCTTGCGTAAGGAGAAGAATATTCTGCCCGGCGAGACAACCATAGTCGGACGCAGCCGGGCCAATAACAAACCCTATCGCATCAGCATGTTTGAAAGCGAGATCGATACCCTGGAATTCGGCGTGCTGGACAGCGGCCACTTTATTTTATATCGCAAGGTTTGGCGCGATGGTCAACGTTATATTCAGGGTTTTCTGGTCAGACATGAAGACTTTCTGAATGCCGTGATTCGTGACAGTTTTTACAAATCACCGGTCTCTGCCGCCAGTAATATGGTGATCGCCTATCAGGGTGACATCCTGTCGGCATTTAACAGCAGTCGCCAACAGGGACTGCTTGCCAGCGCCGCTGAATTGCAAGGCACCCTATTGTTGCAGTCACGTCTGGCCGCCCCCTTTGATCAACTGGAACTGATTTTGACCGTGGATAACCTGCCGGCCGGTCCCGGCGGTACGGTCCTGACCTGGACCGCCATTGTGCTGTTACTGGTGTTGTGCAGCGGATTTCTGTTGATGTACCGGCTTGGCATGCGCCAACTGAATCTGGCGCGCCAGCAACAGGATTTTGTCTCTGCCGTCAGTCATGAACTTAAAACTCCGCTGACCTCGATTCGTATGTATGGGGAAATGTTGCGCGAAGGCTGGGCCGATGAGTCCAAGCGCAAGACCTACTATGACTATATCTATGATGAAAGTGAGCGTCTCACTCGCCTGATCAATAATATTCTGCAGCTGGCGCGAATGACGCGCAATGATCTGCAGGCGGAATTGAGTCCCGTTTCGGTTGCGCAATTAATGGATAATCTGCGTTCCAAGATTCAGTCACAGGTTGATCACGCCGGTTTTACCCTGAATCTGGTCTGTGAAGATGTCGCCGCTGCACAGGTGATTTATGTCGATCCGGATTATTTTTCCCAGATCATCATCAATATTGTCGACAACGCCATCAAGTTCTCGGCCCGTTCGGCGCAAAAACAGATTGATATCACCTGCACGCAACTGACCGATGGTCAGATTCAGATCGGCTTGCGTGACTATGGCCCCGGTATACCCCGGGATCAAATGCGCAAGATTTTCCAGCTTTTCTATCGGACCGAGAATGAACTCACGCGTGAAACAGTGGGCACCGGTATCGGTCTGGCGCTGGTGCAACAACTGGTCCAGCTCATGCATGGTCGGGTTGATGTGGTGAATATGGAACCGGGCGTGGAGTTCCGAATCGTCTTCCCGCCGGCGGACCATCCGCTGTAATCCGATTCAATCCTTGACTTTCTTTTTTGCTTTATCAAATACCGCCTCTGCATCCTGCATATACTCAGTATTGCTCCCGGCGCTGTATATCGATATCCCCGGCGGATAGATGACAGTGAAGTACTGCGGCCGGCTTCTGAAGCGATCTGCATCGGGTGTTGACAGTAAATAGGCAAAGCCAAAAATCAGGGTGATCAGACCCGCGGTATACGCCAGGCGTTTTTTGGGTGTTTGGTAACCGGACAGGTAATAATTAATCCAGATCAGACCGAAGGAGAGCGGGATAATGATTACGCCGCTAAAGGTATCGATCCCGGATACGGCACCGGTATTATAAGCCAGCCACGATCCTGATATTTCAAACAACTCAACCAGCAATCCATAAATAATTGTCACCGCCAGTTGTGACAGAAAATGCATTTCATGTTTTTTCAGTCTGGCGTACATGGACCAGACAAAGGCCCAGGCAAAGACGCTGATTGAGAATTTAATCGGTTCCGAAAGCAGGCGCGCAAATTTGATTTCGTATAATTCAAGAGCGTGTGCCTGAAACAGCAACAGCAGAACAGCCGTCAGGGCCAAGGCACCGGTGACCACCGGCTTGCCGATAAAATTCAGCGCCTTTTCAATGCGGTTTAACCGGATACTGGGCTCGGCCGCATGGCCCTTGCGATAAATGCGGATCCGGGTTTTACCCAGCCTGAATTCATCTCCGGAATTAACCGCTTGCCGCTCGGCAATACTCTGCTGGTTTTTACAAAACGTACCATTCACGCTGCCCAAATCACGCAGGATGATCGTACCGTTTTCGTCCTCTTCCAGTACCGCATGGGTCGGACAAATATAGGGATCGGCCAACACCACATCATTATCAAAACTGCGGCCCAGGGTGATGCGCTCGCCGCTGATTTTCATAAAGTCAAAATGCCGATTGCCGCGTCCGACCAGTTCTATCACTAATTCCATTTACGCGCCTCCAGGAAACGGGCCAGAAATTTCATGGCCGGCGCTTTCTCCACACCAGACAGGGTGAAGTGGCTGATTAAGCCCTTGTCAGTTTTATCCACTGTCGTGCTGATATACAACACATCAAACAGCCCTTTATATTTCTTATAGGCGCGACTGCAAAAGACGGCGCGTTCATCCGGCTTTTCCACAAAACCTTCATGACAAACATATTCGGTGACATCTTCTTCATACGCGCTGTTGCCCGGACCGGCGCCGCCATATAAACGCTGGAGCAAATTGGTGAACTGCAAACTGTTCAGCGAGATATTATCCACCCAGCTGTATTGCACTTCGATCATGCCGGTATTGAAACCTTGTTTGATATAGACGGTTTCCTTGGGCCGGCACTGAATGGAAATGGTGGTGAACCGATCCTTGTTTTTTCTCGAATTGCCCTTGTCACCCCAACACGGGATAAAAGGCACAATCTCGTTTAATACATGCGCCTCACCCAGCCGGGTTGTTTTCCAGTCGGCCTGTAACACCGTTTGCATCAGTTCCTGCTGATTTTTGATCAGTTGCTGTTCGATATGACGTTGATAATCCAGCTTGCCCGGTTTACGCGTCTGATATGACTCCAGCAATTTTAAGAGTTTTTTCGCCACCACCAGAAAGCCGACCTGATTACCGGCTGTGGCCACATTCACACCCACCACCTTGCCATCGCCGTCGATCACCGGCCCGCCGCTCATGCCGGGATTGATGGCGCCGGTAAAGTGAATGCGTTTGTAATAACTTTGTGTGGTATAGCCGTTATAGGTGCCGGGCACGACCGCCGTTCCCAGATCCAGCGGATTGCCCATGGAGTAAATGGAATCACCCTTGCGCAGCGTGGTTTTGCGAATTTCCAGCATGGGGGTATTTTTAGCGTGGAATTTCACCAGGGCGAGGTCATTGATAATATCGAAATCCTCGATCGTGATCGCCACCACCTTGTTATCAACCGACACGGCCTCCAGATAGTATTTATCCGGCTCATGGATAAACTTCGAGACCACATGATAGTTGGTTACCATCAAGCCATCGCGGCTGACGACAAACCCCGAACCCAGCGCGGATTTACGCCGCGACTGCTTCTCCAGTACCTTGATCTGGTAAAGTCTGTCGGCATAGGCGGAAAATATTTGTTGCGGGTTCTCCGCCCGGACAGGCATTACCGCGATGAAAAATAATATCAGACAGGAAAAACGTAACAATGGACGACTCTTTATAATACGGTACATAAACCGGTTTTCAGTATAGACCCTATTCCATCATTTCACCAGCAAGCCGACCCGGGCATTCAACGCCGGGTTTGGTAGTAGTCATACCACTCAATCGCACCTGCAACAAGCGCTACACAGGCCAGGATAAACAGGGTGATTTTAATCCAGCTATAGGGTCGTTCACCCTGCACCTCACCGGTCCGGGCATTGATCAACATGCGATAGACCGTGTTGCGATAACGATAGGCGCTGATCCAGACCGGCAGCAATATGTGTTTAAAGGTTAAATCGTGGTAACGGGTATTGATCGATTGAACACGCTGGTGGTCCCCGCCGATATCACGGCAAACCAGTTGATGGATCTCATCCTCCATGATCGACTTTGCCTCCTGGAATCCTTCCCGCAAGGTGATCTGATAGCTTTCTGTACTGAAACCGGTCAGAAATTTATCATCGAAAGGTACCAGATTTTCCAGGTCCCAGGGTGCCAGCCGATCGGCATATTTCTTCGGTAAAGAGGCCCCGGCCAATATCAAAATATCATTAAAGAACTCTCTAACCCGACCACTGACACTGTGCCAGCGTGTTTTGGTTACGGTTCTGGTTTTGGTCACCTGATTGCCGTTCTCGACAGTCGTATAGGTTTCGGTTTCATCATAGTCATCACCGCGCTCGCCGTGATATTTGGAAACCGTGTCCGCATCATAGGTCCAGTATGGGATATACATGCCGCTGAGCCTCCCTTCCCGACGTGCGAATTGTTGCAGATCACCCGGTGCAAACCATAAACTTTTCAGCCACTGCTGATAGCCGCTGTCTGCTTCCGAACGAAGAATTTTGAACGGCAGGAGTGAAGCGGGTTTGATTATCCGGTTGGATGTACTTTTTGTTACGGTCATGTGTTTGCCGCAAAAGGGACAGGCATCCGCCACCACCCCCGGACTGAAGGTGGTCCGGGCATTGCACGCATCACAATTCACGGTCACGACTTCATAGGTGTCTGCGCTGTCTTCCACCTTGCCCAGCATGCCGAGCAGATCAAGTTCCCGAACCTGTTCAACCGACGCGGCGATTTCCTGTTCCATGCCGCAATAGGGACATTGCAAATGCCGGGTCCCCGGCTTGAATTGCAGACCGGCACTACACCCCTTGCAGGTGATTTCCTTCTGGTTTGTTGGTGATATCTCCGGAAATTCCATACATCCTCC
The DNA here is from genome assembly GCA_029880855.1 of Gammaproteobacteria bacterium. Taxonomy (GTDB): domain Bacteria; phylum Pseudomonadota; class Gammaproteobacteria; order UBA6429; family Thiohalophilaceae; genus JAOUNS01. Next base: position 506,985 of record JAOUNS010000001.1, read on the forward strand.
CGCCCGGTATCCGCAAATTCACATCCGCTATAACCGCTATACCGCATGTTCAATGAATAATACGCACTGCTCTTGTTTCCGGCAATGACATACCCGTACTGACCGGGCTCACAAACCGCACACCCCTGCTTTCAACCCGGACTAAATTCGCAACTTCTCTTGTATCGCTATTGCCGGCCCCTTATGATTATGGCTGCATTTTCCGACCATACCTGATCTGTTTGCGGATTCATCACCATGGGAACCATCTATAAAGCAAGCTGCCCATGCGGCTTTGAGCAATTCAAACTGCTGCAGGGCCGTGGGCTGGACAGGAATGCAGGCAGCCTGGAAATATTCCAGTGTGAAGGATGTCATGCGTTGATTAATGGTGAAGTCGATCAATCCGTGGACAGCCTGTTTGAACCCATTCCCTGTCCTGACTGCAAGGGTACGTTGCATCGCATGGGTGGTGACGCTGATCAGCACGCCTGGTATTGCCCTGAATGTCATGAAGAAACCCTGACGCTGACGATTATCGGACTCTGGAACTAGGATTCTGCTGCACCGGCCGGCGACCTCAGCTGTGTAATTTTGTCGGTAATAATTGCCCCACCGCCTCCTCCAGTGAACCAAGTAATTCGCATAATTGCTGTGGATCATTCATCTTCAGCACATTCTCCATCGACAACAGGATCCCGCTGACTTGCCGGTAACCGAGGTTGGCCGCCACCCCGCGCAGGTTGTGCAAGCGAAAGTTGATCTCCTCATTGCGCTGGTTTTCAATACAATTCCTGATTTGGACCACCTCGGTCGGCAGTCGCAAAATAAATCCATTCACCAGTCGGGCAAAGTCCGGATCTTCAATCAGTAATCGCGAGACAAAAGGGTTATCCTGTTCAGTGGCATCCACCGGCAGATACTTCATCAACAAGACAATGAGCCGATGACGATCAATAGGTTTGGAGAGAAACTCATTACAACCTGATTCAAGGCAGCGCTCCTGATTCTCAATGCGTGCATCGGCGGTCAATGCGATCACCGGGGTGTAGCAGCCTTTGACACGCAGAATCTCTACTGTCGAATACCCGTCCAGCTCCGGCATTTGCATATCCAGCAAGATGAGGTTATACAAATCCTGATTGATATCGATCATGTCGAGGGCCTGTTGACCATTACAGGCAAAGCTGACCTCAAGACCATGCTGTCTGAGCAATAATTCCAGCAGTTGCTGATTAACCAGATTATCATCCACGACCAGGACATGTCCCAGCAGGCCGATATTGTTCTCCTGACAGACCTGTGCCGTCTCCAGCACCGCATTATGCTCCGGTACTGCATAACACAGTTTGTGCCGGCTGTTTGCGCCGGCATTGATCTCAAACTCAAAGCGACTGCCCACACCGATTTCACTTTTCACCGTCAGCTCACCGCCCAACAGATCAACCAATCTGCGACTGAGCGACAAACCCAATCCGGTGCCGCCGTATTTTCTTGTTGTGGAGACATCCGCCTGGGTAAACGGCAGGAAGATAATCGCTTGTTGTTCATCGGTCAGACCTATCCCCGAATCAATCACCGCAAGTTGTAATTTCGCTCTCTCCACATCATAGGCAACATTGATCTTGATTAGTCCTGACTCGGTAAATTTGGCGGCATTGCCGCACAAGTTGATCAAAATTTGCCGCAGTTTGACCGGATCGGTTTCGATCCGCTCCGGCAACGGGAAGTTATAGGTAAGATGAAAACTCAAGCCTTTTTCTTCCGCCTTGGGTCGCATCAATGCATCCACATCCTGCAGGACGGCGAACAACGATTCCTCTATCAGCTCCACCACCATTTTGCCCGACTCAACCTTGGACAGATCCAGGATGTTATTGATGACCTGCAGCAAGTGATGACCGCTCCTGACAATGGTTTGCAGTGAGCGATCCAGTTGTTCCTTATCGGGACGCAGATACAGCGAAGCTTCAGCAAAACCGATAATGGCATTCAGTGGCGTGCGAATTTCATGACTCATCGTGGCCAAAAACTCGCTCTTGGCCCGATTCGCGGCGACCGCCTCTTTCTTTTCCACAACAATTTTCTGGCTGATATCACGCTCAATCGCCACACTGACCCAGCGACCGATCAACTGGATAAGGTCCAGCTCTGTGTTGGAAAAGGGTTTGCTTCGGGCGGTGCGGTTGGCAAAGCACACTGTGCCGTATTTCCTGTCGTTCACCCAGATTGGAACCGCTGCATAGGTTTCGATGCGGGTTTTCTTATAGCTCGGATGATTTCTGTACTCGGACAGGGCGACATTGTGCAAGGCCAGCGGCAATTCGGTGGTGTAGACAATACTGCAAAAGGTGTTTTCCAGTTCCTGAATCGGCTGGATAGAGGCCATGATGTCATCCGGCGCCACAATGTGGGTAACCGTATTGGTGTTTTCACTGACATTGATCAAACTGATCTTTGCCACTTCGGTATCCAGCAAGGCGCGACCAAAGTTCAGTGTTTCCCTAATCTGCTCATCAACACTCATGCCCGAGATGGCCGAGATTTCATACAGGGCGCGAATACGTTCGCCCTGTTTGATCAGTTCTTTTTCCGCTGACTCTTTTTTACGCAGGGTGAAAAACACCATAACTGCAATAATCAACAGGATCAGTGATATGCCCAGGACAAACGGATAGGCCAGCTGGTTCCGGCTGTTATAGTTCTCAAACTTGTTTTCAATGGATTTGTTTTGAAAACTGATCAGTCGGTTTAATTTGCTGACCGCCATTTCCTGATTGGGTTTAACGCTGGTCTCCAGAATGACCCGTGCTTTAATTCCGTCACCGCGATTGATCGCTTCCAGTAATTCATGGGTATATAGTTGCGATTGGGTGACATAGGGTGCGGTGTCCCGCCAGAGTTGTTTTTCTTCGTCGGTAAAATCGCCGGCCAGAACAATGTCTCGCGTCTTTATGAACTCTTCCGCCAAATCCATGAGAATCAACATCTGTTCGTCCGCCTCAAAGGCATCTTCTGTGCCCAGCATGCGATACAGGGCGATGGTCCGGTTATGCATGGCATGGACCATTTTATGGATCAGGATCGCTTCCTGATTTTCACTCTTGACCAGTTCAAACAGGCTGGAGTTTTCCCGCAGAGTGACGACCCAGGCAACGATCAAAATCCACAGGACAACAAAGATGCTGACAAAGCCGGCGGTAACTTTATTAATTTTTTTCATTCCCAGAGCAGTCTTGGTAAGCGTACTGACAAGTTTGTTACCTGTTCATATCGGCCAAATGAGCCAAATGTTCAGTATACGACGCAGGAATACCGTTGCTCTGTAACATTTCTCACTTAAATAGAGGCTATCTTAACCAAACATGACAAGCACACTTGAGACATCGTCTGAGTTCTCAACACGACAGGCAAAGTACCTGCCGGGCGCTACCAGCCCGTCCCCAGATAGAAGATCCGTTGCTGCATCCTGCCGTCTTTGCGATACAGTAACTGTAATGCCGTCGTGTTTTTGCCGGCCACCATGACATCAGAGACAATACCCAGACGGCAATACCGCCGCTGATAGACAAAGTCCAAGCGATTCCACTCGCTGCGATTCCAGGGCAGCCCCTCGTCCTGCAAATAGCGACAAAAATGCCAGGCATCCTGCACATGCCGCCGCCAGGTGTCGGGCCAATATCGGCCGGCATAGGCATAAAAATGTGTCGCCGCCGCTTCGCCCAGACCGTTGAAGGAGAGGGGAATTATTTTCCATGCCTCACGCATGCGTTTTTTAAGCAACAGCTCGGCCTGTATCGCCAGTTGCTCGACCGGCAACGCAATGAAGAGGTGACGCTCGCCGGCGCAGATGCCAAGTTGGCCGGCAACCAATTCCGGGTCTTTGGCATACTGTTGACGCAACTCGGCATCGGACAACAGTTGTGCCAGCCCTTCAATGCAGCTGATTGGCGATACAGCATTGCTCAAGGTTGCACAGCTCCTGTTGCATTTGTTGTGTGGTCGGAAAATTGTTGTCCCGCTCAATTATGATCGCCTCAACGTTGCTGTAGGCCATCACGGTACGGGTTAATTCATAGAGTTCCTGTTGAATATTCTCTGCATGTGAGTCATACCAGGTATCCCCCTGCTTGTTGTAACCCACGAGGTGCAGTTGGCGGATATAGTGTGGCTCGATCTCATGCAACCACTGCAAGGCATCAAAGCCGTGATTACGACTGTTCACGTATAGATTGGTGACATCCAGCAACATGCCGCAACCCGACTGTTCGCACAGGCGGTTGATGAAGTCGGTTTCGGCGATGCTGCCCGGGACCTGCAAGTGGGTGGTAATGTTTTCCAGCAACAGCGGCTTGTGACAGGCCGCCATCACCTGTTGTGCATGCTCCACCAGATTGGCCAGGGCATCTTCGGTACAGGCAATGGGATTCAGGTGCCCCAGGTCCACACCACCGGCCCGGGTAAAGGCGATATGCTCGCTGATCCAAAGCGGATCGGCCGCCTGCACCACCGCCGCAAACTGCTGCAGATACTCCTTATCCAGCGCCCCCGGTGTGCCCAGAGACAAACCCAACCCATGCACCAGAATCGGGTAGTGCTGTGCCAGTTTGTGCAACGTGGTCCGGTCGTCAAAGAAATGTTCGGCGGTGATCTCCAGACAACTCATCTCCGCCGGTCGACTGTTAATCCAGCCGGCCAGTTGACTGCGATAACCGACACCGATCAGCTGCCGCATCCACCACCACCGCAACCACTGCCGCAACCGGCGGAGTCCCCACCGGTCTCACTGTTGGAACCACTGCCCCGGCCTCCACCGCTGCCTCCGCCACAACCTGCGCCACACCCCCCGGAACCGGAGCCATCAGAAGATCGTTTGTTGCGTACAAACAGCAACAGGCCCCCAAACAGCATCAATATGGCCAGAAAAATGCTATCCGGCAGCGTTAGCGTGGCGACGTCTGTCCAACCCAATACACCGATCAATTCATAACCGATCAAACCGGCATACGTCACCTGGTTGGTACGCAGCTTGCTGCGATAGATAACCACCAACAACCAGATACCAAGGAACATAAACAGATAGGTCAAATTAAATGTCGGCCCATCCATCATTTGCACCACGGGGCGCAACAGGTACAAGGTCAGGCTGATGATGATCGCCGCCACCAGCCAGATCCGCCGTATGACGGCTCTACGCCGATCATCGACAAGAACATGCTGTACAGCTTTTCCATCGGCCGTCAGTGCTTTGTGATATGTAAACGTGCGTTGACAGGCGGCACAGCGAAATGTTTTATAGGGTGAGGTATCTGCCGCAACCGTTCTGGCATGCAGGCAAACCGGACAATGAATCACTGTTGTGTCCGCCATGCGGTTACCCTGTCCTGCTGTTAGCTGCCACAACCACCGCAACCGCCACAACTGCTGCCGCAGCCACTACTGCAGCTGCTGCTGCAACTACTGCTGCAACTTCCGCCGCCACTACCGGAAGATGAGCCGTCACTGCGCAGAAAAAGCAAAAACCCGCCGCCCAGCATCATGATAAACATCAAATCAAACTTGTGCATGCCTGCCGCCAGACCATCCACTAAACGGAGCAGACCGACAAACTCATAGACAAACAGACCCACCAGAGTGACCACATTGTTGTGCAGCAGACGCCGGAAAAAAACCACCAGTATCCAGGTCGCAATAAACAACACCAGATAGCCGCCCAGAAACTCCGGGCCGCGCATGGCCTGCATCAGCGGCCGCAGGATGTAAAAGACAAACGCAAGCAGGACAATACCCATGACCAGTACCGGGAAGGTATGTTTGCCCTGTTGCTCATTGAGGGATATGTCTGTGGCAACGGCTGCCTCGTGCGACGGCCCGGTTTGCGCATCCTTTACCGGCAGCCCTTTGCCAAAACGAAATGACCGGTCACAATTGCTGCAAAATACCGGTTTATCCGCCGGTGTATCCGTATAGAGCGTCTGCGCCTTGAGGCAGACCGGACATCGAATTACCGCTGTATCGGCCATCGTTCTTCCATCCATGTGATGATGTGATGCAAGAGCCCAAACAATCCTTCATGCAGGGCGGTGATCTGTTCTGCGTTGAATTGTTCCGGGTGATTTTTGATGGCCAACAATTTGGCAAGTATCGGCGCCTTGATATCAAAAAATTTCTCGATGGTCTGAATACGGCCGGTGTAAGCGGTGGCCACCTCCACGCCTTCCAGACGCAGGATCTCCGAGATGTCGGTAAAGACCGCCGTATAGACATTCAGCAGGAATTGCCGATAGCGTTCCGGGTGTTTGCGCAGATAGATATAGTTATGCACACTGCGCAGGCGCAGGTTGCGCAATGATTGCTCCAGTGTAAAACGCACCCGCTCATCACTGACGGCAAACTCACCCAGTGGATCAGTCCCGCAGATCAACCGATAGTTGCGTTTGATACTGCGAAATTTCAGCGCGAATGACTGAAAACTGCGCTCCATACCGCGTCGGCCAATGACAAACAATTCTACTTTTACCTTGCCGTCCAGACAGTCGGCAATAGCGCTATGGGCTTCGGGTGTGGATTCGTTGAGAATGATCAACAGATTCAGGTCTGACACGCCGGGTGTCACATCACCGCGCACGGCACTGCCGTAAAGGATGCAGGCGAAGAGGTTTTCTCCCAGCAGCGCCGGCAACCGTTGCGCCAGTTTATCCAGTGCGGCCTGATAGTTTGCAGGCAGAGCTTCCATTTAACCCCCTTCATGCATCGGTGCATTGAGCTGCACGGTTATTATTGTCAGTGCAGTATACTCAAACATCAGACCGCCGTGTCAACCAAAGGCCGCTGCATCACAAGCGCTTAAATACTTCCGCCTTGATAATGCGTCGTGCATCACGCCGGATACCCCGCAAATATTTTGAATCAATTGCCCCGGCACAGGGGTAACCGAGCATAAACAGGCCGGGATGGGAGATACTTTGATTGTGGCGGCATACCACCACACCGTTTGGATAACGCTGTACGTCTGCCGGTAAAAAATCGGTTGCATAGCGATAGCCGGTGCAGTTCAGTACGATATCAATCTGCGTCGGTTCACCATGACTGAAGATCGCCTGGACACCCGCAAAGTGTACCGCCGCCCCCACCGGTTTGATTAATCCTTGTTTGATGTGGCCCTTGATATACTTATTTATAGGCGGTTCCCTTGTGTCACCGCGACACAGTGCGGGATAAAGTACCTTGGGCAACAACTCCAGCACATGAATCAACCAGTGCAGATTGATCCCGGCGACATGCAAGGGGATCGCATTGACATGTTTCATCGCCAGCCACACCTTGCACTGTCCCGCCAACAAGGCAGATAACTCCAGTGCGGTGGTGCCGGAGCCGACCACCAGGACACGCTTGCCGCGATAATAGTCCGCCCCGCGCCAGGCAGTTCCCGTCTGCACTTCTATCTGTGATGGAACCGCAAAGGGCAGGGGTTTCGGAAATGAGGCCATACCGGCGGCGACAATCACCACCGGGTAGTCGGCGATCTCCCCCCGGCTTGTTGCCAGTCGGTACATGCCGTCCTTTACACTGACCTGTTGAATGGTGGTGTTGAGTTGCAAGGGCGGTTGAAAGGTCTCGATATACTCGCGCAAATAATGACGGTAAGCCCCCATGCTGTTGTCAGCATCAACATGACGATTTTTCAGCAAGGGCAGATGATTAAAAAAGGCCGGCGAGATGAAGGTCAACTGCGGATGTATGCGCATGAACAGGCCGCCGGCCTGTTGTTCTTTTTCGTACACAACGTGCGCTATCCCTTTGGCGGACAATAAAGCCGAGATCGCCAGCCCGGCCGGACCGGCACCAATCACTGCCACCGATGCTGTTGTGGTCATGCTGTCCGCCTCCGGATGCAGTCGTGTTGTGTCCAGCATAGCCCATTTACCCTGTCGAATCGCACCGGCTTGCAACGGCTTCCCGCCCTGACTATGGTGTAGGCATGAGCCTGCCAACCAATCCCCACCAACTGGTAATACGCCGGGACACCGCCACCGGCCTGACACGTGTGGGTTGGGATGAAGATCTGCCGGGCGGCCGATTCACCCACCTCGACCTGGTCTGCGAAGTCAGCCATCACTCACTGCCGGACAGCGACAGTGAACACTATGCCGCCTATCAAACGGCCCTGCAGACGGCACGCAAGGCCAACGCCGCCCTGGTCGCCACGAAGATCAGCACCAATCGGGCCAAAGGCCGCTATCCCGTGGCATTTGCATTGGCCGGTGGTGAGCTGTCATTACAGCCGGACGACATTGGTAACTATTCTGCCGCCGCCATGCAGCTCCATTACCACCTGACCCGCAACATCAAACCGGTCTGGGCGGTGCTGCAACAGGCGAGTATTGTCCATCTGCGCCCCCGCCAACCGCACAAACCGCTGGATGAGTTGTCCCTGCAGGTGTGGCGGCACAGCCAACGCAGTCAACTGCAGGCAATGGGCGGTACTCTGGTGGAGGGCAACTTGCTGGTGTGTGAAAGCGGACTGTGGCTGGAAGTTGAGTTATCTACCTGAGCCAAGACTGTCCAACGGGATTTTCCGACACACCGATGCTGAAATTCCACCCCTAACACATGAAAATAGTGCGGAGATAAATTAATCAGCTCATGTATCTGTGCGTTATTGCCGGTTAGTGTGTCCTTACAACCACTTGCCACGACCCGTAGCGATGACAAATAAAACATTAATAAATACAAAGTGATACAGATGTTTTCTATTTGGAAACAGACTGTACCTGCCGGCAATTGACCGCAGATTCCCCGCCATGTCGGCGGTTTTTTACGCCACTTCTGCAAAAGCGACGCAACGAACAGAAAATAAACAAAAAATTAAAACCGCCCCCCGGTTAGCCGATACACAGCACAAGCACAATTTTGGCAAATGGGTTTTTGTAATGAGTCTAAATATCGTATTGATGACCAAAAATAACGGTCGAGCCGGGCTTATATCGCTGGGCAAGAAAAAAATCATCATATTATCGTTAGGCGTTTTTGTTGTCCTGCCCGCCGCCTTTCTGTCGATTGGCTTTCGGATTGCAGCCAATTACATGGAAAGACACCCGGACGAGGTATCCATGGCCATTCAGACCGAGCTGGATACCCATCGGCAACAGATTGCAGAGGCCACCCGTGACGCCGATTTGCACCTGAATGCCCTGGCCCTGCGCCTCGGCACCATGCAAGCCCAGGTGATTCGAATGGATGCCCTGAGCCAACGGCTTACCGACATGGCCAATCTGGACGAGGGTGAATTCAATTTTGACCAACCACCGGCACAAGGTGGTCCCTATGCCGCGCCGGATGCCTCATCCAGACAGATCAGCGTGCCCGATTTCGTAAAAGAACTGAACGCCCTGTCGCGTCAGATCGATGACCGTAACCAGCAACTGAGTGTGCTGGAGACCATGTTGATGACCCGCAACCTGCAGGCAGAAGTGATCCCCACCGGTCGTCCCGTCACCCGTGGCTGGTTGTCGTCCTTCTTTGGTCTGCGCGCTGACCCGTTCACCGGCCGCCGCGCTCATCACGCCGGTGTGGACTTCGCCGGCAAGGAAGGTTCGGAAATCGTGACCGTTGCCGCCGGTGTGGTCACCTATTCAGGCCGTCGCTCCGGCTACGGTAATATGGTTGAGGTCAACCACGGTAACGGATACTTCACCCGTTATGGCCATAATAAAGAGAACGTTGTGAAGGTCGGTCAAACCGTCAAGAAGGGTGATGTGGTGGCTATCATGGGCACCACCGGTCGTTCCACCGGCCCACACGTTCACTTTGAAGTGATCCTTGACGGCAAAAAGATCGATCCGAAGCATTATATTCAATCAGCGCTGTGATAAGCTCGCCCTGTAATTGATTTTTGCCAACCAGGGATTGACCAACATCTTTTACAGGACACCCTTTCAGTGAAGCTGAACACGCTTGCGACAAGAGCCATCGCGCCGGTACTGTTACTCAGCCTGGCGGCATGCGCCGGTCCGGTTATACAACCCGCCAAAAAACCCGCGACAACCCCCGCCCAGGCGAAGGGGCTGTTTCAGTTTCGCGGTAACAACACTCATACCTTCTACGGCATCGGCCCCATCCCGGCCAAAGAACCGGGCATCCTCTGGAGTTTCAAAACAGAAGCGGCCGCTCTGGACAAGAAAAAAGTCGTCTGGCAGGGACTGGGCTGGACCGGCCAACCGGCCATTGCCGGCGAAACCGTAGATGGCAAAACACGCTGGGTGGTTTACCTCGCCGCTCTGGACGGCTACCTGTACAAACTGGATCTGCTCACCGGCAAGCTGTTACTCAGATCGCCCGGCAACTACATGCGTTTCAAAAGTTCGCCGACGGTCACCGATGATTATGTGCTGGCCGGCTCCTGGCAAAACAAAATGCACATCTTTGACCGCAAGACCTTTACCGAGCTTGGTTTTGAAGAGGCCGTATACACCCCCAGCGCCTCCTATGATTTCGATGGCAGTGCCAGAGTTGAAGGCGAGTTTATCTATGTCGCCGGCGAAGACGGCTATGTGCGCAAGCTGTCGCTCAAACCACCCTTTACCCGTCAGTGGATCTACCCCGAGAAAACACCAAAGAGCCGCTTTAAGTATAAAAACGGCAAACCCTATGTCGGCATCGAATCGTCCATCGCCATCTATAAAGACACCGTCATGGTGGGCAGCGGCAGCGGTTATTTGCTCTATCTGGACAAAAACACCGGCAAGCTGTTGCATCAATTTGATACCGGTGACGACACCGACAGCTCACCGGTGATCGATGTGGAAACCGGCGCCGTCTATATCGGCGTGGAAAAAGACAACACCGAAAAAGAGGGCGGGATCTATAAACTCGACCAGCAGGGCAAGTCCCAGTGGTTTTTCCCGGTGGGTCGCGAAGGTGTCTACAGCACCCCGGCGCTGGTGGGCAAGAGTCTGTATGTGACCGGTGACGACGCCTGGCTCTACAGTCTGGATACCGCCACCGGCAAGGCAAACTGGAAAACAAAGATCCCCGATGGCAGCTGGTCATCGCCGGTAGTGATCGATGATTTGTTATTGGCCGGTGATTACGCCGGTTATCTGTCCGCTTTCAACACCAAAGACGGCAAACTGGTCTGGCGGAAAAAATTCGGTGGTTACATCGTCAGTACCCCGGCCGTCTGGAATGGCATCATTGTGGTCGGTACGCGGGACGGTTATATTCATGCCTTACAGGCACCCGTTGAAAAGCCGCCAACCGATAAACAGATAGCCAAAACCGGTACCACTGACCATTGATCGCCAACGCCACACAGTATTTCATCACTCACAACGCCCGATTTTTTGCACTGCTGCTGTGCGGCAGCCTGCTCTGCGCAATCCAAACCGCTGCCGCCCAATCCGCAGACTTTGATCCCACGACACTAAGCTGTAATCGCCAATGGGACAGCCTGCCGGGCGACCCGACCCTTGACCCGCGCACGCGTTTCAAAAAGGCCGCGCAACTGCTCGGCAAGCGCGAGATCCGACTTGCAGGACTAATCCTGAATGCAGAACAGTTGCGGCAACTGGCCGCCATTCCGGCCAACGAACCCATGACACGCGGCGTGCGTGAACAACTGCGGCGTCCGATTGATGTGGAAGACTTCTTATATTTTCTGGATGACGTGATCCATGCCGACAAGCAAGGCCGTCTGGGCAAGGTGGTCTATGTCACTTCCGGCCGCGCCCGCGGCGCCGGTATCCTGTTGCATCCGGACGATGTTTTCAAAAACAAACCACGCCGTTACGGTGATCGTCCATCCCTGCGCATTGATGTCCCCCAGGTGCAGGACGATTTGACGCCCGCCAACAACGGTGATCCGCTGGGGCCGAACTGGACGGTACGCTACAAAAACCCGTCCAAAGAGGCCGACATCATCCACGCCCTGCGCAAGGCGGCGCCGGGCTTCAACAAGCGGGTCGCCTCACTGGTCAGGCAACTGCGCAAGCAGGGGGTGGCCGTCTGGTACAGCTCTTCCCTGCGCCATCGGGAACGGGGTTATCTGATGTATGGCGCCTTCGCCCTGTCACGCACCGGCGATGACAGCGAAACCACCGCCATGATCAAGCATCTGGATCGAATCAATACCGACTGGAAACTGCATATTCCCATCCGCTGGCAACACCCGCAGGGTTTGGCGGCCACCCGTGAAGCGGCGCGGCAGATGAAAGAGACCTATGGCGTGGTCTACGCCACGGAAAGCGGCGCCCGCAACTCACTGCACTATGAAGGTATCGCGGTGGATTTCAATGCGGTCGGTCTGCCCCGCAAACTCACCCTGCGTGCACCCAACGGTAAACAGCAGACATTTGATCTGTCCGGCGCCGAAGAGTCACGCGACCTCAGTCTGACCCCTGCACTCATTGAATGGATTGAAGTGAATTTTGATTTTTACAAGTTGCGTACCGACTATCCGCACTGGACCGATATGGTCGCCTTGCGCAAGCGGAATAAACTAAAACAGTAATAAGCAACAGTCGGGGCGCATTGCTACACCCCGACCTGTCATTCAATGCGGTTTAAGCGGGTACCGTCACCAGCCGCACTTCGCCTTTCTCGTTTTGCACCAGAATATTCTGGCCGGGGGCGGTAATATCCTTCGGTCCGGCGATCCGTTCATGCACCACACCATTTTTATCCGCAACATAGATCGTATCACCGATATTCACAAACGGACTCGGCGCCGCCTCATCACCGGCAAGACCGGCGATATGGGTCTGCACATTGGCAAATGCCACCGGCTTCTTGTCCAGCGTGATGTTTTTATCCGGGAACATAACCTCAAAGGAGGCCTCACCGGTCGCCAGCATATAAACCGTCAACCAGTTTTTGGTGGTGAAAATACCATCGGAGTTAAACTCGGTGAACTTTGCCGAGAACACACCAAATTTTGTTTCGGTATGAATCTCGGCCAGCTTTTCTGCAATCATCTGATACTGTTTTGAATAATCAAACACCGTCTTGTCACGGATAAAGTCCCGGATGTGATCACCCAGGATCCAGTCCGCGATATTGATCAGGAAGTTTTTCGACTCGGTGGTGAAATCAAAATCCTTGAGACCCACTTTTTTGTTGGCCGCATCCAGTTCCGGTGTACCCCATAAATAGAAAGTGACCAGCCGCTTGTTGTTTTTGCGGAACACCAGATCCACACCCACCACCAAACGATCACTGCTCGGATAGATCGTTACATCACCGGTGGCCAGCGGCAGTTTGGCGGTCTTGTCATTCTCATCCAGGAATTTACGCAAGGCCTTGCTGATCGCATTACCGGTGGTCTTGTACTCCAGATTGATGGCCGGATAGAGATAAAACCCGGGTTTCAGTTCTTCGGTGACAATCTCAATGGAGTCCGGCCCTTTGCCCGGTGGTTGTTTCTCACTGAAGATCAGATTGGGTTTGGCTTCTATCCCGACAGAGATGGACAGGGTATTGATACCATTCACGGTTTCACCCTTGAATTGGGAATAGGAGAGCTTTTTCGGGTTCAGTAATAACCAGAAATCAGCCGGCAACTTGATCGGATCACTGTTTTCGGCAACCAGCTTCTGGATATATTTGCCGAAGGTCAGCTTGTTTTGGGATTCGCGCAACTTGTCCTGCAATTTATCACGGATGACCTTGCTGACCAGTTGCAGGACGGTGGCATTTACCGCTTTCAGGATCGGTTTGGTGAGATTCAGAAAATCCAGTCCTTCGATGGCGGTCGGCAATTTCACCTCGGTTATCTGCAACTCAATACCATCAGCGGGAATATCCACCACCAATTCCAGATTGTCCTTGAGGGTGACACTGCCCTTGAAGTCGGCGCTGCCGGACAGACCGCCGTTCAGTTCACCCTTGATCTTCAATACCGGGCTGAGGGGAATCACGTTTTGCTCATAATGCGCCCCCAGATCAACCTTGAGGGAAATACCGACCGCAATGGTATTGCCCGCTGCACTCAATCTCAGGTCGGTTAAGGAAATCTTGTAATCGAACCAGGCCTTGGGACGATACACATGATCCACCACGCTGGTGACTTCCTGTGCGACTTTTTTATAAACCGCCGCCACCGCCGGGATTATCACATCATAGGGAACGGAAACAATCTTGGTGGTTTTCTTGATGCACTTTTTCCATCTCGGCGGGAATTTAAACCAGCACCGTGCAGCCTCTTCCACGGTCCTGGCCTCCTGCCTGAAACGTTTCACAACCTGCGCCGGTTTGGCCGGTGACACCAGCACATCAACCAGTTCCTTATTGGTAATACTCTCCCGGGCAAAGACCCTGGCGGTTATTTTGGCGCTGCTGCCCTGCTTCAATGGATTTTGCAACTGACGCAATACACCGGTTCTGATGTTATTTAATTCCGCCGAGACAGGCAGCACTGCCACAGAGTCTTTTTGTACATGTGTATCGGCAGGCGCTTTGCGCGCCGGCGGCTTGATTTTATTGCGCCGTAAATACAACAGATAAATGATGCCGGCGACGACCGCCAACAGGATGATCCAGAACAGGGGGGAACCAGACAACTTGTGTAACATAACCTCTCCTTGTGATTATCAGTGTTATTAATTCAGGCCAATCCGTTGCAACAGCGAATGCACAGTGGACAAACTGCAGTCTGACAGTAAACCAGTATAGACAGAGGCGGGAGAAAGTTAAGCGGGAGGGAATAAAGATGGCGCAGCAAATGCTGCGCCATGACAGTAACAGGTAAATCTAGAACGAACGGTCGTTCACCGAGTGGCAACCACGCCCGCCACCGGAGCAATCCTTGTTCTGTTCGATGGTGCCGTTTTCACCCCCGTTGTGGTCACCCACTCGACGGAATGAGTTGGCATGGCAGGCTGCACAGTCGGGTGCATAGGCCGGGAACGGATAGACAAACGGCAGCGTAATGGTATTGCCATGGCAGGCATTACAGGTCGGTGCACGGCGGTGATCGCCCGGATAATTACCGGTCGGGCTGTGACTGAAGCCGGTCGGCGCCCAGCCATTGGTGGTATGGCAGACATCACATTGCAGGTTGGTGTCGATATGCCCTGCTGAAACAGGCGGTTGTGGTGTGGCGCCGCCGGTGGTGCTGTGACAGGTATTACACTGGCCGGCTGTCGAGGCCTCATGTTGCCAGCTGCCGCCGACAAAGGTGGCGGTGGTATGGCAGGCGCGACAATCCAGCGTGGTCGGCAGGTGAGCCGGATTCTGTTTGTCATCCTTGCCGGTCCGGGTCGGGCTGCCGTCGATATGGCAGGCGTCACACCGGTCAGCGGCGGTTACTGTGCTGTGATCAAACGTGGCCGGCAGGAAAGCAGTGGTCGTATGGCAAACACCGCAATCCTGCGCCGTTAACAGGTGGTTCTGTGTCTTGCCGATAGCCAGTACGCCATCATGGCAGGCCTGACAATTACCGGTGATACCGGTGTGATCGAAGGTGGCCGGGACAAATCCGGTGGTCTGGTGGCACTGGCTGCAATCATCATTGGTCGGTACATGGTTGGTATCTTTGCCCATGGCAATCACCGTGTCATGGCAAATCGCACAGTTGCCTGTGACACCCGCATGATCAAAGCGCGCACCTGCAAAGGCCGTGGTGTTATGACAGGCAGCGCAATCGTCCGTGGTCGGCAAGTGATTGACGGACTTGACCGTACCTACAGCGGCCGGACCGTCATGGCAGGCGGCACAGCCACCGGTAATGCCGGTATGGTTAAACACCGCCGTGGTAAAAGTGCCCGGAACATGGCACAGGCTGCAATCCTCGGTGGTCGGAACGTGGCCGGCGGTTTTTTTGGTCACGGCGCCCGCAGCACCATCACCATGACACTCGCTGCAGTTACCGGTCCGACCGGTATGGTCATAGATGTTCAAGGCAAAGCTGGTATTGACACCATGACAAACACCACAATCCAGTGCCGTCAACATGTGTGCAGCATGCTTGCCCAGCGCCCCTTGCGGTACGGCATAGTTGCCGTCATGACAGGAGACACAGTTCCCGGTTATACCCGCGTGGCTGAATATATTCGGCGCAAACACATCATTGGTATGGCAGAAGTGACAATCCTGGGTCGTCGGAATATGGGTGGTCGGGTTTTTCAGCAAGGTCGGTCTGGCGGAAAGGAACTGCGGCTTGTGGCACCCCTCACAACCGTTGTCGAATGCCGGATGTACATCCGTAAAGAAGGTGGATGAGAGGAAGCCGCCGGCACCGGTCGCCTGATGACACTGACTGCACTCGGTCTGTGACGGGATATGGTTCGGTGTCTTGCCCAGGGCGATCACCCCGTTATGGCAATCGGCGCAATTGTTGTTCACCCCGACAAGGTGATCAAAGGTTCCGCCGGTAAAGTTATCAAACTTGATCTGGTGACAGACGGAACAATCCTGTGTGGTCGGCATGTGATTCAGACTCTTGCCGGTGCTGATCCTGCCGTCATGACAAATCGCACAGCCATTGGTAATACCCGCGTGAGAAAAGACACCGCCGACAAAGGTGATCGTGCCGCTGTGGCAGGCTCGACAGTCATCCGCGGTTGGGATGTGGTACTGGTGCTTGCCGGCGGTCACGATATCGTTATGACAGGAATCACAACGGATACCGAGGTCATTTTCCACGTTGACGTGATCAAAGGTCCCGTTGGCGAAGTTACCCGGCGCATGACAGTTTTCACAATCGTTACCGTTGGAGGGAACGTGATGAATCCCTGCCGCATATTGTCCTTCGGTTGTATTCGGATCGTGACAACCGGCGGAACCGCAATTTGTGGTGACACCGGTGTGATCATAAATCGCATTGGCAAAGTTACCGCCGCCGACACCATGACAGACCCCGCAATCCAGTGCCGTATCACGGTGGTTGGTCGCCGCCGCCTTACCGCGGGCATTGATGCTGTTGTTATCGTTATGGCAGGTAAAACACGGTACCGCAGCCGCATCCACCGATCGATGGTTGAACACACCACCCATGTTAAAGCTCACCGTGGTATGGCAGACCGCACAATCCACCGGCATACCGGGATGACCACTGCCAACGTCCCGCGCCCCGTAACCGCCACCCAGCGGGTTATGACAGGAATCACAACGCCGGCCGACCACCTCCGGTCCGGTGTGATCAGGATGGGCATTTTTAAAACTCGTGGTGGTATGGCACGCTCCGCATTCTGTCGCTGTGACCGGGTGGGCCTCATGTTTACCCAGGGCGGTGACACCGTTATGGCAAACATTGCAGGCATTGGTTATACCACTGTGATCGAAGCTGCCGTCCGGCCGCAGTTCAAGAAAACTCTCGGTATGATGGCAATTATCGCACTCTGCATTCGTCGCCACATGGGCCGGTGACTTGGCAACAGCCAGGACACCATTGTGACAAGTGCTGCACTTGCCAAACAGTTCCTTGTGGTCAACATAGGGCAAGCGGTTATAACCAAATGTGGTATGGCAGGCTTCACAGACATTCGTCGTACCCAAATGAGTGCCGGCCTTGATCAAGGTTGACCGTATCGGATCATCGTTTACAGAAAGATGCCCGTCATGACAATCTGTGCAGCGCGACGTATAGGTCATGTGCGGTCGCGGACCGGTATACCAGCCGGCGACTGACGCCTCGACCGAGGCAATAGCGCGTTGACTGTAAAAGTTACCGGCACTCACCACCAGTTGCACCATATAGGTCCCTTCCACGTCGGGCACAAACCCGGCCCGGGGTGAGGTTGCATTCAACAGGATAGCCTGGCTGCCGTAAGGCTTGTGGGTAAACTGCCATTGATAGCGCAACGGGTCAGGCAAGGCTGTTGTAGATGCGCTGCCATCCAGAACAGCGGTTTCATTGATCCGGACACCGATGATGTTGCCGGCATCGGCACGTAATAAATGCAGCGGCGCCGGTTCTGTCGGGGGTGCAGACGATGATCCACCACCGCCGCCGCCACATGCGCTCGTGGCGAGGATGACGATCCCCAGACAGGCAAGCCGTGCAATGTAGCGCCGCATAAAATTCAAATCCCGGTTATAGCAGACTGTGGTTAACTCCAGCCGGCCTGACAAGGCGATCACCAGCATTTATAACTGGTCTAAAAAATAACAGTACAGTCTGACAAGACTGCATGACTGACACACAGTATATTTCCCGATAACACACTGTGTCCGAAGACAAACCGATATTTGCGTTCTGGTTCACACCACGTGCTGTGACAAGGTTAACAAAACAAATTATTTGTTTGACGTTATGTAACAACACATGCCCTTCAAGTGACCCAAATCATTTCCAGCATGCAAGCCGTGTATTTCGCACGAACCGTTACGCGGTACACCTTCACTATTAACATTAATATTTTTAAACACATTAATGATGCGGAGTTTTGTCAGCTTTTTTTACACTTAATTCACTACATAAATTAACAGTAAGTAAAAAATTTCTTAAGTTCAATCAGATACATAAGTGGTTTAATATTTGCATATCTATAAGCACACACTATGGAATTGAAAGTAGTTGCTTAGAACTTAACCAAAAACTTAGAGGGACTGTTATGAACATGAAAAAATATCTCCTTATTCTGGTCGCCTGCTTCGGCTTCTCCAGCGTGAGCCAGGCTGTCGTTGTACTTGATTTTGATTCGCTTGCCACCGGTTCTGATATCACCAACAACCCGCTGGTCACTGCTGATGGCACCATCACTTCTTCCGCGACTTCCGGTAACCTGTATATCACCAGTGGCGCAGGCGGCGGCATGACCGGCAATGCCCTGCGTTTTGATGAAACAGTTGACGGCGGTTATGCCCAGCTGGCCTTCAATTATGATGTTGGCTCCATTTCATTCCTGTATGCAGGCTTCCTGTCCGGCTACTTCAATGCACAAATCCTGGACTCTTCATTCAACGTGATTGACTCGTTCTTCGACGGCAACACCAACGATGACCTGCCCGGCGGCCCGGTTGTCCTGAGCGGCAGCAACATCCGTTACTTCCGTTTCTTTGACGGCCCCGGTGGTGCTTCCTTTGCCGGTGTTGATGACCTGGTCATTACTGCAGCCGGTGTACCCGAACCCACCACACTGGCCCTGCTTGGCCTGGGTCTGTTCGGCGTCGCCTTCAGCCGCAAGAAAAAAGCCTGATACACAGGTGCAAGAAAACAAAAATCCCGCCTCGTGCGGGATTTTTTTTGCCTGCCAAACAGAACCTGCTCTGTTAACCACCATAGCAACAGATCATTTTCCGGTAATTTAATTGTTTGTACATCAGACGGTCTGGTGTCTCCAGAATTACATAGAGGGTTTTGCTCATATCCAGTTTAACGCGTGTCACTATTTTCCTGACCCGCTTGTCCGCAATCCGATAACGGGCTGCCAGTTGCGACTCCGGCATCGCAGAGTTCGCCTGATACACCATCACGGACTGTACTTCCGGCAACTTGTCGGTTGTAACACCGAGTTGTGCCACATCACCCATTTCACAGCCATCCACTCTGTAGACTGTTCGCTTTACCGGCTCACCGTTAAACATCAACCATCTCGCCTTGCTGAGCACAACTGTTTTACCGGGATAGTGTTGCGCCAGATACTCCGGCAGTGCATCCGGCGGTGCTTTGGCGGCAGACAGATTGAATGACAACGTGAAAAAAATCAGCAGCATGGCGCTGCGCAACATGGGCTGGTATGACATCAGATCACCCTCGACTTCATGGAAACATGCCTGCGCCGGTCACCCGGCTGTCGGCGATGTCTGTATCATTGGCAACATCTGTGCCAAACACCGGCGCGGCTGAATCACCGGATTTACCACCATCATGACCGATTTCAACGCCATTGATCATGCAGGATGCAATTTGATCATTGCGTTTACAGCCCATGAAACAACGTTGAGCCACGTCATACCGGTCTGGTCATCTATACTTTTTCTATACATCGACACCATCAACTCGCACCGGAGCCGTTCATGCCACCTGTTCAAGCCGGCATTCTTGCCACCGAAACACCGCTCGCCCGTTATCTTGTCTTCAGCATCACCAACCCGGCGCACCTGTCAGAGTCGCTGATAGATCTCATGGAGGTGATTGACCCGACACAGACCGTCATCGGCATCGGCGAATCACTGGTCAAGGCGCTGGGAAAAACCATCCCCGGTCTGCGCCCGTTTCCGGCACAAACCGGTCCCGGTATCGAACTCCCAGCCGGACAGGGCGCACTCTGGTGCTGGTTGCGCGGAGAGGATCGGGGGGAGCTGTTTCATCGCTCCCGCCAACTGGAGGAGTTGCTCCTGCCTACCTTCAGCCTGACTGATCTCGTCGACAGTTTTCAATATGATGCCAATCGTGATTTGACCGGTTACGAAGACGGCACGGAAAATCCACAGGATGAGGCGGCGATTGCGGCGGCCGTGGTCCAGAGTGACACAGCCGGCCTGCACGGCGGCAGTTTTGTTGCGGTCCAACAGTGGCTGCATGATTTTGATTATTTCTTTGAACTGGATGAGGCGGAGCGGGACAACATCATCGGCCGCCGTCAGACTGACAATGCAGAGTTTGATGAAGCGCCTGCCTCGGCCCATGTGAAACGCAGCGCTCAGGAAAGCTATAGCCCGGAAGCCTTTATCCTGCGCCGTTCCATGCCCTGGGCGGAGGGGCTGGATGGCGGCCTGTTGTTTGTCGCCTTCGGCAAGTCATTCGATGCGTTTGAGGCCATCCTGCATCGTATGCTGGGTAATGAAGACGGGGTTGTGGATGCCCTGTTCCGGTTTTCACGTCCTGTTTCCGGCGGCTATTTCTGGTGTCCACCGACCAAGCAGGACAGGCTGGACCTCAGCGCACTGGGACTATGATTACCCGCTGAGTGATAGGCGCGTTTATGGTTTGGACCATTTTTTATAGATGCGCTCATTCACCACTGTCTTGTCACCCTTGCTCACCACAAGAGCACCGATGGCATCGTCTTCACCGATCATAATGACGTGTACCTGATAAAGGTATTTGCCACTGCGGAAATCATAATGGTGGTTACCGCCTGATCCGTCCCGGACATACTTACCTTTGTGTAAAACCAGATCGGGTTTATCGGTGGGATTTTTTTTCAGTGACCAGGAGGCGTAACGATAGTCCGGTCCCATGTCATCGACCCGCACCCTGAACTTTTTGGTTTGCCAGTCGAGCACCGGTCGGGTAAAGGTTTGCAATTCTGTCGGTAATTCCTGTGTCAGACGGGCAATGAGTTTTTCTTTCACCGCAGCGCCGATAGCGGTTTCGTGGTTCACTTTGCTGATCGTACCGTCCATCTCCAGCCAGACCTGCCCACTGTCGAAGATAATGCCCCGCCAACCCATCTCGCCCCAATCCTTGTCCGGATCGGATTGGGCGATCTTTTGTATCAGCGCCGCATCAAACACTTCGTCAAATCGTTGCAGCAGTTCCTGTTCTGTATTGATGGATGGCACGGGGTTGTCACGATAGACGGGATACTTCACCAGCCTGGCAATGGCCGTCCGATCTCCGGCCTTGAAGGCATTGATAACAGTTTCCACATATTTGCGGTTTTCCGGTTCCACACCCGCCGCCGTTTTGATAACAAATAACAGGCAACAGGTGACAGCGAAGAGATGTTTCAGCATTGAATGATCCTTGTTAATCGAAACCGTGGCGGGCACTATATTCTGTATCGTCCGCCGGGATATTTGCTTGAACCGATACAGCCTGCGGATAGCGCCTATGGACGTGGCGCTTCCTTACACGGCTTGCCCCTGCGCTTGTCAGTCGCACAGTCATCGCTGTTACCGGTACCGCCAATACCGCCCTCGTGCATCACCGCCTCTTCGGCCGGTGTGCTGCTCGGCGCCTCATCGCGATGGAGTGTCGCACTTGAGCAGGCCGCCAGTAAGCCGGCCAGGGTCATCAGCAGGATGGTTGGTCTCAATGTCATGGTCATTCCCCGTTCTCTTCAAAATAATAGATACCCACACCGGCCTTTTTATTGCCGGGCTCTCCCAGCTCGGGATTCGCATCGCTGTCATGTTTGGCCATGGTCCGATCCATCTGTTCCAGACAGGACTGCGCCTGATCCGCCAATACAGTCCGCAGTTCCGGCAGCATGGACTCCGGAATGGCGGTATAGAAGACCTTGCGCTGGAAATAGGCCGGTTGTGGATCGTGAATATTGTGATCGATGGTTGCGATCAAGCCGCTGACATCGGTGCCGAGGATTTTCAGTTTTTCCAGCTCATCCCGGTCCGGCACAAAGGCATGCTGCTTTAACTGGATCAAACCATTGGAGGTCATTTCGATCGCCCCGGTCCGGATCAACTCGTCGGCAATGGCCCGTGGCGGGATATCCCCGCTGAAGCGTTTCACCAGCTCGGCAAAACTCTGTTGCCCCTCTTCCAGAGTCAGGGCCGCCGGTTGTCCCCGGGCATCATGAAAATCGGCATCCCGCACCCAACCGGTGATCACCCGCGCCGCCCGGTTGTATTGCATGTTCAATTCATCCAGGTCGATCTCCGCTTCCTGCTTCAGGCGGGTCACCTCCTTGCGGGAGAGACCGGTAATGGTGGAGATCCGCGAGACGGTCTGCTTCTTGCCCGGCAGGGAAAATTCCTTTTCCGCCACCTCGACATAGAGGCGACGCAGGATTTCACTCAGGGTGTCGAAAGCCACCCCCTGCCGCAGCAGGACCCGCACCAGAGGCAACAGCATCTTCCAGAGTGCTTTCTGCAGGACATTGTCTTTTTTATCAGTCATCGCGCCATTTCCGGGGAAATTTCCCCAAAGCCTAGCATAGCCGGCCTTGACAACTCAAATAATTGGGATATATTTCCCATTAATGAATGGGAAAATATTCCCATATGCTATAGTTATTCAACAAAGGAGTATTCACCATGCTGAGGACAAACTTGATAAATCCTGTAATTACAAGCCGTTATCTCCTGACACCGATTATTGCGGTGTTACTGGGCAGCCTGGCAGCCTGCGGCGGACCACAACTCGCCCGAATGGAATCCAGCCCCCAACTCATGATGCTTGAGGTCAGCGCCGAGTCACCCGCCGCCTTCCCCAAACAGGAACCGGAATACACACCCAGTGGCGAGACCTACAACCACATCAAGGAAAACCGTTTTCAGGAAGTCCTGACCAACCCCGCGTCCACCTTTTCCGTTGACGTGGACACCGCCTCATACAGCAACGTGCGCCGCTTCATCAATGATGGCAAGCTGCCCATCAAGGACGCCGTGCGGATCGAAGAGATGGTCAACTATTTCAGCTATACCTATCCGGAACCGGTTGGGGAGCACCCCTTCTCCATCACTACCGAGGTTGCCCCCGCCCCCTGGAACCCCAAACACCGGTTGGTACAAATCGGCCTGAAGGGAAAAAGCTTCCATCAGTCAGAGCGTCCGGCCGCCAATCTGGTCTTCCTCATCGATGTCTCCGGTTCCATGCATTCACAGTTACATCTGGTGAAGGCGTCACTCACCATGCTGACCAAACAACTGCGTGCCGATGACCGGGTTGCCATCGTGGTCTATGCCGGCGCCTCCGGCATGGTACTGGCCCCGACCAGCGGCGCAAACCAGCAGGCCATTCTTGATGCCTTGCATCGTTTGCAGGCCGGCGGTTCCACCGCCGGGGCGGCGGGTATCGAACTGGCCTATCAGGTTGCCATGGAGAATTTTCGCAAGGGCGGCAACAATCGGGTGATCCTCGCCACTGACGGCGACTTCAATGTCGGCCCGACCTCACAGGGTGAATTGATTGAACTGGTGGAAAAGCACCGCCGCTCCGGTGTTAATCTGTCGGTACTGGGCTTTGGCCGTGGCAACTATAACGATGCCACTGCCGAGTTGCTGGCGGACAAGGGCAACGGCAGTTATGCCTACATCGACTCTATCCGTGAAGCGGGCAAGGTTCTGGTGGAACAGATGATGGGCACGCTGTTTACCATCGCCAAAGATGTGAAGATCCAGATGCAATTCAATCCGCAACAGGTCAAGGCCTATCGCCTCATCGGTTATGAAAACCGCATGCTGGAAAACAGGGACTTTGCCGATGATAAAAAGGATGCGGGCGAGATCGGCGCCGGCCATACCGTCACCGCCTTCTATGAAATCATCCCCAACGACCATGAACAGTCCGGTACCGATTACAAATATGTGGAATCACGGCCGACTTCACGCGCGGCAAGCAGCGATGAACTGATGACGATCCGCTTCCGCTACAAACAACCACAGGGTGAAAAAAGCATCCTCATGGAAAAGGTCGTTAAGCAGGCCGGGACCGGCAAGGACCAACCATCTGAAAACTTCCGCTTTGCCTCGGCGGTGGTTGAATATGGACTGGTGCTGCGTAACTCCAAATACAAAGGCAATGCCAACCTGAAGAGTGTGATCAAACGCGCCCAGGCTGCCCGGGGAGAAGATCCCAACGGTCATCGCAGCGAATTTGTCAGTCTGGTCAAGACCACCCGGTACATCATCGACAGCAAGCCGCAAGGCCGTCGGGATTAAATCCAAAACGGACGCCCCGCAAGGGGCGTCCGATCTCTACTGAACACATTCTCACTGCCTCGATAATTCTTCAACACAGGCAACGCGATTGGCGCAGCAACACCCTGCACACACATCCTCCACTAGCGACAAAGTCTGCGCAGACTGAACCATTGCTTAACGCATCAGAGTGAAGATATCCCCCTCTGCGTCGGCACAGTATGACCATTCTGGGCAGTTTCTGCCGCCCGCCGTTGTATCACCTTTGTCGTCTATTCTGATCAGGACTATCAATCCTTCTCCTCGTGCATGTTTCGATAAAATTTTGTGATCAGGTTGTCACTTAATCGCGAAAAGTCCCGTATGGCACAGAACTTGAAACAACTAACGCAAACCAGACGAGATTATGCAGAGGAGCAAGCGCCATGTCCGCCACCGCCCTGAAAATCAGCACCACCATATTGCAACCTGCTTCAAGCCGGCTGCATGCAGCTGCGCCGGCAACCGGCCTTCCCTATAACCCGCGCCTGATCGCCGACCTGAGGCGCAGCAATCGCAATATTCTGGCCTGGATCAAGCTGGTGCTGATCAAGATCAAAAGCGGTGATCTGGAGAAGTCGCTGCAACTGTTGGCGGAAATGCGCAAAGTCGTACTGGATCAGTTTATGCTGGAAAACAACGCTCTGTTGCTCTATATCAAGTCCCTGCATCAGGACAATCCGCTTACCATCAATCTCATCAAATTGCTCAAACGGGAAATGGCCTGTGTCCAGTCCATGGTTATGTACTTTTTTAATACCTACCTGGACGCCGAGGTGACCCGACTCCATCTGCGCGGCATGCGCCGTGAGCTGTATGTTGTCGGCAAAGTCATGTACTGGCGCATCAAACGACTGGAAAAGCAACTCTATCCACTCTATCTGGCGCCGCGCATCAGTTAAACCGATGGTGTGTTCCGGCCGCCATAGTCAATATGCCATCGACAACCGCTCTTCAGCGTGGATTCAGACTGAATTCGGTTAAATGGGGGCACACCCTTTTCGACACGTGCTGCAGGCATTACTATTGGGAAAACTGTTTCGATGATGATGAAAAACACCAAACCCTCCATCTGTTTTGTCGCCCACAACGCCTACGGTGCCCTGGCCGGTGAAGATACCGGTCATATCGGCGGTATCGAACGCCAGCAGGCCATGATGGCCAAATGGCTGGCCGCCCACGGTTACAAGGTCAGCATGGTGACCTGGGAGGAAGAGGGTGGCAATCCGGCTCTGGTCAACGGTGTCCGGGTGTATACGATGTGCAAACGCACTGATGGCGTCCGCTTCGTTAAATTCTTCTATCCCCGCTGGTCCTCGCTGAACCGCGCCATGGCCCAGGCCGATGCCGATATCTACTACTACAACTGCGGTGAGTTGGGGCTGGGACAGGTGGTCATGTGGGCCAAGCGACACGGCAAGAAATCCATGTATACCGTCGCCAGTGAGATCGACTGCAACTTCAACATTAAAAACAAGGATGTGCTCAGGGAACGCCTGCTCTACCACTACGGCGTCCGCCATGCCGATGATATTGTGGTTCAGACCAATGCCCAGAAAAAACTCCTGGCCGAGACCTATCAACGGGAGTCCACCCTGATCCCCATGCCTTCCACCGGCTTTGGACTGTCTGAGGCCTGGCTGGACGAAAAAATCCAGGCGGCCCCCTCACCCCGCGTGATCTGGGTGGGACGCTTCTCCAATGAAAAACGGCTGGAGTGGCTGCTGGGCGCCGCCGAAAACCTGCCCGAAGTCCGGTTCGACATCCTTGGCGCCGCCAACTTCAATACCGACTATGCCCGCAAGCTGAATGTCTGGGCCAACCGCCTGAAAAACGTCAAGGTCCATGGTCGCGTGCAACATGACCGTATCGGTGCATTTTATAAAAACGCCACCCTGCTCTGCTGCACCTCACTCTATGAAGGCTTCCCCAATGTTTTCCTCGAAGCCTGGAGCACCGGTCTGCCGGTGATCACCACCTTCGATCCGGATAACATCGTACAGAATTACAAACTGGGCGAGTTTGTGATGTCCACCGAAGCACTGGAACTGGCAATACGCAAGATGATCACTGATCGCAATAAATATGAAAGCGCCGCCCGCAATGCCTGGCATTATTTCCACAATCACCACACCCTCGACCATGGAATGGCGCTGTTTGAAAAGCAGTTTGCTCGGTTGATGGCTGCAACATAAAACCTGTGTTATGAATATCCACGCACCACAGCCCCATTAAATCTCATCAATCGCCCGCCCGGCCTAACATCAAATACCGGGTCGATTATCTACTACTTTCGGCTCTGTTTTGTTTTCGTTTATTTCTTCACTTCCGACGGCTTTGGGCTGCTGGTAAATATATCTGCAAACGTTGCTGACCAGGTCAAATACAATTTGATACTGTCGTTATCCTTATTGGGCGAATCCTTGATACCCAAATTGACGGCCAAACCGGCAAATATACGACCTCCTATTAAACGGCTAACCGGTATTTGTCCCCTAATTTCACCACGCACGCCTTCAACGCCGGTTGTTTCACCAAAGAGAAAATCTGCATAGGATTCCGGGCTGTTTGCATAACGGTATCCAATATAGTGTCGCCGTGTCATACCGGCATTATCTTTATCAATTTTTTTAAATGCGAGTGAGATGATGGGACCTGACACGGTAATTGAATTTTCTTCCGGGTGTTTTACGGCAGATAGCGGCATAAAGTAGGCAGTTTCCACCTCAATCGCCTGTGTAACATCAGTATCACTGGCGACATTCTGCTCACTGCTTTCCGCACTGCTCGAAACCAACACATTGATAAACCAATGGTTACCACATCCAACCATTCCATTGAACCAACTGCTTGAGTCTTTCTTATCAGTGCAGCCTTTGTTGGAATCCTTGTATATATCAATGAGTCGGGCATTATTCTGGCTATAGTACATAAAACCCAGTCTGGCGGTGGACTTGGCATTCACCTCTTTCACCGAAGTACCTTCAACACCCAGGTAAAACTGGGTCATCGACCTGTCGTTCCAGCCACGATCAAGCTTCATATCTTGCAGGCTAATGTCTTTCAATGTATTCAAATCATTGCTTAAATTTCGCAATTCCAGACTTTTTTTAAACGCATCATTCTTATCTGAAGATTCCACCAACAATTCATTCATTTTACTTTCGACAACAGCCTGTGCTCTTACCAATTCGAGATTGAGTTTATTCTTGAATTCCGGCGAGATACTGTAGGCATTTTTCATACAAGCGTTATAATAATTAGCAAAACTCTTTTTTCTGTTTATATATTGTTGACCGTCGAAATGACTAATAATATCTTCCGCATACAGGATTGATTCTTTTCGAAACTCTTCAAAATCACGTTCAGAAATACACACCGGCACAAAATTCGTTCCGTTTTGGATTTCTACAAGTGCATCGGCTATTTTCTTGAGTTTTTCCTTTTTATCCGCCCCGGATTGTTTCGTAATTTTTTTATCTTTAACGTCTGCATCAAGTTTGTCCACGATATCGTCATTCAGTTTCAGAAGTATTCCGGCTGAAAAATACAGCTTCTCTCCCACATAGTCACTGCTTTCCGGAATTTTTCTGATATTTTTTTTGCATGCTTCCAAGATCGGCGTAACGATTTTTTCATCATTTTTTGCTTTCAATGCTGTTGCATATACTTCCGATATCTCTTTCAGAAGATTAACCACATCCTCTTCATTCTCACATTTCTGCCCTCCATTTGCATACATGCACGACAACAAGCCCAACATGAGTAAAGCTGCCCTGCCTGACTGATATCTTTTCATACATCTCCCCTTTTTCGGAAATTCAAAAATATACATAACTGATTCATCCGACTAATAATTTATCATGCAGCAATTTTCTCCGATATCTGCAAGAAACAGCTATATATATCTTACAAATTGTGGCTTTAATTTATGCAGTGAAGCGGTTTCGAGTGAAACCGGACTGGCTAACTTCAATAGCCGGGTAGCGAGACGCGGCCATCTATAAGCCGTGCGCATTGATATGAACAAGAATATTTTCCACTGCCTGGATAGCAGAACAGATTATCTGCTGCTGACAGTAGACGGCAGAAACAAAAACAGTCCCCATTACAGGCTGTCATTGTTATAAACGATCATCCATTTTTAATTGTTTTTGTATCCAGTGATCTTATCGTTAAATACGCACAGGCTGGAATATGCTTGCTATCCCAACTTGATAAATGTATCAAGGTTGACAGATAAAATACTCTATATCGTTGTTGGGCTTCATTCTTTATCCAGCCTCTTGCGCCTGTCTCTGCTCCAAAGTTATTTATTCGAATGGATTTCGATGATGTGATTTGTCAATTTCCAGAATCCATAGGCGCCCAATACTGTCACCAGCCCCAAATACAGGCTGATTACTGAATCAAGCACCCATTGCCCGTCGTCACCGGTAAAGAATAACGAAACAAGCATCAAAATCAAGCCGATGACAGTCAGCACGATGGAGTAGTACATGAAATTCACACCGGGCGCATTTGTCGAACGGTATAGTCTTACCACTGACACCAGGACGGCGAACAATGCGACAAGACCAATCAGATCACCCAGCCCGCCAATAAGCAAGGAAGAGATAAGGCTGTCAAGCACATCCTGCGTGCCATTGTTTTCAACATCTGTCTCTGTCATGACATTCTCTGGATATTACCTGCAATTGCCTGACCGGCAGGCACATATTCTGCACCTGCCGGTATTGAAGCAGTTGTTATGAGTTTTTGTGTAAACTCAATGGTTCGGTAATTTCAATCAGAGTGGAACAACCTTGTTTGCGCATGGGCCCTTCTTGCCCTGGCCGACTTCATATTCAACTTTCTGACCATCATTCAACGTTGCGTAGTTTCCGCCGCTCTGGATTTCAGAATGGTGTACGAACAGATCTTTACCACCGTCATCCGGGGTAATAAAGCCAAAACCTTTACTTGCGTCGAACCACTTAACTGTGCCTGTACTCATTTCACTATTTTCCTATCTTGGTTAAAATTTCATTTATGGTGGTGGTGTATTATTTATGTGTTGAACTAAATAAATATGGATAAATTATGATTTCAATTTCTGCCCACACTTTGTGGGACGAATGGCAAAGCAAGCGATCCACACAAGCGCGATATCATGCGCATTAATCTATAACCTTTAGTTGTACTTGAGTTCCATCTGGAAGATCCCTGATTTGTTGCCCCACGTTACCGGAATACCGAATAATTTCAACCAATGGTGCTGTTTTGATATTATTAATTCCGTATTCCCCACCGAGAGCACCGGGAATAACCAAATAGTATTTTCTTCCTTCTTGCAGCGGACCAAGCTTCTCCTTTGCTTCCTCCACCAGCGCTGTCATATACCAGTCTTCCAAAAACGCCTGATCAGCGGATAAAACATCGAGCTCGGCTCGATCCCGGGCAACCACTTCACAATAGACATCTTCCGGGCATAAGCGCCAATATCTACCCTCAATATCTTTAATAATGAGGTTGCCGAAGTCATTTTCTCCAACCACTTCCGCCGGTTCAATACCGGCCCAGCCCTGGTATTCTTTAATTTCTTCGACAATGTTCATTCATTATTGCGCATAACCGGCCGTTTGTCGGATTCTGCTGATTATCACCGGGATAAGGTAAAAATACTCTAAAACGCCATATATTCAAAGGCCGCATTATACCTGCACAAGGCCGAGTGTTTAAGAATTGAACAAAAAAGGACATTATTGGATTTATTTAATTAAGGGTATCTGCCGGAAACAGGCCTATGTCTCGGAAGGCAGGGATAACGGGAGAGGCACACTTTTGATCCAAACAATGGGGTGGAGCCGCATTCCCGACCTGTTTTTTGGTTCACATTCCAATTTAAATTCTGCTCACAACGACAATCAAATTCAGCTTCACATTCGTGTTTCCTTGCGGGTCCTGGGCGGAACCCGCCCATTATTCTACCGGTAACCCGGGATGACAAGCACCAACCCGGCCCCGATATATACCGCCACAGTGCAATACTACAGTATTCAGCCGAGTAATGCCGGTTCCCTGCCGCTGAATGACACCGGTTTTCTCCCGGCCCTTGCCTTGGGGCGGCATCCGCAGATGCAGCAGACACCAGGGACAATGCTTTATTCATATTAGCAGCAAAAACATGCAGAAAAGGCCGTCCGGGCAATTTGTTGAATTATCGGCCGAAATCGCCGGGATTTAACCTGTTTGGGTATAAATGGTACATTCGCGCCGTTTACCCACCCTTTTTCCGTCAGCTCTGTGGGTAAAAAACCAGTGAGCTTCCCTCCCGCAGCGCTTCCTCATAGAACCCTGCAAAACCTTTATATTGCTCTGTGTTCAGGACCTCCACCCGTAGTAAACCGCCATGCAGGTTTTCGACTTCTGCAAACCCATATTTATGTATTTCGTTAATTGCCGCTGCAAAGTCAGTTTCGCTACCCTGTCGGGCCAAAAACAGCAGGCAATCATGGACGGCATTCAGCTCGGGATGGTTATAGTCATAGGCGGCACCACCGATAAATTTCGCCCTAAATCCGTATAAAAAGACATGACTCATGTGCAACGAACGCATCCCTAACCGACGCTGGAGAACGCCGAATTGACTGTGTAACACTGATTTGTCGGACAGCAATTATTATCCTGAAACCGGTTGTTTAAGCCTGATTTTGATCTTAAGGACAAATTCTGAAAACGCGATAGCTGGTCATATCCGATCCCGAATGCTGATTAATCATCCATCACCGCCAACGCCAACTCCGTGAGTTTCATTTTCAGCAGCGATTCCTGATTACAGGAAACCACATAATCTTTCACCATTGGCAACTCGCTTATCTGTGGATAACCAGCCATGTTTAATTTGGACTGAACCAGCGTTAACAGATCAAATACCGTTTCTACGGCGTCAAATTCACTATCTGTAACGCTGTCTATGTCACCCCCCCAAACATCAAATGCCTCAAAGATGAGATGTGTCGGCCAGAGTTCAAGATCATGCGCTTTCATATTTTTATGCATTTGATCAGCGGTTTGTTTTAAAATCAAATTGCATTTCTTGCAATGAGATTGGTATTTCTGAAGCTCTTCCAGGTCATACTTGTCCGTATAACCGCAATGCTCACATTCCGCCGTAAATGGGTCCATATACTGCATAAATTACTCTCTATAAGAACCAGAAATAAATTGGTGTCAGACAACTATTCTCAAATTCGTGACGGCGTATATAAGAAAATATTACCCTGACCCCGTGTATACGCTCAAATACCTACGTCTGACTACGAGCAGCACTTACGCAGGAAAGTACGAATTGCCTCTTGTGTTTCCGGGTACTGAGCGACTGCATGACCGGCACCTTGAATTACAATCGATTTTGAAACACCATCCGATTCGTCAATGCTGCAACTTTTCCCGGGTCGATACTCATCATCGGCACCAACCACCGCCAAAACAGGAGTCCCGACAGGCGCCGCCGGCTTTCCGCCAACGAGAGTACAGGCGCTACCCATAACAAGCAGTCCTGCAAAACCGGTACTGGACCAGTTATCGGTTGCATTACCCCCTTCACTGAAACCCATGAGCATGACACGATTTTGATCCACCCAGGCCATTTCTTTGATTCTTGCGAAAGCGTACTCGACTTCCTCGATTCGCAACGCGACACGCTCACGCAATGTTCCTTGCTCACCACACTGTCTGCGCCCAGGTCGCTTAAAGCTGTCCGGCATAAACACCGCGTAACCTGCGGAAACCAGCAGGTCGTTGAACCGATCAGCTTGCCGACTCATTCCCTTGCATCCGTGCAGATAAAGAACAACGGGAACTTTCGCGCCAGTTTTAAGATTAGCTGCAGCAAGCGTTGTCCACAGTGGTTCACCAACACCCTGCTGAAAATGAAACGTTTTTCCGCTACCTACATATGTTGCAGGGATAGAATACTTGCCATACAACCAGGTGGCTTGCACGGGACTGATGCCTGAAGGTAATTTTATGGAAGAGGCCTGGCAACCGAAAAGTAAGA
The DNA here is from genome assembly GCA_029880855.1 of Gammaproteobacteria bacterium. Lineage (GTDB taxonomy): Bacteria > Pseudomonadota > Gammaproteobacteria > UBA6429 > Thiohalophilaceae > JAOUNS01. Next base: position 539,530 of record JAOUNS010000001.1, read on the forward strand.
GAAGGACAATAACTGATAAGCCGGCAAAAATATGACGAGAAATTTTCATACAGCGTCCGGGATAATGAAATTTGAGGCAATGAAAAGGACTGATGAATTATTTATTAAGCACATTGCCTGATTGTACAAAATTAAATCCCTTCGTCACCTTTTATTCAGGGTGATGTCCGGCTTATGACTCGTCACAGGACGGAAACGAGCCGGAACCAGATATTTTATCGGTCGATTTGCCAGTGTGGTGTGGCTTTATGCTTGATGAGAAGGAAGAAACACCGGGTTAGATTCGTTCTAATTGAATAATCTTTGGACAAAATGTTGTTTATCGTTTCAATACTTATTGTGCGTGTATGAAGTGATATGGTCTAATTCGGGTAACAGATGGAACTACAGGTACTCAAGGAAGGGTTAGCTTCCCGTAATCTTGTGGTTTCGATTAGTTTTAACCAGCTTTTAAACCGGGGAAGCTATGCTCACCAAACGCACCACATTTCTGAAAAATCTACTGTCTGTATTATTTGTTCTGTTGACCATGTCTGCCTGCGGGGGAGGTGGCGGCGGGAATAATCCACCCCCCATTGACCCTGGCCCACATGCCATCAGGGGTACAGTGTATGGACTCGATAATGGCAATACAGTGGTGATCCAGAACAATGGTGCAGGAGACCTGTCCATATCAAACAGAGGTAGTTTCAGCTTTATAGCAGAGCAGGAGAATGACACAAGTTATGATGTCACCGTCCTAACACAACCAACCGGCCCGGAACAGGATTGTATGGTTGTAAATGGCCGTGGCACTGTTACCGGCGCTGACATCAGTAATATAGCGATTGTATGCAGGACGACAACTTTCAATCATGCCTATGGATTTGATTCCGGAATCGAAACGGCTATACCGGCAGAAGATGGCAGTGGTGATATGTATGTTGGCGGTTATTTTACAGCCTATAACAGTACGATACAGCGCAGACTGGTGCGACTGAACAGTGACGGGACCATTGATGCTGGTTTTGATACAGGAGCCGGTTTTAACAATAGTGTGTTGAGTGTTGCCATTGCCGAAGGCGGCAGTGGGGATATCTATGTTGGTGGTAATTTCACAAGCTACAACGGAACGACGGTAAATCGACTCGTAAGACTGAATAGTGATGGCTCTATCGATACGACATTTGATGTCGGAAGCGGTTTTGATCTGACTGTGAACAGTATCGCTATCGCAAATGATGGTACCGGTGATATCTACGTAGGTGGCAGCTTTACCAGTTATCAGGGAACGACAATAAATCGTATTGCCCGACTGAACAGCGATGGTTCAATAGATACCGGTTTTAATGTCGGCGCCGGGTTTGATTCTGATGTGGAAACAATTGCTGTCGCAACAGATGGATCTGGAGATGTTTATATAGGTGGCAAATTTTTAAATTATGATGTGACTGGCATTAACCGAATTGTTCGAGTAAATAATGATGGTTCAATCGATACCGGGTTTAGCGTAGGTACCGGAGCGAATAACGTCGTTGAAACTATTATTGTAGCTCAGGATGGCAGTGGTGATGTCTACGTGGGCGGCTGGTTAACAAATTATAACGGCACAACCTCGAACAGAATAATCAGGATTAACAGTAATGGTACTGTAGATGCCGGGTTTAGTATTGGAACAGGGTTTTCCGATGGGATCGTAAATGGGATTAGCTCTGCTAATGATGCCAGTGGGGATATATACGTTGTGGGTCGTTTTGCAACATATAACGGTTCATCTGCAACCGGCATAGCACGTCTGAACAATGATGGCTCACTGGATACCAACTTTAGCATCGGCAGCGGTTTTGACACCGGACCTGGAACCAATGATGAGATACGAGCGGCTGCCGTTTTTTCTGATGGTAGCGGCAATGTACTGGTTGGTGGTGGTTTCTACATCTACAATGGCACAGCCGTGAATAACATGATTGTTATCAAGAATGACGGAAGCATCAGTAACATCACAAAAGCAACAGGAAACGGATTTAACTGGACAGTACAGTCAATTGCTCCTACGAACGATGGCAGTGGAAAGGTATATGTTGGCGGTTGGTTTTCACTTTATAACGGCGTGACTGTTAACAGGCTTGTTCGTCTTACCAGTAATGGGGAAATTGATCTCGGTTTTAATACAGGTGACGGTTTTAATGATGGCGTGGAGGCTGTTGCGATTGCCAATGACGGGTCTGGCGATATTTATGTAGGTGGGAGGTTTACCAACTTTAACGGAGTTGCTGTAAACCGACTGGTTCGTCTTAACAGCGATGGCACTCTCGATACCGGGTTCAATGTTGGAAGTGGCTTTAATAATAATCCAACCATAATAGTTATTGCTGATGATGGCACAGGTGATTTATACGTAAGTGGTGGTTTTTCGAACTATAACGGAACCCCGGTTAAACAATTTGTGCGCTTGAACAATGATGGCACTTTGGATGACACGTTTAATATCGGTTCAGGTTTTAATTTTGCAATCAATTCGCTGGCTGTCACCGGCAGCGATATTTATGTCGCAGGTGATTTTTCCCAATATAATGGTGTGAGTGTGAATCATGTTGTTCGTCTAAACAGCACTGGTACAGTGAATGATGTTTTTGTGGCAGGTGCGGAAGTAAATGATGACGTAATTGCCATTGCATTAACCAATGATGGTACTGGCGATATCTATGTTGGAATGGTAGGCGATGGTGAGACCGGTACAGGGGTGTCGCTGCTTCGCCTCAATAATAATGGTTCAGTCGATACCGGGTTTAATATCGGGACGGGATTTACGGGTGGAGCGATTGAGAGTATTGCGCTGACCGATGATGGAAGTGGTGACATCTACGTTTCAGGGAATTACGATCACTTCAACGGAACACTGACAAGTGGCATATTACGATTAAATAGCACTGGCAGTCTCGATGGCGGGTTTGTCTCGGGAAACGAGACAAACAATATATCAACTGTTGTCAGCATCAATGATGGGTCCGGTGATATCTACATTGGTGGTAATATTTACAATTATAGTGGAATAACTGTTAACGGATTGGTGAAACTCAATCAGGCAGGTGTTCTTTATTAGTTGTGTACCTGATTCCCTTTTAGTTTGGTAAATGTAAAAAAGCGGCCAGGGCCGCTTTTTATTAAATCGAATAAAAGGGGTCGGAGTCGTCACTGAAAATCATAAGTCGTCGCCTCCCCCGTGGAGGCATCCAGAGATAAACTCAGATGGGCTTACCAAGTACATTTGGGGTCAGAGTAAAAACAAATACAGTTGTTCGATTATTCATAACGAGTTTTTACTCTGACCCCAAACATCTACGAAGCCATACGCTTCAAAACTAGGAAAAAGGGGACGGAGGGATTATTTAATAACCACATTCTAGAATTGTACAAAATTTAATCCCTCCGTCCCCTTTTATTGTCCTTTTATTTATTTAAATTCAGCGTAATAGTACCCAAGTCCGCCGCTCCTTCCCAACTAAACACTACGCTTTTTTCATACTTGCCTCGAATTGCATAAAGTTCTAGGGGCCTATAGGCAAAGTCACGTGAATCAAATACTCTAGTAGGGAAACCAGTCATGGAAAAAACTAGCTCATAGCCACATATTTTCAAGCCTAAGCCTGAAACCTTGCCTTTTTTAACGATAGCTTGAGCTTCTACACCATGCGCACCGGAAAACGTATGGCCCGTGGTTTTGCATATATACAAACCAGCCTCACCAGAGAACTCTGACTTACCGTACAATATCTCAAGCCACTCCCTTTGAATACCCCGTTCCACATCGTCAGTTAAAGCTAGACTTTTTGAAGCAATAAGGCCACACAGGGTTTTCAAAAGCCACCTTTCTAAATCGTGGCCACTAAATAAAAGCAACTCTTTATCATCTGTATCACTCAAATCACTTTCATCAAGCGCATGAAATAGTTTCAATGCGATTGAGTCTAGACCAGATAATATATTGTTGTGGCGCTCGCATAATATGTTCGATGCTAATGCGCTTGGAGGGACGGTTTTAGTGTCAGTGCCTGTCCACGAAAACCCACTTACAGAAAGGCTATTATTGATATTTAAATGGTGTAGTAAGTTCTGGGAAATATAATGCTCACCAGATAGCTTCTTGCAGCAATCATTTAGAGAATTTGCATAACACTTTTCTCTACTAATTCCGGTAACTTTTCCTTTCGGTGTTGTGTTACAAGGTTGCTTAAAAAAACCACTCGGACTTAAACAACATTTATTAGCAGGCACCTTGCTACCACAAGGACATGACGAATCGTAAGGTAAAGAAAACCTAACCTCACTTCCGACTACTTTCCTATAAGATTGATTGATAGTGCTCACACTCCAAAGAAACCTAACAGTGTATTAGACAGATTCCGTAATTTACCGTAATAGGCGGAATCTGCCTGGTTCAGTCAATACACATAAAATACTCCCATCTTTCGCCTATTCAAAGAACTGGCTTGCCTGTGAGTCATACTTCTGTTTAATTTTTAAGCAACACCTGTCAATTCAGGCAGTAATACTGGTGCTTTTAGTCGGTGGCAACGGCCTGTCTATGGGATCACTCCCTTTGCCGGTGCGTTGTGGTATGTGGTATTCAATATCGATCCAGTGCGCCGCAAGGATGCGGCGCTGCTCATCAGCGGTACAGGGATGTAACGTTGATGAGCATCAGTTTGAATGCCATATACCACAACGGTTTGCGCCGGCGAGGGCGGCCTTCTCTTTGGTTACTTTCTCTTGGCCGCGCAAGAGAAAGTAACCCGCCTCAGCCGCGCAGCGGCGGGCGGAATGTCTTAACGTTCCCACGCCAGAGCGTAGGAACGAGAAACAGGACAACAGGTTTGCGCCGACAAGGGCGGCCGCACCGCTCCTGGCCATCCATGGCCTCGCGGTATTAGTACATCCTGTACGTCATCTCTTTGGTTACTTTCTCTTGGCCGCGCAAGAGAAAGTGACCCGCCTCAGCCGCGCAGCGGCGGGCGGAACCAAATCAGATCAAAGCGGATAGCCAAAGGCTATCCCACCCTCAGATTCGCATACTCCATCATCAACCACTTACTCCCCACATCATAAAAATTCACCTGCACCCGTGCATGTCGCCCGTTCCCTTCATAGTTCAGGACAACACCTTCACCAAACTTGTCATGGATGACACGCTGGCCCAGTTGCAGGCCGCCGTTGTTGCCGGTGTTGTAGTTGGCGCTGTTTTCCTGCACTTTGTTATAGACCGGTTGGGTGATGGTGCCGCGCAGGCGGACTTCTTCGAGGAGTTCGGCGGGGATTTCGTTGATGAAGCGTGAGGGACGCGCATAGGTTTCTTCACCATAGAGGCGGCGTTTTTCCGCATAGCAGATGGTGAGGTGTTCCCGGGCGCGGGTGATGCCGACGTAACAGAGGCGACGTTCTTCTTCGAGGCGGCCCGGTTCATCGATGGAGAATTTGTGCGGGAAGAGGCCTTCTTCCACACCACACATGAAGACCTGTTTGAATTCCAGTCCCTTGGCGGAGTGCAGGGTCATGAGTTGCACGCAATCATCCCATTCGCTGCCCTGGGCTTCACCGGCTTCCAGTGCGGCGTGGGCGAGGAAGGCCTGCATGGCTGTCATGCCTTCAGTGAGTTCGTCGTTGATGTCCTCTTCGTTGTAGTTGCGACCGGCGTTGATCAGTTCCTCAAGGTTTTCGATGCGGGCGCGGCCCTTTTCACCTTTTTCTTTTTGGTAGTGCTGGATAAGTCCGCCGGCATGAATGACGTGTTCGATCTGTTCATGCAGTTGCACGGCCTGGACCGCATCGGCCATGTTCTGGATCAAATTGAGAAAGACATGCAATGCGCCGATGGCGCGTGCAGAGAGTTCTTTTTGTTCCACCACCGCATGGGCGGCCTGCCAGCGGGTGACGCCATTTGTTTTGGCGTATTCACGCACCACATCCAGGGTGCGATTGCCGATGCCACGTGTCGGGACGTTGACGATGCGTTCAAAGGAGGCATCATCGGCGCGGTTTTCAATCAGGCGCAGATAGGCCAGTGCGTCCTTGATTTCCTGGCGTTCGAAAAAGCGCAAACCACCATAGACCCGATAGGGCATACCGGCACGCACCAGTATCTCTTCCAGTACCCGCGACTGGGCATTGGAACGATACAGCAGGGCGCATTCACTGCGCAGTCCGCCCTTGTCCACCCAGCTCTGGATCCGCTCGACGATGTAGTGTGCTTCATCCAGTTCATTGAAGGCGGCATAAAGCTGAATGGGCTCACCTTCACTGTCGGTGGTCCAGAGGTTTTTGCCGAGGCGTTCCGCGTTATTGGCGATCAGGGCGTTGGCCGCATTGAGGATGGTGCCGGTGGAACGGTAGTTCTGTTCCAGTCGAAAGGTTTGTGAATCGGGGAAGTCACGATTGAATTGATGGAGGTTTTCCACCCTGGCGCCACGCCAGCCGTAGATGGATTGATCATCATCACCCACCGCAAACAGTTTATTACGTTTACCTGCCAGCATACGCAACCAGGCATATTGAATGGTGTTGGTGTCCTGAAACTCGTCCACCAGAATATGTCGAAAACGCTCCTGGTAGTGTTGCAGCACATCCGGTCGTTGCAGCCACAGTTCATGGGCACGTAATAACAATTCGGCAAAGTCGAGCAGGCCGGCGTTTTGACAGAAGGCCTCATAGGCGGTGTAGATCTCGATCAGGTAACGCTTGTGCATATCGCCGTGATGGTCGATATGTTGCGGGCGCAGTCCTTCATCCTTGCGGGCATTGATGTACCACTGGGATTCTTTCGGCGGCCATTGGGATTCATCCAGCCCCATGTCGCGGGTGACGCGCTTGACGGCGCGCAATTGATCTTCGCTGTCCATGATCTGAAAAGTTTGCGGCAGGCCGGCCTCTTTCCAGTGGGCGCGCAGCAGACGATGGGCGATGCCGTGAAAGGTGCCGACCCACAGACCGCCCGCCGGGATCCCCAGCAAGCGTTCGATACGACCGCGCATCTCACCCGCCGCCTTGTTGGTGAAGGTCACCGCCATGATGGCCCAGGGGGAGATATTTTCGGCCTGCATCAGCCAGGCGATGCGGTGTACCAGCACACGGGTCTTGCCGCTGCCCGCCCCGGCCAGAACCAGGGCATTGTTGTCGGGAGCGCAAACCGCTTCGCGCTGCGCATCGTTCAGGGGGTCGATGATGTGAGAGATATCCATCGGGCCATTCTACCAGACGCGGCAGCGGACGGGGTTAATAGGGGTGGAATTCCCCCTCAGGGCAACACCACCGGCAATTCCTTGCTCAGGGCCATTTTCTCCTTCACCGCTTCGGCGCCGCACAGGGCAAAGCCCACTGTTTGGCCACTATCTTTACCTATATATATAGCCTTGAGGCCCTCACCCACCGGGACGACCTGCCACTCACCCGCAACCCCACCGGGTGGCGGCGCCACCACCAGCGGGCAGGCGGTGGTCTTGATCATCACCGGCATGGCAGGATAGCTGACTTCGGTGGGTTCGCCGGCCAGGGTTTTGGCCAGGGCGCGGGCCTGTTGCATCAGGGGCATCACAAAGGGCAACACCATCCCCTCGACTTCGGCGCAATCACCCATGGCGTAAATATCCGGTTTGTCGGTTTGCAGGTGACGATTCACCACGATGCCGCGATTCACCTTCAGGCCGGAATCTTCGGCCAGTACGGTCTCCGGTCGCAGACCGATGGCGGACAACACCACATCGGCCTGCACGGTTTGGCCGTTTGCCAGTGTCAGGCTGAAGCCACCGGCATGGCGGTTCACCTCGGTACAGGTGGTGCCCAGTTGCCAGGTGACACCGCGCTCACCCAATACCTGTTGCAGTTTTGCACCGACCTCGGCCGGTATCAGGCTGCTGATGGGTGTCTTGTCGGGACCGATTACTGTTACGGAAAAACCGGCACCGGTGAGGTCATTGGCGAATTCACAGCCAATCAAACCGGGGCCGATGATGGCGATATGCTTTTTGCCTTCAATCGCATCGCGAAACTCACGGTAATCGGTCAGGCTGTTCACGGTATAGATCAATTCCGCCCCGTCCCCGGCCATGGGCGGGATGATCGGGTATGCACCCAGCGCCAGCACCAGTTTGCTATAGGCGATGGTTTCATCACTGCTGGTATTGACACAATGGGAAGCGGGATCGATGCCTTCCACTCGGGTGTAGGCCATCACCTGTGCATTCAGATCGGCGGCCATCTTGTCACTGTCACCCATCACCAGTTCATCGGCGGATTTGCCCTTTTCCAGGGCGTTGGAGAGCATGGGCTTGGAATAAAAACAACCATCATCGGCGCAAATAAAAAGCAGTGGCGTTGTGGTGTCGAGTTTGCGAAACTCTTTGGCAAGATTATATGCAGCCAATCCGCTGCCAATGATGATAATGGGTTCCATGATTATTTCCGTTTTCAGGTTGATATCCGGTTTACTGTATCAGTATGGACTGTCCATGACAAAAACCAAACCATGGCTATACCTGTCGTGTGTTTTTTTGTTGAGCATGAATGTCCATGCCCAAAGTCTGACTCTGCCCTTCTCCACCGAGGTGGAACTCACGGCTGACATCACGCCGGGCAAGGGCAAGGTGGTATTGCTCTGGCTGCCTTCCGAGCATGGACCGCAAGCCGGCGATGCACAACTGGTCAAAGCCCTGGGCAAATCCGGTATTGAAGTCTGGCGCATCGATCTGTTTGAGGCCAACTTCCTGCCTGTCTCCGCCGGCAGCCTGGATCAAATCCCGGCCGAACAGGTCGGTTTCCTGATCAGTGATGCCCACAAGCGCACCGGCAAGACGGTGTTTATCTTTACCAGCGGTCGCGGTGTGATACCGGTTTTGCGTGGCGCACGTCACTGGCAAAAACAACACGCGGCAACCAATGCATTGCGGGGTGTGATTCTGCAAAACCCCAAATTCTATGAAGAGACACCGGATCCGGGTGAAGAAGGCAAGTTGATGCCCATCGTCTCCGCCACCAACCTGCCGATCTATATCCTGCAACCGGATCTCTCGCCCTGGTTCTGGAAACTGCCGCAACCGGTGGCGGCGCTGGAACAGGGGGGCAGTGATGTGTTCGTACAACGTTTAAAAGGTGTCCGCGGTCGTTATCATTATCGGCCTGATGCCAATGCCTTCGAGCAAGGTTTTACCAACACACTCCCGGCACTCATCCGTCAGGCCGCCTGGTTGCTGGATACGCTACCGGCCACTACCCGTCAGGCCGTACAACATATCGAAGCCGCACCGCCGGTCCGCATCGGCAAAAAAGATCATGCACTGACGAAATATAAAAGTGATCCCACCCCGCCGCCCCTGATCCTGCCTGATCTGCATGGCAAACCGGTGGATCTGCGGCAGTTGCGCGGCGAGGTGTTATTGGTCAACTTCTGGGCCAGCTGGTGTCCGCCCTGCGTGCAGGAGATGCCTTCCATGGAGCGACTGGCCAAACACTTCAAGGGCAAACCCTTCCGTATCCTGGCGGTGAACATGGCGGAAGACAAACAGACCATCAACAACTTTATCCGCAACAAGGTGCGTGTCAATTTTCCCATTCTGCTGGATCAGGATGGCAAGGCATTGCGCGAGTGGCGCGTATTCGCCTTTCCCACCAGTTATGTGGTTGATCGAGAGGGTCGCATTCGTTATGCGGTGTTCGGCAGTATCGAATGGGACAGCAAGGACGTGATTGCCAAACTGACCGCATTGCAAGAATAAACCGCAACACGATCGAACCCGTCAAACCGCTGTACCTCAACCAGAGCTTAATGTATAACTGAGCGATGCCTTCTCGCTTTCTTGCCGGCATTCTCCAACCTGCTCAACAGTATCGGTGAACCTGTATGGATACCAACCCTGACTATTGGAAAATTCGTTTCGGACAATTATTTCAGGCAGCATTGCAGGACAGCGGTAAACGTCTGGAAGATCATCTCTATTTCTGGCCCGACGACTTGGCGCTGGATGTGAAGGAAGAACGCAGCTATGACGCCATTAATCTGAATTTACAGCGGGATACCTGTCAGCAACACTTCGGCACAACACAGCCGATCCCGGCCATGCCGGCGATCGCCGCCGGCTGGGATGTGACTATCGTCATCGTCCCCGGCATTGGCCACCATGTGCTGGAAAACAAGGTGCTGGAACAGGAGATCGCCTGGTTGCACAGTCAGGGGCAGAAAGTGATCTATGCCTACTATGATGAATCATTTGAAAGTGTCGATGATTGCGCCCAAAGCCTGTATGAAAATAATTTTAAGGAGAGTACCGATACCGACAAGCTGGTGTTTATCAGCTTCAGCAAGGGTTGCCCCATTACCATGGCCCTGCTCACCAATGATGATTACCTTGCAGTGCGCCGGCGCACCCTGGCGCTGGTGGCGCTCTCCTCACCGATTCGCGGCACCCGACTGGCCGAGTCATGGCTGGCCCGTCTGTCGCTGAAAATTCTCAGTGCCTATAAACGTTATCTCAGCAAGGTGATGCGGCGCGGCATTCCTCTCATGGGCAGGCTGATTGGCAAAATGATCCTGTTTTTTAAACCGTCGCGTGACAAAGACTGGCAAACCACACTGGACAAAGTTCTCGATATCGAAGACGAGATCACCGATCTGCCGGAGGGCATAAAAGGCCTGACCCGACAGGCCTCGACCCGGCGCTTTGCCCGCGTCACCATTGACCCCGCAATCCGGCTGTTTACCCTGTCGGCGGTTCATCCCCCCACCGCACTGCGGCACAAGGCAGGCAATAATCCCGATAAACTGTTTCTCTACTACTTTGGTATGCCGCTGTATATGCATACCGTTTTTTGCGACAGCCAGGTCAGTCTGCCGGAAAGCCGTTTTTTTCCGGCCAACGGGCCATACCATGATCTCGGCATTGTACGTGCTGATCACTGGGGACTGACCATGGATCGTGTCTTTCCCGCCAGCCCGTCGGATCCCTTTCCCCGTCGTGAGATGGTCTGGGCGATCTGCGCGGTATTACATGAGTATTTACAGGGTAATCACCTTAGCGCTGAGTAACACTACGATCGACTGCGCTGTTTCGTGACAAACAACACAGAGTAAAGAATCCGCTAAAGGAAAATCCGTGTTCGTTCGATACCCATAGATATGGCCACTACTGATCGACAACAAGAACTCATCTGGCAAAGTTACGCTGAACTTGGCGCCATGGAACGACACATCCACGGCATACAGGCCCGTTGCCGCATGCTGGCCTCGGTCTGGCTATTGGCCGCCTTTGCCGGACTGGGATTTGTGTTGTCGGAAAACCTGAATGTCCATATTCCCAATGAATTTATTATTACCGGCATCAGCATTGGTTGCCTGTGCGGGATATTTATCCTCTGGGTGCTGGATCAGGCGGTTTATCATCGCCAGCTGTGCTGGATTGTGGCCGAAGCGATCCTGCTGGAAGAAAAACACACCTGGTTGCCCAATCTGCGGATCGGCAAGGCGGAACATCCGGGCAATCCCAATCAACCACCACAAATGATCTGGTTTTACATCGCCAAGGCGACGATCCTGTTGCTGCTTGGTTCACTCAGTCTGGGCACCTGGCTGTTTAAACACCACCCGGATGGTTTGGTCGGGTTTATGGTCTTTTATATTTTGTTAATGAGCCTTATCATTAACGTCATGTATATTTTCACCCACCGACCCGTCGTGCATGATGCCCTGCGTCGCAAGAGTGCACGCCGCAAACCAAAACTCCGTGTCGCTAATTAAGCTCATTCATATTACCACGGTGCTGATCTCGATCAGCGGCTTTGTCCTGCGCGGTATCTTGCTGTTGCGCGATTCACCGATTATGCGGCAACGCTGGATTAAAATTGTTCCTCATATCAATGACACCATCCTGCTGGTCACCGGTATCACGCTGGCTGTTTCCATTCAGCAATATCCGTTTGTCCACGGCTGGCTCACCGCCAAGGTCATCGCCTTGCTGGTCTATATCGGGCTTGGCTTTATGACGATTCGCTTTGCCCACAACAAACAACAACGTCTCATCACCTGGCTGGCGGCGATCCTGGTGTTTGCCTATATGCTGGGCGTGGCCCACACACGACAGGCCTTCTTTTTCCTCTCCTGATCCCTTCCCGGTTACGCATAGCCGTAATTTGCCTGCACTGTTCATTCCTTGTATGATGATTCATCCGTTCTGCTTATTACATCCATCAGGATAACATCTGGAAGGAATCAGACATGCGCCATCACAAACATTTACTGTCAACAATCCTCCTGCTGATTGTCACCGGTCTGCCCGACGTCGTTTTCGCTGATTCCATCTATACATTCAAACCCGGCGCGTTACGCTGGGATGACACCAGCTTCGTTTACGGGAATAACAAGCTGAAGCTCAGCGATGATTTTTCAGATACGGGGTTTGGTTTTGATGCCACTTATCGGATCAATAATAATCTGGCGCTGGGTATTGAGCTTTTATATACGGATAAGCGAATTGTTCAGAACACCAATCTGTTAACCAGTTTGCCGGAAACCACACCCGGCTATATCAATGTTTATCACACCACGTTGTTTGCCAAATACTTCATCGGCGACAGCGAAGCTTTTATGCCCTATCTCTTTCTGGGGCTGGGTGGCAGTCGGATCAGCATCCACAGCACCCCGAATGTGATCATGCACGGTGATACCTATATGGCGGGTTTTGGCAGCTACATCCCTGTAGGGAAAATTTTCGGTTTGAACTACACCTTGTTGCTGGAGTACAAGCGCGGCTATTTCGCGGCTGATAATGAGTACGGGTTTAAGCTGAAAAACCGTGAAGACTTCCTGCATCTCGGCATCGGTGTGATCTATTAACCTGCCATTTCCTGTCGCAGCTTGTCGATCACCGGCCGTGTCTCCGGCCGCACATCGCGCCAGAGCAAAAACGACTCGGCCGCCTGTTCCACCAGCATACCCAGTCCATCCAGTACACTCACTGCACCTTTTGACGCGGCCCATTGCATAAAGGTGGTGGGTTTGGCGCCATACATCATGTCATAGCAACAGGCATTGCTGCCGAGGATGTCGTCCGGCAAGGGTGGCAGGTCACCCTGCAGGCTGGCGGCGGTGGCGTTGATCACCACATCAAACTGTTGCCCCTCTAATTCGGCAAAACCACAACCATGCACGTTCCCCAGATCGGCAAAGGTCTCGGCCAGCTCAACCGCACGATCCACCGTGCGATTGGCGATGGTGATGCCGGCCGGGCCTTGTGCCAGTAAAGGCGCGAGCACACCGCGTGATGCGCCGCCCGCCCCCATCAGTAGAATCGACTTGCCTTGCAGTGCAATATGGTTGTTGACGGTCAGGTCCTGCACCAAACCAACACCATCCGTGTTATCGCCATACAAGGTCTTGCCATCGAATTTTATGGTATTCACGGCACCGGCCCGTTCCGCACGCTCACTGCGTTCATTGACCAGCGCCCAGGCCTCTTGTTTGAACGGCACAGTAATGTTGAGCCCCTTGCCACCGGCCGCATCGAAGTTGCCCACGGCCTGGGGGAAACCGCCCGGATCGACCTGAATGGCGGTGTATTCGAGACGCTGACCGGTTTGCGCGGCAAACATGCTGTGGATATGCGGTGATTTGCTGTGGCTGATGGGATTCCCCATCACCGCATATTGATCCTTGCGTTGATCAAAATCGAAAATGTCAGACATGCAATGTTCCTCCGGCGAATGCGGCCCGCCGCGCCGCCTTGCGGATGCGGCAGGGCGGTGCGGAAAAAACCATTATAGCCTGTTAAAGGAAAATGCCTTTAAAGGTAAAGAAGAAGATAATGGACATGATGGCGCCGGCCGGCAGGGTGACAATCCAGGAGAGGAAAATGGTCTGCACCACATTCATGTTTAAGGCGCCGATCCCTCGCGCCAGCCCCACACCCAGTACCGCACCAACCAGCGTATGTGTGGTGGAGATGGGCAGACCGGTTCCGGAGGCCACGACAACGGTGGTGGCTGCTGACAGTTCACAGGCAAAACCACGGCTGGGGGTCAGGTCGGTAATGTGTTTGCCAACCGTTGCAATTACTCGTCGTCCATACATCAGCAAGCCGGCCACGATACCACCGCCGCCGATTAACAGGATCCAGCTCGGCAATGCCGACTTCTGGCCAATCTGGCCGCCGCTTTCCACCACACTGATGACGGCCGCCATTGGGCCGATCGCGTTGGCCACGTCATTGGAACCATGGGCGAAGGCCATACCGCAGGCCGTCACCACCATCAGGATACCGAATACCTTTTCAACATTGGCAAAATGGAAATCACGATCTGCATTGGGATCGATTTTCAGCCTGCGAATCGCCACAATTCCGATGCTCATGATAATTAAGCCTGCCAAAACAGCGAAACCGTAGCTCTGCAGTGTGGAGAGATTCAAACCGACATGCTTCAAACCCTTGAACATGGTGACCAGGGCAATAACGAAACCGGCCAAAAAGATATATATCGGTACATATTTTTTTGCGTTGCCCAGTGGATCATCCGTGTTGAGAATGAATTTCTGCACACTGCGAAAGATCCAGTAGGAAAGCACACCCGCAATTGCCGGTGAAACCACCCAACTCATCACGATGGAACCCACCTGGCTCCATTTCACCGCATCAACACCGACACCGACTGCGGCAAAACCAACAATCGCACCGACGATGGTATGTGTGGTTGATACGGGCCAGCCATGGCGTGATGCCACAAATAACCAGATACCGGCCGCCAGCAGGGCCGCCAACATCCCGAAGACCAATAGCTCGGGGGTACCGGACAAGAGCTGGGCGTCCACGATGCCCTTGCGAATGGTCTTGGTGACCTGTCCGCCTGCCAAAAAGGCGCCGGCAAACTCGAAAATAGCGGCGATGATCACCGCCTGCTTGATGGTAATTGCCCCGGAACCGACGGAGGTTCCCATGGCATTGGCCACGTCATTTGCGCCAATCCCCCAGGCCATGAATAACCCGAAGATACAGGCCATAACAACATAGGTCATTTCAAATTCCACGATAACTCCTCCCCTGAAAAATCAGCGAGCCAACATGAGTTCGAGGCGACTGCCAACTCGTTGCGACAAATCACCCAGATCACCGATCCAGTCCAGTACCTTGTACATGAACATCACATCAACCGGTGGCAGGTCTTTTTCTACTTTGAATAATTCTGCACGGATTTTGACCTGGATTTTATCGGTGTCGGATTCGATCTCGTCGAGATGCTTGATCATGTCCTGCACCAGCTTTATTTCGCTGCCGCCGAACCCGGTCTCGACCAGTTCATCCAGTTCATTGATGGCTTTTTGTGCCTGTTTGGAGGCATCGATGCAACGATTGACAAACTGGGGCATATGGGCGCGCATACTTTCAGGAAAAGTCATTCTGCGACCGGTAATCAAGCCGGCAATATCTTTCGCCTTGTTGGCAATGTTGTCCTGCATACGCAACACTTCCAGCAGGTCGCGGCGTGACACCGGCATAAACAGGCTTTTGGGTAGATGCAGACGCAGTTCGCGCTTGAGTTTGTCCGCCTCACGTTCAAGTCGGGCGATGGCGGCTTGTTGTTCCGCCGCTCTGGACCAGTCTTCCGCCAATGCCGCTTCGAAAAACGGCACCAGTTCGACGATACATGCCTGAACGCTTTCCATGTGTTGCTGAAGGGGACGAATGGGAGATGAGCCGAACAGGCTGGAGATAGTCGTTCTTGCCATAGAAATTCCTCTTTGTTGACACTGCCGATCAGTATCTTTATTTATCTATGTCATCAAGTTGCGCGCAGTATAACCGCAAAGCCCGCTTTTACAAGAAATAATTTTACAACTTTATTGCAGCGCTAACTCTTTGAATTCAGGAAAATATTCAGGTTGATTATGCACGTCTAAAGAAGCAATTCATAATATATTACAACCAGGCCGCAACCTTTTTCGCAAAATAGGTCAGGATACCGTCCGCGCCCGCCCGTTTAAAACCAAGCAACGATTCCATGATCACCGCTTTCTCATTTAACCAGCCGTTTTGTGCCGCCGCCATCAACATGGCGTACTCACCACTGACCTGATAAACATAGGTAGGTGCACCGAATTGATCCTTTACCCGACGTACGATATCAAGATAAGGCATACCGGGTTTCACCATCACCATGTCGGCGCCTTCTTCCAGATCCAGCGAGACTTCCCACAAGGCTTCATCACTGTTGGCCGGGTCCATTTGATAGGTATATTTATTCCCGCCGCCCAGATTGGCCGCTGAACCCACTGCATCACGGAACGGGCCATAAAAGCTGGAGGCATATTTGGCGGAGTAAGCCAGGATACGGGTATGAATATGACCGGCGGCCTCCAGGGCTTCACGAATTTTGCCAATGCGGCCATCCATCATATCCGATGGTGCCACCACATCTGCACCCGCTTCGGCATGGGAGAGGGCCTGTTTGACCAGTACCGCCACGGTTTCATCATTCATCACATAACCGGAGGCATCGATCAGGCCGTCCTGACCGTGTGTGGTAAAGGGATCGAGCGCCACATCAGTGATCACCCCCAGTTCCGGGAAGTTTTCTTTCAGGGCACGGACCGCACGTTGCGCCAGACCGTCAGGATTGTAGGCCTCGGCGGCATCTTCAGACTTGGCTTCGGGGGGCGTGACAGGAAACAGGGCAACCGCCGGAATACCGAGCCTGACAATCTCTGCCGCTTCCTTGAGTAATTCATCAATGCTGACCCGCTCGACACCCGGCATGGAGGACACCGCCTCGCGCTGCTGTGTCCCTTCGAGAATGAACATGGGATAGATCAGATCATCGACCGTCAACACGGTCTCACGCATCAACCGACGGGAAAAATCATCACGACGCATACGCCGCATTCTGACTCGGGAAAAATGGCCCCGACCTGTCTCTAAACCCGCCATTTCAGCTCCTGTATGAACATCGCATGAACAGAAAATCCGCTTCCGGTAACCGTTTGTCACATACCGGGAAGTTTATCGTGCAGCGGGCTGTTAACCCGCCGGGACTGTGCATATACTTGAGTCAGGATTATGCAACATTGAACGGATAAAAACACCATGCAGACACAGACCTACACCCACAGAATAATCCTGCCGTTACTGATCCTGGTATTTTCAGCCATCAGTGTACCGGTACAGGCAAACCCGAAAGACGCACTGAACCTGCTCATTCAGACACGCGATGAATTGTACACTGCGCTGAATAGTGATCGCGCCAAACTGAACGGCAATCACAAGGCCGTCCGTGAACTGGTGGAAAAATCCCTGCTACCCCATATCGACATTATCACGGCGTCAAAATGGGTATTGGGCAAACACTGGCGCAACTCCAGCAAGGAGCAAAAGATCCAGTTCATCAAACAGTTCCGTGAACTGCTGCTGACCTTCTATTCATCCGCCCTGGCTGAATATCTGGGAGAGAAAAAAGACGCGGTTTTTGATCCCAAGGCCTTCTCATTCCAGCCGGTACGCGCCAAAGCCGGCGATACCGAAGTGACCATTCGCTCGGAACTGAAACCGGAGAGCGGCAAACCGCTGCCCGTACACTTTCACATGCACCTCACCGGCAAAGGCTGGAAGGTTTATGATGTTTCTGTGGAAGGCATCAGTGTCGTCACCACCTACCGCACCAGCTTCGGTACCGAGATCGAACAAAAGGGACTGGACAGCCTGATCGCCTCACTCTCGGAAAAGAATAACAAGTTCCTCGCCCAGGCCGAGACCTCCGGGAAAAACAAATAGCCTGTGCATCAAGCTTCAGACAAGGGCTCAGCAGAGCCCTTTTTTTTGGCCTGCAACATGGCCGATACCGTCTGCCTGACACTCTTCAGCAGGCGGTTGCGTTGCACACCATTATCCAGCGCCCGCGCCACGGCCACCCCGCCGATCATCATGGCGGTGATCGCCGGCACCGTCTCCTCATCACAATCGGCATACCGGCTGACATAGGCATGCATGCGCTTGTTCATCCCGGCATAGACATCGGTATAGGCGCGACGGATCTCCGGCTCACGTACCGCTACATCTGTCGCCAGAAAGGCCAGCGGGCAAGGCAGATCAACCTCGGTAATATGTCGCCGATTTAAATAGAGACTGATGAGTTGTTCCACCCAATCCTGATCAGATATCTCTGCCGGTTTGGGCCGGGTAAAGACGGAAAAGGTTTTGGACTCGGTAATCGCCTCGGCATACAGCTGCTGTTTGCTCTCAAAGTGGGCATAAAATGCACCGCGGGTCAGCTCCGCATCGGCCATCACCTCGTCGATAGAGGTTTTTTCATAACCCTGATGGGAAAACAGCTTCACTGCACTCCTCAGGATACGCTCGCGGCTCTGTGCCTTGCGTTCTCCGCTATATCGCATGGTGACAATTCCTTAATATGATGTTGAACATACTATAAACATCGCTAGTATAGGCATCGTTACCCGCAACCGAAAGGGCATCTTATGCAATCTGCACAAATCCTCTACCCGATCTTTGCCATGGTCCTGATCACCGTAGTACTGGGCTTTAACATGTTACGGCTGCGTTTTCGGGCCGTGCGCCAGGATGGGCTCCATGCCGGTTACTTTCTCTACAATCGCGGCGCCAAACCACCGGAATACCTGCTGCGCAGTGAACAGCACTTCACCAATTTGTTCGAAACACCCATGCTGTTTTATGTGGTGGTCATCCTGGCCTATGTCACACAGCATACCGATGCAATCAATATCACACTGGCCTGGTTGTTCGTGGCCAGCCGCCTGCTGCACGCCTGGCAACATCTCGGCTATAACACCCTCACCTGGCGGCGACGGACGTTTTTGGCAACGATCATTATCCTGATCGTCTTCTGGAGCAGGTTATTCATCCAGCTAATCACACAATGAGGCAAGCATGAACCTGATCTTCAGAATGCTGTGGCTGTTAATCAGCGTGCGCTTCAAAACCCGCTTGCCTGCGGTGCGACCGGAAAATGAATTGACCCTGCGCGTACTGCCCAATGATCTGGATATTAATCTGCACATGAATAACGGTCGCTATCTGACGATTTGCGATCTCAGCCGGGTGGATATGTTTTTGCGTACCGGGCTGGCCAAAGCCATGGTGCAGAACAAGTGGATGCCGATCATTACCGAACACACCATGCAATATAAAAAGGCCCTGCGCCTGTTCCAGAAATATACGGTACACATGGCGATAACCGACTGGGATGAGCGCAACTTTCACATGACGCATACCTTTAAAGTCGGTGATCGCATCGTCGCGGAAGGTACATCGAAAGGGGTGATCTACAGCAAAAAGGATGGAGTGATCCCACCGGAGCAAGTAATGGAAACAGTCAGCCAATATCGCGCAGGGACCCAATAATACTGTTCCTGTCTCTATCCAATCCTGCGGCAGTTGCGATGCCCGCGTTTTGTTAATTATTCGAGGTTTGATCTGCCTGTAACTTGCTAGGCTTAATGGACCGTGAGAAAAAGCGGTACAACAAACACAACAATAATGAGGAGTAAGCTTATGAAGAAAGTTATCACTACCCTCGCCCTGTCGCTGCTGTCAGTCGCCGGCGCAACAGCTGATGAGGCGTTGAGTAAATATGGCAAGGTCTATGAAAATCGCCAGGCACAACTCACTGTAGAACTTGTTCCCTATCAGGAAAAAAACAAGGCTGGTCTGCAAGATGTGTTGATTCGGATCAGCGGTCCTGATGCGGAAGCCGATGGTATCGATGGAAAAATCATCCGCTACCGTCCCGTCCACGCCGGCACCGGTGTGAACTTCCAGTATCATGATACTAAAGACAACAAGTGGTACAACAGGATGGGCAGCCGTGCCGGTTGGTGGGGTGCTGATTTTTATGAGGTCTGGCTGGGCAACAAGACCATCAAGGTCTGGCTGAATGGTAATGCCTCAAGCCTGCTGAATACCAAACACTTTCTCACCGCTTATAACAAACAAAAGTAGGGGTTGATACACAGGACTCCCCCCGGTCCTGTTGTATTGCCGGCGCCTGCTCCAGCCGGAACCCCATCACCGGCCCGTCAGGGTTCAGCCCATTGCAATATGGGTATGCCGCCGTACAATAGCCCGATGTTTATTTTCCGGTTTATCACCAACGGCCTCGCCCCACTCACCCTGATCGGTGCGATCCTGGCCTATTTCATACCGGAGATGTTTCTCATCTTTGGCAGTGTGTTCAAATGGATGTTCGCCGCCACCATGTTTGCCCTGGGCGTAGTGCTGGAACCGGATGATCTGACCGATACCCTGCAACACCCGAAACGCATCGGGCTGGGTGTATTGACCCAATACCTGCTTATGCCGACTCTGGCCTTTATCATTATCTCACTGGTGGATCTGCCGCCGGCCCTGGCCATCGGCTTTTTGATCGTTGGCGCCGCACCCGGCGCCATGGCCAGTAATGTGATTGTCTATCTGGCCGGCGGGGCCATGGCCTTTTCCATCGCTATGACCACAGTGGCCACCTTCCTCTCCCCGATTCTGACACCGTCACTGGTGAAGATCCTCGGCGGGCAGATCATGCACATCGACTTCTGGAAAATGATGCAGACCATCCTGCTCACGGTGGTGCTGCCCCTGTCACTGGGCATGGTGCTGCGTCGTCAGTTAAAACAGGGACTGGAAACAGCCAAAGAGATCGCACCGGCGGTCGCGGCACTGGCCATCATCATCATCTGTTCCTATGCCGTCGCTGCCAATCAGGCGCGCATCAGTCAGGTGGGTGCGGAGATCTTCCTGCTGGTCGTGCTGCTCAACGCACTGGGTTATCTGGGCGGCTGGCTGCTGGGCAAACTCTATGGCTTTGATCACAAACACCGCCTCACCCTGGCCATCGAAATCGGCATGCAAAACGCCGGCATGGGTGTCGTGCTGGCCCTGGCCCACTTCAAAGACACCCCCGAAGCCGCCCTGCCCGGCGCCCTGTTCGCCGTCTGGTGCATCCTCACCGCCGCCGGCGCCACCGCCTACTTCCGTTACCGCGACAGCAAAAACCAACAACCGCCGGGGTTGGCGTCATGAGGACGGTTTCAAGATCTCAACGCTGAGGCACAGAGTCCGCAGAGGACACAGAGAAATTAGAAGCGGTCTCAAAATGTCGCGAGCGCAGGTGATGCAAGGTAAATTGAACGAAAAAGCGGAGTTTTGTACAGGGATGTACTTATTTCGCGAAGCCCATGGATGGGCGAGAGCGAATGTTACACGGAGTAAATGAGCATTTTGAGTTCAATTTTAACGCTGCAGGACCAAGCGCAGTAATTTTGAGACCGCTTCTAATTATTTATCCAAATAAACCATCTGATCATTGAAATACCGTCGGTTTACTTCCCATTCATTCAAAAACTCTGTGATCTCCGTGTCCTCTGTGCCTCTGCGTTAAGGTTTTTGTTGAGCTTCAGACGCTGGTGTACAATCTAAGTCCTTTTCATTGCAGGAGTGAGCTGTGGAACAGTATCGCGGTACGACAGTACTTTCAGTACGCCGAAATAATAAAGTCGTCATCGGTGCCGATGGTCAGGTGAGCATGGGCAATACCGTGATGAAGGGGAATGCCCGCAAGGTGCGCCGTCTTTATCACGACAAGGTGATCGCGGGGTTTGCCGGTGGTACGGCCGATGCCTTTACCCTGTTTGAATACTTTGAAAGCAAGCTGGAAAAACACTCCGGGCAACTGGTCCGCGCTGCGGTGGAGATGGCCAAGGACTGGCGCACTGACCGCACCCTGCGCCGCTTGGAAGCCCTGCTTGCTGTGGCGGACAGTCAGTCCTCACTCATCATCACCGGTAATGGTGATGTGATCGAACCGGAGCAGGGCATCATCGCCATCGGTTCCGGCGGACCGTTCGCGCAGTCCGCCGCCCGCGCCTTGCTGGAGAATACCGAGCTGAATGCCAGAGAAATTACCGAGAAGGCCTTGAATATCGCCGCTGACATCTGCATCTATACCAATCACAACCTTGTCATCGAAGAGCTGGAAGTTTAAATGTCGAACATGACACCCCGGGAGATTGTCCAGGAGCTGGACAAGCACATCGTCGGTCAATCGGACGCCAAGCGCGCCGTGGCCATTGCCCTGCGCAACCGCTGGCGTCGCGCCCATGTCGAAGCCGAACTGCGTGCCGAAATCACCCCCAAGAATATCCTCATGATCGGCCCCACCGGGGTCGGCAAAACCGAGATCGCCCGCCGTCTGGCCAAACTGGCCAACGCACCGTTTATCAAGATCGAGGCCACCAAATTCACCGAAGTGGGTTATGTTGGACGTGATGTTGAGTCCATTGTGCGCGATCTGATGGACATCTCCATCAAAATCACCCGCGAACAGGCCATGAGCCAGGTCCGTCACCGCGCCGAGGACGCCGCAGAAGAGCGCATCCTCGATATCCTGTTGCCGCCGGCCCGCCGTGACAGCGGCTTTGGCTTCAGTTCTGTTGAAGAAGGCGTGCGTGATACCGACAAGGAAACCGCCACCCGGCAGAAATTCCGCAAAAAGCTCCGCGAAGGTGAGCTGGATGACAAGGAGATCGAAATCGAGGTCAACGCCCCGGCGGTGGGCGTGGAGATCATGGCCCCGCCGGGCATGGAAGAGATGACCAGCCAGCTGCAGGGGCTGTTCCAGAACATGGGTGGTGGTCGTAAAAAGACCCGCAAACTGCCCATCCATCAGGCCATGAAATTGCTGGTGGATGAAGAAGCGGCCAAGATGGTCAACGAAGAAGACCTGAAGGAAAAGGCGCTGGAAAACGTCGAGCAAAACGGCATCGTCTTCCTCGACGAAATGGACAAGATCGCCAAGCGCGCCGAACACAGCGGCGCCGATGTCTCCCGCGAAGGGGTGCAGCGCGACCTGCTGCCGCTGGTGGAAGGCTCCACCGTCACCACCAAGTACGGCATGGTGAAAACCGATCACATCCTGTTTATCGCCTCGGGCGCCTTCCATCTGTCCAAGCCCTCTGACCTGATCCCGGAACTGCAAGGCCGTTTCCCGATCCGCGTCGAGCTGAAGGCGCTGACCACCGCCGACTTCATTCGCATCCTGACCGAACCGGACGCCTCACTGACCGAACAGTATCGCGCCCTGCTGGCCACCGAAGATGTCCATATCAGCTTTACCGAAGACGGCATCAAGCGTCTGGCCGAAGTGGCCTGGCAGGTCAACGAACGCACGGAAAACATTGGTGCGCGCCGTCTGCATACCGTGCTGGAACGTCTGCTGGAAGAGATCTCCTTCAGCGCGGCCGATCACGCCGGTGAGAAGATCACCATTGATGCCGGCTATGTCGAGGGCAACCTCGGTGAACTGGCGGATAATGAAGACTTGAGTCGATATATTCTATAGCATGAAATACATACTCCCCCTCTCCCCCTGGGAGAGGGATGGGGTGAGGGTGGTTTTCCCTAAACTGCCCTTATCAGTTTTTTAGATTGAGGAATACGTTATGTCAAACAACCCCAAGCCCACCGAAATCACCCTGCACCAGGTCTCCCATGTGCTGGAAATCGCCTTCTCGGATGGTGAACGTTTTCAATTACCGGCCGAATACCTGCGCGTCTATTCACCCTCCGCCGAAGTCCAGGGTCACGGCCCCGGTCAGGAAGTGCTGCAAATCGGCAAACAGGATGTGAACATCGAAAAGATCGAACAGGTGGGAAACTATGCCATCCAGCTGTTCTTTGACGACAACCACGACACCGGCATCTTCTCCTGGGAAGTGCTGTATAAACTGGGCAAGGAACACAACGCCCTTTGGCCCCAATACCTGGAACGCCTCAAGGCCGCCGGACATGTGCGTCCTGATCCGAAACACTAAGCGGAAAATTCGCTGTTTGGCAGGCAAAAAAAAACCGCTCACAGGAGCGGTTTTTTTGTATCAGCGGTATGGGAATTAACTGTTCTTCCGTAAACGCAGACCACCAAAACCGGCCAGGGCCATCAGCATCAGCAGCAACGCCGGTGCTTCCGGTACGCCGGTAACACTGCCGCCGAAGACAACTTCATTCAGACGGGTGGCATAGGGATAACCACTGTTGGCAATCACATCAATTTCCAGGAACCGGGTGGTGACAGCGGAAAAGGTATGCGCGTAGGCGTTGGGTGTGGTGCCGGCAGAGAAGCGACCGATCAGCTCGCGTGTACCGGCAGCGCCAAAGGCATCACTGGCATACAGATCGTAGGACAACAAGGTGGCGGAACAGCAATCCTGACCCCAGGTGGCCACACCATCCACATTAAACAGGCTGCCCAAATCGAAATAGAAGCTGCCCAGTTCAGCCACACCACCCAGACCCAGGTTGGTCAATGTCGTGTCATAGTGTGCAGTAGAAGTGGAGGTAAATGCGGCGAAATCCGTGACGCCACTGATGTAGTTGGCAGAAAGACCGCTCTGGTCGATCAGGCTGTTGTTGTTTGAGCCGTAGATAGAGGTATCTGTGGCTGAAACATCAACCGCTGTCGGCCCCAGGATCACACCGGCGTGTGCCGAACCGGCCAACAGGCAAAGAATAAAACCGAATACTTTTTTCATTATTACACCACTAGGTAAAGTTCAATCCTGCAACCCTATACAAATATTGTGCCATTAAAACTATCTCTTTGTTTTTGTAAGGATTTACATTTTACTCGCCAAGCAAGAGACCGGATTGCGTAAAGGATCCCGACATTTGACAGGTATCGCCCCGCCTGCCCGCCCCACACAACGGGATCAACGAAATGTGCTGTTTTTGATCTATATCAACAAATTCTAATATACCCTGGTCTACGCTTGAGTCATGTGAAATCAATCATCAGGTAAAAAATATGCAGTTACTCTCCCTCAAACAGGCCATTACCCGTCGTCGATTCCTGCGCTTCAATATCCTGTTGGGTATTCTGACTTTTGTCGTGGCGTTTTATCTCATTGCCACAACCGACTTCGCCTCCTATGCCGAGCTCAAGGCCCGCGAAGCGATCTACAACCGTATCGCCATTGGCGGTCTGATTTATGCCGCCGTGATGTGGATTTTCTGCGCCATGAGCAAGCCGTTCTGGTTCCCCTTCAAAAAGTCCCAGGAAAAATAAGACCCGTCTCCTGACTGAGGTTTTGAACAGGGTGTGCATCGCACACCCTGACACTCCAGATTGTCTGGAGCGTAATCAGGTCCATCAACAACCCTAACAACGATATGCCCTCGATTTAACCTCACCACCCGAGACAGACCTTTACCGCCAATAAAGCATGGTGGATCAACATGTTCCAGGGCTGATCAGCAGCACGTCGCGACATATCCTGAAACAAACTGCATGAAATTCCTTGTAAACATCTGTCACAGCCAAAACTTTCGGCACAGCAATGCCCTACCATTGATAACAGTGGCCCAGGATTCACAGCCTGAAATTACCGGTATTGACAAGCTTCACAAGTGGTCTGGCAGTGAGTGAAAAAGATCACTTGCCGATCCACTCCCTGGGGTAAAGCAGAGTCTTCTTGACCGCGGACAACAATGAGGGCAAGAATGTTTGACAAGTTGGTAACGCGTAAAAAAAGTATCGCGAGTAATACCCTGTTCAGCCTGGCGCTGAGAATCGCTGTCATCATCATCATCATGACCGGAATTACCTACTTCCATGTCACCAATGAAATGACCAGGGTATCACTCAATCAGTTAACCAAATACGTTGCTGAACGCGGTGAATCAAGTCGGTATATCTTTAAGCTGGCACTGGATAATCATACCAATCTCAAGTCCATTATCCTTGACGAGTTCAAGCTGCCTCCGCCGTCACAGGACGCAATCCGGCAAGCCTTTGACAAGCAATTTACCACCTTTCCCGATGGCACCGTGCGCACCCGTTTGGCGGGTTTTGATGGCAAACGCCAGGCAGGTGCGTTTATCGGTAAAGGTGTAAAAATCGATGCGGCACTGCAACGTCGCGTCTTGTTATTCAGCCGTCTGGTCAATCAGCACGGTCCGGCCTGGCATCATCGACTGCAGAATACCTATATCACCACCCCCGAGAACCTGATTGTCGAATACTGGCCGGAAGTCCCGAACTGGGCACATGACATCAAGGCCGAGATGAACATGCCGGATGAGGAGTGGTTCCGTATTGCCGACAAGAAAAACAATCCCGAACGGATAAGCCGCTGGACAGGCCTGTTTTATGATCAAGTCTCTGCGTTATGGATGGTCTCACTGGAAACACCGGTAGACTATCAGGGCCGGCATGTCGCCACCATCGGGCATGACATCACACTCAATGACCTTATCACGCGAACTCTCAACGATCACATGCAAGGTTCATACAATATTATCTTTTCCAAAGACGGACGGCTGATTATCCATCCAGATAAACTCGAAGCCATCAAACAAAAACAGGGACTCTATGATATTAAAACGTCTAACGATGCGGCGCTGCAAGGCATCTTTAACACCGTCAGTACCGCAAGTAATCAGGAGACTGTACTCGAAAGCCCGCTCACGGACGATTATCTGGCTATGACCTACTTCCCGGAAACCGATTGGTACTTTGTTACCGTTTATCCCAAGGCTCTGGTGAAGGCCTCCGCCATGAGCACCGCACGTCTGATCCTTTTTTTGGGTGTGTTATCGTTACTTATTGAGTTGGCCATATTTTATATCGTCTTGCGCAGACAGGTCAGTCAACCGCTGCAACATGTCATGCAGGCCGTGCATGAAATCGGTCTGGGCAACTATGACAAAAAGCTGGATGTAACACGTAATGATGAGCTCGGCAGGATAGCCGAAGCGGTCAACAGCATGGCGCATGACATCAAACAACGTTCTGCGGCATTACGTGAGAATGAAGCCTGGCTCAGTATGTTGTTCGAGACCTCACCGGTCGGGTTGGCCCTGTGCGACATGCAGGGAAAACTGCTGGAAATCAACCCGGCCTACGCGAATATCATCGGTCAGGATGTTGAAACAACCAAACAACTGACCTATTGGGAAATCACCCCTGAAGATTATGCCGCCGATGAGGCAAAACAACTTGAGAGTCTGCAGAAGACAGGTCGCTACGGCCCTTATGAAAAAGAATATCTGCATAAAGACGGACGCCGGGTACCGGTGCGATTACAGGGCCAGATAGTTGATCGCAAAAACGAAAAGCTGATCTGGTCCAGCGTGGAAGACATCACTGAAAAGAAACAGGCCGAAGATGCGCTACGCGTGGCCAACCAGCAACTGGAAGAACGTGTATCGCAACGCACATCGGAACTTAAAAAAGCCAATGCACAACTGCATGACTCGCTGGCCCAGTTACAACGCACCCAAAATCAGCTCGTCCAGTCGGAAAAAATGGCCTCACTGGGTGGACTTGTGGCGGGGGTGGCGCACGAGATCAATACACCGGTAGGTGTTGGCATCACCGCCATCAGCCACATGCAAATGAAACTGGATGACTACGCCAAACGTTATCATACTGACCAGCTGACCCGTGATGACTTTGAAGAGATGCTGACCACCACCGCTGAATCAAGTCAAATCATCCACAGAAACCTGAACCGTGCCGCCGAGTTGATCCGTGGTTTTAAACAAGTGGCGGTAGATCAGACCAGCAATGAAAAACGTGATATTAATCTGCACGAGTACCTGCACGAGATTATGCAGAGCCTGCACCCTAAACTGAAAACCGCCGGCCACAAGGTGGAAATCGATTGCCCGGATAAACTCATGCTGTTTACCCATCCCGGCGCCATCTCGCAGGTCATCACCAATCTGGTGATGAATTCGATCACCCACGGTTTCGACGGCCGAAACGGCGGTCACATCAAAATCAGTGTTGATGATACGGACCCACTCCGTCTCACATATGCCGATGACGGCAAAGGCATGAGCAACGAAACAGTACACAAGGTATTTGAACCCTTTTACACCACACGTCGCGGCCAGGGAGGTTCAGGTCTCGGCATGCACATTGTTTATAACCTTGTCACCCAGACACTGGGGGGAAACATTGAGTGCAGCAGTATCGAGGGTGAAGGCACAGTCTTCCGCATTGAGTTACCGGTCAATCAAACCGATCAGGCCGATACAAAAAGAGATATCGCCTGAATTTTCCAAATGAAAAATTTAACCGCACACCGTCAGTAAACAGGTATGACCATGCAACTACGACAAACAATCCTGGAAAACTCAGGCAATGCGCTGTTGTTCGGTAACAAACCGAAGCAAAGCACCAACGCAAAACCCGGTCTCAAGCAGACCAAGGCAAACCCGTGGAAAATCATGATCATTGATGATGATCATGAAGTGCATCAGGTAACCGCCATGGTGTTGACCGGCTTCCGCTACGAAGGCCGTCCCATTGAGATTATCCAGGGTTATTCCGCCGCTGATTGTCTTGCCTTGATGCAGCAGCATCCCGATACGGCGGTTCTGTTGCTTGATGTAGTGATGGAAACCGAATCCGCCGGTCTGGACGCCGCCCGTACGATCCGGGTACAACTGCATAATCACCGGGTTCGGATCATTATTCGCACCGGCCAGCCCGGTCGGGCGCCGGAACAGGAAGTAATGGCCAATTTCGACATCAACGGCTACGTCGAAAAGACGGCATTGACTGCACAACACCTCTACAGCTGCATCACTGAATCATTAAGCGCCTGGCGTGACAGTGAATGACTGTTAACATGCCCGGCACAACCGACAAACCGCCGCCCTCACCCGCACAAAACTGCAAATACTGAAGATTTGTCGGGTGAAATCCCGCCTGCATCCGAGCTACAATAGCCCCATGAATGACAAAACCACCCACTTCGGTTTCCAGGACGTCCCCTGGGAAGAAAAGAAAAGTCGCGTAGCCGGTGTCTTCCATTCGGTGGCGCAAAAATATGACGTCATGAACGATGTCATGTCGTTGGGTATCCATCGCCTGTGGAAGCGCTTCACCATCGAACACAGCGGCGTACGCACCGGGCACCGGGTGCTGGATCTGGCCGGCGGCACCGGCGATCTGACCAAACAGTTCTCCCGCCTTGTCGGTCCGACCGGCCAGGTGGTGTTATCCGACATCAACGATTCCATGCTCAAGGTCGGCCGCAGCCGACTGGTGGATGAAGGTATCGTCGGCAATGTGGAATATGTGCAGGCCAATGCCGAAGCCCTGCCCTTCCCCGATGACTATTTCAATGCCATCACCATTGCTTTTGGGCTGCGTAACGTCACCGACAAGGACAAGGCGTTGCGCTCCATGTACCGGGTATTAAAACCGGGCAGTCCGTTACTGGTGCTGGAGTTTTCCAAGCCGGTGCTGAAGCCGCTGGAACCCATCTATGACATCTACTCCTTCCGCATCCTGCCCATGATGGGCAAACTCATCGCCGATGACGCAGACAGCTACCGTTATCTGGCCGAGTCCATTCGGATGCATCCCGACCAGGAGACCCTGAAGGGGATGATGGAAAATGCCGGCTTTGAACGCTGCGAATATTTCAACCTGACCGGCGGTATCGTTGCGTTGCATCGCGGCTATAAACTGTGACCACCCAAACCGTCATCTATGCCGGATTCTGGCGACGTCTGCTCGCCGTGCTGCTTGATATCGCACTGGTGTTGGCCCTGACTGCACCGGCGGCCTTCCTGATCTATGGCCACGACTATTTTCGCTGGCTGTTCAACAGCGGTGACTTGTTGCTGGTCTACGGTTTTTGGGATGCCCTGTTGAGCCGCATCCTGCCCGCCGCACTGGTGGTATTCTTCTGGCACCAGACCGGGGCGACACCCGGCAAACGCCTGATGTCCTGCAAGGTGGTGAACGCCGAAAACCTCGCCCCCCTCAGTTGGCAACAGGCCGCGACCCGTCTGGTCTGTTACGGCGTATCCATCCTCAGCTTTTATATCGGCTTCCTCTGGATCATCTGGGACAAACGCAAACAGGGCTTCCACGACAAGCTGGCCAAAACCGTCGTGATCTATGCCCCGGATGACTATGCGGAACTCTCCCTGGATCAACTCTCAGGATTACCCCAATGAGCCTGTTTGCCGAACTCAATGGTCTGTTCACTGCCGGACTGGAAAGCGCCGCCAACACCTATCTGAAACTGGACCCACAGAATCCGGCCAAACTGGCCCGCCTGCAGGGCAAGGTGATCGCCGTCCACCTGCGCGGCCCGGAAAAGACCTTCTACCTGCGGCCGGACAGCAACGGTTTGCTGATCCATGACTGCTTTGAGGGTGAAGCCGACGCCACCCTCAGCGGCAGCCCCCTGGCCTTTGCCGAACTCTCGCTGAGCGATAACGGCACCCGGGTCATGTTGCAGGGTGAGGTACAGATCAGCGGTGACCTGCGTCTGGGCCAGGATTTCAAACGCATCATGGATGAGATGGCCATTGACTGGGAAGAGGTACTCTCCGTCTATACCGGCGATGTGATCGCCCACAAGGTCGGTAATCTGCTGCGCGGTTTTTCCGACTGGGGTAAAAATGCACTGCTCACCACCGGTCAGAATATTGCCGAATACCTGCAACAGGAATCACTCGATCTGCCGCAACACGGCGATGTGGCAAACTTTAATAATGACGTTGATACCCTGCGCAATGACGTAGATCGACTCGAAGCCCGCGTCAAACGCCTGCAACAAAAACTCGCCCCGTGACAACATACCGGCCCGCCGGCGGTTGCCGCACTGCCGGGAAATACGCACTCCCGCACTGAAAGAGAACAAAAACCGGTTTATTCCAGTATAAAAACAGCCATATTGCCGCGGAAATTCTCCCTGTTTTACCGACAGAACGATGCAATTATCCACTCAATCTTGTATCCTTAGCGGCCCTGAAACAGCAACCCCCTGACCAATCATGAGCGAGATACCTGACTTTACCGAGGGAGAACTCAAGGTTGTCGACGACACCTTGCGCGAAAGGTATGGAAACCCAATCGAAACTCAACGCGCCGATATTGAAGTGCCCGTCCATCCGGACGATGATGAAGTCATTGAATGCCCGGCCATCTACTGGCAACACGGCGAATGTCACTTCATCCTCTCCAAAGCCGGCGAACAACAATTCTTCAGCCAGTTCTTTTATGGCGATGATGAACAGTTCGGCACCGGTAAAGAATTTTACGACGATGTACGTGATTGCCTGATGACCACCCTGAAGGTGCAGGCCGATCATGAATTGAAACGCAAGGGCGTCATTAAAAGTTAACGGGCAAACACCCGCACAATCCATTTTTTCCAATTCATAACGAAAACAGGAGAGCGTCAACCATGGCCGCCAAGAAAAAAGCCAAAAAGAAAGTTGCCAAGAAAAAGGTAGCGAAGAAAAAAGCCAAGAAGAAAGTTGCCAAAAAGAAAGTCGGCAAGAAAAAGGCAAAGAAGAAAGCATCGAAGCCGAAAGTTGCGCCGAAGAATGCCTTCTACGCCCAATCCGGTGGTGTCACCGCCGTGATCAACGCCTCAGCCGCCGGCGTCATCGAAGCCGCCCGCGCCGCCAAAGGCAAGATCGGCAAGGTCTATGCCGGTCGCAACGGTATCATCGGTGCTCTGACCGAAGATCTGATCGACACCAGCAAGGAATCCGCCTCAACCATCAAGGGTCTGCGCCACACGCCATCCGGCGCCTTCGGTTCCTGCCGCTTCAAACTGAAATCACTGGAAGCCAACAAGCGCGAATATGAACGCCTGATCGAAGTCTTCAAGGCGCACAACATCGGCTACTTCTTCTATAACGGCGGCGGTGACTCCGCTGACACCTGCTACAAGGTATCCCAGCTGTCCAAGGAAATGGGTTACCCCATCCAGGCCATCCATGTGCCGAAGACTGTAGATAACGATCTGCCCATTACCGACAACTGCCCCGGTTTCGGTTCCGTCGCCAAGTACGTTGCCGTCTCCACCCGTGAAGCCTCATTCGACGTTGCCTCCATGGCCAAGACCTCCACCAAGGTCTTCATCGTTGAAGTCATGGGTCGTCACGCCGGCTGGATCGCCGCTGCCGGTGGCCTGGCCTCCACCAAAGACACCCCGATCCCCATCGTCATCCTGTTCCCTGAAGTAGAATTCAACGAAGAGAAATTCCTCGCCAAGGTGAAGGAAAACGTTGAGAAGCACGGCTACTGCTCTGTTGTGGTATCAGAAGGTGTGCACTACCCCGATGGCAAGTTCCTGGCCGAAACCGGTCTGAAAGACGCCTTTGGTCACAGCCAGTTGGGTGGCGCCGCCACCGTCATCAGCGGCATGATCCAGAACAAACTGAAACTGAAAAACCACTGGGCCGTTGCTGACTACCTGCAACGCGCCGCCCGCCACATCGCCTCCAAGACCGACGTGGACATGGCCTACGCCATGGGCAAGGCAGCGGTACAGTTTGCACTGAAAGGTCACAACTCCGTCATGCCGACCGTTGATCGCCTCTCCAACAAACCATTCAAATGGAAAGTGGGCATGGCCGATCTGAGCAAGGTCGCCAACGTCGAAAAGATGATGCCGAAAAACTTCATCACCCCCGACGGCTTCGGCATCACCCAGGCCTGCCGCGACTACATGGAACCGCTGATCAAGGGCGAAGACGCACCGCCCTACAAAGACGGCATGCCCAGCTATGTTCGCATCAAGGGTGTGGCAGTACCGAAGAAATGCCCGAAGTTTGAACTGTAAACATCAGGTATTAAAGCGATAAAGAAAGGGCGCCTCAGGGCGCCCTTTTTTATTTCTGGATTTACTCCCCCGCCTTACAGGAGGGGGTTATGAATCAAGGGGCCAGAACAATTAAAACGACAATATTTTGATGTATCAACTGATCTGCTCCCCCTTGGTAGACCGTGAAAAACGTATATGGCCGAGATTTTTCACCGAGACTGGTTGAACAATTACTGTGATATAGCCATCTGCAGATCAACCTGGGTCCAGCCAGTGATTGCACCACAAGTTCCTGCTGTTGTCTCAAAACGGGCGAGGGCGGAATTACCGGCATTTTTTGCCTGCGCGAGAACATTAGCAATTTCCCTGCAAGCTTCCGGCGTCACACTGTTGAATTGAGTGCCAGACGAAAATGTGCAGTACACCAATGTATTGGTTGATGACAGAGCGACGGCCAGTTTATCTGGTTGATGAATCGAGATACTGGTTATGGTCCCGGTGCAATCCAGTGTGGCCGCATATGCGTTGTTAACGAATATACTAAACAGAATAATAATCGAGTATTTTAGAGTTTTCATTGTCTCTCCTTGTTGACTGACTAAATATTTTGTGACTGTGTAACCGCTAGAAGTTAGTTTCGACAGTTGTTTTGTACAACTGTAAAAAATAGTAACGATGCAGGTTTTGTGAACTGGTTTTAGAATTCGGGTCAGAACACAGTTTTCTCTAATATTAGAACTTACTTGTATCTGCCCCTGGTTTTCCCACCGCCCTACAAAGACGGCATGCCCAGCTATGTTCGCATCAAGGGTGTGGCAGTACCGAAGAAATGCCCGAAGTTTGAACTGTAAACATCAGGTATTAAAGCGATAAAGAAAGGGCGCCTTCGGGCGCCCTTTTTTATTTCTGGATTTACTCCCCCTCATTCAAGGAGGGGGCCAGAGGGTGGCGATCAATATACGCCTCACGACATATGTCACACCGTTACCAACATATCCAGCGGGCTCGTCACCGTCACCCCCGGTTTGTTTAACACATGGGTATAAATCATCGTCGTTGATACATCCGCATGACCCAGCAATTCCTGCACCGTCCGAATGTCATAGCCTGATTCCAGGAGATGGGTGGCAAAGGAATGACGCAGGGTATGGCAATTAACCTTCTTCAATATTCCGGCTTGCTCGGCAGCTCGTTTCAGATGTTTTTGCAGGTTATTTTCGTGTACATGATGACGACGATATATACCAGAGCGAGGATCCCGTGAAAGTGAGACAGAAGGGAAAACATATTGCCATTTAAACTCCTGCTCTGCATTAGGATACTTTCTCGATAGGGCGCCGGGCAAATAAACACGACCCAGCCCCTGGGTCAGGTCTTCAGTATGGTATTTTTCAGCCACTTCTATCTGTTGCTTTAACCCCTCAATAGTAATGATTGGCATAGGGACAACACGATCCTTTTTACCTTTGGCTTCTCGTATAAGTATCTGTTTATAACCAAAATCAACATCAAGCGCCCGTAAACGAACACACTCCATTAAACGTAACCCACATCCGTACAATAGATTAGCCATCAACCTGTACATCGGGTTTTCCAGGCCATTAAGTATCTTTTTTACTTCTGCTTTTGTTAAGACAACCGGCAAGCGTTTAGGTTTTTTTGAAAAAGTAAACTCGATATTCTGACTTAGCTCTCTGTTCAAAACCTTTTTGTAATAAAAAATAATAGCATTGAGTGCCTGCCTTTGCGTGCTACTCGATACATTACGAGTGATAACCAGATATTCCATATACCCGGCAATATCTGCCTCATTTAATTGAGTCGGATCACGGAATTCACAAAAGGCAACATAACGGATAAACCAGCCAACATATGCCCGCTCTGTTCTGATTGAATACTGCAGTAAACGTATTTGTTTGATAAATGCCCGCAGTTGATCCTTATGGACCTCCATGACTTTTCCAAACAGACCATTGTCATTTTCCAGATACGATTCTGACTCATTTAGCCTGTCGAGAGAGTAATGATCCCTAGCCATTGTTGAATGATTGTCTGGCAAAGAGGGTATATCTTTTGACCACTTATGCCACAGATAATTTTTTGCCCAGTCAACATCAAGCATATCAACAAATAGAATTTTCAATGATGTGACAATCTGGTTAAATTGCCATTCTTTTAACTGTGGTTTTCTGTCTTTGTCCGAGAGGTATGACTCCACCATGGAAACAGAATGTGACGCCAAACGTTGGCCTGGAAATGTTTTGATATACGCTTCAGCATGTTTTACATACCAGCGTATTACAGTAGGCTTTACCCCATAACTTTCTGTTTTTGCAATAAATTTGTCCCAGAACCGGGAAACTGACTGGTCAATCATTGTACTATTCCTTTAGTGATTATTTATCGAAGGCAATCCGATTGCCTGATAGAATTATTACCAGATTGAGTAAATTTTACAAATGTAATATACAGAAAGTTGGGTATTAGGAAAAAGCCAGCCTTCTGTATATATCACTGTTATTTTTTTTAGCCGACACGACTAAATATTTATAGATTTAAAAAATACGAAATGACTGACAAGGATATCAGAAAAAACTGACAAGCAAACGAAAAAAAATATGATAGAA